>CBDCVG010000042.1:0-97054 GCA_965222765.1 Caldora sp.
ACGCAATTCCGGCAGTGTTGGAGGCGTTACCTGTCTTGCCCACGTAAATATCATAACCTACGAGCATCACATCCCCACCCTCAAGAAATGGTCCTGGACCATATTTGCCATCTTTGTCTCCTGGAAATGGTTCTGGTTCAGGCATTGAGATAATGCGGGCGTCGCTGTTGGCCAATCGCTCACTAACCGTACGCCGAATCGCAAAACGTTCCTTCCTACGATTGGGCTCATACATGGCAGTTTCAATGAATTTATTGCCGATCACCAAGATAGGATCTCGCGGAAAGGTTTGCATAACCGTATCATTCATTTTTTCCAAAAAAGCTTCTTCCGATGGAAGGAGCTTTTCGACTTGATAAACAATGATCCCTCGATCCTCTAGTATCTTGATAATGCCGTTGACTTGCTCAATGAATTGCCTATTTAAATCCGGGGCACATTCTTCAAGCCTCTTGCCACCATTCTCCTCAATAAACTTTATTGAAGACTTGGGCAGAAACTTTTTGGGGGCTTCCGCAAGTTTAGTTGGTAGGCGCACATTTGGGACGCCGACCACAACTTCTTTAAGCGCTCCCCACTCGTGATGAACTATTACTTGCTTTTGATCAGTCACAGTTCCTTTCCTCTTGGTAATTTGACACCCTAACTCATCAAAACGTACCACTTTCGGCAGTGTTATTTATTTGTTTTTAGTGCGAAAAATATACCTTTAAGATTTTTTTAAGAAATGAAATTAACTTGTTTGGCATTTAAATTATGATCAGATAATTACCTTTGTTGTTGCATTTTTGTCGACATTTAATAATCAATACTCCTTTATTTAAAAGTTGATCTAACAAATACTCTAATTCTTCAATTGATTGAAAAAATCGATGTGCAAAATATTCTTTAGCTGAATGTCAAACCCATTCAATGTAAGTTCTTAGGACTTAGGCGCTTAACTGTCATACTGAGGAGATAGTGAAGTATTCAGCATGACTTTTCAAACATCCTCTTAGCCGTTTGGATATCCTTCGCTACCGCTCAGGATGACATAATTACGTGACGGTGCTTAAGTCCTAGTTCTAATCTAGACTATACTTTGGAACATATTCTAAATGAATATTCAGCATTTCCTCTTCTATTTTCTTGATATAGGGCTTCCATATTTATGAGGTACACGGTTAAACATCAAAGTCCCCTTTGCCAAGGAAGGGGGATTTAGGGGAATAGAGATGTACCTCACGGATGCGAGAACTGCTATATATTCTTCTTTTAACTACTCAATAAAGGGAAAAAGACTTAACAACTGTCTCAAACACATCGTGCATTGTCTCCCAACGCTTCTCAGTAGTAGATACATTGAAGGTAAAGAGTTTGCCACGACTTACTCCGACACTAGCAATGTCGTGCCGTTCTTCATTGGGCAGCTTGACACTGTATTCCAGTAGATAGTAGCTCTTATCACCAGACTCCAGCTTTTCTGCATTAACCAATTCTGCTTGGCGATTGGAATTTGGAGGAGCGATCGCATTTTTCTGTAACTGATAACCTACTTCACCCGGTGTTCCTAGCTCTGCAAGGGTTTTACCTTCAGGAACAGGACTGATAACAACACTAACATTTTCTGTAATCTCAATAATGTCGTGGAGTACCACATCAGGACCATCAGTAACTTTGACGGGAAGCCAACCACTAGGATATAGAAACTCATAGCCATCGGTACTATCGACATAACTTTGCAGTCCGCTGACACCAGTACTACAGCCATACAGACCTAAGCTAAAGATGAGCATTAGTGCGGCAATTTTTTTGATCATTTTCCTCTCCCTTAAATCCAACCTATAAATGGGCAAAGGTTAGACGCTTACACCTAAAAAATTAATCGTTGGAAAAATTATCACCAAGGAAATTAAAGGCGTAGCCATACCCTTTTTTGAACAGTAGTAAGATAGTGACAGTAAGTATCTTACTGTTTACCCATAAGCATTAACACTTTAGCAGAGTGTGGGTGTTTCACAATAGTAGTCTTGGATAATGTGTCCAATTACTTTGTAGTAAATTAGTGTCTTTGTCTGATGATGTTATCAGCTTTGCTCGTGCAGTAGGCAATCACATTTCATTATCAGCTCTAACATTATCAGCTTTAACATCAACATTTCAACAAGTGCTTTAATTGGCAATTCGTCATGCAGCGAGATTCGATTTTTTTCCAACTTTTCCAACAATCAGCTGGATTAATATTTGAAATACTCGAAAAAACACCTGCCAATGCAACAGAATGATGGCTTTGATTCATTGGCAGTTCAGGAACCGAAATTTGAAATTGATGGAGTATTATTACCTCCAGAGATGGAAGGTGCAGGTGTTGTCTACTTTTACGAAGTCTAATTTCAACAAGACTAGGACTTAGGCACTCAACTATCATGCTAAGTTGCTCGTGAAGCATCTGGGCTGTTTGGAGATCCTGCGCTATTGCTCAGGATGAGATAATTCAATTACTGTGCGTAAGTCCTAGTATACTATAATTCATTCGATTAGTATGGGTGGGTCAATTCAACAGCGCTAATTTAATAAATAGAACAATTGACACTGTTTTACGTCTGAGAAAAAAAAGTATTGAGAGCAATCTGGAAAGAACACCATCTTGGAGGAAATACTATGAGCCAGACTTATCACAAGCTTACTATTGTGGGATTAGCGACTGTAATGCTTGCAATTCCCTCGATTGTCCATGCTCAGCTATCACCAATTTCTCGGCAAGTTGCTTTAGAGTCTGAGCAAGAGCAGCTGAGTGCAGTGGATTTGTATAACCGGGGTGTTGATAAGCTGGATGCAGGGGATTACAGTGGTGCTATTTCCGACTTCAGCGATGCGCTAAAACTCGACCCTAGTGATGCTGATAGCCACTATAATCGAGGCTATGCTTATCAAACTCTAGGAAATCAGCAGGCAGCAGTTTATGACTACACCGAGGCGATTAAAATTAAGCCAGATTTTGAGCAGGCTTACACCAACCGAGGTACTGCTTATCTTGCTTTGAAGAAGTACCAAGAAGCGATCGCTGATTTTAATGAGGTAATTAAGCTAAGTCCTAAAAATGAGGCAGCTTTTTTAAGTAGAGGTAATGCTAAGCAGCAACTAGGAGACTATCAGGCAGCTTTAGCAGATTACGAGGAGGTAATCTCACACAATTCGCAAAATGCGATGGCTTATTACCAGCGAGGTTTAAGCTACAACCAATTGGAACAGCATAATAATGCTCTGGCTGATTACACTGAGGCTCTAAGGATTCAACCAACTTTTGCAGAAGCTTTTTACAATCGTGGTATTACCAAATTCAAGCTCAAAAATATTGAGCAAGCCATCGAAGATTTGGAAAAAGCTGCTGAACTTTATCAACAAGAGGGCAGGACAGAGAATTACCAGAGTGCAATGAATGCTATTCAACAAATTCAAGAGTAACCAGGAGCTTGAGTTACTTAGTTTTTTCTCTGTCACTGTTGCCTTAGCTCCATCAGCCCATACTGGAGGCTGAGTAGGCAATAAATATTAAGCTGCTAACCAATGCTAGAGCACCTATACCATAGAAAATATAGTTGCGCTTTTGGGTTGCAGTTGGAGGCGTTGCCTGATAAATTTTGGGCTCTTTAGCAAAGTTATTTAACCTTCCACCGTCTTCTTCAATAAATGGCATGAATAAAAACCCTTGTTTGATGAACTGACATCGGTGTTGTCAACACCGATGTTAATAATTTTACTATATCATAACAAATCTTTACATTTTTTATTCGGCTCTGCCTTGCCCTTTGTCGGTTCATTGACTCATAGCAGTTGATTCGCCAGTTGAATATTCAGCCAACCGCTCAGCCACTTGTGGGTCGTACAATCGCAAGTAATTCCAGTAGTTGCCAAAAACCTGTTTAACGTAGTTTCTGGTTTCATCAAAAGGAATAGTTTCAACAAATTCATCTGGATCAGTGGCAACCCTCTCCGGAAACCACTTTGCTGTGTTACCTTGACCAGCATTGTAACTGGCAACTGCCAGTAATGAATTGTTTTGATGGGCTTGGTGAGTTTGTGCCAAGAACCAAGTACCTAGTTTAATGTTGTCCTCGGGCTTTTCTAGAGCATATTTTTTCAAAGAGAGTTTTTCTGCAGCCCAAGCACCAGTACTAGGCATTACCTGCATTAAGCCAATAGCACCAGCCGTAGAATGAACATCCGGTTCAAATCTAGACTCCTGTCGAATCAAAGCACTTACCAATAAGGGATTAATTTTACGCTGTTGTGACTCAGTCATAATCGCCTCTGCAAAAGGCAACGGATACAAACCCTGCCAGTAAGTTAATTTTTGACAAAGAGTTTTGTATTCAGCTTGCTCTTCTGGTAGTTCTCGATCCTCAAGCTTCGAGATCTGAGAAATCCCTTGCAAATGCTTTCCCACAGCTAGCAGTATTAAACCATCGGTGAACTGTTCGGCAACCTTTGGCTGGAGTCGATTTTGAAATTCTGCCTGCCACAAAGCCCAGGCATCCTGATCTTGAGCCAATTGATATAGTTCTTTCAATGCCGCAGAACCTAATGGTAGTGAAGGCCTAACAGGAGGAACTACTACTTTGGGTTGTTGCTTACCCACTGTAGAAAAGTCTCCTACATCCCAGCCTAGATGTACTGCAGACCGCCAGGCGTAGTAAGACTGGGGATAGTTAGCCACAACCTTCTCAAAAATAGCTTTGGCATCCTGTTGACGCCCTAGTTTACTTGCCCACTTTCCTGCCCAAAAACCGGCTTGACGTGCTGGCTCACTATTGGGATTTTCTGTGAGTATAGGTTCCGCCGATTCTAAGGCTCCCCCCAAATCTCCCTTCTTTGCCTGAGCCTAGAGCCCTCTGCCACCGATATTCTGCTGCGGCATCGGAAGTACTGTAGTTAGTAAGCAACAATTGACGTGCTTCTTGAGCAGCTTGCTCACTGCCGAGACGCCTGAGGACTTTAGCTTTGGCTAAGAGGGCATCTCCAGCTTGATCAGGAAATTGGCTGATAACTTGGTCAAGATAAGGTGCTGCTTCGATATCTAGTTCGAGTTTAGCAATTTGGATTAGAGCCTTAGGAGTTTCTTCATCCTGAGGAAACTCACGCACCATCTCCTTATAGGCACGTTTTGCTTTTGTTGACTTCTCTGCCAATTGGAGTCCCCTAGCCACTAAATAGGCATTTTCAGCTGTGGGTGCAGCTTTAGCATAAGCAGCACTAGCTTGACCATATTTTCGGTCTTGCCAGTAGCTGACAGCTATCGCTTCCCAATCTTCTGGCTTGATAATTGCTTGGTCTTTAGAATTTTCAGCTTTACCGTAGTTGCCTACCAACTGATCTAACACTGGGATAGTTTCCGGTTGGTCAAAAGCATACCTTGCCAGCAACAGCATTAGTTTCATGGCTGCTTAGGACTCTTCCCGAAGTCGCTGCCGTATAAGTTCCAAAATGCGGGGATGAGAAGGATATTTTGCGATCGCAACCTCCCAGTATTTCGGATCTTCTGGGGAAAATTGATATAGTTGCTTTATTTGTTCGAGGGTGCTGGTATCAGCATCAGAGCCTCCAGTAAGCTTTTCTAGATGTGGTGAGTCCTGGGAAAACAGAGCATACAAAGCTTCAGCTGCTACTGGATTATGGGAATAGTATTTGAGTAAATCTTCCCAAGCTTTCTTAGCTTTGGCTTGATCACCAATCATTTCGTAAGCTTGCGCTCTTTTCAAAGCAATATGTGCCGCTAATATTGGGTACTCCCCTTCTAATCCTTTCAACCAGCGGAGCGCCTCTTCTCCCTGCTTTTGTGCAATTGAATCCGCTGCTAAAAGATAACGGGCGCGGGAGCGATCAACAGATTTTTTTCCTTGGGCAATTTCTTGGAGTGGTTTTAGCCGCTGGGCAATTGGTGTAGAGGCTAGTTGCAGCACGGGCGTCTGTGCGTTGTCTCCCCGAATGATGAAATTATGTACCTGGAACTGAAACAACCTAGCTTTTTGTCCCAACCTACTGTTCGGATTGATCGCTAACAAGGTCATTCCCATGATTAGAGATAACAATCCGACACCTGAAGTAAGTGCCAGTTGCTTTCTTTGTTCTTTGCGCTTTGACACACTGTAGGGAGAAAAAATCGGGCGATGTTTTTTCATGAACCTTTTGGTAATGTATATTCAGCTCCAATCGGGGTAATATAACAATCTTAGGAGAGTTGCGTACACAAGACAGCAGTAAGTTTTGAAATATAGCACTAATTAAGCTGAAAAAACTAATGGATCGGGGAAAAATAGTTGCAATTATCACTGGAGCAATTTCAATACTGTTGGCGATCGCTTATCTGAATGATTTGTCCAACTTTTGGACTTCAGAGGAGAAATGATACCAGCTCCTGTTAGTCAGCTACCGCTGGCTATGCTCGTGGAAACTTGGCTGAATCATTAGTCATTGGTGATAATGACCAATGACTCTCTAAAACTTGACATAGAAGCCTTTGTCTGTTTTTCAAATCCAGAGCAAATTCCATCAGAGCACTGCCAATGCAACGACCTTGAAAGTCTGGGATCGACAGCAACCATGTGAGATTTCACCGAAAGCGGCGGGAAGCCCATTCCTTCAAGGGATGGGAGGGGATAGCCGCCCGCCACTTGGTTGTTAGTTATTTTTGTTGAAAAATTTCCTCTTTCAGAAAAAGATAACCTCACAGCGATCGCATCTGCATCAATCATTACATGCCATCACCACTTCTGCTTACTCTTACCTAATCTTCTTAATAATTTTGTTGTCGCTTCGTCAACTTCCTACCTTAAGCTAGTCAACTGAAGATATAGATTCATTGACTCCTTCTTGATAGGATAATAATTTCCTATAAATTGCTAAGTTGTCATCCACATTTTAATCTGGTAAATATTCGGAATTCAACAATTGCTCAGGTGTGTAAGGGCAATTTAAGGGAAAAGTCTCTAACGGTAAACCTGTTTCATCTGCTGCCTGTGCGCAGGCATTTGCATAGCATTCAGCAAATACCTCTTGAAGATAGTTTACTAAGCTCGGTGAATCTTTCAAATCATCGTTGACACGCCTACGATGTTCCCGAATGCTGCCTCGCCAACTACCACTACGGCATTCTAGTTGATATTGCCATTTAAGAAGATGAAGCAGAATTACCACGAGGTTACTTTTCAGACTTTTCCGCTCCCGTCTTGACATATCTTCAATTTCTTCGAATCAAGTTTTTCCAATCTACGGAACTGTAGTTTTGAGTGCGCAATTGTTCCACTGTAGTCTCAATCCAACGCACAAAGTCGGCTTCATAGAGACTCTTTTGGTAGGCTTGCAGTTCAGCTGACATCATTTGTCTCCTGCGTTTTCATCTATTCTTCTTTTGTTACACCGGCTTGATTCAGCAAGCCCTAATTAGACTCTTCAAGCAAAATCTTTCTACCCCAGCTCACCTTACCTACGGCGTTGTTGCAATTTTCGATAAACATCCCGTACATCAACTTTGTGGTGAGCTAAAGCAACCAAAGTGTGATAAAACAAGTCTGCTACCTCAGAAGCGATCGCTTCTGGATCATCATCCTTACATGCCATCACCACTTCTGCTGACTCTTCCCCAATCTTCTTGAGAATTTTGTTATCCCCACCATTTAACAGCTTAGCTGTATAGGAACCTTCTACTGGATTGTCCCGGCGATCGCATATTACTTCAAACACCTGAGATAAGGTATCAGCGACGGGTGCAACTTTTTTCCCATCTACTTGATGGAAACAGCTTCGTTCTCCTGTATGGCAGGCAATATCTCCCATCTGTTCTACCGTAACCAATAAGGCATCACTGTCACAGTCATAACGAAGAGTACGGACTTTTTGAAGATGACCAGAAGTTGCTCCTTTATGCCATAACTCTTGACGGGAGCGACTCCAAAACCAAGTTTCGCCAGTTTCTAAGGTCTTTTGCAAGGATTCTCGATTCATCCAAGCCATCATCAGTACCGTACCATCTAGGTAATCCTGAACGATCGCTGGTACTAATCCCTGGTCATTGTAGCGAATTTCTTCAATTGGGATAGCTTGGCTTAGGGAAGTAGATTCGTTCATTGGAGGATAATATTGTTGAGTTGTGATAACAGTAGCTTGTTCTTTAGCTGCTATAGCCAAAATTACTAAAACCTTTGGTACTAGAGGCTTCAAATCCGCCAAACGATTAGATACTGCTGGCAAAACAATTACTGCAATATCAAACTGTAGCAGATTCTGTTGAAACGACAAGTTGCGATCGCAACTTGCTTTTCAGTGTCCTCAAGAAGGGCAATAACTTGTTCTCTTGTCACAGTTGGAAATCCATCTAAAAAGTCGTTAATTGATTCCCCTCCTTTAAGATAATCAAGAAGAAAAGAGAAGGCGATCCCAGCCGAGATATTTAGTGCAACTAAATCTACCCATGAAATCTATCCAACCTTGGCACTGGCGAAAGCTTCCTCTGGCTCAGCTGAGTGGCTCACAAGTTTTCGAGGCACTATTTCTTAATTACAGAGGCAGAGGTAATATCGGTAATGATGGAGGAAAGCTGTATAAGCAACACCATCAACCTATTGCTACCCTCCTAGAAAGTCCAGTTACAACATACAGCACTCACTTAGCTCGATATTCAATTTGTGCAGGTTCTCCCCGCTACATTCAGGGTCAACCTCGATTATGGACACCGCCTGTAGGAGAAATTCTGCCCTTCCTACGCCATCTGCTCAGCGCTCGAACCCAGTATGAAGCAGAATTGCTCTTACCTCCAGAATTACCCTTTACCGGTGGCTGGTTAGGATGGCTGGGGTATGATTTGGCATGGGAGATTGAAAAACTTCCTCAAATTAACGCCGATCCTCTCCCTTTTCCCATTGCTTATTGGTACGAACCAGAATCCTTTGCTGTACTAGATCATCAACAACAAATTTTGTGGTTGGCGGCTACTGATTATCTTCAACTCGACTCTATGGAAAGTAAGTTAGAGCAAGCTGAGGGGAAAAAAGAAACCCATAATTTTACCGAAAATTACCAAACTAATCCTGTCACTCCCTTTTTCCAAATGACTCAGGAAGATTATCTAGTGGCAGTGCAGCGAGCTCAAAAATATATTCAAGCTGGCGACATTTTTCAGACAAATTTATCCTTGCGGTTTGAAACACATACTCTTGCTGATAGTTGGTCAATTTATCAAGCTTTACAGCAGATTAATCCTTCCCCTTTTGCTAGTTATTGGCAAACTCCTTGGGGAGCAATCATTAGCTGTTCACCAGAAAGATTAATTGAGTTATCAGGAAGACAAGTTCAAACTCGACCGATTGCCGGAACCCGAAAACGTGGTGCTACTCCAACTCAGGATGAGGAGTTAGCACAGGAGTTAATTGCTAACAGGAAAGAAAAAGCAGAACATATTATGTTAGTTGACTTAGAGCGCAATGATATGGGCAGAGTTTGCGAATGGGGAAGTGTACAAGTTAATGAACTGCTCAGCATTGAACGCTACAGTCATGTCATGCACCTGGTGAGTAATATTATTGGTACACTACACCCTCATTGTGACGCAGTTGACTTAATTCGAGGTGTATTTCCTGGGGGAACGATTACAGGTTGTCCTAAAGTTCGCTGTATGGAAATTATTGAAGAACTCGAACCAGTAAGGCGCAACTTATTTTACGGTTCTTGCGGTTATTTGGATTTACGGGGAAACCTCGATTTAAATATTTTGATTCGTACCCTATTGTATACTGATACGAATGATTTTACACCAGGGGCAATAGTTTGGGGACAAGTTGGTGCTGGTATTGTTGCGGATAGCGATCCGCACAAGGAATGGTATGAGTCTCTACAAAAAGCACAAGCTCAACTCAAAGCTCTAAATTTAGCTGGAATATTTCCACAAAGCAGCAACTGTAACTCTTGGGTTTTAAAATAATTAAGCTTAGTTGCGAATATTTAATCAGTTAATGACCCATTCTACAGATATTGCTACCTTAACTCGCTGGATGGCAGCTGACTTCAGCAATCAACAGCAAGCCTTTGACAATCCACCACTCTATGCTCATATCAGAGTTTGTATGCGTCCCCTATCTCCATCAGTGTTGGATAGTCCGAGTTTGTTTCTTGAACAAGCTTATGACTATATGCTCAATCAACCATATCGATTGCGGGTGTTAAAGTTAGTGGAGGTAGATGGTAGTCTCAAAATTGAAAACTACAAGGTTAAGGAAGAAGAAGCATTTTATGGTGCTTCCCGTAACCTGGAACGTCTACAATCTTTGAGAGCTGACCAGTTAGAGAAACTTCCAGGCTGTAATTTTCACGTGGTATGGACGGGTCACAGTTTTAAGGCGGAGGTGGAACCAGGTAAAGCTTGTATGGTTGTGCGCAAGGATCAGGAAACCTATCTCGAAAGTAATTTTGAAGTGGACGAACATCAATTAATTAGTCTAGATCGAGGACGAGATCCAGAAACCGATGAGTTAGTTTGGGGTTCCATAGCAGGAGCCTTTCACTTTGTCCGTTGGGCTAGTTTTGCTGATGAAGTTGAAATTAGGTGTTAGGTGTTAGGTTAAGTTGGGGAATTAGGAATTGGGGATAATGACTGAATCAAAACAGCCACAAATGCGCACGGAAACTGATAGTATGGGTTCAATTGAAGTCCCTACTAATCGTTATTGGGGAGCGCAAACACAGCGATCGCTAATTTATTTTGCTATTGGAGATGATTTGATCCCACCGGAAGTAATTAAAGGAATGGGGATTCTTAAGCAAGCCGCAGCTCAAACTAATTATGATTTGGGTGAGTTGCCAGAAGCAAAAGCTCAGTTGATTGTACAGGCAGCTGAAGAAGTTATTGAAGGGAAGCTGGATGATAATTTTCCCCTCCGTGTCTGGATGACAGGTAGCGGTACTCAATGCAATATGAATGTGAATGAGGTGATTGCTAACCGGGGGATTGAAATTGCTGGGGGGGTTATGGGTAGCAAGGAACCGATCCACCCCAATGACCACGTTAATATGTCCCAGTCTTCCAATGATACTTTCCCGACAGCAATGCACATTGCTTCAGCTGTAGCAATTAACGAAAGATTGATTCCCAAAGTCAAGAAGATGCGGGATGCTCTTGAGCAGAAAGCTAAGGCATGGGCAGATATTGCTAAAATTGGGCGTACTCACCTTCAAGATGCAGTTCCCCTTACCCTTGGTCAAGAATTTTCTGGATATGTTGCTCAGCTGGATGATAATTTAGAGCGGATTGCGGCTATTCTCCCCAGCTTATACGAATTAGCAATTGGCGGTACTGCGGTTGGTACAGGATTGAATGCACCCAAGGGGTTTGCTGAAGGTGCTGCTAAGTACATCAGTGAGATTACAGGTTTACCCTTTGTACCTGCACCTAATAAGTTTGCTGCGATCGCAGCTCATGATGGCATAGTAATGGCTAGTGGTGCACTTAAAACTCTGGCTTGTTCCTTGCTGAAGATTGCTAATGATATTCGCTTCCTCGGATGTGGTCCCCGTTGTGGTTTTGGGGAACTCATTTTACCATCAAACGAGCCTGGTT
This sequence comes from Caldora sp., assembly GCA_965222765.1. Taxonomy (GTDB): domain Bacteria; phylum Cyanobacteriota; class Cyanobacteriia; order Cyanobacteriales; family Coleofasciculaceae; genus Caldora. Next base: position 11,585 of record CBDCVG010000042.1, read on the forward strand.
CCTCCATTATGCCCGGTAAAGTCAATCCCACCCAATGCGAAGCGATGACGATGGTAGCTACTCAAGTGATGGGGTATGATACTGCGATCGCTTTTGCTGGTTCTCAGGGTCACTTTGAGCTTAATGTATTTAAGCCGATGATGGTTTTCAATTTGCTCCAATCTATCAATTTACTGGCTGACAGTTGCAATAACTTTACCGACTTCCTGCTAGAGGGTTTAGAACCCAACCGGAAGAAAATCAACTACTTCCTTCAGCAGTCGTTGATGCTGGTTACTGCCTTAAGTCCGAAGATTGGTTACGATAAAGCTGCTGAGGTGGCTCACTTTGCTATGGAAAAAGACCTGACTCTAAAAGATGCTTGCCTACAGTTAGAGTACATCTCAGAAGAGGAATTTGAGCAGATTGTTGACCCCCAGAATATGGCTCATCCTTTTGGGTAGTGGCACGGCAAGCTTAAAATTGTGGGTAAATGGGTTTGCTTATATATTTAATAACATGGTCGTTTCAATGCACGACAGTTTGTGTCTAATTCAAGATTTGCATCAATGAAGTTTGCACCAGTTGAGAGGAAAAGCATCATGATTTGGGTAAACGAACAAATTGATCCCTCTGGTCTTCTCTATGCTTGTATTGCCTGTTGTGACGAGCATATGGCTAAGGACTGTCACAAATCTTTTGAGCAAAATTTGACCAATGTGCAAAAGTCATCTGGTTGGGTAGCACGTTTAAGAACCGTTAGTTCCTGGGATGAAGTACCAGTTAATTCTTTAAAGCTAAACTAATCGTAATTGCTTGCCCCGCCTTTCATACCCATGTAAAAGATGACGGGGTTTTATCTGCGGATATAATCAACTCTAAACATCTCACCTACTTGGTAACGGAGGATTAAAAGTTTGGCTACTCGTGTCATTATTGTGCGTCATGGTCAGAGTGTCTACAACACCCAGCAAATAATTCAAGGGCGCTGTGATGAATCAGTTCTGACGGAAACAGGTTTTGCTGATGCCCACAAAGTCGGGGCTGCTTTGAGTAAGCTCAACTTTGATGCTGTCTACAGCTCTTCTCTCCAGCGAGCGAAGCAAACAGCTGAGACTATTCTCCCCTATTTGCCCGGTTCTTTAGAGTTGCAGCCAATGGACAATCTCATGGAAATTGATTTACCCCTTTGGGAGAAGCTGCATAAATCGGATGTGGTGGAAAAATTTCCAGAGGACTATCGCTGCTGGAAAGAGCGCCCCCATGAGTTTTGTATGGTTATCCCTACAGAAGATGGTTCCAGGGAACATTTCCCTGTATTGGCGCTCCACCAACAAGCCCAACAGTTTTGGCAAGAAATTCTCCCTCGCCATCAGGGAAAGACGATTTTAATTGTTGCCCACAATGGCATCAATCGTTGCTTGATTAGTACTGCGATTGGCATTCCCCCAGCTCGTTACCATTCCATCCGACAATCTAACTGTTGCATCAATGTCTTGAATTTTACTGGCGGCTGGGGTGAAAAAGTGCAGTTAGAGTCTCTCAATCAAACATCTCACTTAGGAAATGCCTTACCGACATTGCGAGAAAGACAAAAAGGGTTACGCTTGTTGTTAGTGCGCCACGGAGAAACAGAGTGGAATCGTGCTTCCCGCTTTCAAGGACAAATTGATATCCCTCTTAATGACAATGGACGTAAACAAGGGGAAAAGGCGGCAGAGTTTCTCAAACAAGTACCGATAGATTTCGCTGTTAGTAGTCCAATGCTGCGCCCCAAGGAAACAGCTGAAATTATTCTTCAGCCTCACTCTCAGGTTACTTTGGAATTCCTAGATGACTTCAGAGAAATTAGTCATGGACTTTGGGAAGGGAAATTAGAGGCAGAAATTAAGGATGAGTATGCAGATTTGCTGCGTCGGTGGCAAGAAGCACCAGAAACAGTACAGATGCCGGAAGGGGAAAATTTACAGCAGGTGTTGGAGCGAGCAGTTGCCTGTTGGGATGAGATGGTTAAATCAGTAGCAGACTCCCCAACCGAACTGAAAACTGGCATCATTGTGGCTCACGATGCGATTAATAAGGTAATTCTCTGCTACATTCTCGGTTTAGGCACAGAATCATTCTGGAGTATTAAGCAGGGCAATGGAGCTGTTAGTGTGATTGATTATCCCAAAGGTGGGGAAAAAGCACCAGTATTGCAGGCTATGAATATCACTACCCACTTATCTGGAGGAGTGTTAGATCAAACAGCAGCTGGTGCTTTGTAATACCAACTTACATTTTCCATCAAGTGCGATCGCAACTGTTTGAGATTTTTCACCATGCCTGTCGGGGCGCACCGACGTCATTGGTGTCAACTTAAAGTGAAACCCTTGCCCCACCGGTCGTTTAAACGACCGGCTAATAGCTCAAGTCATCTAAAGATGACTCAATTTTCCCAAAAATCTAGGATTTATGCACCGTAAGGGAATTATGTCATCCTGAGCGATAGTGAAGGATCTCCAAACGGCCTAGATGCTTCACTATCACCTATCTCTAGCTTAGGGCTTGCTGAATAAGTCGTAACTTTCGGGTTTGAATAGGTGTTAGGTGGTAGGTGGTAGGTGAGGTTGGAGGTGTTAGGTGTTAGGAAATTCAATCAAATGGGCTCAAAAACCTTGCATAATGGAAAAAATCTGGGAGCTAATCGAGGGGTAATTCCTACCCTTTTTTTCGCTTACAGGAGAACAAGCAAAGCCCACTTCTTTTAAGGGTGGGATGTAGCGTATGCACTTTGTAAGTGCCGTCAGTCTTTTCCTTGAGCCTCAATGTACTTCTGAATAGTTGAGCTAGCAACATTGCCTGCTGTTGAGACAAAATAAGCTCTCGTCCACATACTTGGAAGCTTCATTAATTCAGGAAACTCTTTTCTCAGGAATCTAGCAGTGCGTCCCTTGATGCGGTGCATTAACTTTGATGGGGCTATGTCAGGAGGACTATATGTTTATGGACTTAGTATAATAGACATTATGAAAACTCTGAAGTTTAAGCTCTACAGTCATAAGCGCAATCGTTATCTCAAGCAAACCATCAACGCTGCTGGTGTGATATATAACCATTGCATTGCTCTCCATCGTCGGTACTATCGTTGGTGGGGCAAACACTTAAACTGCGCCAAGCTTCAGAAACATATAGCCAAGTTAAGGAAACGAAATTCCTTTTGGCAGTTAGTGGGTTCTCAAGCTGTTCAAGATATTTGCCAACGAATTGATAAAGCTTATCAACTTTTTTTTAAGCATCACAAGAAGGGGGTAAGACCGCCAGGATTCAAAAAGGTCAAAAAGTACAAATCATTCACGCTCAAGCAAGCCGGATACAAGTTTTTAGGAGGGAATCGAGTCAAGATAGGAAGTCGGGTTTATCAATACTGGAACTCTAGGGAGATAGAGGGAACTCTCAAGACGCTAACCATCAAGCGCACAGCGCTAGGTGAGTTGTTCATGGTCATCGTTGTTGACGGATATCCAACACCAAAAGTCAAATTCGAGACTAGTAAAATAGCTGGAGAGAGACTTTGGCTTGAAGACGTTTCTCACCTGTTCTGAGGGGTTTAGTATTAAGTCGCCATTATTCCTAAAATCATCCCTTAACACTCTTCGGAAAGCGTCTAAGCAACATTCTAGAAAGCAGAAGGGGTCAACTAACCGAGAACAAGCGAGAAAGCAGTTAGTTCGTTGTCATGAAGCTATTAGCAATCGTAGGCGTGACTGGTTTTGGAAACTTGCTCACAAGTTGACTAACCAGTTCGATGTGTTATGCTTTGAAACTCTAAACCTGAAGGGAATGCAGCGCCTCTGGGGTCGAAAAGTTAATGACTTGGCGCTAGCTGACTTTTTGGCGATTCTGGAATGGGTAGCCAAAAAGAAGGGGAAGCTGATTGTTTATGTAGATCGCTGGTATCCATCCAGTAAGACTTGTTCGTGCTGCGGTCATGTCTTGGACGAACTAGATTTATCGGTTAGGCGCTGGCGTTGTCCGTCGTGCAATTCGGTAAACGACCGAGATGAAAACGCAGCAATAAATATAAAAAGGGTTGGGAGTTCAACCCTAGGCGTAGGAGATGTCAGACAGCCTCAGGTTGCAATCTCTGTCTGATGCCTGAATCCCACGCGCTTCTAGCCGTGGGAGTGGCTCAACCTCAGTAGGCTTTTGAGCTGCTTGTCACCCTGTCAGTGTTTTCAGTTTTGTCCCAAACCAACTTTTGACAGGTTTTGTGAGCCTCTTTAGCCACCTTAATCATTTCACCATCCTCGCCCAGTAAAGTTTCCGGAGCAACTAAGATGGGATGGGCAACTAACCGATTGCACGCCACATCGAGCCAATCCTCCCAATTGCCACCGCGCCACAACCGCGCTGTATTGTTATCACTACCACTGATAATATATTTCCCCTTGGGGCTGAAGGCTACTGAGGTAACCTTACTCTTCCGCCCAGTGAAAATTTTCGTGATAGGGTTGCCCTGGATATCCCAGAGTCTTACTGTGTTGTCATGACTACCACTGACAATATATTGGCCATCAGGACTAAAGGCTACTGAGGCGACAGGATCTTCATGTCCAGTGAAAATTTTCGTGATAGAGTTGCTCTCGATATCCCAGAGTCTTACTGTATTGTCATAACTGCCACTGACAATATATTTGCCATTCGGGCTGAAGGCTACTGAACTGACGGCAAGTTTATGCCCAGTGAAGGGTTCTCCAATGAGGTTGCCCTCGATATCCCACAATCGGAGTTCAGAACTACCACTGACAATATATTGACCATCAGGGCTAAAGGCGACTGAGTTAACAGCTCCCTCATGCCCAGTAAATGGTTTTCCTATAGGATTGCCTTTGATATCCCACAACCGTACTATGTTGTAACTATTGTCAGTAACAAGCGAGCCACTACCACTAACGATATATTTGCCATCGGAGCTAAAGGCTACTGAGTTGACAGCACTCTTATGCCCAGTGAAGGGTTTGCCAATAGGATTGCCTTTGATATCCCACAGTCGTACTGTGTTGTCACCATCGTCAGTAGCAGGCGAGCCACTACCACTGACAATATATTTACCGTTGGGGCTGAAGGCTACTGAGTTAACCGCATCCTCATGCCCAGTGAAAGGTTTCCCAATAGAGTTGCCCTTGGTATCCCACAATCTTACTGTGTTGTCCTCACTACCACTGACAATATATTTACCATCAGGGCTGAAGGCTACTGACTTAACAGCTTTCTCATGTCCAGTGAAGGGTTTCCCGATGAAGTTACCCTCAAAATCCCACAACCGCACTGTGTCGTAATGACTACCAACAGTAACGATAGTTTTCCCATCTGAGCTGATAGCTACTGAAGTGATATAGTAAATTCCTTTCAACGGTTCCCCAATGGGGTTACCCTTGATATCCCACAATCTTACTGTATTGTCATTACTACCACTGACAATATATTGGCCATCAGGGCTAAAGGCTACTGAGTTAACAGCTCCCTCATGCCCAATAAAGGGTTTTCCTATGGGGTTGCCCTTGATATCCCACAATCTTACTGTATAGTCATAACTACCACTGATAATATATTGGCCATCAGGGCTGAAGGCTACTGAATTAACCATCTCCTCATGCCCAGTGAAAGGATTCCCCATGGGGTTGCCCTTGATATCCCACAATCTTACTGTATTGTCCCCACTACCACTGACAATATATTGGCCATCAGGGCTAAAGGCTACTGAATTAACCCTCTCTTCATGTCCAATAAAGGGTTTTCCTATGGGATTGCCCTTGATATCCCAAAGCCTTACTGTATTGTCATCACTACCACTGACAATATATTGGCCATCAGGGCTAAAGGCTACTGACTTAACAGCTTTCTCATGCCCAGTAAAGGGTTTTCCTATGGGATTGCCCTTGATATCCCAAAGCCTTACTGTGTTGTCAGAACTACCACCAACGATATATTGACCATCAGGGCTAAAGGCGACTGAGTTAACTTTATCCTCACCCTCAGTAAAGGGTTTTCCTATGGGATTACCCTTAATATCCCACAACCGCACAGCAGCATCATAGGAGCTAGCAGTAACGACATATTTGCCATCGGGACTAATAGCCACTGAGTTGAACCAATCTTCAAGCCCTGGGAAAGGATAGCGCTCTCGGGCTACTCCTATCGCCTCATATAGGCTAGATTGAATTTGGGGAAGAACCTGCTTTAATTTGTCTTGGCTCTCACCTGTAATTTTAATAGCGAGAACAAGTTGTTCTACAGGCTTTGCAGGTAACAAAATTTTCACCGTAGCCGCATTTTCTCCTAGCGTTGCAAGTGTGGTTTGCCTTTTAGCTTTTTGCCAGAGAACTGTAGAGCCAATAGCTGCTGCCGTCATTATCCCCACCACAGCAGCAATTCCCCATGTTAACAGCAGCCGATTTTTACGCTCATGCCGGCCACTTTTCGCAATAAACGCCTTCTGTAACTCCGTCGCGGTTGGCTGTTTCTGTTGCTCTTGAGTCTCTTTTAACCAAACCTCAGCAACTGCCAATTCACTCCCCCGCAATAACAAATCAGCACTCTTCCCTTTCTCTTGCCATTCAATTCCCCTCTGGGACCATTTTGTATGATTGCGTAAATGTTCCCTATCTGTATCGAGGGTTCTCACTAATTGGTTGAAATTGGCATTAAAATCCTGCTGATTCTGATTAAAATCAATCCACTGCACCTTGGCTAACTCTGGATGCAAGTCACTGGGATTCACCTGCCGATGCAGCACCGTCACAAAACGCTTATTCAAACCCGCTGCGTACTCTACCTCGTCGGTACAATAAGGGGAATTCACCGAACGAGGTGAGAGGATAAACAAGAAGTTATCACAAGCTTTAATTCCCCCATTAATCTCCTGGGCAAAATCTGCTCCCGATGCAATACTTTCTTGGTCAAACCAAGTCGTTTTACCCTGAAGTTGCAGTTGCTCATTCAGCTTACGGGCAAAATCAGAATCGGCACGGGAATAGGAAATAAATACATCTAATGATGTGGCAGGGGGTTGCCGTAAACTTTCCGCAATAAATTCTTCAAGTAACGGTATCGGCGGATGTAGCGTTCTCTTGTTCGCCACTTTCAACCAAGTTTCAGCACTCCGCAGGTTATAACCCCGTAGCAAAACACTAGGATTATCATGCTGCTGTTCCCACTTCAGCGCTTTGGTTAGTAAAACCTTATGCTCGTTATAGTAAGGCTCATCCTGATGTAGAATTTTGAGTAGCTCACTTTCATCGAGTAAATAATCTTCTTCTTTGACGTTGTCAGTCAGGTCGATATAATGCAACTCCCGTAGCGCTGATGGCACTTGTTCCGGTGGTACTTCTTCTACCAGTAGAGGAATAATCCGCTTGTTGAGCGATAAAGCATACTCTAATTCTTGCTGACAGTAAGTAGAATTAACTGAGTTAGGCGGAAAGTAAATAAACCAAGTTATCTGCCTGTTCAATCCCCCGCTTAATCGCTTGCCCAAAGTCTTCCCCCGTTTGAATATCTGTCGTATTCGTCCAAACTGTAATACTTTCGTGCCTCAAACTATTGCGAATCTTCTCCATCGTCGCCCGCTCCTCATTGGCATAGGAGAGAAACACCTGAGTCATCAAGTTATTGCCATTCTTGATACTTTCGGTAATGTACTCGCAATGTAAGTCAGTGGGAAGACAGGGGGCTTGCTCGTCTTTAAAGCGTATTTTTAACCAAGTTTGAGCCTGTTGTTTTTCATCCCCAACTAGTAGTGAGCTATGTTGTTTTTGCTGCCTCTCCCACTCCAACGCCTTCGCTAAAAACTGAGTATGTTTCTCAACGTAATCAGCATGACGCTTAAATAGTTCAATTAATCCAGCAAACGACTTGTCAAAATCATCGATTCCCTCTCGAAAATAGACCCAGTTAATCTTGCGAATTGTCGGGTGCATATTCTGAAAAACTGTATGTTTCCCTTGTTGTTGATATGCTTCCCAATCTTCCTGCCTACCCTTGGGAAATCTCTCTTGCCAAGTTTCCTGACTAATTTGCTCAACATGCAATAAGGGAATAATCCTTTTATTGCGCTTAATCGCTAGCTCAATTTCTTTTAAGCAATAAGGGGAATTAACTGAGTGTGGTGCAATGATAAATAGGAAATTATGGGCTTTTTCAATACCATCATCAATTTGGTTCTGGAAATCGACCCCAAGAGGAATATCATTTTGGTCAAACCAGATTTTTAACTCGGTTTTGAGTAAGTAAGTGTGAAGTTTTGTAGCAAAGGCTTTACTATCAGCGCGTCCGTAGGAGATGAAGGCATCAAATAAATTTGGCATTTTCAGGCAACTGCATGAAAGGAAGAGCAAAGCATCTCAGCTTTGGTTAAAGCTATTCAAATAATCTACTTTGAGATATATTATTGGAACTTTGAACAAAATTGGAAGTTCTGTCTTCCGTCCTCTATATAATAGGTTGGTTTAGCTAAGATACTTGCCATGTAACAGTTTAATTCCTTCAAAACTCCCCTGTCCATGTGCATTTATTTCTGCCTACCTCACCTATGAATTCCAAACTCCAAACTCCGAATTCCGTTTCCCTGGAGCAGGCTCAGAAGTTACTGGCTATCTATGGATCACCTCTATATATATACGAAGGCGATCGCTTGCGGCAAACTATTGCTCACATCACCCAAGCTATTTCCTACTCTCCTACTCAATTTCATTTCGCTAGCGTCACCAACGGCAACATTGCACTCCTACAAATCTTTCACGAGGCTGGTTGGGGACTTCATGGTAATACGCCCGGTGATATTTACCTGGGTTTGTGCGCAGGCTTTCAACCACAACAAATAGTCTACAGCGGCAGTAACCTCAACCGAGCAGAAATGGAGCAAGTTTTGCTCTGGGGGATAACTATGCTGAATTTAGATAGCTTGTCTCAACTGAAATTATGTTGTGAAGTTTACCAATCCCTCCTTTCCTCCCATACCTTACCACTCCGCCTTGGTTTACGGCTCAATCAACCTGAAATCAATGGAGATAGCCGTATTGGTGTTCGCCCAGAAGAGTTTCCCCAAGCTATTGCTATTACTCAGCAAGTGGGACTTAAGCTCAAAGGATTGCATTTTTACCGGGGTACAGGCACTAACGCTACCAAGGCTTTCACTCAGGTAATTGATACTATCCTCAATACAGCCCGACAGTTACCGGATTGGGAGTATTTAGACTTTGGTGGTGGTTTTGGTTATCCCTACCGTGATGATGGTGCGGCCTTTGATTGGTATTTATTTGGAAGGGAGTTGACAGAGCGCTTACAACATTTAAACCAGCCAATTAAGTTAATTATTGAACCAGGAAGAGCCGCGATCGCTGGATGTGCAACACTGTTAACGAGAGTTGTATCTGTAAAATGGCAGGATACTAAGCAAATTGTGGGGGTTGATACCACCGTTGCCAATCTCTCGGTTCCTGCTGTGCATGGTGGTTATCGGGAAATTGTCTCCTTATCTTCCTCCAATACTAATCCCCGCTTTCTGACCGATGTCTGTGGTAATACCACCTATTCCCGTGACTATATAGGGCGTAACTGTCAACTTCCTCAACTAGCTATCGGCGATATTTTAGCCATTCTTGATGTGGGAGCTTATGGTTATGCCATGTCCTCTCATTTTTTACATCGCCCCCGCCCTGCAGAAGTATTGTTAGAGTCAAAAGAGCATCGTCTGATTCGTAAACGAGAAGACTACAGCATATTATTGTCTAATCAAATCTTTTAACACCTAAAACCTAAAACCTAAAACCTAAAACCTAAAACCTAACACCTATTATGAAATGTATTCAGTGTGGCACAGAGAATAATCTCAAGGATCGTGTTGCTAATCAAGGGCGGTGCAAAAACTGCAATCATCGATTTGCGTTTGAACCAACTGCGATGAATTCCAAGACTCGGTTTACTGATCAATTCTTTGCTAATCTTATCAACAATATCTCAGCTAATAACACACTCTATTTTACACCGAAACAATTCTTCTATCTCTTAGAAAACAAGTTAGCCAAAAAAGATATCAAAACCGCCGCTGGTGGAATTATGGGATTGGGTTTTATCTTTATTGTTGCGGGCTTTTTTTTCCTAGCTACAGATATTGGTTGGCTGCTCATTGGTGTCGGAGCGGTGCTGTTTGTGATTGGTTGGCAGCAATCCAAGAAACCACTAAAGTCTCCAAGATCGCTTTTTATTAATCAATCGATGACAGAGGCATGGCTGCAACGTTGGCTTCAGGCAAACGCTGCGCCGGAGAAACTTCTGCAACAGCCCCGTGAGCAATTTACTCCAACTACTATTGAATCTGATGTCACCGCCTACAGTTTCGATCGCTTGGTTGTTTGTGAGAGTGCTGAAATTGCCCAAATGTTGATTGCCAATAACTTTCACTTTGACAATAACTGTGCTGTTCTGAGCATTACAGGCTATCCTCAAAGCATTTTTGCTACTACCATGCAAATGCTTCGTAATAATCCAGATTTACAGGTTTATGGATTACATGACTGTAACCCTAGTGGTATGGAATTAGTGCATCAACTGCAAACAGATGTCAATTGGTTTGCACAGAGTAATATTGTGATTGTGGATGTAGGGCTATTGCCTCGTCAAATTATGGGAGCCAAACGAAACATGTTAGTTCAAGTCTCAGAGGAATCAGCAACAGCAGCGAAAGCTTTACCTACTGAGATTCGTCAAACATTACTTGCTAACGAGTTAGTATGGCTGGAATCAGGTAATTTTGTAGAATTAGAATCATTTACACCTCTAGGATTAATTAAAATCCTTAACCGCAGCATTGCTAAGAGTCGAGAGCTCGGTTCGGAAAGTGGTGATTTGATCTTGGTAGGCGATAGTGATACTTATAGCGATCGCGATAATTATTTTTATGTTGTTGACAGCTTTGGTTAAGGAGCTGGGAAGCTGCGAAGAAGAGTTGGATTGGGTATGAGCCACATTAACATCCTCTCTATCTCCCAATTTCCCAGCTTGGGTTGACATTTGCTTGCATTGGGATGTTCCCTTTTACTCTCCCTGCTCCTCTGCCTTTTTTGATTTATAAGCCGCTAGCTCTTTTGTTATTGGCACTGGGAATTGATGACCCGCTTGATAAGCAGTAAAGTGCTGTTTGAAGTATTTCCAAGATGTCATATTTTCTATGTCTAATTGGGATTTTGGTGCATCCTTATATAAAGGAACACGGTTATTTATTTCATCTTGTAGTAGTTGGGGTAAGTCATTGAAGCTGTTAACTTTGACACCACTAGTACTATAAATGAGTTGACCAGCTTTATTGCCCATTTTCATCCAGGGTATCCAAGAGCCAATTCTATCCCAACTCAAAATCATTTCTGAAATAGAAGTTTGCTCAGGATCGAGTAGATCCTTAGTAGGAACTGTCAGCTTAAATAACTCTGCGGCTTGATAAGTAGGGTTTGGACTATACTCAATAAATCTTTCATCTCCTGCTAGAGGATTGGGGTAGTTGGAAAATAAGTCAAACGAAAAAGTGGTTATCTTACCCTCCACTTTCGCCGGTACAGTCCCTTGAAAACGACCCTGAACCGGATTATTGGCAACATGCATTACTGGCAGTATCTCTCCAGTCCAAGGATTTTCCCATTTGTGGAGAATCTCACCGGTGATGGGATCTAAATAGTAATTTAGTTCCCTTGAGGTAAAATCCCAACTATTCTCTTCGTTAGCAATACATCTGCCAACATTCATCCCCACAATTTTGAACAGACGCTTTTTCGGTTCATCTGGCATAAAAGCATAGATTGAACCACTCCAAGTGATAAAGGTTGGTTGGGCATCTAATGAACTCCGTACCTTTACCCAGTACTTGGCATCAAATTCCTCAATTGAAGAAACCATAAGTATATACTCCTAGAAACACTTACATTAACTACACAGCCATGACCCTAGTTTCCGGAAAAAAACTTACTTAATAGTAAGTAGGTAAAAAAACAAAATACGGCAAATTTCATCCAAGTGAGGTAGACAAGAACAGGCAAGATGCCTATCCGACAAAAGGTTTATCTTGAGCTTTGATAACTTGTAATCTCAAATAATAATGTGTATCTTGCTACAAAAATAATATGTTTACCTTTAGGCAAAGTATAGCTTAGACCCAGATTCGCGTTTTATGCTGTTCACAAATTATCAATTATCAATTATCAATTATCAATTATCAATTGATAATAAAGTCCAAAAATAGCCATCAGGGGCAACAAAAGAGAAACTTTGTTCTCCAAACTCATTGGTGATGATGTCTGTGACGTTTTCTGCTGCACTCCCCTTGATACGATTAAAATAAACTTCAAGTCCACTTACCCGATAGGTGTACAAGGACATTCCCAAACATCCAGGCTGTGATCGTTTCAAGCAATTTTTGACCTCAATTTCCTCAGGAAACCGAATGAGATACATCCTGCCCGAGCGCGCTAGCCGCCAGTCAGATTTCGAGGAACGAGGATCATCAAAGGCTGTGATAAAGAATCGTTCATTGGACTTAAGTTCAAAAATCTCTCGTCCCCCTTGAGCCGTTTCATAGGTATTTTCTACGTCGTCTTTAACACGAAGTAATCCCAAGACTTCTTCATAAAATCGCAGGGTTTCTTTACTATCATCTTGAACCACCATTCCCATATGAGTAACCTGGCTAGTTTTGAAAGCTCCTGCTTGGTTGATATTGCCGTAATTGGGGACAGTATAGTTGAAGCGCTCAAACAAAACCTGTCGAGTCAAGGGTTGCAACAGACACATTTCCCGTACTCCCACAGGTGAATCGATAAAAGGACGTCCCTTCTGTGTTTTATAGATTACCGCCCATTGAGGATTGGTGTATTTGACTGGTAAACCAGCAGCAGCTGCCTCCTCTGAATGATTGAGGATGTTCAAGACATCAGCAGTTAACATCGTAGTCCAGCGATTGCCTTTCACCTTCATTGAAGTCATCTTCAAGCCGTCATTGGTAGGATTTTCCCAAACCATCAAACGAATTAAGCCGTGATCTGCATCTTGGTGATAGAGTCGGATGGAGTTTAAAGAGGAATTAACCCTGTATAGTTTATTGGCTGCTGAGGCTGCTAATGTGCCTATCTGACCAATGCGATAGCCAAATTGCTCCCAATATTGAATCATCGCTATTGGATCTTTAATGCCAATACAGACTTCGTAGATACCTTCTATGGTATGTTCTGCCTGAGTTGTATTGATTTGACTCATTATTGTAGTATGTCTTCCTTAGAAGCTGGACAATCGCTTATCGCAATTCTCCCATAGCGTGAGGTAGATCTAACTTTGTTGCTTATTCCCTATTCCTGAAGAGCAATAACTTTGTACTATTACCATATGATAAGAGACGTGCCATGGCACGTCTCTCTACAATTAAAATTATACGGGCTAGGAGGGATTCGAACCCCCGACACCGTGGTCCGTAGCCACGTGCTCTAGTCCACTGAGCTACAAGCCCTAGAATGTAGTAAGTTACTCAGTTTTACTCACTAAATATAGATAGTAACATATTTAAATTAAATGAAGCAACAAAATACGACATCACAATCTGCTGGCAGCAGAACTTCGCGATCGCTAAGCCATCTAGATATTCAAGGGCAAGCCCAGATGGTAGATGTTTCTGGCAAGGCAATCACCAAGCGTCAAGCTGTTGCCGGGGCGCAAGTACGGATGAAGACTGCCACTTTTGAGGCTATTGAAGCTGGCAATGCTCCCAAGGGTGATGTCTTGGGTACAGCAAGGCTAGCGGGGATTATGGCTGCCAAGCAGACTGCCCAGTTGATTCCTTTGTGTCATCCGCTGCCACTCCATAAAGTAGAAGTGCAAGTAGAAGCAGATCCTAATCTTCCGGGCTATCAGATTCAAGCCTCTGTCACTACTAAAGCTGAAACCGGCGTCGAAATGGAAGCACTCACAGCAGTTTCTATTGCAGCTCTTACCCTCTATGACATGGCAAAAGCTCTGGAAAAATCCATCCAAATAGAATCGATTCGCCTTTTGAGTAAAACAGGTGGCAAGTCAGGAGATTATCAGACGGAGACTGGGGAATTGAGTTAAAATCCGCCCGAACACCAAAATCAAAGAGCCTTACCATTTTTATTATTGACGCAGCCGAAAACTCTGTCTCTTTAGAGCAGGGAGTGTTAATCAGGGAAAAAGCAACGAATTGAGCAACAAAATTCGGGTAAAAGAGGTGAGGTTATTTGATCATCGCTGACTAAGGTGGCAACTAGTACTAATTGCGCTTTTTTTCGTCGGTAAACCTCAACTTGTTTGCTCAAGCGATTAACAATCCAATACTCCCGAACACCTTGAATTGAATAGAGTTTAAGTTTTGCTTCCTTATCGCGACGTTCGTTTTGCTTGCCAAGGGATAAAACTTCTATTACTAACTCCGGCGCACCTGTTAAATGTCCTGACTCATCTTCAATTTGAGTCAGTCGCTGTTGACTCACCCAAACTACATCAGGTATGACACTATCCGCTTCAGAAAAAATAATTCCTGGAGCAATAATTGTTTCACCCAAACCACTCGACTCTGACCAAGTATCCAGTTGTCGGGCAATTTTAACACAAACCTGTTGATGTCGGCGATGGGGAGAGCGAGTCACGAATAGTTCTCCGTCAATAATTTCATAGTGTGTCCCCTCATTTTCAGGTAGAACTTCTAAATCATAAACTGTCCAGCGTACTCCCTCAATCGTTTGGCTCATAGTTCTGTTTGCGCTGTTGCCTTCCTTTGGTTCGATCCTAATCTAAATAGATCGTATAAATAAACGCACATGCGAAAGATGAAAATTCTCCTTCATTTCCCCTTACCCTCTTCCTGAGAAAGCTTCCGGGAGCATCCCATTTTTGCGGAAATATTCTCTTTCCCAAGCTGCACTTAAAAATAGCAGCTCTCTCTCCCCAGCTTCGGTTTAGGATTTAGCTTGCATTGGGATGCTCTCCAGCTCCCCCAGCTCCCCATTCCTTCAACTCCCACAGGGAGCTAAAACGCGATCGCATTTTGGTTTGCTAGCTTCTTGACAAAACTGCTGTCTGGGAAGTTCGATGATAAACTCTGTCCCTTGATTTAATGCAGAAATACAGGTTAACGTGCCTCTATGCTTTTCCTCTACTATCTGACGAGAGATAGCCAATCCTAATCCTGTACCTTTACCTACTGGTTTAGTAGTAAATAAGTAGTCAAATACCTGCTCCCTAATTTCAGGAGACATACCAAAGCCGTTATCTTTGATGCGAATGGTTACCCAATCATTATCGGCAGAAGCTTCAGTTTGAATGGTAATAGTATAACGATTTCTCTTGATTTCCTCCCAGGAACACTCCTGACTCAAGTCATCAAGGGCATCAATCGCATTGGCAATGATATTTAAAAATACTTGGTTGAGTTGTCCAGGGTAACAATCGACCAACGGTAAGGAACCATATTCTTTAATAATCTCAATACCAGGGCAGCTTTTTCTTGCCTTGAGTCGATATTGCAAAATCAGTAGTGTACTTTCGAGTCCTTCGTGGATATTAAAAGCTACTGAGTGGGCAGTATCCCCTCGGGAAAAATTCCGCAGGGACTTGCTAAGATTAATAATGCGTTCAGTACCTGTTTTCATTGATGAGATTACTTGAGGCAGGTCTGAAACTAGGTAATCTAATTCAATTTCTTTGAGGGTTGATTCTATT
Source organism: Caldora sp. (assembly GCA_965222765.1). Taxonomy (GTDB): domain Bacteria; phylum Cyanobacteriota; class Cyanobacteriia; order Cyanobacteriales; family Coleofasciculaceae; genus Caldora. Next base: position 27,317 of record CBDCVG010000042.1, read on the forward strand.
TCTTGTCCAGGCTCAGGAAAGTGTTGCTGATAGAGATTCAACAACCGGAGCATGTCTTGGATGTATTCTGAGGCAAAATCAATATTGCTAGCAATAAAGCCCACTGGGTTGTTAATTTCGTGAGCAACACTGGCTACTAATTGACCGATGGCAGACATTTTTTCACTCTGAATCAGTTGAGCTTGCATATCTTGCAGCTGATTCAGAGTTTCTCTTGTTTGCTGGACAAAGTTCAGGGTTTTTTTGATAGTAATTTCTAAATCATCAAAATCTATGGGCTTAGTTAGGAAGTCAAAAGCACCAAGATTCATCGCCGTTCTGATATTTTTGAGATCGCTATATGCTGACACCACTACTGCCTTGATATTTTGGTCTATATCTTGCAACTTACTCAGTAAGGTGAGACCATCCATATCTGGCATATTGATATCAGTCACTACCATATCTATTTTTGTCTCTGATTGGAGTTTTTTCAGAGCATCTTGACCATTGGAAGCAAACACTAACTGAAATTCATTAGCGCGGATATTTTTTCGTAATCGTAATTTAATTAAACGCTCTAACTCTAACTCATCATCGACTACTAGTATTTTAGCTGCTGGCATACTTTACTCCTGGGACTATCTCCCCTTTGACATAATAAATTTAGTGACTTATTTTAGTTACAACACCCCAATTGTAGAACATTATTTTACTCTTCAATTTAAGAAGATGGAGAATAATTAAGCTTATCAACAAACTCAAGTCTTAATTATGAAAAAATCATAAAGAAATCATTTTTTCAGATGAAGAATTGATAAAAAATCACATTAATAAGTTTTAACATTGACCCTAAAAAAATAGACATACTCAAATATTATCTCTAAAAATTCAACCATGATTTAACAAATTAATCGTGAATTCCGTATATACTCCTGGTTCACTAGCAACTTTGAGAGTGCCTCCATGTTGCTCAACAATGATGTCATGGGTAAGAGATAATCCCAAGCCAGTTCCTTCTCCAGTTGGCTTAGTTGAAAAAAAAGGATGAAAAATTTTCTCCTGCAGTTCTGCTTCTATGCCTAAGCCATTGTCGCGAAGACAGATTTCTACTGTTTCTTCTAGCTGCCTCGTTCTGACAGAAAGTAAAGGATTAAAAGCTGCACCTATAGCTTTTTGCTTGGTGTCCAGGGCATATTGGGCATTATCGAGTAGATTAATCAAAGCACGACTAATATCTTGACTCACCAACTCCACCGGTTGAAGTTTCTGATCATAGTCAGTTTCGATGGTAATGTTAAAACTGGGTTCCCGGGCACGCTTACTGTGATACACTAACCCTATCGATTGAGCCAATAAAGTATTAAGGTTCGTCAGTTCTTTTTTTCTGCTTTCATGTCGCGCATGCATGAGCATATTCTGAATAGTATCCTCAATCCGTTGACTGTGCTCTGCAATGGAAGTAACATTTTCTTTGAGGTCAATTAATGTCTCTTGAAAATAATCAACTGCTTCAGCATGCCAAGCTTTTGATTGCTCACCTAGTTCTGCTAGCAACTCCTCGGTTAACTCAACAGAACCAATGGCATAGTTGTTGACAAAATTGAGGGGATTGCGTAGCTCATGGGCAATACCGGCAGTTAAAGAACCAAGGGAAGCTAGTTTTTCTTGCACAATTATCTGCTTTTGAGCTGCTTTTAATTCTTCAGTCCTCTGTTCAACTTTCTCCTCTAAAGTGTAGGAATAGTTTTCTAATTGCTGGTTAGCTGCTTCCAAGTTGCTATAGAGTCGGGCATTTTCCAGGGAGATAGCTGCTTGGGAAGTAAGGAGCCTCAGAACTGCTAAGCGATTGCTGGAAAATGCTCCCTGAGCCAAATTATTTTCTAAGTAAAGGATACCTATTAGCTTACCTTGATTAATAATTGGGGTACACAATACACTTTGAGGTTGCCATTGCATAATGTAGGGGTCAGCGGCAAAGGTAGTCTGTGCGGTAGCATCATTAAGGACAACTGTTTCAGATGTGTGCCAAACGTAGTTGATGATGTTAATGGGAAGCTTATTAGTACTAGCAATTGTTGTAGAAGGTAGGCAGCACTCTTGAGCTTCAATACATTGAGCAGCAATGAGCAAATTCACCTCTTCTTTCCCTGACATAATTGGGGAAGGTAAGATAAGAGCACCTTTTTCAGCTCCTGCATTTTCCATCACTACCTTCATCAAGGTTAAGAGCAACTCCTCCAGGTGTATTTCTCCAGAAATGGCTTGAGAAGCTTTCATCACTGTTGCCAAGTCCAAAACAGCTGAACTACTTGAACTTCTGGAGGAGGTAACTTTTTGACGGGTAATCGAGTTAAGAGTCTCATTGGTGGAACCGTTCACTTCCTGGTTCAAGAGGGGAGTTACTAATTGGGGATAGTGAGCTTCCAAATCCTCAACTTTAGCTTTGGCTTCCCAGTGAGCATAGCCATAGTAAGCATTTATTAAATAAGCTTGAGCCATTGTTTGTTTACCCCAAGCAAGGTAGAATTTAGCGGCGAGTTCGTTAGCAAGGGCTTCTTCCTGAATGTACTCATGGTCTTTGGCACCAGCAATAGCGAGGTCATAATAGTCCATTGCCTCAATATTTTGACCAAGAACTCGATACCGCTCAGCTTCTACTAACTCAAACTTGTGCAAAAAATTCATTGGACAATGGTTTGCCCATTGCTTCATCTGGTTCTGATTAGCTGCTATTGCCTCCAGAATTACTGTTTGCTCTGCTTTAGTAGCTTCCGGATAGATTGCCAGCTGGCTTAGAGAATAGTAGAAATAGAATACAGGAACCAATAGGGAACCAGTAACCCCATCTAAATACTGTTGAGCCATGTGAGCATTGGCAATGGCTTGAGAGTAATCTCCAAAGAGATAACAAAGAATCAGCTTATTGAAGTATAAATAGTAAAGTCCCGTGCGATCGCTGGCTGCTTGATGTACCGGTAACATCGCCTCCTCATCGTAGCTATGTCCGATTAAACGGCAAGGGTTTGCCGATAAACCCTGCAAATTCAAGACAGCTTGTCGAAATAGCTCACTCCAACCCCAGGCTGTTGATTGGCATAGTTGGCGCATTAGCTTACTGTAAGCAGCCATCTCTGGTTCCAGAGTTTGTAGTTCCTTACCTAGACAATAGGAATGGTAGGAGTAAGCAAATGTTGCTAGAGCTGTAAATTCTAAATCTCCGGTTTCTAATCCACTAGAGTAAGCTTCTAACAAAGGCTTTAAAGTTTTCTTGACTGGTTCGTGCCAATGACTAATAAAGGTATGAACCATCACTAATGTCCTACATTTGATCTCTTTGGCATTGAGCTTGTCGAGCAAACTCAGAGCAAGTTTGCCAAATTGATAACCAGTATCAATATCTCCTGCCATAGCACAGAGAATTAAACCGTAACTGGCATAGGCAAAAGCAGAAGCACCAGTATTGCCATCTTCCAGGGATAACTTAACCTGTTGGAAAACAATTAGGGGGTACAATGCCGGAACTGCAACATAGACAGCAGAGCTTAAAATCGGCATAATCCCCATTGCTGCCAACTTGTACGGTTGAGTCATTACCGGTAGTTGAGCTAAGTCCTCAATCTTAGTACCAACTAACTCCGTTTGTAGTTCCTGCAATCCCAGCTCAATATCTTCAGGATGAGGTTCTTGAGCCAAGCTTACTCCCAAAAGTTTCAAAACTGTTAATCCAGTTTCTACTGCTGCTAATTGTTGATGCTGTGCTATATCAGCTTGAAGCTTAACTTCATAGACTTTCACCTTGTCTAACAGGGTTTTGGCTTGTTGCAACACAGTATCAATCAATTGCTCCATGTGCTCAAACTCACCACTGAGATAGGCTGCCTCGGCTGCGGATTCATATAATGTTAATGTCAGTTGATACTGGTTATGCCAACTATCCGCTGCTAGTAATCCTATACCTACAGTTAAATACCCAATCGCAGCAGCAGAGGCAGTAGCAGCTTTAGCTTTATTTCCAGCTATCAGGTTCAACTGAGCTAATTGATTTCTTTCCCCAGGTGAAGTGATTAACTCCACTCCCAGATTCAACTGATTGACAATCTCAAAAATCTTGTCCTCAACAAGGCTTTCGCCTTGTAAGGCAGAGGGCAGGAGGCAGGAGGCAGAAGGGAAGAGTTCTTCATCAAAGTTCCTTGTAGAGTCTTTTTCAAGAACCTCTATAGGCAATATTGGTTCAGCTGGCTTAAAATTCCCTTCTGTTAGTGCAAACTCCTGTGCAGGAGTACGTGTGGGAACCTTCTGCCCTCTGCCCTCTGCCTTCTGCCTTCTTTTAAGTTCTGCTGATAGGGTATTGTTCAACAATAGTCGTCCAATTTGGAGATGGGTTGATTGCTTGTGCTGTTCGGGAATCAGGAAATAAGCTGCTTGTTGTACTCGATCATGTAAAAATCTGTAGGGAATTGGGCATTGGGAATTGGGCATTGGGAATTGGGGAGAGTCTTCCTCAGTTGTTACTGAATCTTTATTAGCTGGAAAAAACTTGTAAACTTCACTCTTGGGTAAAACTAACCCTTCTTCCAAGGCTTTCCACAAATCAGTCGCTGTTTCGGTTAGTGATTTTTCACTGATAATGGCTAGAGTTTCCAGCTCAAACTGGTTGCCAATACAAGCAGCTAGCTTCAACATCTCCTGAGTTGCCGCTGGCAGTTTTTGTAACTGCAATGCCATAAACTCTACGACATCATCGGTGCTAGCCATTGCCTTAACTTGAGCAATGTCACACTGCCAATAGCCTGCCTCAAAATTAAAAGTAATCAATCCATCTTCATGAAGAGCTTTGAGGAATTGATTGGTAAAGAAGGGATTTCCTTGAGTTTTTTGATATACCAGTTCCGTTAGAGGTAAAGCCAGCTCAAAAGAGCAACTCAGGGTATCGGTAATGAGCTGGTTTAAATCAGTCTTTTGGAGAGGTTTGAGAGTAATAGTATGAATCAAGGCTTGCGCTCTGCCTTCGGGAGCATCGCATTTTTGTAATTTTGGAGTGGGAGCATCTTGCTCCCTTTGTGTAGCTCCAGGGAGCAAGATGCTCCCACTACTATTGTTTTTGCAACTTTGGGATGCTCCCCTATCTTCTGCCTCCTGCCTCCTGCCTTCTGCCTCCTGCCTCCTGCCTCCTGCCTCCTGCCTCCTGCCTCCTGCCTCCTGCCTTCTGCCTCCTGCCTCCTGCCTCCTGCCTTCTGCCTCCCTGCCTTCTGCCTCCTGCCTTCTTGATTTCCTCTAAAGTCAGCATCAACGGATGCGCTCGGGAAACTTCATTATCCCGATAGGCTCCAATGAGTAATAGATAGTGAGTATCTGTCTCACTCATTAATAATTGCATTAACTGTAAAGATGCGGAGTCTGCCCATTGTAAATCATCCAAAAAGATGACTAAAGGATGCTCAACACTAGTAAAAACTCGAATAAATTTTTGGAAGAGTACATTGAAGCGATTTTGAGCAGCAGCTGAGGAAAGTTCTGAAACTGGTGGCTGTTTACCAATTAGCAGTTGAACTTCAGGAATGATATCAATAATTACCTGACCATTCTCACCCACCGCCAAGAGAATTTTCGTTTTCCACTGCTGGATTTGATCATCAGTTTCAGTGAGTAATTGCTCCATCAAATTCCGAAAGGCTTGCACCAAAGCCGAAAAGGGAATATTGTGGTGCAATTGGTCAAATTTACCTCGAATAAAGTATCCTCGTTGTTGTACGATAGGTTTGTGAACTTCATTAACGACAGCGGTTTTGCCAATACCAGAGAACCCTGCCACTAACAGCATTTCGTGACTACCAGCACTTACTCTACGAAAAGCAGCTAGGAGGGTTGCCACTTCCGTTTCCCTACCATAGAGTTTTTCAGGAATCACAAAGCGATCGCCAATATCCCGGCTACCCAACTCAAAAGCTGGTATCCTCTTTAATGTTTCCCACTGGTGTAAACATTTTTCTAGGTCATATTTCAATCCCAAAGCACTCTGATAGCGTTCTTCTGCTGTCTTTGCCATCAACTTCATGACAATCTTGTTCACCATCACACCAATGGCAGGATTTAGTTCAACAGGAGGAGTAGGTTTCTTAGCAAGATGACAATGCACTAACTCCATCCGGTCTGTAGACTGGAAAGGAAGCCGTCCAGTTAGCAGTTCGTAAAAGGTAACCCCCAAAGAGTAGAAATCTGTGCGGTAGTCGATACCCCGATTCATGCGCCCTGTTTGTTCTGGGGATATGTAACCTAGTGTGCCTTCCAAGACATTAGGGTTGTGAATTTCTTGGTTCTCTCTGGGTAAGAAGGAAGCAAGGCTAAAATCAATTAGTTTTACCTGAAGGGTTGAGGGATTAATCAGGATATTAGAAGGCTTGAGGTCTTTATGTATAATTCGGTAGGAGTACAGTCCTTGCAGAATTTCGGTGATCTCAATCGCAACTAACAGGAACTCAGATAGGCTCAATTGCGTCTTTTGGGTGTAGTCTTTGAGAGAGACGCTACCATCGTCTTCCATTACCAACACTAAACTATGGCGGTAGTTTAACAAAGCAATCGGTTGAACAATCCCAGGCAAGTTGAGATGTTTGGCAATGGTGTATTGGTGGCGAAACTGCACTAGTTCTTGAAAGCTGGGATACTCGTTCCTCAGCAGTTTGATGATTACTCTTTTTTGATCATCAGAACGTTCTCCCCGATAAACTAGGGTTTTTGAACATTGATAAATTGGCTCAATAAAGCAATAGCCGGGAAGCTCGGCAATAGTGCTGTTCATCGCAAACATCGGTGAGGATTTTTGTAGCAAGTTGTTTAGGAGCGTTCCGTCATTTAAGGAGCGTCAAAAAAAGGTAATTAATGCAGCGCAGCAGAAATTGCTGCGTAGTTCTGTCGCAGACTAAAAAGTAGATACGATAACCCTTACAATCTTTTGCCTTGTTGCATTACAGACTTGCTAAGTCTAAGGAACATCCTTTGCCAACACTTTATTAGTGTGAGCAACCTTCAGGAATCTTACTGAAGTTCCCCTACTGGTTCACTTGCTGCTGAGGGGGAATTGCTAGCAGCAGGGATTGCCTTCTTTACCAAACGTTACACCCTAAGCGTAGTTATGCCGAAGGCTTTGCTCCACCAGCTGGCGCTGATGGCAGTATGTCCTACACTGTCATACAGTTTAACTTACCGTTCTCAAGATGCAAGTAATCCAAATCATCCCGCGCTTGCAAGGCTGAGGTTAAACATGGGTATTGGTTTTGAAGGATGCCTCCATTTCAAATGTTCTAACCAAATTATGGGCGATTTCATTCAAAGACCCTTGGGCATGGTTATACAGCGCTGTATCCATCTCAACAAATACTTGCAAAATAAAGTCATAACGAGTATGATTTATCTACAAGCAGTTCGGACAGGAGGCAGCAAATTACCCTATGGTAGAGGTTAAAGAACTTCCCCTAGCACAAATTCATCGTCCCCTGCCAAGAGTCAATGACTCAAGCAAGGTGAAGGCTCTCATGGAGTCAATCGCTCAAGAGGGGTTGCACGAACCTATTGATGTGCTAGAAGTAGACGGAAAATACTACGGTTTTTCCGGTTGCCACCGTTACGAAGCGCATCAACGCCTAGGAAAGGAAACAATTAAGTGTCGAGTGCGCCGCGCTACTCCCTCAGTCTTACAAAGGCACTTAGCTTAAGAGTTATCTAGCTTTCAGCTACACTGATGCCGTAGAGCTGAGTTGTAAACCTCAAGTCCTTGCTGGGTAACGGTTTGAAAATTTTTTGAGAAATACTAAGGAAACAATTATGGCAACTGCAAACAAAATCGCCCCCGTCAATATTGGTATCGAAGAAAAAGATCGTAAAGAGATAGTCGAAGGACTTTCTCGCCTGTTAGCTGATACCTACACCCTTTACCTCAAGACTCACTACTTCCACTGGAATGTTACAGGACCGCTGTTCAACTCCCTGCATCTGATGTTTGAACAACAGTATAATGAGTTGGCTTTAGCAGTGGATGCTATTGCCGAGCGGATTCGTACCTTAGGTTATCCTGCTCCTGGCAGCTACAGTCAGTATGCAGAATTAACCTCAATTGAAGAAACTCGGGATCTTCCTGAAGCGGAAGAAATGGTTCGCCTACTAGTAGAAGGTAACGAAGCTGTTGTCAGAACAGCACGGTTGGTTTTCCCAACTGCAGACTCTGCTAATGATGAGTCTACTGCTGATTTGTTAACTCAACGGATGAGCATACATGAGAAAACTGCCTGGATGCTGCGAAGTATGTTGAATTGACATTATCAATTGATAATTGATAATTGATAATTGACAATGGACAATTGATAATTCCCGATTAGCTAGTGAGGTTGGGTGGAACGAAGTGCAACCCAACGGAATATGCGAAGAGTGTTGGGTTACGCTATCGCTTCACCCAACCTACCTATTACTTGTCACCCCTTCAGCGAAAATACATTCTAAATTCTACATTCTAAATTCTACATTCCCAATTAGTATCCCAAAGTTAAAGCACCAATTTTACGAGGATCAGAAGCTCCTTGAAAGGAATCCTTACCACTCATGATACTCTGAGTACTACCCATCGCATTTTTAACTGAGACCTGATGTCCTTTCTCCTTTAATAAACCGATGGTGTCCCTATTCAATCCTTGTTCTACCTGTAGTTCATCCGGTAGCCATTGATGATGTACCCGAACAGCATTGGTAGCTGCAGCGATATTCATTTTGTGGTCGATTACATTCAGCAAAATTTGCAAAACTGTTGTGATAATCCGACTCCCCCCTGGACTTCCAGTTACTAGATAGGGTTTCCCCTCCCGCATCACAATTGTCGGCGTCATCGAACTGAGCATTCTTTTTTCTGGCTCAATAGCATTAAATTCTCCTCCGATTAACCCAAAAGCATTAGGAACTCCTGGCTTGGCAGAAAAGTCATCCATTTCATTGTTGAGTAGGATACCGGTTCCTGCTGCTGTCAAGTTACTGCCATAACTAAAGTTCAAAGTATAAGTATTAGCAACAGCATTGCCATATTTATCGATCACTGAGTAATGAGTTGTGTCGTTACTCTCTACCAATTGATTGGGATTACCTGGAGCAATTTCTTGGGAACTGGTGGCTCGATTGAGATTGATACGCCCTCGCAATTCATTCGCATAGTTTTTGGCAGTTAAACTGGCAATGGGAACTGAGACAAAGTCAGTATCTCCCAGAAACTTAGAACGATCAGCATAAGCTAATTTCATACTTTCTGCCATTAAATGAATAGTTTGGGCTGTATTATGTCCCAGTTCACCAATGGGAAATGCTTCCAAAATATTCAACATTTGCACCAAATGAATACCACCGGAACTAGGAGGAGGCATCGAATAAACTTCATATCCCCGGTAGGTTCCCCGAATCGGTTCTCGCACAACTGGTTCATAGCTTGCCAAATCTTCCTTGGTAATTAAGCCGCCATGAGCTGCCATATCAGCTGCGATCGCTTGGGCAATTTCCCCTTGGTAAAATGCTTGAGTACCTTCAGTGGCAATCAATTTCAAACTTTGAGCTAAATCCTTTTGTACCAATATTTCCCCCACCTCATAAGGGATACCTCCTGGTTTAAAAAAGATAGCCATACTAGCAGGAGAAGCTTGCATACGCTTTTGAGCCCAAATCAAGCTCCGATGCAAATCTTCAGTAACAGGAAACCCTTGTTCTGCTAATGCAATTGCTGGTTGCAATGCTCGTTCTAGGGAAATTGTGCCATATTTTTCCAGAGCCATGACTAAACCAGCTACCGTACCAGGAACACCAACAGACAAATAACTGTAGCGAGACTTTTCTGGCTCTACCTCACCTGTTGCATCAAGAAACATATCACGGGTGGCGGCTAGAGGAGCTTTTTCTCGATAATCAATGGCAAGGGTTTGATCTTCTTTTGCTAAATGTACCAGCATAAAACCACCACCACCAAGATTGCCAGCTTTTGGTAAAGTTACTGCTAAGGTAAACCCAATAGTCACCGCCGCATCAATGGCATTCCCACCCTCTTTTAAAACCTCTAAACCGGCTTTGGTTGCATAGGCTTCCTGAGAAGAAACCATGCCATTTTGAGAGCTAACCGGATGAAAGATATCTTTGTAGTGATCAAGTAGTGGGTATTGAGCTAAAGCATTGCTGGTAATAATAGTTACAGCTAGCAGCACAGCAATGAGGAATTTATGCTTGCGAGTTAGCAGCAAAATGTTGAGAGAAATCTTTTTAATGAGAGTTTTGTGGCTAAGACCTTTCATCAGTTAAACTCAGTTTGGCAGTAAGCATCCAGAAGACGAATACAATTAGCGATCGCTCCTAGATGAGCAATCTCATAACCGTGAGTATTTTGGGTGGGAAAACTCAAGCAGGCAGCACGAGCAACATGACCAAATTTCATGGCAATGGAGGCATCAGAGCCAAAACCAGTAATTGCTGCCAACTGCAAGGGAACATCCGTTGCTGCTGCTACCTGCCGCACCTCCCCATTTAACCCTTCATCATAAAGTCCATAGCCATCCTGAGACAGGAGTACTGGTGCTTCCCCGTCTTGAATCGTATATTCTGAGGACAGGGGACAGATTTCCAGAGCAATCAAGGCATCCAACGGTTGATTCTGGGTGAAATAAAGAGCTCCAATGGCTCCTACCTCTTCTTTCGCTGATGCCACTAAATAAGTATCCACTACTGGAGTCTTTAACTGTTCAGCTAGAGCTAACAAGATTGCCACAGATGCCTTATTATCGAGAGTATAGCTAGCAATGTGATCCTTGAGACGTATTGGTCGCTTACGATGCTTACCAATTACCATACGGGTTCCTGGTCTTACTCCCGCTGCTGCTAACTCTGCTTCTGTACATTTAGTTTCAATCCAAACATCTTCCCAAACTACTGGATTCTTTTCCTGCTGAGCTTTTTGGGGAGATTCATGGGAAACGTGGCGCGAACCAAAGGACAGAATACCACTAATGGTTTGTTGATCCCCCAATAAATCCACCACTCCCTCACCGTAAACCCAAGGAAACGCTCCCCCCAATTTACGGACTTCTAAACGCCCCTCACTAGCTACAGTTTTAACAATGCCACCAATTTCATCTTTATGAGCAGTAATAGCAATCGCGCCTGCTTGTCTCCCAGGAATTTTCCCAATCACATTTCCTGCTCGATCTTGCCAAGCTTCTACTCCCAACTCTTGCAATCGACTGAGTAGGTACTGATCAATTTCTCCTTCTACACCACTAGGAGAATGGTGCAGTACCAACTCTTCAATCGTGGTGAATAGCTGGTTGTAAGTTTCTTGGTTCATTAGAGATGATGCGGAATATAATCCTTTGTGTACTTTGTGCCTTTGTGGTGAAAATAACCTCCAAAACAAAGCTTTACCACTAAGGATTAACCTAGTTACGGCAGTAGGCAGTAGGGTGTGTTAGCGAAGCGGACGCTGCTGGCGAAATATTTCGTAATGTCGTAAAGCGACTGGAAGCCCCCTAAATCCCCCAATTCTGGGGGACTTTGAGTCCGGGCTCCCCCAGAATTGGGGGCTGGGGGGCTTCAAAAACCTTCGTTCTGTTGCCAATATTTCGGAATGTTAATTTCGCCACCAGCATCGCGAAGCGTAACGCACCGTTCACTGGTATTTTCATGTCCACAAATCACCTTAATCTGAGCAAACTAGACTTAGGAAGAGTTTAAGTGCTTATATATAGGCGCACACCTTTCCTATTATAAAAAAATAATACCAAAAAATAGTGGCGAATGCTACGCCAACGAATAGTATTTCTTTCAGAAATTGAAAGCTGATAGCTAAATACACTCTGTCACAACTTCACCAAAACTATCCGATACATCTCCATCAGGGTTGTCAAGTATCGCCTGAAGCTGCGCGGAGGTAATTCCCTGAGTAGAAGATCCTTTGAGGATACAAAGACATAACTGGTTTGCCTGCTGTTGAGATAAACCATTATTAACTGCATCTGTTTTGCATTTTGTCAAGAATCTGTCTTCGAGAGACTGGGAATATTTTGTATATCTACCTTTTGTTGCTGCCTGTTGAGGTACTTTACTTTCTGCCTCTGCTGCAGGCAAACCACTGTAGGATATCAGGGAAAATGCTAGTAGACAGGTACTGACAAGGGATAATTTTTTTAAGGTCTTGTTCATTGGTTGATGCCTTTTCTGGGTTCAAGACAAATAATAATGACTGTTGACAGCAAGTAGGAGTTCCCAAATATTTGAGGAGCGATTCAAGAATATTACTTCCACTTAGAGGTAAATATGGCAAAGATAACCAAGTGCAAAGATACCCAGATCTATGATTTCATTGTGGTAGGTTCAGGTAATGGTGCCTGTGCTTTTCTCCGTCAATATTTGGCTTGTTCCTCTGGGGGGAGAGTTTTGGTTTTGGAAGAAGGAGAGAACTTCTTTGAAACCAGCGACATTACCCACCAACGCAACTGGACCAAGTCCTATTCCGAAGATAATATCTTTAAGCTCCACACTGCCCAAACTCCTGATGAAATTCCCATTCTTTCCGGGCGAGCCTGTACTATGGGCGGGGGTGGCTCGATTAATTACACCATGATTTTTGAGTCATCCGACTGGTTAACGAAGAATTTAGGCTACGACTCAGCCTATTGGGATCGGATGAAGGAAGAGGTTGCCGAAGCCTTTGAGCGTAGAAATCCAACGACAAATCTCACGGATGCCGCCATCCATGTGAAGGAAAATTTGCAAGTCTTCGGTTTTTGCGTCAATGAAGAAAATCAAGGCAATATTCCGGTTTATACCGATAGCAAAGATAAGCAAATTCATATTTTCCCTACCCAGTTTAATGAATTTGGGCAGCGAACCCATAGTGGTGTGTCTCTGCTGAATTGGTATGATAACGAACGACTCGACTTTATGACAGAGCAGCGGGTGACTAAGTTGCACCTAGAAGCTGGCAATGAAGGACAACGATGTAGTGCAATAACTCTCCTCAACTTGGTTGAAGGAACATCAGAAACCTATCAGTTAGGGGCAAATACCAAATTGCTGCTCTGTGCCGGTGCTGCGACACCCCAGTTACTCTACGAGCATCGGGAAAAACTGAATAACATGGAGATTGGGCAACATGTGAACGATCATATTCTTCTGCCTTTTGGCATTTATCTACTTAATGATGATCTTCAGGTAACCTTAAAAGATCAGTACATCTCTCTATTTGCAACTACCGAAGAATTTTCTACCGACGACGATGGAGAAGAACCGACAATATGTAATTTTGATTTCTTCTCAGGTTCGTTGGAAGTTCTTCTTTACTTGGTGTCTCATTTGTTTTTAGCCTTCTGGGTTCCTAATGGCTTAAAGTTTTGGATGATTAGGAAACCTAAGATCTTTCAATGCCTGAAACAAGTGACTAGAGGTTTTGTAGGAGTTTTAAATTGTTTGCTTAATCTTTTCTGGTCTATTTGGCATCCTTCACAGATGGGTAAACATCAATGGCATCTTATTTCAGCGATCGTAAAGTTCAATATTGCGCAGGAAGGCTACTACCAACCCTCCTCTGATAGTAAGATTTTCGCGAACAACAAGCAAAAACCCTATGAAATTATCCTCCGCTGTTTTGAGGAGCAACGTCTGGAGAACGATCCAGACTTCAAGGTAGCAAAAACTGCGATCGCTAACCAAATTCCTCTAATGGAGGCTCTGGGGATAAAACCTTGCCCTATCGTTCAATTTCTGATTCGGCTATTTACCCGAATGCCTTACAATACTGAACAAGTCGATGGCTATATCAAGCACTACAGCCGCAATAATTTGTTGACAGAGCAGCATTTATCAGGAGGCTGTGTATTTGGGAAAGCTCTAAATTTGGGACAGGAATCCCCTCAAAATACAGGCAAAGTCATCGGGAGCCAGAATATTTATGTAGCAGATCTATCTGCATCACCTCTCCCTAGAATTAGTCCCCAAATGACAGCTTATTTAATTGGGCATCATGTGGCAACTCAACTCTGTTCTTAGTACTACAATTAATTAAACTTACAGTTTTTTAATCATCTCCTGAGGATGATAAAATATACACATCATAACACCAAGCAAGTTTTACCTACTGAATTTGACTGTAATCGTGGATAATCAACCAGTCATTACTCGGACAGAGCGCGGTCTAACAATTTCAGGTACAAGAATAACTTTGTATCAGTTAATGGATTATATTCACGCCAACTATCCGCGTTATTTAATCCGTCATCAATTTTATCTAACTGATGAGCAATTTGATGTAGCGATGTCTTACATTGATACTCATTACGAAGAAGTGGAACTAGAATATCAAGCTGTATTACAGCAAGCAGAAGAGATTCGGCAGTATTGGGAAGAGCGTAACAAAGAGCGCATTGCTTACATTGCTAAGTTGCCACCGAAACCTGAGTATCAATCTGCTTGGCAAAAATTGCAGGCACGTAAAGCTAAGCGAGCAGCAATAAGCCGGTGATTTTCTTGATAGATCATAATATTGAGGGGCAGTCACTCATGCTGTTCGGAAGTATTGTTTCTGAAGGATGGCTCGATACTTTACCAATCCGTTTTGTCTCCTTTGATGAAGTACAACTACCAATAACTAGCAGCGATCGTGTCGTATGGCAATTTGCTCAAGAGAATCAAATGATTTTGCTGACAGCTAACCGTAGTATGAAGGGTGAAGATTCCTTAGAGCAAGTTTTACGAGAAGAATGCTTACCAACTTCTCTCCCTGTCGTTACTATTGCAAATGTCGATCGTATTGTTGAACGAGAATATCGAGAACAATGTGTTGATCGTTTGATTGAGATTGCACTTTACATCGAGAATTATCTAGGTGTGAGTCGTTTATTTGTTCCGTAACTCCTAGGTACTAAACATAGTTTCAATACCCCACAAGCAGCGTAAAATAATACCAGATTAATTTTATGATATGGGCGCACGTCGGTGCGCCCTAAACCAAAATATTGCTATTGTTCCCTACTAGCTAAAGAGGCAAGCCCTAAGCAAAGCAAAGCATTGACAACTAGGAACGAGCGAGCGGCAATACCATCTCCAAGCCACATCAAACTGGGAGAGAAGAAAGCACTCACCGCCAAACAACTAGCTACACCGAGAGTAGAGCCAATTGCCAACCACTTCAACTGAGGATGTCCAAGGAATAAAACTACTAACACCAGCGGAATCAGCACACTGGCAAATATCGGGTTTAAAGCACTACTACCTTGAATCGCTCCCCCCAACTCAGGAATAGAACTACCCATGACTCGGAATGGCCATTGGGGTAAATCAAAGATGTAGAAACCTTTGAGGAAGAACAAACCACTGCTACCAGCAATTAAACCACTCGTCAGAGACCAACCCCAAGCAAAGGTCAAATAATTCCGCAAGAACCAGGCAAGCAGGTAGGAACCCACCACCATCAAAATCTTCGGCATTAAGGCGACTACACCACCATCAAACCAAAACCGGAGATTGAGATAGCCATTCTCACTGAGCCAGCGGAAGAAATCACGGAAGTTAATTTGTCCTCCCATCGCTAGCTTGACAGCATTAGCAGCATCTAGATGTCCGGCTCCAAAGTGGTTCAAAGGATCTTCTTCCACAGTGCGGGTAGATTGCTGAAGCACAGCCAACACTTCATCTGGTTCCGTAATACCAGCGGCTTTGACTAAAGCAGCAACTCCAGCAACATGGGGAGCTGCCATGCTAGTACCCTGAAAGCTAGCAAAAACTGGTTCGCCGGTTTGGGGATCGATCGTATTTTGCAAAATCTTACCACCTTCACTACCCCCAGGAGCTGAAATATCCACACCAGCACCAAAGTTAGAGTAAGGTGCTTTATCTCCCACTGCGTCTATGGCAGAGACGCCGATAACATGAGAATAACGAGCTGGATAGGAAGCGCTATTACTGTTAGCATTACCTGCTGCGGCAACAATAACTACACCTTTGTTGTAGGCATAGTCAATAGCTTCTGCCATCACCTGGCTCTCACCAGCACCACCCAAACTCATATTGATTACATCAGCACCATTGTCAGCAGCAAAGCGAATTGCTTCAGCAATATCTGCAACAGTACCACCACCGCTAGCACCTAAGACTTTCAAAGGCATGAGGCTAGCTTCGTAAGCAACCCCCGCCACCCCATAGCCATTGTTCGTAGATTGAGCAATTGTACCAGCAACATGGGTTCCGTGACCTTGGTCATCAGAGGCATCGACTTTATCGTTAACAAAGTCATAGCCTTCAACAAGTTTTGTATCCCGCAAATCAGGAACAGCACTGATACCAGTATCGATTACCGCAACAGTGATGCCATTTCCTTTCGTTTCGTCCCAAGCAGATTCTATATTGATATTGTGCAGATTCCACTGCTTGTTGTAGTAAGGGTCATTAGGTCCTCTAAGAGAAGGATTGACCCTAGAGTTGTTTTGCTTAGAGGTAATAGCTGACAAATTGTCATTGATTGGCTCCGGCAAACCGTAGACATAATTCGGCTCAATAAATTCTGTTTGCTTCAAGAGTGCTGACTTTTTCAGGGTATTGAGCAATTGCTGGTCACCCTCTAAGATGTATATATTGTCAGCAGTGGAAAATTCGCTATTGAGCTTCAGTTTGATGTTGTACTGTTGCGCGATCGCTTCTACTTGTTCTTGTATCTGAGCTGCTGGGATATCTTCCCTAAAGTCCAAAACAATCGACTGATATTGCCCTTGGTTGGCTAAACCTTTAAAGTTAAACAAGGCAAAACCTAGCCCGAAGATGAATAAACACGCTAAGAGAAACTTTTTCATGGCGACCTTGATACCTTTGCGCCTCTATAGTCATTACATTAACCTTATCTTAGCTGTTTGGCATTATATAGCGTTTCCATCTGGGTCATAAACACTATATACTTTTGAGCTCCTTACTCTATTAGATTTCATCAGGGTTAATTCCTGCCTGTCGCAAACGCTGAGCCAACCGTTCAGCGCGTTGACTTTCTCGTTCAGCACGCTGACTTTCTTGTTCAGCATCAGTGAGAATCCAGTTACCGTCGCTGTCGTACCAACGTAGCCACTGTCTTGTTCGTTCCTGATATTCTCCCCGCCATAGTCCCAATCCTAACTGCAAACCTGCCAACCAAACTCGCTCCTGAGTCAATGCCTGTTTTCGGTAGTGAGTCCCAGCCAATTGAAACACCTGCAATTCATTGGTGAGGCGATCGAATATGATGTAGTAGGGAATACCTAAAATTTGCTCGTAAACTTCCCATTTTGTAGGGGGTTTTCGGTTACGTTCTGTTTCCCCTAAGTCTTCAGCGCGGGTGCTGGGAGAGAGGAATTCGATCGCAACAGTCGGACGTACTCCCTCCTGCCAAGTGACGTAGCTGAGGCGCAACTCTCGCTCTTCGTAAAATTGCGATACTCCCAGAACAGCAAACCAATCAGGACGCTTGTACCAACTGTGATGTTGAGGATCATAGTACAAATTCAAGTCGCTGGCAGAGAAGATACGATCGCTTGGATAATGGGGGGGGTCGAAAGGTTGCTGAACAAAGTTGTGCCTGCAACAGATGAAATTGATCGGGCAAACCTGGTTCCTCCGGATCTTCACTGGGTAGATCATACATGGTGGGGAGGATTTCTTTCGGGGAACAGGGTGGATTGACTTGCTTGGTGGAGGATTCAACTTTGACACTCATAGTTAATACTTTGGTGCATTTAAATTTTAGGCTGAGGTTTATGGTGAAATGCGCAATAACTCTCAATATTTAGTATCACTCAGCTCAATTCTAATGAAGCGTCCTTTGTTATTAGTGCGATCGCACTTAACTTATGCGATGGTATATTCTTGAAAGAGCGTAACCAAGTACGCATTGGCGATCGACACTTAGAGCTATGAAACATCTAGACCTAACTCAAGCTCGCACTATATGCAGAAATCCGCAAAGATTTTGAGTTGATTCTCCGCTACATTACCCTATTCGATTTCATCGGGGTCGATTCCCGCTTGTCGCAAACGCTGAGCCAACCGTTCAGCACGCTGACTTTCTCGTTCGGCATCAGTGAGAATCCAGTTACCGTCGCTGTCGTACCAACGTAGCCACTGTCTTTCTCGTTCCTGATATTCTCCCCGCCATAGTCCCAATCCTAACTGCAAACCTGGCAACCAAAGTCGCTCCTGAGTCAATGCCTGTTTTCGGTAGTGAGTCCCAGCCAATTGAAACACCTGCAATTCATTGGTGAGGCGATCGAATATGATGTAGTAGGGAATACCTAAAATTTGCTCGTAAACTTCCCATTTTGTCGGAGGCTTTCGGTTACGTTCTGTTTCCCCTAAGTCTTCAGCGCGGGTGCTGGGAGAGAGGAATTCGATCGCAACAGTCGGACGTACTCCCTCCTGCCAAGTGACGTAGCTGAGGCGCAACTCTCGCTCTTCGTAAAATTGCGATACTCCCAGAACAGCAAACCAATCAGGACGCTTGTACCAACTGTGATGTTGAGGATCGTAGTACAAATTCAAGTCGCTGGCAGAGAAGATACGATTGCTTGGATAATGGGGGGGTCGAAAGGTTGCTGAACAAAGTTGTGCCTGCAACAGATGAAATTGATCGGGCAAACCTGGTTCCTCCGGGTCTTCACTGGGTAGATCATACATGGTGGGGAGGATTTCTTTCGGGGAACAGGGTGGATTGACTTGCTTGGTGGAGGATTCAACTTTGACACTCATGGTTAATACTGCATTTAAATTTTAGGCTGAGGTTTATGGTTTGAAGCTATTTTATATTCTTAACAATGACTATCTTACAAGATTGCGAATGCACTACTGAACTTCTTTGTATCCCTCAATTGACGCCATCAAAATATTTGCCAATGGGTGATCAATTGCTTCTTTTAAAGCTTCAGTCAATCCTGCTTTGATAGTAGAAATTAATCGCGCTTTTAGTGTAGGATTGTTCTCGATTTTGTCAGCAACTTCAGCAACTACAGCCATTTTTTCTTTATTGGTTGTGGTTGGGTATGCCTGTGAAAGTTGCTCTAGAAGTTGTTGAATCTCTACAGCAGCTTCAGCTAAATTTTGCTTTTGCTCAGGAGCATAGTTGTGCTGTGTGCCAATTGCCCCTCTATTGTCAACTGTTCCCTCTCCAACTATGGAATTCAAAAATCTGCCATTTTTTATCTTAATAGAAGGCACTTGTTCTTTTTTTTCCATCTCAATAACTCGCAATGACTGGTCAATTTTCTGACTTTTGCTTCGTCCAAAAATATCTGTATGCTTAAGCTCTATAGTAAAGGGTACGCTGTTACCACTCTCAGAAGCTCGCACTGGCATTGAAAAATCAGTGCTGGTGTTTGCTGGCAAGTTTCCCAAAGAGATAGCTTGATGACATTGGACTGAACCAACTACCTCAAGGCTAATGCTTCGTAAATCTGTTGAACTGACATTGGTTACTACTCCCTCCAATTTTTCCCATTGATTGAGAGGTAGTTTAGTAGTTCTGATTTGAATTTCAATTTTTGCCTCCGGTGGGGGTGGTGTCGCTACTTTTTTAACAGCAGTAACTTCAAGGCGCAAATCTCTTACACGCTGTACCCTCCCAAAACCATCACGATAGGAAAAGTTTGGGACTCGTCAACTCCCAAGTACCAACCTCTTTTGGCTTTACTATTATAATATGTCTGATCTGTTTACCAGGAGCTAGGTGAGCTGCTTCAATTCGATCTGACCCTTTGAGAATGACAAGTTTACTTGGTAATGTCAACTTACAATCAAGATTGGTGAAAGTTTCGCTACTAGTATTGGTAAAGTAAATAGCCAGATCATTTGGTTGCTCAGCAATTAGCTTAGTTTGACCTAAAGTTACGTTAATCATCTTTCTATTTGTCAGTATTTTGTACGGTTTATTGATGATATTGTTGCCAACATTCTTCACAGTGATAAGCTTTTGCTTTGAGTTCTGTATAGCTAGGATTAAGACGTGCTAGCCATAACAGACGTAACAGATACGGAATAAGCAACATAATCTGACTTTCTAGCTTTCTGAAATGCTTATTCGCTTTCAGAGATGTATTTTTTTGCCAGAATGAAGGTAGATGATCTCTAATTTTTTCTTCATCAAAACTGAAATCATTATCTAAAACTAATATTCGGTGCTTCTGGCATAGAGATTTACCACAGTGATGACATATTGCAGATACTTCGACTGGAACCTCTTTTTCTTTAACATGAGAAAACCAGAGGAATGATAAAAAGGGTGAAATTTGATTAACGGGGACTGTGACTTTATCAATGTCTTCTACTGCGCCACACTGCTCACACTGCCAACCTGCTGTCATCGTTCCTCCTATAAATAGCTACTCTAATTCCTCTCCGTTGGTGATGATGGAGAAAAGCCTTTTAGATCTGGAGCTTCCTTGGTCTCGGATAATGGATCTAGGAGGTCTCGAATCAAATGGTCCAATTTTTCCCAGACGTTCTCAATTTTTTCTTCCATCTCCGGATTAGGATAAGTTCCCATTACTTTCCGTTTAACTATAGTAACTGGAAAGGTTTGCCTAGTTTGACTGTTGGGCTCATGTCCTCTGACATGTAGCTTAAATTCAATTGGATAAATTCCATCATACCATCGACCAGAAATCGTCCAAACGCGATTTGTAATATCTTCTTGCGCATTAATTGTCGGTTTTTGTTCGATGATTCGATTGATATAAAAACCTTGATCTGGATCACTCATTGCATCAGTGATTTTGATGATAGTTTTATAGTTTGGACTTATTTTATTGAATATCAACTCTTCGTTTTTATTCTTATCCTTCTCATTTTTGTTGGGTTCTGGAATTTCTCTAATATATTGATAGCGCAGCTTACTTAAGCTTAGTTTGAAGTTGGCATTAACTTCTGTACTAATGATTAATTTTTTTTGATTGTTTCCACTATTAAGTATAGGTTTTACCAGTTTGCCATTAGGAAAGTATACGTTCACATTCTTCAATCCCGAAACAGTACCTTTAAATACAACTTTTATTTCTCCAGAAACAGAACTATCTAGTGGCTCAATCTGATTTTCAAATTCAACCTTTAGAGCACAGCGATGTTTGGGTAAATCTTGCTCAGAAAGCTGAACTTGCTTCCAGGTGATAGTTGAATCTTGTGGATCATAAACTCCATCATGACTTGACTTCTCTACTTCACCCCAGTCTCGAGTAAAGCTTAATTTTAAAAACTCAATTCTGTCAATTTCTAAATTCCATAATTCTTTCCATAATTCAGTGCTAGTATTCGTGTATTCTGGTTTAGTCCACTGAATCCCTATTTCTATACCCCGCTGATCTGATCGCGGAAGGAAGGAAAGAACTAAGTGAATAGGGAAAAAATTTTGAGGAGGTGTCTCTAGTAAAGTATAGGAGAAGCTCTTTTGAATTATTCCCACATTCGGCTTGTCAACCGAAGCCTTCCGTTTTTGTAAAAGCATTACCCAAAGTAATGACAGCATAAAAGATTCAGTTCCCCTTAAAACAACTAACTTGCAAAATGGGGATGCTCCCTTCAGGAGGGGCTGATTAATCACTCTGTCAATCAAGGAAATGACTGTATTATTATAATTGATAAAATCCTCATGAGGATTTATAGAGCTATTAAACTTAATTCCTACTGAACCTTCCAGAGCAACGAAGCCTGCATGAAATTTTTTAGCTCTACTATATTCAGCTTTACGATATTTTTGGCGATATTTATCAAGGCGCTCGTAATCTGATTGATTAAGTCTTAGATTAATATCTAACTGACCTTTAGCGGGATCTGCTGTTACAGTATATTTTCCTTTGGCATCACAGGTTAGCCAAGCACTTAATCTTTCCTTGATATGAATGCTGTTAAACTGTGGAATTACGGGAAGTTCTCTCTCAGATTCAAGAGCTTTAATCTTTTTGTGTCGATTGCTGCAAACTCCATAAACAACTACTCCTGCCCCAAGACTAATCCCCAGAAGCTTGAAACCAAAACGATTATTGGGAATTGCTATTAAGCTAATCCCAATAAGTATAATTCCTGCTATAAATTTTTTCCAATCTTTACCCCAAACAATGTGAATGCAGTCGGAGCAATGAAAAGGCTCTTCTTGACTTTTTGTTAAGTCAAGCTCAGTAAATTCTCTACTTAGTAACTTTTCTTTATCACGCACTGAGGCAAAGAAGGTGTGTTTAGCACACATTGGTTTTCCACAGTGATGACATATGTATTCAACCTCAGTAGTTCCACATTTATAGCAGCGAGTGTTTGGTCCATATTCAATAAATTTAACTTCCATGTATTTTGTTTTTAGTTTATTTTTCAAGCTGCAATATTTCAAATTTCTCGCGAAGTCCTTTTTGCAGAACATTAATTTTTTGAATCAGCTTATGACTGCTACGAGGAAACTGCCCTAGAAGATACATAATCAAATTGCCACTTTGATCTTTAACGTCGTATTTTACAGTACGCCTATCAGTTTCTTTTTCTATTGAGTATTCCTTTCCTCGTATAAGTATCCACAACAGCATAGTGTCTACTCCTTCTGAACGCCATGCTGAGATGAGCCATCGCCATTCTTTGCCATCATCAGTTGAAGTTGGATTTAGTTGTCTTTCTTTAAGGTCAAATCCTTGATAATTTAGTTCATTTACTATGATTAGTATAGAATCCTCATTCGGTATAATATTACCGAATTGAAGCTTTTGTAAAATCGAACAACTTCTTTTTTTAAAAGCTTCATCCAGAAATAATTCAAAACTGGTATTTAAACGAGTATTTAATTGTGTCAATTTTGGATTATGTTTGCCAACTTGATTATTATGAAAACCGTAAAATCTTACTTGTAGACCAGATAATAATTGTTCTGGAATCTCAACTTCTACCTCTCCTTTTAAACTGGGTTGCTGGTAAAGTTCTCCTGGTTGTCCAATCCAAACCAACATATTTTGAGTGTAAGTCTGCCACTCTGAATCCGAGTTTGTGGATTCTTCCTTTTTCATCAAAGCATTATTATTTTGACTATCAGCAGTCCATTCTAAACTGTTATTAATAGGATTATAGCGAATATTATCATACTTGTAGTCTTTGCCAATACAAAAACTTAAGCTCTCAATAGAAGTGATAGTAGGCCATTCCAAAGATAATCTTTTAACCTTAGGACATAAGTTATGGTGTAAATCTATAGGAAGAACAACTCTAACTGTGATCTCTAGAATTAACTGACCATTTAAGGGATGATCACTTCTATCATATAGGTGTCTATCAATTCTTTTTCCCAAATTTTCTGCTTCTGTTTCGTCTAAATTACCTAATAGTCTAGGATCAGGCAAATTAATTAGGAAAATATCATCATCTAGTACATTTATATATATCTTAATTGGTTGTAATTCAGGATTGCCCGGTTGGTAGCTATGATCGAGAATGCAAAGATGACGTTCTTGGCATAGTTGCTCGTGTTGGATTTGCTCGTTAATAACAGGAATTTTTAATGGTATCGACCCGTATGGCTTAGCTTGAAGTAGTAAATTATCCAAGTCTGTCCTGTCATACCCTTTCATCACCAGATATCCGATTATCGCATTTTTATTTTTTGGTTGATTAGGAGAATCATCGTTGATTTGTTGGATAACGTCTTGGTAAGCTTCGCGCTTGAAGTAATCATGCCCATCATAAGGCACAGTAATTTCAATCTTCCCACTCGGCTTTTCTTTTTGTTTAAAGGAGTGATTTTTTGAGATCTCTTGCTCATAGGAATAAGTTTCTGTCAGCTTGATGCTCTTTGGCACTGCTCTTGCGTAGATATCTCTTGTCATGCAACTTCTCCACGTCTAAATTGCTATTTTCCTTAACTGGTTTGACTTTCAGCGGTACGTAGATATGCTTGAAGGTGAACTTTTTCACAAAAACTCTATCCTTCATCACTTAACTACTCCCTAAGCTCGGACAATTACAGAAATTTGTATATTTAAAAAATTAATATTATTAAAAGAAAAATATTTTGTGGCTTATATATTTAAGACCAAGTAAAAGTAATATATTTCAATTCTCATGAAGCGTCCTTTGTGATTAGTGCGATCGCACTTAACTTATGCAATGGTATATTCTTGTCTGAATAGTTGAATGTCTGATAAAATTAAAGACTTTGCCCTATCAAATTCTTTTCTCTGAAGAAGTTAACGCTCATCTACAATTTTTAACTGTTCACGATCAAGGTATAGTCATTGATGCCATCGAAGAGCAGCTACTCTACCAAGCCAGCGTTCCTACCCGAAACCGCCAACCAATGAGACCTAATGATATTGCAACTTGGAAGTTGCGGATCGGAAATTTGCGGGTATATTACGATATATAGGAAAAGCCAGAGCAAATAGTCCAAATTCTGGCAATTGGAGTGAAAGAGCGTAACCAAGTACCCATTGGCGATCGCTATTTAGAGCTATGAAACATCTAGACCTAACTCAAGCAACAGATTCTCTAGGAGCCTACATCCAAAAATAATGACCAAACAACAAATTGCCCCTTATGGTTCCTGGAAATCCCCCATTACATCTGAGCTGATTGTTGCTGGCTCAATTGGTTTAGGGAGTGTTGTTCTAGATGGTGATGATGTTTACTGGATTGAGGGACGACCAGCAGAAGCAGGACGTAATGTAATTGTACAACGAACACCGGATGGTCAGATAACCGAAGTGACGCCAGCTCCCTTCAATTCTCGTACCCGGGTTCACGAGTATGGTGGTGGTGCTTTTACTGTAAAAAAAGGTACAATCTACTTCTCTAATTTTGCTGACCAACGTCTTTACCAACAAACCGTTGGCTCTCAACCCCAACCCCTAACACCTAAAGCTAAAGAATGCTATGCAGATGGAGTAGTTGATACTCTACGAGGACGCCTCATTTGTGTACGGGAAGACCATTCTGATGGGAGTAAAGAGCCACTTAACAGTTTAGTCAGTATTAGTCTACAGAAGAATGATAACGCTGGGGAAATTACCCCAGATGTGCAAGTAATAGCCTCTGGAAATGACTTCTACTCCTCTCCTTGTATCAGTTCCGACAACTCTCAACTAGCATGGCTGAGCTGGAATCATCCTTATATGCCTTGGGATGGAACTCAACTCTGGGTTGCCAACATTGAAGAAGATGGCAGCTTAGGGGAAGCTCAATTAGTTGCTGGTGGGTTTGATGAGTCGATTTTTCAGCCAGAATGGTCACCTACTGGGGTACTATACTTTGTTTCAGACCGTACTGGTTGGTGGAATCTCTACCGTTGGCAACCTTCTGCTCCAGGTGGAGAAGTTGAGCCATTGTGGGAGATGGCGGCAGAGTTTGGACTTCCCCAATGGGTGTTTGGTATGTCTACTTATGGCTTTGAGTCAGAAAATCGCCTTATCTGCACTTATAGTCAGGATGGTATTTCCTACTTGGGGAGTCTCAACCTCCAGACAAAACAACTAGAGATAATTGAAACACCATTTACTAGTATCTCTTCGCTTCAGGTTACCCGTGGTAAAGCTGTATTTATCGCTGGTTCCGCAACGGAACCTACTGCTGTAGTGCAGCTAGATTTAGCAACTGGGGACATGATACTACTGCAACAGTCAACTAAGTTAGAGATTAGTCCAGGATACCTTTCTAAACCCCAAGCGATCGCTTTTCCTACAGAAGGGGGACTCACCGCCTATGGCTTTTTCTACCCTCCCCAAAATCAAGATTACCAAGCACCCACTGGGGAAAAGCCACCCCTGCTAGTTAAAAGTCATGGTGGGCCAACAGCAGCAACATCTAGTACATTAAGCTTGAAAATTCAATATTGGACTAGTCGCGGCTTTGCATTCCTAGATGTTAACTATGGTGGTAGCACCGGCTACGGCAGGGAATATCGGGAGCGACTCAAAGGCAATTGGGGAATTGTAGATGTTGATGACTGTGTCAATGGCGCTAAATATCTAGCAGAGCAAGGATTAGTCGATGGAGAGCGGTTAGCGATCGCTGGTGGTAGTGCGGGAGGCTATACTACTTTAGCGGCTCTCACTTTCCGGGATGTGTTTAAAGCTGGAGCTAGTTACTACGGTGTTAGTGATTTAGAAGCTTTAGCAAAAGATACCCACAAATTTGAATCCCGCTACTTAGATGGCTTGATTGGACCCTATCCAGAACGGCAAGATATCTATGAAGCGCGATCGCCTATTCATTTTACCGATAAACTTTCTTGTCCGGTGATTTTCTTCCAAGGACTCGAAGACAAAGTTGTGCCGCCTAATCAAGCGGAAATGATGGTGAAAGCTTTGAAGGCTAAGGGATTACCAGTAGCGTATGTTGCCTATGAAGGAGAGCAGCATGGTTTCCGCCGTGCCGAGAATATCAAGCGTACTCTCGATGGGGAGTTTTACTTCTACTCCCGAATTTTTGGCTTTGAACCAGCGGAGGCGATAGAACCGGTAGAAATTTAGAATTTAGAATTTAGAATTTAGAATACATAAAAAAATCCTTGATAAGGGTATTTTAAGCCAATTAGATTGCTGAAAGTAGCAAAGATGATTGTACAAAGGTGCGATCATCTTTGCTGATATCAAACCCAGTTAACATGATTCTCTTAAGGAGAATTATTTGGGTAACCTTTTGACAAGGTAGGTAGTTATATCTGTAGCAAAAATGCTTTATTTGTGTTAAACGTAAACTTTGTGAAGAATTGTTTAACAGCTAGTGAAAATAGTTATCCAAATGTGCTATGCATTATTAAATAAATATTTAAATTTTAATCATTAATACCATGAATAGTCTCAATTAAAAAATAATTCACTTATGATTAAAAAAGTGAAAATATCATGAGTCAAAACAATGAGTATTATTCAAAGTGGTGTAGTTACCGTCGGCAATCAAAATGGCACTACTTTTGCCAAAGAAGTTACTATAAACTTTCCACAACCATTTCCTTCAACACCAACAGTCGTCGCCAATACTTTGCAAGAGCCTAACTTGCCGCCAATTCCAGATGCCTTCGCTGTATCCATTGTATCGGTTTCTCCCCAACAAGCTGTTGCCCGTGTGTATCGAGTGGATATAAGTCCACCACAACAAGGTGGCTGGGCCCAAAATTTACAACTTGGCTGGATTGCCCACTCTTGGTAACTCATCTCCACACTAAGTGTGATCAACGAAGCTGGTGCTGTAAATTTGTCACCAGCTTCGCTTAGGGCATCTTAACTATAGGGATTAAAGATTCTATATCGTGAGCTAAATATTCAAAGCCCTCTGAAATTCTCTCTTCTGGTTCTACATCCATTTCCAGTGTCTTGAGTCTTTGTTCAAACAAGATTAGTTTTTGTTCTATATGGGTTAATCTTTCCTCTGACATTACATGAAGTGCGATCGCGCTTCAACAATTGAAGTGATAAATTGTCTATTTTGCCCACCAATCGCTATTTGGCATCAATTAAGGTGGGCATTACGTTGAAAAACAACAAACAACAAACAACAAATGACAAATAACTAATTAAAAAGCTTGAATCCATTCTCGCACTTCGTATTCAGTCCAAATGCCATTTTGCCAATAAGGGTCTGCCTCAACTATCTGACGCACAGTGGCTTCATCTTCTGCTTCATAGATACCGAAGACTTTAGCTAGATCCTTGGTAGGACCAATAGTAACCAAAACACCAGATTCTTTTTGCACAGCAAGACCATCTAAATGAGCTTGTCGGTAAGGAGCACGCTTTTCCAGAACATTTTCGCAGTAGCTTCCCCACATTATGTACTTAGACATAATTATTAATTCCTCAATCTTGATTAACAAACAAGTAAGGAGTTCAGAAATACTCCTAATTAGGGTTGAGAAGCTATCATCTATTAGCCAATAGATGATAGCTCCAATCTCAACTTCTAAGGCTGACGCCGAACTTTTCCACGAGAGTTTCTCGGACTTTTTGATGTACCTGCTCTACTTCTTTATCAGTCAAAGTGCGATCGCTAGCTCGATAAACTAACCTAAAAGCCAAACTCCTTTGTCCTTCAGGGACTGATTCCCCTTGGTATTCATCAAACAAATAAACTGACTCCAACAACTGGCTCCCAACTTTGAGAGTTGCTCGTTCAACTTCTGCTACAGATACGTTCACTGGTGCAAAGAAAGCAAGATCTCGGTCAGCTGCAGGAAAGGTGGAATACTGCTTAAACCGGGGAGTTAACTTTTCATCCCGCTCCCAAGTATCCAGGAGTACTTCCAAGTCTATTTCAAAAAGGTACACTGCTTCCGGCAAATCTCTTTGAGAGCGTAGTTGGGGATGTAGTTGACCAAATTTCCCCAACCGCTCACCCTGCAACCACAGTGATGCTGTGCGCCCTGGATGAAGACGGGGATCGCTACGATCTGGTTGATACTCAACGCTAAGACTCAAGCGTTGAAATACACTTTCTAATATCCCCTTAGCTTCATACCAGGACATCGGTGACTCTCGTCCTCCCTTGAGCCAACGACCTTCGGTAGGGTCACCACCCAAAATCCCAGCAATGGCATCAGCTTCTGCCAAACCTTCTTCTTCTCGCCAAAAAACTCTACCAATTTCAAAACCATTGAGGGTACTATTACCTTGCTCTAGGTTGTATTGGAAAGCATCAATCAACCCAGATAGTAAATCAGTGCGTAGGGCTGAGTATTCTGTAAACAGAGGATTGGCAAGACAAATTTGTTGTTCATCTTCTGGCTTTACCAAAGAGTAATGTACCAATTCCGTCAGTCCAGCTGCCCGGAAAGCTTCTCTGAGCTGTCGTGTCAAAATTTCTTCTAGGGAAAGATAACCTAGTTCCGTCTTCTGTGGCAAATCATCACAAAATTTGTCATAGCCATAGAGACGGGCAATTTCTTCAATCAAGTCAATTTCTCGCTCTAAGTCGCGATGACGGTAGGGTGGTACTTTAACCATCCATTGAGTTGAATTTGAGGCTACTAAGGAACCCTTCTGCTGTGATGTTAGTGAAGCAGCTGTTACCTTCTCCGATCCTAGAGGTGTCAGTTCACATCCGAGAGCACAGAGAATCTTTTCCACATCTTCCGGGAAAATTTCCCCGGTTTCTTCTCCCAAATCTACTGGACCTAAGACCTGATTTATCCGCTCAAGACGTAATTCAATCGAATGCACAGAACTACTGGGATCAGGTCTGTAATCAGCAATTTTCTGGCTAGTTGCTGTACCACCTGCCAACTCAGTAATCAATGCGATCGCTCGCTTACAGGCTAAATCTAACTCTACCTGATTCACGCCCCGCTCGTAGCGAGCAGAAGCTTCTGTTCTTAAGCCTTGGCTGCGCGCAGAACGACGAATTGCTACCGGCTCAAATAGTGCTGCTTCCAGTACTATATTGTCAGTACCGTCGTGTACTTCGGTTGCTTCACCTCCCATCACTCCAGCTAAAGCAACAGGTTGGTCATTAGCAGTAATTAGTAAAGTTTGTGGTTGGAGGTTCCGGGTTTGACTATCTAAAGTTTGTAGGGACTCACCACTCTTAGCAAAGCGAACACCAATAGTTAAGGATTCTCCACCAGCAAAAGTTTGGAGACACTCCCGATCAAAAGCATGGAGGGGCTGTCCCCACTCCAGCAAAACATAGTTGGTGACATCTACTACATTATTAATCGGTCGCACCCCAGCATCTTGCAAGCGCCGTTGTAACCACTCAGGGGAAGGAGCAATCTTGAGCTCTTCAATTACCGTACCAATATAGGCAGGGCAAGCTTGAGATTCAGTAATTTTTAAGTTGAGACTATCAGATTCAGAGGCAATAGATTTGTCAGGAATCTCTGGCAATCGCAAAGATACCCCAGTTAGAGCCGCTACCTCTCGTGCTACCCCTACCATACTTAGAGCGTCAGCACGATTAGCGGTAGCAGTCAAGTCAAGAATTACATCCGTAAGTCCCAAAAGTGGGCGAACATCACTGCCTAACTGAAGATTCTCCTCCTCAAAAATATAAATACCAGGTGATTCTTTTTCTAAGCCAAGTTCTGTCAGTGAACAAATCATGCCTTCTGAACGAACACCTCGCAGCTTAGAAGCGCGAATTTTTACATCAATAATTGGCAAGTAAGTCCCTACAGTTGCCACAGGCACATAAGCTTCTGTTACAACATTAGCTGCACCACAGACGATATTTAATGAACCACTGACATCTCCAATATCAACCTGACAGACCCTGAGACGATCTGCATTTGGGTGGGGCTCTACATCCAAAACTTTACCCACTACTACTCCATCAGCAAACAGCCGACGATCTTCGATGTCTTCCACCTCAAACCCAGCAATAGTTAGGGTTTCGGCTAGCTCTTCTGGGGTTAGGGTCACCTCCACCAGTTCTCGCAACCAATTCAAAGAAATACGCATTGGCTCCTAGCTTTTACCTTCCTTCGATTTGATTATCTTACCGTTCTAAGAGAATTGGAGTAGGAGCTTCTTGGGAATTATCGTTTTATTTATGATTTTTCTGCGATCGCGTAATATCAACGGTGATGTCACGCGATCGCAAAACTTTATAAATTCTCTGGGCAAAATTGAGCTCAACTTACAAATCTTCACAGTAATTCCGGGGTACTAGAGTCAATATTTCCCCATTTATGCCAAGGTGAATAAAGAAATTAGGATATGCTGGATTTAGGTCAAATTGATTCCAACGGTTTACACAACTGAAGGTTCATTCGGCTGTACTTGTTAATAAAGATATAGTTTATTAAGCCGGGTGCTTAGATCCAGGCTTTGGATCGAAGTTAGGACAACGCCAATCGGTGACGCTGCATGAGTTACTGCCTAAACTCCAACTGTCCTCAACCAAAAAATTCGACAGGAGCCCTAGTCTGTAAAGCTTGTGGCTGGAAGTTGTTGTTGCACAAAAAATATAGTGTGCTCAAGAAGCTGGGTCAAGGCGGATTTGGAGCCACATTTTTAGCGCAAGATGAGATACTACCCGGGAAACCGAAGTGTGTTATCAAACAGCTTCAACCAACGGCAACTGAGCCGAGCATGCTACAAATGGCCAAGGAGCTATTTAAGCGAGAAGCTCAGACTCTGGGAAAAATTGGCAATCATCCCCAAGTGCCAACACTGTTGAACTATTTTGATGAGGATAGACATTTTTACCTAGTACAAGAGTATATTAGTGGTTCAACCTTACAACAGGAAATCAAACAGTCTGGTCCCCTACCAGAAGTTGGGGTAAAGCAATTTTTGAGTGAAATCTTGCCTCTAATCCAATACATCCATGGACAGAAGGTAATTCACCGGGACATTAAACCAGCCAACATCATTCGTCGAGATCAAGACCGCAAACTGGTTTTGATTGACTTTGGTGCTGTTAAAGATCGAGTAGATCCTAATGCTGCTGCCAATACCTCAGATCAAACAGCTTTAACTAATTTCGCCATCGGCACTCCAGGTTTCGCGCCACCAGAACAGATGGCCCTGCGACCCGTTTATGCTAGTGATCTTTATGCACTAGGAATCACTTGCATTTACTTACTGACAGGTAAATCGCCGAAAGACTTGGATTATAATCCTTCAACCGGTGAGATGATCTGGCGTAAATATGTAGATATCAGCGACCATTTTGCTGAAGTTTTACAAAAAATGCTGGAGTCAGCTGTCCGTCATCGCTATCAGTCTTCTGGGGAAATCCTCAGGGCTCTTGACTTAGAACCTTACATCGATAGTTTAGCCCAAGGCTTAGCAACCACATCGAATAACCCACCTAAACCAAACAACCCTTACTCTGGAGATTTAACTCCTTCAAAATCCTCACATTCATCTCCTGGCTCATCTGCGACGGCAAAAATGGCAGAGATCATTCGAGCAAGGAAGGCTCGCCAGCAAAATAGTGGTCCTCGGACTTCAGGTTTCTCGAGGAATATAGGTGTTCGTGGCTCTCAAGTCGGTATAAACTCAATGAACAGCCAGGGTATTACTACAGGAAGGAGGATGAATGCCAAGTTAGATACTAATGGTGTTTTAAAAGCTTATGGCAGGGGTCGGAGAGATTTTGCCTCCCAGGATTTAAGAAGTCTCAATCTTGAGAAGGCGAAATTACCCGGAGGCATTTTTCAGGATGCAAAGTTATTCAAAATAAATTTGCAGGGAGCGGATTTAACTAATGCTATTTTCGGTCAAGCAAATTTAAAACAGGCAAACTTGCGAGGTGCAACTTTGGTGAGAGCTTACTTTAACAATGCTGATTTGGAAGGGGCAGACTTGCGAGGTGCAGATTTGAGTTATGCCCATATCACCAATGCTAATCTCAAAGGAGCAAATCTTTGTGGTGCTAATCTTTCAAGTGCCAAAGTTACTGAAGAACAACTGGCACAAGCTAAGACTAATTTTAAGACAGTGTTCCCCAACGGTAGGAGTGGTTTTAAGCGCAGATTGATGTAATTAGGGAATTGTTGCTTGTTGTTTGTTGTTTGTTGTTTGTTGTTTGTTATTTGGGAGCGGAGAACTCTTAACATAAGTTTCCTTCTTCTTGACTACAAATGACTAATGACCAATGACCAATGACTAATGACTAATAACTAATGACTAATTTGCAAAACTTGTATAGATTCACCAGCAGGTATGACAGTTTCACCCACCGGCACAACTGCTAAACCAGTGGTTTGCGCTAAATTAATCAAGTTACCGGAACTATGGCTGCCACCAGCAAGATGGAATTCATACCTGCCATCTACTACCTGTAACTGACCCCAAAGGTAGGTTTCTCGCTTACCAGCTGCTCGGAGTTCGTGGCAGGTGTATGCCTGGACAAATGTTGGTTTACAGGATGCCTGAGGTAAACCAGAAAGCCTTTTCAGGGCAGGTGTAACAAACCGCCAACAGCTGACTAGGGCTGAAACTGGATTTCCTGGAAGTCCGAAGTACAACACTGGGTGTTTTGCTCCCTTTTGATTTCCTGGTTTCTGAGAAGGAAAAGTAGCTACGGTTAGAGGTTTACCAGGTTTTACAGCAACAGCATGAATGTGAATCTGTGCACCCAACTCAGTCAGGATTTTGTCTACATAATCATAATCTCCTACAGAAACACCGCCAGTGGAGAGAACTATGTCAGCAGAGGATATGGCTTGTCTGATTTTAGCTTTTAGTGCCTCTGGCTCATCTGGTACGATTCCCAACGGTATCGCTACTCCCCCAGCCTGAAGAACAAATGCAGCTAGGGCATATTGATTAGAATCAACAATTTGACCCCGTTGCAATGGTTGCTCAGGGGTTACTAGTTCATTACCAGTCGAGAGAATCACCACTTTTGGACAGCGATAGACAGTCAGTTGGGTACATTGAGCTGCGGCTAAGACGGCAATTTCTGGAGCCCCGATAGCAACTCCCTGGGGCAACAGTGGCATTCCTGCTTGATAGAAAGCTGCTCGATGACGGACAAAGGCTTGGGGTTCTGGAGCCTCAAAAATAAAGACACGATTATCTTCGCGCCGAGTGTTCTCCTGCATCACCACTGTGTCAGCTCCCTTAGGCATACAAGCACCTGTCAAAATTCGGGATGCTTGCCCTGGTTTAACCTCCAATTCGGGCTGATAGCCAGCAGGAATTTCCTCAATAATTTCCAAAACTGCTGGTTGTGAGGTATGGCAGGATTGGACATCGGCATAGCGAACAGCGTAGCCATCCATCGCAGAATTATCCCAGTGAGGAAAATCTAATTGACTGGTCACTGTAGCAGCTAAAATGCGACCAGTGGCAGCTGATAACTCTACAACCTCTGTCTCTAGTTGTTCATCCAGAGGTGACACCAAACTGAGAATGATTGACTCTGCTTCTTTAACCGACAGCATTGTTACTTGTTATGCGGAATTGGAAGTTAATTATACCTGGATTACCATCTGGGGGATTATTCGGAGAAAATGATATTGTTTACAATGATGAATCTGTTCTCACAGAACTCGGACAAATTGGCACTCAGTTTAATGGTTAGAGATTGCCCAATTCAACGCTGTTGTACGGGTAAACTTCAGTCATGAACAAAAGATCCAGGCTTGTCTTTAATTCTGCACCAGATTTATTTAAAGATGAAAGCTATACGGGAATAAAACATAAACCAATTCGTCCTTGTGGGGAATTCAGTGATTTCGTCGTCGAGGTTTTACCACAAAAGCTCGACATGATTTTAAAGGCAGGCAATGACAATACAAAAAATCTGATTGTCGCTTTAGGACGAGATATTCAATCACTTACAAATACTCTCGAGCCTGATATTTTGGATCGGCTCTCAGAAGCTGACGCCATTGTTGCCAGAGTTGATGCGATATACGCTTATAATAGCCTAATACAGATCGCATGTATTAAAAACGTCGATCCTTACTTTGTTCATTGTGCAATAGTTCCCTCCAGACTTCATGCAATTGTTAATAAAAGCTCATCCAAGTTTGCGGTTCCAAGTGTCCTGACTTATGAAGATATGATACTGCACAATCCTGTTCAGGATGATCCAAGAATATTCACACGAGGAAATACAGGAAAAGCCGAGAGAGATTTTTGTCTGGGGCACAGATATATCGAATAT
The DNA here is from genome assembly GCA_965222765.1 of Caldora sp. Lineage (GTDB taxonomy): Bacteria > Cyanobacteriota > Cyanobacteriia > Cyanobacteriales > Coleofasciculaceae > Caldora. Next base: position 61,892 of record CBDCVG010000042.1, read on the forward strand.
CTTTTGGAAAAAGCAATTACTGCTATTGAACAGGGATTATGTTTCTCAAAAACGATGGAAAACTTGAAAAAAGGGCTTGATGAAGCGCAACAGCCACTTCAAGAGATAAATCGAATAATGTGCATTTTCAAAAATCAAATGCCAATGAAGCATTTTGCTCATTATAGGCAGTTTTTTGGCAAAAATATAGTTCATGGAACATTAGGTCCAAGCGGTCGTTTTTCAGGTCGTATTCCCCTTCTGAGTGTCCTGATGTTCGGCAATATTATTCATGAGGAAAAACCTCAATTTTATAAAGGTCTTTTTGAATTAAGAGACCTTTATCCGGCATATGATTTAGCAAGAATATACAGCCGTACAAGACCTGAATTTTGTTTTGATGTTTATCCTGAGATGAACATGGCAATAGATAGAAAGAGGCTATCTTTGATTCCAGAAAATCAGGAATCTCCTGTCACTGTGTTAGAGACTGTAGTGAAATATGGCGCACCCCATGAACTTAAGGAATCATTTTTAAAGTGTAAGCAATTCATGGATATGTTTACAGGCATTCATATAACAGCAGCTTGCAAATATAGTGTTGAGCCAGGAAAGACTGCTCTAGGTAGGAGAGAAAATGAATCCGTTCAACGGATTTTAAGACAGCGTTACACAAGGGGAATCAAAGGGAAACTCGCCAAATTAAGCACCGCGCAGGTTTCAAACCCATAAATAAATTTATGGGGTTCGTGGGGTAAAACTCCATAGTCTAAGCACAGCTCACCTGACACGCTACAGTATTTTGTAACCAAAAAGGAGACTAAAAATGGGAGCTTACTATGACACCATTGCCGAGCAGTATCAAAAATCCTCTCAATTGCCGGTTCGTCGTTATGTTGAGGAGTATACATACTTGAATTTGCTCGGTGATCTGAGTGGAAAATCAATTCTCGATCTTGGTTGTGGAGAAGGAGCATACACTAGAAAATTAAAGCAGTTGGGCGCTACACGAGTGTTAGGGGTGGACATTTCTGAAAAAATGCTCTCCCTAGCGAGAGAGAAAGAAGAGAAAGAACCACTTGGCATTGAATACATACTCAGTGATGTAACTACCCTTGGCTCCATTGGCAGTTTCTCTCTTGTAGTTGCCTCCTATCTGCTCAATCATGCCCAGACGAAAGAACAGCTGCTCAAAATGTGTCAGACCATCTCGGCCAATCTGGAACCGGGCGGTCGCTTCCTTAGCATTAGCAGTAATCTTTCACAGTCCCCTTCCTCCTATCCAATCTGTGAAAAATATGGTTTTACCAAAAGCATGTCCTCACCGCTTCAAGAAGGCACGCCCATAACCGTAACCTTCCAAGTTGATGGAGAAAAGTTCAGCCTAATTAACTATTACCTCAGCCTCCCCACCTATGAATCGGTTTTCCAGAGTGTTGGATCCCACATTTCGCATCTGCATTTATACTTAAAAAATTTGTCTCCGCAGGTTGCTGAATCGAAAAAACAATTTCGCTAAAAGTAGTATAACCATTGTCTAATAAGCTTTTCCGCTATTTTCATTCTTTATGTCAAACTCACTCCTCAAAGAGTGCAGTCAACCTCCATCGGTTGTCATTAAGCCCAGATAATTGATAATGGTTTGAGTTCAAGTGTCTGTGGAATTTGCGATCGCAAATTTTGTGTGGATGAACAAATTATTGAAAGTCTTACTAGGCAAGGATCTGAAAAATTATTCAGATTGCTGAGACTACCTGCGGAATGTGGGTTGGATTTCAAGATGTTCGCTGGCATTCCCCCAGAGTCTCTCCAGAAGGCTTGCAGAAATTTGGTCAAGATTTCTGGCAGGATTTCATCGACTATCAGCCCATAGTTGGCATTGAGATCTCAGGTGATACAGATGAATTGAATCAGACTTAGGGCTTGCTGAGGGGGAATAGGAGCCTCCAAGTCCATAGAACTGAGATCTTGCACCTGATGTTGAAAACCGGATTTTGAGCAAAATTACAACGAATTCAATAGGGTTTCAGCTTCTCAAAATCCGGTTTTTTCGATTTTTTGGGCTTGGTGCAAGATCTCAGTAGAACAATTGTCTCATGAGCAAAGAATCCCACGGTTTTAGGGTAGCGTAACCGTGGGAGTCTCAATAAACCAAGTGTTCAATTAGTACCAGCCAAACAGCCAGTTACCAGGAGAATTTGGATCATCACTGTAAAAAAAATCACGATTCAGTTGTCTTAACTGCTCGAGGTCAATGTAACCATTATGTTTCAGGTCAAGTCTGGCGAAAGCCTCTTCAAATTTATGGTCAGGAAAAGAACCAGGTTGATAAGGATCACCAAACAAGTCGTAAGCGATCGCAAAATCAAAATACTCGTCAATGCTAATGTGACCATTCTGATCAGCATCAAATAACTGGAAAAATCCTTCTGTTATGTCAAGAATAATTTTCTCTATTTTTCCGGAATTAATAAGTTTTTCATAGGCTTCCAACCATTCATCTAAGTTAATTTGATCATCTTCATTCTTATCAGCAATCTCTTTAACTTCCCTCCAAAGATCCAAGTACCTAGCTTTCAAATCCCGCAGTACCGACCAAGGTTTCTCTTTGCCAAGTTTATAGGCTAGCAACTCAAAGTCTAATCGATTGACTTCACCACTATTGTCAGAATCGTAGATATTAAACAATCGAATCAACTTGCGTTGTTGTAATGGTTTGAGCATAACTATTTCTTCTTGCAATAACCTAGAACAATGTTAAACTTTATCACAGTCTTTACCATAGATAAGCTAAGACGCATTTAAACTACTTAATACCAATCTTCACGTCTTCGCATCCACAAGCCTCCACGTTAGTAATAATTGATAATTTAAATGCACAACAGCTTATTATGAAGCCTTCCTCTGTTGCCTCCAGCAAGAGTGTTTCTTAGAAGTTTTCCCCGTATCGGGTTACCAGCGGGAAAACGTTACAGTTAAAATGTGAAGTAGCCAGTCTGTACACCAAGTCTGTGATGAGTATTAAACCAGTTTATAAGCGCTTTCCTCTGGTGCCGATTGAGCGACGGGCTAGTGCCTTCCTGATTGATTTTGTCAGTGTTTGGCTACTTAGTTCTTTCTTGGGAGGCAATGTCTGGCTTCAGGGAATAGTATTTTTGCTACTATGGCTAGGGCTACGAGTAGTCTTGGTATCAAGCAATCAAGGTCAAACTTTGGGGCGCTGGGCTCTTGATATGAAAATTCTTGATGCTAATTTTGCCAAGATGCCGGGAATGTTAGCCTTAACCCAACGAGAAGGTATTTTGGGATTCTGTTCTCTGTTAGCAATGATTGGTCTTAACATTAATCTTGCTAATGCCATCTCTATGTTGCTGCTGATTTCTCCCTTAGCAGCAGATTGTGGGGTTGCACTGGGAGATTTGGAAGCTCAACAAGCATTTCATGACCGTGTGGCTCAAACAATTGTCATACAGACCCGTCGGGGTTTTTCCCTAGACCTCCGTCTCAAGAAATGGTTTGCTCAACTCAGGACTCGTATGAGACAATGGTAAATTGTGTTTAATTTAGATTACACTAACCACTGGATTTTCTAGAAATAAGACTATGGCAACGAAGAAAGGTGTACGCATTATTATTACCTTAGAATGTACGGAGTGTCGCACGAACCCGAATAAGCGGTCACCTGGGGTCTCTCGCTATACAACGAAGAAGAACCGCCGCAACACGACTTCACGTCTAGAACTCAAAAAGTTTTGTACCCATTGCAACAAACACACAGTGCACAAAGAAATCAAGTAAATTTAGTTATTAGTCGTTATATTGTTTCTTGGCAAGCTCACTGCTACTAAACAATGACTAGTAAAGATAGAATTTTATCCTAGCAAACAACCAACAATCACTAAAAAACAATGAGTTACTTTCGTCAACGTCTTTCTCCCATCAAACCTGGAACCCCTATAGACTACAAAGACGTTGAGCTGCTACGTAAGTTCATTACAGAACGTGGTAAAATTTTACCCCGTCGCATTACAGGACTAACATCTCAACAACAAAGAGATTTGACTAAAGCAATTAAGCGAGCCAGAATTTTGGCATTGCTACCCTTTATTAATAAGGAAGGGTAAACAGGAGTAAGTGGTTAAGTTGTCACATAAACACTACCGGGATTAGCAAAACTGGTGGAAAAGGGAAAACTGATTGAATTTCGCCTGCATGGAGAGCGCCATGTAGCAACAGCAGACCGTCCAGAAGGGAAAAAGCACTGGATTGTCATAGATGAACGTGGTCAATCTCATAAACTTCATCCCCGGCAAGTCAGCTATGAAGTGGATGGTTGCACATTCCAGCCATCAGAAATCCCCCAATTTCTAGAAGAAGTTAGGTCGTATCTAGACCCCTCAAGCCTAGAAGTTGCCTGGGAATTGTTGGTAGAAGATGGGCAAGCAGTTACCTGCGCTGAGATGGCACAGTTGTTATTTTCTGACCAGCATTATATCCCCTGCTATGCTGCTCACTGTTTATTGTCTGAAGACAAGATCTATTTCAAGCAAAAAGCAGACAGCTACGAACCTCGTTCCGCTGCGATGGTGGCTGAAATTAAACATCAGCGCTTAGCCGAAGAATTAAAACAGCGAGAACAACAAGATTTTTTGACACGGGTACAGGAAAAACTAACAGGTGTCTCTGTGGAGTGGCAAGATAGCGATCGCTCCCGCATCAATGCTTTAGAAAAATTTGCCCTCTACCCAGATAACGCCTCTCATGCTGCACAGGAAGTGATGGCAGCGTTAGAACTCTCTCAAACTCCTCAAAATGCCAAAAATTTATTGGTAGAACTAGGCTTGTGGAGTACACACGAGAATATGTTTTTGCGGCGTAGTCAAATCCCTGTTAATTTTAGTCGTGAGGTGCTGGCAATGGGGCAAAAATACCTGGATTCTCCACCTCCTGACCCGGATTCAGAACGCCTAGATTTGACTGGTCTAAAGGTATACACCATTGATGACGAAAGCACCAAAGAAATTGATGACGGTTTAAGTTTAGAACAACTTGATGATGGCAGGGAACGCCTTTGGATTCACATTGCAGATCCAACGCGGTTGCTCATGCCAGGAGATAAATTAGATCTAGAGGCACGAAGGCGTGCCACTACCTTGTATCTACCAACAGGCATGGTTCCGATGTTCCCTTCGGAACTGGCAACAGGTCCAATGAGTTTGATTCAAGGGAAAGTCTGTCCAGCACTGAGTTTTGGCGTCATTCTAGATGAAACTGGGAAAATTCAGGACTATCAAATCCATCCTAGTTTAATTAAACCAACCTATCGTCTGACCTACGAAGACGTCGATGAAATGTTGCAGCTAGGGGTACAGGCGGAAACAGAAATATCTGCGATCGCAACTTGGGCAAAACAACGACAAGAGTGGCGGCGTTCTCAGGGATCGATTAACATTCATATGCCAGAGTCAGTGATCAAAGTGCAAAATGATGAGGAAATTATCATTGAGGTGCTAGATGATTCGCGATCGCGACAACTGGTAGCAGAGATGATGATTCTGGCAGGTGAAGTAGCAGGGAACTATGGTCAAACCCATCAGCTTCCCCTAACATTTAGGGGACAATCCGAGCCAGAACTTCCTTCAGAAGAAGAATTACAGCAACTACCAGCAGGACCAGTCCGCTTCTGCGCATTGCGTCGTTGTATGCCTAGGAGTGAAATGAGTATTACCCCTTTGCGACACGCCGGTTTGGGTTTAGCCGTTTATACTCAAGTCACTTCTCCGATCCGTCGTTACAATGATTTGCTCAATCATTTTCAACTCAAAGCTCATCTAAGAGGTGACCCACTACCCTTTGAGAGTCAACTCCTTCAAGAGACAATGCAGAGTGTCAGTTCAGCAGCTTATGAAGCAACTTTGGTAGAACGTCAAACTAATCGTTATTGGGGATTAGAATATTTACGGCGTCATACCGATCAAGTTTGGCAAGCGCTAGTACTGCGCTGGCTTAGAGAAGACGATAATCTAGGACTAATTCTGTTGGAGGATTTGGGTTTGGAGTTGGCAATGCGTTTTAATCGCTCGGTAGAACTGGGTGATTACCTGCATGTTCGAGTGAACCACGCTGACCCTCATCAAGATGTTATCCATTTTCGTGAACTAGTTGAATCAGAGGTTCAAGCAGCTGCCAACTAGTGGCTAAATAGGGAGAAGAGTCTATCAAAGTGAAGAAAAAAAATCCAACCAACAGGAGGCAAGAAGAATTTAAAGAAAATTTACCATTATATCATGTCATCCTTGCAAAAATTAAACCAAAGAAATATCCAACAAACAATTAAACCTCAGGGTAAACAGAAAACACGCCATAATCTTTGGTTTGAAAGAGCTATGGCAATGTTGACATTACTGAACCTGCTTCTGGTGCTGTTTGACTTGACTTATGTTCCCTTGCGAGATTTCTGGTTGCAACGCAAAATACAGATTTTTAGCTTCAAGATAGGTCTAATAGAGTCTCAAGGCTTTCCGATACCGATCCCGATTCCTGATATTACCCAGTTTTATGACTTAGTTAAAGGCATTGAACCCTACCGAGAGACAGAACAGTATTTGTTCAAAGTTGATGAACTGCAAAATAAGCAGTTCAATTCAGGTTTACAATCTCCAGAGATAGAAGATCTCCTTAAAGATCTACGCCTTCGTAGTGAAGATATGATTGATACTAATCCGTTTCAAGTAGCAAATAAGACAGGTACTCTGGAAAAAATAAAAAATAAGATGCGTGAGTACGTTACCGACTCACAATATTCATCTAAAGAAGCATTTAGGGTATTCTGGAGCCAAGATTACTTGGCTACAGATACGTTAGAAAAATTTAACTTTTTCAACGATGAAATTAAACCCCTAATTGAAACTAACTACTTCCGTCCAATTGGAGAAAATGGCGAATTTGTAGATTTATTTGGACTACTTGACTTCCCGTTCTTTGTTATTTTTAGTATAGAATTTCTGGCTCGTACCTGGTTTATTAGTCGCCGTCGCACTGGTGTTAGCTGGTTAGATGCTATGTTCTGGCGCTGGTACGATATCTTGCTGTTGCTACCATTTGCCCGTTGGCTACGCATTATTCCTGTCACAATTCGCTTAGACCAAGCGAAATTATTTAACTCCAGTCGTATCCAAAAGCTAGCACGTCAGGGCTTTGTGGTCAGAATTGCTGGAGATATGACAGAAGTAGTAGCAATTTTATTGATTAACCAGGTTCAAGGAGCCATTCGTCAAGGGGAACTTACCAAATGGCTAATGCAAAAGGAAGTCAGACCTTACATTGACCTCAATGACACTGATGAAGTAGCGGCTCTTACTACCATAATGGTTAATACAACAGTTTATCAAATTCTCCCTAAAATAAAACCTGATTTGGAAGCTTTGTTACAACACAACTTTGATAAAGTTATTAACCAATCCCCAGCTTATCAGCAACTAAGCCAACTACCAGGTCTGGAAGAGTTACAAAATCAACTGACTACAAGAATTTCTCAAGAAGTTCTCCAGTCACTCTACGATGGTCTTCGCCTAGCAATAGAAGAAGACCCAGTTGGAGAAAAACTATTTCAACAATTGCTGCAAAATCTCAAAGAAGCTTTAGGAACAGAAATACAGACTAAGCCAACAATACAAGAAATTGAGTCTTTACTGGTAGATTTTCTCGAAGAAGTCAAAGTAAATTACATCGAAGATTTGGAATTGGGATACAACGACGATGATTTTGAGGAACTATTAGACCAAAAAAGGGCAATCCGTCAAGTTACTCAGCAGTAGCTCATTTTGTTTGTCATTTGTCATTTGTTGTTTGTTGTTCGGAAAGAAGATTTCGCTATATTCTCTCCTCCATCTCCCTTGTCTCCCCACACTCCTCCATCTCCCTTGTCCTCCCTGTCCTCCATCTCCCTTTTTCCTTAGCAATATAGTCACATATAGAGTTAATTGCGCTATAGTGAATTTGGCGGTGGGGCGTCCCGCTAGTAGTAAAGCTCACCGAGTATCCGACTCGATAGAGGGATTTGGTGAGAAACTCTTAAGAGTACGTCACACTTGATTTTCAGCAATGATTGCTAATGTAGTGGGTTGAACCCACTTTTTTTATTGAAGTTGATCCAATGACTCATCCTCTAATTCCCCAGCTGCTCGATTTGGCGACTCCAGTCGCTGAAAAATTGGGATTGGAGGTTGTAGGGGCAGTTTTTTATACCAACAGACGCCCACCAGTACTACGTGTGGATATCCGCAACCTCACTGTTGACACTGGTTTAGCTGACTGCGAACGGATGAGTCGAGCCTTAGAAGCAGAATTAGATGCTGTGGATATCATTCCAGATGCTTATGTTTTGGAAATTTCCAGTCCTGGGATTACTCGAGAATTGACTACAGACCGAGAGTTTATTGCCTTCAAAGGGTTTGCCGTGATTATTGAAACATCTGAACCTCACGAAGGTCAAAAACAATGGCAAGGGCAGTTGATTCGCCGAGATGATACCAAAGTTTATCTCAACCAAAAAGGTCGTGCGATCGCTATTCCTCGTCAACTAGTAACTAGGGTACAACTGAACGATAAAGTCTGAAACTTTATTTGTTACTTCTATGTTGGTGATGGGTTATTAGCCAGACTCAATTGACAAATAACCAACAACCAACAACAAACCACAATGCATTTCATTTAAGTAAGGAGATGATGCTGATGTCGATAGTTAGTTTACCTGGGCTCAAGCAAATGATAGAAGAAATTAGCCAAAGCCACAATCTGCCCAGATCTGCCGTGCAACAAGCGCTAAGAGAAGCCCTTGTCAAAGGATATGAGCGGTATCGCCGCGCTCAACGCCTCGATCAACATCATTTTGACGAAGACTACTTCGATAACTTTGAAGTTGATCTCGATATCGAAGAAGAAGGCTTCCGCGTTCTATCTACCAAAACCATTGTTGAAGAAGTTGGCAACACGGACCATCACATTTCCCTCAAAGAAGTTCAAGAAGTGGCATCGGAGGCGCAACTAGGTGACTCAGTAGTTTTAGATGTAACACCAGATCAAGGTGAGTTTGGTCGGATGGCAGCGATTCAAACCAAGCAGGTGCTATCTCAAAAACTGCGAGATCAACAGCGCAAGTTAATCCAAGAAGAGTTTGAAGATCTAGAAGGAACAGTTTTACAAGCAAGAGCCCTGCGGTTTGAACGACAATCAGTAATTATGGCTCTCAGCAGTGGTTTTGGTCAGCCAGAGGTAGAAGCTGAACTACCGAAACGGGAGCAGCTACCCAACGACAACTATCGCATCAATGCCACATTTAAGGTTTTTCTCAAAAAAGTCCGGGAAGGTCCACACCGGGGACCTCAACTAGTAGTATCTAGGGCGTCTGCAGGTTTGGTAGTCTATCTATTTGCCAACGAAGTACCAGAAATTGAAGACGGAGTCGTGAGAATTGTAGCGGTGGCAAGAGAAGCCAATCCTCCCTCTCGTCACGTAGGACCGAGAACTAAAATTGCTGTCGATACTCTAGATCGAGATGTAGACCCCGTTGGTGCTTGTATTGGTGCTAGAGGTTCACGCATTCAAGTAGTGGTGAACGAATTGAGAGGTGAAAAAATTGATGTCATTCGTTGGTCTCCTGATCCATCTACATATATCGCCAACGCCCTCAGTCCAGCAAGAGTTGATCAGGTGCTATTGGTGAATCCAGAGGATCGTCAAGCTCACATTTTAGTAGCCGAGGATCAGCTGAGTTTAGCTATTGGCAAAGAAGGACAGAATGTTCGGCTTGCTGCTCGCCTTACCGGTTGGAAGATTGACATTAAAGATGTTGCTAAATACAACTACGAAGCCGAACAACGCAAAATAGAGAAGTTACAAGTAGCTTCTTCGGATATAGCAAAATTAGAGGAGGATGATCATGAATACCCAGAAGAAGCATTAGATATACAGACTGTTGATAATGTTACACCATTAGACCAACCAACCATTTCAGAAGAAGAGGAGGAAGAGACAAACGAGGAATAAAAAGTCCTATTCCTGTAAGCTTTAACCCTTCACCTTTTCCCTGTCGAACAGCCACTTGCCTTTTACCCCTTTTCAAAAACTGTTCCCTGTCACCCAATACTGCTCAGATAAACTCTAATTCCTCTTCCCCATATCCCTCATCCTTACCTTCTATCCCTACCGAACAGATGAAACCTAACTACCGACGTTGTCTAAGCTGCCGCCAAGTAGCACCAAAAGAAGCGTTCTGGCGAGTTGTTCGAGTCTATCCGTCACGAAAGGTACAATTAGACGAAGGGATGGGGCGTTCTGCCTACCTATGTCCTAATGGGAGTTGTCTGACGACTGCTCAAAAGAAAAATCGACTGGGGCGATCACTTCGTGCATCAGTACCAGAACATTTGTACGAAACTTTATGGCAACGTTTAGCTGCTATAGCAGATACACCAAAAGCAGAAAGTCCATGCACGGAGCATAATCAATAAAAGTTAAAGACCTTCGGTGAACATAAGTAATAGTTAGGATAGAAGAAAGAATAACTGGTTTTGTTAGTTTTCCTGAGGAGGTGAGTAAATTTCTACTACAATCAACAAGCTACCCTTAACAGCAACACTGAAATTAACAGTGTGTTAACTTGTCTCCTTGGTGTGCAAGATTGAAAAAAATGCTCGAATACAAGGGTTGGGCATCCAACAAATGGTTTACTGTAAATAGGTAATTATCTTGCATGGATTTTTGATTACTTATATATAAGTGTAATTACAAGCGTCTGAGCTTTAACCCATTGGAAAGCCATGAACCAGCAGTCATTCAGTCATTTAGCTAAGGTGTAACAACTATGGTGTAACAACAAACGTTAAGACGGGGAAATAGTGGATGAACAACGGCAAAGTTAGAATTTACGAATTATCACGGGAATTGAACTTGGATAATAAGGACATTTTGAGCATCTGTGAAGGGCTCAATATTGCAGTTAAAAGTCACAGTAGCACGATTACAGAATCCGAAGCTCAACGCATTCGGACAGCAGCAGAAAAATATTCTGGTTCTCCCAAAAGTCGTGGTGGTGCTGCCACAGCTGAAGACAACTCTGGCTCAGTATCTACCCAATTAATGGAACCTCCCAAAGCGAAGAGGCGGCAGGAAATCGTGGGGATTGTTAAACCAAAGTCTCCTCGTCCTAATTCTAGCTCGGGGCAAGGAGGTGCTCCAGTCGCAACTCCGCCAAAATCCCCCGTCAAGCCTCAAGCGACACCACCAATTAAAGTAAATATTGAGCAACCCATAAGCAAAGATAAGCGGTCTGTTGATAATCAACCACCGGTAAAGCCTACAGCTCAGATTTCTGAGGCTCCAGCTGTAGTGAATCAAGTAGTAGAAAAACCAAAACTTAGTAGCCCTCCCTTAAGACCAACGGGAGGCAAACCTCAACTAACTCCAGTTGAGCGACCAGTTTTGAAAAAAGATCAAAAGGATGTTTCTACTTCAGCCAAGACTTCAACTCCAGTTCCCACTAAAGCTAAGCCAGTTGCAGCCAATAAACAGTCAAAGAAAGCTGAATCCTCACCATCAGCTAAGCGTAGTCCTTCAGCACCACCAGTGCCAAAACTTACTGGTCCTCCAATCCGACTCAAGCCAGGTGCTGGCAAAAATTCTGAACTAGCTGTAAGTGATGATAATGGTCAGAATGATCAGTCACAAGAGCTAGAGGAAGGCTTAATAGAGGATACAGGAGAAGAGCTTCTGGAGCTAAAAATTAGGCGACCGAATGCTCCCCGACCTCCGAAGAAGAAAGATTGGAAGAAAGAAATAGTAGATGAGGAAGATAAGGAGACTTCCAAAGCTGGGAAATCTAGTCCTAAGTCCAAGCGGCGACCTGAAAGGTTTTTGGATGATGAAGATGATGATCTAGATACAGAACAAAATTCAGCAGATACCCCAGTCACAGTCAGTCTTTCGGTAGCTCGTCCTCCGAAGCCGAAGTCCCGCCCAGGACAGTCATCGTCGGGTTCAACACCCAAGACTAAAGAGAAGAAAAAGCCGGAGTTAAACAGTCACTCTGGCTCCCATGCAGGACGAGATAAGTATGACCGACGTCGAGGAACAGCAAAAGCTGGTTCGGAACTCCCAGACCAAATCGTCTTGTCTGGCTCTATGACTATTAGAGAGATGGCTGCTGTTCTGGGTATTGCTGAAACCGAAATTATTAAGAAGCTGTTCTTCAAAGGAATAGCTGTTAATATTACCCAAACCCTGGACTTAGAGACTGCCAGGATGGTAGCCGAAGATTTGGGTGTGGCAGTAGAAACTCTTGAAGAGAGCTCTGGCGCGACGAAAGAAACCGAGTGGATAGATGCCGCCGACCTGGAAAAACTACAACGGCGTCCGCCAGTAGTTACGATTATGGGTCACGTAGATCACGGCAAAACTACCCTATTGGATGCAATCCGCGAAACTAAAGTAGCTCAGGGAGAAGCTGGTGGTATCACCCAGCACATTGGTGCTTACCATGTCGATGTTGAGCATGAAGGGGAAGTACAACAGGTGGTTTTCCTGGATACCCCTGGTCATGAAGCCTTCACCGCTATGCGAGCGAGGGGAACCCGGGTTACGGATATCGCCGTGCTGGTGGTTGCTGCTGATGATGGTGTTCGGCCTCAAACTATTGAAGCAATTAGCCACGCAAAAGCAGCTGAAGTGCCGATGGTAATTGCTATTAACAAAATTGACAAAGCAGGGGCTCAGCCTGATCGGGTTAAGCAAGAATTATCAGAACGGGGTTTAGTGCCAGAAGAGTGGGGCGGTGACACGATCATGGTTCCTGTGAGTGCTATCCAAGGGGAAAATCTCGACACCCTCCTAGAGATGATTCTTTTGGTATCAGACATTGAAGAACTCTCCGCTAACCCAGAGAGAACAGCTAAAGGTACAGTCATTGAAGCCCACCTGGATAAAGCCAGAGGTCCAGTTGCTACTCTTTTAGTTCAAAATGGAACTCTGCGAGTCAGTGATACTCTCGTTGCTGGTTCAGTCTTTGGTAAGGTGCGAGCGATGATTGATGACCGAGGGGAGCGAGTCGAAGCAGCTGGACCTTCTTTTGCTGTAGAACTACTCGGCTTGAGTGATGTCCCATCTGCTGGTGATGAGTTCGAAGTCTTTGAGAGTGAAAAAGAAGCTCGTGACATTGCCAACAACAGGATTAAGGAGGAACAGGAGAAACGCTGGAAAGCGACAGGGGGAACCCGAGTCACCCTTACTAGCCTCTCAGCCCAAGCTCAAAAAGGTGAGCTCAAAAAACTAAACTTGATTTTGAAGGCAGATGTCCAAGGCTCAGTCGAAGCCATTATTGGCTCCCTGGAGAAGTTGCCTCAGAATGAAGTTCAAATCCAAGTGCTGCTGGGAACTGCAGGGGAAATCACTGAGACTGATATTGATTTAGCTGCTGCTAGTGGTGCCGTAATTATTGGTTTCAGTACTAATATTACTCCCACTGCCAGACAATCAGCAGATAAAGAGGGCGTTGATGTACGTGAATATAACATCATCTATAAGCTCCTAGACGATATCCAAGGTGCAATGGAAGGTTTACTGGAGCCAGAGCTCGTAGAGGAACCCTTAGGTCAAGTAGAAGTTCGGGCAGTTTTCCCCGTCGGTCGTGGTGCAGTCGCCGGTTGTTATGTACAGTCGGGCAAAGCAATGCGTAATTGCAACATCCGAGTGCAACGTCGTGGCAAAGTTATCTACGAAGGTTTTCTTGATTCCCTCAAGCGGATGAAGGAGGATGTCAAAGAAGTCAACGCCGGCTTTGAATGTGGTATCGGTGTTGATAAGTTCAATGACTGGGTTGAAGGCGACATTATCGAAACCTTCAAGATGGTAACTAAGCGACGGACTCTTTCACTAGTTTAGTAATACAGGTTCTGAGCGTAGCATTACCCTCATGGGATGCTACGCTCAGAGTTTTCCCAAAAAATGTCTTGTTTTATTAGCGATCTCGAAGGGATCTGCGTAGCAGGTCGCCAAAATGGAGAAATCTCAAAAGCTATAATTAGAGCTTGCTGAATAAGTCGTAATTTTCGGGTTTGAATAGGTGGTAGGTGGTAGGTGGCAGGTGGTAGGTGAGGTTTAGTAACATTTTGTAATAAAATAATTGACAAATGGCAAACAACCTTAACTTGTCAATAATGCCTAACACCTAAAACCTAACACCTTTGTTATGCGCTCTTTCTGGACAGAACCTTTTTTATGGATTCACCTTGCTGGTTTGGCAGCTTTGCCTTTAACCTTGGAACTTGTTTGGTTGGGACTGGCAGCAGGTAACCCCCTATTGCCAGTTTGGCTGGAGTTACTATTGGTGGCGACTATCGGCATAGTGCCAGTACTATGGATGCAATTGACCCATCCCTTCGATATTTTTAGCCTGTTGTTAGTAGCTCTCAAACCAGAACAACTGACACAAGACCAACAAAAGCTATTGTATTTGTTCAAAACAAAAACTAACAAGGTGCTGACAATCGCAGGCACTGTTCTGATGTTATGGATACTTTGGCAAATCTACCGAATAGCCCCCTTAGCTGTTACAGCAGCTTCCTTGATTCCTGGAGGGCATATTGTTGGTTTGCTTGGTGCTGGATTAGCCTTTCTAGCTAGCAATTTGTTCTTGCAAGTACCATTAAGTGTGGTACAAGTCCTACTCACTAAGGAGTCAGAGTGGGAGACGACTCCAGCCTATCCTGTAGAAAAAATACAGCAGGACTTTACTATACCCGGGATCAAGGTCAATCAAATTTTGCCCTGAGCTAAGGATTCGACAATATCACCATCGTCTACTGATGAGTGATTTTTTAGAGGTTGGTCAAGAAACCCGATTTCTAAGAATACTGGACTAGCTCTCTAGTTAATTGGATAAAAATATTTGAGATTGTTAAAATTAAGATGTTGCTGAAAACACAATCTGAAAAAAATAGCTGAGTTATTCTAGTAACAAACGATAAGAGGTGTGTATGGCAAGTTCAACTATTTCTAAATCCAGCCAATTTTCTGAAGACAGTCAAATTTGGGACAGTCTTAAACAAGCGATCGCTTCCAGTTCAGGTTTTGAGCGTTGGCAGATTGAACATCCAGTGGAAGATCAACTTAAAAAGTATAACTTAGACACTCAAGTACGTCTTTATCTTCGCGAAACTTTAGAGACTCTTGCTTACTAGAAGATACTGTGGGCAGGGGATGGAAACCGTCATTTAATTGCTGCCCACCTCTACCCATAGTCCCTAATACCAAAAATTTAAACTTATGACACACATAAAACTCCAAAATCGAGTTTATAGTAATTATTAAAGCCTGTGGAGACGGTCTAGCGGGGGTGGCTGCATTAACATGCTGCTATCTAGCCAAGAGTCGATAAAACAGGAATCTCCATCCATATTGCGTAGCAATTAGGTGGATGAGCGTCAACTCACCATCTTAAACCTGTAGCCTCTTTGCTCCCTTAATAGTGCTATGAATCTCAAACTGACAATTCTTGCGACTGCTGCTTGGATAACTACAATCAGTCTAGGTAGCAGTGCTGGTGCTGAAAATTTGCAGCATATCCAACAGTTATTGACAACTAAAGACTGTACTGAATGTAACTTGAGAGATGCTGGTCTCATTTTGACTGATTTGACAGGTGCTAATTTAAGTGGAGCGGATCTGACTCGTGCTAATCTCAGTCGTGCGAATTTGACTGGAGCGGATCTCACTGGAGCGAATTTGACTGGTGCTTCTCTTAATGGTGCAAATTTAACTGATGCTTCTCTCAATGGTGCATCTTTGAGTGGTACGGATCTCAGGGATGCTTATCTAGGAGGTGCTCAATTATTCGGAGTCAATCTCAATACTGCTAATGTGCGAGGAGCTGTTGGTATCCCTGCTTACGCTGGAACTCATCAAGACTTTTATGCTTGGGGTGCAGTTGAAGCTGAAAGAGGCAACCACAATGTTGCGATCGCTAATTACAATCGATCATTAGCTCTCAAGCCAGACTTTGCTCCGGCATTCCTCGGGCGTGGAGTAGCTCGTTTCGAGCTAGGAGATGAGTTAGGAGCAGCTCAAGATGCTCAGATAGCCTTAGAGCTTTTTGAAGAACAAGGAGATACCAGAAACCATAAAAGGGCAAAATATTTGGTGGACGTTGTCGAACATCTTCAAGCAAGAGATCAAGAAGCACCTGGAGGAGGCAATCCAACTCTCTTTAAGATTGGACAAGCTGTAGTCTCTATCGGCTCCTTTCTTTTACGATTCCTTTCTCCATCATTTTGATTTACTTACCTGAAGGGGTGATAAGCAATGGGTTAGAAAAATTGCTCGGGAGATACAGCAAATTTCATCTAAGTAGAGTAGACAAGGACAGGCAAGATGCCTGTCCCCACAAGAGTTTTATTATTGATATCTGTACTTCATGTACCTGCAATCTACTGTATCCCTCTTCTGTCACTTTCCGAAATTATTACGAAATTCCGTCATGACAGCCAACGACACCTAACGAGAGAATCAGGGTTTGATCCCCATTTTTCGGAGTCTGACAGAAGAGGGGTATCAGGGTTTGAGGGTTTTGACATTTTGCGATCAGCTTGCACTAATCGCACCGAATGCAATTCAAGATTGGAGCTCAGAGATGGCGATGATCAACTAACTCAAACAGCTGATTAATCGTACTTTTCTCGTGACTACTCATGCTTGCCTCAGGGCGAATATTTTCCTGTTCTCTTTTCCAGAGCTTTCGCTGATATTCAGTTTCAAGGGAAACATTTGCTCTTTCTTTGAGGTAACTGTAGATCTTCTCCTTATTTGCATTATGAGAGACACTAACCCGAATCACAAGAACATCATCGCGCTTCCTCTCAATACTCCGGATATCTAGCTGTGCACTCTCATTTTCAAGCTGTATTTCTCTAAAGTAGTGAGCAAAATCTTGCCAATCAATGTGGTTTTGAAAGATCAGGTCAATGGTATCTAAATCCTTTTGAAATAATGTGGTGAACTCCCCTGGCTCAAAAAAGCCAGTGCAGGGACGACGCTCCTGTTGCTCATCTTGTAGATAGAAGTAGTCACAGGTTACATCATCAAGATTGGTCTCAAAATTGATATGCCAGTTTTTGAGACAGGCTCCAGTCAGTATAGACTTATAGAAGTTGGCAGCTAATAGTTTAGTGCCTATCAACTTCGCTCCAGAAAGGTTTGCCTCACTGAGATCAGCTCCCTTGAGGTTGGCTCCTCTAAGATCGGCTCCCCTGAGGTCAGCTCCTTTGAGGTTGGCATCTCTGAGATCAGCTTCCCAGAGGTCAGCTCCTCTAAAATCGGCTCTCCTGAGGTCTGCCTGACTTAGGACAGCCTCATTGAGATGAGCCTGATTTAGTTTGGCTCTCTTGAGTTGTGCTCCAATAAGGTTAGCTTTACTTAACTTGGCTGTAGTCAGCTGAGCCTCATTTAGTTGTACCCCATTGAGGTTGGCTATACCAAAAAACTCAGCTCCAATGAGTTCAGCTCCGTTAAGGTTAGCAAAATTTAGGTTGACTCCATTAAGTTTAGCTCCGTTAAGGTTAGCAAAATTGAGGTCAGCTTCGCTAAGGTCAGCTCCGTTAAGGTTAGCTCCAATGAGCTTAGCTTCCTTAAGGTTGGCTCCTGAGAGATTGGCTCCTGCCAGATTGGCTCCTACCAGATTGGCTCCACTGAGGTATTTTTTTCTGAACTCAACATAATTCCTCTTCCCTTTCCAGCAAAGTCTTAACAGTAAGTTTATCCTTCGTTCCTGCTCGATATATTTTG
This sequence comes from Caldora sp., assembly GCA_965222765.1. Classification (GTDB taxonomy): domain Bacteria; phylum Cyanobacteriota; class Cyanobacteriia; order Cyanobacteriales; family Coleofasciculaceae; genus Caldora. The sequence goes on from CBDCVG010000042.1 coordinate 79,703, forward strand.
ATTGTTGCAACTTCGCTTTTTGATTTCTAGAAAAAAGATACTGCTCAAAACTAGCAAAAGGTTGACAGATAGCTAAGACTATCAAGATCCCTCGCACTGTGACAATCAAGCCACTCTCGTACCTTGACTTACCTTCCTCTATCAGATTGTGATGAACCTCATGCAAATCTCCTAAAACTTCTTCCCTAAGAGAAAAGGGTAAAAAAACAGAAATTAATCGGTAAAAAATATTCATTGCTTTCCTTGTTACCATAGTGGAAGTAACCCACCGGTTTTAGTTAATTGATGCACTATTGGGACTCTTATACGATGCCTAAAACCCTTATTGTTGTGCTGATTAAACTTCTAAGTTATTCATCTCAGTCCCAATTTTTTAATCTTTGGCGAAACTCATCTTCTCCATCGATAAAATCTCTACCTTGGAGAGTAATTGTATACATTTTTCTTCGGTTTCCCCCTCGGACATCTAAAGAAATATCGCTCATATAACTCTTAACAAAACCACCTTTTTCCAACTTGTGTAAGCTAGGATAAAGATTCCCTTCCCCCAAATATAGGTTTCCATCAGTTAGTTCAAAGATGACATTCCTAATCTCTACTCCATAGCTGTCTCTGTTCACTAAAAAGCACAGCATGTATTCCTGTATTCTTGTTATTCGGCTGCTCATTATTTTTCAGTAGCATAAAAAAATCAATCAGAAAACTGCTAGGCTGAGATATCTACAATTCGATCCTGAGCACCCTGCAAACGTTAGATTTACTGCTGTAGAAGAACCGCTACTTAATAAATATAGACAATAGCCTTGGAACCAACCATCGATTGTTTGATACTGCAATAAGAACTCTATGTGATATATTAAGCCGTTCTCTCATCCTAATTATTTTATTTGGACAGAGGTTGCTGGGTAAAAATAATCCTCACTTTTTCGATGGGCAGCTATCTTACAGGATTGATAAGTTAGGTAGTAGAAAAAGCGCCAGCATAACAGTAACGCTGGCACTTTTGTGCAAAATTTCTATTTGTCTCAACCGTTTTTTCCCTGATGAGCAGTCAGGGGCGGACTCACTTACCCAAAAAGAAACTAGCTATGAAATCTAATCAGATGCTCAATTCTTACACCCAATCTATACAAATCTCCGATACCAGTGAGCAACTTAGTTGCTCTAAGATTGAAAACCATACTGAAGAACTGACCTTGCCGCACCTCATCAACAAGGTGGCAGACATTGCTGTTGCCAACCAGGATGCTGGCCTCATTATTTCAGCAGCTATTGCTACATCAATCATCCTGTTCACCATAGCAGACGCCGCAGCAAAATTGATTAAAGCCGCACGTAGCTAATAAGCTTGTATGCATCTGACTTGCAAGTTTTCACCGACGCGGAGATACGAAGACACGGAGAGGGATGAATTATTCTAAACCAAGATTTAGCCCCTTAGAACTGAGTATCCTGCCGCCGAATTGCCACAACAGCCGGTTTGGGTGGTTCATTTGACTTTTTATCAGGCCAGTTGGAGCCTAGGGGGACTGTGCGAGTTTGCAGGAATTCTTCACCATCATTAGTTGTCACTACTAGTTTGCGGATTTCAGCAGCATTGTCTTGACGAATTCCATGTCTTTCCCCTGGGTGTTGTACTGCGAGGAACAAAGTTTGCTCATCTGAGCTACTAAAAAATGGTCCAGTAGTTTCACATTCCATCGGACCTATACCAAATAGATAAGCATTTCCTGCATCGGAACCAGAGGTAGGAATAAACCAAATTGAGTTGTTACCAAAAATGCCTTGGATATTAGCTTTACCTAAGCGAGTGGGAAGATCTTGGTTGTGCTTGGAAGTAGAGATATCCGTCACCATCCAAAGATTGCCATTTTTGTCGAATTCTAGGTTATCGGGGTTGGAAAAACCAGCCCCTCCTGCTGCGGGTTCACCCCCTAAAGCTAAGGCTTCCCAACTGAAGCTCATGGCTGCTGGGTCATCATTATCTTCTATTAAACGTACAATCCAACCATATTCCCAAGGAGTTTCTCCCTTTGGTCCTTGAAAAACTTGCTTATCGGGGCCACCGTCACCTCCAGGACTACCGGAAGTAAAGGCAATATAGAGGGAGCCGTCGGGGGCAATATCAGTATCTTCGGGACGAGCAGTGCAGGTAGCACCAGCGGCATTAGCAGCATAGTGAGCGTCAATTAAAATTGCTCCCTGCTTCTCTTCGGCGTTGCCTGTGTAAAGATCTCCTAGGGTAGAAAACTTCTCTTTGAAGCTTATCGCTTCTTCGTCAGTTTGAACTTTAAAGACACCCCCTTCTGGACGTTTTGGCAGGGTTACCAAGTTACGTTCTACTGTACTAGGTAGAACTGGGTTAACTGGAGTTTTAGGTTCCAGAGGAATCCAGCGACCTTTACCATCTGGTGTAAAAATAGCAGCATAGAGTATTCCCTCTGCTAGTAGCGCCGAATTTGCCTTATCTTCGGGATTACTAATTACTCCTTTGCTAACAAACTTGTAGACATGACCACCATAGCGATCGCATCCTGAATATACTGCTAAAGGCTTACCTTTAACTGCCCGACACCCTACTGCTTCATGGCGGAACCTTCCCAAAAAGGTATGCTTAGTACCGTAATCATCGGGGTTAGCTGGATCTATTTCCACTATCCAACCATATTTGTTACCGGCTAAACCAAAGACATTACCCCTTCCATCCACTTGCCAATCATTGATGAGGAAAGGAAGGGTTTCTGGGGCAAAGGAAGAACCATCAGCATATACTGGTTCCGGCACCTGAGCTTGGAAGTTTTCCTCTGCACTCAGAACAGTACCCCAAGGAGTTGTGCCTCCAGCACAGTTTTGAAAAGAACCAATAATGCGATCGCCTAATTTATCAATATACCCTTGAGCTTGCTGCTTGTGGAAAACAGCTACAGCAGGTCCGGTTGCCTTAAGATAGCGATTATCTGTTAAACCAGAAATACCAGTGATTCTACGGTCTACTGAGGAATTAGTTCGCTCCCACTTGCCATCAGCTGTCTTGCGAATCGAGATTACCCCCAATCCTTGATCTATTAAACCTTCTTGAGAAATTGCTTTAATTTTGGCTTTGAGAGGATCATCGTCCGGTAAAGCAAAGGCATTAATCTTACCTTTGGAAGCAGCAGCAGCTGACTTGACTTCATCAAATGGCAAAGACTTCCCTATTACTTGGGTATAAGTCTGCATCCAAGTACCACCACTGATATACTCAAAGTTAACTGTGAGTAAACCCTCATTCTCTCCAGTTTCGATAAAAGCAAGATAGTCATTGTTGTAGCCAAAGCGAGAATCACCCACCTTGTCACCCCAAGCAGCAATGACATCATAAGTAAAACCCTCTGGTAGCACTAGATCATCTACCACTTCATAGGTACTGTAGCTTTTAATTTGTTTAGCTAGTTCTACCCCATCGGTAGGTAAGGGTATTGGCCCTTTAACTGGCTTGAAACTTATACTATTTCCTAGCGATTCTGAGGCAGTTAGGGATGTAGAGGATTTTTGCGTACAGGAAGTTAAGTTACTAAGAGCAAGAGTAGTAGCACCAGCTCCCAGAAATTGTAGGAAGTTTCGACGCTTGAGAACCATATCTAGGAGTGTTTCTTGAAGATAGCTATAGTCTAATTGGCAGCCAAACCATAATTTTTGTTGAGAGACAACTGCATTTGAGGGTAAAACTCAAACAGCAAGTGTACCTTCTCGCTTTCTCCATTAAATTCCAAAACAACTACACCCCACTTGCTAGCTAAGTCATAGGTTATTTCAGTTATTCGCTTAAGCATTTGCTCATTTATTGCTTTTTTTCTGTACTTTGTTGTAAGCACCAAATGGCATTTAAGGTCAGAAACGCTTCTAGAACTTGATTTGTATTTCATAGCACCAAATCTAAATAGGCTATAATTATAGCTATGAGAATTGCCTACCAGTATCGCTTACGTCCAAGCAAGCAGCAGATAGCTATCATCGAAAATTGGCTAGAGTTGCTGCGTAGACAGTACAACTATCGGTTGGCTGAACGATTCTCATGGTGGGAAGAAAATCGTACAGATATTAATGCTTGCCCACTCGTTTGTCATTTACCAAGGCTCAGAGATAACCCTGATTATTTCTCACAAAAGCGAGATTTGACTAACAGTGGAAAAAATATTTCCTGAGTACAAGGATATTCATTCCCAAGTACTTCAGGATTGCATCAAAAGGGTTAAACTTGCGATGAATAGATGGTTTAAAACTGATGTTAACGGTAAACGACTAGGCAAGCCTAGATTTAAAGGTAAAGGACGCTATCGTTCTTTCTGTTTTCCTCAAATGAAAGAGGACTGCATTCAAGGCAACAAAGTCTCTCTGCCCAAGATTGGGTTGGTCAAGTTTATCAAACATAGGGATATCCCAGATGGCTTTAAAGTCAAGACAGCTATTATTTCCAGAAAAACTGATGGTTACTACATAACTTTCAGTCTTCAAGATGATACTGTCCCCGATATTAAGCCAGAAATCAACCCTGATAAAACCATCGGGATTGATATGGGATTGAAGGACTTTATCATCACTTCTGACAGTGAAACCGTAGCTATTCCGCAGTATTACAGGAAAGCTCAGAAGCGCTTAAGGAAGAAGCAAAGGCAACTAAGTAGATGCAAGAAAGGTAGTAATCGCCGTAAAAAAGCAATAAATGCTGTAGCTAATCATCATAAAAAAGTTGCAGACAAACGCAAGGATTTTCATCATAAAGTAGCTAACTCGCTACTAATAAAATATGATGTTGTTGCTCATGAGAAGCTCAACATCAAAGGACTATCTAGAACACGACTAGCTAAGTCTGTTGTTGATGCCGGATGGGGTTCTTTTCTGTCAATACTAGAAACCAAAGCCGAGAAAGCTGGGTTACTAACGATAGCAGTAAAAGCATCCGGTACAACACAAGAATGCTCTATTTGTGGTCAGAAAGTTCCCAAGAAATTACACGAGCGTTGGCACAGTTGCTCTTGTGGTTGTCAGTTGGATAGAGATATCAACGCCGCTCGTGTAATCAGAAATCGTGCCGTGGGGCATCAGGTACGTAAAAGCTCAGGAAATGTTGCCGTAGGCGAAGTCACTGAGAAGCCCGCTCTATATCCGTAGGATTAGAGCCGGGAGATGTCACAAACTGGTAATGTCCAGGTAATCTTGAGGTTAATCGAGTTGAGGCTTGAGACCCAAACTTATGGTAAATCACTTTCTGATTGGCACCCCTAGTTCTGGCAAATCCACTCTAGCGTACAAACTCACTCAACTCGACCCCACCGCAGTGATTGTTGCCACTGATGCCATTCGGGCTCTCCTCTTTGGCGATGCTAAGATCCAGGGGGAATGGTCTTTGATACAAAAAGAAGTTCTGTCCCAGATGGAAGCCGCTTTTTCAGTAGGGCGAAGGGTGATTTATGACGCCACAAATGCTAAAAGAGAATGGCGCTGCTCAATTCTTGGCTTACTAGCAGATAAAAACCTCCCTTGGCTCGCATGGCAGATAACAACTCCTCTAGAAACTTGCTTACTGTGGAATCAACAACGCCAGCGCCAGGTGCCACCATCGGTAATTGAAAATATGTACCACGCTTTGCAAGAAACGCCACCCCAGGCTGCAGAGGGATTTGTTGCCCTCATCAAAGTCGGGATAACTCAAGGAGAATTAGATTGGCAGCAAATTGAGCACCAGTTTACCTTGTTTTGTGGTTCACCAAACTAGTCAAGAAGGCAGGAGGCAGAAGGCAGAAGGCAGGAGGCAGGAGGCAGGAAGCAGAAGGCAGGAGGCAGAAGGCAGAAGGAAAGAGAGTTTGCATAATAACCTCTTTAGCATTTTTTCACTGGTGAGTGATTTCCGCTACGCTGCACTAGTGAGCTGGCAGCAGATGTGTTGGCGGCTAGTTATGATCATAGTGATTTCCAGTGGGGTTGTCTCTTGTGCCATCAGTTCCCAAGAAGAATTTCGGTGGAATAAGTACACTAGTGTTAATCATCCTCAGGTAGCTCAGGTAATTAACCAAGCCAGCCAACCACTCTTGCTCAGTAATAGTTTAGAAATCATGTCTCTATCTTATCTACTGGAGCCAAAAGTGCAGTTTAATTGGTTAACCCGCCAACCTGTTGAGATGCCCAACGGGGAAATACGTAAGCAGTTAGTTATACCCAAAATTACTGATAGTTTTAGTGATGTTTTTTTATATAATCCTTCTAGGCAAGTACTAGATGAATTTGATAAAAGGCCAAATTATAAAGTGGAACTTGTGAACAAATGGGAACAGAAGCTAGAACCTGTTTACGATGTCAAAGCTTCTCTTTGGGAGTTGACCAAAAAATAAAATCATATCAAAAAAAGTTTTTTCCTCTTCCCTACTCTCTTGTTTTTTAAGAGCCACTGGCAAGATGCCAGTTCCACTGTTTCTTAAGAGCCACTGGCAAGATGCCAGTTCCACTGCTTTTTAAGAGCCACTGGCAAGATGCCAGTTCCACTGTTTCTTAAGAGCCACTGGCAAGATGCCAGTTCCACAATCTATAACCCACACCCTCAATTCTAAAGGAAGTATTTCTTAAAAATCCTTGTCATGACTAAACACTATATATTTTTTACTCGACATATTTTAACTCAACCACAAGCTCACCTTGTTCAAGTGAGCAATTCAGCCAATGCAGCTGCTAATCTTGGTTACTCCACAGTTTTATGTTTTTTACAACAAGGATTGCCCAGTTTCAATCCTCTGAGCTTGATTCGCCCATTTCATCCCAGAAAGTCAGAAGCAAAACTTAGTCAACTCTACAATCTACAGGAAAAGCTAAAAGTTGCTCCCCTACCTACACCATGGCCTATTGATCAAATCAATAGTAAGTGGACTAATTCTAGTACTGTAGTCTGTAAGTATTATTTTCCTATTCATATTCTTCCTTACACTAAAATTGTACATACAAGAGATTGGAACTTTGTCAAAGTAGCGATTAAACATGGAGTTCCAGCTATTTATGAACACCATCACCAAGAGCAAAAGCAATTCGAGCCAGAAATTGTCCACAATCCCCTCTTGCAAATTGCAGTTACAGTTGCTGAACCGGTTCGAGAAAGCATGATTGAGCATGGTATGCCTCCAGAGAAAGTAATCAGACTTCATAACGGCTTCAATCAGGTATTTTTGGTGAGACATCTCGAAGCTGCTCAGGAATGGCGTGAAAAACTACTAGTTGATGAACGACAGCATTTAATCGTTTATGCGGGAGCGCTGCGCAAGTTTAAAGGCATTAATTTACTCATTGAGGTGGCAAAAGAAATGCCTCAAGTTCAGTTTGTCTGTGCTGGTGGAAATGAATCCGAAGTACAACATTATCAGCAACTAGCCCAAGAAAAGCAAACTCAAAACGTGACATTTTTAGGTCATATACCGCAAAATCAATTAGCTAGTTTACTGCAAGCGGCTGATATTTTGGCTCATCCTCACCGCTCTGGGAACGCTGCAGCTACAACATCTCCCTTGAAACTTTTCGATTATCTGGCATCTGGAACTCCCATTGTGGCAACGGAAATTCCGCCTTTAATAGAGTTTAAATCAAGCAATGCGATCGCGGGTTGGTGCGAACCAGATAATCCAACTCAATTAACTCAATGTATTCAACAAGCTTTGGCAAACTATCCCAGGAAGGTAGAAGGGTATACAGATAATTTAGATTTCGTGCGCCAGTTTTCTTGGGAAAATAGAATTAGCAAAATTCTGAGCTATGTAGAAGATTCTAAGCGTCCACAAATAATTAAGTAGGGTTTGCTGAATAAGTCCATTGATTCGGGTTTTGAAGTAATAAGCACCTGACGGCGAATTAAGAATTAAGAATTGATTGAATCGCCGAAAAACTTGTACTTTCGTTGAGATTAACTCAAAACTCACTCTGAATCTATGGCTTCTTGAGCCGATATCCCTTCCCCTTGGGAACCAAGATACCAAAGCACGGCTGCTGCCTCTGCGCGAGTTACTGGTTTCTTGGGCTGAAATAAGGTGGTATAACCCAACAATCGGCGGATATTGGCAGAATCCCCATTCTGGAAATCAGCTAATACTGCTCGCAATGCCTTAGGGTCAATCTTAGCAGTATCTTGAAAACCCCAAGTCTGCTCCACTGCCTCAACGGAAGCTTTAGGTAATACCTGACGAATGTCTAGAGGAACCTTCCACAAAATAAGATTTTCTCGCGTTAAGGGAGCATCTGGACGAAATGCCACTGCTGTAGCATCGTTGCTCAGAGGACTAGGAATTAGTCCAGCTTCTGCTAATGCTTGAATACTGGGGAAATCTGGATGAGTTTTGGGGACATCTTGGAAAGCTGGTTTAGCTGTTTGTGGAGCTAGACGAATTTGCTTTCCTGGACTGTTGGTATGTATTTTATTATTGGCAGCAATTAACCAACGAGTATATTCGCCACGGTTGATGGTTTTATTTGGTTCAAATTTAGTAGTTTCAGTATCAGGTTTATCTTCAGAATTAGATGCTGAAACCGTTAATACCCCTAAAGTTGCCAAATCTTCAATGTACTGACGCAATTCTTCGGGAACCTGGTTAAGATCACTAAAATCCTGCGATTCTGTTGAAGATTCCTTTGGTTCCTCTTTTTCCGAGTCAGATTCCTCTTTTTCTAAGCTAGATTGCTGTGCTGTCTCTTGCTCAGTATTACGGACATACTTAAGATCAAATTCTGTCAGACTTAGGTTCGTTTCAGTTTCTGGCTTAGTTGAGGCAGATGTTTGCTCAGGATTGGTATCTTTACCAGACGGTAGAGATAGGGTAACTTCCCATTCCTGCTTACGAGCAACAAAAGTCCCTTGATCCCCTTCTTTTGGCTCAGAGATAATTTGCCATTTGTTGGACTCAAAGGCATTTTGGTAAAAATTCAGGATAACATTGCTGGGGTCAGAGGATGACCAAATCGTCAGCTTACCTTCAGCTTCTGGTTCACTCAGCGGCTCGACTGTCTCTAACCGAGCTCGAGGATAACGCATCTCAGCAGGAAAATCCTTGGGTAATTGGTCTGATTTGGGAGTCTGAGGGTTCTTTGGGGATGGCTTATCAAGAATATCTTGGTTCTTTGTCAGATCAGGATCTGGAGCTAAGGAACGCTCAAGTTCTTTGCTACAAGAGGTTAACAAACTCAGTAAGCAAGTGACTAAAATAGCAAATCGGGCAGGATGTTGATCGAACAGCACAGATCTTCTAGAAAAAGGAGCTTAATTCCTATGGTGACATACTCCCGACGCTTGGTTGTTTGTTATTTGTTATTTGTTTTTTGTAAAAATAACCAACAACTAACAACAAATAACACTTGCATCCCCCGTGCTGTCTTCCGGGGGATGAGTTAACCCTCTGCATCCCCGCGTCTTAGGTTAAAAAGCTTTGTCAAGCAAGAATTGGGCTTACTTGTCACCCCCTGAGGGTTTTGCTTAATTCCCACACCACCAGTGAGTGAGGTATGAGTGAACATTTGGGTATCTGAATCCCCATCATTATCAGTTACTTTGAGAGAAAATGAACGGGTTTCAACGTCAACCGTTGTTCCCGATAACACTCCATCATCAGATAGGGTAATACCGTTGAGCAAATTTCCTGAAACCAGGCTCCAAACAAGGGTACCATTGCCTTTTTCCGCAGCAAGTTTAAAGCTAAATGGTCGCCCTTTCACAGCGTCTGGTATAGATTGAGAGGTGATCTCAGGAGTCGTGTTTTCCTGAACATTGAGAACCTTCAGAGTCAATTGTTTTGTCACAGAAGTATTCTTGTTATCGGTTAATTTAACGGTGATAGTTGCGACACCAGGAGTAGTGGGTATGCCACTGATTGTCCCGGCTGAACTCTGAAGAGTCAACCCTACAGGTAATCCTGCTGTTATTTCCCAGAAATAGGGCTTCTCGCCCCCTTCTGGAACTAAGTTGGCTGAATAATTTGTCCCAACTCCTGCTTCGGGAAGGGAAGAGGTATAAACCGATAATGGTAAGGAAGACTGGCTAATAGTTCCATTGGCAGAAAAGTTGCTCCATGCACGGGCAGAAGCCTCATTAGGGAACCAGCTGAAGGCTGCGGGATTATCAGGAGTAGAAGCAGCAGCTTTAACTTGGGTATTTTGCAACTGGTTCGATGACAGATATGGGGCACTACCATCTCCCTTGCCAATCATAAAAGAGCCTAGCCACCCTTGAGAGGGTTTCAGACTATTGAGTGAATTATCTTTCTGGTTGACTCGAACCTTGAGCACTTCCCGTAACCAATGGGTTACATAAACCTGATCACATTTACTACTACAATGTCTATCACAACGAGTCACAGGTTGGAGAGCATAAGTTGCCAGGGCATCTAGCTCCCTTCTAACCAGCTTGAGATCTGTTAACAGATTTTGAACTCTTTGATCGTCGTTTGAGTTGACGGTAAACATCAAAGGAAAAGTGAAAGTGGATTTCAAAGAGGAAATATTAGGGTACTCTGTGAGAAAGCCATGAGTCGCATTACTGTGGTAATCGACAACAGCAATCGTTCTTTTTGGCATTCCGAGCCCTGTATAAAGAGCGGAAGCACCATGTCGGGAGCACCCGTGTAAAATGAAACCAGCTTTTTTCAGCTCTGGATGACCACTTTTTTCGGCAATATCATTGAGCGCAGCAACCATTTTTTTGGCGATCCTTCTGCCATCGGATGCTCCCCGAATCTCCTGCCCTTTGCCAATCTTTTGAAATTCGGCGATTCCCAAATCAGATTTCATCTTTTCCCAATCTGGGTTGTTAGTAGCAGGAGGAGACCAATAACGTCCTATTACTGCGATAATTTGCCGATTATTGTCGAAATTTGCCGGAAAATCCAGTTTTAAACCATTGGCAGCGGTGTAGGTAACAGTCGATACCAAATTGGCGGGCAAATCCAGCTTTGGCTCATTAGACGCAGTATGAGTAACAGCCGATACTGATTGTGCAATAACCAATATCGATATTAGAATAGCCAAGATACTTCTCTTCATATTTTCCCTTATCTAATAAATTTAAGTTCTTTAGTGCAAGAAGGCAGAAGGCAGGAGGCAAGAAAGCTTGGACAGTAAGCTTTTTCACCTTTTTTAACTGGTGAGTTATTTTCGCCGTGCTGCATTTAGTGACCAGTAATCGCCCTTTGCGTTTAGGGTAGAAATAGTCGTTTCCAATTTTTATGGTTTCCAAGAAAGAAAATTCGGCAGTGAGCAATCAATCTTCTGGATTGGCTAATTCGACACCAGAGGATAGCGAACAAGAAAAGTCAACTGCTAGCAACCAACAGCCAAAATCGATATCCGGTGAGTCTAACTTCTGGAAGCAAGCACGGGATAATCTGCAAATTATCGCGATTGCACTTGTCTTAGCCTTGTTGATTAGGGCGTTTGTGGCAGAACCTCGCTATATTCCCTCAGATTCGATGCTACCAACTTTAGAGGTAGGCGATCGCGTGGTTGTAGAAAAAATTTCCTACCTTTTCCGACCCCCTGCTCGTAGTGATATTATTGTCTTCAATCCACCCGTACAACTACAAATTCAAGGCTATGATCGAGATCAAGCCTTTATTAAGCGGATAATTGGTACGCCAGGTAAAACTATTGCTATTCAACAGGGTAAAGTTTATCTGAATGATGCTCCCTTAGCAGAAGACTATATTGCCGAACCACCGAAATATCAGATGGGGCAAGTAAAAGTACCAAGTGAACACCTTTTTGTTATGGGAGATAATCGCAACAATAGCAATGATTCCCATGTTTGGGGCTTTTTACCCAAAGATAACATCATTGGTCGTGCTTGCTTCCGCTTTTGGCCTATTAGTCGTATTGGTTCGATTTAACTTCACTCTCGAGAAACTAGGGAATTGGGAATTGGGAATTGGGAATTGAGAAACTAAAAAATACTGATTTAGGTCTGAAAACCTTGATATGAAATGAATCAATTCTTAATTCTTAATTCTTAATTCTTAATTTGCTTAACTGAAACATCTACCGCTTCTACATCAATTGTACCGGGAGGGGTTAAACGGGTGAAATGTCCCTGTTCTATTTTCAGAGATTCTCCACAACTAGGGCAACTAAATTGAGTTTGATTCAAACCAGTGAAACTAGTACCACACACTGGACATTGATCTTCAATCAAGTTGCGTCGTAACCACCAGCGAAACCCTAGCCACCCAACAACTGGTAAGATAAACACTAGGCTGATCAAAATTAAAAAACCTTTGACCAGAAAGCCTAAACCAACTGTTCCTAGCAACAAAAAAGTTACCAATATAGTCAGCCAACAGCTTGCGCCGGATAGATTTAATTTTAATAATTTTGGAGTATTTTGGTTCACAGTAGCTTTGAAAAATGCATGATGTTGTCTCAGGTGATTTCTTCCGAAAGCATGTACCTATCTTAGGGTGTGTTAGGGCAGCGTAACGCACCAATTTTTGGCTACAATCATTTTCAAAAATCGCCTAATATCTCTATCCTAGTGTATATCGGTTTTAACCTAAGCTTGATTAGGTGGTAATACTACTACAGTCTCATCCAGAAGCTGTTTTAACCTTTGGGTGAGAGCATCTTTACCAAAAGAGGCAAGACACTGTTCTCGCAACCACACACCATCACAGGGTTGATCCTCACCTTGGAGAATTTCAATGCAAGCACAGGCAACAGCTACAGGATCTCGATGGGGAACTTGCCAGCCGAGATGTCCATCTTGTAAAGGATCTGCAGAACCATCTGCATCACCAGCTAGTACTGGTTTACCACAAGCCATTGCCTCTAGATAGACAATGCCAAAACCTTCTTGGGAAGGCATGATATAGGCATCAGCAAGGCGGTAATGTTCTACCAACTCAGGAGTAGGCACAAAACCAGCAAAGATTACGCGATCGCTAATATCTAAATCTTGAGCTAGTTTAGCTAGTCTCGGTTGGTCATCACCACGACCAATAACTAAGTATTTTACCTTAGGGACAACTTTAGCGATCGCGGGGAGCGCTCGAATTGTAACATCTACTCCTTTATAAATATCCCCAGACCATAACCGCGCTACAGTCATCAGCACTTTGGCATCAGCTAAGCCATATTTGAGCTTTAGTTCCGGTGATTTAGGACCAGGGGTGAAAGCTTGCCCATCTACCACACAGGGTAACATCCTGTACCTTTTTGGGGTCTAGGTTATTAGTAGCACAAAGGCGATCGCGACTGTAACGGCTGATGGTCCAAATTCCTGCTGCTGAAGTAAGTGCTTGTTGCTCTAGCTTGGGTAAAGGACTCCATACCTCTTTACCATAGGTTAAAACTGTGTAGGGAATGCTCCGTATTTTACACAGTACCATAATTAATACAGCAAGCTTAATATGACCACAGAAAACCTGACTGGGATGTTGTTGCAGTAAACAGAGTCCAAGTTCTATTACCATCTTCAGACGTCCCAACATCTGATTTTTAGTTTTGAGGTAATGAAATTTAAAAGGGTAAGCTTCAAAAGGATTATCGCATTCAGGACTATCCCGGAGTAAAAACACTTCTGCAGTACTACCAGTCTGAGATGCTAATGATTGATAAGCTTGCAAAATATCTTTTACATAAGACTGAATACCCCCTTCACGCTCAAAAAGCTCCAGAAAAACGAATACATATTTAACTGGGGAAGTACCCTTGGATGATTCAGTCAACTTCACCACCTCCTTAAGTTCACAACAGTTAATATATTATTAATATTTACTATTGACAAAAACCGTTACGAATGAAAAAAAACTTTTGTCAAATCCTTTTCCCTCCTGCCTTGTTTCTTCAGAGAAGGCTTTACGGAATAATGGCGAAAACTCTCGCAGGAAAGCCTGAACCCTTGAGTGGCTTGGGAAAGGTGACAATTGCAATCGCACCGTATTCTGGCACCTGATCGAGGTTGGAGAGCAATTCGATCTGATATTTGTCCTGAGCTAAAATGTAAGTCTCGAGAGAGTAGTCATCCTTGCTAGTAGAAATACCAGGATCAGTGTCAGTTGTTTCATGACCAGAGGCGATGATCTTTCGTTCTTCATAGAGATATTTCAGAACCTCAAGACTCCAACCCGGATAGTGAGCAATACCTTGTGAGTCCTCGTTGCGCATTTTGGTCTTACTAGGCCAGCGTTTGTGCCAGTCAGTACGCATAGCAGTAAAGGCTCCTTCAGGTACTTGACCGTATTTCTTCTCCCAAGCCCGGACATCTTCCATCGTAATCTGATAGTCAGGGTTTTGTGCTACCTTGTCGCTAACATCGAACACCACCAAAGGTAAGACCATTTCCTTGACTGGGATTTCGTCCTGAAAGCGTTTGCCTCGAACAAAGTGGGCTGGCGGATCAACGTGAGTGCCCCACTGTCCAGGAATACTGTAGCGGTGTGCTAGAAATCCGGAGCCTTTACTACCAATCATTGTGTCGTAGTGATAGATAGTAGTTCGTACTTCAGGGTCAAAACCTGGCCAGTGGGGGATATCCGGATGAAAAGCATGAGTTAGATCAACAAATTCTCGCGACTGTAGCTCAGCCAACGTATCCCACAGGCTAGAATCATTGGAGGTTTTTACAGCACCTGATGCTGCAAGACCTAGGTTGGCAATCATTGCCAGGATCAACATAGATTTTCGCAACATTGTTTCTCTCTTGATAAGTGCTACTGGAAAGTGCTTATCATACCGTGTAGTTGTATCTAGAGCATTGATTGCTGAAAGCGGGTTTCTCAGAATACTGAATCAATGTTGTAGCTGATGAGACTGATTGCAGAATAAGGAAATATCATTAAAGAAGAATAGCGATCGCTCTTCAGGGGACAAATCTGCAGCTAGCCCTAGATTATGGAAAACTTTTTAATATTCGCAATTATTATTGCGATAGGGCAGTCGTAAAAATCGTCAGATTTATTACCAAACTATTGTTCTATTTGAGTCGGATACCTTAGCATTACCCCGCTTTTTGTTGATTCCAGAAAATATCTTTCACAAAATTGGTCAGCTCTTTGGCTATCAGGACATTGACTTCTTAGAACATCCCCAGTTTTCTCGGCAATATCTCTTACGAGGAGATTGTGAGGACAAAATTCGTCAGCTTTTTAACTATCGTGTCATTTCTCTCTACGAATCTCGACAGGGTGTGAGTACAGAAGGCATAAATACTCTCTTGGTTTATTACTATGCCAATAAGTCTCAGGAACCTAAAACTTGGAAAGCTTTTCTCGAAAGAGCATTGGATGTCTATCGGTTGTTAAAAAACTGTTTATAAGATGATTTTTCAGAGGTGAAAGTACCAGCAAATCGAAGAGATGGTGCGTTACGCTATCGCTAACAGCACCCTACGGTACTCTGACTTTTCACGCTACGTCCTAAAATCTAGTCAGGAAGAAGTAATGAGTAATGAGCGCCTGACGGCGAATTAAGAATTAAGAATTAAGAATTAAGAATTGATTGAATCGCCGAAAAAGAAGATGAGAAACAAGTCAGTTTTCCTTTGAGCCTCCTGCCTCCTGCCTCCTGCCCCCTGCCTTCTTCCTGGAGAGTAAGGAAGAAAGTAAATCTTATATATAAAATTTTACTTTTTCCCTATGGGAATCATCTGAGCAATAACTTGAGCTTTACTTAACTTCCGCACTAGTCTTTGTGCTTGTTGCTTATACAAAGGTAACCTTAGGGTATTTGGTAAGTTATTCATCAAGCGTCTGGCAGTACCCAAACTACATCCAGAAACCCGTGCGATCGCATTAGCTCCTTCAAATATTGCTACTTGAGTCAAAGCTTGTTTTACTTTTACTCGCCAGCGCTTAGGACTAATAGCAATTTTACCTTGCTCAATTCGCCGTAGTCCATCAATCGTTGCTAATACTACCATGCGATCGCCTACAGCTAACCGCAGATCATCAGAAGGCATAAATGTAGACATCTCTTCTCCTCTTTGGTGCATAATGATTACCACTCCGTACCCATAAGCAATTTCAGCTAGCAGTAAATTATTGAGAGTATCATTAGCTTCGACGTGGTATTCTGTAACCAAAATTGTTTGATTATCTAAGCGAAATAGACTGATAATGTTTTCGCCAAATGCTGCCCCAGCAAAAGCTTCAGCTGCCACTTCATAAGCACAAATTATCTGAGCATTCGGCAATAACTCTGCTAAATTATCACTTAATCCTTGACCAAAAGTACGGATAACAATATGAGAATTAGGGTTAATCGTACGAGCCATCAAAGCTATTTCTAGATTCAGCATTTCATCATCAGTTCCCACAAAGACGCTTTTGGCTGTAGAGAGATTTGCCTTTGCCAATGCTCCATCGTTCAAAGCATCAAAAATGAGTGGCATTTGTGGTAGAGTAGTTACGTCAAAATCTGGATTGAGGGTAATGCCTACTAACGACTGCTGAAAGGCTAACAACAGAGCTGCTACCCTCTGACCTACCCTACCTAGTCCAATTACCACCACATGATCCTGTTGAGGAACTGGGGGACGTCGCAAGGAAAGCTGAAATTTGTAAGCTAATAGTGATTCTGTGAGCAAGGCATATAACACCCCCACAAATGCTGTTCCAGCTAAAGTCAGTCCTAAACTAAATAGCTGCAACCACCAAGGGATAGGAGCTGTTAATTGAAATTCACCGAATAAATCTGCATATCCTCCCAATAGTAAGATGGCAGTGGCATAAAAAGAAGATAGCAAGGTTGTTTCTGGATAGTACCAGTTAAACAAGATTGTTCCAGCGAGCAACAGTACCAGCACCATTAGTCCACAAACAATGGCTACTTGCCGAACTTGCTGTCGGAAGCTTTGTTGCCAGAACTGAATTAGCTGTTGCTTGAAGTTTTTCCGAGTCAAGCAACGGCGTAATCTTTGCCAAATCTGCTGTCTTGTCGCTCGTGAATTAGTTGCTAATTTTTTGGTTTGGTTAATCAGAAATTGATCTGCGGTTTCAATGTAAACTAGAGTGTCTTCTGCTTGAATTGTTGCCTCTGGTTCCCATTGATGGAAAGATTCCAGGAGTTGAGAGCCATCGCAGGCGTGACAAAGAATCCGGCGGTTGCGATTATTGAGTTGATGTAGTAGCTGTTTATTGCACCAGTGATCGTTCCATTCTATATGGTGCTTAACTACTCGTAGCCATTCTCCTTCTAAGTTGAAAAAACCCAATGTTTCAGTACCAAGAGCAGCTAGAGCGAAAGCTGCCGCAGGCAATTGGGTTGGCTCAAAGGCGACAAAATTACCTAGATGTTTACTCAAAAGTTGATTGAGATTGCCTTTAGCAGAGCGCACAACTAAGCGAGTGTTGGGATTTAGTTTGC
>CBDCVG010000043.1:0-228187 GCA_965222765.1 Caldora sp.
CTATGGCTATCAATCCCCAGAAGAATTAATCGCCAATCTCAAAGATGTCACCCATCAACTTTACCTTAATCCTCAAGACCGTGTTGAGTTAACGGAGCTAGTTGCTCAACAAGAAGTAGTCTCAGCCTTTGAATCCCAGAAGCTTCGTCAAGATGGCACAGTGATCTGGACTGCGGAAAACCTGCGGCTTGTCCGTAATCAGTATGGCACACCTCTCTACTATGAAGGCACAGTGACAGATATCACTCTTGCCAAACAAGCGCAGGAGAAACTGTGTGAAAATGAAGAGCGCTTCCGCATTATGGTGGAAGAACGGACAGCTGTTCTCAAAGCATCAAATAAGCAACTGCTACAGGAAGTAGTTGAGCACAAGCGGATTGAGAATGCTCTGCGGGAGAGTGAGCGCAGGTTTCGTGCTATTTTTGATGGAACATTCCACGGCATTGGCATACTCTCTCCAGAAGGTATCGTACTCGAAGTTAACCAAACAGTCTTGGACTTTGGCAGCATTGAAGCTTCCGAAGTCATAGGACATCCGTTTTGGGAGGCTCAGGCTTGGGGAACTTCCCCGGAAATTAAGCAACGGCTGAAGCAGGCAGTTGCGGCTGCAGCCGGGGGTGAGTTGGTTCTGTTTGAGGTAGATATTCCTAGTGCTGGTGATACTATCAGTACTATCGATTTCTCCCTGAAGCCAGTTCTCGATGAGCAGGGTCAAATAGTACTACTGATATGCGAAAGTCGCGATATTACTGAGCGCAAGCAAGCTGAAGAGAAACTAAAAACTTCCCAGCAACGGCTTTCCTTACTAGTACAACAAACACCCCTAGCTGTGATTGAATGGAATACTAAAGGGGAAATTGTTGATTGGAATCTTGCTGCAGAATCAATTTTTGGCTACAGCAAAACTGAAGCTTTGGGTCATACAGCCAAATTGATTGTACCTGAGGAAACTATAGATGAAACTCCACTTCTCGATAAGTGTTGGTTTAACCAGGGAGTAACTCGCGCCACTAACGAGAATCAGACCAAAAACGGTAGAGTTATTATTTGTGAGTGGTACAATTCACCCCTCATTGATGCTCAGGGAAACTTACTCGGAGCTGCTTCTATGATTCTAGACGTAACTGAACGGGCTCTGACTCAAGAGGCATTGCGGGAGAGCGAGGAGCGATTTGCTTTGGCTATTCAAGCTAATAATAGCGGACTGTTTGATCTCAACTTGAAGAGTGAAAACTACTATTACTCGCCGCAATTTCTTAGCCAAATTGACTATAGTTTAAATGAGCCAAGACCAACTTTTCAAGAATTACTTTCCCTCGTCCATCCTCATGATGTAGATTCTGTTCAAGCCACTCTAGACGAGATTTTTGCTCAACCAATCTTTCCCACCTGGAATTTAGAATTTCGCTTTTTGCTAAAAGATGGTTCTACCCGTTGGATTCTCTCACGAGGTTTGGTTCTCAGAGATGCTCAAGGCAAAGTGAGTCGCCTGATTGGAACTCACACTGATATTACCGATGCCTATCAACAAGCAACTCAACGTAAGCAAGCAGAAGCAGCACTGCGGGAACGGGAGGAACAGTTCCTACAGCTAGCAGGAAACAATCCGTGAAGTTTTCTTTTTGACCACTCCTGATGCTCGTCAGATGCTTTACATTAGTCCTGCTTATGAGGAAATTTGGGGTCGTACTACCCAAAGTTTGTACGAACGACCTGAATCTTGGCTAGAAGCTATTCATCCAGAAGACCGCGATCGCATCATAGCAGTCTATGCTACTAGTCTCCGAGAAAAGCGAGATTTAGACGAAGAGTATCGGATTATTCAACCGGATGGTTCAGAGCGCTGGGTAGGGGTGCGCAGTTCCTTTGTTTTCGATGAGGCAGGTGAACCGACAAGTATTGCTGGCATTGCTGAGGATATCACTGAGCGGAAAATTTCGGAAGCTGAATTGCATCGCCAAGCACGACGTAGGCAATTGTTTGCGGAAATTACCCTTAAGATCCGTAGGTCTTTAAGATTAGAGAAAATTCTCCAAACTACTGTCACAGAGGTGCGACGTATTCTTGATGTTGACAGGGTAGTAATCTACCAGCTATATGTTGATGGCTCAGGAACCGTGGTCAATGAGGCTGTACTTTCCAACTGGCCTGCTATCCAAGGAGAGCAGATCAACGATCCTTGTTTTGTTAAATCTTACCTGCAAATGTACCGTCAAGGAAGGATTCATGCGGTAGCTGATTTACAAAACTCTGAAGTCAAAACCTGCTATAGAGAAATGCTAGGTCAATTTGGTGTCAGAGCTAACTTAGTAGTACCCATTCTCCGCCGGGAAGAACTTTGGGGTTTACTAATTGCTCATCAGTGTAGTGGAGCAAGACAGTGGCAAGACTTTGAAGCTGAATTGTTAGATCAATTAGCGGATCAAGTGGGGATTGCTATTGCTCAGAGCCAGCTTCTGGAGAAGGAAACTAAGACAACTCAACAACTGACAGAACAGAACCTCCACTTAGAAGAAGCCAGAAGGGAAGCTGAAGCTGCTAATCGGGCTAAGAGTGAATTTTTAGCGAACATGAGCCATGAACTCCGCACTCCCTTGAATGGTATTTTGGGATACGCTCAAATCCTTAAACTCCAGTCTAGTTTAACTTCCAAACAACTGGAGCAAGTGAATATCATTCAACAAAGTGGCGAACACCTGTTAACCTTGCTCAATGATATCCTAGACCTCTCTAAAATTGAGGCGGGGAAAATGGAGCTCTACCTCAGCAATTTTCACTTGCCTCATTTCCTTGAAGGTATTGCTGAAATTATTCGCCTTAGTGCTGAACAAAAAAATATTGCCTTTAATTATGAATTAGTCTCAGAGTTACCCCTTCATGTTAGAGGGGATGAAAAGCGATTGCGACAAGTTCTGATTAATCTTTTGGGCAATGCAGTTAAATTTACTGACACCGGCGGGGTAACTTTCAAAGTTGGTTATTTAGAAAACTCTAAAATCCGCTTTCAGGTGGAAGATACTGGCATTGGCATAGCGCCAGAAAAATTAGCAGCGATCTTTTTACCTTTTCATCAAATCGGTGATTCTAAGCATCGCTTTGAAGGCACGGGACTAGGATTAGCCATCAGCCAAAAGTTAGTGAAGTTGATGGAAAGCGAATTGCAAGTAAAAAGTATCTTTGGTCAAGGGAGCATTTTTTGGATAGATTTAGATTTACCAGAAGTTTCTGAAGGACAGGAGATGTCACCAGTTCCCAGAAAAACCATTGTCGGTTTTCGGGGTTCCAAGCGTAAACTACTCATCGCCGACGATAAATGGGAAAATCGTTCGGTTTTAGTTAATCTGCTCCTGCCTTTGGGATTTGAAATCGCAGAAGTAAAAGACGGTAGAGATTGCCTTAATCAGGCTATCGAATTAAAACCTGATTTAATTTTGCTGGATATGATTATGCCGGTAATTGATGGTTTAGAAACCACTCGGCAGTTGCGGCAGCTCAGAACTCTCAAAGATGTGGTAATCATTGCTACCTCAGCTAGTGTTTTTGATTACAATCAGCAGGAATATTTAGCAGCTGGTTGTGATGGCTTTATTCCTAAACCAGTACAAGCAGAAAATCTTTTTGAACTACTACAGGAGCATCTAGATCTAGAATGGATTTACGAAAATAGTAGGACACCAAGTAACCAAGAGCTAATAGAAGAAAGTACCATCTCTGGAGAAAGTTTCCAAGGAGAAATTGCTCAAACTATACAACCCAATAAAAGCACGTTGATAGTTCCACCACCTACACAAATAGCTGTTTTTTATGAACTAGCAATGATGGGAGATATTGGAGGTATCATTGAGCAAGCAAAAAAACTTCAACAACTAGATGAGCAATTTGTTCCTTTTGCTAATAAACTGCTGCAATTAGCAAAAGGTTTTCAGGAAAAACAGATTCTGGAGTTTGTTAAACAATACACAGAGAATTAAGAATTAAGAATTAAGAATTAAGAATGGGAAATGGGGAATTGGGAATTGGGAATTGGCAAGAAGAATTTTCCTCCTGCTTAAGGAAAAACAAGAAAGAGAGTAAATCTAAAATTCATCACAATGCGTTTCCCCAAAGTTAGTATCATTGCCTTCATCACTTTCTTAAGTATCATTCTTAATGCTCATTGGGGATTGACCATCAGTTCCTCTAATTTACCCTGGAAAACCTCTGAGGTACAATTAGAACCCAACTACCAGATATTGAACCAAAACCTAGATGATACTCAACCAGAGAGAATAGCTCAGGAGAGTTTGCCACCAACTTTCTCTTCTATGATGAACCAGGGGCGTACCTACCGTGCCCAGAACAATTATGCTAAGGCAGTAGAGCACTTTGAGGAAGCTTTAACTTTTGCTCAAGAAAGTAATAACTTAGAGCAGGAAGGTCGTGCTTTGAGTGAGTTGGGTAGTGCCTACCTCAGTTTGGGTAACTATGCCCAAGCACTAGCATACAATCAGGAGTGTTTAGTAGTTGCTCGGAAACTGGGTAATCGGCAGCGGGAATACTTGGCATTGAGTACTCTAGGAAGTAATTACAGTATTGTGACGTTCTCCCACCGTTAACCCTTGCGGGTATAACGGAGGCTTCTAAAATAGAGACAGTTGAACCCACTCTCTACTTGTAGCTTCGCGCTTCCCAGGTTGTCTATCGACTAAGCCTCCACGCGCAGGCAAGATGAGTCCCACCTCGCTTAATGCTCGGTCTAAAATATTCCGAGCTGCGTTTTCATCTCTGTCCAGGGTGATGCCACATTTGTGACATTCATGCAACCGAACAGACAAAGTTTTCGGTACTTTCACTCCACAGTTTGAGCAATTTTGTGATGTACTGTGAGGATTCACTGCAACAACTCGGACGCCGCGTTTGACCGCCACTGCCTCCAAGATGGTGATGAATTTACCCCAAGCTGCATCCAAAATTGACTTGCTCAATCTTGTACGAGCTAGTCCTTTAATGTTCAAATCTTCCACCGCAATCAAGTCATATTGTTTAACCAGTTTGTGAGCTGTGTTGTAATGGAAGTTTTCCCTGATTCTGCCAATACGCTGATGAATTCTAGCGATGAAGTTCTTCTGTTTTTCAGCTCGTTTTGAACCAGCTTTTTTACGTGCTAATTTGCGCTGTTGACGAGCTAGATGAGACTGAGTTTTGCGATAGGTTTGCTGAATCGGAACTGTTTCGCCATCCGAGGTTGTCAGAAATTCTTTTAGTCCGACATCAACACCAACAGCAGTCTGAACTTCATCTAATGGCATAGGTTCGGTAACTGTTTCATCCTGCATAGAAATGCAACAGTACCAGCCATCAGCTTTGTGGACTATGGTGCAAGTCTTGAGAGTAAAACCATCCGGAATAGGACGATGCATGATTACAGGCATCTGTCCTATCTTTGATAGTTTCAGTATCCCATTATTGATGTGCGCACCAGCTCGTTTACAGTTAACTCTAGGGTAAACAAATGAGCGAAGTGTACCTGCTTTTTTGAACCGTGGGCGTCCACCGCGTTTGCCAGACTTATCCGGAATTAGCCAGTGCCCCCAAGCTTTGTTTAATCGTTGTAGATTAACTTGTTGAGATTCTGACCAGATGTTTTTGTAGTCTGGAAAAAGTTTCTTTGTTTGTTTAAGAGCCGACTGTTGAGTGTAGTAGTTAACTTTTTCTGATATTTCCCCAATCGGTTCAGAAATCAGACTACAACGGTCAATCCGACAACGAGTTCTTCTTAGCCAATCTAACCTCTGACCGAGTGCGTAATTCCAATGCCTCCGAAGTAGCTCTAAGGTGTAGAGCATGATTGCTTCTTGTTCGGCGCTGGGTTTAATTCGGTAGCAGTAGGTTAAAATCATAGTTATAATTTTACAACTTACCGCCTTTGTTGCTAGTTGTGGGGGCGTAACAGTCGAGCAGCTTAAAAAGTATGTCGAGCAACAAGCAACTCCGAAATGATGATTCGCTCCGCTCAATTTCTTTGTCTGTCAGCATTCCCCGCCCGTTAAGCCTATGCGGCTATAACGGGTGACCCCTGTCGAAATTAAGTTGGGGGATAATGCCAAAGCGATTGAGTTCTATCAACAGGCTTTAACCCTAGCGCAGGCAATGGGTAACCCTGAGCAAGAAGTTTCCGCTCTGAATACTCTGGGAAGTATGTACTTCTCTATCTCTGCTCAAGAGTATCAGGCTCAAGTGATTGATTACCACCAGCAAGCTTTAACCATTGCCAGAGAAATTGGAAATTTGTGGGAAGAATATAGCTCTTTGAGTAGCTTAAGTGGAATTTACTCCTTCTTGGGGAACTATGCCACAGCCATTGAATATTCTCAACAAGCTTTAGCTATTGCTCCCCAACAAGGCTATCTGTTTCTGGTTCCCTTCCCAGCACTGCAAGATAAGTTAGGTAAGCACTTAATAGAAAAACATACCATCTTGACTGCACCTACAATTCAAATACTCGATTTAACCCGCCAGCAAAGGGACAAAATTGGGGATAGACGACTCGGTTCCCAGTCCTTAGTAGTAGGAAATCCTACCATGCCTAGTGTGCTCTTATCTCCAGGGGAAAAACCGCAACAGTTATCTTCCCTCCCTAGTGCAGAACGGGAAGCAAATGCGATCGCACCTCTATTAAATACCCTACCCTTAATCGGTAATCAAGCTACTGAAACTACTATTAAGCAGCAGTTAGGTAAAGCTAGAATAATTCACTTAGCAACCCACGGGTTATTAGATGAGGAACAGGGATTAGGAAGTGCCATTGCTTTTACCCCATCTACTCAGGATGACGGTTTACTTACTGCCGCAGAAATCTTGGATTTGCAATTAAATGCTGAATTAGTAGTCTTGAGTGCCTGTGATACTGGCAGAGGTAGAATTACTGGAGATGGGGTAGTCGGATTATCTCGCTCTTTCATTAGCGCTGGAGTCCCCAGCATCATAGTCTCCTTGTGGCAAGTACCAGATGCTCCTACTGCTTCCTTAATGACTCAGTTTTATCAAAACTTCTCGTCCAACCCAGATAAAGCGCAAGCTCTACGCAGTGCTATGCTAGTGACGA
The DNA here is from genome assembly GCA_965222765.1 of Caldora sp. Lineage (GTDB taxonomy): Bacteria > Cyanobacteriota > Cyanobacteriia > Cyanobacteriales > Coleofasciculaceae > Caldora. Next base: position 7,085 of record CBDCVG010000043.1, read on the forward strand.
TGAAGCAACATCCTAACCCTAAAAACTGGGCAGCTTTTACGTTAATTGGGGAAGCAAATTGAGACTAATAAGTATCTGACTATGTAGGGAACGCTGAGAACATTCCCCATTAACCATTAACCATTAACCATTAACCATTAACCATTAACCTAACCAAATGTTCTGCCATCCCAACCCCAAAGATATCCTTGTGCATCAGCAAACTCAATGTAAATGCGGTTAGTCGGAACATCAATTGCCTGATTAATCTGCTCACAGAAGTCCTGACTCATCGCTTTGGTTTGCTGGGGGACGCATACTACCAACACTCTTGATTTCCACATAACAAACAGGATCACTGGTTCCGGCAAAAGTCATCGGAACATTAGATTCCAAAGCAGTCATTACATAAGATTCCGGCTTGCCTAGATGCTTGGCAAGGCTGGCAGAGAGTTGTTTGAGCAATGCTTCAGATTTATTTGTGTCCGGTGCAGTAACAGAAGTTTGAACTTTGATCAGCGGCATATGTTTAACCCTTGCTTCAATCCCAAACCTTAGCCTAGCGGATTCTTGAGTCAATTGCGTTAGTAAATGGGTTGCCCGAAGAAGTTGTAGGACTTACGCACTGTAAGGAAATTCTGTCATCCTGAGCGGTAGCAAAGGATCTCCAAACGGCTGAGATGCTTCACTATCACCTCAGCATGACACTTGAGTGCGTAAGTCCTAGTTGTACGGGAAGCGATCGCGTTTTTGCGTTCTTTACTAGAAAAAAGACAGAAGAGGGATAGGAAGGAAAGCCAATTGTTTATCACTCGAACAAATCCAACAACTTCAACAAAGATCGGATCACTAGGATCACCTCTAAATTAGATGCGTTTACCCTGCTAAATTTTATTGGATGTTAGCTTTTTGTTCAACAAAAAACCTAGTCCTAGCATACTAAGACCTAATACAGCAGTAGGTTCAGGAACCGAGCTTGCGTCGGCAATGTTATAGGTCAAGTTATCGAAGATTTCGGGACCACCTCGAACGGTATCTAAGACAACTCGATCAAAAAGTTGTGGACCCCCTAGATTTCCCAATTCTAATTGATAGACTTGAATGTCTGAACCACCAGGGAAAGAAATAGATTGAGCTAATGCACCGTTCAAATAACCAAGAGCTGATATTGGTTCATCAGAATCTAATGACAATATAGAGAAATAGTCGATTGGCTGAGAAAAAGAAAGCTCAATATCAAAAAAAACATCAGTTGAAGCATTACAACAGCTCTCCCCTGCATAAATGGCAATTCCTGAAGCTGGAGGAAATACATCTGCAAATAGAGTGTTAGCAAGAGGACCAGCTATTGGAGATATCCCAAGAGTGGTATCTTCAAGTAGGGAAAATTTTACTCCTTGAGACGCAAACTGATCAGTGACAATAGTTCCTGGAGCAAGGTCATTAAAATCAATTTCAACAAGAGTTGCAGCTATAGCTACCGTAGGGTTGATTTCCATTGCTAGTATCCCTAGAACACTACAAACAGTAGCTATAGCAAATTTTGGGTAGATCTTAGTCATATCAAAACCCTGTGTCAATTTATGCTCACAAGTTTAGTCTCAATCTCAATCGCTATATTTAAAATTTTGTGAACTAAGAAGTTTTACCGGGAGCGATCGCATTTTTGCGTTCTCTAGTAGAAAAAGGACAAAAAAATTAGATGGTCTAACTGACTGAGAATTGGGAATTGGGAACAAGAGATATGCTTGGGAAGTTCAAGCGATCGCCTAAAATGAGCCTCAGTTTGTCCAAGTCTATTTTGCATGACCCGTACCCCCTTTGATCAATTTTCTAAACAACTGCTCGAAGAATTCCTGAGTCCCTTTGGCACTGTTGAGCGAAGCTTCGAGATTCCTGGAGAGGCTCGCCAAGTTGATGTCTACTTTATTCCCAAACCCCAAACTACGATAGCTCCCCAAACTCTGGGACTCCTTGGTAAAATTCTGACTACTCCCTGCCTGCTCGAACCCTTCCGTAATGCTCCCAGCATCACAGAAATTCGTCATTGCCGACTTAAGCTCTTGTTACTCCAAGCCAACTTACAACGCCAAGCAAAACGAGATAAAATCACCCTCTCAGAAACTCAACTTCCTCACCTGTGGATTCTGACACCCTCTGCCTCTGCTAATACTCTCAATGGTTTCGGAGCTAAGCCAAAACCCCCTTGGCCATCCGGCATCTATCATTTCCGTGTGCATTTCAAAACCACTATTATTGTTATCAATCAACTACCCAAAACTCCAGAAACTCTCTGGCTCAGACTCCTGGGCAAAGGTAAAGTGCAAGGGGAGGCAATTTCGGAACTCCTGGCTCTGCCCAAAAATGAACCATTACGTTCAACTGCCCTGCAACTGTTAGCCAATTGGAAAATTGCCTTGGATTATAGTGGTATTGATGAGCAAGGGGATTTATCGATGCAATTGACACAAGCGTATTTGGAATGGGAACAAAAAACCAAACGTCAAGGGCGTGAAGAAGGGCGTGAAGCGAAGCAGCGAGAAATCGCGATCAAGCTTTTGCAGCTTGGTTTATCAATCGAGCTAGTGGTTGAGGCGACGGGGTTATCCCTAGAACAAGTCCAACAGCTTCAACAAAGATAGGATGCTCCCCCAGGGTAAAACGGGTGAGCGAAAAAAAGGGTGGGGAGATAGGGAGATGGGGAGATAAGGAGATATTGTTTCTTCCATTCAATTGGTGGTGCGAAGCGCTCCTTGGGAGCTCTTCAATAATCAGAAGAAGGTTTCTATGTCAAGTGTCAGAGGGTGCTTTGTACTAATGACCAATGACAACGGTGACATTAATTATCCTTAGAGCACGTATTAATAAATTTTTAAGTATTGTTACCGCCCCGTGATATGATCACTAGTGGCTTGTAGCGATAAAGTCAAATTCCTAGGCTACCTTTTGCTGCTAACCGTGAACTTATCAAACGATTCTCTTGAGCCGACAACGGCAGAGGAAGAACTGTCTCAAAATAGTTCCCCTCCAACGAAAAACAATTCATCAATGGAAGAGTTTTACCAACTCAAACAAAATTTGTTGTTGGCAACGCTCGTACTGGCAGGAATTATTTTTATCCCTGTCTGGATTGTTTACTCTCTTAACACTGCCTTAAATTACTTACTTGGGGCATTCACAGGGATGTTTTACTTGAGAATGTTAGCAAAAGATGTCGAACGTCTGAGCGAACAAAAAAAAAGTTTGAGTTCTAACCGGTTTGCACTTTTTGCTGGGCTAATTATCATTGCCAGTCAATGGCAAAATTTACATATTATGCCCATATTTTTAGGATTTCTGACTTATAAAGCTGCAATCCTAGTTTATGTGCTACCAAGCACTCTGATGCCTACATCCAAGTAGGTTAAATTGATAAATAGGTTAAGTTTGAAATTAACCGATGTTTCACTCTCGATAGGTATCTGGGGAAACCTCCGGAATGGAAATGATAGATGGTTTGAGCGTTCTGAATTCTTTCCCCCTTGCTGAATTAGAAGTTGGTCAGCATCTGTACTGGAAAATTGGCAATTTCACAGTACATGGGCAGGTTTTTCTAACCTCCTGGATCGTAATTGCCATTCTCGTCATTGCTTCGATTGCTGCCACTCGAAACGTCCAGAGAATTCCCAGTGGCATCCAAAATTTTATGGAGTATGCCCTAGAATTTATAAGGGATTTGGCGAAAAGCCAGTTGGGGGAGAAAGATTATCGTCCTTGGGTGCCATTTATTGGCACATTGTTTTTGTTCATCTTCGTGTCAAATTGGTCTGGAGCCTTAGTACCCTGGAAGTTAATTAAGCTTCCCGCTGGTGAATTAGCTGCTCCAACAAATGACATTAACACCACAGTCGCTTTGGCATTGCTAACATCTTTAGCATACTTTTACGCTGGGTTTAGGAAGAGTGGTTTAGGGTACTTTAAGAAGTATATTCAACCGACTCCTATTCTCTTGCCCATCGCGATTTTAGAAGATTTCACCAAGCCTCTTTCTCTTAGCTTCCGTTTATTTGGTAACATCTTAGCTGATGAACTAGTGGTGGCAGTGTTGGTACTACTAGTACCTTTGTTTGTGCCACTGCCAGTGATGGCGCTAGGTCTGTTTACCAGTGCCATTCAAGCCTTAGTGTTTGCTACCTTAGCTGGTGCTTACATTCATGAGGCACTTGAAGGGCATGGTGGTGAAGAGCATGAGTAGTAGGAGTAACTTTTTGATTAAAGACTGAACGAGTAATCGACTCGCTAGTCTCAAATTCATTCCTACATAAAACCCTCAGTTGATGTAATAAGGCATGAATTCTGAATAGTTGTATGGGTAGGTAATCACTTGAAAGCCGAACCATTAACCTTCCTAGGTTAGGTAAAAGCAATCCATCCCTACAAATCAAAATTCAAAACCGCTGTTGTTTGTTCTGTAACTTAAGGTAATTAAAACTATCATGGATCCATTAGTTCAAGCTGCTTCTGTTGTCGCTGCTGCTCTTGCAATTGGTTTAGCTGCCATTGGTCCTGGAATCGGTCAAGGAAATGCTTCAGGCCAAGCAGTAGAAGGTATTGCTCGTCAACCAGAAGCTGAGGGCAAAATTCGTGGTACTCTGCTGTTAACTTTGGCGTTCATGGAATCCCTCACTATCTATGGCTTGGTAATTTCATTGGTGCTGCTGTTTGCTAATCCATTTTCCTAAAATTGCTTAAGCTTTGTAGAGACGTGGTTGCTCCCGTCTCTACATTCTGGAGTTTAGGTTCCATTCCTAAAAAGGATCTGTAAAAAAAATGTTTGATTTTGACGCTACCTTGCCCTTAATGGCAGTACAGTTCCTATTATTAGCAGCTGTACTAAACGCGATTTTCTATAAGCCACTAACCAAGGTTATAGATGACCGAGCTAATTACATCCGCACCAATGAAGCTGAGGCAAAGGAACGCTTATCTAAAGCTGAGCAATTGGCAAATCAATATGAACAGCAGTTAAGCGAAGCTCGTAAACAGTCTCAAGCAATCATTGAATCCGCTCAAGCTGATGCTAAAAAAATCGCAGCTCAGAAAATTGCTGAAGCTGAGCAGGAAGCTCAAGCTCAGCGGGAAGAAGCTCAAAGAGAGATAGAGCAGCAAAAGCAACAAGCAATGAGTTCGCTGGAGCAACAAGTAGACGCTCTTACTCGTCAAATCCTTGAAAAACTACTAGGACCGGAATTAGTAAGATAACGAAGTCAGTAGTAAGTCGTTCAGATATTTTTACTGATTGTCCAAACTCGGGGCGAGAGTAAAACTGTAAAAGCGCCAAACTATGCTGCTAGCAGATAAGTTGAGCAAATGCACTTCCTCTTAGCTTGCCCTTGATGGATGAGTCAAAGTCTTAAAGATTTCGCGGCAAAGAAAGTTGTAATTAGTTTATGATGGGGAATTTCTTTTTATTAGCCACATTATTGGCAACAGAAGCTCACTCCGCTGGCGAAGGTGGTTTTGGACTACACCTAGACATTCTAGAATCCAATCTCATTAACCTTACGCTCTTGATTGGGGTGCTATTTTACTTTGGGCGTAAATTCCTCGGAAATACCTTGAGCGAACGCAGTGCCAGTATTGCTGAGGAAATTCAAGCAGCAGAACAAAGGCAGAAAGAAGCAGCTGTCAAGCTTGCAGACCAACAGCAAAAGTTAGCTCAAGCCCAAGCAGAAGCAGAAGAGATTCGCAAAGCTGCTGAAGCCAACGCTCAGAGGGCTAAGGATGGAATATTAGCTCAATCTGTTGAGGATGTCAAGCGTTTGAAAGAAGTAGCAGTCCAGGATCTCAACACCGAACAAGAGCGAGTGATCAGCCAACTTAGGCAGCGGGTAGTTGCCATGGCGCTGGAGCGCTCAGAGTCCCGGCTAAAATCCGATTTGGATGAGTCTGCTCAGCAACAATTAATTGATCGCAGCATTGCTTTATTAGGAGGTGGATCATGAAAGGCAGTCTCTTAAGTGCCGGAGTGGTAGAACCCTATGCAGAAGCATTGATGTCTTTGGCCCAGGAGAATGAACTGACAGAACGCTTGGGGGAGGATGTTGCTGGTTTGTTGACTATCTTGCAAGAATCACCAGACTTGCAAGTACTTTTGTCTAGTCCAGTTGTCAAAGCCGAAGACAAGAAAGCTGTATTGCAACAGATTTCTACTAGTCTTGAAGGAGATCAACTTCATCCCTACATGCTCAGCTTTTTGAACGTGCTAGTAGACCGCAGACGTATCCTCTTTTTAGAAGCAATTTTCCAGCAGTATCAAGCTCTTCTGCGAAAACTCAAACAAACTGTTCTCGCTGAAGTTACCTCAGCCGTATCGCTAACAGATGCACAACACCACTCAGTGCAAGACAAAGTTAAGGAAATAACTGGTGCTAACCAAGTAGAACTTGATACTAAAATTGACCCTGATTTAATTGGGGGTGTCATCATCAAAGTTGGCTCTCAGGTGATTGATTCGAGCTTACGAGGACAACTGCGTCGCATCGGTTTACGTTTAAATGCTACCTAGTTTTTAGGTATGGTTGTTGGTTCTTGTTTAAGATCTTGCCAACAAACAACAAACAACAAACAACAAACAACAGACAACAAACAAAAATGATTAGCATTAGACCTGACGAAATTAGCAGCATTATTCGGCAACAAATTGAACAATACGACCAACAGGTCGGAGTTTCTAACGTTGGCACAGTCTTGCAAGTTGGAGACGGCATTGCCCGGATCTATGGTCTAGAAAAGTGCATGGCAGGGGAACTAGTAGAGTTTGAAGATGGTACAGTTGGCATTGCCCTAAACTTAGAAGAAGACAATGTCGGTGCTGTGCTGATGGGTGAAGGTCACGACATCCAAGAGGGTAGCTCCGTTACTGCCACCGGTAGAATTGCTCAGGTGCCGGTAGGAGATGCAGTAGTTGGTCGTGTGGTAGATGCTCTCGCTCGCCCAATTGATGGTAAAGGAGATATACAGACATCTGAAACTCGCCTCATTGAGTCTGTTGCTCCAGGAATCATTGCACGCCGTTCTGTTCATGAACCCATGCAAACTGGCATCACAGCTATTGATACGATGATTCCCATTGGACGAGGTCAGCGGGAGTTGATTATTGGTGATAGGCAAACAGGCAAAACTTCAATCGCAGTTGATACAATCATCAACCAGAAGGAAGAAGATGTTATTTGTGTCTATGTTGCCATTGGTCAGAAATCTTCTACAGTTGCCCAGGTAGTGAATATTCTCAAAGAGAAAGGGGCATTAGATTACACGATTGTGGTAGCAGCTAACGCTTCTGACCCAGCAACCTTACAGTATCTAGCTCCTTATACCGGTGCAACTCTTGCTGAGTACTTCATGTACAAAGGTAAAGCGACCCCTAGTCATTTATGATGACCTCTCCAAGCAAGCTCAAGCCTATCGCCAGATGTCGCTCCTACTGCGTCGTCCTCCCGGTCGTGAAGCTTATCCTGGAGACGTATTCTACCTCCACTCCCGCTTGTTAGAAAGAGCAGCAAAGCTGAGTGATGAGCTAGGTAAAGGTAGTATGACAGCACTGCCAATTATTGAAACCCAGGCAGGTGACGTATCTGCTTACATCCCCACCAACGTGATTTCAATTACGGATGGTCAAATTTTCTTGTCCTCTAACTTATTTAACTCCGGTTTGCGTCCAGCAATTAACCCTGGTATCTCAGTATCCCGGGTTGGTTCTTCTGCTCAAACCAAAGCAGTTAAAAAAGTTGCTGGTAAATTGAAGCTGGAACTAGCTCAATTTGATGAGCTACAAGCTTTTGCTCAGTTTGCCTCCGATTTAGACAAGGCAACCCAAAACCAACTGGCAAGGGGTGAGCGTTTGCGGGAACTGCTAAAGCAAGCTCAGTACTCACCCCTTGCAGTTTACGAGCAAGTTGCCTTAGTATATGCCGGCTTGAATGGCTATCTTGATGATATTGCTGTTGATAAGATTACCAGTTTTGCTATAGGACTGCGGGAGTACTTAAAAACCAGCAAACCAAAGTATGGTGAGATTATCCAGCAAGGGAAAGTACTCACCGATGAAGCAGAAAATCTCTTGAAGGAAGCGATCGCAGAATACAAGAAAACCTTCTTGGTATCAGTGTAGATTGGTCATTTGTTGTTTGTCATTGGTCATTAAAGGACAAAGGACAAACAACAAAGGACAAACAACAAACAACAGAAATATTATGCCCAATCTTAAAGCAATTCGCGATCGCATTAAGTCGGTCAAGAATACTAAAAAAATCACTGAGGCAATGCGCCTCGTTGCTGCAGCGAAAGTGCGACGTGCTCAGGAACAGGTGACAGCTACCCGTCCCTTCGCCGACCGTTTAGCACAAGTTCTCTACGGCTTACTAAACCGTCTACAGTTTGAAGAAGCCAATCTACCCCTACTCAAGCAAAGAGAGATCAAGTGTGTAGGCTTACTAGTAGTTACAGGCGATCGCGGTTTGTGTGGTGCTTATAATACTAACGTCATCCGCCGTGCGGAAAACCGTGCTAAGGAACTGAAAAAGGAAGGTCGTGACTACAAGTACATATTAGTTGGACGCAAAGCCATCCAGTACTTCGAGCGCCGTAATCAGCCCATTGATGCCAAATACTCTGGTCTAGAGCAGATTCCCACAGCCTCAGAAGCATCTGCGATCGCAGATGAATTGCTCTCTTTGTTCCTGTCTGAATCTGTAGACCGAATTGAATTAATCTACACCAAATTCGTCTCCTTGATTAGTTCTCGACCTGTGATACAAACCTTATTACCTCTAACAAGGCAAGGATTAGAACCCCAGGATGATGAAATCTTTAGGCTGACAACTCGTGGCGGTGAGTTTAAAGTGGAGCGGGAGAAAGTCTCAACTCAAGTCCGTAGCTTCCCCCGGGACATGATTTTTGAACAAGATCCCGTGCAGATTCTCAATGCATTGTTGCCACTATATCTTAATAACCAGTTGCTGCGAGCATTGCAAGAATCAGCATCCAGTGAATTGGCAGCCCGGATGACAGCAATGAACAGTGCCAGTGATAATGCTACAGAAATGATCGGTACATTGACTCTATCTTACAATAAAGCACGGCAGGCTGCGATTACCCAGGAAATTCTGGAAGTTGTCGGTGGAGCTCAGGCCCTAAGTGGTTAAATTCAATCTTTTTCCGTAGGGGCTCACCGACGTGCGCCCGATCCAAAGTACCCCAATCTGACATGCGCCTAAAGCGTTTAAGAACCCCGACTTCTTGAAGAAGTCGGGGTTCTGGGCAGTTTTTGATCTGTTTGATATACAATTGCGATCGAATTACTTTCTCCTAGTACAGAGGCAATGGAAGTACGATCGCTTTGCTGTTTCCGTAGGTAATCGCTTCGATAAAAAGATAATAAGACTAGCCAGGATACCGATAAATCCTTATTGTATATGAATAAAGGCGAGTGCTGAGCGAGGTACTGAAGGAAAAAGCGATCAATGGGAAGAATATTTATTTCAGCAGGTCACGGTGGTATAGAAGAAGAGGGTCGTGATCCAGGAACTATTGCTGGCGGCACAACTGAAGCTCAAGAGATGATTTTGCTGCGGGATCAGATAATACCAGAGTTGCGATCGCGCGGATTTGAGGTGCTTTCTGTACCTGATGACCTAAGTATGAGGCAAACACACCAGTGGATCAATGACCGTGCTCTCACCGATGATGTAGCCCTAGAAATCCACTCCAGTGGTTTTTTCAATCCCGACATCAGGGGAGCCATAACTTTTTACATTGCCAACAATACTGATCGTCAGAATCAGGCAGAATTGATGCTCTTGGCTCTAGTAAGACGCCTGCCTTCGTTGCCTAGCCGAGGTGCCAAACCAGATACGGAAACAGGAACTGGAAGAATCTCCTTCTGCCGTAATATTATCATCCCCTCTTTACTACTAGAAGTTGGTTTCCTAACAAACCCAGATGATCGGTTTTTAATCCAGAATCGACGCCGAGAGATGGCTCTGGGTATTGCTGATGGACTTGCATCTTGGAGCCGTACTGTTTCTGGTACTGAGTCTAATGATTCGGAGGTCACTTATGACACAATCAATATCAGCGTTAATGGTCAAATTTATGAAGAGCAGGGGATTCTAGTTAATAGTAATGCCTACATCCCCAATGACTTGGCAGACCGACTGGGAGTCGATTTGACTGTTGCTCCTGATATTCGCCGCATTCAATACCGAGGAGTGGTGTATGTCAAAGCGATTGAACTGCGAGACTATAACATTTCTGTCGGCTGGGATAATCCTAGTCGTACCGTAATTGTGCGCTCAATCTTACAAATTTGTCCTGGTTTAATTGACCGAATTATGGGACATGGCAATACTTCGGAAGTACAGCTAATGATGTTCCTCAAAAATAATAATGATAATGCTTTGAGTGAATTTCCCCAATTACCCCGGCTCTACCGAGAAGAGGGGCAGATTGAAGGAGTAAACTATGACATTGCTTTCTGTCAAGCTTGTGTAGAAACTAGCTTCCTGCGCTTTGGAGGTGAATTGAAACCCAGTCTGAATAATTTTGGTGGTTTAGGAGCTGTTAGTGGTACTGAACCAGCGTCATTTCCTAGTGCCAGAATTGGAGTTCGCGCCCATATCCAACAATTGAAAGCCTATGCTAGTCTAGAACCTTTGGTACAAGAAGTCGTTAGTCCCCGATTTCGTTTTGTCACTCGCGGTGTTGCACCTTTAGTTGGTCAGTTAAGTGGGCGCTGGTCAACAGATTTGCAGTATGGTGATCGGATTAAAGCAGTAATCAGAAGTCTCTATGAATCGGCTAACTTACTGTAAATGAATCCAAAAGCTCGTAAACAATTTGCTCAACATTGGCTGCACAGTGAAGAGGCACTCAGTCAAATCGTAGCAGCTGCCAACTTGCAACCAAGCGATCGCCTGCTGGAAATTGGTCCTGGTACCGGTATTCTAACTCAATGGTTATTACCCCAAGTCCAGTCATTAGTTGCTGTTGAAATTGACAGGAATTTGTGTAAACTTTTAGTCAAAAAACTGGGTAATATTGACAATTTTTTACTTCTCGAAGGGGATTTCCTCTCCCTTTACTTAGACAAGCTACTAGTTTCCTTCCCTAATTTCCAAAAGCCAAATAAAGTTGTAGCTAATATTCCCTACAATATCACCGGTCCCATTCTCGAAAAATTGCTGGGAACTATTAGTCAGCCAGCTGTACCAGCATTTGATTTAATTGTGCTGCTTCTGCAACAAGAAGTAGCACAGCGCTTATGCGCCCAACCCGGTTCTAGAACCTTCGGTGCTCTATCAGTAAGGGTACAGTATCTAGCAGTATGTGAATTTATCTGTGATGTACCAGCCAAATCTTTCTCCCCTCCTCCCAAGGTCGATTCTGCTGTAGTGCGTTTGCGTCCCCAGCTAGTGCAGCAACCAGCCAATGAACCAAAGTACTTGGAAACTTTGTTGAAATTGGGCTTTGCCAGTAAACGGAAAATGTTGAGAAATAATTTGAAATCCTTAGTCGAACGCGATCGCTTGACCCAATTGCTGGAACAATTAGAGATAAATCCCCAAGCTCGCGCAGAAGACTTGAGTGTTGCCCAATGGGTAACTCTCAGTAATAAACTGCTATAAATTTCTCAACCTAACCTGGTTATTGCCTATACAGAGCAAGGAGACACTGAGACGCGGGGACAATTCTAAATTCTAAATTCTAAATTCCAAAAAATGCATTCCTACTCCCTAATTGCTCCAGCCAAAATTAATCTGTATCTAGAAATTCTAGGCGATCGCCCAGATGGTTATCATGAGTTAGTGATGCTCCTTCAAAGCATCGAGTTAGCAGATCAAATTGATATCCGTACCCTTACCACTGACAAGATTCGGGTAAATTGTGACCATCCCCAAGTACCCCAAGACGAAAGTAATCTTGCCTACAAAGCAGCAAACTTGATGAAGGAGCAGTTTCCCGATGTTTTTGCCCAATTTGGGGGTTTGGAAATCACCATCAACAAGCATATCCCTGTGGCAGCGGGACTAGCTGGTGGTTCTACCGATGCCGCTGCTGTGTTGGTGGGAATAGATATGATCTGGCAGTTGGGACTCACCCAGCCAGAATTACAAGAACTAGCAAGCCAGCTGGGCTCCGATATACCTTTTTGTATTGCTGGTGGTACAGTTCTTGCTACTGGTAGAGGGGAACAGCTATCTCCCTTACCGGATCTCGATTCTCTGTATGTGGTATTAGGAAAATACGGCAGCCTTGAGGTTTCTACCCCTTGGGCTTATAAAACTTACCGCTCTGAGTTTGGGGATTCCTACGTTCGGGATACTGAAGACTTAGAAGCCCGTGCTGCTAAAGTTCATTCAGGACCAATGGTACAAGCGATCGCTAATAAGGATGGGTCACAGATTGGTCAACTACTGCACAATGATTTAGAAAAGGTAGTGTTACCAGCTCATCCTCAAGTATCCCAACTCCGAGAAGCATTCCAGAATACTGGCGCTTTAGGTGTAATGATGTCTGGCTCAGGACCAACTGTGTTTGCTTTGTGTGATTCCCAAGCTCAAGCTCAGGAGATTCAGCAACAGGTGAGAAGCACAATTACTGACCCGGATTTAGACTTTTGGGTGACCAAGTTTTGCAGTACTGGTATTAGGATGATGTGATACCAAACCCTCTCTATGTAATGAGTAAGTAGAGGAGAACAATAGATGGATTTGCAGATTGAACTATTGAAAACTATAGCCGCTTTTGATAGAGAAAAGCTCAAAGCAAAGTTTCAATCCCAGAATGAATTTATAGTAGTAGAGAAATTTCTCCCCACCTCCATCCTGGATGAGTTTCTGCTCACCTTGCCATCACTCAAACCTACCGTCAACCGGAACTATATTCCCAAACATAAAAAAGGCGGCAGTATCAGCCGCTTCAACCTCGACAGCTTCGCTCCGATTTTTGGCAAATTCTATCAACTACCACTCCTTTTTGAGTTACTCAATGAGATTACAGGGGAAAAGCTCCTTTCCTGTCCTCCTAATGATCCTCATACCTACGCCCTGTATTATTACACTGAGCCAGGAGACCACATCCAGTATCATTACGATACCTCTTACTATCGAGGTAAGCGGTACACAGTACTGCTCGGTTTAGTTGACCAATCCACTAGTAAACTGGAGTATCAACTCTACCGAGATAACCCCAACCAGGAAACCCAAACCCACTCTCTAGTATTAACTCCTGGAACTCTAGTATTATTTAATGGTGACAAGCTTTACCATCGGGTAACTCCTTTAGGAGAGAACGAAGAGCGTATTGCCCTAACGATGGAGTATGTTACTGATATCCGTATGCATGGACTGAAGCGTTTCGTCTCGAATATGAAAGATGCGATCGCTTATTTCGGTTTTCGTCAAGTGTTTAGCAAAGCAAACACTCCTGAAGCTCCACCGCTTGCTGCTGATTAGGAATTTTTTAACTTACTAACGCTTCTGGACAGATGAGCCTATGGTGTTTGGATGAAAATCTGTACACTAAGTTCGCTGGTTGAAAGAAGAATCCCCGTCGCTTTTAGCACGGGGAATACGCAGGTAGAACGTTTAGCCCGTCCGGCGATTAATGAAGGGTTAATTCTCAACAATGACTTCTTGAATGCTCTCAATAGCGTTGGACCAGACTTTGAAGCAGCAGCTCTAGCGGGTCAGAATCCAGCGGCAAAGATTGCTGGACCGATTGTAACTCAAGCCAAGCAAACTTTACTAGCTGTGGGTAATAGTGAAGAACGGGCTAATTCTCTAATAGGGGCGTTTCTACCAGATGTTATGCGCATTGATACCAGCCGGTGCTAGTGGCTATGCGAAAGATCTCAATGCCAAGGGTAGTCCGGTGCGAGGGCGAATGCTGGAAGACGATGTAATTGATATTACCCTAAGCGTACTGACAGACGGTGCGATCGCAACTGACAATGTTTCCTATGCAGGTACTCCCGGTAACCCGTCTCAGGGCCACGATCCTCTAGAACCCTCATTCCCTTACCTAGCATTGCCTAATTAAAAAGAAAGGCAGAAGGCAGAGGGCAGGAGGCAGAAGGAACCGGGTGAAGTGAAAAAAGTTGTGGGAGAGCTTTTTTGAGTAATGAGCGCCTAACGGCGAATGAAGAATGAAGAATTAAGAATTAAGAATTCATTGATGGAATCGCCGAAAAAGAAGTCAGAAACTACTCATATCAAGGGATTCAGCCCCAAATATAGGATTTTAGTTTCTCGAGAGTAATGAGTAATGAGTGAAGAAACTTTTCTCAAATCCTCTTCCCTTCTAACTCGTGCCCTGGAGCCTCGGAGCCTTGTTTATTCAGAACCACCGTAAAATTTAACCTCACCCGAAGGAACCCCTACTCTCTGCTCCCTCACGGGGTGACAAGCAGCTCTGCTCTCCATCTCTCCTATCTCCCGATCTTCCCCATCTTCCCTATCTCCCCTATCTCCCCAGCTCCCCAGTGGCGCGGCACGACTAAAAAGGTAGGTTGGGTGTAACGAAGTGAAACCCAACAGAATATACGCCGGTGTTGGGTTACGCTATCGCTCCACCCAACCTACTTATTCTCAAAAGACGCGGAGAATTGAAATCCCACTTCATGTTTCGTTCACCTCCATACCCCCTATCTCCCGATCTTCCCCATCTCCCCATCTCCTCCAGCTTCCCAGCTCCCCTTTCAGAACAATGCTAATAAATTTTGCTCTCAAACATCGGTTCTTGCAACAGCAACAACAACTTATTCTCGGTGGATGTCTTCTAGTAGGTTTAGCAATCACCACTCAGCTAGTACCAAAGCTAATTGCTTCATCTTCTCCCTACCGCTATCCTTTTGCATCACCCACTGATGTTAATATCACTCGTCAGCTAGAACAAGAAGTGACGTTTTATCAAAGGCGCATTCGTCAGAGTCCTCAGGATGGCCTTAATCAAGCACTCTTAGCAACCGTCTATCTCAAGCTAGCAAGAGCCACAGGTGATTCCAACTGGTATTTGTTGGCAGAACAAGCTGCTCAACAATCTTTCAATAATCTGCCTTTTAACAATACGGGAGCGCTACTCGCTCAAGCAAAAGTTGCAGAAGCTAGGCATGATTTTGACGGAGCGATCGAACTTGTTCAAAAAGTTTTGAGTACCCATCCTCAGCACGAAGATGCCTTATCTATTCTAGTAAGTGCTCATCTGGGAAAGGGACAAATTTCTCAAGCCGAGGTTGCGGCTCAACAATTAGTTGAGCAAGTCCCCGACATTGGGTGCTTATACTCTCAGAGCTTTGGTTAATATCGCTCAAGGTCAAGATGAAGCTGCAATTGAAGACTTTCAACAAGCCTTGGCGTTAGAAGAACCCGAAGAAGTGGGTAGCTCTGTTTGGACTAGAACCTTGCTGGCTCGGTTTTATGCTAGCCGAGGTGAGTTGAACGAAGCCAAACAGCTTTATCAAGAAGCATTGCGAATTTTACCGCGATCGCCTTTAGGACTGACTCAATTAGCTCAACTAGAAACTCGGCTAGGCAACTACCGTAAGGCAGAAAAGCTCTATTCCCAAGTTTTTGTATCCCGCGATTATCCCAATGTCTGGGATCATGTGGCGCTGGAAGGTATGGCAGAAGTAGAAGTTTTACGGGGTAATCGAGTAGAAGCGGAAGCTCTCTGGGAGAAGGCAGAGGTTCTCTTTCGCCAGCATCAAGATTTGAGTACTTTTGGCCACCGCCGAGAGTTAGCGCGATTGTTGCTCTCACGAGGACGGGAAAAGGATTTGCCAGAAGCTCTAACCCTGATAGAAGCTGACTTGCAAATGCGTCGTGATGTAGAAACCCTGGATACCTATGCCTGGGTACTAACTCGGTTGAACCGTTGGCAAGATGCTCAGGCTGTCTTGAAAAAAGCGATCGCAACTGGTCAACGTAGTGCAGTTATCTTCTACAGAGCAGGACTGGTTGAACAGCACTTAGGTAATTCTAACCAGGCAGAGACTTACTTTCAACAGTCTAAGGCAACTGACCCGATGTTTGACTTTCAAGAAACAAGGCAGTCTCGATGAAAAAATTTTTTCACCACCATGCATGAAAGTAGGGGCGAATGGCCATTCGCCCCTACTACTCCCTACTTTCAAGTCAGAAGGCAGAGGGCAGAAGGGAAGAGGAATTCCCAAATAACAAATGACAAACAACTAACAACAAATAACAAATAACAAATGACAAAAACTTTTTATTATCTTCGGCTCTCAATAATTTCCCTACTTGGAACCTTATGTTTTGTAGGAGTTCACACACAGATTGTATCTGCTCACTGGGCTGATCTTACTGTTGCAGACATTATGGTTGAAAATACCACTGCTCAGATGACATTGACTATTCTGACAAACCTGGTACAGTTTGCTGATGAAAATGGCAATGGGCAAATTTCAGTATCTGAATTTGGAACCCATCAAAGAGAGCTTGAAGAGGTTTTCCGAGACCGGATTTCTTTCAAGAATACTAAAAGCGACGCTGCCAAGTTAACCTTAGAAAGCGTACTAGAGGAATCTGCTAAACCGGCTGAAAGCCCTGAAATGCACAGTACCTTTTTACTGTGATATAGTTGGTCAGAACCTTTACAAAATCTAGCAATTAATTATGACTTTTTTCCTTCAGACACCCACACTCCTCAATGCTTAGCAACAATCTCTCAAGGAGGCACAACTCGTAATTTTGTGTTTACTCCTGAGAGCACAATCTTTACCTTAACGGAAGAATCTCCCTGGCAACAGCAATTTGCAAGTTTCCTGAAGCTAGGTATTGAGCATATTTTTACTGGCTATGATCATATTTTATTCTTGATTGCCTTACTGTTACCCGGTGGTAAACTCCCTGAGCTGCTTAAAATTATTACAGCTTTTACGATCGCTCATTCCCTCACCCTTTCCCTAGCAGCTCTCAATATCATCACCCTTCCCACTGCTTTAGTAGAAAGCCTCATTGCTTTATCTATCATCTACGTTGCTGTTGAAAATCTCTGGCACAAGCAATTTCGCCATCGTGGGTGGATTACCTTTGCTTTTGGACTAGTTCATGGTTTGGGATTTGCCAATATTTTGCAAGAACTAACAGGTTCTCAAGGTAATTTGGTTTTATCCCTCGCTAGCTTCAATCTGGGAGTAGAGTTAGGTCAAGTTGCGATCGTGCTCATCGCTTTTCTTTGGCTACGAGTACTTCACAAATATACTTGGTTTATCACTGTTCGTCGTGGTTTTTGTTTTTCTATGATTCTCATCGGCGCTATCTGGTTTACCGAACGTGCTATTTCGGCTATATAACGTAAGTTGCTAGTGCAAGAAGGCAGAAGGCAGAAGGGAAGAAAACTTGTGTAGTAAGCTTTTTCACCTTTAAAACTGTAGGTTGGGCATTGGTGTCAACTTAAGATGAAATCCTTGCCCCACAAGGAACTTAAGTTCCTCTCTTATAGCTCAAGTCATCTAAAGATGACTCAATCTGCTCAAAAATCTAGGACTTATGCACCGTAAGGGAATTATGTCATCCAACAGGGATAGCAAAGGATCTCCAAACGGCCTAGATGCTTCACTATCAACTATCTCTAGCTTAAGTTGACACCAATGAGCGATAGCGTAACCCAACAGCGGAGTATACTGTGTTGGGTTTCACTTCAAAAAATGCTACTAGCTTATGACAAATAAGTAGACACTCCAGGTCCTAAAGGTAGTCGCAAAATCAACCACAAAATAAACAGAATTGACCATCCAAGAAGAAACACTACAGAATAGGGTAACATCATCGCAATTAACGTTCCCAAACCAAAATTTTTATCATATTTTTGTCCATAAGCCACAATAATGGGAAAATAGGGCAACAGAGGTGTAACCATATTGGTGCTGGAATCCCCAATGCGATAAACCAATTGAGTCAGCTCAGGGGAATAGTCCAACAACATCAACATCGGTACAAAAACAGGAGCCATAATTGCCCATTTTCCCGAAGCTGAACCAATAAATAGATTAATGAATCCACTCAGAACAATCAAACCCAATAGCAAGGGAATTCCTGTTAATCCCGTCCCCTGCAAGAATTCTGCTCCGGAAATAGCGACAATCAGTCCTAAGTTTGTCCAACTAAAATAGGCAACAAATTGAGCCATAAAAAAGGAAAGTACCAGATAATATCCCATCCCACTCATTGCTGAAGTCATTCCTTGGATGGCATCTTTATCAGTTTTAATACTTCCAGCTCCTAACCCATAGGCAATACCCAGAATTAAAAACACCAATGTCATGATAAATACGATACCGCTGAGAAAGGGTGAGGGAATAATGGTGAATGTCTCTGGCTGTCGAAGAATTCCCTGAGGCGGTAGAACTAAAGCCATCAGTAGCCCAATTAAGGCAGCCAAGGAATAACCTGCCCATCTTAGTCCTTTTTTTTCCTCTACTGTTAGTGTTTCCAGGGAAAAGCTGACATTGTCTGATGATTGATACGTACCTAATTGAGGTGCAACAATTCTTTCCGTCACCCACCAACCTAACAAAGTGATGACTAGGGTTGAAACTGCCATAAAATAATAATTGGCGGTTGCATCGACTGTGTAATTGGCATCAATTAATTGAGCACCACTTTGAGTGATACCTGCCAGCAAAGGATCAAGGGAGTTGACTAGGAAGTTGGCACTAAAACCTCCGGCAACTCCAGCAAAAGCAGCAGCTAATCCAGCGATTGGATGTTTACCAAAAGAGAGAAAAACTAAAGCGGCTAAGGGGGGTAGAATCACATAACCTGCATCTGCTCCTAGGTTGGACATTACACCAATAAACACAATCACAGGAGTAATCAACTGAGCAGGGGTAATTAAAACTCCCTGCCTGAGAATTGCAGCTAAAAATCCTGTATATTCAGCTACCCCAAACCCTAAAATTGCTACTAATACAGTCCCTAGTGGAGGAAAGGAGACAAAATTACTCACCGCCTCACTGACAATGCGGCGAATTCCGTCAGGGGTAAGGATAGAAACTGCTTCAATCGTTTCTTGAGTTGCTGGATGAGTGACTGACACCCCCATTCCACTTGCGATCGCACTCACTATAATGATAGTGAAACATAGAACGATAAAGATCGTGACAGGATCAGGCAGGCGATTGCCAACGTTTTCAACTCTTTGCAGAGTCGAGGCAATGAATTTTTTTTTCGGATGATTTCCCATCGGTTTAGAACAGGTATTAGGTGTTAGGTGTTAGGTTTTTCTAACTTTAAAAGTGTATATTTTTCTTATAAATAAGTTGACAGCCACTAAGAACAAACAACAAATGACAAATGACAAATGACAAACCAATAAATCTCTTCGAGTACGAAGCCATGGCACCACAACATCTATCTCAGATGGCGCTGGATTACTATGCTAGTGGTGCTGGGGATGAGGTAACACTACGGAATAATCGTACTGCTTTTGAGGCGTTCAAACTTCGTCCTCGGATGTTAGTGGATGTCAGCCAACGGGATTTAAGTACAGAAATTTTGGGAGAGCCTGTTTCCCTGCCGATTTTAATTGCGCCGATGGCTTTCCAATGTTTGGCGCATCCGGAAGGAGAAATCGCAACAGCTAAAGCAGCAGCTGCGTTAGGAACAGTGATGGTTTTGAGTACAATGTCCACTAAGAGTTTAGAAGAGGTGGCACAAGTTTCCCAGCATACCAACCAGTGGTTTCAATTGTATATCCATCGCGATCGCGCCTTGACTCGTGCTTTAGTAGAACGAGCAGAGGCAGCTGGTTTTACTGCTCTGTGCCTGACTGTGGATGCACCGCTTCTAGGATGTCGGGAACGGGATAGGCGCAATCAGTTTACCTTACCATCGGGGATGGAGTTGGCAAATTTAGCAACAATGGCAGATTTGAAGATTCCCAAAACCGCTGGAGAATCTGGTTTATTGAGTTATTTTGCTCAGCAAATTGATCCAGGAGTAACCTGGTGGGATGTGGAATGGTTGCACTCACTAACATCTTTACCCATAGTAATCAAAGGGATTTTACGGGGAGATGATGCCTTGCGGGCTGTAGAATATGGAGCCAAGGCAGTGATTGTCTCAAATCATGGAGGTAGGCAATTAGATGGAGCGATCGCAACTATTGATGCTTTACCTGAAATTGTGGCAGCAGTAGGAGATCAAGGTCAAGTACTAATTGATGGCGGTATCCGGCGTGGTACTGATATATTGAAGGCTTTAGCTTTAGGAGCAAAAGGGGTTTTGTTAGGACGTCCAGTTTTGTGGGGATTAGCTCTTGAAGGAGAAGCTGGGGTGCGTCATGTGTTGCAACTGTTGCGGGATGAGTTGGAGCTGGCGATGGGTTTGAGTGGCTGTGCCAACATACAAGATATTGACTCTAGTTTGGTTAAGTTAAGACACATTGAAATTGGTTGATCGTGACATACTCCCGGCGCTGATCTACGCATACAGGGCGGGCTTCTCAGCGACTCCAGGTATTGCTTCGGACGTTAACTGAGCTTTAAGAACGGGATGCCCCACCGCTCTATTGCAAGATATTGATAGCTGCATTTTGATCACGCCCTAGACTGCACCCACAACTCCGGCAGTTGTGCCAGCGAATATGCAGTTTTTTTGGTACTTTCTCTCCACAACTGGAGCAATCTTGTGAGGTGTTATAGGCACTTACTGGGATAACCAACTTTCCAGCATTCTCGGCTTTGTTTGTCAGTATTAACAGAAAGTTTGATCACCCAGCATCCAACACAGATTTAGCCAGCCTGGTACGAGCAAGACCTTTGATATTTAACTCTTCATGAGCAATAACGTCATATTTTGACAGCAGTTGATTAGCTGTTTTGAAACAGATTAGAGGCTGTAAATCATGAGCTTTTTTGCTAACCTGAAAATTTCGTTAAAATTCTTGCAGAAGTAGGCAGTAGACTTCTCTAACCAAGAATCTGTAACCCTTATCCTACCTAGATGAAAACTTAACTTCTGGAAATGTCTAACTTAGATCCCTTATTGATTGCATATTCTAACAACCCTTGCATATTCTAACAACCCTTGTATATTGATAACGTGGTAATCTTAACTAGACAATATGAGCCAAAGCAGATTTACAGAAACAGAGACTGAGGCATTTTATGATGCTGAAGACAGTCTCTACCGCAGTTTCTGGGACTCAGATGGTAGTCTTCACTGGGGTTATTTTCTGGACTTGGTTCCCACCCGTGTTGAGGACTTCGTTCCCGCCTGCCAGCGCTGGAATGAATATATGCTAGAAAAAAGCGGAATTACAGCCTCCTCCAAGGTTCTAGATATTGGCTGTGGTAATGGTAATACTGCTATTTGGCTAGCCGAAAAGACAGGATGTGAAATAGTCGGCATCGATTTGAGTAATGTTCGCATCAGTAACGCTATAGAGAAAGCTCGAAACTATCCATCCTTGCGTCTGCAATTTCACAAGGCATCCGCGACTAACCTACCTTTTGAAGAGGGGACTTTTACCCATATTTGGAGCCAAGCAACCCTCTACCATGTTCATGAACGAGACTTAGCTTTGAAGGAAATGCATCGGGTTCTTCAAGAAAATGGTACATTTCTCTTTGACGATTTGATAACCCCAACAAAGCAAATCAGTGAACAAGCTCGCAAATACGTTTACGATCGCCTGCTATTTGAACCAACCTACAGCCACTCAGACTATATCGATGCTTTAAGTCAACTAGGCTTAATGGTATTGCACTCAAAAGATTTAAGCGAACATCTCCAGAAAAGCTACGAATTACTTTCTCACTTAGCTCAACCACAATATTCAGATTTGAGTGCTGCTTACAACAAAATGTGCGAGGCGATTGCGGCGGGAGAACTAGGGTGGAGCTTCTTTTTAGGGGAAAAAGTCAGCAATCGCCTTTCCTGGATCTATGAAACGAAAGATACCCAAAAGTTGCAGGATAAATATGATGCTTGGTCTCGCATCTATGATATTGAATTAGAGCAAGCTTATCGTCTTAGTCCAATTCAGTCAGCTCGTGCCTTAGCCCAAATACTGCCAAATAAAGACGCTAGGATTCTGGATGCTGGAGCTGGTACAGGGATGGTAGGAGAGGCTTTGGCTCAATTGGGATATACCAATCTTACTGCGATTGACCTCTCGGAACAGATGCTAGAAGTTGCTCGGGAAAAGCAAGTTTACCAAACCCTGTATCAAGACAATTTAGAAGCACTAGTCAATTGCTCTACTCCCTCTAGCTTTGATGCTATCATCTCTGTGGGAGTTTTTACCTTTGGTCATGCTCAACCAAAAGCTTTGCTTAATTTAGATACTTTGTTAGTATCTGGTGGTTACTTTGTGCTTACCGTGCGTGTAGATTACCACGACAATAACGAAACTTTGCACAAGGTACTAGAAGATCTATCTTGGATTTTAATCAACCGAGAGGAATTTACTATCTTCGACACAGAATCGATGTATAGTATGGTTTTCCAAAAGAAGTAGTTTTCGATTAATCTAACAAACTCAATTCAGGAGAAAACAGAAGAAATGGGGACAATCAAGCTTATGCATGCCAAGCTGCATCGTGTCCGCGTAACTGAAGCTAACCTCCATTATGTAGGTAGTATTACTATTGACCGAGAGCTACTGGAAAAAGTAGGAATCCTGCCTCTAGAAGAAGTAGAAATTGTCAACATTGATAATGGGAATCGCTGGTATACTTATGTGCTTCCAGGAGAGGCAGGAAGTGGAGCAATTTGTCCTAATGGTGGCGGTGCACTATTGTGCCAACCTGGAGATACCTTGATTATTTGGGCCAACGAGGATCTAGAGCGTTCTGAAGTTTTGTGTAACGGACACCAAGCGCGAGTGTTGATTGCCGACGAAAATAACCAAGCTCAGGAAGTTTTCTACCAAACTCTCACTCCTAATGGGGAGACATTGGAATACAACGGTTATGAAACTGCGAACGGCAAACAACCGATTGATTCCAAGTCTTTAGTAGGAGTTTGAAATAAGCTAATGACCAGTAACTTCAATTACTATGAAGTTCCCTTAAAAAGGCTGAACTCAAAAAATGCTCAAGGAGTAGGAGTCGTATTCACAGAGTTTAAAGATGTGGCAATAGAATTGTGCCAATGGCCTACTCAAGGAAAACGACCTTTGATTGCCAAGGGGGGTTACGGTACCGTTATTGAAGAGGAATTCAGACTTTATTGTCAGGGTTCGACTATGCTTTCTGCTGGTCATCAAAATGCTCGCGGCGGTGTCACAGGTAAGATTGTATCTGACCCAGAGAATAACTCCAAGTATGTTCTGGTCAATTGGCTGAGTGCTCATCTTGATGCAGGAGAAGCTTTTATTGCGAAAAATGGCGAACCCGGTATATTTCTGTTGGCTCCTCCGAAAGAGGATGTCAAACCAGAAGATTTTGTAGCCTTTTATTCGGATGGTAGCTGTGGCATCTCAATGCATCCTGGGGTATGGCACACAACTCCTCTATCCCTTTGTGAACAGGAAGTAGTCTATAAGAGAAAGCAAGGCAGTATCTATGCAACAATCGATTGTGTCTTAACCAAAGAGCATAATACTTGGTTAAAGATTCCCCTGCGTCAACCTGAAGATGGTTAGTAAACTCTCAAGCGCTCAATCAACATCTCAGGTGGTAAATAAAGAAACAAAGGAGTAATATGACAACTCTACTTCGGCAAGTCAAAAGTGCTTTTCGGATCGAATCGGTTGCAACAGTCGATAACGGGGTGCAAATTACTTGGAAAGATGGTCATGAAAGCTTTTATCACAACCTCTGGTTGCGGGATACTTGCCATTGTCCCGAATGCTTTCAGCAGGATACATTGAGCCTTAACAGTGGAGAAGGGAAAGGTCATGACCCCCTCAACATGCCACTCAAGCCGATAACTCAAGAGGTTAAGTGCGATCGCGAAGGAAATTTAGATATTATTTGGGGTGGTGAAGAACCTGGACATCATAGTGTATTCGATCCCTCTTGGCTAAGGGTTCACTGTCAAAAAGACCCTGCTCTCAAACAAAGAAGAAAACCTCAACTCTGGGATGCATCAGTGTCCATTCCTCACTTCGACTACCACGAAGTGATGCAAGACAATGATGCACTATTGCTATGGTTGGAGAAGATGCTGGAATTGGGAGCAGTAATCATTGATAACTTTCCCAAAAATCGAGCGGGTTTTCAAGCACTAATAGAGCGTATCGGACCAATCCAGCAGCGATATCATCCCACACATATTTTTACCTTAGATACAGCTAACAAATTGGCAGGGAATATTCACCACGCCTATCAATACTTGGAACGTTTACATAATCATACAGATCATGTTTCTTACAACGTTCCTCCTAGACTCCAATTTCTCGGATGTATTGAATACGAAAACTCTGACAATGATAGCCAGGGATATTCCACTTTGGTAGATGGTTTTAAAATTGCCGAAGTTTTGAGGAGGCAACAGCCAAAATATTTCGAGCTACTCACTCAAGAGTATGTACCAACGGGTCGCCGACGGCTGGGTGTAGAAGAAAAAGTATCCAATAAGGAAAAAGGCACCAAGAAATACCAATGGGAAACTTATCATCGCCAGCACGTCATTAATCTGGATGAAAATGGGGAAGTTTACCAGATTCGTCACCATGAAAATGACCGGGTCCCCCTAGATGTTTCCCCTGATAAAATAGAAGATTTGTATGCCGCGTACCAAGCATTTACGGCATTAGCTGAATCTCCCGAATATATCGCCGAATTTCTCATCGCTCCCGGACAAGTCTTAGTTAACGATAACTGGCGACTGCTCCACGGACGGACAGCTATTTGGAATCCCGGATTACGACGAATTTTACTGGGAGCTTATATGAAACCAGAAACCTTCCGCAGTCGGAGGCGACTGTTGCTGGGGAAGAAAAGTGGGTTACCCAATATGTGGTTAATGGGATGTTCGGATCGCGCTTTAGAAATTCTGGCAGACCGCATGAAAGATTAGAGTAGATTATTTTGGCTCAATTGGAGGAGTAAAATGACAACAGTCTTGCAACAACTCAAACCAGCTTTTCGCATCGACTCAATAGTAACCCTTGATAAGGGTCTGAATATTACTTGGAAAGATGGTCACGAAAGTTTTTACCATTATCTTTGGCTTCTAGATAGCTGTCGCTGTTCCAAATGTTTTCAACGAGATACTTTGAGTCTAGGTCACGGACACGATCTGCTCAAAATGCCTTTAAACCCAACTCCTCAAGAGGTTAAGCTCGATCGCGAGGGTAATTTAGATATTGTTTGGGGTGGGAAACAAACAGGTCATCACAGCGTATTTGATGCCTCATGGTTGCGGGTTCACTGCCCAAATGACCCTGCACTAAAACAAAAGCGAAAACCTCAACTGTGGGATTCGTCAGTATCCGTACCTCATTTTGATTGCCATGAGGTGATGAACGATGATGGGGTATTATTATCGTTTTTGAATCAGATCGTAGAATTGGGGGTAGCAATAATTGAGAACGCTCCCAAGAATGAAGAGAGTTTTCGAGCACTAATAGAGCGGGTCGGACCACTGCGGCAACGATACCATCCCACAAATGTTTTTACCATGGATAGAAGCAATAAAAAGGCTCAGGCTATCCAACATTCTTATCAAGTGGGAACCTTAAGAAATCATACAGATGTTACAGCTTATGATATTCCCACAGGATTGCAATTTTTTGAATGTACCCTTTATGAAAACCCAGATGGCGATCGCCAAGCCTATTCTACAGTTGTTGATGGTTTCAAACTTGCAGAGGTTATCAAGACAGAAAACCCCTGGTTTTACGAGTTGCTAACTACTGAATATATTCCCGCAGGTCGCAAGCGACTTTCCGTTGAGGAAAAACTAGGAGAACATGAATCTAGTGCCAAGAAGTACGAATGGGACGCTTATCGGCGCAACCACTTGATTCAATTGGATGAAAACGGGGATCCTTATCAAATTCGGTATAACCACAATACACGGATACCTCTAGAGGTTTCTTTCGATAAGATTCATGACTTATTGGCAGCCTATAGGCGATTCTCTCAACTGTTGCAAGATCCTGAATATAATGCCAAGTTTTTGTTGACTCCAGGAAAGGTATTGGTAGTTGACAACTGGCGAGTTCTTCACGGAAGAACAGGGATTTGGAATCCGAATCTACAACGAATTTTGTTGGGAGCCTATGTAGAAGAGGAAAGCTTCCGGTGTAGACGGCGGATTTTATTGGGGGACAAAACTGGGATGTCAGATTTGTGGTTAATGGGATGCTCAGATCGTGCTCTAGAAATCCTGGGCGATCGATATTAGGGACTTCCTAATCAAGGGACTTGCACAAAAATAATCCAGAGTAGCCTGACCTATAAAAGCTCTTTTTTAGCAAGTCCCTTAGGGAATACATTCTGGCAATCGGGTTTTTGAAGGGAATCACAAAATCACAAAGTTCACAAAGGTAGGTTAAGCTAAGACTAACACCTAACACCTATTAAAATCTCATTTCGTACCTAACTTTTACTTCATTGAAAAAGTAATCGTAGGAGATACCAACAAAGGCATCTTCTCCTACCTGATAAATACCTTCGGCAATGGGTAAGACTCGCAAATCACTCAAGCCGATGGTTTTGCCTACTGAACTCACGGATTCTTCAAAGATAAATGAGATATCCCTTAACAAGGGTCTGACGACAAACCGCGTTACGGCAAATCCTAACAGTTGATTGACTATATCTCCATCTTCTGAACTTTGCTGTATTCCCTGTAAAGTAGAAAGTAAGTTGTTACCTAGCAAGGCGGTAATTTCTGTTTCACTGAGGGAGGGAATACTGGTGAGGGTAACTAAGGAAGAGTTGAGTAGCTGGATGTTGGCTTTGTCTCCTAGAT
The DNA here is from genome assembly GCA_965222765.1 of Caldora sp. Taxonomy (GTDB): domain Bacteria; phylum Cyanobacteriota; class Cyanobacteriia; order Cyanobacteriales; family Coleofasciculaceae; genus Caldora. The sequence goes on from CBDCVG010000043.1 coordinate 34,000, forward strand.
AGGCATATTGTAAACAGCTCTCAAGTTGTTGTAACTCTGCTGGAGAATAGTAACTTCCTCCTTCAACAGTCGGATTAATAATATTGTCGGTAATCTGGCAACTACCAGATTGATCTTCATCTAATGCCAGTAATGCCAACAATTGTTTTCCTTCTCCTTGAATATTAAGATTAACTTTAATTTGTTGGGGTCTGGCTAGTACTAATTGGCTCGTATCGCGGATCTCGTTACGATTACCAAACTCTTCTCTTTCTAGAAAATTTTGACTACCAGAAGGATCAACAACTACTGCTCCTAATTGGAGATCTATATTAGGATTGAGTAGTCCCTTGTTGGGGGTAAAGGCAATCTCTTGGCTAACTTCCGGATTACGGGTAACGTGAAACTCGTTGTCGAATAGTTCTACATATCCCCGCCGCAGTTTAATTGTCCCTGCTGGCTCTAATTTCTCTGGTTCTAATAAGGGACCATTTAAATTTAAACCACCAGTAAAGTGGAATTTAGCAACAAGCAGAGGTTGAATTTTTAAGCCATCCCCCAGTACTAACTGAAAGTCTTTAAAACTCGGGGTGAGAGCTAAGCCAGCAAGAGGTGAAGCATTGCTATTTTGCTGGCTAACTCCAGTATTTGAAGCAGTAAGGATGGTATCTTTAGTTTCCTTCTTCTCAGTGATAAACTTAGGGATGAATACCTGACCATGTTCTAAGCGCAGTTCTCCTCCAATTTCTGGCTCTCTTAGTGCTGTACCTGTTAAGATTACTTCCCCTGCAACATCACCTTTGTACAAATCTTTTAAATTAATTTGACCAGGGGCGATCGCAATTGTGAGAGGATTGGATGAGTCTGGGTCATTAGTACTGAGAGGTTCCAATAGGGGTAGAACTCCGGCAATGGAAAACTCACTCTCGGCTAAGTTACCTTCAAGTTGCTCTACGGAAATCTGTTGATTGCTCAGATTTACCTTACCATTGAGCTGGAGTTTTTCGCAGAATTGGTTACTTTTGAAAGTAACGTCATTGAAGCTAATTCCACCGGTAGCAACTAAATCCTGCAACTGTAACTGTTCAGCTAGTTTTAAACGTCCACTAGCTTGTAACTCTAGCTCAGTTTCACCCTGCTCCCACTCTACTAATCCTTGGGTAAATAACCCAATCAGGGCGATCGCATCAGTGCCTAGCTTAGCATCTAGATGAAAGCGATCGCTAATTCTTGGTACAATGGGGAATGGTAATTGTCCTTGAGCTTGTATACTGGAGGGCTGGATAGTATTAAAGTTAAGCTGGAAATTGCCATAGCTAAATTGACTTTTGATATCCTCTAAAGGTTGATTATTAACCGTGGCATCCTCTAAAGAAATTTCCCCTGCTTGAATCTGGAGAGTAGCCAACTTACCTTCTAAACTACCTCCTAAAGAACCACTCACGTTGAGCTTACCTTGGATGTTATCGGGAATCGTGACAAAGTGGCGCAGGGTATCCAAGGAGAGATTTTTGACGAGGAAAACTCCTGCTTCTTTGGCTAGAGAAAGTTGTCCTTGATAAGAGAGTAGCGCATCTTCAACTTCAACTTGCACTGGTTCGAGGTTGAGTAAGCCTCTTTTTAGATCAATACTTCCCTTAGCAATTAGTTGATCTATATTAATTGTTGTTGGTTGTTGGTTATTGGTTGTTGGTTGTTGGTTATTGGTTGTTGGTTGTTGGTTATTGGTTGTTGGTTGTTGGTTGTCTGCAACTTCTATAACTGTGGGCTGGGTATGCCATACCCAATCATTACCTTGGAGATTGAAGTTAATTTGGGGTTGTTCTAAGTTACCAGCTAAGGTGATTTCTCCGATATAACCCCCCTTGATATCCAGTTGGCTAGGAATTCCTGGTTCCCCTGCTTTAGCTGCTAACTGTTGCAATTGCATCTCAATTGCTGCTAATAGCTTCAACCTCTCAGCTAGGGAAGCATTAGGTGAACCTACTCTTGGCAAAGGTTGCAAATCCACTGCCTTACCCTCAGGGGTTTTAATTCCTCTGGCTAGATCCTGGAAATTAAACCATCCTACAGTAGTTAGCAGGTCTTCCACATAGCCTTGGGCAATATCAATTTTGCCGTTGAGAGCGCCGGAGTTAAGATTTAAGCCAGCTTCTAGATTGTAGAGACTTTTTCCCAAAACTAAGGAAGCTTCTGTCAGCTTGGCAATACCATCTCGGTAAGAAAAACCACCAATAAAGTTTTCTGCTTGCAGGTAACCCAGAGCTGGCTTCTGGATTTCCACCTTACCAGTAGTTGCGAGAGTGAAGAGATTAAGCTCCAGATTCCCTGTTACTTGACCCGCTATTGGAGATGATATACCCACTGGGACAGCAGGAGCAATATTGAGTAGAGCTAAAGGAAATTCTTGTACTGAGACATCGAAAACTTCACCTCGGCGTTTACCAAGAGCCACAACAGAGTTTTCTCCCACTCCCTGGCGAAATTCCAAGGAGGTGGGAAGGTAGGGAAATTGACAGCGTCTACTAGTACAAGGTTCTAAACCAGCAGCAATGACATCGGTAGTTCCCCGCAAATCAATAGCTACTGCCTTCCCTGTCTGTACTTTCACTTCCCCTGCCATTAAGGGATTGAATATTAAATCATTGATGGCAAAATCCCTGAGTTGTAGTTTCCCTAATAAATTCAAGTTACCAGGAGCCAAGGGATCTGACAGTAAATTGGCACCCTTGAAGCTACCCTGAAAATTTCCTCTGCCAGCTACTTGGATTTCCCTCGGCAAAAACTCTGGATTCAATGACTGCTGAGCTGCAACCACCTGAGTTATCAGCCGACTTACTGGCAAGGCATTGGTGTCATAATCTAAGTTTCTGATATTCAGGTCTAAGTTAGCAACTTCGGGAATAGTAGCAAGGCGGGAAAGGAGAATGTTACCCTGAGCATCTAAGGATTGCTCTCCCAACTGCACCACTAGTTGGTTGGCTTGGATAGCAGCAGCAGGATTGATTTGGAGTAAGGGTTGAAGCGCTCCCGATAAGTCTAATTTAGCATCTAAGGTCAGTTGTTCAGGTTTAAAGGAAGCAAGTAGAGGTTCCTCAGCCACTCCCAACTGATACATGACTTCTAAGGTATTGATGTTAGCAGCTGCAATCTTAGTTTGCCACTGACCATTATTTAAGCTACCCCTAACTTGAGCAGTACCATCTGCTCCATCCAGCTCGCCAGCAAAGGTAGCATCAAAGCTGCTCAAATCCCGTTTTTGGTTAAATGCCAGTAGCTCATCCACTGCACCAGACAACTTTATATTACCTCCCTGAAGAGCAACAGGAACGGGTAATTTAAGCAAATTGTTCAATTGAATACCAGAAGCTCTAGCTTCAGCGGCTAAAGTACCAGTCTTTAACTCCCCAGTTGCATTTACAGTACCTTCATCCACTCCCAACAAGCCAGCAAAAGTAGTCTCCAACTGACTCAAGTCTTCAATGGAGCGTACTGCAAGTAACTCATCAACAGAAGTGGAAACTGTAGCATGACCTTCCTGTAGAGCCACCGTTACTGGTAACTGAGGAATTAAAGGATTGATGGCAATATCAGCAGCTTTCCCTTGAGCTACTAGAGTACCACCCTTGAACTCTCCACTGGCATTAACTCTACCTCCATCTACTCCCAGTAATCCAGCAAAAGTTCCATTGACGTTACTCAAGTCTTCAATGGAGCGTACTGCGAGTAACTCATCAACAGAAGTAGCAACTGTAGCGTTACCTTCCTGCAAAGCAACCGTTACCGGTAACTGAGGTACAAACTTATTTAATTGAATATCAGCAGCTTTCCCTTGAGCTACTAAAGTACCAGCCTTGAACTCTCCACTGGCATTAACTTTACCTCCATCTACTCCCAGTAATCCAGCAAAAGTACCATTGACGTTACTCAAATTATCAACGGAGCGTACTGCGAGTAACTCATCAATAGAAGTAGAAACTGTGGCGTTACCTTCCTGCAAAGCAACCGTTACCGGTAACTGAGGTACAAACTTATTTAATTGAATATCAGCAGCTTTCCCTTGAGCTACTAAAGTACCAGCCTTGAACTCTCCACTGGCATTAACTTTACCTCCATCTACTCCCAGTAATCCAGCAAAAGTACCATTGACGTTACTCAAATCATCAACGGAGCGTACTGCGAGTAACTCATCAACAGAAGTGGCAACTGTAGCGTTACCTTCCTGCAAAGCAACCGTTACCGGTAACTGAGGCACAAACTTATTTAATTGAATATCAGCAGCTTTCCCTTGAGCTACTAAAGTACCAGCCTTGAACTCTCCACTGGCATTAACTTTACCTCCATCTACTCCCAGTAATCCAACAAAGGTTCCATTGACGTTACTCAAATCATCAACGGAGCGTACTGCAAGTAACTCATCAACAGAAGTAGAAACTGTGGCGTTACCTTCCTGCAAAGCAACTGTTACTGGTAACTGAGGTACAAACTTATTTAATTGAATACCAAAGGCTCTCGCCTCCGCTGCCACAGCACCAGCTTGTAAACTAGCATTGCTATTAACCCTACCCCCTTCTACATCCAACTGAAGGTTGGTTGAAGCTTTGATAGTGGCTGGATCTAAGGAATTTAACTTACCTGAGGCATTAATTATTCCCCTTGCCAACTGCCCTGATACTGGTAAAAATGGGTCTAATAGTATAGATCTAGCCTGAAGGGATGTCTGCCAATTTTGAGTTTTGAGATTCCCAGTACCAGTAACCATAACAGTACCTTCCCCTGCTTGCAACTTGGTGTTCAGGATACGAATTTTTTGGTTGCTCAGGATGATTTCACCTGCACCAGTAATATTTAAGGGAGTAGTACCTTTAGTAAAGGAGACGAAGTTGGGGACTAGGGATCGAGCTCTTGGTATTTTCCAAGTGAGCTTAGCTGAAGGGTTTTCCAGAGTGCCTTGGAGCTTACCTTGGGAAGTGAGGGTACCGATAGTAATTTCTGATGGTAAGCCATAGGATTTTGCTAGCACTGCATCCACCGGTAGGGAGGTATCAAAATCCAACTCAAGCTTTAGCTGTTTATCCTTCGGTAAGGGTTTTTGTTTATCCTTCGGTAAAGGTTTTTCTGCTTCAGCCGCTGAGGCTTTTTCTTGCAGGTACTCAACAAATCCCTGCTTGCTTTTGACTTTACCACTAGCCTTAAATTCACCCCCTGCTGTTGGTTTCACTGATAAAGATTTAAGCTGAAACTCACTAGGGTTAGCAGCAAAGTCAGCCTTAATCCGGGAAAACTTTACTTTATCGATACGGGTAGTTTTGGTGTTGCGAATTTTCCCTATAAGTTCTGGCTTATCGAAGGAACCCTTGAGAGCCAGTTTAGCTTGCATTTCCCCAGCTATGTCTACCGGCAATTGTACAGATATAGTTTGGAAGAGATTAGATAAACTCAAAGGTTGAAGCTCTAGATTCAAGTCCAACCCTTTTTTTCCATCAACGATACCGGAGACTAGAGTGGTAATATTTCCATAACTACCCTGAGTGTCTTCAATACTTATCTTCTGTCCCTGAAAGCGCAACAATGCCTGAGCCTTTACAACATTATCTAACTGCTCGGCTTCTACTTCAATTCCCTGCAAGCCAAGTACTCCCCACACTTCAGGCAGCTTTTTCTCTGATATTTCTGGCAAATTGGTAGGCAGTTCTTGGAATTCTGGGAGTTTAAGCTTCAGATTAGCATTGAGTTGGCCCTCTTTAACTTTAATGGGGGAAGAGGGTATCAGGGAAGCTAAAACTGGTAAGGGTAAATCTTGTACCCGAACAACAGCTTTAGTTTTACCAGTTTCTTTGAGCGTCTCACCATTGATACGCACCTTACCTGTAGCAATATCGGCAGCGATATCATACTTTAACTGTTGGGGACGGTTTGTTTCAGCGAGGAAGTTAACTTTACCATCGAATTCCACAGCGATGGGAGTAGTTGCCCCATAAGGTAGAATGGCAATTTGACTCTCGCTAAGATCAACATCAATATCTACAGGAATTGGAGACTCGAATTCCTCTTCACCCTGCTCCAAATTAACCCATTTTCCCTGCTCAGCTTCATCTACATAAGCATCCACTTCCCCTAAGGTGATTTTGATAGGTAAAGGGCGTCCTGTAATTAATGGTAAGGGATTCCAATTAACCTTGATCGACTCCACAGAAACAGTATCAGCATCATCAGGAGTCGAGGGAATAAAACTAGAACCAAGTTGAATACCACTAAGGGAAAAGCTTTCAACTTCTCCCACCCTCACTTCCCGTTGGAGGAGCTTGCTGAGTTCAGTTTCCATCAGGGAAGATAAGTTTTGATAAATCCATACCTGTACTCCAATGTATCCCACTCCACCAATAGTAAGGCTGGTAACGCCAAAAATCATGGTAGAAGGGCGCCTCAACCACCTCGTCAGGCGAGTGAGAGGATTGATGTTTTGATGGGGATTAGGTTCGGGTGGAGTATTGGGGGGGGGATTAGTCATTTGGCACCACTGCAACAAGCTAGAGTGTTTTGGTGTATCAAACTATTGTGGTGAAAAATTTGGGAATTGGGAATTGGGAATTGCTAATTGGGAATTTCTCCCTTATCTCCCCATCTCTCCCAGCTCCCCCAGCTCCCTCAGCTCCCTCAGCTCGGTGTCTCAAGCCAAAGGAAGCTTTACCCTTCAGACTTCAAAGTCCCTAGAGCAGCGCGGCGGCAATAACCCAAAGCGTGACAAAAGCTTCAAGAGCTTACCCTACAAGCTTTCTTCTCTCCTGCCTCCTGCTTCCTGACTTCTGCCTTCTGGCACTAGTTTCTGAGAAAACTTTTCCAGTACTACTCGATCCCCTCCTTCGGCTTTAGCTTTATATAGTGCATTGTTAGTCGCATCTATCAGCATTTTAGGGGAAGACTCTAGAGTAGGAACAATGCTAGTTACGCCTAAACTTAAAGTGATATACCGATTCACTGGAGAACTGAAATTGGCTAATTTCAACCGCTTAACAATTCCCCGCATCTTTTGAGCAATCCAAACTCCCCCAGGAGCATTGGTATTAGGCAAAATTACCCCAAACTCCTGCTCACCGTAGCGAGCTACTAAATCCGTTGGGTGCTCAACTGCTTGGCGAATAGCACTGGCAACTTGTCGCAAACAATCATCCCGAGCTTGATTGCCATAGGTGTCGTTAAATTCCCGGAAAAAGTCAATATCCGAGACAATTAAAGCGATAGGAGACTGCTCTTGTGCCAATCTCCGCCACTCCCAGTCTAGATAGCCTTCAAACCAACTGCGATTGGCTAGCTGGGTTAAACCATCTACACAGGTAAGGTACTGTAATTGTTGGTTAGCTTGCTCCAGCTTTTGAACCAGTTCGGCTTTATCAATGGCAACACCAACTTGGTTTGCTAGTTGTTTGAGTAATTCAACCTGCCACTGTGACCATTTTCGAGGTGCAGTACAATGATGGCAAATCAATAATCCCCACAAGTGTTCGCCTGTTAGCAGGGGAACCACAACTTTTGCTCTAATACTGAAGAATTCTAGAAACCTCAGCTGTCCTTGCTTGAGATCCGCTTTGTAGGTATCCTCGATGATGCGAACCTCTCCTTGCTGGTACTGAGTAAGGTAATTGGGATCGGCAATCCAGGGATCACGACCCTCCCATCCTAGCAGGCAAAGCAAATCAGCTGCCACTGACTCCGCTACGACTAAACCATTGCCATCTGAACTAAAGCGATAAATAACTACCTGATCATTCTCCAGCAACTGACGCACTTGAGTTACTGTAGTGTTAAGAATTTCTTCTAGGTTCAAAGACTGGCGAAGGCGTTGGGAAAAGGCTGCAACTAACTTCTCTTGCTCTCGCCATTGCTGCTGGATTTCCTGTGCCTGTTGCTGTTGAGTTATGTCCTGAATAACAATTATGCTGCCAATAGCTTTACCTTCATTATTGGTGATGGGAGTAGCTACACTATTAATCGGTATTTCTTTGCCATTGATGGTTCTTAACAGGTAATGATTTGACAAATTAATTTTGATACCCTTTTGCATTACCTCCATCAGGGGGTTCTTGATTTTTTTGTGAGTTTGGGCCTGAATAAAAGTCAAAACTTGATTGGTATCTTTACCTAAAACCTCTGTTAGAGACCAACCGGTGAGAGACTCGGCAGCCTCATTCATAGATAAAATGCAGCCCCGATGGTCAGTAACAATGGTTGCTTCTCCTATACTAATGAGAGTGTTAACAATTTGTTCTTTAGTTTCTTGGGAGTGCTTCTCTAACTGATGTCGGCGCAGAGCGATTTCGATGGTTGTCTGTAACTGTTGCTCCTGAAAAGGCTTGACAAGATAGCCATAGGGATTAGTTCTAATAGCTCGCTGCCAGGTATGTTCATCAGCATGAGCTGTTAGATAGATAATTGGGATATTAAAGCGATCGCGGATTTGTTCAGCAGCGGTGATGCCATCCATCTCATCTTCGAGGCGAATATCCATTAGTACCAGATCTGGTTTGAGAGCAGCAGGAATTTGAATCGCTTCTGCACCAGAAGTGACATTTGCCACCACTTTGTACCCTAATTCTTCTAAGGTTTCTTGAATATCCCAGGCAACAACGCTTTCATCTTCTACAATTAATATTTTGCTCATGATTTATTGTTAATTGCTAATTGTTAATTGTTAATTGTTAATTGTTAATTGTTGATAGTAATATTATCTCTTCCTAGGAAAATCGGAAATATGCTCTAAACCCTTCATATATTTTCTTAGCTTTTCTTTATAAAGATTACAATTCTACATCTACAGACTTCCATCTACCCTGAGGCAGTAAATGTAATCTTAAAAATTGTTTCCTTCTCCCTCTCAAGTTCAATATTCCCCTTTAGCTGCTTAACTAAAGTCATAACTAGTTTGAGCCCCATAGATTGGACTGTTTGCAGCTCAAAATCTTGAGGCAGGTTATCACCACTATTACCAACTGTTAAGATTAGTTGATTGTGAGTACTCGCTTCTAAATTGACAAATACTTCACCTTCTTGATAGTTGCGAAAACCATGTTTAAGGGCATTGGTAACTAATTCATTAATAATTAATCCACAGGGGACAGCTTGAGCAAGACTAATGAAGATCTCATGCTCTACTGTAACCTTAAAGGAAATAGCATCAGACTTGACGTTGTAAATCTGAAATAAGTTACCTGTCAGATTGCGCACATATTCAGTAAAGTTGATGCGGCTAAAGTCTCCAGAGCGATACAAATTATCGTGTACCAGCGCCATTGATTCGACTCGGTTACGGCATTCTTGCAGAATTGCTTGTGCTTGGGAGTCTTCAACACGATTAGCTTGTAGACGCAACAAGCTAGTAATAATTTGCAAGTTATTTTTCACCCGGTGGTGGATTTCTTTGAGTAGAACTTCTTTTTCCCTCAGGGATATCCGAATTTGTTCGTCTGAGAGTTTACGTACAGTCACATCCTCAGCAATTCCCGCAAGGCGGTATACTTCTCCATCTTCGTTGTGAATGGGAAAAGTACGCTCGTAGATCCACCGGATTTCTCCATCCGGTCGCACAATGCGATATTCTTTCGTGGTTGACTCCCCTTGCCGCTGTCGCTCAAAATCAGCGATCGCAATTCCTCGATCTTCCGGATGCACAGCTTCTATCCATTGATAAGGAGCAGCCGACAAATTCCCGCAAGAGTATCCCACCATGCGCTCATAGGCAGGACTAACATAGAGCATTCGCTCACTATCTAGGGAAAACAGCCAGAAGATATCTTCAATATTATCTGCCAACTGGCGGAACCGTTCCTCACTTTCCCGCAGTGCTGTTGCTGCTTGTCGGCGCTCTGTAACATCTCGCAAGGCAACCACATAAACTAATACTCCTTGCCAACTAGTTTCGGCTACCCTCATCTCCCCGATAACTAGTCCCCTTTCCGGGTGATTAATTCCTAACTCCGCTGTTTCTTCTACCACTATTGGCTCACCAAAATCGTGATCCAGCAACTCTTCTGGTTCCTTGCCAAACAGCTTAGCTACTGCTGGGTTAGCAAAACGCACAATGCCTTGGAGATCTACTAACAAGATACCATCGGAGATACTGTTGACAATCGTGTATAGCCGTCCTTCACTTTCCCATAAAGCACTCTCAATAAACTTGTGCTCGGTAATATCTTGAGCTGTAGCAATAATTTGCTCAGGCATACCGTCAGGGGTTCTAGTAAACACCACATTCCGACTGCAAAGCCAACGCCAGGAACCATCATTGTGTCTCAGCCGGAACTCCTGCTCAATTACTTCCCCATCACCGACTGTGGCAAATTTCCTGGGAAGTTCTTGAAACAAAGGTAAATCAGCTGGATGCAATCTCTCGAGAAAAAACTCTGTTCCTAGTTGCTGGGGTGACTCAGAAGGAAAACCCAACATCTGAAAAACTTGGCGATTAATGTAGATGTTGTACTCAGCAATCAAGTCGTAGATATAGAACAGCTGCGGCATCGTATCTGCAATACGCTGTACTAACAGCTGGCTGCGATGTAGTCCCTCTCTACTCTCCTGCAAGGCTTCCTCTGTCTGTTGATGTTCTTTTACCTCAGCTTGCAGTTGACTATAGTCGAGTTCTAACTCAGCAATTCTTTGTTCAAATTCTGATGCTACCTGCTCCTGAGCTATTTGCACCTCTTGCAAACTGGTGTGGAGTTCCTCAAAAACTTGTGTTAACCATTGGGATTGTTCCTGAGTTTGAGGTAATTTGTTGACCCCTTGTTGTAGTAAACTTAGGCGATCGCGCAGATAATCAAATTTGTCATTTGTCATTTGTTATTTGTCATTTGTCATTTGTTATTTGTCATTTGTCATTTGTTATTTGTCATTTGTCATTTGTTATTTGTCATTTGTCATTTGTTATTTGTCATTTGTCATTTGTTATTTGTCATTTGTCATTTGTTATTTGTTGTTTGTTGTTTGTTGTTTGTTGTTTGTTGTTTGTTGTTTGGGAATCGAAAACAATTGCTGCCAATCCTTTTTCTTCCTGCTCTCCTACTCCTTTTTCCTCTTTGTCTCCCCATCCCAATGCTATACCAGGGCAAGCTCATCTAAATTAGTATCAAAGACTACAGATAAAAATTCAAGGATAGTGTCACAATCCTCAACTCAGGTTGATTAATGTCAACAAATTGCCCTTATTCTCAATAATCTGAGGATTATTCCTTCTGTGATTTGAGAAAGCTGGAAATCTTAATTGCGATCGCAACAACTTGTTTTCTTCCTGCTTCAAAGCAAGCCAAGAATTCGGAATATATAGAACTAAAGTACTATCTGACACCAGATGACTCAATCTGCTCAAAAATCTAGGACTGATGCACCGTAACGGAATTATGTCATCCTGAGCGATAGCGAAGGATCTCCAAACAGCTCCGATGCTTCACTATCACCTATCTCTAGCTCAAGTTGACACTAATGCTCTATACCAAAAAAGTAAAATAAATTCTCTGCTGCGTAAAAGACAAGGAAACTGCTGATAAGTATCACAGCTACCCAAAAATTCACTTCAATTCAGCGCATTATGAGTCATCGTCTCAAGTATCCATGGATATTGTGGAACAAGCTTCCTAGCTTTGCCTATCACTGTTTCGCTGTATTAGTGAGTTTTGTCTTCTTTTGGGATGTAGGGATAGGTATTGTTAGAGCAAGTGAGGCTAATGGTAGTAAAGCAGTGCAGATGGCACAACAGGATGATGGTTCTACTGAACCTAATAGTAGTGCAGCAGAACAAGTCTTTGCTGAGGGAGTGCAACTATATCAGCAAGGAACAGCAGAATCTCGACGACAGGCAATTCCTAAATTTGAACAAGCTGCCATCCTCTATCGTCAAGCAGGTGACAAAGGCTCAGAAGCCTCTTCTCTCGTTGCTCTTGGCTTTATCTACAACTCATTAGGAGAAAAGCAGAAAGCCTTAGAATTCTACAACCAAGCTTTGCCCCTATTTCGGGCGGTGGAGGATCGAGAGGGGGAAGCCACTACTCTCAATAATATTGGTGCTGTCTACAACTCATTAGGAGAAAGGCAGAAAGCCTTGGAATTCTACAACCAAGCTTTGCCCCTATTTCGGGCGGTGGGGGATCGAGGGAAGGAAGCCGCTACTCTCACTAATATTGGTGTTGTCTACGATGATTTAAGAGAAAAGCAGAAAGCTTTGGAATTCTACAACCAAGCTTTGCCCCTATTTCAGGCAGTGGGGGATCGAGGGAAGGAAGCCGCTACTCTCACTAATATTGGCTCTGTCTACGATGATTTAAGAGAAAAGCAGAAAGCCTTGGAATTCTACAACCAAGCTTTGCCCCTATTTCGGGCGGTGGGGGATCGAGAGGGGGAAGCTGCTACTCTCAATAATATTGGCTTAGTCTACTCTGATTTAGGAGAAAAGCAGAAAGCTTTGGAATTCTGCAACCTAGCTTTGCCCTTAACACGGGTGGTGGGGGATCGAGGTGGGGAAGCTAATACCCTCCATAACATCGCCTTCTTGCAGCACAGCCAAGGCAATCTGAAAGCAGCGTTAACCCTGATGGATCGCGCTATCACTATTGTTGAAGAACTCCGCACCAAAATTGGCTCCCAAGAACTCCGCGCCTCCTACTTTGCCACCGTCCAAAAGTACTACGAATTCTACATCGACTTGCTGATGCAACTGCATCAACAAAACCCCAATCAAGGATACGATGCCCTCGCCCTCCACGCCAACGAACGCTCCCGCGCCCGTAGTCTTCTCGAACTCCTCACCGAAGCCAATGCAGATATCCGCCAGGGTGTAGAACCCCAACTAATTGAACAAGAGCGCACCTTACAGCAAAAACTTGATGCTATTGAAAAACGCCGCGTAGAACTATTCAGTGGCAACTACACCCAACAACAAGCTACCGCAATTGAACAAGAAAGGAAACAACTGCTATCCCAATACCAGGAAATCCAAACAAAAATCCGCACTACTAGTCCCCGTTATGCTGCTCTAACTCAACCTGAGCCTCTCACTCTCACAGAAATTCAGCAGCAGATTCTAGATGAAGATACCCTACTATTACAATATTCCCTTGGTAAAGAGCGTAGTTATCTCTGGGCTGTTAGTAAAACCAGCATCAGCAGCTACGAATTACCCCCAAGAGCAGAAATCGAAACTGCCACCAAACAGTTCTATGAATTACTCAAAACCCCAGGCTTTCATCTAGAAGACACCAGAGGCAGTATTCGAGTAGAAAATGTCAAAGCCACCGAAGCCGTCAGCCAAATCAGCCAAATGCTCCTAGCACCTGTAGCTGAGGAATTAGGTAACAAACGGCTACTGATTGTTAGTGATGGTGCTTTGCAGTACATACCCTTCTCGGCTCTACCTCTACCAGGAACCTCCGGTGAGGATGGGGATTGTGTTAACCAAACTACCTCGACAATGGGCAAGGGGTTGCTGGGGGCGGGTTTATCTAAATTCAAGCAAACAAGGGAATTTGTTGGTGAACCCGCCCCTACAGAGGATGAACAGGAACCTGATGAATCGCAATTGCCTCATATCATGGGATTGGTAGGGGCGGGTTTTTCGAGCTCTCAACCAAGAGGCGAAATTCTAGCTAAACCCGCCCTGACGGCATCTGAAACCGCTCCTACGGCTTGCAACGAAGAGAGGAAAATTACCCCCCTTCTAGCCAATAACGAAATCGTCAATCTACCTTCTGCCACTACCCTAGGGATTATTCGACAGGAACAAACAACCAGAAAAACTGCACCTAAAGCGATCGCTATTCTTGCAGATCCTGTCTTTAGCTCCAATGATGAGCGCTTAACTAACAACAAACAAAAGAGCGATCGCACTCTACCACAACAACTACTCGATCGCTCTGCCAGAGAAACCGATATCGGTGTCTGGCAAAGGCTACCAGGAACTCGCACTGAAGCCGAAGCCATCATGGCACTAGTACCAGATTCAGAACGAGTGCATGGCTTTGACTTTGCTGCCAATCGGGAAATGATCACTAATCCCCAACTGAGTGATTACCGCATCATCCACCTTGCTACCCACGGCTTACTCAACAGCACCAATCCTGAATTATCCGGAGTCGTACTCTCCCTCTTCGATGAACAAGGCAACTCCCAAAACGGCTTCCTAAGACTCCATGATGTCTTCAACCTCAACTTACCTGCGGAACTCGTAGTATTGAGTGCCTGTCAAACGGGATTAGGACAGGAAGTCAAAGGAGAAGGACTAGTGGGGTTGACAAGAGGCTTCATGTATGCAGGTTCACCACGGGTATTAGTAAGTCTGTGGAATGTCAGTGATGAAGCCACGGCAGAGATGATGAGTCGCTTCTACCGCAAGATGTTAGAAGAAGGCTTGTCAGCAACGGCAGCTTTAAGAGCAGCACAGTTAGAAATGCAACAAGAGACTCAGTGGGATGCTCCTTATTATTGGGCAGCTTTTACTCTTCAAGGGGAGTGGAGGTAATGAGTGCCTGAGGGCGAATTAAGAATTAAGAATTAAGAATTAAGAATTAAGAATTAAGAATTGCGTTCTCTGTGACTCTGTGGTGATTTCAAGTTTGGTAATGGTTAATCTTTTATTCAGCAAGCCCTACTTTATGCTTGTTTTCATCCACTAGCTGAAGTCAAAGTGGTTTGAAACTGCGTCTATAATTAAGTGAAACACTACATGAGGAGATCCTTTTGTGCAGTCACGTTACAATCCGGTTGAGATAGAGGAAAAATGGCAAAAGATTTGGACAGAGCAAGGCTTGTACCAAACCGACACCCAAACCGATAAGCCGAAGTTCTACGCTCTGTCGATGTTCCCCTATCCATCGGGTAATCTGCACATGGGTCATGTCCGTAACTATACTATTACGGATGTCATTGCCAGGAAGAGCCGGATGCAAGGTTATCGGGTATTACATCCCATGGGTTGGGATGCCTTCGGTTTACCGGCAGAAAATGCGGCAATCGCCCGTCAGGTTCATCCAGCCAAATGGACTTATCAAAATATTGCTCAGATGAAGTCTGAGTTAAAGCAGTTAGGACTTTCCTATGACTGGGATTGTGAGCTTGCTACCTGTTCTGCTGACTATTATCACTGGACTCAGTGGATTTTCTTGCAATTTTTCCAGGCTGGCTTAGCTTACCAAAAAGAAGCCGCTGTTAACTGGGATCCTGTAGATCAAACAGTATTAGCCAACGAGCAGGTAGATAGTCAAGGTCGTTCTTGGCGTTCCGGTGCCTTAGTAGAGCGTAAAATGTTAAGGCAGTGGTTCCTCAAAATTACTGACTATGCTGAGGAATTACTCAATGACTTAGATAAATTAACCGGTTGGCCAGAGCGAGTCAAGGTAATGCAGGCTCACTGGATTGGTAAGTCTGTGGGAGCCTATCTGGAATTTCCCATCGTTGGGTTAGCAGAAAAAATCGGGGTGTTTACCACTCGTCCCGATACAGCTTATGGTGTTACTTATGTTGTCCTCGCACCGGAGCATCCCCTCACTGCCAAAGTTACTACTCCTGAGCAACAAGCCTCAATTGAAGCATTTATTGAAGAAGTCGCCAATCAGAGTGAACTAGAGCGCACAGCTGAAGATAAACCCAAACGGGGTATTCCTACAGGAGGGAAGGCAATCAATCCCTTTACTGGAGAAGAGATTCCCATTTTGATTGCTGATTACGTACTCTATGAATACGGTACTGGAGCTGTGATGGGAGTACCAGCTCATGATATCAGGGACTTCAAATTTGCTACGGAAAAGAATTTACCCATCAAAGTGGTAATTGTACCAACTACAGAAGATGTAGCAACATTCGCTCAAACTCCACTCGAGGAAGCTTACACTGAACCCGGAATTATGGTCAATTCCGGTGAGTTTAATGGCAAGAACTCGTCGGCAGGCAAACAAGCAGTTATTGAATACGCCCAAGAACAAGGATACGGTAAAGAAAGAATTCAATACCGCCTCCGAGATTGGCTAATTTCCCGACAAAGGTACTGGGGTGCGCCAATTCCGGTG
This sequence comes from Caldora sp., assembly GCA_965222765.1. Taxonomy (GTDB): domain Bacteria; phylum Cyanobacteriota; class Cyanobacteriia; order Cyanobacteriales; family Coleofasciculaceae; genus Caldora. The sequence goes on from CBDCVG010000043.1 coordinate 50,022, forward strand.
ATTCACTGTCCTCAGTGCGGTACCATACCAGTACCGGAAGCAGACTTGCCAGTAGAATTACCAGAAAATGTATCATTTACTGGTGGTAAGGTGTCTTCCTTAGCGGAGTTAGCAGACTGGGTAAACGTACCTTGTCCCAATTGCAGCACAGAAGCAAAGCGGGAAACCGATACCATGGATACCTTCATCGATTCTTCTTGGTATTTCCTCCGCTACCCAGACGCCAACAATGGCAAGCAAATATTTGATACCAACCAAACTAATGACTGGATGCCAGTGGATCAATATGTGGGAGGGATTGAACACGCAATTCTGCACTTATTGTACTCCCGCTTCTTTACTAAAGTACTACGCGATCGCGGTTTATTGAACTTCGATGAACCCTTCCAACGTCTGTTAACTCAAGGTATGGTACAGGGTTTAACTTACCTCAATCCCCGCACTGGCAAGTGGATTCCTTCAGCAGAAGTAGATCCGGCTGAACCCAAAGATCCGGAAACCGGGGAAACATTGGAAGTTTCCTACAAAACGATGTCCAAATCCAAGTACAACGGTGTTGCTCCCAAGGAGGTAATTAATAAGTACGGAGCAGATACTGCCAGGATGTTCATTCTCTTCAAAGCACCACCAGAAAAAGACTTGGAGTGGGATGAAGCAGATGTAGAAGGGCAATTCCGTTTTCTCAACCGCGTCTGGCGTTTGGTGACAGAGTTTGCTGCCAAAAATACTGAATACTCTACTGCAAAACTGAAAAAGTTGAGTAAAGATGAAAAAGATTTGCGGCGAGCAATCCACACAGCCATTAAAGAAGTAACTGAGGATTTAGAGGGAGATTACCAATTCAATACTGCGGTTTCGGAGTTAATGAAACTCAGCAACGCTCTTACTGATGCTAACTGCCAAGATTCCCCAGTATATGCTGAAGGAATTGAAACTCTCATCCTGTTATTGGCTCCCTTTGCACCCCACATTGCCGAGGAACTATGGCAACAAATTGGTCATACTGATTCAGTACATACCCAAAACTGGTCTAAATATGATCCAGCTGCCTTAGTAGCCGATGAAATTACCCTAGTAATTCAAATTATGGGCAAAACCCGTGGCACAATTCAAGTACCAGCACAATCGGATAAACAAGCCTTGGAACAGTATGCCAGAGAATCAGAGGTTGCCGAGCGCTATCTTCAGGGTAAAGAGATTAAAAAGGTGATTGTCGTACCTGGAAAGTTGGTAAATTTTGTAGTGGGTTGAAGAATTGGCTTGCTGAATAAGTCGTAATTTTCGGGTTGCCATAGATGTTAGGTGGTAGTAGCGCGACACAGCTAAAAATGTAGGTTGGGTGTAACGAAGTGAAACCCAACAGAATATACGCCGGTGTTGGGTTACGAAGAAAGCTCCACCCAACCTACTTATTCTCTCATTTTAGCTGTGTCGCGCCAGTAGCATTGTTTAGAGTAGTTGATAGTGCTGCTAATCAAAAGGCTTGTCCGGTCTTTTCAACTTGTTACATAAATGGAGCAGCCGAAGGTATAAAATAATGGTGTCAACTAGATAGCAAACATTATTAATTCTTAATTCCGCGCAGCGCTACTAGTGACTCAAATCACAGGCAAGCAACTCATATCTCACACAAAAACCTGATGCTAATTTCAGTTTGTGGTGTTTGACTTAACAAGTTGTTGGGACGCAAATCATTTAGTCCCTCAAGTAAATATCTCAATATTAACCATGTCAGCTCAAAAAATATTTAATTTATCAGTACAACGGAGAAAAAAACAATGCAACTAAAGATTTTAGCAACTCTTGCCTTAGTAACTCCTCTGTTTCTAACTAGCTCAGTTAAAGCCGAAAATCCTGATCATGTGCAACAGCTATTGCTAACTAAAGAATGTGCCGGTTGTAATTTAGCAGGAGCTGACCTTTCAGAAACAGATCTTTCAGAAACCCATTTGATTGGTGCTGACTTGAGGAACGCTAACCTACGAGGAACCAATTTAGTTGATGCTAATTTAGAAGGTGCGGATCTCAATGGAGCTAATCTACAAGGCGCTAACTTAACAGCAGCTTTTCTGACCAATGTCTGCCTTAATGATACCAATCTTAACCAGGTTAATTTAACCCGTGCTCAGATTTATGATACAGATGTGTCAGGAGCCTTAATGGAAGAAATCATCTTAACTGATGCTGAAGTATATAACACTAGTATTGGTATTGGTGGAGTATATCCTGTAGAGGTAGGCTCTTCTCCTTGTAGCCTGGACAATTGAGTTAGGACATAATGACCCAACAAGATGACCGTCAACCAATTATCCCAGCTAAAGAGGCTCTTTGGGGTCACAAGTGGGGATTTGCTGATACTTACTTGAAAATCAATAATGACGGCTCAGTAACGATGATAGGCGGGCGCTATCATCTATCGGGTTACAAAATGCCCCATCTTCTACCCTACATTGAAGAACTCTTAGATATCAAAATCGAGCCAAGCGATCGCTTAGAAGAAGTCGCAAATCCCTACATTGCTCCCCCAAATTACCACCAAGATTTCTGCGAAGCGATCGCTAATTTATTTCCTACTAACCAATATAGCTTTGAAGACTCCGAACGCTTAGTTCATAGCCACGGACAAACTACCTTTGACGAAGTTTACAAAGTCCTGTATGCCAAGTTAGAACGCTTGGTAGACATGGTATTTTACTGCGAATCCACAGCAGATGCTCAAAAGCTAATCGAGTTAGCTACCAAATATAATGTTTGCCTTGTACCGTTCGGAGGAGGAACTAGCGTTAGTTGCGCCCTAAAACTACCACTAGCAGAAACCCGGATGATTGTCGCCGTAGACATGAGACGGATGAATCAAATTGAGTGGATTGATCAGGAAAACCTCCGTGCTTGTATCCAGGCAGGGATTACAGGGAAGCAACTAGAAGCGGAGTTAAATAAAGCAGGTTTTGTTTGTGGGCATGAACCAGATAGTTTAGAGTTATCTACTTTAGGGGGTTGGATTGCCACTAATGCTAGTGGGATGAAGAAAAACCGCTATGGCAATATAGAACAAATTGTAGAAAACATTACTATCTTGACACCAACGGGGATACTCGAACAAATAGAACCAACACCCCGTGCTTCGATGGGAATGCAACTCAATCATCTTCTGTTTGGTAACGAAGGTAACTTGGGGTTAATTACCAAAGCCGTGATCAAAATTCATCCCTTACCCCAGGTGACTAAATATGGCTCCCTGATTTTCCCCAATTTTGAACTAGGGGTAAAATTCCTCTATGAATTAGCTCATAGTGGATTTGTCCCTGCTAGTGTCCGTTTAGTCGATAATAATCAATTTCGCTTTGGTCAAGCCTTAAAACCACAAACTACTGGTAGTCAAGCTTACATCGATAAGCTGAAAAAGTTTTACGTACTTAAGCTACGAGGTTTCAATCCCCGGCAAATGGTAGCTACAACTATTGTCATGGAAGGCTCTGCCGAAGAAGTTGCCTATCAACAAACCCACATTTATGCTCTAGCCAAGCAATTCCAGGGTTTAGCTACTGGTGAAGGGAACGGGAAGCGGGGTTATATGCTCACCTATGCCATTGCCTATTTAAGAGACTTTTTATCTTCTCATTATATTATTGGCGAAACCTTTGAAACTTCCGTAGCTTGGAGTAAAATTCAACAACTATGTAGTGGTGTCGAACAGCAACTCCAAGAGCAACACAGCCAGTTAAATTTACCAGGAAAACCCTATCTTTCCTATCGCATCAGTCAGGTTTATCACACTGGGGTATGTGTTTATTTCATGTTTGGTATCTACGTCAAAGGAGTTGAACAGCCAGAAGTCATTTGTAGTCAAATTGAGCATTCTTTGCGACAAACGATTATTGCTAATGGCGGTTCTATTTCCCATCATCACGGCGTAGGCAAAATCCGCCAAGATTTCATGCAAGATACCCTATCTCCTGCTAGTATTGAACTACTACGCCAACTCAAGCAGGCTAGCGATCCGCAAAATATTTTTGGCATTCGTAACAATGTTTTTGCTGAGGATAAGTCATACTAAATAAACACTCAAAATAATTTAAAAATGACTTATGGCTCAAGCCCAAGCAGAACCTCAACTATACAGCTTTGATGAATTTATCAGCTGGTACCCTGAAAACTCAGAACTCCGATACGAACTGCATGATGGAGTAATTATCGCAATGCCCAAGCCTAAGGGAAAACATTCAAATCTAACAGGTTCCCTTATCGAGCAACTGTTAATAACTATCCGGCAGATGGGCAAAGGTGGCATTTGGACTATTCCTAGAGAATCGATTGTCAAACCTAAACGCGAAAAATCAGGTTATGAGCCGGACATTATCGTTTTGAACCAAGAAGTTCTGGGAACCGAATCCCGATGGGAAAGCGAATCGATTATCCAAAATCCTGACTCAGTCAAATTAATTGTCGAAGTTGTTTCAACTAATTGGCGTGACGATTACTACAATAAACTTCGAGATTATGAAGAAATGGGCATTGAGGAATATTGGATTCTCGATTACGCAGCATTGGGGGCGAGAAAGTTCATAGGTAACCCCAAGCAACCGACACTTTTTGTTTGTAATTTGGTTGACGGAGAATATCAAATGAATCCATTTACAGAAAGCAGTCCTATTATTTCCCCAACTTTTTCCCAGTTCAACTTATCCGCACAACAAATTTTTGATCTGGCTTTGTAGGAAAGTTAAGTCAAATTGTCCATTGATAATTGATAATTGATAATTGATAATTGATAATTGATAATTGATAATTGATAAATTTGTTCTAAGACCTCTTCTCTTCGTTGGCTAAATTATCACAGCTTCAATCGATCACTATATGAGCAAATTTAATAACCAAGTAGTATTAATTACAGGAGCATCTGCTGGTATTGGAGCAGCTCTTGCCCGGGAGTTTGCTTTTCAAGGAGCTAATCTAGTCCTATTAGCACGGCGCACAGAGAGATTAGCAGCCATTGCTGCAGAAATTGACCCTACAGGTCAAAAAGTGCTTACTATACCCTGTGATGTTACTAAAGATGGTGATCTAGAGCGAGCAGTAAGTCTTGCCCATAATAAATTTACCAAGATTGATATTGCGATCGCTAACGCTGGTTGGTCTTTAAAGGACAATCTTGAAAACCTAAGCTTAGATGATTATCGTCTACTGTGGGAGACTAATGTCTTTGGCGTACTCCGCACCATTTACGCCACCCTAGATGATTTGAAGCAAACTCAAGGTAGATTAGTGATCATCAGTAGCGTCAAAAGCTACATCTCTTTGGGTGGTGATTCTGCCTATAGCAGCAGCAAGTTTGCCCTCAGAGCTTTATGTGAATCATTATCTAGCGAATTAGCACCCTACGGAGTATCAGTTACCCACGTCTGCCCTGGTTACGTTGCTACAGAAATTCGTCAAATAGACAATCAGGGAACTTTCCACAGTGATTGGCAGGATCATGTTTCTCCACGGCTGTTAATGAGTGCCGAACAAACAGCAAAGCAGATTATACAAGCCATGGACAGAAGGCAACGGGAACAGGTACTGACTTACTATGGCAAGTTGATAGTTTTTCTCAAGCGCCACCTGCCTTGGTTAGTGTTCTGGTTAATTTCAATCCTGCAAATTAAGGCAGTTGCTAAACCCAAAAATATGACTTAATTCCGCGTAGCGGTACTAGATTAATTTTTGTTTTGATTTTGTCAACTAATCATAATTCATGTATTTTTTTGCAATCTATTATTGAATTTGATTGAAAAAATCAAAATTCTTTTTCAAGAACACGTCATAGTCATTTATTAGTACAAAAGACTTTCTGGCCAATGACTAATGACAAAAACTCTCGTGTTTTAGTAGGAATTTTTAAGATTTACTATAGAAATCATGGTTAACTAATTGAGTTATACTGTTAATTTGACCATCTGTGAGCACACCTTAAAGCATTACAAGAGCTGGCATCTAGTAGTAGGTTTACGATGGTAAGGTTTTCAAACTCTGCCAAGGTTTTACGTATTATTACCTATAAAGGGATTAATCATGGCTCAAATCGATTTACAACTCCAGGCAATTGATATTAATAGCTGGGAACAAAAGCCTATTAATATCTCTGCTCAAATTCAGTCTCACGGAGTATTGTTGGTTCTAGAAGAACCTGAGCTCAAGATATTACAAGTTAGCAGCAATACATCCAGTATTTTAGGCATATCTCCCGAAAATATACTGCATCAAAAACTCGAAGACTTATTAGATCCTTTCCAAGTTGATAGACTCAAAACCGGATTAGCCGATGACAACCTGGATTTTATCAACCCGACTAAGGTTTGGATCAGGAAAAAGGGAGACGATTACGTAGTATTTGATAGTATTTTTCATCGCAACTCAGATGGATTGCTAATTCTTGAATTAGAGCCAGCCATCTCCCAAGATAATATCCCCTTCTTAAGCTTTTATCATCTAGCGAGAGCATCCATCAACCAACTTCAATCAACATCTACTCTCCGTGACTTTTGTCAAATTATTGTTAAAGAGGTACGACAAGTTACTGGATTTGACAGAGTCATGCTTTATAAATTTGATGAGGATGGGCATGGAAGTGTTATTGCAGAAGAAAAGCTAGAAAGTATGGAACCTTACCTAGGTCTCCACTACCCAGAGTCAGATATTCCTAAAGTTGCCAGAAAATTATTCAGTTCTAATTGGATCAGATTAATTCCTGATGCTCATGGTCAGTTGGCGGAAATTCTCTCTGCCGATAACCCCATTAGCCAGGAGCCCCTGGATTTAACCCACTCTATTCTCAGAAGTGCTTCCTCCTGTCATCTAGAATATTTGCACAATATGGGAGTTGGTGCTTCGCTGACGATCTCTTTAATTAAAGACCAAAAACTCTGGGGATTAATTGCCTGCCATCATCAGACACCAAAGTATGTTTCCTATGAACTAAGAAAAGCCTGCGAATTTTTAGGACGAGTGATATTTTCGGAAATCTCTGCTCGAGAAGAAACTGAAGATTACGACTATCGCATGAAACTGACATATATCCAATCAGTGTTGATTGACTATATGTCCCAAGAAGCAAACTTTATTGATGGTTTAGTCAAACATGAGCCTAATTTACTAGATTTAACTTCTGCTCAAGGAGCAGCTGTGTGTTTGGGTGACCGTTGCACTGTAATTGGTGAAACTCCCACAGAAGAAGAACTGAATTTCCTCATGCAATGGCTGAAAAAGCATGTTGACAAAGAAGTCTTCTATACTGATTCCTTGCCTCTGATTTATGCAGATGCAGAAAAATTTAAAGATATGGCTAGTGGTTTACTTGCCATCGCCATTTCTGAGAGAAACTATGTATTGTGGTTTCGACCAGAAGTTATTCAAACAGTAAATTGGGGAGGGGATCCTAATAGAGCATTTGAAACCAAACACTCAGAAGGAAATCTCTGCCTGTCTCCTCGTAAGTCATTCGAGTTGTGGAAACAAACGGTTCGATTAAAGTCTTTACCTTGGAAACAGGTAGAAATTAAAGCAGCACTGGAACTGAGGAAAGCACTGATTAATCTTATTCTGCGTCAAGCCGATGAACTTGCTCAATTAGCTCAGGATCTAGAGCGTTCTAATGCTGAACTGAAAAAGTTTGCCTATGTTGCCTCCCATGATCTTCAAGAACCGCTCAATCAAGTAGCAAACTATGTACAGTTATTAGAGATGCGCTATGAAGAGCGGCTTGATGAAGATGCCAAGGATTTCATTACCTTTGCTGTAGAGGGAGTCAGCTTGATGCAGACACTGATTGATGATGTGTTGGCTTACTCAAAAGTTGATTTGAAAGGCATTGAGTTTGAACTCACGGAGGTAGAGACGGCTCTAGAGCAAGCTCTGAGTAATTTGCGGGGGCGCGTCTATGAGACTGGAGCAATTATTACCCAAGAGTCCTTACCAACTGTGATGGCTGATAGTACTCAGCTGATGCAATTATTTCAAAATCTGATTGGTAATGCCATTAAGTTCCGGAGTAAACAACCACCAAAAATCCATATAGGAGCAAAACGGTTGGAAGATGCTTGGTTATTCTCCGTCCAGGATAATGGCATTGGCCTTGAACCACAGTTTGCTGAGCGCATTTTTGTTATCTTTCAGCGTCTGCATACGCGGGATGAGTATCAGGGTACAGGCATGGGTTTGGCTATCTGTAAAAAGATTATAGAGTGCCATCGGGGTCGTATTTGGGTAGAGTCAGAACTTGGACAAGGCGCAACGTTCTACTTTACTATTCCAGTGGGGGGACGTGAACATGAGCGTAGGAACGGAAGAAAAGCACAAAGTAATCTTCTTAGTAGAGGACAATAAAGCTGATATTCGCCTGATTCAAGAAGCTCTCAAAAATAGTTCAGTACCACACCAAGTGGTGACGGTTAGGAATGGTATGGATGCTATGGCTTACTTACGCCAAGAGGGCGAATATGTTGATGCGCTCCGTCCAGATCTAATCCTGCTAGATTTGAATTTACCAAGGAAGGATGGCAGAGAGGTGCTAGCGGAAATTAAAGCTGATCCGAAGCTCAAACGCATTCCAGTGGTAGTGCTAACGACTTCGAGGAATGAGGATGATATTTTCCATAGCTATAACTTGCATGTAAATTGCTACATTACTAAATCCCGCAACCTCAGTCAGCTATTCCAAATTGTCAAGGGTATTGAAGAGTTTTGGCTAGAAACCGTTACTCTGCCATCCGAGTGAGACGAAATTGACGCAGGGAAAAGGGAATGCTGGAAACAAGGAGACAAAGGAGAAATTCTTAATTCTTAATTCTTAATTCCCAATTCCCAATTTAGGAGCTAAGGAGGTAAAAACTAGAAGATTATGCCTTTAAGCTCAGTAAAAATCTTGTTGATTGAGGACAACTTAGCAGAAGCCAGACTACTGCAAGAAGTGCTTAAGGGCGCTACATTAAAACAGTTTAGTTTGCTACATGTCAAGCGATTAAGGGAAGCCCTCGACCAACTCAATCAAGATGAGTTTGATATCATCTTGTTGGATCTGAGCTTACCAGATAGTCAAGGATTGTCATCCCTCACTCCTCTTATCAACCGTGCCCCTAGCATACCAATCGTTGTACTAACGAATACCAACGACAATGAACTGGCAATTGAAGCAGTCAGACAAGGAGCGCAAGATTATTTGGTTAAGCGTCAGCTCAATAGAGAAGTGTTGATTCGCTCCGTAAGCTATGCCATTGAGCGCAAACAAGCTTTGGAGGAATTACGGGAAGTCAACGAAACCTTAGAAATCCAGGTTCAGGAACAGACTGCGGAGTTAATGAAAGCCAAAAAGCTTAACCAACTCAAATCTGAGTTTGTCTCTATGCTCTCTCACGACTTTCGCAATCCTCTCAATACGATTCTCCTTTCGACTGGATTACTTCAAGAGAACACCTACAAATTAACTAAGGAGAAAAAACTTACTCATTTCCAACTGATTCGCTCGGCGATCAATAATATGACTCAGTTATTGGATGAAGTTTTATTGATCGGTAAAGCAGATTCCGGTAGTCTTAAGTTTCAACCTACCCCACTGGCTTTGGAGTCGTTCTGCCATCAGTTGGTAGAAGAGCTACAACTAACAGCTAGCAAGAAACATCAGTTAGTTTTCACCAACTTTGGGGAATTGGACGAAGCACTATGGGATAAAAGCCTACTAAGACACATTTTTGGCAATTTGCTGGACAACGCTATTAAATATTCACCAGAAGGTGGTATAGTTCGATTTCAACTGATAGTTCAGGAAAAAACAGTCATCTTCCGGATTCAAGACCAAGGGATTGGCATTCCTCCTGAATACCAAAAGCAAATATTCGATCCTTTTACTCGTGCTAGCAATGTTAACACAATTACTGGAACTGGTTTAGGTCTAGCAATGGTTAACAGATGTGTAGAGCTTCATGGTGGTCAAATTTATGTGGAGAGTGAAGTGGGAGTAGGTACAACTTTTATTGTTACCCTACCGTTGCTCTTCCCACCAAAGCCTTAATGATTGTACGGCTTCAATTTCATCTTCTTTCACTTGCTCGAGAAACCCATATAGCTGTTCTTTTAGTACCTGCTGCAACCACTGGCAATCATTAACATCAACATCTGTTTTACATAGCGAGAATTGACCAATTTGACTTCCAGATCAAATGATTCCAAAATGAAGTATCGTAAAGTTTTAATAAACATATAGTCATTCATAGTCATTCATGTCATAATGTGGACATGAAGCTTTCAGAATATGCCAAAAAAGTAGGAGTGAGTTATAGAACCGCCTGGAGGTGGTGGAAACAAGGGACTAACTAAGGTTATCAACGGAGAAGAGCATAGCTGAATTAACATCTAATGGACAGTAATGTTACTAGCAGAAAGACACATTATTAAGAAAGGACATCGATTTTGGACCCAGATAGATAATTTATCTTGGCAGTCCAAAAATCTTTACAACTCAGCTAATTATATAATCCGTCAAAACTTTATTTATGGCTATGGCTATTTGACTTATAATCAGATGGCTTCACTGATGAAAACAAAGGAGCAATATCAAGCCTTACCCGCTAAAGTTTCACAGCAAATATTAAGAGCATTACACCGTAACTGGAAATCATTTTTGGCAGCATCATCAGAATTTAAGACTAATCCTAATAAGTTTCTGGGAAAACCGAAAATCCCCGGTTATAAAGATAAAAACAAGGGGAGAAATCTTTTAGTCTATACGATTCAAGCTCTGAGTAAAGTCGCCCTAAAACAGGGTTTGCTCAAACTATCGGGGACTTCAATCGAGTTGACTACTAGAGTTGCAAACTTGATCGCTGAAGTCAGAATTGTTCCCAAATGTGATTGTTATGTAATCGAGGTTATTTATGAAAAAAATGAACAGTTCTTAGTCCCTAATGAGAAAATAGCGGCAATAGATTTGGGGGTAGATAATTTGATGGCTGTAACTTCAAATCAACCGGATTTTACTCCTTTGTTGATTAATGGTAGACCCTTAAAAAGCCTGAACCAATTTTATAACCAACGTCGTGCTTTCTTACAATCGAGATTACCAGGTAATCGTCAAACTTCTCAAAGAATTCGCCGTCTAACTCGCTGTCGCAATCAGAAAGTAGATGATTATCTTCACAAGGCTAGTCGTTATTTAGTTAATCTCTTGACACAGCAACAAATTACCACTTTAGTTATTGGCAATAATCTCGGCTGGAAACAAGAGGTAAACTTAGGGAAAGTCAATAACCAAAAATTTGTGACTATCCCCCATGCTCGATTAATTGACATGATTACTTACAAATGTCAATTAGTAGGAATACATGTGATTCTTCAAGAAGAATCCTATACTAGTGCTTCTAACTTTTTCAATAATGATCCGCTCCCAGTTTATGGACAGATAACTGAAAAACCAGTTTTTTCAGGAAAAAGAATAAAGCGAGGTTTATATCGTACAGATGGAGGATTTCTCTGTCAATCCGATGTGATGGGTTCCTACAATATTTTAAGAAAAGCATTCCCAAATGCGTTTACTCGCTATGGGATAGAGAGGTGCGTAGTTCACCCCAGGAGAATTAATCTCTCAAAGTGAAAGTGAAAGGAATTTCTGAAATGAAATTCAGTCTGTCTATATTTGACTATACTTTTACCAACTATGTCCTGACCTGGGGATGTCACTACAGATAATCTTTCAAACGGGATAGGAAATTTTTCCTTCCTCAGAGCCCCCTCCCTCCTGCCTTCTAATGCTTATTACTTCAAAATGCAAGCCCTAATTAGGACTTAATTATGACGCTAACTCAGGTTTGGGGAGCTTTGCTCATTTTTACTGTCTGTCCCCTGTTGGGGGGAGTTCCCCTAATTGCCGGGATTACCTACGCACTAACAAGGCGTCAGCTAGCGCAGTTGGGTACTGGTAATATATCTGTGTCAGCAGCTTTTTACCACGGGGGACGCTTAGTTGGTATCCTGGCAGTTTTGTCGGAGGCAGGCAAGGGAATTGCTGCTGTTTTACTGGCTCGTTACTTCTTTCCGACAGAACTATCATGGGAGCTGATTGCTCTAATTATGCTGGTAATGGGTAGATACTGGATGGGTAAAGGAGCAGGGACGACTAATGTAGTCTGGGGCTTTGTGGTACATGACCCGATCGCGGCTTTCTTGATATTCTTAATTGGGGGAATTAGTTTTACCATATTCCGCGATCGCACTAGTGGACGGCTGGGGGTACTCATCCTGATGCCTATGATGTTAGCACTGGTATACCCTCAAGACTTATCAAGAGTAGTATTCGCAGCTGTCCTTGGTTTATTACTCGGTTGGATTTATCAAAAAATCCCCGATGATTTAGAACTTCCCACTAAACAAGGTAAGGCAGAATCTCAAAGAGTGTTTCGTTTTTTTCGAGGCGATCGCGCCATAGTTTCTCTTAATAGTAAGCTAGATGCCCAGAAGGTGGGGCAAAAAGCTGCAACCCTATCTCAATTAAAGGATTGGGGTTATCCTGTACCTCCTGGTTGGGTTCTACCACCGGGAGATGATGCCACACCCCTGATTAAACACCTCCCAGTTTCCGAATCTCAACCTCTGGTAGTACGCTCTTCAGCAGTAGGGGAAGATTCAGAATTTGCCTCTGCAGCAGGAGTATATCAAAGTGTTTTGCATGTCACCAATCCCCTAGCTTTGCAGGAAGCGATTACCCTAGTCCTAGCATCTTACAGGAAACCAGTTGCAGCTCAATATCGACGCGATCGCTCTTTGCCAGATATCTCCATGGCAGTGCTGATTCAGCAACAAATTCCGGGGGTTTTTTCTGGGGTTGCTTTTAGCCGAGATCCGATTGCTCAACAGGGAGAGGCAGTATTAATCGAGGGATTACCGGGGGATGCGACTAGAGTAGTATCAGGACAAGTGACACCAGAGCAGTATCGAGTGTATCTCCAGGAATCACAAAGGGCAACAGAAGGAGAAAATCAACCCGTTATCACCTCACAAATCGAAGGTACTGGTGATGTACCTCCAACCCTAGTAAAGCAAGTAGCGATCCTAGCCAGGGAACTGGAGAAACGATACGACAGCATTCCCCAGGACATCGAATGGACTTATGATGGTCAACAGTTATGGTTACTACAAGCACGACCGATTACTACCCTGCAGCCTCTTTGGACTCGTAAAATTGCTGCTGAGGTGATTCCTGGTTTAATTAGACCCCTTACTTGGTCGATTAATCGTCCCCTCACTTGCGGTGTTTGGGGGGAAATCTTTACTCTAGTATTAGGTAAGCGAGCAGCTGGTTTAGATTTTAATCAGACAGCAACCCTTCACTATTCCCATGCCTACTTCAATGCCACTCTGTTAGGGCAAATTTTTCGCCGCATGGGTTTGCCAGCAGAAAGTTTGGAATTTCTCACCAGAGGAGCTAAGTTCTCCAAACCGCCTACTAGTTCCACTCTGCGGAATCTGCCGGGATTACTGCGCTTACTGGGTAAGGAATGGAATTTAGAACAAGAATTTGAATTAGATTACCAACAACAATTTGCCCCCACCCTGAGTCAGCTGCATAGTCAAGAGTTGTCTCAATTGTCCCCTTCAGCCTTACTAGAAAGAATAGACGGGATTTTAGAGGTTTTGCAACAAGCTACTTACTACAGCATCCTTGCTCCCCTAAGTAGCTCCCTGCGACAAGCATTGCTGCAAGTTAAAGATACAGAACTAGATAACAGCCAAACACCAGAAGTTGCCAGTTTGCGATCGCTTTCTCAAATAGCAGCAGATGCTCGTCATTTATTATCCCAGGAGCAAGTAATTAGTGATAGTGGTGCTTCCCTGTTTACTACCCTAGCAGAAAGCCCAGACGGTCAAAGTATTGTGGAGCAGTTTGAGCAATTTTTAGAGAGTTATGGCTACCTGAGTGAAGTAGCAACCGATATTGCCATTCCCACCTGGAAAGAAGACCCCAGAGCCGTGCGGCGACTATTTACTCAATTTCTCTCTAATCCTCCTCCAAAGTCTGTACCACCGACACAACAGGGTTTACGAGCCCAGCTAGTACAGGTACGCTTAAATCTGAAAGGTAGAGTTACCCAAGTTTACTCTGAGTTGTTGGCTCATCTTCGCTGGAGCTTTGTGGCACTGGAAACTACTTGGTTACAAGGGGGTCTACTATCAGAACCAGGGGATATTTTTTTCTTGGAGTTTGCCCAAATCCGTTCTTTAGTTGCCAATGCTGATTTGGAATTAAAACAGCAGCTTCCCCAATTATTACAACAGCAGCGCAGTGAACTGGAAAGGAACCGTCAATTGGCGAGTATACCTTTCTTAGTCTATGGGAATAATCCTCCTGCTCCGGTTGCCTCTATTTCTCCATCCCTTCAACGACAGCTGCAAGGCATTGGTGCTAGTGCTGGACAAGCAGAGGGTTTGGTGAAGGTAGTGACAGACTTCCAATCCTGTGATGATTTTGACAGTCAAACTATTCTCGTTGTACCTTACACTGACTCTGGTTGGGCTCCTCTACTCGCCCGAGCTGGTGGTTTAATTGCAGAAGTGGGAGGGCGTCTTTCCCATGGTGCCATTGTAGCTCGTGAGTATGGCATCCCAGCGGTTATGGATATCCCTAATGCTATCCAAGTATTACATGATGGTCAAAAGGTACGTATTGATGGTCAGTTGGGTATTGTTGAAATACTGGATTGACAAAAAATTGTTCAACGGTTAAGTCCCTTGAAAAGCGTCCCGATTGATTTTTTTAATTTGTCAACTCAGGAGAACCATGAGACCTTCTACTCTATTTTAACTAGGACTTAATTTTTAATACCCTTAAACTGTTCTTGTGCTGCCTTAAAGGCTTCTTTCATAACCAACTGAATCTTGTCAGGATCCGGTTTTTTACCCCCCATTAAATCTCCAAAGTAAACACAGGCTCCTTCACCTAGTGCCCAGGTATAGGCAGCTGCCCAGGAAGCAGCAATCACACTACCGAAGACGGGTAGGAATTTGATTAACTCCCGCCCAACTGCCTGTGCGAGGAAACCACCAGCAATTGCACTGACAACTCCTCCAGCTTGAGATGAGGTCAACGTTTGCCCATACAATTGTCCCAAAAGACCTACCATCGAGACTTGCAAAGTCGTGAGTACAGGCATAGTAGCAAATGGTAAGGGTACAGCTGCTAAGGTAGCCGCCATAATAGCAAATGCCAACATGTAACGCCTTCCAACATCCCGGTAGAGGTTACCCAATTGCTTACTAGCATCCTCATCTAATAGCTGATAAATGGCACGAGCTTCAACTTCCGGGAGGAGCTCTGCTAGAGTATCCCTCAGGGCTTCTAAGCCATAAAATACTGGATTATAGTTATCTTCCTCTAAGGTGAAGTCGATTAATACAGTGCGATCGCACAATTCTGCAAAAGCTTGCTTAATCCCTTCAAAGACTCGGTTAACTTCTTCATAGTCAGGTGGATAGGCAGGATGATCCCCAATATTGGGAGGATAAACCTCATGCAAGCAAGTAACTGCCAACAGACAGGGAATATCTGGATACTGCTGACGCAGCTGTTGCGCTATTTGTCGTAGCGTGTCAGTAGCAAAATCATTGATTTTGACAGTTAAAATCAGGACTCTGGCACAACTAGTAGACTCTTGCAAATCCCCAACTAGTTCCTGAATAATGACCTGAGTATCCTGGTTGACATCTCCGAGTCCCACCGTATCAGTAAAAATAAGCAAGGGTAGGTCATCCGAAGGATAGGCATAGCGCTCAGTATGTTGGGTGTGGGGACGAAATCCCTGGCCAATAATTTCAGCAGAAACTCCCGTCAATCCCCGCACAATCGAACTTTTTCCAGCTTGGGGTTTTCCAATCAGAAGAGCTTCTGTAGTTGGCAGTTCTGCTCTAACCGTCTCCAAAATTTCTGCAACCTGAGCCTCGTTGACGCTAAATAATTCAACAGCTGTTTGTGCTACTTGCTCTATGGGTAGAAGTTTCATCAAACTGCTTGTTGTACTATGCCAAACCCCAGTAATGCGGTTTGTCCAAGAATCCTTTTGTGGTTCATTTGTACTATTTTTAGTAGATTCATCCAACTCCTGAGAATCAGTTGCAGGGGAGTGAGCATTATGTTCCTCAGTCATAGGCAAAAGTGGCAGATAGCTTCTAACTCAATCCTATCTATACGAGGCTGGTTTTGCAGGAGAGAAACAACATATAGATTTAAAGGTGCGTTACGCTACGCCTACGCTAACACACCCTACAAATCGAGGCTTTGCGTAAGTCCTGAGATTGACATCCTCCCTCCGCTAACCTCTAACGAGGTATAGCAGGGGATTCCCAAGAGTTCTTGGTTCGCAGTTCATCGAGCCGACTTAGAACCAGAGCGTCTCCGTTCTTGAGCCAGAGGTCAGTTTCTCCCTGCGCTTTCGAGCTTTTGGCTCCGGATTCTGTATGCCCTACAGTACCGTTTAAATATTCAGCTAATAACAATAATCCTTTTTTCAAGATGTTTTTGGCTGCGTTATGGTCGCGGTCTAATACCGTTTTACAATTACTGCATTTATGTGTTCTGGTGCTAAGTGTTTTCTTCACCTTCGCCTTACAACATGAGCAATCAACAGTTGTATTGTGAGGCACTACAGCAATAACTATCACACCATACACTTTGGCAAAGTATTGAAGCCATTTGGTGAATCGATACCAAGATGCATCGCTGATGGATTTAGCTAGCTGGTGATTTTTTACCATGTTTTTTATCTTCAAGTCCTCGTAGACAATTAAATCTTTCGACTTAACTAGCGCCAAAGCATCTTTACGAGCTTTGTCTTCACGCTGTCTACTTACCTTCAGATGTTGCTTCGCTAAAGCCTTGCGTGCCTTGTGGTATCTGTTAGACTGTTTCTTCTTTTCAACATGTTTCTTGGAAACTCGACGTTGAAGCATCTTTAATCTTCGTTCGGATTTCCTCAAATATCGAGGGTTGTCAACAGTATTTCCATCGGAATCGGTATAGAACTCTTTTAGTCCTAAATCAATTCCCGTCATTTTCCCTTGAAATTCATGCTTCTCTCGTCTATCCCAATCCACTAAGAACTGAGCATAGTAGCCGTCAGCACGTCTTATGACTCGAACTCTTCGGATTTGTTTTTCCCTGGTCCAAACTAAATCCCTAGAACTCCACAAATCCATCATTCCGACTTGAAAACCATCAGTGAAAGTTATAGTCCTTCTCTCAGCAGACAATTTCCACCCTGAATTTTTGTACTCGAGGGAACGACTGAATTTTTTGTAGCGAGGATAGCCTTTTTTACCGGGTTTTCCTAATCTACAGTTTTCATAAAAACGCTGAATGGCAGACCATGCCCTATCAGCGTGAGCCTGCCTTGCTTGGGAGTTGAGTTTTTTCGCCCAAGGGGCAAGTTTGTCCTTAGCTAGTAGGGCGCAAAGCTTTTGGAGGTCGTTACGAGTGACCCGTCTGTTATCTTCCCAATAGCGCAAACAGGTGTTGCGGATGAACTGCCCTGTTCGGATTGCTTCATCCAACTTGCTGTACTGAACTTTGGTTCCTTTGAGCTTGGCTTCAATGACTAGCATGAGACCAAGCATAACATATTTTACCGACTACGAATACAGGTATAATTATTTGGATTCGCTACCGCTCAATTGTTAGCTGGTCGGCATTCATCTCACCGCTAAACCATTGGCGGTACTCGGCTACGCCTCGATAAATCCGCCTCGGTTATAGCGGGAGCCTTCTGCCGACATTAAGGTAAAATTTTATAGGTTATGCTTTTATTCAGCAGCCCCTAATTATTGCAATCTATGGAATTAGACAACTACTGGCTCGGTTTAGATCCTGGACTTGCTCGCATTGGTTGGAGCATTGTCGCTGAAGACAAAGACAATCAACCTCATCTGGTTGATTGTGGCACAATTGAGACAAGTAAAAACTTAACTACTCCTCAAAGGCTTGTAGAAATAGAACAAGATTTGATGGAATTACTCAAGGAATTCTCCCCAGATAATATAGCATTAGAAATGCCTTTTTTTAGTAGACAAATAAAGGCAGCTGGAGGAGTTTTACAGGCAGTAGGAATTATTAATTTGGTTTGTTATCGAGAAGCAGGGCTGCTCCCTATATCCCTCCATCAAGCAAGTTGGAAGGCACACCTTGGTAACGGCAGAGCAACCAAAAATGAAATAGCTGAAATTATCCAGTCCCTTTTTGATTTGAAACAACTTCCCATTGATGATACCGTTGACGCAGTCGGTATAGCTTACGCAGGAATGTGCGGTTTAACCAACAATATCAGCTGAAGTAGGCAATTGGGCTAAGCACAGCGCTAAAGACAATAATTCGGGCTTGCTGAATAAGTGCAAAGAAATTGAGCCCATTTGATTCAATTTCCTTGCACTTTCGTTGAGATTAACTCAAAATTTGTTACTTGTTACTCGTTACTTTGTACTTCCTTAAATGCTTCCATTTGACTTTTTCAGCAAACCCTACATAGTTAGTGACTGCGGATTAGTTTCAATCAACTTTGCCAAGTCTTGCAAGAAGGCTGCTGCATGAGCACCGTAAATAATCCGATGATCACAGGTAATATTTACTTGCATCTGACGCTGCACCCCCATCCAACCGTTAGCAGTGGCAACCACTTGTGGACGGGATGCCCCAATCGCTAAAATTGAACCCTGTCCTGGTGGTAAGATGGCATCAAAACGGTCAACGCCAAACATCCCTAAATTCGATAGGGTGAAGGTGCCAGAGTTATATTCATCTGGTTGCAATTGCTTATTTCTGGAACGTTCTACTAAATTTTTCCAGCCGCGAGACAGAGAATAGATATCCACTTGATCCGCATTTTTTAATACTGGCGTAATCAAGCCACCATCATCCATTGCCACAGCTACAGCAATATTAATGGCACTTTGATATTGAATGCCTCCTTCTGTATAACTGGCATTAACCAGAGGATGTTTTTGCAACGTTACTGCTACTGCTTTAGCAAGCAGTGCTGTCATTGTCACTCCCTTAGACTTAATTTGTTTATAGACTTTATCCAACTCATCAGTGGTAATGGTATACCCAACCCGGTAAGTAGGCATTTGTAGGCTAGCAACCATATTCCGTACTACCGCATTTTGCAGCGTATTCAAAGCTACAACTTCACCAGTAGCTATCCCTGGGGTAGGCACTACTGCTGCTGGGGAAGGAGCTGAGGGGACAGTAGTCGTTGGGGTTACTGGAGCAGGAGCAGGAGTGCTAATTTTGCCTGTAGCTTTTTCTACATCTTCAGCAACAATACGTCCGTGGGGACCGGTACCTTTTAATGTATTAAGGTCTACCTTTAGTTCCTTAGCTAACTTACGAGCGCGAGGAGAGGCGATCATCCTGCCATTGCGGCGGCTGGGACTGTCTTGAACTACAGTTGTAGTTGCTGGTACAGGCTCAGGTGCTGCTGTTGCTTGCTCCTTAGTTGCCACAGCCGATGGTTGACTCATTTGAGCCGCTTTTTGTTGAGCTACCTCAATGTCTGCTTCCGTTTCTGCAATTAGTGCAATTGGAGCACCTACAGGAGCAGATTCACCAGCCGGTACTGTGATTACTGCCAGATAGCCCTCATAAAAGGACTCAACATCCATATCCGCCTTGTCAGACTCAACCACTACCACGGTTTCACCTTTTTCGATTTTATCCCCCGGTGATTTTTCCCAGGCAACTATTTTGCCTTCGGTCATGGTAGAACTGAGGGCTGGCATGAAAACGTCGTGGATCATGGTTTAATTTTCCGAATTAACTTCAATGTGAGCTAGCAAGAACCTTTGCCAGATCGCATTGTAGCTTGAGGGGGTGAGCGAAAAAAGGTGTGGCAGAGCTTTTTTGAGTGTTGAAGAATAGAATGTGATATAGCAATTCTCGTATCCATGAGGTATATCTCCTATTCCCTATTCCCCATTCCCCATTCCCAAAAACCAATAACTAATGTACCTCACAAGTATGAGAAACGCTATATGAGAAAGGTATTTTGGCTAAGTTTGCTGGTTATTAGTTTGTTATTTGCTCTGTTATTAGGTTTCTGGAACGAAGTAGGACATACCAAATTTGCAATTGCCAAAACGCTGCCAGAAGCCCAAATTAACTATCAGTCCCATCAACTAGATTCAAGTGTAGTCCACAGTCTCTTGATTCCTGTTTCCAGTGGCTTTGTCGTAAAAACTGCTTCGTCTGAACAACTCATTTCTTTGGAACACTTTGCCCAACAGCATCAGACATTAGTAGTAATCAACGGTGGTTTTTTTGACCCTAACAACCAAAAAACTACATCTTACATTGTCCAAGAAGGGCAATTAGTCGCAGATCCCCGGCTCAATGAAGGGCTGATGGATAATCCTAACAATGCGCCTTACTTAGATAAAATTCTCAACCGGACTGAATTTCGCCGCTACAGTTGTGGGTCAACTTTTCGTTATGATATTGCCCTACACAGCGAAGCCATTCCTGAAGATTGTATCTTAGTTGATGCCCTAGGAGGTGGGCCAGGTTTGCTACCAGCGCTAACTTTATTTCAAGAAGGCTTTTTGGATTTTGAAGACGGGAAAGTTATTCGTGATGCCTTGGGAACTAAACGGCTCAATGCACGGAGCGCGGTGGGCATTACTTATGAGGGTGATATTTTACTAGTCATGGCGGCTCAAAAACCAGAATTACCCCAAAATAGTGGAGTATCTCTGCCAGAATTGGCTGAATTTATGAAAAGTTTTGGAGTAGAAAAAGCGATGAATTTAGATGGGGGAAGTTCTTCTGCTCTTTATTACCAAGGTGAGACTTTTTATGGCAGAGTTACTCGAGATGGAGATAGAGTACAACGACCAATTAAATCGGTTCTGGTTGTTACTCCTTATCAACGTTCTATTGCTAGCGATCGCGCAGTTGTGTTTCTAGCTTGTCCAAATATTCTTTCGGGAAAATAGTTAAGTGTCCATAGAAAGCCTTGCCACTGTCAGTATTGGTTACCTCCATCCAATAAGCATAGCGCTCTCCTAAGAGTAATTCTCCCTCCTGAGCAGCCAATAAAGGTCGCTCTTGCCGCCGTGCTAAATCTACAGTTTCTGGGGTGGGGTAGTCGTACACTAGTCTAGCTCGCTGGTAGTCTTGATAAATCGCTGGACCGTAGATGACTCTTAGAGATTCTTTCAGCCGGTTAGGTGTCACACCATTAATCTGGTCATAGAAGGCAATGCGTTCCTTACGAATTTGCCCTCGGTCTTTGACCAAAGTCAGCTCACCTGGAGGCAACACACTAGCTTCAAAGGTAAACTGCTGAGCAGCTGTATTGCTCTTGCGCACTCTTAATCCATCAATAACATTAGGTCGTAGGGTGGGATGAGCATTGATCCAGGCAGCAACTGTCTCAGTACTCTCCCCCGGTAGAGCTTTGGCAGCAGAGGTAAACAGGAAAAAGTAAAAAGGAAAAAGTAAAAAATATTTATTGGGGCTTTTTGTCTTTGCTTGTCTTAGTTGTCTATTTTTCATTAGCTTGGTTGAATTGCAACTTTAATTGCCTGACGATTTTTCATATCTTCAAACGCCTGCTCTAAATCCTTTAGGGGTCTATAGTCACTAATGAGTAGTTCAAAGGGTATAACTCGACTTGCTAACAGTGATAGAGCCTCTCGGACAAAGGTTGGTGTGTTGTGAAAGACACCTTTGAGGGTCAAAGCATTGTAATGTAGTTGTTCGGTACTGACGGTAATGGTGGTATCCCGAGGACAGCCACCAAATAAGTTAATAGTGGCACCAGGACGACTACAAGCGATCGCAGTTTCCCAAACACTGGGGATACCCGTTGCCTCAATTACAATATCTGCCCCCCAACCATCAGTTAAGTCTCGCACCAATGCTGGTACATCACTTAAATTATGGTAGTTAAATGTTCGAGATGCCCCTAATTTTGCCCCAATTTGCAGGCGTTGCTCATGACCCCCGAAGAGAAACACCTCTGCGACTGATTGCTGAGCTATTACTGCCGTGAACATCAGACCAATTGCACCATCTCCGATGACCACTACCCGGTCAGCAGGTTGGATATTAGAACATGCTACCCCATGCAACACACAAGCGAGGGGTTCTGTCATTGATGCTAGAGCATTATCCAAATGATCTGGTACGGCTAAGAGATTATGTTGCACAATTGGTGAGGGTATTTTGAGGTACTCAGCAAAAGTGCCATTGTTGAAGATCAAATTGGGACACAAGGAATACTCGCGGCGATGGCAGAAAAAACAATTCATACAGGGAGCAGAGTTGTTGGCAACTACGCGATCGCCAATTTTCCAGCCCGTGACTCCCTCTCCTAGGGAAACAATTTCACCGACGGCTTCGTGACCAAATAATGTAGGGAGTTGCAGCATTTTGGCATGACCACCACGACGCCATACTTTCAGATCTGTACCGCAGGTTGTTGCCGTCCCAACTTTAATCACAATCTCACCTGTAGCAGCTGTGGGGACATGAACTTCTTCCAATCGCAAATCTTCTTGACCGTAGAGTAATGCTGCTAGCAAGATGAATCACCTCTGAGCGTTTTTATCCTTAAATCTTATCTAAGTTAATCTTATCTAAGATCGAGAAAAGGCTTTTCAGCTCAAGGATCAAGTGTTTTCTCCCGATTTACTTCCGTCACATTTCCATTTACCGTACCCAGCTGTTGACGAACATCATCAATTGCTGTATTAAGTTGGGCAATTTTATCTTCTAAGCTGCGACGAGCTGCTTCAATACTTTCTTCAGCCTTCATCTGACTCTTTCTACCCTTAATAGCTCTAGCTTTTGATAAGCTGGAATTGAGAAAAGACTGCTCTTGCTCCTCATCTTCATTATCTTTTTGACTAGCAACCAGAACTCCTGCTATTCCACCAACCAAGGCGCCAAATAATGCTCCAGCGAAAAATCCGCTTGTAAAACCATCCCGTTGACTCATATTTCTGTTTTACCTTTGATTTATTAATACTTCAAGATTAACGGTTGACTAATCCTGTTGCCTACTAACTGGAAGTGCCAAAAATGCGATCGCCTGCATCTCCTAATCCTGGAACAATATAGCCTTGAGAGTTAAGCTCTTCGTCAATCATCGCAGTATAAATGTTCAAACCTGGATAATCTGTACCTAACTTTTTTAATGCTGGTGGAGCTGCAACAACGCTGACAATCCGTATCATCGCCGCATCAACACCTCGCTTGGTTAGTTCTGCCATCGCCACCATCATAGAGTTACCAGTTGCTAGCATCGGATCAGTAATTAATATTCGTGTCTGGGGATCAAATTGCTGGGGCAATTTATTTAAGTAACAGCTGGCTTCAAGGGTTTCCTCATTCCTCACTATACCCAGATGGTAAATCGAGGCCAAAGGTAACAAGGTTTGAGCTCCTTCTAGCAATCCCAATCCTGCTCGCAGAATTGGTATTACAACTAGTGGCTTCTCTGGATTTACTATCGTCACTGTGCACGGAGCTAGGGGCGTCTGTATTACCATTTCCTCCGTGGGTAACCAGTCACGAACTGCTTCATAGGTTAGCCAGCGTCCCAATTCCTTAATCGCAGTTTTAAACAGTGGCGAAGGTGTTGCCACATCACGGGCAACCCCTAGCCAATGTTTAATCAGGGGATGGGGTGGGACATAAACACGGAGTTGAAGAGTCATAAAAGCTAGGTCAGAAGGAATGACAGAGTGAAGTCCAGCAACCATAATAATGCTTTTGAGGTTCTGGCTGGGTGTTCTAGCTCTGCTCTTTGAGCAATTATCCTTCCAAGTATTGACATTTATTTTCAATAATTCTATATTTAATTTTAGTGTTCTCCTCATCTATTAAGGATCGGCAGGTGGGGGCAGTAAGCGATCGCAAGCTGACCCCTACTTTTTATTTAGAATCTTGCTCAAGAAACGTTAAACTCAAATACGTCAGGCTAATTTCCTAAAAAACTGCGTATTTTCATGACTGCTGCGTTCAACTCTCGCTCATTGACTGATCGCTCCGGTTCCCTCTCTGAGGCATCATCGGTATTTGACGTCATTGTTATTGGCTCTGGAATTGGAGGACTAGTAACAGCAACCCAACTAGCTGCCAAAGGAGCCAAAGTACTAGTACTGGAGAGCTACATCATTCCTGGTGGTAGCTCTGGCTATTTTGAGCGAGAAGGGTATCGCTTTGATGTAGGAGCATCGATGATTTTTGGCTTTGGTACCCAGGGAACGACTAATCTCCTCACTAGGGCACTTGAAGCAGTGGATGTTAGCTTGGAAACTATTCGGGACCCTGTGCAGATTCATTATCATCTTCCTGCTGGTTTGGAGCTGAAAGTTCATCAAGATTATGAGAATTTTTTGCAAGAACTAACTGCTCACTTCCCGCAAGAACGGGAAGGTATTCGCAAGTTTTATGACGAATGTTGGAAGGTATTCAACTGCCTGAACTCGATCGAGTTACTGTCTTTGGAAGAACCCCGGTATCTAATGCGGGTATTTTTCCAAAATCCGCTGGCTTGTTTGGGTTTAGTCAAGTACTTGCCTCAGAATGCAGGTGACATTGCTCGCAAGTATATTAGTAACCCCCAATTATTAAAGTTTATTGATATGGAGTGCTACTGTTGGTCAGTTGTACCTGCTGACAAGACACCAATGATTAATGCTGGGATGGTATTCTCAGACCGACATTATGGTGGCATTAATTATCCTAAAGGAGGTGTAGGTAAAATTGCCCAAAAACTGGTGGAGGGATTGGAGAAAGCTGGGGGTCAGATTCAGTATAAGGCGAGAGTAAAGGAAATTCTGACTCACAATGGCAAGGCAGTGGGTGTCAAGCTTACCACTGGTAAGGAATATCGAGCCAAGCGAATTGTCTCCAATGCTACCCGGTGGGATACTTTTAATAAATTGTTGCCAGCAGAGAAGATGCCAGCAGCAGAAAAGAGGTGGCAACAACGTTATCAGAAGTCACCCAGTTTTTTAAGTTTGCACTTGGGAGTTGAAGAGTCAGTTTTCCCAGCAGGTACAGAATGTCACCATATTGTGCTAGAAGACTGGGAAAAAATGGAAGACCCAGAAGGCACAATTTTTGTTTCAATTCCTACTCTGCTTGATCCAGATTTAGCACCAGCCGGCTACCATATTGTCCACACTTTTACTCCTAGTTGGATGTCAAATTGGCAGGGATTGTCTGTCAAGGAATATGAACAGAAAAAGGAAGATGCAGCACAACGCTTGATTGAAAGATTGGATAAGATTTTTCCTGGTTTAGATGCCGGACTAGGCTATATGGAGATAGGTACGGCACGCAGCCATAAACGGTTTTTAGGTCGAGAAGATGGGACTTATGGTCCAATTCCAAGGCGCAAGTTAATGGGGTTGTTAGGGATGCCGTTTAATCGCACAGCAGTACCGGGATTGTACTGTGTGGGTGATAGTACTTTTCCTGGACAGGGTTTGAATGCAGTAGCATTTTCCGGATTTGCCTGTGCTCACCGTATAGCTGTGGATTTGGGAATTGTTAATTGTTAATTGTTAATTGTTAATTGTTAATTGTTAATTGTTAATTGTTAATTGTTAATTGTTAATTGTTAATTGTTAATTGGTAATTGGTAATTGGTAATTGGTAATTGGTAATTGGTAATTGGTAATTCCTCCGTTGTCTCCCCCAGTTCTCCAATCTCCCGATGTCCAATCAGTGATTTGAACGATATTAAACTAATTCCGATGGATCGATTCCGAGTTCTCTTAATCGTGCGGCGAGCCGCTCGGCTCGTTCTCGTTCGTATTCAGCTCGTTCTCGTTCGTATTCAGCTCGTTCTCCTTCTTCACGATAAGTTCGTAAATATTCTTGAGCCTGAGGATTAAAAAACCGCAATTGACCATCTCGAAGTAGATGCATCTCTAACCCTAACACCTGAGAAGGGAAAGAAAGTGTTCCATCTTCTAAATGATTGGGGGTGAGGACTTGATAGTTCTGTTTCACTAAACGCCGCCCTTTCAGTGCTGGCTTAAGATAATCTCCAGTGGGGTCATATTGGAAATATTCCGACACACCCATTCGAGCATAAGTATCCGGTTTCTCTCGTTCGTCCTTATTTCGGGTACTTCTAGAAGTCACCTCTAGAATCCAGTCCGGCGTTTTCCCACTTTCTTCCCAAACTTTGTAACTTCTGCGGGGACGATTTTCCACTCCAAAGACAACAAACACATCAGGACAAACAACCGCATCGGGAACCCCTTGCTCGTAAGATAGCCACAGATTACCGGAAACGTAGACATCTGTACGATGTTGAAAATAGAGTTTGAGGGATTCAACACCATAAACCAGATAATCTCGATTGGGGTCGCTTTCTGCCATAGGAGAGCCGTCGGGTTCTGGATAAACTATTGGGGTTTTCAGATGTGCTTGAGTCATGGCTGGTGAATCTGTAGCAGACCGCAATTAATAAGCTGACACCAGTTCATTATAATAAACTACCCCATTTGTGAGCTAAACTTACGGTCTTGATGATGAAAAAATGCGATTGCAACTCACAAGTTGTACAAATTCTTGAACCAATTCACGAACGTCTGAGCTTTTGGATGCTTGGGATCTAGAATTCTCTCCATGATGGCATTGTGTAGTTGTCTTCCTGGTGGTTCTTGCCAAGCTAGCCAAGTGAAAATGTGAGCTTTATCTAGATGAACATCTTTGAAAGGTGCGTTTCTATTTTTAGCTGCTGATACTGCTTCTTGAGCATATTCCCAAAGTGGTTCACTCTCATCTGGAACCAGGTATGCCAAGAAAGTTTCCAACATTCCTCGCATTTTGTTATCTGGCATAATCCAGACACCAAACTTAACCTCATTTGGCAGGCAATGAATTAATCCTGTCTCAGGCAGTTCTTCAGGGATATCATGAATAGCTGGTAAACAAGAATTCCTTATACTCTGCCATCGTCCGGATGGATTATCATCAGCATCTACCATTAATCCTAGAGAGGTAAGTCCTGATGCTTTTAATTCCGTAGAAATGGTTGACGGTTCAATAACATTTCTGTCGCCATCAAGAGATTTAATATAGACAATTGGGTTATCTTTTATTCCCCAGTCAATTCCGTTAGCTTCTATCAAATAAGGTATAGTTCGTTTCTCTTGTTCACCTTCCACTAGCAAAAGATTTTGGTGTCTCTTTGCCATAATCAGCGCACCTCAATTCCCCGTTCTGCTGCAATGGCAATTTCTTTTTCGGTAAAAACTACACTTGTTTTTTTATCTGGTTCTATACGTTGAATGGTAATGCCATCAGCCGCTACGTCTTCCCGGCTGGCAATGGTAGCTAAGCTAGTCCAACAGTCACTGTTATGGGTAGTTGCAAAAACCTGCACATCTAGTTTTTTGGCTGTTTCCCAGATTAGCTTCCACATATCAGACAAAGTAGTAAAGTGGAGACCAGTATCAATTTCATCAATAAGTAGGACTCCTCCTTTTACAGATACAATTGCGAGTGCAAGTCCCAGCATACGCCATATTCCATCCCCTAAACTACCAATAGGTACACGTTGCTCACTGTCAGAAAGACGCACAACAAAGCCACCGCGAGAACCAGAATACTTATATCTCCCAGAACTAACTGATGCAATACGCTCAATTCTAGGTTCAATAGTCTGAAGTGCTTCATATATAAGTTTTTCTTCCGCTGTCAGTACTATTTGCTCGAACAGTTCAGTCATTGTTTCTATAGTTAGGGAGGATGATCTGATTAATTTTGTTTTTGGGGTTAGCTTTTTATTAGCTATGCGCCAGCTATGAATATCTTGATCAGAAAGATATAGACATCCATTAGGTGATAAAAGTGGTTGCCTGAATACTAGTGCGTCTCCATGAGTCCAATTAATACTCAAATAAAGCCTTTTTGCTAACTCATGTAAGGGATCATCAACTGGAGTCTCAGCAAGCTGGTGACTAAGAATTGGATCTACTCCTATCGAGACAAAAAGCTTCTGTTGATTATGATCATTTATCCCTAATATAGAAAATGTACTAACTTTTTCAATGTCATGCCCATAAAAAAGATGACAAACATTAAGATCAGGAGCTTCTTTGTCATCATTCCAAGAATACTCACCTCGTTCAATCATTAGATCACGAAGCGGCTCAAGATTAGCCTGTGAACATAGCAGTTTAATTGCTTCTAGGATTGATGTTTTGCCACTGTTATTGACACCAACCAGCAAATTGACTCTACCAAGTTGCTGAAGCTCAAACGACTCGAAGCCGCGAAAGTTTTCTATCTTGAGAGTCTTCAACATAATCTCGTAGTTTAGGAGGCAATTGGCTGATATTAGGATAAGCGATCTTGAGTGCGATCGCTGCTAGGTATTAATTGCATCTTCATGGAGAATTGGTATAAGTTATTTATGCACGGATTTTTAGAGATCGCCAAGCCTCAGCACTTAATCCAGTTTCTTTTCCGGTACTGATACTAAATCCGGTTACGAAAACCCACTTAAGCACCTACACAAAATTAATTACATATTCTTCACCAAAATTGTCAAGCACTTTTTTGAGATATTTAAGAAAACTGTCCCAGTTTTCGTAAGCATCAATTTCAATCCACTCATACTTAATAAATTTCCAGAGAATTTCGATTAAGTTATGCTTTGGCGAGTAAGTTGGCAACCAAAATATCTCTAATTTTTTGGCTTTCCATTCTTCTAATTTTTCGAGTATTTTATCGCTTGTATGGATTGAAGCTTGATCCATAACTACAACAGTAATTTTTCTTAAATCTTTACTATAATTATCTAAAAAGTTAATGACAATTTCACTGTCAATTGTACCCTGATGTATTTCGTAATCTAATTGATTTTCACATCCCATTAATCCCAGAACATTTATTCTTTTACTTTGGC
Organism: Caldora sp.; assembly: GCA_965222765.1. Taxonomy (GTDB): domain Bacteria; phylum Cyanobacteriota; class Cyanobacteriia; order Cyanobacteriales; family Coleofasciculaceae; genus Caldora. The sequence goes on from CBDCVG010000043.1 coordinate 78,971, forward strand.
AACTCTTAAGAATTATTCTTTCTAACTTTTCTTGCCATCCGTAAGGAATATCTGGCTTCAAAGAAAATCCACTTTCATCTAAATATCTTAAGTTAATTTCTCCTTTTTTAGCTTGCTCTTTTAGCTCTTCTAGTCTAGGCAGTTTCACCTCTAACTCCCACTCATCAGGGATTTTACTCATTCCTCTCTTCATTCTTTTCCATTTCATGTCCAACTTTTTTATAATTCTTTTTATTGTTTCTTTACTTACGTCTATTGACCATTCTTTACTGATTTTAAGTTTAACTTTTTTGAGGCTTTTGGGTTCAGATTTAACCCAGTTTTTTACTTGCTGTTTTTGCTCCTGATTTAACTTGGATTTTCTGCCCCTACCTTTTTGATTGTAGATTCCTTTTAATTGTTGATCTTCCCACCTAGTCAACCAATTATATATAGTTTTTCTATTAACTCTAAATATTGACGCTAATTCGTTAATAGAAAATTTTTGATGACTCAACAGTATACATTTTGCTCTGTCTCTCACTTGAGGAAATTTACTTTGCCAACTTATTCTTTCTAAAAGCTTTTTTGTTTCGGCATTTAATTCTCTAATAAATCTCATATGAATCACCATTTTGCCTTCTTTTATCTAAGGATATATTATTATTACTAAAATAGGCAATTAATTTTGTGTACCTGCTTATATGAGAAATGTAACTTGTGATCACTGGTTGAATTCTCTCTGATTTGTTAGGGGAGGTATGGAAACCCGATTCAGTATGATACAGTTCTGTATGCCTGATAAGGGTGATTAGGTTGATCTGGGTATTTGAGTTCCAGTAAATTCTCTGAGAGCATTGGCTTGACGTAGTGGTTCCGGATGCTGTCTGGTTCGCGTCCCAACAGGTCAGCTAATGTTCGGAGTTGGAGGTAATGTTCGGAGCAAAGTTTTAGAATGGCTTTCTCCACTATGCTCTTATCTACGCGACCTTTCTCACGGATAGGAGCTGCAATCTTCTGCAAACGCTCGTAATGTTCGGAGCTGGACTCGTAATGTTCGGAGCTGGACTCGTAATGTTCGGAGCTGGACTCGTAATGTTCGGAGCTTGGAAACAGTGAAAGCAAATCAGATTGATTTTGGTTTGGGAGAGTATAGTGGGTACCACGACCACGACCAAATTGTTCAAGCCAGCCCTTATTTACAAGACGCTTGAGGCATTCGCCTATTTCTCTGGGATGCTCCTGTCTATAACACTGAATGTCAGCATTACTAATGTTTCCAAATCTATGGGCTAGTACCAGGATAATTCGGTCTAGCTCAGTCAGACCGCAATAGGAGTCATCACCTACAATCTCTTTTAATTCCTTCTCAACATTTTCGGGTATCAGGCTGACCATTGATAGAGCAACAGATGTCAGCTCCAAGTCTAATTTTTCTGACACTAAGGGTTTAAACCATTGCTGCTCTCTCCAGGCACGGAGAATTTTCTGAAAACCAGAGCCTGCTTTTTCTCCTAAACCTAACATTTGAAACATCTTTTGCAGGTTCGGGTGACGAGCATCGCTAATACCACCTTCATAAAGACGCTGACGAGAGATTCTCAAACGACCGGGATTAGAGAAGAAGAAACCGTCTAATAGTTTAATAACTCTGATGGGACGTGTAGATTGATGGTCAGCATGGATTAGGGTATTAACTAAAGCTTCTCGCAGTGCCTCATGTACATGGGTTTCACCCTGACGCACAGCGCCCTTGTCAAGTTGAAATGGGACATCTAAATCATTAACTAAGCGACTATAGACCCGATAGTAGAAGTTAAAAAGATTAGGCTCCCATCTTCCATCAATGGTTAAGCGATAAGTCCATCGTGTCTCTGGATCATCAGAAAGCTGCTCCTGGTAATCAAGCTGGTAGTAAGGCAGGAAATCTTGGATAGTACGTTCACGACCGAACATAAGTAAACCAGCTAATGTTAATCCTTCTTTACCTGTGTTGCGATCTCTACGCCAACCACCTAGCTGACAGAGCAGATTCCGATCATCTAGAGCCAGCCAAGGGTGATCAGGTTCCCTGGAGCTAAACCGCTGGCGAAATGATTTCACTGTTTCTGGATCGAGGTCAGCAAGTTCAAAACCTTCTAAAATTTGCAGGTCTTGAGGGCTATCGCTGGCATCCCGTATCATCTGCCACACTTCCTCTTTTGTGCAGCGGTAATCCCCCTCATAATTACGTTTGTAACTGCCAGTCATGGGATTATTGTTGATATACACAGGTCGCTGGGTACGTGCGGCTCTGGGTACCCAAATAGTGATTAAGCTGTGTCCATCAACTTTTGAAACGTTTACATCAGAGTTAGAGCAGATTGGGGTATTGAGTTTTTGTTGGTTGTTATGAATATCCCAGAAGTTTTTCTGTGCACCATTGGGGTTGCGTACTCCAGAAATGCTCAGCCTACCCTTAGTCTCACTTACACCGAGTACAATATAGCCTCCATCTGTATTGGCAAAGGCAGATACCGTTTCCCACAAATCTTTTGGTAATCCTCCATTGGCAGATTTGAACTCAAGGTCTTCATCTTCTCCGATATCTAGACGTTGTAGTAACGTTTCTACATCCATTCAATATGAAAAATAAGTGGTAGATACTTCAGGTAGTAAAATTTGTCTTTTCTAATTCTAGTGCGATCGCAAATCTAGCCAGTCACCATTCAAGATAGTGCCTGAGAGAAGTACGGCATGTCCTCTCAAATTGTGATCCACCAAAAAATTCATGATCGAGACTCAAACTTAGCTTTTGCCGCTTGAAGTTTTGCTCGAACAGCTTCTTGACTCGGTTTGGGTGGTTGGGCAGTGAGGCAAGGATTTCACTTTAAGTTGACACCAATGATTGCATACGCCCAGTACCATTTTAGGCACGATAGATCCTACCAAAATGGGCAATTTATCAGTCCAGTTGTTAAAAATATCGATTTTGCCCACCCTACGCTCTCATGCAGGCGAGATGCCCGACTTCTTTAATAAGTCGGGCATCTGGAGTATTTGCGATCGCACTTTAGCCGACTTACCTACTCCCTAATAACGCACCAACAGAGCGCCCGATATTCCCTGGCTGCATCGCATCCATTGCGGCTGTGGGTTCATAACCACAATGCACCATACAGTCAGCACATTGGGGATTACCACTGGCACGACCATAGTTATCCCAGTTGGTTTCTTGTAGCAGTTCTTTGAAACTAGTATAATGCCCTTCATTCAAAAGATAGCAGGGCTTTTGCCAACCGAGGACACTGTAGCTAGGACTACCCCAAGGAGTACATTCGTAGTCTTTCTCACCAATGAGAAAATCTAAGAACAGGGGATTGTGATTGAAGTTCCAGTGCTTTTTACCTGCCTTGAAGGGAGCCAGAATTTCCCGGAATAGAGCCTTTGTTTGTTCACGCTTGAGAAAATGTTCTTGATCCGGTGCCCACTCGTAACTATAACCAGGAGAAATCATCATCCCATCAATATCTAAGGTATTGAGAAAGTCAAAGAAATCCTGCATTTGTTTGGGATCAGTTCCCTCAAAAATTGTGGTGTTGGTGGTGACCCGAAATCCCTTGGCTTTAGCTGCACGAATTGCTTGTACTGCCTTATCAAAAACCCCTTGGCGATCAACACATTTATCGTGTAAATCCCGCAAACCATCTAGGTGAACACTGAAGGTTAGGTAAGGAGAAGGTTGAAATTTATCCAGGCTCTTTTCTAACAACAAGCCATTGGTACAGAGGTAAACAAACTTCCGGCGCTCTACCAATCCCTTGACAATTTCGTCAATTTGTGGGTGTAATAAGGGTTCTCCCCCAGGAATGGAGACAACGGGAGCGCCACACTCTTCAGCTGCGGTGAAGCACTCTTGTGGAGTCAAGTTACGTTTAAGTATATCTGTGGGATGCTGAATTTTGCCACAACCAGAACAGGCAAGATTACAGCGGAACAGGGGTTCTAACATTAAGACTAGGGGGAACTTTTTGCGTCCCATTAGCCGTTGAGTGACTAGGTATTTCCCGACTTCAAGAGCTTGTTGTAATTGAATTGCCATCAATATCTCCTCTCACCGTAAATCTAAAATCTAAAATATCAATGGTCTCCAAACCAATCCACTGCATCTTTTAGTGCTTTTGTCAAGTCAGATTGGGGTAAACCCAATTCTTTTACTGCCTTAGATGCATCATAATACATTAGTTGTTGAGACATCCGAACTCCATCTAAGGGGACGGAGGGTGGTTTACCCAAAGGAGCAAGCAGGTATTCATCAATCCAAGCAACAGTTAAGGGTAACCAAACCGGTACTGTTTGTTGAGGTGCTCTCATACCGGTTATTAGACCGAGTTGGTCAAGTATGGCTTTGAGGGTAAGGTTTTGGTTACCTAAAATGTAGCGTTCTCCCGATTTGCCCTTGTTTAAAGCTAGCAGGTGTCCCCAGGCTACATCTCGCACGTCAATGAAATTCAACCCCGTATCTACATAAAAAGGCATTTGTTGACGCAAGAAGCGCACAATAATGTCACCGGTGGGAGTTGGTTTAATGTCCCAGGGACCAATTGGACTGCTAGGATTAACAATTACAATGTCTTGACCCGCTTGAGCTGCTTGCTTTGCCTCTTGTTCAGCAAGATATTTAGACTTTTTGTAGTGACCTACCAGTTGCTCTAGGGGACTTTGATGGGTTTCATCTACTACCTTACCAGCTTTACCTACCCCGATCGCAGCCACAGAACTAGTGTAAACAGTGCGCTCAATTCCAGCTTTACGAGCGCTCAAGAGTACATTGCGGGTTCCTAGGACATTATTGCGGTAGAGTGCCTCCCGGTCAGTCTGCCAGAGGGAATAATGAGCTGCGACATGGAAGAGTACTTGAGAACCTTGCATCTGTTGGTAGAGGTTGGGATCATTCAATTCACCCTTAACTATTTCTACATCTAGATTCTGGAGGTTATCGAGTCGGCTAGTGGGACGCACAAGCGATCGCACCTGGTATCCTTCCTGTAGTAGTAAACGCACCAGGTTAGCACCAATAAATCCTGTGCTTCCCGTGACAAAGGCTCTTATTGACATTGTCCTTTGTTGTTTGTCCTTTGTTGTTTGTCCTTTGTTGTTTGTCCTTTGTTGTTTGTTGTTTGGGAATTGGAGATGTCTCCCCTAGCTCCCTATCTCCCTAGTGCAGCGCGGCAGAAGTATAGTCATTCCAGTTTAGACTGATACAAACTTTTTGGTGTAAATCTTGCTGTAAAAGGTTTTCGACGGAAAGAAGTGTTTCATTCTTATGTGAAATGACTATAACTAACCAGTTTGAGATCGATAGAATCCTTACTCTATAAGCATTCTTAATTCTTAATTCTTCATTCTTAATTCCGCGCAGCGGTACTAGCTCCTTACTCCCCAGTTGCTGCAGGTGCAACCTTCCTGGCAGCCGGAGGGGCTGGGGGAGCTGCTATTGGTGCAGATTGAAATTTGGGAGCAGGAGCCGCAGGTGCCGGTGCCGGTGGTGCTGCTTTTTGTACTGGTGCGGAGTAGGTGCGTGCTGACTGCCTCGGAGCAGAGTAGGTGCGTGTTGACTGTCTGGGAGCAGAGTAGGTGCGTGCTGACTGTCTGGGAGCAGAGTAGGTAGGTGCGGAGTAGTTTCTTGCAGGTGCTCGGTAAGTAGAACGTCTTGCAGGTTGAGACTGGCTGTAACTTCTACCGCTACTACCTTGGTTGTAACTGCGATTGTAGTTACGGTTGTAATTACGATTATAGTTACGGTTGTAATTACGGTTGTAATTGCGGTTTCCTCTATACTGCCTATTGGTTCCAGTATAATTTTGCTTGGGAACTGTAGGTGGTATATATTTTTTCACAATTTCCCGTTTGGGTTTTATGGGCTTTGCTTTAATATTGCCTTTGCGATTTTCTAGGTTATTGGGACGCTTAGGAAAATTCTCAACATTCAAGTCTTCTACTACCTGAACCATGAAATTACGCCAGGTATAGGCAGCAGTACTACTCGAACTCCAAGTAGGTTTGTTGTTATCGTTGCCTAGCCAAACCCCGGCTACTAGCTGAGGGATGTAGCCCACAAACCAGAGATCACGAACTTCATCAGTGGTGCCAGTTTTCCCAGCAACAGGTCGATTCAGTGCAGCCCCTCTACCTGTACCATAGTTAACTACTCCCTGTAACATCCAGGTCATAATTGCAGCAGTGTCTTCCTCAAGCGCTCGCTGACTGTTTAAACTCTGCTCGTAAATTACATTGCCGTGCTGGTCAAGAATGCGCTTGATGCCGTAAGGTTCGGTGTGAATTCCTTTGGCTGCTAGAGTACCATAAGCACTAGTCATTTCTAGCAGATTTACCTCAGATGCTCCCAATGCCAGGGAGTAGGTAGACTGGAGCTCTGATTCAATACCCATTTTGTGGGCAATTTCAATAGTTGGGTCCCAACCAACTGAGATTAAGGCTTTGACGGCAACTATGTTGACGGAGTATTTTAGGGCCTCAATGATCGAAGTCCAACCCCGGAAAGTTTCAGTATAGTTTTTGGGTTTGTAGCCATCAACAATGTATTCAGAGTCGAGGTAACCTCGGTTAGGAGAGAAACCAGCTTCGATCGCAGTAGAGTAAACGAAGGTTTTGAAGGTAGATCCGGGCTGACGGTGAGATTGGGTAGCACGGTTTAAATAATTATTACTTTCTAGGTCATTAAAATCTTTGCCCCCTACCATTGCCTTAATATGACCATTGCGTGGATCGATCGCTACTAGAGCTGCTTGATCAAATCCCTGGTAACTACCATAGTTGCTTACAGCATTTTTGATTGTTTTCTCCGCTGCTGTTTGCCACTCCCGATTGAGAGTCGTTTCTATAGTTAACCCCTTCACCTCCAGCACCGCTTTAGAGACTCGTTTAGGTAACTCCTGTTGAATGTACTCGGTAAAGTAACTTGCTTCACGCTCTAGTCGCTTCGGTTTACTTGGGTTAATCTTCAAGGGCGATGCGATCGCTTTTTTAGCTTCAGCCTCGGTAATAAACCCACTTTTTTGCATCCTTTCCAGTACTAGATTACGCCGCTCTTTGGCGAGCTTTTTATTGCTCACTTTTCCTTCTACCAAAGGCGAGTAAACACTAGGAGCAGGAGGCAAGCCAGCCAACATTGCCATTTCCGGTAGAGTCAGTTTTTCTACCGGTTTACTGAAATATACCCAAGCTGCATCAGCAACACCGTAGGCTCCAGAACCCAAATAGACTAGATTTAAGTAACGCTCCAGGATTTGCTCTTTGTCTACATCATGCTCAATTTTTTGAGCAGTACGCATTTCCTTGAGTTTACGCGACCAACTAACCTCTTGGTTAAAGTAAACAATTCTAGCCAGCTGCTGGGTGATGGTACTACCCCCTTCAACCACTTTCCCTGCTAGCAAATTAGCACCCGCAGCACGGACAATACCCTGGAAATCTACCCCATGATGTTCTTCAAAACGCTGATCTTCGATCGCAATGAAGGCATCAATCAAGGTTTCGGGTACTTCCCAAATCTTCAGGGTTTCGTGAGTTGCTGGTCCGATTTGCTGTAATATAGTTCCGTCTGAGGCTTTGATGGTGATCGTGTCATCTCTGACATAAGTTAAGACATCTTCAGTAGAGTCAGGGACATTTTTCTCCAGGACATACAAACCCCAACCAAGTGCGATCGCACTGCTACTAACCCCCAGCCCCAGCCAAAACCAATAGCGGCGATGTAGTTTCAGCGGTCCGGTAAATGGCTGGGCAACATAACTAGAAGCACGCTTGAGTCCTTTGACAGTAAGAGTCGCTCCCTGTTTGACTCGGTTCACTAACTTTTTAGCTGGTGAAGGTTGCTTCTTCTCTTCTTCTGGCTGCTCTGGTTGAACCTCAGTTTCAGAAACGTCTGGCGTTTCCCCTTCTGTAGATGCCACTGACTCAGATTCGCTAGATAGCTCTTTTTCCTTTGGGATGAAATTTGCCAACTTTTACTCCTCATACTAAATTGTGATTTAAAAATATTACTTCCTCTATTTCACAGCAACTCCTCCTCTACTCCTAATCAACTGATACAGGCGGTCACCTGAAGGTAATTTGATATAAGTTATACCAGTAGCTGAGACTACTGTTTGCCTATTGTAAAGTTTCCGAGCAAGAGTTGCCCTTAATACCGATTTTCCTTTTGAACTTTATCCGAATCAGCTAAGAAATTGCAATGTTTAGAGCAAAAGAATGTACCCTTTGTAGGGTGTGTTAGCGAAGCGTAACGCACAGTCCGGCAGGTATTTTGATTTTCAGAGATTACCTAGGGCTTGCTGAATAAGTCGTAATTTTCGGGTTACCATAGGTGGTAGGTAAGATTAATGGTGGTAGAATGTTTGGTTGATGAGGCTCTCTTGAGCAGTGATAGGTACATTCATTTTCACCACACCCCACACCCTACACCCTGTCTCCTTTTTAGCTTTGTTGTCACCCCTTGAGAAATCGGGGTTTACGACCCCCGTTTTGAGCAAACCCCTAAAACCCTGTAGAGACGTTGCATGCAACGTCTCTACAGGATCGGACTTGTCTGGCATAGCTTCCACACTTATGCAGCAAGCCCTACCGAATATCCCTCTTCTGTCACTTTCCGAAATTCTGACGAAATTCCGTCATTACAGCTAACGACACCTAACGAGAGAATCAAGGTTTGACCCCCATTTTTCGGAGTCTGACAGAAGAGGGATAAACTATCAGCTAATGCTCATTCAATTTATCAAGGTAATTCTTCCATTATGAGAAGGGTAGCTACTTCATATTTAGTGTTCATGGCAACGGTCGTTGGGCTAGGAACGGCTACCATTGAGATTGGCAAGGCTGAGAGTTTAGCTGCCCTAGCAACCGAGGGAGGAGCTTCTTCGGAGACGAGTAATTACCTGATGGCTCAACTGTTTTATCCTCCAGTAACCGATCCATCAGCATTGAGGGTTCCAGGTAGGGGTCGAGCCAGTGAACCAGCCAACTTGGGGCGTCTTATCTTTGAATTTGAGGACAGCAATTTCCCAGAATCACTACCAGAAGGCACACTGTTCTACTCTGAGGTGGCGCAAAAACCACTCACCAAGGACAGCTTTGAGGCAATTGTTGATGCGCTGGTGGCAAGCGGTGTAACTACTGAGGCGATTGAGGTGAAAATCACATCACCTCGCCCTAGCGTGTTGCCCTTTCCCTTTCCTTCGACTGGAACACCAGGAAGTGCCAAGATATTGGTCAAAGTCGAACAACCGACTCGTGAACGCTTAGAGCCGATTGTCACTACAATCAGCGAAGCTACTAGCAAGAATGATTCTCTCTCTATTTCAAGTGTAAATGTGCAGTATTTTGCCAAAGACTGTGAGGTTTTAGAAAGAGCCGCTTATCAGGCAGCAGTGCGAGATGCTCAAAACCGAGCTAGTGCTATTGCCGAGGCAATGGGAGCCACAATGAGAGGAGTTGGCTCGGTAGCAGAGCCGTTTTATAAAGTTTACTTTTCTGGATGCAACAATGATGCAAGCTTGCCTTTTGTGGGTGATGATACATCCCCTTATGATCCAGATGCTCCGATGGAGATAGAGGTAAATAAGGAAATTTTTGTTACTTTTCCTGTGGAATAGCTCGGTTATAAATCAAGTGAAAAATAAGTGCTATGTCAGAAGCAAACGACGAGATGTTTGAAAGCATCGAGCCAGAGGAGTTTAGCTCCGAAAGGGGATTAGATTATACGCGACTTTGTGATCTCTTAGCAGCAGGAAAGTGGGAAGAGGCTAATACCTAAACCTTCAATTTTATGCTCAAAGCGTTTGGTTACGAAGGAGAAGATGACTATTTTAGCTGTCTTCCGGGAGAAGCCCCACGTCCTACCCCGTAGGGGAGGCGTGGGATGAATCCCGGCCAGGCTCTAGACACTTGGGACAACTATTCGTGCTACAATTTAAGATAAACAAAGGTAACAAAGCCTAAAATGCTGGTTACCAATAACTGAACTTAGACAACTTGAAATATGGGGTTCCATCCAGTAAGTGTTCTTTTACTGAACTATCTGTGGGTGGGTAAAATTTCAACAGTACATAGATTGAAATAGTATGTGTGTATTGAAAAGGGGCGGTGGGGCATCCCGTCTCGTTAATAAAGCTCAGTTAATGTCCGACGGGATACCGGGAGTCGCTGAGAAGCCCACACTTACCCGATAGGGAAGTGTGGGAGTATGTCACAATAGAAGATATTCCCTGTACCGACCTACGCACGATTGATCAGCTTTGGGTAAAATACAGCGATGGTCACTTTGGTTTCAGCGTACAAAAACGCATCTGGGAAGAACTTGGTGGCAAAGTAGATGCTCAAACGGAGAATATGCTAGCAGAACGCATCGGTTGGAGCAAAGGAGGTAGGTGGTTGTATGCTTGCGATTTGACATTTTCTCTGGCTCTTAATGAAGGGTTTCTCCCATTGAAATATTACCCACTTAGTTTCCGTGTTACTTTTTCGCAGCGACTTGTGGACTGTGGCATAGAAGCGTTCCGACCTTCTGCTGATGATGCTTGTTCAATCTGTGCCAGTGCACGATTGTTTGATCCGCATGGACAAACCGATTTTCCGTTAAACCACTGCAGTTAGGGACAGTCGATTTGAGTAAACGATAGTCATCCGGCTGAACAAAGTTCAACTCAAACCAAACAGCAATCTTTGCAATTAAACGACTGAGGAAAGACCAACGGAAGGGAGCATAGTATCGAAAGTTGATCCAAGTATTGTCCTGATCAATCGGGGTTAGGGTAACAAACAGCTTAGTCCCACCCCACCCAAAATCAAAAACAGATAGGTTAGGAAATAAAATCTCATTCTTGAATTCAAAGGAAAGTCCACCCTTCCGCTCACTCTTGAGAACACCTTGAGTTTTGATTTGATTGCCAGTCACCTGAGTTTCCAGGCAGTCAATACGCTTGACTGTCGCCATCCCTAACGATTTAGCAATCCGATGGTGAGCAAAGGCAAAGTGATGAAGATCAATCAAGGCACTTTCGGCAGCACGGGTGAAATGAATATCCCACACTAATTCTTCATCTGCCCAACGACGGGGTTGATCCTTCAGTTCCGTAAACCAAGGAATTTCAACAGCTGCCGTTTGTTCATTCCCCCACCACAACCAAATCAATCCATGGGATTCTTCCACTTTGTAGGATTCAACCCGCATAGCTGGACTAATCTGAGCTCCTTTACCTTCACAGGGCATTAATACACAATGACCATTGGCTGCAAATTGAAATCCATGGTAAGGACATTCCAGACAACTTTTCCCATTCTGAGTGGCAATTTTACCTAAGGCTAAGTCAACACCTCGATGAGGACAGTGACGACTTTGACAGACAATCTTACCGTCAGCATCCCGCCAGAGTACCAGCTCCATCCCTAGGCGACGGATACCCAGGGGTTTAGATTGAACTTTATGGGATGCTGCGATCGCATACCAAGCAACTGGAAATGTAGCTTCTAATGCTGGGAGATTATTAGTTTGAGGAGCTAGGGAAGATAAGACCATAGGACTAAATCACAACAGTTGTTATCTATTTACATCATAACAGTTGTTATAAACTAGGCAAGTACTTCATTTAAATTTGCAGACATGAGTGCTCTGGTAGATAAGCAAACTGAGTGGCGCTCGAAGGTGGCAACAGCAGCTTTAGGATTAATTAACCGTGAAGGATTGAAAGGAGCCAGTTTGCGAGCGATCGCCCGTGAACTTGACAGTACAACGGGAGTGTTAACCCACTACTTCCGTAACAAGGATGAATTATTGCTGTTTGTGCTGGAAACAATCATGATCCGTCTTGCTGAAATCATGATGCAAGCTGCAGATGGTACTCAAGGGTTGCAGCGCCTAAAGGTAATGATGTTGGGGATATTACCCACCACTCCTGAGCTAGTGACTATTTGGCGGGTTTGGTTAGCCTTTGTGGGAGCAGCACTGGGTGATAGTGGATTAGTCGAGGAGCACAAACGTCACTACGCTAACCTTAAAGCCTTTATTGGAGAAGAACTGGCTGTGTTGCAAGCAGGGGGTGAAATCAGTTCGGAGCTAGATCTAGATTTTGAAGCTGCTGCCTGGATTGCCACCTTTGATGGCATTGGCGTGAATATGATCGCTGCTCCCCAATCCTACTCACCTGAAGAGTTAGAAACTTTGGTCAGCCGATACTTGCAAACTTTAGAACCTTAAGGAACTGACTAAGCTATTCTGCATTTAAATTTTTTAAGTTAAACCCTTGTGATAAAGAATATGGGTTTCAAAAATCCTAATTTAAATGCGTTTTAACTCATTGATTAAAAGTAGGACATGCTAGTATTTATCCTAATTATTCATTGCACTTTTGTGCAATTATCAACTCCATCTTTTACAGGACTTACGCACTCAAGTGTCATGCTGAGGTGATAGAGAAGCATCACCGACCGTTTGGAGATCCTTCGCTATTGCTCAGGATGACATAATTACGTGACGGTGCGTAAGTCCTATTTTAGTAAAAAATATAATCTCAAAGAACAGTTTGATTACTTAGTAATTTCGCTGAAAGTATTTTTTTAAAGATTCGGTAAAGATATTTATTCACCAGAGCTTTATTTCGAGCATTGATTGTATACTCATCAATAATTGTTGCTCCAGTTGATAAAGTGCTTGACTATTCTAGTAGCGCCCCATGGAGCAACCTTAGTGAATCTACTATTTAAGATAAAATTTATGAAATTACTAAATTCTAGTAAATTTTTGCCTATAGGAATCGCCGCTATCGGTACTTTAGCTCCATTGAGCTTGGGGATTTCTCCTACTGCTGAAGCAGCATCTTTAAAAACAATCACAGCTTCAGCATTCGCACAAACTCGTTCTAGCGATGCTGATTTTCCCTTCTTTTTTACGTTCTCTTTTCCTGATCAGCCGAGAACAGGGGCAACCGCTATAGCTGTATCTATTGCTGACACTTCTGTAGGAAGGGCGGATGCCTTTGCAAGTTCAACAGCTATACGAACTGCAACTGGTAATTTGTTCTTTTCAACTCAAGAGCGTCAGGAAATCCTGCGAAGGACTCCTGGTGCCTTGCAAGCTTTTGCTGTGACTAATGCAGATGCAGCACCGGATCCATTTGAATCTCCTGCTCTCCCCAATGTTGTTAATGAAGAGGGCACTCCTTTGTCTATGGAAGAGAAGTTTGAATCGGATCTGAATACATCTTTGGAAATTACGTTTAATGATGAAACAGACCAAATTTTATTTGATTTTTTAGGTAGTGCTCTACTGAAAACTGAGGGTCTGTTTGCCTTTTCAACAGGTATTAGACTAGAGTCTGTTGGATTAGGACTCTTACGCTCGTTTACTATCAATGAAAGTTTTGAACTCGCTTTTCAAGGAGGTTGGGGATTAGACGATTTGTCAGTTACGCAAGATAGAAGCTCTTTTTTTGCTGATTTGGACAATCTGGATTTTGCAATTCCCGTTGCTTCAGAATTTACCAGAGAAGATTTTCAAAATCTCGACTTTAGATTTAACGGCTCAGGTATTGTTGAAGCCGCTTCAGTTCCAGAACCAGCTTCTCTACTTGGTTTCCTCTCAGTGGGTATTATAGGTGCTGGTTCAGTAATTAGTAGGTTGCGTAGAAAAGATATGAGTATTAATCAAAAAGTACTGAATCTAAACGACTAGCAGCAACCTTGAAGGAACCATATTGAGGTCGAGATGAAGAATAGTAGCCACGGCTAACTTGCGAGGGATAACAGTGAGAGTAGTTAAATCTTAATTGATGTCCACCATTGATCGTGGTCGCTTGATCCGCTGTAAGTTCTGTAAACAATGGATGTTTTCGATTAATTTTCATTGCTTGAGTCCTGTTTGATTATACATACGTACTTACTTACCCTTACTCAAGTAAGAGATTTTATCCGGATAGTATCAAGTGCTTAAACACTCTGAGCGATAGCGTTTACGCCAAGGGGATGCTTAGCAAACGTACGGGTGAGGTGAAATTTACAGTGGCTTTCAATAAATAAGGCTCCGAGGCAGAGGGCTCCAAGGCATAAGAAAAAAAACGACAATCTAGGTTTACAACTCGTTTGGAAACACTATATTTCGTTATCGTATGTTCCGAATTCTTCCACACTAATCACCTCGCCTCCAGAACCTGTGTAGCTGTCAGCCCCAATTCAGGAAAAGTCCGAGAGACAATCCGCTGATTGCCAGAAAACTCAGTTGCCTGATACCTACCATTCACCAACAGCAGTACAATCACAACCTTTGCTTGAGGGTCAACAATCCAGTATTCAGGAATGCCCCGCTGCTCATACTGTAGGCGCTTCTCAACATAATCACGTTTGTAGTTCTCATCCTTTTGGCTTCTGTAGGGGCTGACGACCTCAACAACTAACTGTGGGGGCGGCATATCGAGAGTGATAGTGCATCGTTTTTCGGGTTGGGTGAGATGCTCTTCCCTAATCACCACTAAGTCAGGGAAGCGATTTTGTCGCTTCCCAATTACTTGCAGTTCACAGCAATTAGTAGGCAAGACAAAACGTCGGTCAACCATTTGGACTAATTCATCTCTTAGCCACAGGGACATCCAGATATTTCTTTTTGATTCTGGTGGCACTTCTACCAACTCCCCATCGAACAATTCATAGCGGTTATCTGTGCCATCGTCATATTCGAGATATTGCTCAAAGGTCAGTTTTACTGGTGTGTGGGTCATTTTCTTAGTTTTTTTGAGATTCACTTCTTTTGCCAAGCCAGTCGCTTACCAATTCAGAAATCACATCACTCATAGATTTACCCGCTTTTAGGCATTCAAGTTTGAATTCTTTCTTTATCTCCGATGGGACATAGGCGTTTATTTGTGAGAGTTTGCGTTTATCATCATTCATCCTTCTGAATTTCCTAAACCATGCATCTATGGTCATTGTCGCTTAGTCTGCTAGTCGTTAGCAAAGAAAGATGATGTGATGATTTGTCATTATGTCTGCTAATCATTATAATGACAGCATAGCTAAACGGCAATACCGTATCACTGAAACGGCACTATTGCCGGAACAGCAAAACGGCACAACTTTTTTTAGACAAAAAATGGCTGAAAATCAAGCACAGTAAGTAATAGAAGTACGGCACAGCAATGTGCTACCGCTACCTACCGCTACTACCCCGGCACAAGAGGTATTACCTCAAACCTATACCACAATTTCGTTCACCCAGTGTAGCCAGTGCAAGCGAGTAGAATCCCCGCTGCTGTTTTACAGGGAGTGTCAAAATGATGCCTGTAAACCAATAGTTAACTGCCAATCAGTTTCCAGTTGGGGACCATCCAAAGATTGAACAAGAGGTAATGCAAACTCAATCCCTAAGCGTGTTCCTTTGAGAGCACCACTGGGAGCATAGAGGTTCAACCCTAAACCTAAGTCTAACCGTTCACCACCCCGTAGATCCGGGTCTGCAGTGGGAATCATCATGGGATTGAGGAGAGGATCAGCTCCACTGATATTACCCAAAGTTTTGAAGTCAAGCCGCAATGAAGTACTGAGCCAATCTACCCATTTATTAGCAATCCAGCCTGTGAGATTAAATTGATCTCCGAGCTGATAATCATTACTATTTTCTCCCAAGCGGACTATAGCACTTCCCTGAGCTCCCCAAGAAAACTTATCTACCTGACCTAAGTAAGTAATACCAGGTCGCAGATCAAAAGTACCAGAGCCAATCTGCATCGGATACGGTAGCCTCACATTGTTACCTGCTGGCGTATCATCTCGCTCGTCAATTGAGCCAGTAGGAAAACTCATCCCTAGATTAAAGTGCAAGCGCTGTCGATTTTGACGCAGGACGTTGTAAAGTGCTGTCAGCTGAAGGTCACCAAATCCTTCTGAATTGGTGGTAAAGTTCACCCCTGTACGGGTAAGGTGATCCATCTCCTTCAAGACATAAGGAACCATCACCATCAAGGTAAGATCATCTGTTGGAGCATACATTCCCCCAAACATGTGCATTTCCATGTCCATGTCAGTCGGAGTCACAGGAAACTGCTGCAAAACTTCCTGATCACTTAGATCCTCAGTACCATCCCGGTTCCCATCCATCCTCATGAACATATAACGGTAGGAAAACATAAACTCCGCCGCTTGATGAGTATGCTCCCCCATCACACTAATAGGAGCATGACCATCCGGTCGAGCTGAAGTCCATTGGAGCTCACCACTACCAGAGTTACTCCCATCATTACTATCACTCAATAAGAGATTAAAATTGTCAACATTCTGGACTGACAAAGTAGGGAAAATATCCTGCTCATTCCGTTGTACTGATAAAGTCGTCGAGGTTAGAGATGGTAGCTCATCAGGGGTAATGCCAATAGTAGTAGCCTCTAATGGTTCAGCAACCGACTCTGTAATTGCTGTAGTTTGGTTCGTTAAAACCTTTTCACTAACTGATCCAGGGTTATTCAGTTCAGGTGGTGGGTTTTTACCAATCTCGATCGTATTAATTGGTAAGAGTGCTTCTGCTGTTAACTTGGTAGTTAACTCACTAGTCGTCTCGATAGTAGCAGTTGGGGGTAAATTGTTTATAGGTACTGAGTTATCTTTAGTGACGGAATACTCTGCTAGCTCAGCCTTAGTTGTTGCTGAACAACTCAAGAAAATTCCTAGCGTAACTAAACTAATTTGGCAGTAATTCCACTTCAAGGGGCAAACCTCTTATCAAAAGAAGGAAAGGTTAAAGATTAGTTAAGTACCTTAGTGGGGTCTGCTGCCTGAGTCAAAAGACAAATTGTCACAGTTGGTAATAATACCAGTTAAAATGTAATGACCCTGAATCAGTTATTGCGGCTACTCTACCTATGTTTGAAGGCTTTTGGGAAAACGTCTTGCGCTATCCCCGCTACATGATTAGCATCATTTTCGGCATCTTCTATTCGTTCTTCTTGTGGTTTAAACCACTTCTAGATCGTCCTGTAACTGCGATCGCACTCATACTTATGATAGTGGCAGGTTTCTTTTTCATTACTTTTACCCTTCGTGCCATGCTAGGGCTAAGTTCAGTTTAGACTAGAACAATAAACTGCCCATATTGTTAGCAAGGGGGCATTATGGCTACCAATCGCCGTATTTCTCGAGTGTCTTCCCTAATTAAGCAGGAAGTCAGTCAAATGTTATTAAGCGACATCAAAGATGATCGTGTAGGTGCTGGGATGGTGAGCGTCACGAATGTAGACGTTTCTGGAGACCTCCAGCACACAAAAATCTATGTGTCAATTTATGGCACTGACGAGGCAAAGGCAGAAACTATGGCGGGATTAGAGTCTGCCACGGGTTATGTCCGCCGGGAATTGGGTAAACGCATCCGCTTACGCCGTACACCAGAGGTCAAATTTATTGAAGATAGAGGTCTCGAGTATAGCGATCACATGATGACATTGCTCAATCAGCTCTCTCAGGAGCGTCAGAACAAAGAGCTCAATCATGCTGCTATATCTGAGCAGGAAGACTAATTAGGGTTGGCTGAATAAGTCAAATGGGAGCATTTGAGGAAGTAAAAATTAAGCTCATCCCACGACTAAAGTACGTGGGATTTCGCGTCATTAGTCATTAGTCATTTGTCCTTTGTACTAATGACCAATGACAAAGTGGGAAATTTCCTCGAAGCCTGACAAGTTGGAGGAGATTTCCCGCTTTTTGTGAGCTCAGCGTATTGTATACTTATTTGCTTGTCGGGGGGATAATTCATGAATTGCCTCTCTAGGTGACATAACTGCTAGGCAATTTTTGCAAGGTCTTTCTTAGCATGGGATTAAAGCTGGAACATTCATCTGAGCCAAACTCTCTAAACAATTTGGAGAACCTCTCCTTAGAAGAACAAGTAGCCCAAATGATAGTAGTTAGGGCATCTGGCTACTTGTTCGATCACCAAATTCAGTACCCGGATTGGGAACCTCCAGCAAAGCAACTACAGCATTGGTTGCAGGATTTAGGTGTTGGTGGCGTGATTTTGGTGGGAGGTAGCGCTGGAGAAGTTGCTATCCGGTCGCAACAACTGCAAAACTGGGCAAAAGTTCCTTTACTTATCGCTGCCGATATCGAAGAAGGGGTAGGTCAACGGTTTGCTAGTGCTACCTGGTTTCCTCCACCTATGGCAATTGGGGCAGTTGCGGCTAAAGATGATCACAAAGCGCAGCTGTATGCTTCTCAAATGGGAGCCATCACTGCCCAGGAAGCCTTGGCAATTGGCATTAACTGGATACTAGCACCAGTAGTTGATGTCAACAACAATCCCCAAAATCCAGTGATTAATGTGCGGGCATTTGGTGAAAAAACAGCAGTTGTCAGTCAATTAGCTACTAGCTTCATCCAAGGTACTCAAAAGTATCCTGTGTTAACTACTGCTAAACATTTTCCTGGACATGGGGATACAGCAACAGACTCCCATCTAGAGCTGCCTGTATTACCTCATTCCCTCTCACGGCTAGAGGAAGTTGAATTGCCACCCTTTAAAGCTGCGATCGCTTCTGGGGTAGATGCCGTTATGACTGCCCACCTTTTGATTCCGGCTTGGGATGAAAAATACCCAGCCACATTATCTCGACAGGTGCTGAGTCAATTGCTGCGGGGCAGTTTGGGATTTGAAGGATTGATTGTTACTGATGCTCTAGTTATGGGGGGTATCGCTAATGATTATGGTGCAGATGAAGCCCCAATTATGGCAGTGGAAGCAGGTGCTGATATTTTGTTGATGCCCGTTAGCCCAGCAAGAGCGATTAAATCGGTATGTGAGGCTGTAGCTACAGGGCGCATTTCACCAGAGCGCATTAAAGCCTCAGTCAAGCGTATTTGGGAAGCTAAGGCTAAAGTATGCGGGAAATTAGGCACACAAGCAAGCAGAGAAAAAGATTCCGATTTAAAAGCCCTAACTCAAAACCCTTTACTTGAACTCGCACAACCATCCGCCTTCACTACAGTAGCCAATATTCTGCAAGATTCTCAGAAAGTTGGTGGTTCGATACCTTTGCCACCAGAACCTCCCAATACTAACCGTAAATTCTATAACCTGATTGTGGTGGATGATGCCTTAAATTGTGACTTTTTGGGACGTAATGCTCCTGCAGTAGTACTACCAAGACAGCTAGGTTACGAATTACAACTATTAGACCGCCATACTCCATTGATTGCTCAAGATTCATGGGATTCTAGTTTAAATCAACCAACTCTGGTACAGTTGTTTATTCGAGGTAATCCGTTTCGGGGTAGTATAGGTCTAACGCCAGTGGCAGAAAATTTCCTTAATAAACTCTTAAAAAAGAATAATCTACAAGCTCTGGTGGTTTATGGTAGTCCCTATGTCTTAGAGCAGCTTCAGCCAAGTTTGTCTTCAGAGATACCTTATGTGTTTTCCTATGGGCAGATGCCAGAAGCTCAGACTGTTGCCCTTGAGGTGCTCTTTGCTAAAAGCAATCGAGTTCAGACTGTTACACAATTTATTTGAGCTTTATTAACTTTGACTTAACCCACTCTTTACGGTTTCATCATCGATCAGTGCTGAGCTGAGGTGCGCGTAAATTATAGCGTGTCATGATTTTATCGATAAATAGGAATAGTTTTACCAAAGAGCAAGACTTTGACCTTTAGTAATTCCTATTAATGGGGGTAGATGGTTAGTAACTTTCTATACAGAAATAAAATTATTCTCACGCTAACGATTCTTCGATTAGTATAAGTGTAGCTCCATTCTTTCGCAGGCTAGTACTATGAGTGTCAACACATTACCATCTAAATCTAAACCTTCTGTGCGTTATTCCATCAATGTTCTCCAAGATGAAGCGCGTCAACTGGTGGAAAAAGGAATTGTCAGTCGTCAGCAGCCGATCTACGTCCTCTGTCAATACATTCCTGCTCGGGATTGGGTGTGTGTTGAGTTTGAACTAGAGGAGGGTGACTTTTTGCTACGCGATCGTATTGCGGATCTTGTAGGTTCTGAAGAATGGGAAAACGACTAGAGAACTTGACTTGAGCTGAGAGTAGAAAAAAAACTAAAGTTGAGAGCTGGCAATAATTTGAACACTGTCAGGCTCCTTCCCTACTAACTGAAACTTCCCTACTAACTGAAAGTAGCATTTAAGCTAAATTTGGATTAAGCACTTTTTGACAAACTGTAAAAAACCTGTAGAGACGTTGCATGCAACGTCTCTACAATCTTGATATAACAGGATTATATTTGCCAAATTTGCTATGACGAATTGGGAATGGCAAGATTTAGTTTGATTGCCGCAACTGTTCTAACTCGGTGCGGAGGGCAGAGATTTGCGCAGTTAGTTCTTCAATCTCTTGCTGTGTATTAGTTGTAGCAGTACTTGTCGGTGGTGTTGCCGATGTATTAGTAGATGTATCTGTTGATCCAGAACTACCGGAATTATCTGGTTGCGTCCACATTGATTCCATATAACTTCGGGCTTCTTGCTCAGTTATTTTTCCTTTTTCTGCCAACGTAGCCAACTGTTGATCAAAGTCTGAATTCAGCTGAGAAAAGTTTTCTTCTCGCTTTTGAGGATCTTGCAGAGATTCGATGAGGGCAGTTGTTGCTCCCAGTGAAACGTGGAAGCCAGTTTGTAGGAATTTTACGAGATTGTTGGAATCCATTGAATTAAAAACCCGCTGGAGACCCCTACCGGCTTGGTGTGGGGAGGAAGCGGGGCGGGTTTTACCACTTCCCAACTGGTTTAAAAAGTTGAGTTGTTAAGAAGTATAACTTATCCAGCTTGCTCCAGGTACTGGTTTAAATCATCAATTAAGCGAGTCAGTTCAGCTTCCGTACTTAAGCGTATGCGATCATCACGAAGAGTAATGAGAACTTTCGCAGCAAAGGGACTACCATAGATATTGGGATTGCAGAAAACTTCGAGAAACACATTCCCACTAAATTGGTACTCCATAGGTTTTTGGGGAGTTGGTCTACCAGAACCTGAAGCCTGGGTAGTAGCTTTGAGGCTCTGCATCAATTGAGCGATCGCACTTTTTAAATCTCTAGCAGCATCGGCGGTGAATGAGAAAGAAACTGAACCATCAGCCAGATTCAGTGTTAAAGGTGAGGTAGACATAAGCAATTGGGAAAATTGATAACTCGCCAAATAATATTACACGGATATTGGGAATTGCTAATTGCTAATTGTTAATTGCTAATTGTTAATCGAGAAGAAGATGTAGCTATATTGTCTTCTCCACTCCCCCGAGCTACATCAAACTCTCCTGCCTTTATAGAGCAATTGAATATTTTATTTGAAATCCCTTATTTTCGTTGCCGACGCTGAGCTATTGCCAGCCTTCGTAAACGTGCTAGTAAAGGCTGTAATGAGGCTGGAGCAGTGACATCGTTAAATGCTAAAAATTTTTGTCTACTGCCATCGGATAGTGAGATGCTATAAAAGAACACATCAGGGGGACCGGATGTTCTAAGAGCAACTTCCTCTGGTTGAATCTCAAAAAAAACAGAGCTTTCTACCAGCCTCAAGAGTTCTTGGGCAAGTTCTTGGGGTAACTCATCAGTGTCTGCAAGATAGGTTAGCTGAAGATTAGCAAACCCTCCTGAACATTTAAAATCAATTTGCATAATCAGCACCCAACTTCTATCTTTGTAGGCAGTGCATGTACTTACTCTATTAAACTTCAAGAGTGAATCTTTCCAAAAAGCCAGCGATCGTGTAGAGCTCTTACCAGTGAACTTGAGATTGTTGCAGCAGAGCAAAAAAAATTTCTAATATATCCCCGTAAGTCAGCGGGATTTGGTTTAATCAAATCAATTGCAAATTTTTTTGACTAAGCAAAAATGGCCCTGTCTCAATCATCTTGGAAAGCGCTATCAGTTTTAATCGTTACAGCAGTTGCTACTACCACTGGGTTATACTCACCTACATCTACCCTAGCCGTCCCAGAAACAGAGCAAATTGTCCAGGGGGAGGAAGATTCTCAAGCTATCCCTAAACCCTCTGGACATACAGAAAACGTCAAATCTATTGCTATGAGCCCTGATGGTCAGATTCTCGTTAGTGGGGGTGATGACCAGACTATCAATATCTGGGATTTAACTAGTGGTGAGCTAGTTCGTACCATTTCCTCAGAAAAATGGGTGTATGACATTGCTATTAGCCCAGATGGCAGAACTATTGCTAGTGGTAGTAGTGACCAAACGATCAAGATCTGGGATTCCTATACAGGAGAATTACTGCAAAGTCTTTCTGGACATAAGGACAACGTAATTGCTGTTGCCTTTAGCCCTGACGGACAAACTCTAGTGAGTGGTAGTTGGGACAAAACTATCCGAGTATGGGATCTAAATACAGGAGAGTTGATGCGAACTCTTTCTGGACACACCGGCTTAGTAGTTTCTCTGGCTATTAGTCCAGATGGTTTATTAATTGCCAGTGGTGATTCTGAGGGGGTAGTTAATGTCTGGAATCTGGACGCAGATGAGCCGGTCTACACCCTTACTGGACATTCAACTTGGGCTAGGTCTTTAGCTTTCAGCCCTGATAGTCAAACCTTAGTTAGTAGCAGTTTAGACAATAAAGATAGCATTAAGGTTTGGAACCTGCGGACTGGCAAACTCAGAAGAACCATCAGTTCAGGAGATTGGGTTTATTCGATTATTTTCTCGAGTGATGGTAAAACCTTGATTGGTGGCACGAATCGCAAAACCCTCAAAAGTTGGAATCTGAAGACTGGTGAACTTAAAGGTACTTTTACTGGACATGAGGAACCGATTTATGCGATCGCTCTGAGTCCCGATGGCCAAACGCTTGCTAGTGGTGGTGGTGACAGGCAGATCAAGGTGTGGGAAGTCTCTCCCCTAGCAGAAACTATTGCAAGGGAGGAAGTTGCACTACTCAACACCCTTACCGGTCATAGTGAGGGTGTTCGAGCTGTAGCAATTAGTCCTGATGGGCAAACTATTGTTAGTGGCTCTCTCGATAACACTCTCAAAATTTGGGAGCTCAGTACAGGTGAGTTGCTTCATACTCTTGAGGGACACGAACAACCGATTTGGGCGGTAGCGATTAGTCCTGATGGACAAACCATTGTTAGTGGTAGCCTGGACAATACTCTCAAAACTTGGGATCTCAATACAGGTGAGCTAGTTCATACCCTTGATGAGCACACAGAAGCAATTTTAGCTGTAGCCATTAGTCCCGATGGAGAAACTATTGTTAGTGGCAGTGCCGACAAAACGATTAAGATTTGGGAGATAGAGACAGGGGAGTTGCAGAATACTCTTGAAGGAAATACTGACTCTGTTGCCTCCCTTGCCATTAGTCCGGACGGACAAACCCTGGTGAGTGGGAGTGACGAAGTAATCAAAATTTGGGAGCTAGAGACAGGAGACTTGCAAGATACTTTCACCGGACATGCTAACTACGTTGCCTCCCTAGCGATTAATGCCAGCGAGGATGCCTTCTTTGAGGGTTTAGGACCAAGACTAGTGAGTACCGGTGACGAAAAAATCAGGATTTGGAACCTCAAGACTGGAGAGTCACAAGATATCCTCGAAGGGCATTGGAGCCGTGTTTACTCCCTGGCTCTTAGCTCCAATGGACATACCCTAGTAAGTGGGGGAGTGGACAAAAATATCAAGCTGTGGAATTTGAGTACAGGTGTCCTCCAAGATATTTTCCCTGGACACGATGCTTGGATTTATTCCCTTGCCATCAGCTCTGATGGACAGACCCTTGTGAGTGGGAGCTTAGATAAAACCATTAAGATTTGGCAAATGCCCCAGAGATTTTAGATAACTCCAGTGGAGGAGAAATTTTATGAGTATAGAAGTTAGTAACAACAAGACTTATGGAAAGCATCTATTTATAGGGTATGTTGGCGTAGTTAACACATCTTTGACTCTATCTGTAGTGTAGCTGCCTAAGTTCTTAATAATTCCTATACATAAGGAAGGAGGAGACCATGACAGAATTTTTAGATTTTCTTAAGCACAAATTTGCCTATGTTGCGATCGGAGAATTCAAACCAGGTAAGTTTGAAGAAGCAGAGCAGCTCTTTGAAAAAGCCGTATCAACTTATACCCACGGTTTTAAGGGAGCCTATCTACTGCAAGAACCTGGCACTGATAAAGGTATTGCTGTTATTTTTTGGGAAAATATTGACGATATGGAAGACAATCAAAATGAGGCTTACCAAGCAATTTTGCACGAAATGTCTCCTTTGTTTGCCCAACCTCCAACCACATCTTTCTATGAAGTGTGTAGTGAAATTCCAGGACAAAGTAGTGAGCGCCTAACGGCGAATGAAGAATGAAGAATGAAGAATGAAGAATTAAGAATTAAGAATTAAGAATTCATTGATAGAATCGCTGAAAAAGAAGTCAGAAAATAGTCATATCAAGGGATTCAGCCATTCCTTTTCATTTTTAGTTTCTGCAGAGTAATGAGTAATGATTGAATTACCCTTGATTAGCTTCCATATTTTTTCCATTGTGCAAGGATTTTGAGCCCATTGATATAAAAACCTTGCACCTTCTTGAAAAATTACCTAGGGCTTGCTGTATAAGTCAATATGCACTCATTACTTAGGGCTTGCTGCAAAAGTGTGGAAACTATACCAGGCAAAGCTTTCAATCATTTTATACTTTGCCAAGTGCAAGGTTTTTGTATCTTTTGGCTCAATTTCCTTGCACCGTAAGTCGAAAATCCCTAACACCTACTACCTCCAACCTCACCTACCACCTACCACCTACCACCTAACACCTATTCAAACCCGAAAGTTACGACTTATTCAGCAAGCCCTACTTATTACTCATTACTTATTACTTCAAAACCCGAATGAATCGATTTATTCAGCAAGCCCTAACTATCACCTTGATGTCCGCCTTAGATTGTAGCCTTTTTAGTTCCTTCAATCATCATACCAACAAAGCCTAGATCATGAGTTTTCATAGCAAATCCTCTAGATTCAAGCAACTCCTGGAAATAGCTTAGGGGATAAGCATTAGCATAATGCAATCCCCCTTCTAAAATTACTTGATTGCCATCTATACTTTCTACCTTGAAATCCGTTTTATCATAATATCGTAAGCGTTCCTCCATTACGGCTGAGGTGCAGAGGATCAAGAAATTTAAATCCCATCCCTTCGTAAAATTCTTGGCTATCTTTCATTGTTATTGCTATACTTCAGTGGGTTCGCACATTTTACCAGCATTCAGTAAATTATCGAAAAACCTTTCTAGATCGGCTTTTTGCAATTCAGAGTTAGCTAGAATTAAACGAATGATAATCTTACCTTGATAACGAGCCTGATTTACAAATGTTTCACCTGAGTAGATTAGTTTTTTGCGTATTTTTAGATTAAGCTGGTCTATAGTAGTAGAGTTAAGCTGATTTTCTTTGGGAAGATAACGGAAACAAATATTCAAAAATGTTGGTTGGGCTATCAACTCTAAATTATCACAACTAAGGATATACTCTGTTGCATAACTAGCAATTTCAAACAAATTATCCACCTGCTGCTGATAACCTTTATTGCCGTAGTACTTCCAACATAGCCATAGTTTTAGGGCATCTACTTTACGACCACATTGTAAGGACATTTGACCTAAATTATAGGAAGCATTTTCATCATCATGAAATAAATAATCTGTGCCTCCACCAGAACAAGCTTTTTGCAAGATTCCTTGCTCTTTCACTAAAATAGCTGAACAAATTAAAGGAACTCCCATTAACTTATGAGCATCCCAAGTGAAAGAATCAGCTAACTCACTTCCTGTTAACAAATGCTTGTGTTTTTGACTAAATAACACAGGCGCACCCCAAGCACCATCTATGTGAAACCACAAGTCATACTTCCTAGTAATTTCAGCAATCGGAGGTAAAGTATCAAAAGCCCCTAACACTGTAGTTCCCGCAGTTGCACCGACAAAAAAAGGTGTTTTCTCCTCTGATAAACTCTGTTGAATAGCAGTTTCTAATGCTTCGGGAATCATTCTCCCTTTAATATCAGACTTAACCTTGACTAAATTTTCTATACCTATTCCCATCAAATTAGCAGCTTTTCCATAGGAATAATGCGCCTGCTCTGAAACAAATGCTACTAACTGATGATTACTTAATCCCTTCAATTTAGCTTCAGGTAAAACTTGATGTCGTCCACAAAGCATTCCTATCAAATTAGCATTACTCCCTCCCGTCACTATCAAGCCTTCACCTTGATTAAACCCCACTAAATTATTCAATTTTTTAATCAATTCGATTTCCATCAGTGTGGCTACTGGGGCAACATCATAGGTGTGCATGGTGGTATTAGTGGCACTAGTCACCATTTCTGCTAATATTCCGGGAATACTAGAGCCACTAAAGAGTAAATTGAAAAATTGAGTGCTACCTGTTCTGACACTATACTCAAGGTAAGATTCGACTACAGAAATTAATTCCTCTAAAACTACTCCCTCATCTGGTAAAGTTAAATCTAATTTTTCTTTGAGAACATCGGCAGTTTGAGAATTAACGACTTTTGTCTCTGGATACCAATTACTTTCTATATATTGGAGAATGAGAGCAACTGCTTTATTTAGTGTTGTTTGAGTATCGTTCATTAAGCACAAATAAGAACCAGGTTAGTGACGTTCTCCCCCGCTAACCCTTGCGGGTATAACGGGGGCTTCTAAAATAGAGACAGTTGAACCCCCGACTCTATTTGTAGCTTCGCGCTTCCCAGGCTGTCATCGACTAAGCCTCCACGCGCAGGGAAGATGAGTCCCACCTCGCTTAATGCTCGGTCTAAAATATTCCGAGCTGCGTTTTCATCTCTGTTCCAGGGTGATGCCACATTTGTGACATTCATGCAACCTAACAGACAAAGTTTTCGGTACTTTCACTCCACAGTTTGAGCAATTTTGTGATGTACCATGAGGGTTCACTGCAACCACTCGGACACCGCGTTTGACCGCCACTGCCTCCAAGATGGTGATGAATTTACCCCAAGCTGCATCCAAAATTGATTTGCTCAATCTTGTACGAGCTAGTCCTTTAATGTTCAAATCTTCCACTGCAATCAAGTCATATTGTTTGACCAGTTTGTGAGCTGTATTGTAATGGAAGTTTTTCCCTGATTCTGCCAATACGCTGATGAATTCTGGCAATGAAGTTCTTCTGTTTTTCAGCTCGTTTTGAACCACCTTTTTTACGTGCTAACTTACGTTGCTGACGAGCTAGATGAGACTGAGTTTTACGATAGGTTTGCTGAATTGGAACTGTCTCACCATGTGAGGTTGTCAGAAATTCTTTGAGTCCGACATCAACACCAACAGCAGTCTGAACTTGATCTAATGGCATAGGTTCGGTAACTGTTTCATCCTGCATAGAAATGCAACAGTACCAGCCATCAGCTTTGTGGACTATGGTGCAAGTATTGAGAGTAAAACCATCCGGAATAGGACGATGCATGATTACAGGCATCTGTCCTATCTTTGATAGTTTCAGTATCCCATTATTGATGTGCGCACCAGAATCGTTTACAGTTAACTCTAGGGTAAACAAATGAGCGAAGTGTACCTGCTTTTTTGAACCGTGGGCGTCCACCGCGTTTGCCAGACTTATCCGGAATTAGCCAGCGCTCCCAAGCTTTGTTTAATCTTTGCAGATTTACTTGTTGAGATTCTGACCAGATGTTTTTGTAGTCTGGAAAAAGTTTCTTTGTTTCTTTAAGAGCCGACTGTTGAGTGTAGTAGTTAACTTTTTCTGATATTTCCCCAATCGGCTCAGAAATCAGACTACAACGGTCAATCCGACAACGAGTTCTTCTTAGCCAATCTAACCTCTGACCGAGTGCGTAATTCCAATGCCTCCGAAGTAGCTCCAATGTGTAGAACATGGATAGTTCTTGTTCGGCGCTGGGTTTAATTCGGTAGCAGTAGGTTAGAATCATAGTGATAATTTTACAGCTTATCGCCTGATATGACAACAGCTTATGACAAGGGATTTAGGTCTGTATACTTGCTTACCGCTCACATCGTATTTGTCACCAAGTACCGCAAGAAGGTGATCAACAAAGACATCTATCAACGACTTGCTAGTATCTTTGATGAAGCTTGCTCAAAATGGGAATCTTCCTTGCTAGAGTTTAATGGAGAAAAAGACCATGTACACTTAATAATTCGTTATCATCCGCAAATCCAACTAAGCAAGTTTATCGCTAACCTAAAAACGGTTTCTAGTCGTCTAATTCGCAAAGAGTTCGAGGATTATCTAAGCCGCGTTTACCACAAACCTGTATTCTGGACTGGCTCTTATTTTGTTGCCAGTTGTGGGGGTGTAACGCTTGAACAACTCAAAAAGTATGTTGAGCAACAAACAACTCCAGATTAAGGATGTGCTATGCACGTTTTTCTTCGTCGGCATTCCCCGCCCGTTAAGCCTATACGGCTATAACGGGTGACCCCTGCCGACATTAAGTTGGAAAAATTTTACCTCTTTTATTCAGGCAACATAATAGTATACATGTATTGTAATAGGGTACTAAGTAGGGCTTGCTGAATAAGTCCATTGATTCGGTTTTTTAAGTAATAAACGTGTCTCCTGTCTGAGCCTGATATGCTAGTCCAGAATCAAAACACTCTCGGGAGAATCCCATTGGTATGCGAAAGTTTTTGTGGAGAGTATCGCTGGGTTTAGTCACGATTAGTATCCCAAAATTGGCAGTTCAGATCGATCTCGATTAGTAGGTTATTATCGTTAAATTAGTGTCTTCCTAATCTCTAAATTCACCCAAAAAACTGGTTAGTGCCGATTATGGGGTGCATCGAAATCAATCATCGGGCCTTTGGGGACAATGCGGGTGGGGTTAATAAAAGGATGACTCTTATAATAGTGCTGCTTGATATGATCTAAATTGCACGTTTCCTTAACTCCTGGTTGCTGGTATAAATCCTTCAGATAGTTCCACAGATTGGGATAATCAACGATACGCTGCCAATTACACTTGAAATGTACGTAGTAAACTGGATCAAAGCGTAAGAGAGTAGTGAACATACACCAGTCAGCTTCAGTAACGCGATCGCTACATAGATAACGTTGCTTGCCTAAAACCCCTTCCCAATGCTCAAGAGCCTCAAATAGTTCAGTTACCGCTTCTTCATAGGCATTCTGCGTAGTAGCAAATCCTGAACGATAAACACCATTGTTGATTGGTTGATAGATGGCATCAATTGTTTGATCTATTTCTGCTTGTAGATCATATGGATAGAAGCTAACATCAGAATTTGCGATCGCTGCAAACTCTGTGTCAAACATCCGAATAATCTCACGAGATTCATTGTTAACAATTGTGCTAGTTTTTTTATCCCAGAGTATTGGTACTGTTACTCGTCCTGTACATTGAGGATCAGCTTTAACATATATTTCTCGGAGATAACGAGCGCCATTGATTGTATCAGGGATGCAACCTGGAGCCTCAGAAAATTCCCATCCTTCCTCATCCATCAACGGATCAACAATAGAAAGAGTAATTGCCTCTTCTAAACCTTTCAATTTCCGCATAATCAGAGTGCGGTGCGCCCAAGGACAGGCATAGGAAACATAAAGATGGTAGCGACCAGATTCTGGTTTAAAATCTGTAGAGCCGTTAGCCTTAACCCAGTTGCGAAACTTAGTAGGATTCCGCATAAATCTTCCCTGGGCGTCTTGTTTGTATACTTCATGAGTCCATTGCCCATTAACTAGCATACCTGTTCCCATATTTTCCTCCTCAACAAGAAACCTATACCCCTTTTTTGGGTTACCTAAGTTTTAGGGTGATTTAGAATTTTAGAAGGCAGAGAATAATTCTTAATTCTCATTGCCATTACTCTTCACTCATAATTTTGGGAACCCTGAAAAAATCACCATCGGGATCAGGAGCTTCTTTGAGGATTGCTTCTCGGTTAGAGTCGGGGCGTAGTTCATCCGCTCTAGTCACATTGCTGACATCAATTGCCCTGGTAGTAGGCGGTACATTATCAGTATCTAATTCACTCAATTGTTGAAAATAATCCAGAACACTACTCATGTCAGTAGCCATCTGTTCTTCTTCTTCCTCCGTCATTTCCAAACGGGCAAGATTAGCAACTTTGTGAACTTGTTCGCGGTCAATCATAATATTGGTTATTGGCTATTGGTTATTAGTCATTGGTCATTAGTCGTACAAAGAACAGACAACAAACAACTAGAAGTAAACATCCATTGTTGAGCGCCCTGTCGTTTTCAACCAGTTTTGTGCCTCAATGTAGTTGTTGGGAGCAAGACGAATCGCTTCTTTCCAATATTCAGCTGCTTTGCTGTAGTAATCTTCAGCTTTTTCTTCCTCTCCAGCCTCCTTTGCCTGTTCCCCTTGGTAGTGGTGAATCACCGCAATGTTGTTGAATGCTTGAGGTAGACGGGGATTGAGTTCAATTGCTTGATCGTATAAATCTAGAGCTTGCTCATGTTTACCGTTGCTGGCGTAAATCAGCCCCATGTTATAAAGAATATAGCTGCGATCATAGGGGTCTTCCTCTAGGGTCAGAGCTTCGTTATAGTTATCTAAGGCTTCGGCATATTCCCCATCAGCCTGAGCAGACATGCCGTCACGGTAGTAGACAAAGGCTTCTTTGGCTTTTTTGTTGGTGGGCAGCACTTTCAGGATGATGTCTGCCATCACCGTAAAGGATTTGTCAATAAAGTTATCGTTACGTTGAGTTCTTGGCATACTAACCTTTACGTTGTTATTGCTTGTGGGAGTGGTTACGCCACCATACCCTTGACATTGATGAAAGTTGGTTAAGATTCATCTTCATCAGTTTACTCTGAATTGAAGATTCGCACTTGGGCAGCCAACAATCAGCCATTTCAGGTTTTGCGGAATTAGACATAGTTTTCGTCTCCCTGCTCCGTACTCCCACAGAATAATTATCATTTTTTAGGGATTGGGGAAGAGAAATGAAGTATTAAGAATTAGGGAGTGGAAAAATATCTCTACAAAGAAAAATGAAAATCTTCACTTATGCAATTATCTCATTGGGTATAGGGTTTACTCTTGCTTTGGGGGGATGTGGATTGCAAAAGACTGCCTCACAACCTAAGGAAATAGGCAATTTCAGTAGCTTTGTCGATTGGTGTGAAAATCAAAAAAATCTTTCTGAGGAGGCGAACAAGACGGTTGATATACTGTTGTTTATAGCTGATACTAAGCAATGTAGTAATGCTAGTGACAATCTTGCTAGCCTTACTGAACTCGACCTTGGCTACAAGGAAATATCTGACCTCAGACCCCTTTCATCCCTAACTAATCTCACTACTCTCTACCTCAGTGCCAATGAAATCTCAGATCTCCGACCCCTTGCATCCCTAACTAACCTGACGAATCTCTATCTTAGGGATAATGACATATCCTACCTCAGTCCGATCAAATCCCTGACTAACTTGACAGGACTCGATCTTGCTGCTAACAAAATATCCGAATTAAGCCCCCTCAAATCTTTAACTAAGTTGACTGACTTAGTCCTCAGTGACAATAAAATAACCAACATCAGTCCTCTCGAATCCTTGACGAAGCTAGAAACAATCCACCTCAGCAACAATGAAATAACAGACATTAGTCCCCTCGAATCCCTGACGAAGCTAGAAACAATTCACCTCAGTGACAATGAAATAGCAGACATTAGTCCCCTCGAATCCCTGACGAAGCTAGAAACAATTCACCTCAGTGACAATGAAATAGCAGACATCAGTACCCTTGCATCCCTGGCTAAACTAGAAAAAATCTATCTTAAAGGGAATCAACTAATTTATGAAACTTGCCCATTGGAGTCAGAGGAGGTTTGTCATTTTGATGAATAAGCCTATGTGAAAAATATAAGATATTGCATCTCAAGGGGAGTATCCCAATTCCTGTTGCCTTGCTAAAACGCATTTAAAATGGGTTTTAGCTTATGAGTTCAAGATCCTTAGTTTGGTGGAAAATCTGATTCTCATAATAATCTTGAATTAGGGAAGATACTCTTTGACTCCAGCACTATGATAACAATTCCTGGATATCACATTCTTGAGCTTATCTACGAAAGCTCGAAAACCCTGGTTTATCGAGGAATTTGTCAAACAGATCAACAGTCTGTCATTATCAAAGTGCTCAAAAGCGAGTATCCCACACTTTGGGAACTTGTACGCTTTCACAATCAGTATAGGATTACCACAAAACCTTAACCTGCCTGGAAATTGTTCAACCCATAGCTTTTGTCAACTACCGCAATGGCTTTGCTTACTCCTACCATTCTTATCTAATTGGTAAAAGAATTAGGAGAGCTGGAAGAGGAAAATGGCATCTTACAGTACGCTGATGAGTCAACTCAACCAAGAAAACTGCCCTTAATTGGAATCAAATTTTTTCGACAAAACGGTATTGAATTTGCAAGGTAGAGCTGGAGGAGATAGGGAGACAGGGAGACAGGGAGACGGGGAGCTGAGGGAGAGGCAAAAGGAGGATGTTTCGGATTCTTCAGCAAGCAAAACATCTAGCAATAATCCGTGCTTGTTAATTGGAGATGCCTATAATGAAACAAATCAAGCTAGAACAGCATCAATCAGCTAGCGATCGCACCGGACTATACTACTTATATTGGAATAAACTAACCCTCTGTTATTTGTTTGGAGATTACCAGCAAGCAGTTGAAAATGCTCAGGAAGCTCAACAGTATATAGATGGAGTTGCTGGTTCGCTCCTTATTCCCTTCTTCCATTTCTATGACTCTCTTTCCTTGTTAGCACTGTATTCTCAAACTTCTGAACCAGAGCAAGAAGAAATTTTACTAAATTCGGATCAATATCTCCTTTGTTCACAGAAACAGCAGGGAGCAGGGAGCAGGGAGCAGGGAGTAGAGAGAGAGAAAAACTCCAAAAATCATCAAAGGAGTTTTTGTCAGAGATCTAGTATTTTTGACAGGATAGCCGCTAATCAGCAAAAAATGCAGCAATGGGCAGACTATGCACCACTGAATTTTTTGCATAAATTTGAGTTAGTGGAAGCAGAGCGGTATCGAATCAGGGGTAAAAAGATGGAGGCAATGGAGTATTATGACCGTGCCATTGCTGGTGCTGCTACTAACGAATATATCCAAGAAGAAGCCTTAGCTAACGAACTGGCAGCTAAATTTTATCTAGCATGGGGTAAGCCCAAGATTGCCCAAGTCTATTTGACAGATGCCTACTACGGCTACGCTTGCTGGGGAGCTAAAGCGAAAGTTGAGCAATTAGAAAAACACTATTCCCAATTCCTCGCTCCCATTATGACTAGGGAAAGAGGTAGTCTGACAGATGATACTGTCTCCAACTTAAGCACTGAAGCCATCACTTCTAGCAGTAGCAATGATTCAGCTATTCTGGATTTGGCAGCAGTGATGAAAGCTTCCCAACTGCTCTCTGGCGAAATTCACCTGGCTCCCTTGCTCTCCACTTTGCTGGAAGTAATGATGGAAAATGCCGGAGCTCAGAAAGGTTCTCTGCTGTTACTTGAAGCGGATAATTTAATTATTGCAGCCCAATGTATCACTGGTCAACAGTGTAACCTCCAACCAATTCCCTTGGAATCCAGTGGTGAGATTTCCCACGCCGCGATTAATTATGTTTGGCTTACTCAACAAATTTTCGTAAGTAATGAGGCAACAGCAGAAACGAGCTTAGTTGCCGATCCTTACATTATCAATGTGCAGCCTAAATCTCTGTTGTGTCTACCCATTATCCAACAAGGCAAACTAGTTGGTATTCTTTACCTGGAAAATAACCTGACGGCAGGAGCATTTACCAACGATCGTATCGAAATTTTACAACTCCTGTGTACTCAAGCTGCTATTACCTTGGACAATGCCCAGCTTTACCAACAGCTAGAAGAATATTCTCACACCTTAGAGAAGAAAGTCCAAGAGCGTACTCAGCAATTGCAAGAGGAAATTCAAGAACGACAGCAAGTAGAAGAAACCCTCAAGCAACTGAATCAAAAGCTAAAAACCAAATTTGAAGAACTTGGACAAATGAATTTGGCTCTAGCAAACGCCATGCCAGGAATTGCTAAACTCAGCACTGAAGGTCATTATCTAGAAGTCAATAACTCCTATGCTCAAATAGTTGGCTACCAACCAGAGGAAATGCTGGGAATCAACTGGGAGATAACCGTTCATCCTGAGGATATACCAATTGCAATCGCTGCCTACAAAAAGATGCTAATTGAGGGTAAAGGGGAGTTTGAAGCTAGGGGAGTTCGCCGGGATAGTTCTATTTTCTACAAACAAGTGTTAATGGTGAAAGCTGATGTGAATCTTGCTGGTTTTGAGGGTCACTACTGCTTTTTCAAGGATATAAGCGAACGGAAACAGGCGGAGGAGGCACTAAGAGAGAGCGAAGAACGCTATCGCTCCCTTTATGAACATACCCCAGTTATGTTGCATTCTATCGACTCCATGGGCAAATTAATCAGTGTCAGTAACTATTGGCTGAAAAAGCTAGGTTATGAGCGCTCCGAAGTTCTTGGGAGAAAATCTACAGAATTTTTGACAGAAGAGTCTCGCCGTTATGCTAAAGAAGTGATGATGCCTAAATTTTTTCGGGCAGGAAGTTGTTTAGAAATTCCTTATCAGTTTGTCTGCAAAAATGGCAAAATTATTGATGTACTCCTTTCTGCTATTACTGAACAGGATAAATCTGGCAAGATAGTTCGTTCCCTAGCAGTTTTAGTCGATGTAACCAAACGTAAGCAAGCCGAGAAAGCACTGCAACAGGCCAAAGAAGCTGCTGAAGTTGCTAACCAAGCCAAAAGCCAATTTTTAGCTAACATGAGTCACGAATTGCGTACTCCCCTCAACGGCATTCTCGGCTATACTCAAATTCTGCAACGTTCCCAGGAACTCAACTCCCAGCAACAAAAAGGTATTGATACCATCCACGCCTGCGGCAGTCATTTGCTGACTCTGATTAACGATATTTTAGACATCTCCAAAATCGAAGCCGGGAAAATGGAACTCTCTCCCGAAAATTTCCACTTTCCTAACTTTTTGCGCAGTGTTGTCGAAATCTGCCACATCCGTGCTCAACAACAAGAAATTACTTTTACCTACCAATTCTCTAATCAACTACCTACCGCTGTCTATACAGATGAAAAACGACTCAGGCAAGTTTTGATTAATTTGTTGAGTAATGCGATCAAATTTACCAATACTGGTAGCGTTAATTTTAACGTAAGTGTCATTAGTCATTGGTCAACAGCCAACAACCAACAACCAACAACAAATAACCAACAACAAATAACCAACAACAAAATTCGGTTTGAGATTGAAGACACTGGTATTGGTATCGCAGTAGAAGAGCTAGAAAAAATCTTTGAACCCTTTGAACAAGTAGGACACAGCAGCCACAAAGCAGAAGGAACTGGACTAGGATTAGCCATTACCCAGAAAATTGTCTCTCAGATGGGAGGGCAACTCCAAGTCGAAAGTACCTTAGGAGTTGGTAGTACCTTTTGGTTCGATATAGAATTACCCCAATCCTCAAAATTAATTGAACTACCGATTGTCAATTACTCCAACAAGATAATTGGCTACCAGGGTGACAAGAAAAAAATTCTGGTGGTAGATGATTGCTGGGAAAATCGTGCAGTTCTTGTTAATTTTCTCGAACCTATCGGCTTTGAAATGAGGGAGGTAACAAACGGAATAGAAGGTTTAGAGCAAGCCAAAGAATTTCAACCAGATTTAATGATCATTGACCTAGTGATGCCAGTGATGGATGGTTTTGAGCTAACCCGATCTCTGCGCCAGTTACCAGAATTTAAAGAGACAATTTTGATTGCTTCTTCGGCGAGTGTTTCTGAGTTTTATCAGCAACAAAGTCAGGAAATAGCTTGTAATTATTTCCTACCTAAGCCTATACAAACAGGAGATTTACTGACCCAAATCAGAAATTTCTTAAAATTAATCTGGGTATATGATGATACTGAGAAATTATTCAGCCAGCAGCAATCTAATGGCTATAATTCAGTCAGAGAAATTCAAGTAACAAACATTATACCTCCTGCTGTTGAGGAACTAAATATCTTGTATGACTTAGCCAGAAAAGGTTGGATCGACAACCTCATTGAGCAGGGGGAGAAATTGAAAAATTTGGATAATAAATATGTGCCCTTTGCTCAACAACTTCAGGAATTAGCTAAAGAATTTAAAATCAAGAAAATTAGAGAATTTCTGGAACAATATATCAGGAGTAGTTAGCTATAGTTTAACTCATCGAGTCTATTGAGAAAGGGTTTTGAAGTAATGAGCGTTAGAAGGCAGGAGGCAGGAGGCAGGAGGCAGGAGGAATAAGAGTTTTTTCTACCTAAAAAGAAGCCAGAAACTAGTCATATCAAGGAATTTCTACTTCTTTTTTCATTTTTAGTTTCTCGAGAGTAATAAGTGAATTATACCAAATCCGCTTTAGCTAGACCACAAATATGTCAACTAAAAGTCATGTATATCAAGCTTTGCTCAATAAGATATATGGTCTGTAGTAACCGGATTTGGTATTACCCCTCGATTAGCTTCCAGATTTTTTCCATTGTGCAAGGGTTTGATACGACATTTGGTATTTCACACTGTAATACGTGATAATGACGATTATTGGGTAGCTCGGTGAACAGAAACACTAAAGTATGCAAGTATTTATACGTAAAAAATTCGCCAAGCTACCCAGAATCTGCATACTACTTTAATACTACATATTGAAGTGCGGAATGTATATATGAGACCCATTAAAAGAGCCAACGTGCCAAATTGGGATGCTCCCGCGAATCTTTCCTCTATGGTAGCGATCGCCTTTTCGATTTAAATTTTCCATTGCTGATTGACCGATGTATTCCAATGAGAACAAGAGCAACTAGCTTAACAGGGAAAAGAGCCGTATGAGAGGTGACTGTATATCTAGCCTAATAACTCAAACTTTTACTGCTATCGGTACTAGTAGTTCAGCTGTTCTGGACTTGACAAAGGTAATCAAAGCTTCCCAAGCTTTCTTTGAGGAAATTTACCTGGCTCCTTTGCTCTCCACTGTGCTCCAAGTAATGATGGAAAATGCCGGAGCAGACAAAGGGGCTCTGCTGTTACTCGAAGCTGATAACCTGGTTATTGCTGCTCAATGTATTAGTGGTCAACAGTGCAACCTTCAACCAATCCCCATTGAGTCTAGCTCTAAGCTTCCCATCACTGCCATTAACTATGTCTGGCACACTCAACAAACTTTGGTAAGTAACGAGGTAAAAGCAGAAACTTTCTTGGCAGCTGATTCTTACATCATCGGTACACAACCCCAATCTTTGTTGTGCTTACCTATAATTCACCAAAGCAAACTCATTGGCATCCTTTACCTGGAAAATCAGCTGACAGCGGGTATTTTTACCAGCAATCGCCTCGAAATTCTCAAACTCCTCTGTGCTCAAACTGCCATTGCTCTGGAAAATGCTCGACTTTACCAACAGCTAGAAGCATATTCTGAAACCCTCGAACAGAAAGTTCAAAAGCGCACTCACGAATTACAGCAAGAAATTAGAGGGCGCCAGGAAGTAGATTCAGCACTCCGTCTCTCAGAGGAAAAGTTTGCTAAAGCCTTTCTTTGTAGTCCTAATGCCATTACAATTACTTCCCTGAGTGATGGCAAACACCTTGAGGTCAACGATAGTTTCTGTAGTTTTACTGGTTACTCTGCTGAAGAAATCCTTGGTTATACAGCAATGGAGCTGAATCTGTGGGTCAATGCAGAAGACCGTGATCGCTTATTCAATGCTATACAAGATACAAAGGTTATTCGCAACTATGAATTCGATTTCCGCACTAAATCAGGAGCTGTGAGAACAGCGCTCTTATCAGCAGAAATTATCACTCTTCACGGACAAAAATGCCTACTTTCCCTTTCCAATGATATCACTGAGCGCCAGCAAGCATCCAAATCACTGGCTCAATTGAATCTAGCTCTGGCAAATGCTATGCCAGGAATTGCTAAACTCAGTACCGAAGGTCGTTATGTGGAAGTCAATGACTCCTATGCCAAAATTGCAGGTTACGAACCCGAAGAAATGATTGGGGTGCAATGGCAAGAAAGCATTTATCCTGAAGATCTACCCATTGCGATCGCTGCCTATGAAAGGATGTTAGTAGAAGGCAAAGCTGAATTTGAAGCCAGAGGAGTTCGCCAAGATGGCTCTATTTTCTACAAACAAGTCCTAATGGTAAAAGCTGATCT
The DNA here is from genome assembly GCA_965222765.1 of Caldora sp. Classification (GTDB taxonomy): domain Bacteria; phylum Cyanobacteriota; class Cyanobacteriia; order Cyanobacteriales; family Coleofasciculaceae; genus Caldora. The sequence goes on from CBDCVG010000043.1 coordinate 117,260, forward strand.
TAACCGTGCAGGCTTTGAAGGTCACTACTGCTTTTACAAAGATATCAGCGATGCCTATCAGCGAGCGGAACAACGCAGACAAACAGAAGCTGCTCTAGAGCACCAAAATCAACAACTCCAGCAAGAAATCTCAGAGCGTCAACGCATAGAGGCAATGCTTGATGGACAAAATCGTATCCTCGAACTAATTGCCAAAGGAAAGCCTCTCTCAGAGATCTTAGATAGCCTAGCACAGTTTATTGAATGGCTTTCAGGTGAGGCTTTATGTTCTTTTCTGCTACTGGAGAGCAATACAGGAAAACTTCGACATGGTGCTGCTCCTAGTCTACCAGATAGCTATAACCAAGCAGTTGATGGTATAGCTATTGGTCCTAAGGTGGGGTCTTGTGGTACAGCGGCTTACTCCAAGAAAACGGTGATTGTCTCAGATATTGCGACTAATTACCTGTGGGAAGATTTTAAAGATTTAGCATTACAGTACAATCTTCGTGCCTGTTGGTCTACACCAGTTATTGCTAGGGAAGAAGTGCTGGGTACTTTCGCCATGTATTACGGCGAATCAAAAACCCCTAGTCCTGAAACTCAAAAGTTGATTGACAAAGCGACTTATTTAGCAAGAATAGCAATCGAACACGACAGAACTACGCAAGCTTTGCAACAGGCAAAAGAAGCTGCTGATGCTGCCAACCGAGCCAAAAGCCAATTTTTAACCAATATGAGCCACGAACTACGCACTCCCCTCAACGGCATTCTCGGCTATACTCAACTTTTCCAACGTTCTGCTGAACTCACACCCCAGCAACAAAAAGGCATCAACACCATTCACACTTGCGGCACTCACCTGCTTACCTTAATTAACGATATTTTAGACCTCTCCAAAATCGAAGTAGAGAAAATGGAACTCTACCCCCACGACTTTCATTTGCCTAACTTCTTATGGGGAGTGACACAAATGTGTCAGATTCGCGCTCAACAAAAAGGAATTACTTTTGCCTACCAACCCAGTAATCAACTACCGACTGCTGTTCATGCTGATGAAAAACGGCTGCGGCAAGTGTTGATTAACCTGCTGGGTAATGCCATTAAATTTACCGATAGTGGTGGTGTAACTTTTAAGGTAAGTGTTATTAGTCAAGAGCAAAGGACAAATGACGTAGGACAAATGACTAATCAAATCAGGTTTGAGGTAGAAGATACTGGTATTGGTATAGCCACAGAGGAACTAGAAAAAATCTTTGAGCCTTTTGAGCAAGTGGGAGACAATCAGCATAAATCAGAAGGCACCGGACTGGGATTAGCCATCACCAAGAAAATTATCTCTCTGATGGGAAGCCAACTCCAAGTCGAAACTACCTTGGGAGATGGTAGCACCTTTTGGTTCGAGCTAGAATTACCCCAAGCCTCAGAATCGATGCAGTTAAGAACTCAGAGTTCTTTGAGGGAAATAATTGGCTATCAAGGGGATAGGAAGAAAATTCTTGTGGTAGATGACTACGATGAAAATCGTTTGGTTTTCGTCAAGTTGCTCGAACCCCTTGGCTTTGAAATTAGAGAAGCATCTAACGCAGAAGAAGCTGTAGAGCAAGGGATTAAGTTTCGACCAAATTTGATGATCATTGATTTGGTGATGCCAGGGATAGATGGTTTTGAATTGACTCAATATCTACGCCAGTTAGCTGAGTTTGAACGGACGATTTTGATCGCTTCTTCCGCCAGTGTCTCTGAGTTTTATCAAGTTCAGAGTAAAGAAGTTGGTTGCAATGATTTTCTCGCTAAACCAATACAAGCGGAAGATTTGCTCCTTAAAATTCGAGATAACTTAGAGTTGACATGGGTGTACAAAGATGATAATAAAATGCCAAATCAACCGACTTTAGCTCTAACTAATTCCTCCCAAGGCATTCAATCAACTACAATAATTACTCCCTCTATTGAAGAACTAAATACCTTATATGATTTGGCTAAAAAAGGGCTAATTGATAGCTTGATAGAGCAAGCAGAGAAATTGAAAGACTTAGATCTTAAATATTTGAGTTTTGCTCAAAAAATTCAACAATTAGCTCAAAATTTTGAAATTAAAGCAATTAGAAATTTACTTCAAGAATATATAAATAGGGCTTGCTGAATAAGTTTTTTGTGAGAAGAGGCAATGGTGAGCTTAAACTTTGATTAGTTGAGAACGTCTATATTTGACAATTTCAGGTATATAGCTATTTTTGCCTTTTTGTCTTTGAAAGCCAAGGCGATCGTAAACCATCCCACCAATTCCAGGAATCACTTCACCTTGAGAGGTACGTTCGTCGTCCTTGGCAAAGTAGAAAAACCGAAATTTATCATAGATATTCTTTTCAAATTCATTTTCCAGTTTCTTTTCAGCGTCATAATACATCACTGGAGCAACTATAAAAATATTTTCTGGATCAATTTTTTGAATCAGATCAACAAGATTAGTTCTAACTACACAGGCTCCAGAAATGATAGATTTTACTATAACTAAATAGTTGACATGACTTGCCGTAGGTTCTTGATATTTTTTAATAATTGGAGCAATTTTCATGTCTTCAACTTCAAAGGGAGAAAATCGCTGATTCCAGAAGCAAGCGAAGGCGATTTTCTGAAGCTTATTTTCCAGACTATTCAAGATTCCTTTTGCTAAAAAATCAGCATCTTCAACTGTACAAGCAAGGTATAGACTGCTCTGCTCTTGATCAATTTCAGTTACCAGTATATTACCGAGACTCATACCAATTTTTGTCATAGTTTCTCGGTAAAGAGTTGGTTCACTACTCTTGTTAGCGATAGTGTCAAGTAGAACCTTAATATGTTCATTAACAAGGCTTGAGTATACTCTGGTCATATTAAAAAAGCCTCGAGTTCTTCAAAAGAAGTAGGGTTATTTCTTTTGAGTAGTTCCTGAAATCGTTTAAACTTACTGGAATCAATACTATATGGTAGTGTTCCTTGGTCTAGCCCATTGCTGTTGATGCAAGTGTACCATCTTGACGAGAAGCTTCATGTACTTACTTAAAGTAAAACCCCTGCTACACACTACTTTTGTCATTGCGATCGCTAAGTACCTAATTTCTAAGCCTGGTATACTTTTTGAGTCTGTACTTGATGGATAAGTTATCTTAGCAGAGCATAGCTTACTTAGTATTGCATCACTACCCCACTCAGAACCAAAAATTGATTTGTTCATTTTTATGAATACACAAGATACTTCAGCTTCTCCTCCTATACAAATTCGTCCTCTGAGGACTTTTATGCGAGTAGACACACTCAGAGTGAAGATGTCCGGATTGAGCTTGTGCCCATGATTGACGTAATTTTTTGTATTCTGACATTCTTTATCCTGGCGGCAGTGGGCTTTTCTCGCCAACAAGCAATTAGTGTCGATATACCTAAAGCAAGAACTGGAACGCCACAAGGGCAGGAAATCTTGATGATTACCCTTGATCAGTCGGGTGAGGTTTATGTTGAAAAAGAACGTATGCTAAGGAAAGAGCAGTTTAAGCGCAAACTAGAGGCATATCGTCAACAGAATCCTGGTGGATTGATGGCGCTCTATGCTTCGGAAAATGCCCGTTACAATCAGGTTGTGCAGGTGTTGGATTTTCTTAGGGAAGTCGGAGGCGAGCGGGTAGCGCTAGCAACTCTAGCTGGGGAATTGCCAACTAGTAACCAGCCTGCTACGCAACCACCAGGTACTTCTGTCCCTGGCTTAGATCCTAACCAGCAACCAGGTACTTCTATCCCTGGCATCACACCACCAACTCCAGGTACTTCTATCCCTGGCATCACACCACCAACTTCAGGTACTTCTATCCCTGGCATCACACCACCAACTCCAGGTACTTCTATCCCTGGCATCACACCACCAACTTCAGGTACTTCTATCCCTGGCATCACACCACCAACTTCAGGCACTTACCCTAATCAACAGCCACAAGGATTACCCAACTTCAACGGTTCCAGTCCAGGTAATCAACAGCCACAAGGATCACCTAATTTGAACAGTCCAAGTCCAGGTAATCTACAACAATCTTTGCCTGGAGACACAGGGGTGAGTCCGAATCCTCGTCCTACAGCTTCTCCAAGAAAGAGTAATACTCTTCCTGAGAGTTAATTTAATTCTCCCCCATGGAGTTGTCAAACGACTACGAATGTTCCCCTGCGGCTACCTACTTCCTTACTCAAGCAGATAGATGAAGCTGTTCAAAAAAGGGTGATAAAGATGCCGCACTTAGCGGATACTTGGAACAGATGAGCGATCGCGATCACCGAAAGCGGCACCGAAGCCCATTCCTTTAGGGATGGGAGGGATAGCTGCCCGCCGCTTGGTTGGCAAGTTATTTGTTAGAAAGTTTTTTGTACAAACAACCAACAACTAACAACTTACTAACACTTGTATCCCCCGTGCTGTCTTCCGGGGGATGAGGGGTGAACGAAATATGAAGTGGGATTTATAGCAAAGTATCCTCTCAAATCATTAGTTCTCCTTTGTTTCCGTATCTCCCCATCTCCCTATCTCCCCACCCTTTTTTTCGCTCACCCGGGGATGAGTTAACTGGAGAATCCTCAAAGATTGCTCCTCTGAAATATGATGAAAATAGTACCAAATCAAAAGAGCTGTATTCGGTATGACTACCATTAAAGACAAATTGGACATGGCGATTGCATCCACCCCAGAACCGATCCTAGAACAAGTTCTCGACTATCTCGAATACCTCAAAGCTAAAGCAGGTAACTCTAGGAGAGAATCTAGCACAGCTGTGATTGAGCCGGTCGAACCTATTTTGCGTGATTCTAAAGCCAAAGACTTACTGAAATTTGCAGGCACTTGGCAAGGAGAAGACTTTGAGGAATGCCTTGAACTTGTCTACAATAGTCGTTCTGAAGCTCAATTCTGATGTATTTGCTCGACACCAACCACTGTAGCCGTATCATCTTCGGCGAACCTACCTTGATGCAGCAGCTACAACTTCACACAGAAGCAGGTGTTGCCACCAGTACCATCGTCTGTGGAGAGCTCTTTTACATGGCAGCTAAATCTGAACGAAGAGCCGCGAACCTCCAGCAAGTCAGAGCTTTTATAGACACAATCGCCTTATACCCCATTAATCTCCCCATTTCTGAAATTTACGGCTCCCTCAAAGGAAAACTGATTGCTGCTTTTGGTCCCAAAAATAAAATACAGCGACGAAACTTCAACCCACAAAACCTTGGTTTTGGAGACAATGATCTCTGGATTGCAGCTACAGCAATATACAACAAACTTACAGTTGTTTCTGCCGACAATGATTTTCAGCGCATTCAACAGGTGGAACCTTTGGTATTAGAATCTTGGATTTGAAGAGAATTACAACAAAGGCACACCAGGGTAAAAAGAAAGGTTCCGATCGCTTACTCAGATCAACCCAACACATAACTAGGGCTTGCTGAATAAGTCGTAATTTTCGGGTTTGAATAGGTGGTAGGTGGTAGGTGGCAGGTGGTAGGTAAGGTATTAGGTATTAGGTGTTAGGGAATTTTCCACGAAAGTGCAAGGTTTTTGAGCCCATAGATGCAAAAACCTTGCACTTGTTTGGCTTACCATAGGATTGAAAGCCTCGTCACCGCATGGCTTCCACACTTATGCAGCAAACCCTAACTACATATATAGCAGTTATCGCATCCGTGAGATACAGTCAATTTTGACGAGCCTATTCCTTAGAATTGGGGTTTAGACTAAAAATTTAATGTCTATGGACTGACTTGTTAGGCATTATTTCGGTTTCCTTTTTCACCAACCAGGTAGATGATAAATAGAATTACGACGAGCACATCTTATTAGAGCTTCTGTTTCTTCTTGCCAAGGATTGCTGAACCTACGCTGAAAGTACCGAGTGCAAAGAGGCTCAGAGTTGACATGGGTTCAGGGACGGTGATTGGAGCTGCAGTAAAACTAGCGGGTAATTCACTATCTTCCGGACCGAAATTTTCAAAACCTGGTACAAATGGTGGTGCAGAAAAAATCTCAAAATAACCTGGAGGCTCCAAAAAACTAGCAAAAAACACATTAACAAAGTTTCCTCCCGAGGTGGAATAGCCAAAACCATCACTTGTTAACTGCTCAGGATTAAGACTGATTAAATTGTCAAGTTCAAAAGGTTCGTTTCCCGGTATTGAAGTTCCCGTAGCTTCCAAACCAGTAATTGTTTCGTTATTGCGCGTACCAGTAATTCCAGTAATTTGGTAAAAACCCAAATCGTCAGGAGTATCATTAGTAGTTAAAGTACCACTAGCATCTACGCCAGTAACTGAATAGCTCCAGTTCCAAGTTAAAGCAGAGGCAGTTTCTATTTTCCCAAAAACTAACCCAGATGTAGCCGTAAGGACTGTGATAGATAGTGCAATTATATTTTTCATCAAAAAATTTAATCGGAAAGTAAACAATACCCTGAGGGCTGAAATTAGTCAAATCCAACTGCGATCGCTCAGGAAAGGAGAAGAAATTAACTCATCCCCCGGAAGACAGCCCTTGGTTGACTATCGGGATGGGTGAAGATATGACATTTAAAACAATTCGGCTTCCTTAAACTGCTCCAACTTCTGAGCATTTGCCGCTTCGCCACAAGTGCGCGGTGTAGGAAATATTTTACCTGGATTGGCTAAACCTTTGGGGTTGAAAACTTGATTGATCCATTTCATCGTTTCTAAATCAGTTTCCGTGAACATGTCCGGCATATAACAATTCTTATCCGCACCAATACCATGTTCCCCAGAAATACTACCTCCTGAGCTAACACAGAGTTTGAGAATTTCTCCTCCTAACTCTTCCACTTGTGCAAATGCTCCTTCAACGGAATTATCATAAAGAATCAGTGGATGGAGGTTACCATCACCAGCATGAAATACATTAGCAATGGGATACCCATATTTCTCACTTAAAGCTTCAATATCTTGAAGAACTCCTGCTAATTGAGTACGAGGAATTACCCCATCTTGAACGAAATAATTAGGACTCATATGACCGGCTGCAGCAAAGGCGGCTTTGCGACCTTTCCACAATTTGAGGCGAGTTTCTTGGTCTCTAGCAGAAGTAATATTTCTGGCTCCATTCTGTTGACAAATTTCCGCAACCCGCTGTTTATTAGTTGCTACTTCTACCTCTAAGCCATCAAGTTCTACTAACAGAATCGCTTCTGCATCTCTGGGATAACATCCCGTTGCCACTACATCTTCCACGGCATTAATACTGAGGTTATCCATCATTTCCATACCAGCAGGAATAATCCCGTTACTAATAATATCTGCAACCGCAGCACCAGCAGCTTCAATGCTGGTAAAGTCTGCCAGAAGGACACAAATAGATTCCGGTGTCTTAAGAATACGTAGGGTAATTTCTGTGGCAATACCGAGAGTACCTTCAGAACCAACAAATAAACCCGTCAGATCATAACCAGGCATTTCTGGCACTGCTCCTCCCACATCTACAATTGAACCATCACCCAAGACCAGTTTTAAACCCATAACATGGTTAGTCGTGACCCCATATTTGAGACAATGGACACCACCGGAATTTTCAGCAACATTACCCCCGATGGAACAAATAATTTGGCTGGAAGGGTCAGGAGCATAGTAAAATCCAGCACCACTGACAGCTTGGGTAACCCAGTTGTTGATTACCCCTGGTTGCACAACAATCCGCTGGTTTTCTAAGTCAATATCCAGGATGCGCTTCATCAAGGCGGTGACAATCAACACGCAATCTTCCACCGGCAAAGCACCGCCAGATAAGCCAGTACCAGCTCCCCGTGCTACCCAAGGGATTTGATTTTGATCACAAATTTTCACTGCTGCTGCTACTTGTTCTGTGGTGCGGGGTAGCACTACTAATGCGGGTTTTTGCCGATAGCTGGCTAAACCATCACATTCATAGGTCAACAATTCTTCTTTACGACGAATTACACTATTTTTACCTACAGCTGCCTCAAATTGCTTAATAATTTGTTTCGAGTTAGCTTTTGTAGCTTGGACGGGATTTCTCAGAATCATAATAGGGTGATTAAATTAGAAAGTATTAACTATTTTTCAGGATGTCTACAAACCTCACTTCCCAGTCTCCCAACCCCGTATATCCCATTATCTGGCAAGAAGACAAAGTTGTACTGATTGACCAAACTCAACTGCCAGAAAAGTACACCACTGTAGAAATTAATGACTATCAGGAGATGGCGCAAGCAATCAAAACTATGATTGTCCGAGGTGCCCCTGCCATTGGTATTGCAGCAGCTTATGGGATGTACCTGGGAGCAAGGGAAATTCAGACAACAGACAGAGATACCTTCCTTAACCAACTCGAAGAAATTGCTCAGCAGTTGCGCCAGACTCGTCCCACAGCAGTTAATTTATTTTGGGCGATCGCACGGATGTTGAAAACTGCTCAGGAGACACAGGGTTCATTGGAGCAGCTTCAGGCATCTTTGTTGGCAACAGCTCAAGCAATTCAAACTGAAGATTTACACACTTGTCAAGCAATTGGCGATCGCGGTTTAGAAATTTTACCATCTCAACCTCAGCAATTAACTCTGTTAACTCACTGTAATGCTGGAGCACTAGCAACAGCTGGTTATGGTACTGCCTTAGGTGTAGTGCGCTCAGCATGGCGGGAGGGAAGACTAAATCGAGTCTATGCAGATGAAACCCGTCCCCGCTTGCAAGGAGCCAAGCTTACTTCCTGGGAATGTGTGCAAGAAGGCATACCAGTTACGGTAATTACCGATAACATGGCAGCTCATTGTATGAAACAGGGGTTAATTGATGCAGTAGTTGTAGGAGCGGATCGGATTACTGCGAATGGGGACGTTGCTAACAAAATAGGCACTTATAGTTTAGCGATCGCAGCTGTTGCTCACAATATTCCTTTCTTTGTTGCTGCGCCTTTATCTACTATTGATTTTAAGCTAGCTACCGGCAGTGAAATCCCAATAGAAGAGCGCCACCCCTCGGAAATCTATCAAGTAGGGGAAACGGTCTTGTGTCCACCAAGAGTAGAGTTTTATAATCCCGCCTTTGATGTTACACCTGCGAAGTTAATCACAGCAATTATTACTGAGCAGGGTGCGGTTGCGCCTGAGAAGTTGGGACGACTTAGGGCTTGCTAAATAGGGCTTGCTGAATAAGTCGTAACTTTCGGGTTTGAATAGGTGTTAGGTGTTAGGTGGTAGGTGGTAGGTGAGGTTGGAGGTAGTAGGTGTTAGGGATTTTCGACTTACGGTGCAAGGAAATTGAGCCAAAAGATACAAAAACCTTGCACTTGGCAAAGTATAAAATGTTTGAAAGCTTTGCCTGGCATAGTTTCCACACTTTTGCAGCAAGCCCTAAATAAGTCGGGTGGTGACGAGAGGCAACAGCTCATCTGGCAACAGGCAACAGTTCCGGAGTGATTATCCATTCAAATAAATCTAGTCAGCTGCACCCGGTAGCGTTCCTTTTTAGTTACACTAACATCCCCAACTTCCACTCGTCCCTTCCCACGAATAGCAATTAAGTCTCCTGATTTAACTAAGGAGCTAGCTTGGGTAACATCTTTCCAGTTCACCCGGACATCACCACCATTAATCAGCTCAACCATTTTATTGCGGGAAGTGCCGAAACCAGCCGAAGCGATCGCATCTAAGCGCATTGATGCTTCTACAGTGGTTCTTTCTTTTTTCTTCGGTTGTCGAATCTTGAGTTCACTCAGTTCAATCCGTTCACTTTTTACTGGTACTGAACGTACCTGAGTTAAATTAGCTGCCAGAAACTCCACCATTTCCGGCACTACAATTGCTTGGGCTCCTCGTTCTCCCAGGACAATAATATCCCCAGTCTTTTCCCGCACCAAACCTGTTCCCAACATTGCCCCCAAGAAATCCCGGTGGTTAGCTGGATCAAAGAGAAAATTACCTGCAATGTCTAATGCTGCCACTTCTACTTGGTATTGTTCTAAGGGTAACTCTTCTCGTGCGATCGCTAAACGTTGTCGTTCTGCTTGAGGATAACCTCCCCAAGCCAGCAGCTGCACTTCTGTCAGACGCCCAAACTGCTGCTGAATTTCGATTAATACTGGTGGTGAGAGAAAATCAGTCAAGACCACTTCCCAAGTCTTGATTGCCTGTTCAGCTTGATCAATGATACGGGCAACATCCTCTCGATTTTCGACCCCTTTTAACAGTTCTTCTCTTGGTAACATTTTAGTTGTTATTTATCAATTGATAATTGATAATTGATAATTGATTAAATGATTTCTTGACCGAGCGGCTTGCTTTCAACGAAATCTTGTATATCGTCAGGATACTGAAAATCATTGGGAATGCTGGCTAATAATTCATCAAGGTTTGAAGAACTGTTCTTCTTGGTGATAATCAGGGTATCCTATGACTCAGTTAGTTCAATAATTGAGTCAGAGGATACCGAAGCTTTCCGCGATTGTGCGGGGGATTCGGAAGCCGATACTATTACCCCATTTTGTTAGTTCAATCTCCATGTCTGTCCCCTTGCCGTAAGAATTATACAATGTATAACTCTCATGGTAGTTGATCAATAACAAGTATGAGCGCCTAATCTGCCGACAAGATGATCCTCTACGATATGGTGCATCACATCTTCTTCCTATTTGTCAAGACCTTGATAGAGCTGAGCGATCACAAATTCCAGATCAATACTTTTTAGTGAAACAAGATCGCCTCTCTCGTAAACAACCGTCTCCCAGGTATTCACCGAGGTGCGACGGCGACATTCTACCCGCTGATTTTCTTGAGAAATTAAAACATATTCTTCCAAAGATGCTATTTTTTGATAATCCTTAAATTTTTCCTCTAAATCAAAGGTCTTTGTACTAGGTGAAAGTACTTCAACAATCAGTTTAGGGTATCTCTTGATGTAGCGGTCATTGCGGTCTCGTGGGTCACAAGTAACGAAGGCATCTGGATAGTAATAAAATTCATTTTGGTAATTAACCTTCACATTACCCGAGTGAAATCGGCAATCTGAGTTGCCTAAATGCAAGTTAATCAAGCTGAGAAGGTTTAGAGCAAGACGATCATGATTATCTGTGCCACCAGCCATCGCATAGACTAAGCCGTGCCAATATTCATGGCGGATCTGGCTTTGGCGTTCGATGTCGAGATACTCTTCAGGAGTGATGTAATTACGGATGGCAATCATAAGGATGGTTATTGGTTATTTGCCTTACACCTAATGTAGTAGCGTGACACACCAATTACCAAATACGTTGATTAGGATCTAATTCACATCAGGCGTAAAGTTTCTCGAAATGCTATCACTGCATCAAACTGCTCTTCAGGTTTAACATAGCTAGCTAGCAACTTGAGGTCTAATGCCGATAGTAACTCACTAGCTTCTACTAACTCATATCCGGTTGAGCGCAGATGATAAATAGAAAATTGTCCTGATTGCCACTGCCAAACTTCGCGTACTCCCAAACCCCGATAGATATCCAACTTATTGACCAATCCACTAGTGATGACCACCTCGATCGCTAAGTCGGGGAATTCCTTTTTTGCTCCTAAACAATAGCACTCATCAGGTTCTAAGCCTCGCTTCTTGGCAGCTTGGCGAAATGTGGTGGAACCCCCTGCATGGAAACGAGTTCGCGTTTCTTGTAGATAGGCTTCTATCAACATCCCAATCACCTTTTTGAGCTCCTCGTGTTCTGGAGAATTAGTCATGATTTCTAGAGTTCCCTCTAAGTAGCTCATTCGCAATGTCGGAAAGTTATCTCCTAGAACATCTAGCAAACTCTCATACTGATGCCAATCAACTCCATGAAGTAGCACCCGTTGCTCTGAATCTACCAATGGAGGTTGAGTGACGATTGGAGAATTCATAGTATTTAACCACTAACTTTCCTTGTCCTTATTTTAGATTAGGCGATCGCTGAATAATACTTTGAACTTCTAGTACAGCGCGGCGGAAATAACCCACCAGGAGAGAGCGATAGAATCCTTACTCTATAAGCATTCTTAATTCTTAATTCTTAATTCTGCGCAGCGGTACTAGCCATTTTCTGGTTCGACGTAGCCTTGTATATTCTCAAGATTGAATTGCTTCAGTAGAGTTGTGGCTTGCCTAGTCAAACTTTCAGAACCTTTGACCACAATCAAGTATTTTCCAGCATTGAGGCGATTACGGTAAGACAAAGCATCACCACTACCAACGCTTAAACCGACGCCACCACCAACAAAAAAGCTACCCATTGACCCTGCGATCGCACCGAAGAAACCGCCGATGATGTGATTAACTACTGCACCTGTTCCTGGAAGAATTTCTATTCCTGTTTGCAAGTTAAACACATAACCCGCTCCGAAACCAAAGGGAATCAACAAGAATGCCAGCTGATAAATTTGCTTTTTCGCTTTAGTGGTGGGGTCTATTAAGCCAAATTCATCAGCACTTTGGTATCCTCTACCCAGAATAGTGACCTTATCCATCGGTAAGCCTGCTTTTTCTAGGGCAGTATAGGCTGCTTCTGCCTCAATGCGGTTTGGCAATATGGCAATCAAATAGTTCATTGCTTGGATCTTGGTTCGATACAAGACTTACTTTACCCGTTTATCTTTACAAGAGAGACTTTGAAGGCAAGGAATAAGGTTTGGAGAGAGGATTAAATCCTGTTCTTCTCCCACTCCAAGAGTTCCTGTTGCTTTTTACCTTTTCATGATGGGGAGAAACCTAAAAATTTTCAGACAACTGAGGCACTAGTGACCCTTTGCAGTTAATATAGCCTACTGCGGTGAGAACTCACTGTTGTTTTCACTCTACTCCCACTGCATTCAGCAGCTGACTGCTATTTGTTGTCTGTCGCTTGCAGCGCTCCTTGCCTTGAAATTCCTTTAAGGTAGAGGAGCGGGATTAGGACAAGCTCATTTCAACCCCATTAGGTAATGTCTAAGGTTCTCGTCTCTGACCCAATTAATCAAGCTGGAATTGATATCCTTTCCCAAGTTGCTCAGGTTGACATCAAAACAAATCTACCGCCTGAGGAACTAGCTGGGATTATCTCAGAATATGATGCCTTGATGATTCGCTCTGGGACTCGCGTTACCCAAGAGATTATTGAGGCTGGCAATCAACTGAAGATCATTGGACGTGCTGGTGTTGGTGTAGATAACGTCGATGTTGCAGCAGCTACCCGTCACGGAATTGTTGTAGTTAACTCTCCAGAAGGGAATACAATTGCCGCAGCTGAACACGCCCTTGCGATGATGCTGTCTCTTTCTCGCCATATTCCCCATGCTAATGAGTCAGTTAAAAACAATAAGTGGGACCGCAAGCGCTTCATCGGTACAGAAGTTTATAAGAAGACTTTGGGTGTTGTTGGCTTGGGCAAAATTGGCTCCCATGTGGCTACTGCAGCACGAGCTATGGGTATGAAGTTACTCGCCTATGACCCCTTCATTTCCATCGAACGAGCTGAGCAGCTAGGCTGCCGCTTAGTTGAGATGGATTTACTGTTGCGGGAGTCTGATTACATTACTCTACACATTCCTAAAACTGCGGAAACGGCTCATCTAATTGATGCTGAAGCCTTAGCCAAGATGAAGCCAGGAGCCCGCATTGTCAACTGTGCTAGAGGTGGCATTATTGATGAAGAGGCGCTAGCCGAGGCTTTAAAGGAAGGTAAAATTGCCGGTGCAGCTTTGGATGTCTTTGAATCAGAACCCCTAGGAGAATCACAATTGCGATCGCTGGGGAAAGAAGTTATACTGACTCCCCACCTAGGAGCCTCTACCGAAGAAGCTCAAGTTAATGTGGCGATTGATGTTGCTGAGCAAATTCGTGATGTTTTGTTAGGCTTACCAGCCCGTTCAGCAGTTAATATTCCTGGCCTTTCTCCCAACGTACTCGAAACTCTCAAACCCTATATGAAGTTGGCAGAAACCCTGGGTAATTTAGTCAGTCAGCTGGCGGGAGGACGGATTGAAGTTTTGAATGTGCGGTTACAGGGAGAGTTAGCGACTAATAATAGTCAGCCTTTAGTTGTAGCTTCCCTTAAAGGTTTACTTTCCCATGCCCTGCGGGAGCGAGTTAATTATGTTAATGCCACCATTGAAGCTAAAGAACGGGGAATTCGTGTCATTGAAACCCGAGATGCTTCAATTAAGGACTATTCAGGAGGCTCATTACAGTTATCAGCTAAGGGTTCTTTGGGAGAACATTCTGTGACTGGAGCTTTGCTCAGTGATGGAGAAATCCATGTTACCAGTATTGATGAGTTCCCAATTAACGTTCCTCCTAGTAATCACATGCTCTTTACTCTGCACCGCGATATGCCGGGAATTATTGGGAAAATTGGCTCTCTGCTAGGCAGTTTTAATGTCAATATTGCCAGTATGCAGGTTGGTCGCAAAATTGTGCGGGGTGATGCAGTTATGGTACTGAGTATTGATGATCCTCTACCGGAGGGAATTTTGAAGGAGATTATGAAAGTTCCTGGAATTCGGGATGCTTATACGGTAACTTTGTAGGGGCGTGGCGAAGTTAGATATTTCGCCGATAGTGCCAAATGTTAATCAAGCCTTGACCTTCAAGGAACTAGGAGTCAGTAGTCACGAGAAATTCAGCAATTGCTGAATTTCTGGATTTCAAAGTCAGCAATTCTGGAATTATGGCAAACAGCTGGTGGGAAATTAAAATTCTCTGTGACTCTGCTTTGGAGGATTTAATCTTCTGGCGACTGGAAAAATTTGGTTGTCGTGGTATGTCCAGCGAAGTCAAGGGAAATTCCCACCTTTTGTGTAGTTATCTACCTCAGATAGAGGCACAACTATTGGATTTAGCGGCTCTTTCCCTATGGCTGCGTCAGGATGCCCTCACTCTGGGACAGCCAATACCGATGATGCATTGGCGTTTGATTGATGAGGAGGACTGGGCTAGTAATTGGAAGCAGCACTGGCAACCACAGGATATTGGCGATAAATTGTTGATCTACCCTGCCTGGTTGCCGGAGCCAAAACTCTCTGAACGTCTGCTATTACGCCTTGATCCTGGAGCTGCATTTGGTACTGGTACTCACTCGACTACTCAGCTTTGCCTAGAAGCTTTGGAAATGCGATTAGGAGATGGCAGTAATGGTGTAGTGGCTGATATTGGTTGTGGCTCTGGTATTCTCTCTATTGGAGCTGTATTGCTAGGTGCGAAAAAGGTCTATGGGGTTGATATTGACCCCTTGGCCGTGCGTTCTGCCCGCAGTAACCGTGACTTGAATCAAATTAGTGCTCAGCAAATGGTTGTGGAAAGAGGCAGTATTGACAAGTTACAGAAGCTAACTAACAATCAATTAGTAGATGGAATTCTCTGCAATATTCTGGCAGAAGTAATTATCGATTTAATTCCAAACATGAGTGCCCTTGCTGGTCCTAAAACTTGGGGTATTCTTAGTGGAATTTTGTTAGATCAGGCTAAATCAATTGCTGATATCCTGGAACAATATAACTGGATTGTGGCAGCCCTCTGGAAGCGTCAAGAATGGTGTTGCTTTAATATTAGAAGATCTTAGTAATTTCCCAATACAAAAATCCTCACTTAAGGTGATTTCCAAGAAACAATGTACCTATCGTAGGGTTTGTTAGCGAAGCGTAAGGCACCGCATTGCGGGTACAATCATTATCAAAAATCGCCTAATTTCTAACTAGAGGTCAAGCCTAAAAAGCTTTAAGCTTAGTTCCTATGCGAACAGTTGCTCAAATCAATGATAAAATCCTCCGCCGTTGTGCAGTGGTATGGACTGTAGAAGAATTAAAAGCACGAGTGGCAGATGTAGGTGTGACTCAGGCGGCGAAACAAGTGGATATCATTACCACCGGTACCTTTGAGCCAATGGAGTCTTCCGGTGCAATTATCAATCTGGGACATACAGATCCACCTATCAAAATTCGTCAGTGTTGGCTGGATAGAGTGCCAGCCTACCCTGGCTTTGGGGCAGTGGATTTGTATTTAGGGGCAACTCAAGTGGTAGATTACACCGGTACTGGTGACATTCCAGACTCAGAGGAATTAAGAGAACGTGGTGGCGGACACATCATTGAAGACTTAATTGCCGGTAAAACAATACAATTGCGAGCCCTTGGATATGTAACAGACTGCTATCCCAGGGCGTCTTTTGAGACAACAATTACTCGCGATACAATTAACCAGTTTTATTTATTTAATCCCCGCAATCTTTATCAAAACTTTATTGTTGGTGTTAATGGGGGAGATCGTCCCCTATTCACTTATTTAGGTCCCCTACAGCCGAGGCTTGCCAATGCAGTTTACTCCAACCCAGGAGAAATTTCTCCCCTACTCAATGATCCAGAACTCAAGCTCATTGGGATTGGCACAAAGATTTTCCTAGGTGGAGGCATTGGTTACATTGCTTGGGAAGGAACCCAACATTTCCCCTTGCAAAAACGCCTTCCTAATCGAACACCAGTAGGACCGGCAGCCACTCTTGCCTTAATTGGAGATGCTAAGCAAATGAACCCTAAGTGGGTGAGGGGTTGCTACTTCAAAAATTATGGTCCTTCTCTGATGCTGGGTGTTGGTGTGCCACTACCAGTCTTAAATGAAGAAGTTGTCAAATGCTGTGCTGTCGAAGATAAAGACATTGTCGCACCAGTTGTGGACTTTTCTATTCCCCGACGTGTCCGTCCTACTTTCGGTTTAGTGAGCTATGCTCAATTAAAGTCTGGTCGTATGACGATTGATGGCAAATCAGTACGGGTAGCTCCCCTGGCTAGTATTTTTCTCTCACGACAAGTAGCTTGGGACTTGAAGGAATGGATTGAGCAAGGGGAATTTACCCTTACTGAACCAGTCGCGCCAATTCCGATGAATAGCTCGTTTCTTCCTCAAGACCGATGGGATTCTCAAATTGCCCTAGATTAATTTAGGTTTTAGGTTTTAGGTTGAGAAAAAACAGTAAGTTTGAGTTATTTTCCTGTAAATACTCTTGATGAAGGATAATAACTTTGCCAATAACTCAAAAATCTCATTACCTAACACCTAACACCTTTTCTTAAGTACTACCTCCACGCTGCTTTTGGCTATGCTTAATCGGTTTAGGTAAAGGTTCTCGGCGTTTAGTTGGCGTCACTGCTACTGGGCGATCACCTGAACTAAAGGAGCGCTTATTGGAAGTTTTCTTGTTTTTATAGGAATGCTTTTTACCGGAAGTTTTTTTGCCTGGTCTTTTTTTTCTGAGAGGCATCATACCAATGTCATTGGCTTCCTTAATTAACAGAGTATTCCCCTGCAACTGCACATGTAAATCCCAAAAGCGACCCAGTACTTTCTCTCCTAGAATCCCTTTGAGATTGATCTTAAAAAACTTAGGTGATTCTGACTCTTTACGAGGAGATTGCCTAATCTTGATGACTACTCGTTCCTGTTCTTTTGAGTGGTAGATTACCTCACCACGAATAGAAAAATAGCCATTTTTAAAAACGGGTGAAACTTCAGCTTGAGAAACTTCTTCAGAGCTTTTTACTTCTGATTCCTCAGAAACTTGTTCAGACTCAGCAGATCTGGTTGATGTTGTTTTATTAAGTTTTTCTGGCTCCCAAACACCGACAATTTGGACGTGTAAGTTATTGTCTTCTTGCCTGGATCGAGGATAAACAACCCAAAGATGGGGTTGTGCTAAGTCCAAGTGATTTTTGACTAAGCTCATCACCCTACCTAGTAACACAGCATCAATTAGGGTTCCATCTGTTGTTACTAAAGTACCTCGAGTCAATTGCTCTGCCGAGGGCATATATTGTCCCTTGATTAGCCCGATAGCTCGGTACTGCTTGGGTTCACTCGGGGGAGGAATTGGTTGTTCTCGCTGAACGTTTGGTGGCATAGTCCCGGTTGAATCAGCTGTAGCAGTTGAGTTAGTGACGTTTGGAGAATCGCCAACTGGCGTTTCTGGGGGTTGGTTTGATATTGTTGGTGTTTCTGGCGACTGAACTCCAGAAGCATTGGGTGATTCGGTAGACAGATTCACAGAAAGATTCATATAACCTCTAACCTCCTAGCGGCGGAGACACATTACCCGTTATGGGGGTTCGGCTGACTTGACTAAGAGTCTTTTGCTCAACACTATCTAGCTGTTGGTTGTTTCAGAAACAATGACTTGAGGTTGAACAACCAAAAAACTCCTAGGTGAGAAAACTTAATTATCAGCCTGCCTATTGTATAAAATGCAATGGGATGATCGGTATATCCGTAAAGTTTATGGAATCTTTAATGGTAGAACCTTATAACTATACTAACTCTAGGCTGAATTTTGCCCAGATTCTGGTGGGTTTGAGGTTCAGGGCAGGGTAGAATAAAAAATCCTCGCTGTCTCAGCACGAGGAGTGTCAAAATGTAATTAGAGTTCAAGGAAGTTTTGTGTCTCAAAAGCGCAGTCCCTGGTTAAATCTGGTATTGATATTGGCGGTGCTGGCATTTGTCGGTTTTTCAATGATTCCTTTGATTGGAAGTATCTTCGAGGGAAATGAACCGACAGCAGGAGCCTCACCAGCCGCAACACCAACAATTTCTTCAGAACAGCAGGCAAAACTCGAAGCTGAGGCGAAGGGCTATGAATTAGTTGTGCAGAGGGAGCCAAACAATACCACAGCACTGCGAGGGCTGGTAGAGGCAAGGTTGCGGCTTGGAGATATTAAAGGAGTGATCTCGCCCCTAGAACAGTTGGCAAAGCTAAATCCTGACCAGACTGATTATGTTATATTGCTGGCTCAGGCTAAGCAGCAAGTTGGCGATCGCGAAGGAGCAGCTCAAGCCTATCGTGATGTACTAGCCTCGGAACAGGGAAACATGAATGCCTTGCAAGGGCTTGTCAGTCTATTAGTACAGCAAGGTCGCCCAGAAGCAGCAATTGGCGAGTTGCAAAAGAAGCTAAAAACAGCAGCATCTATTAATGAGTTTCAGCCCAATACGATCGATATCGTTGGCGTACAGATGTTGTTAGGTCAAGTTTACGCTAGCCAAAAGCGCTACACAGAAGCGCTCACAGTCTATGATGAGGCTATTAAGTCTAACGAAGAAGCTTGGAGACCAGTTCTAGCTAAAGCATTGATTTTTAAACAACAGGGTAAAACGGCAGAAGCAGAACCCCTCTTCACAAAAGCCATTTCTCTAGCACCAGCTCAACACAAAGACCAAATTCAACAGTTAGCAAGTCCATCAGAGCAACCAGAGCCTAATAGTTCACCTACCAATGAGACTACCAATGAGACTACCAATGAGACTCCTGAACTGCCAGAGTCGATCCCAACAGTGAGTCCTTAAACAGAGCTCAGGACTTACGCAAAACCTCCATTTGTAGGGTGTGTTAGCGTAGCGTAACGCACCTTTGAATCTATTGCTCCCCAACTTTCCTTCTCAATTCAAGTGCTTTCAGATCAAGAGATTCTGCTTTATCGTACCTACCCTGTAACTTGTAGATATGTGCTAGATGATTGACGCTGGTAGCTACATGGGGATGATCATTCCCTAGACGAGTTTTTGTCGCTAAATAACACTGTTCATACCAGTTAACTGTTTGCTCATAATCTCCTTGTCCCTGATAAAAACGAGCTAAACCAACAAAAGGAAAGATTAAATCTTCATCATTTAACCAGTCGCTTTGAGCTGTTGCTGCTTCCGCTAAGTGAGGAATAGCGGGAGTGAGTTCTGTAATTTGTCTTTGAGTTGGAGTCTCTGGAATTTTTTGTGCCTCTGCCACCATAACTTGACAAAACACTAGCTTCAATTGGTTTGCTTCGATTAATTGCTCCAGCTTACCTCGGAAAAATTCTCGAATTAGCGGGTGTAGTTGATAGTTACCTTGACTATACCTCTGTAGTAGACTCAAATTTATTAAAGACTGATCTCTAGCATCTTCTACATCTTCCTTGTCTTGCTCCGGTAAGCACTTTTCCACTAATTCCCAAGGAATAGGGGCTAAAGCAAACAGACTCAACAAGCATCCTAATTGTTGTTCTGACTCATCTAGTTCTTGCCAACTCAACTCCAAAGCATCAGCAACCCCCAACCTCGCTGTCATATCTTCAGAAGGTTGCTGTAATGAGCGGTGCTCTAGCTCCAATCGCTGACGCATTTCAGCTAGAGACAAATCTGACTTGCTCTTCAAATATCGCCCAACCAGCTCCAAACCTAAGGGTAAAAATCCCAATTCCTCACAAAGCTCTTTTGCTTGATCAAGTTCCTTTGTAATACGCTCTTGTCCCACAAATGATACCAATAATTCCAAAGAGGCGTTCTTCGACAGACCCTCTAAGTTGATTTGCACAAAAGACTCACCCAATAATTGCTTTCTGGTGGTGAAGAGTATCTTGAAGCGTGGCTCGGCTGGTGGCAGATAGGGCTTGACTTGTAGATAGTCTCTCACATCATCCCAGATCAACAACACCTCACCCTCTTGCCAATTTCGCCAACAGTAAGCCACCTGCTCTTCCAAATTGCACTCGGATGGCGGCTGTAAGTTAAACTGAATTTTGGCAAAACTCAGGATTTGAGTTCCCAATTCACCCTTTCCCGCCTCTAACCAGCAGATGCCACCGGGGTAAGTACCTTGCTCTTGATCTAACAGGGCATATTGCAGAGCCAGTTCTGTTTTCCCAACACCCCCCATTCCAGTAATAGCAGAAATAGCGACTCGTTCTGTCTGTTGTAATTGTTGGTGTAGGGTTTCAATAGCTTCAGTGTGTCCAACAAACTTAATCGCGCCGCTGCGGGGTAGGTTTGAAGGGATACTGGCAGTTTGAACAGCAGTTACTTCATCTAATTCATCTGGGTTATTTTGATCAACTAAAGCTGTTGCAAAAGTAACCTCTTTTTGTAGTGCTTTTGATCTTGTTGATCGTCGGCGTTCCCACTCTTGATCAAACCGTTCCAAATTCTTGGTTTTGTCTTTTGACCATAGGGTTAGGGTAAAATTCCAGTCATCTGAACCCCGCTTCTGTGCCCGATTATCTTCCAAAATCCCCAGAAAGTCTTCCATCCGATGAAGAGCTTCTCGGATTTGAGCTTTGGTAAGCTTACCTAGATATTGATCATTTTGGGTCAGTTCTGCTAAAACTCTGAGCTTAGTGTTGACATGTAGCTTGGGATTAGTCGAGTTTTCAGAATTCCAACGGTATTGGATATCAAGATGCTCATAACCCTCCAACTCAACATTCACAAACGCCAGCAATGCTTCAAGCACGCAAAGAACTCTCTTTTTTACTCGAGATCCATAGGTGGCTCTTGGCATATGTCTAAGCAGGAGATTCGCTCAAAAAGTTTGGGGAAACCCCAAACTATATACTACCCTAAAATATCTTAAAATCTTGATTATGCAGGTTTTTACCTACCAAAATTTAACAATTGATTTGGGGTACTACCCCAAAGTTATAGTTGCAGAGATGTGATGGTAAGGCATTAACTAGTGTGATTTAGGAATGTGATTTTTAAGGCATGATATTGCTAAACGCAAAAAAGGCGAGGTGTCAGCTCGCCTAAATTTACAATATTCCCTAGATATTTAGGAGTGCTTCAGACTCCTTAAATCTAGCTATTGTCTTTTTCATCCTCTTTGTCGTTTTGCTTTGTTGGCCGCTTTTTCTTTTGCTGAGGACTTTCGTCAATACCATTAAGCAGTTTGGCGATCGCCGGGGGTATCACATCTGCTCCGGGTTGAGGTTGGTTATCTTGATTGATAACACCAACCATAAATCCCCAGCAAAGTATAGAAGCAGCTACTAAGCGTGCAAAATTGAACAAGCTCATTGACTATTTCTCCATTATCAGGATTATTAGAGTTCCCTGACGCAGGTCGTTAATGATCGAAGTCAGTGAGCGCAGGAGGTGTCTAGTAGCCCCCAGAGCATAGCTAGGCACATACACCTGCTTTGCTCTATCGAAGTTTAACACCTTTTGTATTAGGTTGCAACTCTCATTCTTGGTTCAAAACACAATGGGGCAATAATTTCAAGCAATTTTTGCAATCTTTGAAAATCTTTTGCTTACCTGTGTTCCTTGCACCTCAATTATGGGTTTAAGTAGGTGAGTATAGAATAAATCCGCATGGGTAGTTATCTTTGGCAAAACAAGATTAAACACTGACTATATCAAGGCTTCAGTTTAGGTGTAGGTTGGGTTGACCGAACGGATACTATTGGCGAAATCGCTCGAAGGGTTGTAGGGGTGTATTGCATACACCCAATCTAATGGATTGAGATACCGATAGATGCTGAATTGGGCAAATGCAATTTGCCCCTACAATTTACAAAATGTTTCGCCAACAGCATCAGGAAAGAAACCCAATATCCAAGCACATTTGTGTTGGGTTATTTCCGCCGCGCTGCACTAGTGATACCTTGGAAAATGCGATCGCCCAAGCTTATGCAGCAATGGATTGCATTCAATTTAAGGAAAGATTAAATCTTCATCATTTAACCAGTCGCTATTTTGACCAAAATCTCAAGGGAAATCACCAAAAGCGAAACCCAACGCTAATTCTCTCGGTGTTGGGTTTCGCTACGCTGCACCCAACCCAATACTGCTCGGTTAAGAGAAAGTTTCGGTAAAGATGAGCTGGGGGAGCTGGGGGAGCTGGGGGAGAAGAATTGGGGCTTATCCGAGCAGTATTGGCACCCAACCTACAATAGCTACAGCTGACAGCTGAAAAATATTGTTTCTTTACAACCTGTCAGCTCTCACTCAGTACCCAATTTACTAGAGTACGGACTGGGTAACCAGTAGCACCGCTATTATTGCACCCATTTTCCTTATCTGACCAAACTGTACCAGCAATATCTAGATGAGCCCAAGGAGTCTCCTTCACAAACTGCTTCAAAAATAAAGCAGCTGTAATCGAACCTCCTGCACGGGGCCCAGTGTTTTTCATATCAGCTATTGGTGACTTCATACCCTCAAAGTACTTCTCTTCTAGTGGCATCTGCCATAATTTTTCCCCAGCTGCTTCTGAAGCTGCTTTAAGCTGAGTAGCTAGAGTATCATCTGTTGACCACATGCCGCCAATATTATTACCTAAGGCAATAACACAGGCGCCAGTCAAGGTTGCTAAATCAATGATCGCATCTAGCTCTAATTTTTCGGCAAACACTAGAGCATCGGCAAGAGTTAGTCGTCCTTCTGCATCAGTATTATTAACTTCAATCGTCTTACCATTAGAGGCGGTGAGGATATCTCCTGGGTGCAAAGCACGTCCACTAATCATGTTTTCTGTAGCCGCACTGATGAAGTGAACCTCTACATCAGGCTTTAGTTGCGCAATGGCTTTGGCAGCTCCAAAAGTAGCTGCTGCACCTCCCATATCGATTTTCATTGTCTCGATGCCACTACCAGCACCTTTGATATTCAAACCCCCGGAATCGAAAGTAAGACCTTTACCCACGATCGCTAATTTGCGCCGGGGTGTATCCTTGGGTTTATAGGTCAGATGAATAAACTTAGGCGGCAAATCAGAGGCTTGAGCAACCCCCAGAAAAGAACCCATACCGAGTTTTTCACAATCTTCCTTTTCCAAGATTTCTAGGGAAAGACCGTATTCTGAGGCAATCTTTTCTGCTGTTTGAGCTAAACTAATCGGTGTTACCGCATTAGCTGGTGCTGCAACCAATTCCCTGGCTAGAATCACTCCATCACAGATTTGTTGAGCTTTGGTGATTGCCGTTTCCTGATTTTCCAATCCCAGTAAATCTACTTGTTCGAGCTTGGCTCCTTTATCTTCCGGATCTGACTTAAAGCGATTATCCAGGTGCAATGCCAGCAGTAAGCCTTCTGTAATCACCTGAGCTGTTGCCCTTGGATCATCATTAACTACAGGTAAGCTAATAGCTAGAGTTTTGCTCTTCTCTCGTTTCGCCAACCGACCGATCGCAGCGGTAGCACGACGTAAGCTATCTAAACTTAGGGTATCTGCTTTCCCTAGCCCCACCAGCATAATTTTGCGGATGGAGCTACCTGCACCTACGCGGGTTACAGCTGAGCTACCAACGCTTCCCTTAAATTCCGTTTCTTCAATCAATTCCTTGAGAACACCGGCAAACTTCTCATCTAATTGGGCTAAATCACCAGTCAGTTCTACTGCATCTTCAAAAAAACTAACTGCCAAAGCATCGCCAGTCCAGTCCAACCGTGGTGTATCCGTTGCTCGAATTTCCATCCTTAGTTTGATCTACCTAAAATACGATTATGTGAAGTACCCAAAACTGATGCTACGCATACAGCGTGAGCTTCTTGTCTCATCCGCCAATGCCGCCATACCAAAGTATTTTGGTTTTATTCAGTAGGTTGTTGATTTCTTACTAGGATACCAGGAGCACGAAAGTCCTATGGGTTTAGCCGAGAGATAAAAGTTGGTCTAGTCAGCAACTTTTCGCTCACAGGGTGACAAGCAATAGGTTCGTAAATACTTCGTAATATAAAAAAATTCTTCTTTTTGTAGTGCGTAATGTCGGATACTATACTCCTAATTTAGGAGTTACAGCACTTTGCAGCTTAATGAGGTACATCTTACTTCTGCCTCCTGCCTTCAAGCGACAAATTCTGTACTTCACTTAGTTCAAAAATTGATAAAAACCGCTGTAAATATGTACACCACATCTCAGCCAGACCCCGTCCGCTTAGAAATATTCAAAAACCTCTATCAATTCATTGCTGAACAAATGGGGATTGTCCTCCAAAATACAGCAGCATCAGTAAATATCAAAGAACGCTTAGATTTCTCCTGTGCAATTTTTGATGCCTCTGGATTATTAGTTGCCAATGCTCCCCATATTCCTGTTCATTTAGGTTCAATGAGTGAAAGTGTATGCAGTTTAATTAATGACAAAGGAGATACAATAAAACCAGGAAATGTCTATCTCTCCAACAATCCCTATAACGGAGGAACCCATCTTCCTGATGTAACAGCAATTACCCCTGTATTTTGGACAAGTGGTAACTATTCTCAATCCCCAATTCTCAATCCCCAATTCTCAATTCCCAATTCTCAATTCCCGATTCCCCTCTTTTTTGTTGCTTCTCGCGGACACCAAGCTGATATCGGTGGCATTACTCCTGGTTCCATGCCCCCAAATAGTACTACGGTAGAAGAAGAAGGCATTATTTTCGATAATTTTCTCCTGGTTGAGGAAGGGCATTTTCAGGAAATCCCCCTACGGCAGGTACTTCTAAATCATTCCTATCCTGCCCGTAACCCAAACCAAAATATAGCTGATTTCAAGGCACAAATTGCCGCCAATGAAATGGGGGTGCAAGAACTCAATAAAATGGTGTCACAATATGGATTGGAAACAGTTCATGCTTATATGAAATTTGTTCAAGACAATGCAGAGGAATCAGTCAGAAGGGCAATTGATGTGCTTCGAGATGGAGAGTTTAGCTATGAAATGGATAATGGTGCACATATTCAACTCAAAGTAACCATTGACAAACAAAATCGCACTGCCACCATTGATTTTACTGGAACATCCGAGCAACTAAATAGTAACTTCAATGCTCCCAAAGCTGTCACTCAAGCTGCAGTTTTATACGTCTTTCGCACTTTGGTGGATGATAATATTCCCCTCAATGCTGGGTGTCTTAATCCTCTAGAAATTATTATCCCTTCTGGCTGTATGCTCAACCCTACCTATCCAGCAGCAGTGGTAGCAGGTAATGTCGAGACTTCTCAAACCATCGTCGATGCCTTATATGGAGCCTTAGGGGTGATGGCAGCTTCTCAGGGAACGATGAATAACTTTACCTTCGGGAATGACTGTTATCAATATTATGAAACTATCTGCGGGGGTTCTGGAGCAGGAGCTAACTTTGATGGCACTGATGCTGTGCATACCCACATGACTAACTCCCGCTTGACTGATCCAGAAGTTTTAGAAACTCGCTATCCTGTACAAGTCGAAAGCTTTAATCTTCGTCCTGATAGTGGGGGCAAAGGAAAATATGCAGGTGGTAATGGAGTGATTCGCCGCATCAGATTTTTAGAACCGATGACAGCTAATATTCTCTCTAATCATCGCCTGGTTCCTCCCTTTGGCTTAAATAGTGGCGAAGCTGGGTTAGTTGGATACAACTGGATACAACGTTACACTGGAACCCAAGAAAATTTAGATAGTACTGCAACTGTAGAGATGCAACCTGGAGATGTTTTTGTTATTGAAACTCCTGGGGGAGGAGGATTTGGTAAAGTTTTGTAAGCAAACCCTAATTAAAATTTTGCGATCGCGCTCACAATTCTCTTTGTGTCCTTTGTGTCCTTTGTGCCTTTGTGGTTTCTTAAAAAGAATAGTCTATATGCCCACAATTATTCCATTATATATACGATAGCACAAGAATGGGGCGTATGCAACACGGGGCGTATGCAATACGCCCCTACGGTCTAACCAACTAATTCAACAGCACGTTTTGCCAACGCTTCAGCGGTTAAGCCATTGAATGCCATAATGTGGCCAGCACTAGCAGCAGTTTCACCCCGTTTCCAAGCAAAGGTGTCCCTTTGGCAATTACTGCGCAGCATAATTGGCTCTAGCATCGCACTGGAACCGCCAGTCACACCGATTAAAGCATTACCACCAAAAAGTTTTTCAAACCCCTCGTCATCGAGGAAGTGACTATCAGCTGCAGTGCAGGCTTGCCAAGCTGTATCATCAGGACGATACAAGCGGCGAGGATTGATTACTGAGACAATCCGTACCCCAATGCCTTCATCTTCTAGATGAGCTGCGGCATCAAATACGGGAATCAGGGTCATATCTCCAATTACAGCAAATACTACTTTTTTACTACCTTCGGTTTCATGCAGCACAACTCCACCATCCTTGAGTGCTTGACGGGTTTGCTCAAAGGTAGTGCGCACAGGTAAAGGCGACTTACTTGCAGTAATCGTAATCCCCTTATTCTTAGTAGTCAGCGCCCAATCGTAACAAACTTGGATACTGTTAGCATCGGCAGGGAACAACGGGAAGATATTGCCATTGCGCATCATAGCGGCAAAGTAGTTTTCTATTTCAGGACGCTGGTGAGTCCAGCCATTACGCCCTTGTTCCAAGGCTCCAGCAGTAAATAGGGTAATTGTAGCAGGGGTAGGGCGACGTAATTCTGCCATTGCTTGAGTTACCGTCTGCCAAATCGGTAAGCCGTTAATGGCAAAGGATTCGTAGGAACACCAGAGGGTACGAGCACCAAAGAGGGCTAAACTAGCAGCTAAACCGGCACAGGCATCTTCACTCAAAGGTTCGTAAACTTGACCCTTTGGTCCTTGGAAGTAAATTTCATCAGGGGTGGGATGAATGATTTTGAGGGCAATGTTTATGTTATTAATGCCAGAAGCAGCATTGCCATCAGCGTTGGAAACGATAAAGTTGGGGTCTTTTTGTCCTACATGGGCAACTAATGCCCCCATTGCTGTTGTCGCTACTTTCTTCTCCCCCTTAACAGGAAATTCTTCTAAGGGCAATTCACCTAAATCTGTCAGAGGCAATTCTTTTTCTGTCACCACCTGATGGGAAGCAGGGCCACCTGCTGAGCGCTCAAAGTTGGTTCTTACTAATTCCCAAGCTTCGGGGGACAAGGCACGAGTTTTTAAGGCACTAACAATGTAGTCTTTTTCCAAGGTGTCACCGGGGTAAAGGTTATGGGATTGTGCCCCTCGCTTATGAACTCCTGCACCTTTAAGCTGTTTGACAATTAGTACAGTGAGCTTGCCGCTCATGGCTGACTTAGCAGCTTTATCTGTTGCCTCTAATACAGCTTGGGTAAATTCCAACCGTTTCTCCCAGGAAAATTGGGTACTATCGACATAATCACCAGGTTGGTTGGCGTCGTCATAGTCCTTAGCATTAACTAAAATAATTTCTTGAAAGCCGTTACCTTCCCAATAGGCAATCATCTCTTGATTCGACTTAGTAGACACCATGCTGTGGTGTTCCTGACTGTAGCCGTTCCAAACCAGGATGGGCAGGAAATTGGTGACTTGTGGATAAGCAGTGTGGAAATGACCAATGCTACTCATCACATAGGGTTCACCAATACCACCGTCGCCAATAGTAACAGGAAATAGCACATCTCGATGGAGTAAGGCTCCTGCCATCGCAAAGTGTTGCCCTTGTCCCAAGGGACCAGCAGGATTGAGCAGTCCCGGAATTTGACCTGAAAGGTGTCCTAGCAGTCCGTGCATTTCCCTGAAGCGTTCCCCCATTTGTTCAACGGTGGTAATTCCCATATCTTCTAGGGAACGGTCCAGGAACATATTGCTGTAGAAACCGGGAGCATGGTGACCCACTTCCGTAATGATGTTTTTGTGACCAAGCATCACTAAAGAAGCGATCGCTTCAGCTATGCTGGCAAATCCCCCTGGATGTCCAGAAGCTTTACTAGCAGTCACTTGCAGGGTCAAGTAGCGCAGAGCATCAGCAGCAAGTACAGTTTGGAATACTGCAGCAGGGTCGGAAGGAGATGCGATCGCTGATTGAGATGAGGCGATCGCAGGTTGTTGCCCATATTTCTCAAACCCAGGCAGCGCTTTACCAAAATACTGAATTCCTTGACAAAAAGCAGGGGTTGCGCTAGCAATGGTCATAGTTTTAGATACCTCTTCAAATAACTGCGAGCCTTAAATAAATCCTACAGTTTGCCAGGATCTTGCTGGATAAGTGATGCCTCGGATAACTATAGATTTAGCTTACACTAGCAAGAAGCCCCACGTCTGGAGATAGGGAGATGGGGAGAGAGATTATCTACCTCCTGTCTTCTGAATTCTAAATTCTGCATTCTAAATTCTAAATTCTGCATTCTGCATTCTGCCTCCTGCCTCCATAAACTAATAAGATTTCGCAACTAGCAGACAATTGCGGTTATCATCTGTGCGTGTATAACTAAGCTGGTCGGAAATTTTTTGTAAAATTGCAAGACCACGCCCTCCTCCAGCCTTAAGGTCTACCTGATGCTCCAGATTCTGAAGCCGTCCTTCTAAATCAAAGGGTGGTCCCCAATCCCAGATTCGGAGTTCTAAAAATTGGGGAGCGATCGTGACTTCAATATCAATAGAAAGATCACCCGATAGATCTTTGTGAGCATGACGAACGACGTTGGTAAATCCTTCCGCCAGAGCTAATTGAAACTGTAACCAGACTTTTCTGGGAATATACGGTTGGCTAAGCTGGTCGAACCATGACAAAATTTGGTCTAATGCCTTAAGGTCGGAGGGAAATTGCTTGATATATTTGTGAGAGTCTTTCAATTGCTCAAAGCCTTTTAAATCAACGACACTACAGCCTGGTCATAAATGCACCTCTGTTC
Source organism: Caldora sp. (assembly GCA_965222765.1). GTDB lineage: Bacteria > Cyanobacteriota > Cyanobacteriia > Cyanobacteriales > Coleofasciculaceae > Caldora. The sequence goes on from CBDCVG010000043.1 coordinate 146,585, forward strand.
CTTGTGAAACAATTCAGTTTACCCTGGATCTGAAGCCTTACTTGAGCATTGATTAACTTGCTGGGGAACTGAACTCTTTCCTGAGGCAACTACAGGGTAACTGAATATAGTTGCTAACCTCTTTGTTAGTATGTGCATCTGCAAATCTAATACTGAATTGTAGTACTTCAATACCATGAGCCAAATTCTGATTATTGATGACGACCCAGCTATTCAGATGTTACTGAAACGGACACTTGCTAAACGGGGTTACGATATTTCAGTTGCCAGTAACGGTGAAGACGGTCTAGCATTGGCACAAGAGCTAAGTCCGGGACTAATTCTGTGCGATTGGAATATGCCACGCATGAATGGACTAGAGGTCTGTTGCAAAGTCAAGGCAACACCAGAGCTCTCTACTACCATATTCGTGCTGCTGACTGCTCGCACTTCGATTGAGGATCGTGTCCAAGGATTGGATGCTGGTGCTGATGACTTTTTGTCAAAGCCCATCGAAATGCCTGAATTGCAGGCGCGGGTAAGGGCTGGGTTGAGGTTACATCAACTTAGTCGCGATTTGCAGAACCAAAAGCAGCTGCTGGAGACAGAATTAGCAGAAGCTGCTGATTATGTGAGTTCTATTCTTCCCGACCGGATTACCGAACCACCAGTAACGATCGACTCCCGATTTATACCTTCCTTTCAGTTAGGAGGTGACGGTTTTGATTATTACTGGCTAGATTCAGAGCATTTGGCAATTTATTTACTAGATGCGGCTGGACATGGCTTAAAAGCTGCCTTACCGACTATTTCAGTTTTGAACCTATTGAGGTCCCGAGCACTTCCTCACATAAATTACTACAAACCCAGCGATGTCCTGCGAGGGTTAAATGACACTTTCCAGATGACTCAGCGCAATGATAAGTACTTCACCATCTGGTACGGAGTATATAACCGGTTTAATCGCCAACTAACTTACTCTAGTGCAGGACATCCACCAGCTATCTTGCTCTGTAAGAGTCCTGATTCATCAATTCAGGTAGAACGCCTGAAAACTCAAGGTTTGCCCATTGGTATGTTTCCTGAGGCTGCCTATATTGAGCAAAGCTGCGAGGTGGTAGGGTCTAGTACACTGTACCTCTTTAGCGATGGGATTTACGAAATTAACCAAAGTGATGGTAACATCTGGGGATTAGATCCCTTTGTCAAGCTGCTTGCCGACTGTAGGAACAATGGAGCCCATAACCTAGACCAGGTCTTGAATTCTATTGCCTCTATCAATCCCCAAGATGATTTTGATGATGATTTATCTCTGTTAGAAATCAACTTTGGTTAATATTGCGCCTCCGCAAGAATAATCTTGCTTAGTGAGTCGAAGCAACAGCATTTTCAAACTCTTCTCGGGTCTCAAAGATTTCAAAGACGCGATCCATGCTGGTTAGTTCAAATAACATTCTTATTTGGTCATTGACAGAACAAATAAAAAGCTTACCACCAGCTGCACGAACTGTTTTCAGGGCCAGGACAAGAGCTCCTAAGCCGGAACTATCCATAAAGGTAACGTCGGCAAAATCAATCAACACAATATCTACATTAGATTCCACCAATTTAGTAATCTCTTGGCGAAATTGACCAGCTTTGGTGCCATCTAAGATACCAGAGGGTCGAACAACTTTAACAACAGCACTCATATTTCTCTCGAGACTTTCTATTTACAAAAATATCCAGACCTTGCCAGTATAGCCGCGACTATTAGTTTCAGCCACACTGTACCTACTAGTAATATTCATTAATTTCCTTGGGTAGTCATTGACATCCTCCCTCCGCTAACCTCTAACGAGGTATAGCGGGTGATTCCCAAGAGTTCTTGGTTCGCAGTTCATCGAGCCGACTTAGAACCAGAGCGTTTCCGTTCTTGAGCCAGAGGTCAGTTTCTCCCTGCGCTTTCGAGCTTTTGGCTCCGGATTCTGTATGCCCTACAGTACCGTTTAAATATTCAGCTAATAACAATAATCCTTTTTTCAAGATGTTTTTGGCTGCATTATGGTCGCGGTCTAATACCGTTTTACAATTACTGCATTTATGTGTTCTGGTGCTAAGTGTTTTCTTCACCTTCGCCTTACAATATGAGCAATCAACAGTTGTATTGTGAGGCACTACAGCAATAACTATCACACCATACACTTTGGCAAAGTATTGAAGCCATTTGGTGAATCGATACCAAGATGCATCGCTGATGGATTTAGCTAGCTGGTGATTTTTTACCATGTTTTGTATCTTCAAGTCCTCGTAGACAATTAAATCTTTCGACTTAACTAGCGCCAAAGCATCTTTACGAGCTTTGTCTTCACGCTGTCTACTTACCTTCAGATGTTGCTTCGCTAAAGCCTTGCGTGCCTTGTGGTATCTGTTAGACTGTTTCTTCTTTTCAACATGTTTCTTAGAAACCCGACGTTGAAGCATCTTTAATCTTCGTTCGGATTTCCTCAAATATCGAGGGTTGTCAACAGTATTTCCATCGGAATCGGTATAGAACTCTTTTAGTCCTAAATCAATTCCCGTCATTTTCCCTTGAAATTCATGCTTCTCTCGTCTATCCCAATCCACTAAGAACTGAGCATAGTAGCCGTCAGCACGTCTTATGACTCGAACTCTTCGGATTTGTTTTTCCCTGGTCCAAACTAAATCCCTAGAACTCCACAAATCCATCATTCCGACTTGAAAACCATCAGTGAAAGTTATAGTCCTTCTCTCAGCAGACAATTTCCAGCCTGAATTTTTGTACTCGAGGGAACGACTGAATTTTTTGTAGCGAGGATAGCCTTTTTTACCGGTTTTTCCTAATCTACAGTTTTCATAAAAACGCTGAATGGCAGACCATGCCCTATCAGCGTGAGCCTGCCTTGCTTGGGAGTTAAGTTTTTTCGCCCAAGGGGCAAGTTTGTCCTTAGCTAGTAGGGCGCAAAGCTTTTGGAGGTCGTTACGAGTGACCCGTCTGTTATCTTCCCAATAGCGCAAACAGGTGTTGCGGATGAACTGCCCTGTTCGGATTGCTTCATCCAACTTGCTGTACTGAACTTTGGTTCCTTTGAGCTTGGCTTCAATTACTAGCATGAGACCAAGCATAACATATTTTACCGACTGCGAATACAGGTAGAATTATTTAGATTCGCTGCCGCTCAATTGTTAGCTGGTCGGCATTCATCTCACCGAAAGCGGCGGGAAGCCCATTCCTTCTAAGGATGGGAGGGATAGCAGCCCGCCGCTTGGTTGGCAAGTTATTTGTTAGAAAGTTTTTCTTGACAAACAACTAACAACCAACAACAAATAACGCTTGCATCCCACGTACTTTAGTCGTGGGATGAGCTTAACGCTAAACCATTGGCGGTACTCGGCTACGCCTCGATCAATCCGCCTCGGTTATAGCGGGAGCCTTCTGCCGACATTAAGGTAATTTTTTGGAGATGCCCTACTAGGCAACCTATAAATTTATTTAGATTCTTGGCAATTAGGGTGCTCTAAAGAGGTCAACAGCTTCATTGCTTAACTCCTGGAGTCCCCTAAAGAACCTTCGGATTTTACCGACGTAAACATATCATACCAAGTTGCTTTCCTCTGAAGAAACACTCCTTCGGAGTGAGGGTATGGGGTGTAGGGTATCGATTGTGGAACTGGCATCTTGCCAGTTGCTCTGAAGAAACAAGGCAGGAGGCAGTCCCGATGAAAAATTTTTTTCACCACCAGGTGATGAAAGTAGGGGCGAATGGCCATTCGCCCCTACTGCTCTCGACTCCCTACTTTCAAGTCAGGAGGGAAGAGGGTTTGGCTTGTTTCTTCCTTTCATAGCAGGTGGTACACCGCCTGTCAGGCGCTTTCTAAAAACATCACCGAAAGCGGCACCGAAGCCCATTCCTTAAGGGATTGGAGGGATAGCCGCCTGCCGCTTGGTTGTTAGTTGTTTGTTAGTTGTTTGTTAGAAAGTTTTTTGACAAACAACCAACAACTAATAACTTGCTAACACGAAATCCCCCATGCTTTAGCCGGGGGATGAGTTAAATGATGCTCCCAGAATTTTGTTGAGATATGTTACAAAATTTCCTCGATTTTCCTGCGCCAACTGCATAAGTGGATTTTTGCACCGCTATTTACTCTATGTAGGGGTCAAAGCTGAGCCCCTAACCAAGTTCAACAATTTCGACTTTCAGGAGAATCGAGATGAATCAGAATTTACCCACCATTATCAACGGTACTGCTGGAGATGACACCGTGGAAGGAACTATCGGGATTGACTTACTCCTCGGTTTCGGTGGTAATGATCTACTCCAAGGGAATGAGGGACACGATTTTCTATTTGGACATGCTGGTAATGATATCCTCTACGGAGGTGAGGGACATGATTATCTGTTAGGAGGTACTGGAAATGATCTCCTTTACGGAGATGAAGGCAGTGATATCCTCCTTGGCGGTGAAGGGAATGATCGTCTTTATGGGGGAATTGGCAGTGATTTACTTCTTGGTAATGATGGTAATGATGTTCTTGTTGGTGGAACTGGTGCGGATACTTTTGGCTTCCTCTCCCCCAACCAAGGAATTGATACCATCGTTGACTTTAATTTAGCCCAAGGAGACCTAATACAAATTTCTGCTAGTGGCTTTGGTGGTGGACTCACCGGAGGTACGCTGGATGCTGACCAGTTGACCATCGGTTCAGCTGCTACCAATGGAAGCGATCGCTTTATCTATAACGATGCCACAGGTGCTTTATTCTTTGACCCTGATGGCACAGGAGCTCTGGGACAAATCCAGTTTGCCCAACTTTCTACAGGGTTGGCTCTCACCAACAGTGACATTTTCGTTGTCTAGAGCTGGGGAGATGCGCGACTTCTTGAAGAAGTCGCGCATCTGGAGTATTCGCAATTGCATCTGAGTATTAAGGGCGCAAGCATTCATTAATCAGGGTAGTATTTTTGAGAGCAACTTAGAATTTAACTATGGAATCTTATGATGTTGTGATTATTGGTGCAGGTCACAATGGACTTGTCTGTGCCTCTTACTTGCTCAAAGCTGGTTATAGAGTATTGCTCCTGGAGGCTCGTTCTGTTCCTGGCGGTGCAGCAACTACTGAGGAAGCTTTGCCAGAGGAGGCCCCGGGTTTTAAGTTTAATCTTTGTGCCATCGACCACGAATTTATTCACTTAGGACCAGTTGTCGAGGAATTAGAACTGCAAAAATATGGGTTGGAATATCTGTTCTGTGACCCTGTAGTCTTTTGTCCCCATCCTGATGGTAAGTATTTCTTAGGTCACCAGTCTGTAGAGAAAACCTGTGCTGAGATTGCTCGTTATAGCGATCGCGACGCCCAAAAATATGCTGAATTCACTGATTACTGGCAGCGGGTCACCAGCGCGATCGCGCCTTTGTTTAATGCACCACCTCAGTCAATTGTTGATATTTTGGGCAACTATCGTCTGGAGAATCTGCAAAATGCCTTGTCTGTAGTTGGTGGTGTCAACAAGACGCTTGACTGGTTGCGCAACATGATTACCAGTCCGGAAGATGTCCTCAACGAGTGGTTTGATTCTGAGTTCCTCAAAGCACCCCTCGCTAGACTCGCCGCCGAATTAGGAACACCTCCTTCCCAAAAAACTACTGCTATTGGGGCGATGATGATGTCTCTGCGCCACCATCCTGGGATGGCAAGACCGAAAGGAGGTACTGGGGCACTTACCCAAGCTCTCTTAAAGTTGGTCAAAAGTAAAGGTGGCGTCGTTTTATGTGATCAACCGGTTCAGCAAGTTTTAATTGATGATAATTATCGGGCTGTGGGAGTAAAAGTATTAGGTGGCAAAGAGTATCGTGCCAACAAGGGAGTAATTTCTAATATTGACGCCCAGCGGTTGTTTCTTCAGATGGTTGACTCCAGTGCTCTCCATTCAGCAGATCCCAAACTGGAGGAGAGACTAAAGAGAAGAATTGTTAACAATAATGAAACAATTCTTAAAATTGATTGTGCCTTGTCAGAAGTACCTCGCTTTGAAGCTTTTAATCACCAAGATGAATATCTGATTGGTACAGTGCTGATTGCTGATTCCGTAGCCCATGTAGAACAAGCTCATGCTCTAGCACAAATGGGACAGATCCCTGACTCCGACCCTTCCCTGTATCTGGATGTACCTACAGTGCTAGATCCATCTATGGCACCATTTGGCAAGCATACCCTGTGGATTGAGTTTTTTGCCCCCTATCAAATTGCTGGAGCTGAGGGAACGGGTTTAAACGGTACTGGTTGGACGGATGAGTTGAAGAATAAAGTTGCTGACCGGGTGATTGATAAATTAGCAGATTATGCGCCGAATCTTAAGCAAGGAATCATAGCACGTCGAGTGGAAAGTCCAGCGGAATTGGGAGCAAGGTTGGGAGCTCATAAAGGAAATTATTATCACCTAGATATGACTTTAGATCAGATGATTTTCTTGCGTCCTTTACCGGAAATTGCTAACTATACAACACCAATTAAAGGGTTATTTCTTACAGGAGCTGGTACACATCCGGGGGGGTCAATTTCTGGAATGCCGGGACGTAATTGTGCTAGGGTGTTTTTGAATAGTCAGCAGCCATTTAGTCATAAAGTTAAAGATCTTATCAGTTACTTAAAATCGATGGTGTAAATAATATAATAAGCTAGTACCGCTGTGCGGAATTAAGAATTAAGAATTAAGAATTAAGAATGCTTATAGAGTAAGGATTATATCGCTCTCAAGCTGGTCACAAAAAGCGATGGGGAAGCCAACTCATTAAAGGGGTTGGAGGAAATGTCGCCCCACCGCTTTGTCATTTGTCAAGTGTCATGGGTCATTAGTAAAAAGGACAAAGGACTAATGACGCGAAATCCCACGTAATGCAAGTCGTGGGATGAGATTAATTATTTCCGCCGTCCTAAGCTAGGATAGTTTTATACTCTTTTACCCTATTTCGGAAACACCTATGGTTAAAACTAATGATAATGACTCAGTTGTAATCAATGCATCTATTTATGATGAGATTACAGATAAGTTAATTCCTGAAGAATTAGCGATTGAGAATCAAGGTACAAGTGAACTGATTACTAAAGATAATGAGCCTGTACTGCAAGCGGTCATTCAACAGCAAAGCACAAAGGAACTAGGAACTGATGTTCATAACTCACTTGTGATAAAAGCTCCTATTTATGACGAGATTACAGAAGATTTATTGACTCAAAAAGCATCTATTACCAATGAAGGTAGAAAGGGATTAGTTACTGAGGATAATGATTTTTTAGGGCAAACTGTGTTGCCACAGCAAAGCAACAGGGAAATAGTAAGTGAAGGTGATGAATTAATTATGGTCAAAGCACCTATTTACGATGAAATTACAGAAGATTTATTGACTCAAGAGGGTTAAATAGGGCTTGCTGCATCAGTGTGAAAACTATACCAGACAGGGCTTCAAAAGGAGCCAGTCAAGGGTGAGCGAAAAAACGTGTGGGGAAAAGAGTAAGCAGACACGGAGACGCGGAGATGCGGAGATATTGAAATCCCACGCAAAATTTCGTTCACCCGCCAGTCAAGAAACCCGGTTTCTGAGGGATACTGATATTTCTTTGTTGTCCTCACAAGAAACCGAGTTTTTGATACCTCTCTTCTGTCACTCTGGGATATTTCCACGAATTTACGGCATTACAGCCAAGGTAAAATCAACGTTTCAACCCGGTTTGACAGAAGAGAGGTAATACTTAAACGGCGCTCTAAGACTTACTAGGAAAATGTGCCCAGGTAGTTGTGGGAGAACCTGTCATACTCTTTCGAGATAATAAACCATAACTGTATTCAAGATTATCTCCAGTCAGTTTAGTATTGTAGCCATAGGAAAACCATTCACCATAGGGGTCATTAACATACCAACATTGCTTAGATTCACTAAAGCCTCGGATAACAATAATGTGTCCTCCGTGGGTGAGTGTTCCCGAGTAGATGACAGGGTTACCCTTGCGTAAATGTTCTTTGACTTCCTCCCAAGTGGCATCAGTTTTAAACGTATCCTGGATACCATATTCTTGAAACAGTTTAACAAGGTTGGAATGATAAGTACGGTTCCAGCCTTTGCCCTCCAAAAATGTAAAAAATTCGTCCTCTAGCTGAATCTTAGTTTGCCGGGGTTTAACACCGAAGAAGCTACAACACATTGCTACACAGGTAACGTTGCAAGTGACGTGCGGTTTGTATCTGTTGTCCAGTTGAGAAAAGAAGGGGACTTTGATGTTAACTTCATTGCGGTTTACAGTATCTGGTCCTGGAGAGCTCCAAATCGTTTTAGTTTTTTCCAAAACTTTTTTGGGCGTTTTACTCTGCAATAGCTCAATTGCTTCTTTGCTAGTATTTTTCAACAGAAATGCTACAGCCTCGTTTTGTTTACTGACAGTGGTATCCCACTCTTCAATAACATCTGTTAGGAGAAACTCTGGTTCAGGAATAATCAGCTTGACATGACCAGAAAAAAGATAATCTTCTTCATTGTTGGGTAACCTGGGATCATCCCACTTAACTAGGTAATGTCCTTGTTTCTCAGCATAGCCTTTAATCTGGTATTTACCAGGCTTAATACTTTTAAGAGAAATACCTTGCTTGATTAATTTTTTGGAAAGGATTGGCTGAGGTTTGAGAGGAGTTGTTTTTAAAACCTCTAAAGTCGCTGGTATCATGGTCATTGAGCCATGGGTATCATCATCACCAATAGGTTCAACTACCTGAGATAAACCTTGATCGTTGTCAGATGAATCTCTATCGTTGGAGTTTTCCGCCGGAGCCATAAACAGCTGTCCTTCTAGCTGACGACGTTTTACTAATCCTTGCAAAACTCCATATGTCCCTTTGTTCCACCACTGAAGAGCTTCGACACAACCTTTGTAATCTCCTTGATTGAGGCGCTTTAGAGCTGTAGATCTTCCTAAAGCTCCTTCTCCACAGTTGTAGGCAAAGCTAACTAAAGCAGAAAACTGATTCTCGTTGAGCTCAACCTTGACTAGCTTCTTTACAGCTTTTTCAAAATATTCCATATCCTCCCTTAGCCAATCTTCAGCAGTAGATTCTGTAATGACTAAGCCTGGTTTTAAACGAGAACCAGTTGTACCATAACCGATAGTTAGGACACCAGAAGGGCAATAATAGGTTTTTACTAATTGTTCTCCATTTCTCTTACCACATTTTTTATGCAGACCTTCACATTTTTTAACCAAATTTATTCCGACTTGATTAATTTTCAGATTTTCGTTCATGTTCACCCTGATAATCAGTTGTCAATCGATTTGATGCACTATAGAAATAATAAGGAAAAAATATTTAATTGGAAAAGTAAATCTAAAAATCGAAATAGATGTAAGGTTGACCACCTTGAGGAGCCAGTACCCAGACAGTATATAACCCCAACGGCATCAATAAAAGCTTCACTGGCCAGTTAAGTTGTAATTTTAAACCCCTGTAGAAAAAGTAAACTAGGGTCATTAGTACTACTAATATCCCTATCAGGAAAGCTATCTGAAGACGTCCTAAACCAAGTGCCTCAATATAGACTTTTTGGGCAAATTGAATATCAGCTGGTTGACCCCAGAGGTGTTGGACAGCTAAAGTAGCTTGACTGAGCTTGGGTAACCGGAAAAAAATCCAAGAGACGAATACCATTGACTGAGTCAAAAACCAGGCAACTAAAACCCCTATCCAGCTTTGCCACCAAAGTTTTACCCAATTTAATCCATTAGCTACAGCATCAGTCAATCGGTGAATTACTAAAGCTAAGCCATGCAACCCTCCCCAGACAAGAAAACCCCAGGCAGCTCCGTGCCAGATGCCAGTAATGAGCATGACTATCACTAGGTTCAAGCAAGTTCTACTTAGTCCCTTACGAGAGCCACCCAAGGGAAAGTAGAGATAGTTGCGAATCCAATCTCCTAGAGTCATGTGCCAACGGCGCCAAAAATCGGCAATACTGGTGCTGAAGTAAGGAAAATCAAAGTTTTCTGGGAGATTAATTCCCATGAGAACTGCAGTACCCCTGGCAATGTCCACATAGCCACTGAAATCGAGATAGAGTTGCAAACCGTAGGCAAAGATTGCCAACCATAAATCACCACTACCAGCTCGCTCTAGGTTACCAAAACACAAATCAACTAAAATACCAAGACGATCCCCTAATAGTGCCTTTTTTACAGCACCACAGGTAATTAACCAAAGTCCCTCTGTAACTCGATCGAGGGTAGGGAATTGTAAGTTCTTCAGTCTACCGGTAAATTGATGGTAGCGAGTTATGGGACCAGAAATCAATTTGGGAAAATACAGTTTGTAAGCGGTGAACTGCAGTAACTGCTTAGTTGCTGGAGCACCGCGATAGACATCTATTAAGTAGGCAATGCACTCGAAGGTGAAGAAGGATATTCCCAACGGAGCAATTAAGTAAGTGCTAATCCAACTGGCACTCTCCTCAACTACTGGTAAATTAAGAGGAGCTGCAATGTTGCTCAAGATAAAAGGAACATACTTGAAGCTCACTAAGCAGATAACATTCAAAAGAACACCCAGGCACAAAAGCTTCAAGCGTCGCTGATTCCATCTCTTTTGAGCAGACTGCCACTTTTTCGTATTCTGTCGTCCTGGTGCTAGATTCGCTCCAATTGCTCTTCCCAGATAAAAGTTAATTAGAGTAATAGCTAATAGTAGGGGTATGTATTGAATTTGTAGTGAAGCATAAAAGGTCAAACTGCCAATTAGTAGTATCCACAGTTTTCCAGATGGGGATTTCATAGACCAGTAGATTCCCAGGAAAACCAGCAGAAAAAGACCGTAGGTAGTTGAGATAAATGTCATTTTAAGTTAAAGAGAGTATATCATCCCAGACTTGAGCGAAAGCTCCAGATGGTATAATCAAGCATAAATGAACAGATGAACTAGTTTCAGCTTATTTAGTTGCGATCGCCTACGGTACTAGCAAAGCTAATCGCCACAGATGAAAAACGATGACCCTCTCCCCTCTAAAAACCCCCATCTTTTATCCAGAACCGGATGGCTCTCCTATGGCAGAAAGCGACCCTAACCGCGACTATCTAGTTTATGGGGTTGAGTCTCTCAAACTCTATTTTCAACACCGCCAGGATGTTTACGTTTCCGGCAATCTCTGGCTATCTTATGAGCAAGGAGTCCCTGATGCAGTTGTCTGTCCGGACGTGTTTGTCGTCTTTGGAGTAGAAAACCGTCCCCGCAGAAGTTACAAAGTGTGGGAAGAACAGGGAAAAACTTCCGATTGGGTTTTAGAGGTGACTTCGAGCAGCACACGCCATAAGGACGAACGAGAGAAACCACATACTTATGCTCAAATGGGAGTGTCTGAGTATTTTCAATACGATCCTAGTAGAGATTATCTCAAACCCTCACTCAAAGGACGGCGTTTAACAAAAAATGGTTATCAAATTCTCACTCCTAATTACCTGGAAAATGGAGAGTTGGTTTTTCCTTCATTGGTGTTAGGATTAGAGATACGGCTACTTCCCGATGGTCAGTTACGGTTTTTCAATGCTCAACAGGGAGAGTTTTTACGAACTTATCGCGAAGAAAGAGAAAGGGGCGATCGTGAACAACAACGAGCTGAGCAGGAACGGCAACGAGCTGAGCAGGAAGGACAACGAGCCGAGATCCTTGCCGCAAAATTGCGTGAACTAGGAATCGATCCCTCGGAATTATTGTAATCTCGTTCTTCAAAAAACTGCTATAGATGGAAAGCCTAACCTCTCGTATGCAGGAGGTGCAATCACCAATTATTCCCATTGTTGGGGAGCTAATTCGTCGCAACCCTGGAACTATCTCCTTAGGACAAGGTGTTGTTTATTATGGCCCTCCCCCAGAAGCGATCGCACTTTTGCCTGAATTCCTTAAGTCTTTGCATAATCATCAATACCAACCGGTTCAGGGAATTCCCCCTTTGTTATCAGCAATTGAGACAAAACTGCAAGCATCCAATTGTATTGAGATTAATGGAAAAAACTGCATCGTGGTGACAGCGGGAAGCAACATGGCTTTCATGAATGCGATTCTAGCTATTACCACTCCTGGTGATGAGATTATTATCCAGGTCCCCTATTATTTCAATCATGAGATGGCGATTACTATGGCAAGTTGTCGTCCTATTCTCGTAGCGACTGATGAGAATTACCAGCTACGTCCTGAAGCGATTGCCCAAGCAATTACAGAAAGAACTAGGGCTGTGGTAACAATTTCCCCTAATAATCCCACTGGAGCTGTGTATTCTCAAGAGGCGTTGCGGGAAGTTAATCAAATCTGTTGCGATCGCGGTATTTACCACATTAGTGATGAAGCCTACGAGTATTTTACCTACAACGGGGTGAAACATGTTTCACCAGGAGCCTTTCCCCAAAGTAGTGAATACACTATTTCCCTCTACTCCCTTTCCAAAGCCTACGGTTTTGCCAGTTGGCGCATCGGTTATATGGTAATTCCTCAACATCTACTTGGGGCTGTGAAGAAAGTTCAGGATACGATTCTGATTTGTCCTCCAGTAGTTTCCCAATACGCGGCTTTAGGAGCACTACAGGTAGGAGTTGACTACTGCAAAGATCATATTAGTGCGATCGCAACTGTGCGACAGCTAGCACTAAACTCCCTAAATCGACTCAAAGATGTATGTACGATTGCTCCTGCTGATGGTGCTTTCTATTTTTTCCTCAAGGTTCATACTAAGCTAAGTGCTTTTGAGTTGGTAGAGCAACTAATACAAGAATATCGAGTAGCGGTAATTCCTGGTACTACCTTTGGTATGGATGATGGCTGTTACTTGCGAGTTGCTTACGGGGCCCTACAAAAGGAGACGGCAAAAGAGGGTATTGAGAGATTAGTGAGAGGTTTAGAAACAATATCTGTAGAGACGTAGCAGGCTACGTCTTTACATCTCTTAGAGTTGCCCTCTAGATATCGCCGCGAATTTCTTCAACAACTCCATCCCGTAGCAGAACTTCAACATTCATTTTCCGCACCAGGTTATCCCCTACTTCAACTCGGAAAAAGCTCTCTATTTGACCTTGATTAACCTCTTGATCAAGTTCTAGCATCTGGATTTGTTGCAGTTGTTGTAATTGCTGATTTTTTTGTTCTAGTAGTTCACTTTTCTTTTGATTAACCTGAACTTGAATATTTTCGACTTGTTGTGCTACTTGAGGACTAGGGGGTTGTGCACTTTGCTTTTGAATTTCTGCGATCGCTCTTTGTCCTTGTAAATCTAGCTGTTGTAGCTGAGAGTCGAGTTGGTTGATCTGCTTTTGAAGCTGTTGCTGAACCTCATCCTTCCATCGTGTCGTGACAATGGCTTTGATATTAACAGGTCTCTTCAAAAGTAGATTTGATTTAGATTCGTCCATATTTGGTTACGTTAATCAGGTCTAATGGCTAAAATGTTTAATTCGTTGTTCTTACTAACGTGAACTACCTACAGTGACGCAACGCGAGTACACAGTAGGCTTCCTGTCCAACAGAAAGCGCAATAGTAGATTTCTTGCGTCCTCTATATCAGGCAAACATCCCGTTAATGATATCGCGATAATGTTCGGTCACAACGGGTCGCCGGATTTTTAGAGTTCGAGTCATCATGCCATTGTCAATGGAAAATGGCTCTAGAATCAACCTAATCTGACTAATACGGTCATCAGGACGATAACCAGGACGATTTTTTACTTCCCGGTTCAATTCCTGCCGGAATAAGTCTTGAATTTCTTTACTCTCCAAGTCAATTGCCTTCCGGAAATCTGCTGTTGGTTGTGATTCATCAAACTCTGGTAAATCTAGGTGTAGATTCTGTGAGGTTGCCCATTCTCGCAGGGTATCAAGATTGGGCACGATTAAAGCTCCCAGCGCTTTTTGATCTTGACCCACTAACATGATTTGGTCAATATAAGCACTCCGCACACAAGCATCCTCAATCGGCTGAGGTTCAATATTTTCACCATTGGAGAGAACAATTGTATCTTTAGCTCTTCCCGTCAGTACTAAATTATTTTGGGATGTCACCCAACCCAAATCGCCGGTATCAAACCAACCTTCGGCATTGAGGACTTTGGCAGTTGCTTCCGGTTTGTTGTAATAACCTTGCATTACCTGGGGTCCTCGTATCATAACTAAACCTCCTTCTCCTTGGGGGAGAGGTTGGCGAGTTTCCGGATCTACAATCTGAATTTCTGTCTGAGGCATCGGTGGCCCTGAAGAACCCCGTAAGTTATACCAAGGACGGCGCACATTAGTTACTGGAGAGGTTTCTGTCAAGCCATAGCCTACTAGTACCTCAATACCAACAATTTCAAAAAACTTGTCGATGTGTCTAGCAAGGGAACCCCCACCACTAATCACTTGCTTGATTTTTCCCCCAGTAGCTTGGCGGACTTTTTGGTAAACTAACTTATCGGCTAGTTGATGGACAGGCCAAAGAATCGCTGTCTTGAGACTAGCAATTAGACGTTGAATGGTAGATGGGTTGAGTTGCTCTATACTCAAACCTTGGGCTATACGTTTTGCTTCAACGTAGTTTTGACTAATAGCCAACAAGTTTTGCACCAATCGCTGTTTACTAGCAGGCTGTTCACGGAACTGTTTTTGGACACCTTCGTAAACCACTTCCCACAGTCGAGGTACACCTACCATCAAATTGGGTTGGAATTTTTGGAAATCTTTTTTGAAATTCCGCTGGTTGGTATACATTTGGGTGCATCCCTGAGAAAGTAGAAAATACTCCGCCGCTCGCTCGTAAGAGTGCCAAGTAGGTAGTATAGAAAGGATGCGATCGCCTGGTTGGAACACTAAGACTGCACCAAAGGTGGTAACTTGGTGCATTAGGTTGCCATGGGTCAGCATTACACCTTTAGGTTTGCCAGTCGTACCAGATGTATAGATCAGGGTTGCTAGAGTTTCCCGATTGTAGTTAAAGCTTGTTAGTTGATGGGATGCTCCAGCAAGCATTAGCTGGTTGTAGTTGAGAATTTGCCCAGTTTCCTCTGCTGGAGGCTCTTCTTCTGAGAGGAGAACAACCCACTCAATCGGCAGTTGATCCAAACGCTCTTGCAGTTTCTTGAGGGTATTAAGGTTTTCCACCAGTAAACCAACGCTGCCACTATCAGCCAAAATATAAAGCAGTTCCTCTTTTTCTGCTTGGGAACTACGCACCACATTCGCTGCTCCTGCGGTCATGGTACCCTGGTCAGCAATCAGCCATCGGGGACTGTTATCGGCAAACAAGGCAATTCTCTTAGGAATACCAGCTTCATCTAATCCTGGTTGGAAGCCAATTGCCTGCAAACCAGCGGCAAATTGCTGAATTTGCTGGTGCAACTCGGCATAGGTCAAACTTGTAGGCTCAGCACCGTAGGCTCCTACAGCATGGGGATCTTTGAGGACAATAGTGCTGCCAAAGCTTTGAGCAGCTAAGGGCCAGACATCTGTTAGCAACTCAACTGAAGAATAATCGGCACTGCGTTGGAGATTAGTCAGCTCTTGCTGGGTAAGGCGGTTGGTAGGATGGTTTTTTAACATAACTCCCCCATTTGGGTCGGTTTTATGTTTCTACCATATTCCTGTACTGAGGGAGTAGAGAAGCTTCGGTAGACACAATTGTTTCTGTCTGCGATTTGTTGTTTGTTGTTTCTGGAGTTTTAGCGCACCGTAACGGAATTATGTCATCCTGAGCGATAGCGAAGGACCTCCAGACGGCCGGTGATGCTTCACTATCACCTCAGCATAACAGTTGAGTGCGTAAGTCCTTTAAATTCCAAAAGCGATCGCATTTTCTAGGTTGAACAATGTAGTAGAGATTAATGTGTTGTCAAGCGGCTTGCTCTTCTTTGACTGTCACAGATAGTTTCAAACCTAGCTCGTTTAACAGTCTTGCAATTACAGGAAGTCTTGGCACTTCTTCCTGAAAAAGCAATTGATAGTAATTCTCCAAATCAGAATTAGGTTCGTTTGAAGCTTCAATCAGACTGCTGTGGGCTTCTGCTACATTTTTCAATGCTAGTAGAATATGCTCAAGATCACCATCCTCCAAGACAGTATCTAGATAAGCAGCCGCCTCTGCCGGATCTTTTAAAGATTCGATTAGATAGGATTGGTAGCTCTTATGAGTTGGTATTTCGTCTTTTGTTACGATAGAGCTAATTCCCTTGGCTGTGCCTCCATAAACCCCATATTCTAATCTAGTTTTGAAAATACATAAGTAATAATACTGAATTTTATGTCGCCAACACTTCTCTTATTAGTCGTATTAGCCTTAAGTGGTGTATTGATATACTCAGGTAGTGAATTAATAAAAATACAGCGTAAGAATGACAAACTACGAGAAGAATTACTTAGGTATGAAAGTCTTTCTTCTCTGGAAGAAGAAAAAATTAAACTATATTCAAATATTGCCGACCTTGAAAGTAAACGAGAATTCTTAAACACTCAAATTAGAGAACTTCAACAGAAGTCTGGTGAGCTTGAGGCAAAAGCTTATCTTCAGGCTATAGATTCTTATGAACCAAAATATGATTTTATAAATTCTGTAGATTACATCAATCGACTGCAAAACATTAAAAGACAGCAAGAAAGAATGCGAAAAAATGAACAAGCATTTATTTGTAATACTCAATGGAAAGTGAGAGAAAGTGAGAGAGAAGGAACAAAAATGATAAAAGACCTTCTCAAGCTGGTAGAGTTTTCATTTGAAACTCAATGTAAGTATAACACCAAAGAAGTTAGATACAATAATGTTGATAGTTTAAAGAAAAAAACAAATACCACTTTTAAAAAAATAAATAATTTTTTAAAAAAGATAGATTGTAGAATTTCAGTTGAGTACTTAGAACTCAAGTTGATAGAATTAGATCTACATTATGAGTTAGAAGAAAAAATACAACAAGAAAAGGAAAGAGAGAAAGTAATTCGCGA
Organism: Caldora sp.; assembly: GCA_965222765.1. Classification (GTDB taxonomy): domain Bacteria; phylum Cyanobacteriota; class Cyanobacteriia; order Cyanobacteriales; family Coleofasciculaceae; genus Caldora. The sequence goes on from CBDCVG010000043.1 coordinate 163,546, forward strand.
TCAAATTAGACAAGAAGAGAAAGAGCGTCGTCAATTAGAAAAGGCTAGAAGAGAAGCTGAAGAAGCTGAGGAAATAGAAAAGCAATATGAAGAAGACATTGACAAACTGCGTCGAGAAATGGAACAAGCAGTAGGTCTACAGCTAGACGACTATAATCGTCAAATTAAACATTTACAGGAGCAACTTGGTAAAGCTCAAATAAATAAAGAAAAAGCTATTTCAACTTTCACAAGACTTAAGTCCGGCTACATTTATGTAATTTCTAACATTGGATCTCTTGGACGAGATGTATATAGAATATTTATGACTAAAAATAGTAATCCAGATGCATATATCAGAACAATGAATCCTATAGTTCCATTCCAATTTGATGTGCAGTTCAAGATTTTTTCAGAAGATGCTTCAGAGACAGTACAGCATTTACATCAGGAGTTCAATGATAAAAGAGTAAATACAGATAATCAAAGAAGGGAGTTTTTTAAAGTTTCATTTGATGAAATCGATCAGTTTGTACAAAAAATTTATAGAGAGACTGGAGCTTTAACAATTGAAAAACGTGAAAAAGTACCTCAGGCTCTTGAATATCGTAGAACTAGAGCTGCTGAGCGGAGAAAGGATAATCACACAAATTTAAATAATGTCTATGCACAAGAAGGTCAAATGGCTCAAGAATAGGAACGAATTAATAAAATACTGAACTTGAATAAGTTATAAAGAGCGAATGATTCTAAAACCAATATTTTGAGAGTTTTTGTTAGTATTACCGTGCCAACGGTAAGCAGAGCGACATCGTAGGGGTTCGTTACGCCATGAGCCACCACGCATGACACGAGTTTGATTTTCACTATTGTCTAGCCATTTATCTCCATTAGTAGGTGCATCATTGTAACTATCATGCCAATGATCTAAACACCACTCCCAAACATTACCATGCATATCGAACAGTCCAAAAGCATTAGCTATCTGGAAATGTCCCACTAGAGTAGTTTTTTGAAGATAAATTCCTTTAGGTTCTGAGCGATAGGGATAGCGACCATCATAATTAGCTAAGTTGCTAGTAATAGTTTCCCCAAAGTGAAAAGGGGTTGTAGTCCCAGCACGACAGGCATATTCCCACTCTGCTTCACTAGGAAGGCGATACTCGTGACCTGTTTTTTGAGATAAGCGATCGCAAAACTCGACCACATCATGCCAAGAAATTTCGGTAACGGGGTGACTTTTACCTCCAAGACGCGACGGACGAAGTTTGAGCTTCTGACGGACTTCAGTTAAAGAAGCAACTTCTTTCCACTGTGCTTTTGTAATAGGGTACTTGCTTATTAAAAATGGTTTGATTGCTACTGAGTGTTGAGGTCTTTCATTAGAGTATCGCTTTCCTTCTGTTTCCGGTGAACCCATTAAAAATGCTCTTCCCGGAATATAAACCATCTCTAAAGTTACCCCATTGCTAAGGTCTTCTGTTAAGTAGTGAGCTTGTCTTTGACGACGGCTAATCTCTTTGCCTTGGATATCTACCGTCACTGTTGTAAATTCAAAGGCTTGAATACCAGGAAGTGATGGGATAACTAACTTAGCTTCTTCTGACTCCTTCAATTCTTCTGCATTTTGACTAGAAGTAGAAAGGATAAACTGATTATCTGGCTGCCTAGTGAATTGTGACTGGGTTGGAGATTTTAAATTAGTATTGCTATACGTGCCTGTAAAATTTTGCGAAGTGACTTGACCAAAGTCTGAGTTGAAACGTTTCAATGGTTGACTGCTTTTGTACTCGATACATTCGCGATTGAGTTTTTGAGTATCTAAAACTGTAATCTCCGCGATGATATTGTTTAGTTTATTCCTGGCTTCAAAACCAACCCACGCACTATTTGCAAACTCATTAAGGAATTTTAATGATTGAACTTGTCCTTCACAGAAGATGAGTTCAATCAATTCTGAAAAAAAGACTAAATTATTTTTTTCAAAAGAATCTATTTTGGCACTTAGATGCTCAAATCCTGTGATCATCAAGAGCGCTCTACGTTCTGGAACAGTTTGAGTCTTCGGCAAATAGGCTAGCAACTCCACTAACTGAGATTTGATACTCATAATCATTGAACTTTAGATGCTTGTAGAACCTCTCCAAAACTGGGTAGTCTATTGTGCTGCCCTGAGCAGATTTACAAGCTGTGAAGGTAAGTCAGCTAAAATACTCTCTACCAGTATGCCTTCATTTCTGAAGTAACGCTGCTGAGTTATTGGTTCAGAGATATTAACTCCAGCATGATGCAAAGCAACAACCTCCCACATATCATTAAAGACTGGAGAGCCAGAAGAGCCTGGTAAGGTAGAGGTTATATACTGCACCACATTACTACCCACGTATTGAACAAAGTTGTTTTGTAGTGAAATTTGCTTAGGTTGTCCTAATGGGTGCTGAATAATATTAACTCGGTTATCCTTACGAATCACTTTCGGTAAGAGTGGTAAACAGCTCCATTTTTGTCCAGGTTCCCCTTCAAGTTGAACTAAAGTATAGTCAAGAGCTTTGTTTGTATGAAAAACTCCATTAAATTTAGCTCGATACTCATCTGTTGGTTGTGCTTCTCCTTGAAAGTTCTCTTCGTAGTTAAAACGAAAAATTGTATCTGACAGTAAATTTGAATCAGGTAAAACATGATTGTTAGTCATAAACAAATCCTGAGTCACTAGAAATCCTGTACCTGACCAACGTTCTTGGCTTGTTCGTACCCCAACATAGGCAACTGACTGCCCTACTTGAATCCCCTTTTGCAAGAATGAGATTGGGCGCAGCGTATTCTCACCAATTATGTTCTCTAACACCTCTGTGGGAGTTTCTCTACCTCGCCACTGATCAATAGCAGGTAAAGTAGAGATAGGAGTCATCATCTCATACTTCGTCAGCAACCTGTCTAAAAATTCTTGCTGCTGAACTCCTACAAAGCCTTTCAGAGTGTTTAAGAACAACCCTAGTGCCTCATGGTCATAGGTTAAACGCCCGCGATTAGACAAATAGCTCACGATCTCACTAACTGCCACAAATGAAGCACCAGAAAGATCAATCATTGGAGCTAATTCTTGTAGTCCTGCTAGCTCTAAAATTTGCTGACGCGATCGCTGTGTAGTTAGCTCTGGTAGCTCTTTTAGGAGAGTTATTAACTGCTTGCGGTCTTCAATTTCTAAATTGACCATATAAATAACAAACTTGTGCAAATAATGCCGAAAAACAAACGTTTGAAACTGAATAACTCGTGATACTCCGAATTAATGTAGCGACTGGAGAGCTTTTACCTGCCCTTCAGATAATCCCAATAGTTGAGTAACTTGTTCAATATCCATTCCTGTTGCCAATAAATTTCGGGCAGCTTGCAGTAATTGAGCTTGAGTCTCTTCCTTAGATTTTTCTGCTTGCTCTGTATCGGTTAACAGCCAGTTACCTGCACTATCGCACCAGCGCAACCAATAACCTGGGATATTTTCAAACACCCCTTCCCAAATTCCCAAGCCAATTTCTAAATCAGCTAACCAAGCGATCGCATTTTCTGGGTTGAGCGATTGCTCCTGATATTGTCCTCCATCCAGCTTAAAATAGCGCAACTTTTGAGTGTAGCGGCTATAGACAAGGTAGTGAGGAATCCGCAAATATCGCTCATATACTTCTAGCTTGGCAGGAAGTTTGGTGGCAGTTTGTTCTGAGCCATTCTCCCTAGGATTAACAGCTGGAGTATCTGATTCTGCATTTACCGTTTCATTGTAGAAGCGTCCCAAATCTTCAACTTCAGTACCTGGAGACAAAAACTCAATCGCCACATAGGGACTTTTGCCTTCCTGCCAAATGACATAGCTTCGCCGTAGCTCTTTACCATCATACAAACGAGGCACATCAATTGCTAAAAACCAATCAGGACGCTTATACCAAAGAGGATGATTGACATCGTAGTAGAGATTGAGGTCAGAGGCAGTAAAATAATTTTCACGAGTGTAACCACTCAACTGCAGGGTGCGACTGAGCAATTGTGGTTGAAGGTCATGAAATTCATCAGGCAAACCGGGCTCCTCTGGGTTTTCACTGGGCAGATCATACATCGTGGGCAGTGTTTCACGCGCTGATCTTGGGGGATCTACCTGTTCGAGTATTGGTTTATGTGTGATGGAAACCATAGCCAACCTCTTTTACGATATAGACAATGAGCCTGTGATCTAAATCCAGTTTAACTAGACTAGTACCGCTGCGCGGAATTAAGAATTAAGAATTAAGAATTAAGAATGCTTATAGTACGAGCAGAGTAAACTTCCTCAACTAAGTCTTCTGCCGTGCGTGGATCATCTTGCCAAGCTCCACATGTCTCTAAAAACATTTGCTGCTGTCAAGGATGAGAAATTTGCCAGCATCTCTGTTCGCTCCCAGTTTTCACTTTTTTTAACCACCAATTCCCAGACGACTGGCTAAACCGGGAGTCCAGGGGATAAGAGTTGCTGCCATCAAAAACAGTGCCAATAAAGCCAAAATTGCTCTAGTGTCATCCGGTTCTGTAATTTCATTAAGGTTAGGGACGCTCCTGGCCTCTTTGCAAGAACAGAATCACGATCGCCCAGTACAAAATGAGGGGATTTGCCGGATTCAAAAAAGCGACTATTCCTAGGATAATCAGGGTGGCAATGGTAGTGCGTCGAGCTATTTTACGTCCGTAGATTGCCTGAACAATTCGCCCTCCATCTAACTGCCCTGCTGGCATTAAGTTCAAGGCTGTGATGAGTAAGCCTAACCAACCCATAATTGTCAGTGGGTGAATGTCAACTAATGTCCCTTGCAAAGAAGCTCCAAGGAAAACTCTTGCCATCCCTCCCACCAAAATAGAACCTTGGAAAAACTGAGATGGAACCTGCAAAGAACTGCCTTCATGAGAAAGCAATAATCCGCCAATGAGTAGCAGTAGAGAAACAATACCACCAACTGCTGGTCCGGCTAGAGAGATGTCAAACAAGGCTGTGCGGTTAGCCAACAGAGATTCAAAGCGGGTAATAGCACCAAAAGAGCCGATTTGCCAACTGGGGATGAAAAAAGGTAGACCGATGCGCACATTGTAGCGCTTCCCTTGCCACCAATGGCCGAGTTCGTGAGCGATCAACACTGTCCAAATCCCGACACTAATGGGTAATGCTTCTGGAAATCGCTCCAGATTATTGAAAAAATCAAATTTCAGTAGCAAGCTAGCTGCTTCCAAAGTAGTGGCAATGGTAACAAGGAACAGGACAGCTGCCAGAATTTTCTGGGATACTGTTGCTGGTTCTGGATCATTGCTACTAGGTAGAACAATGATTACCGGTTTACCTTCAGGTCCTTCAACTAAAAATAACCGATAGCGATCGCCTAATCGCTCCTCCAAGTTGGTAGATAAGCGGGAATACACAGTCTCTGGTTCTTTTCCCCGCAAATTACCTTTAAAAATCACCCCTTCCTGATAGGGAATTGTTTCTGTGCTAAAAAACGTATCAATGCCAAAAATTTCTTGGATGTTCTTGAGATCTTCATCGGGAATGGGAGCTATCTCAGGAGCAACATTCTTACCCTGGGAAGGCGGTGGAGAATTTTCAGCAGTTGTGCTATTCTCTGCATCTGAGGTTTCGATTGTGCTGCCTTGTTGTTGCTCGTTTAGTAGCTTCTTCGTACGTTCTCGCAATAACTCATCCTGTCCAGCAGCACGCAAACGCTTACCCAAGTAGATATACAACCCAGCAGAAGCAACTATTAAGAATAATATGCCGACGATATTGACGTAAATGCCAGCAGCAAGCAAGCCAAAAAACAGCAGCCAGGGAACTGTTAAAACGACTGATTGCGACCAGGCTAAGATTCCTAGTTTACCGAAAGACTGAGCACGTTTGAAGCCCCAAGCTAACACACCAAGCGCCAGCAAGATAATCAAAATAGTTGCAGTAGTCTCTGATCCGTTAAACATTTTGGTTATCCGTTATTGTTTATTAGCCAAATACTTGTGGGCTTAACTATCTGCACTACCATTTTTCCAACTTTGGACAGCGGCTCTGAGATTACCTTGGTGTTGAGCAAGTAAGCGATCGCTTTGTTTATTATCTAATCTAGTCCAATGCATTAGCAATGCTAGTTTCACCTTGCGTCCACTACGCTCTAGTAATAAACCAGCCTCTTTCCGGCTCAAACTGGTGAGGTCTTGCAAAATTCGCAGTGCCCGATCATGCAGTTTTGTGTTAGTAACTGCCACATCTACCATGCGATTACCATAGACTTTGCCTAACTGCACCATAACTCCAGTCGAGAGAATGTTCAATGCCATTTTAGTCACAGTACCAGCTTTTAGTCGTGTGGAGCCAGTTAGTATTTCAGGTCCCACGAGTAATCGAATATCTAAATCAGCTTCAATGCTTACTTGCTCAGTTGGTACACAAGCGAGCAAAATAGTAGTCGCTCCCCGCTGTCGTGCTGCTTGGATTGCTCCATGGACAAAAGGTGTAGTTCCACCAGCACTAATACCAACAACAACATCTAACTCAGTGATATGACGATGAGCAATTGCTTCTGCTCCATCTTCTTTTCGATCTTCCAAATCTTCTGAGCTGCGCACCAATGCTCCTGCTCCTCCAGCAATTATCCCCTGTACCAACTCTGGTGGCGTACAAAAGGTGGGGGGACACTCAGCAGCATCAAGTACTCCTAAGCGTCCACTGGTTCCGGCTCCGACATAAAAGAGGTGTCCCCCCTTGCCTAGAGCCTTAGCTGTACAATCAATTGCTTGGGCTAGTTGGATGCGAGCAGCAGCGATCGCGCTGAGAGTTTTGGCATCTTCGCGATTAAACAACTCTACCAGTTCTAGGGAAGTTAACTGGTCAAGGTTCTGGCTATCGGGGTTAATTTGCTCGGTCAAAAGATGACCCCGCTCTTGTGAATCAGTCATTGGTTATTAGTCATTGGTTATTGGTCATTGGTCATTGGTTATTGGTCATTAGTCATTGGTACAAACAACAAATAACAAACAACAAATTACAACAATCCTTCCAACTGACGCCGAATCTGATCCAAATTAGACATTTCTACTTCTTCGACTTCCTCCACCATTTCCTTGGTGTCTGCTTGCAAGTCATCTGGTTCAAGATTAGCTTCTGGTGGAGCTAGGAAAAGGCGCTCCAGCGTGTTTTCTGGAACAAATCCTGCGGGGACTAACTGCCAGTCATAATCGAATTGTTCAGTGTCAATATCTTCCATATCGATTTCCTCAACACTCACCGGTGGAAAATCTTGAGCTTCTAACAGAAGTCCGTAGCGGGTGGCATCGTCTTCTGACTCAAACATCAAAACTACGGTGCGATCTTGAATTTGCAGGGAGTGAACTCCTTCGTTTTCTGTGCCGACATTGTATAAGAGGATAAATACTCGCTTAGGTGAAGCCATAGGTTATTGCTAATTTTCAAGTTTATGTTTCACACATTACCGTCTTTACCTAGAATAACGTCAGTTAGGGAACAAGCTTTAAACCCAAACAAAGTTTGCTTTTAACTAAAATGTCGGGCTAAGTCCCACGTTCCAAAGGGTCACCGTAGGTAGTTCACTAACTAAAGTCTTCCTCCATCTGGGCTATTTCTGCTAGAGATTTCCAACCAGGTTGCCACAAGGCACAATCTTTAAGCTGTTGAGCATTCAACCAAAAACGGACATTCGGGTCACACGAAGCAACCATTTCCGCAAATACCCACTTCCCCCGATTTTGACGGTTAATCACTTGGAAATGTCGCCAGCCCCAGGTTTGTTGCTGGGATGTCCATTTAGAACCAACTAGGTGAGGGAATTTTTGCTTTTTTGACATTCTTGCTAAATTTATATAGTTGGGATCCTCTTCAATAAGCACTAAGGGCAAAGCGGTGTACCACTTTACCTGCACCGAAGACCTAATATATGCTTCGGTTACCACTTGGAAAAAAGTTGCGGTTGTCAGGAATCTAGTACAAGAAGGCTCCAATGCAGAAGACTGTAATGTTTATGGTATCTGCTTTTTTGCCTATCGTTAAGAAGCTTGATTATTTCCACCGTACTGCACTAGATAGCCACCTTGTAGCCTTATTGAGCGAGTCATCTGTTTATACCCTTACAAAACCCTTATTGTTGATGAAATTTTCCTACGAACTTTCAACAGCTTTGCTTGGTGCAGCAGCAATCATACTGGTGCAACCTCAAATCACTCTAGCTTTGACAGCTTCGGAGGTTAATGCTATTGCTGAAAAGATTACTGTATTGATTGCGCAAGAGGAACAACAAGTTGCTTCAGGAGTGATTGTTGGCAAAGAAGGAAATACTTATTTTGTTTTGACTAGTCAACATGTAGTACAAACTGAGGGTCAGTACCAGATTATGACTCCTAGTAATGCTAAACATTCTGTTAACTACAGCAACATTATCAAATTACCTGGGATTGATTTAGCTATCTTACAATTTATTAGCCCAAACATTTATCAAGTTGCTACCTTTGGTAATTCCAGCGAAGTAATTGTGGGTTCTCCAGCTTATATTTCTGGGTGGCCAAAACCTGGTTTTGCTCTCCAAGATGAAGCACCAATTCGTCTTTTTCACTCTGGACAAATTTCAGCTCGTCAACCTCTCAAAGATGGTTACGAGTTAATCTATACTACCCCTACTCGTCAAGGAATGAGTGGAGGACCGGTGCTCAATGAAAATGGCCAGCTGATTGGTATTCATGGGCGTACTGATTTACCTACCCTAGAAACAGATCCCAAGCCTTGGGGAGTTAATTTAGGTATTCCCATCAACACGTTCATTGAATTAGCTCCTAGTCTTTATACTGAACAAGGAGAAATCAAGCTCAAGGCGCAAGCTTACCAGGAAGCCATTGCCTATTTTAACCAGGTACTAAAGTTTAATCCCAACTCTGCTGCTGCCTATAATGGGCAAAGTTATGCTCATTTTGCTCAGACAGGGTATGAGGAATCTATTCAGAAGGCAACCCAAGCAATCAAGAATAACCCTAAATTAGCTGAAGCTTACCTCATCCGGGGGGCTAGCTATGCTCAGCAAGGAAGTCACCGCCAAGCAATTGAGAATTTTAACGAAGCGATCGCAATTAATTCTCGTTTTGCTGATGCCTATGCTTTGCGAGGGGTAAGTAAGGCAAAAATAGGGGATTCTAATGGAGCTTATAAGGATGTTGAACTGTCTCTTAAACTAGCTCCTAAAAGTTCTATTGCCTACATCTGCCTTAGCCAAATTCACTCCCTTGTTGGCTACAGGATAGGTGCAGGGGAGGCTAGTAGGATTGCAGATGAACTCTTAGATACTTCTAGGGAGATAAATCCTTATCAAATGACGCTCAATCAAGTACTGGAAAGCCGTTTACTTCAAGATCTTGTTGTACAGACAACGCCAACTTCTTCTAACCCTCAGACAGCAGTAAATCCAGGAAATGAGTACTATACCAACACCATTAATCTAGTTGAGGCTTGCAAGTCTTATGATGACTCGCCTCACCAAAATGAGGCACTGCTGTGGCTACAAGATCAAATCCCTAAGTCTACTCTCAAAACATTTACGATGATGTGGCGACTGCAACTCATCTTTGACATGGATAAGGAGCCGATGGAGCTCGTTAACGTTTGTCAGCATTATGAGGGTAAGGAACACCAAGATAAGGCTTTAGAAAGGCTACAGACTCGAATTAACCAGGTAACAATTATTGAGTTTGCCCAAAGGTGGTTCCAAACTCAGTAATTTAAGGTGTTAGGTGTTAGGTGTTAGGTAATGGAATTGAGAAGTGATTAGAGCCTTGAAGCTACAAGGAAAGCTATTAAGGAAGAGAGTAAATCTAAAATCTAAAATCTCAATGACGCATTTAAATTGGTTTATCTTAATCTCCGCATCCCTACATTTCTCCGCCTCAGCACAATTTACAATTTAAATGCACAAAAGCTTATAGGCAGTTTCCAGTGCTGATCTGTGTTTAAAGCCTCTAGAGTTATCCGAAACTTTATAGCGGAAGGAGTGGGAGGCTCCGGTACGCTCAAAAACCCCTAATCGATGGAGCATAGGAACTAACCGCCTGACGCTATGGGTATTCACTTTTGTTACTTGTGCAATTTCCTCCAGATTCAGCCACTGAGAGGATTCCTTAACGCCAGCATAAACTCGAATTAAATGGGGAAGTTGGGGCTGCACTTTGTTGACATCTTTCATTAAACTTCCTTGAAATTTAATAAATTTTAAGGAAGAGTCTAACGAGTAGTTGTGAAAAAAATGTGAAAATCTAAGGACAAAAGATTAAAAAGCTTACCCTACAAGCATTCTGCCTTCTTACACTAGTACAGCGCGGCAGAAGTAACTAACCAGTTTGAGATCGATAGAATCCTTACTCTATAAGCATTCTTAATTCTTAATTCTTAATTCTTAATTCCGCGCAGCGGTACTAGTCTCGATTACGAGATCAGAAACAGCACAATTAAGGAGATTGCGATCGCTAACATCAAAGTACCTAAAATGATATCTCCTAGGTGATACTCATGGGGAGTTGCTTTCGTAGATTGTACTTTATCTCCCTTATCCTCCCATCTCCCCATCTCCGTGTCAGGTGCGTCTCGCGTCTCCGCGTCTCCATTAATCTCCCTATCTACTACATTTACTTGCAACTCTGTATGAGGGGTTTCAGAAGTTATATCCTGCATTGACTCTAGCCATTCTGCTACCCGTTGAGCTTCTGATAACTCCGGTTTCAGTTTAGTGAGGGCTTCTCGCCATAGAGCAACAGCTTTGTGTTTGTTGCCCTGTTGTACATAGAGAATACCCATATTGACTAGAGTTTGACCTTCTTTGTTAATATCTCCTAGTTTTGTGAAGCTGCCTAGGCTCTGTTCGTAACAATCCCTAGCTTTAAGCCAATCTCCTTGCTGGGAATAGATATTAGCTAGATTGCCCAAACTCATCGCTTCTGCATGAGAGTCTTCCAACTCCCTGAAAATGCTTAGACTCTGCCCATAGCGCTCGATTGTTTTCCCCCAATCTCCTTGCCTAAAATAGACTTTACCCAGGTTAGTTAAGGTTTGAGCTTCTTCTTGGGTATTGCCTAGCTCGCGGGTTGCTTCCAAAGCCCACAATTGAGTCCGTTCCCAGTCAGCCAAGTAAGCACGGATATCAAAAAAGTTAACTAAGCTCTTGGCAAAGGGAACTACTATATCCCATGCTTGAGCTTGGTAAGCCCATTCTAAAGAAGCTAACAAGTTGCTGCGCTCAGTCTCAAACCAGTTTAAGGCTGCCGCCAGCAAGTGTGGCTCAATAGCTTCTATAGATTGGTGGTTCAAGACTTTCGTGAAATTCTCTGAATTCTCAAGATACCAGCGTGCCACCCTCAAACGAGTTGCTTGCCGTTCCTCTACTAGCTCCTCTTGAGCCAATTGCCCTCGGGCAAAAGAGCGCACCAAATCGTGGAAACGGTAGCGCTCCCTTCCAACAGGCTCCAACAGTTGCCTCTCAACTAGATAATGTACAGATTCCTTGGCGACAGCTGGCTCAACATCTAACAAGGAAGCAGCTAAGGGGAGCGTAAAGTTAGGTCCGGTTAACAATCCCAGTAAGCGAAACAGGCGAGCAGCAGTTGTATCGAGCTCCTGATAGCTGAGAACAAGGCTAGCTCGTACATCCAAATCGCTCAGGTACAGTTGTGCTAGTCGTTGCTGCTCATCAGCAAGTTGATGTGTGTATTCTGCTAGTTCCCAGTTTGGTTGATTTCGTAGAGTATTACCAGTGATGCGGATAGCTAGGGGTAGCCCATTGCAAAGATTGATCAAGTTTTTGCTTGCTTCCAGTTCAGCCTGAGAGCGTTCTACTCCTACCAGATCCCGTAGCAGAGCCAAGGCATCTAGTTCCGTCATCACTTCTAAGTCAACGACAGTAGCTTCCCTTAGATTCTCAAACTGTTTGCGCGTTGTAACTAGGACTCCACAAGTGGGACTATTTGGTAGCAAAGGCCGTATCTGAACCTCATCCCGAGCATTATCCAGCAGTACCAAAGCTCGTTTATCTGAGAGCAAGGAACGGTAGAGTTCAGTTCTCTCTTTGAGAGTTTCAGGTATCAAATCGTCTTCGATACCCAAGACTCGCAAAAAACTAGCTAACACTGCCAATGGCTCCTGGCTCTGGCTCTCACTTCCCCTGAGATTGATGTATAGTTGAGCATCTGGAAAATACGACTGTAGTTGATGGGCAATGTGGATAGCAAGAGTTGATTTACCGACTCCTGCTATACCAGTCAATGTACAGAGCTTAACAAGGCTCTCGCCTTGTAAGGCAGAAGGAAAGAGTCCTTCATCCTTCTTCAAAGTGGGGTCTTTTTCTTTAAGCTTTGGTGTTGCCTGTTGCAAACAAGCTTTCACCTGCTCTAATTCTGCTTGGCGACCTATAAAGTTGGCAATATCAGAAGGGAGCTGATGTATGGATGTAGGCTGAACTAAGGTACTTTCAAACAGCTGCATGACTTTTTTATTGTCACCAGCTACCACGCCTTCTACTAAATCGTGAAAAATTAGTTTGTACTTTGGTCTATCTTCAGCCATAGATTGCTCCGTTAGCTTGTTGCTCCCACATAAAACTAATAGCTATGGAATTTCTCAATAAATTGCAAAAATGCTATATCACTTCAGGCATTACCAGGAATCAAAAGCTCCATTGAAGTCATGAGAGTACTAAGTACAGAGGTTCTAAGATTAGGATTAACTATCACAATGGGAGGGCGATTACTCTCACTTACATAACCTAACTGGAGCGTAATTTCTTCTGAAGACAAGGCTCCTGAACAATCCATATGGGTTAAACCAATAATCATCGGTATTTCTACTCGCTGTTCCATAAACGAGAGAATTGAGCGAGCATAGGGGAAATCATCAGGTCGATGAGCTGCTACCAACAGGATATAAGTCTGAGCATCTTGAATCAAAATATCCCACATGAAATCAAAGCGGGATTGACCTGGAGTACCGTAGATATGTAAATCAATATCAGGACCAAATGTAACTTTACCAAAGTCGAAAGCAACTGTGGTCTCTTCCTTATCTATGGATATTTCATCAGTAACAGTTCGTTCTATTTGTACAACTTCAATTTCACTGGCAGTTCGCACAAAGGTAGACTTTCCTGCTCCAACAGTCCCTGTTACTACTAAACGCATATTTTTCATGACATTTTGCTCCGAAAAAATATTTGTTATTGGTTGTTTGTCTCAGCGTTAGTGTAGATATTTAAGGTAGATAGTGAAATAAACAAATAACCAACAACAAATCACAAATACTTACTGCTACTATGGTTTCGATAGACAAGTAGCAAGGCTTAACTAAGCTAATGCCGGCTTAAGCTCGGTAACAGTGCGTTTAATTTCTAACATCAGCACTCCCTGCTTTGCTGCTTTACCAGCTAGTACGAGAAAGACTGCATCTTCACCACAACTAGTCAAAATGCTAAAGCCTTCATTACCCTCAACATAGATGCGATCAATTGCACCCCGGACAAGTTCCTTTCCAATACGTTCCCCTAAAGAAAGCATAGCAGCCGACATAGCTGATACCCGTTCGTCATCCATACCACCAGGTAAACTGGAGGCTAAGGGCAAACCATCAGGAGTAACCATTGCTGCTCCCTGAACATCACTAGTGCCAGTGACAAAGCTTTGTAATATCTGTCCAAGTTTTTCAGAATTGATTGCCATAATTGTGTTCCTACTTTAATTAAATTGAATATTTATTTTTATCAAAAATTAGATGATTTTTTGACAAAAATCAATTAGAGATTTAGCTATTTTAAAAATCTCGTGACAAAGATCTTGTGGATAATTGATAGGAATGTTTTGTCTGAGACTGAGCTGCTTGACTAACTGCTCGCCTCGTTATCAATTGCTCAAAATTACATTGAGAAAGCATCAGAGCCATCGAAGCCATAACAGCTTCAATTACTGAATGTTTATCCCTAGGATTTACTCGCACAAACAGGGGTTGTTGTAACCTATTGATATAGCCCAGATTTAACATTATTTCTTCTGGAGCCTTTGCTTCTGGATAATCCATATGGGTTATACCAATAACCATTGGGATTTTGACTCGCTGATTCATAAACGTAATAATCTGACGAGCTTGGCGGAAATCATTGGGGCGGTGGGCTGCTACTAGCACAATATAAGTGTGAGCTTTTTGGATCAAAAAATCCCACATAAAGCTAAAGCGAGATTGACCGGGAGTGCCATAAATTTGTATATCCATGGCAGAACCAAATGAAATGCGACCATAGTCGAAGGCAACAGTAGTTTTTCTCTTAAGCTGGGCTGTTTCATCGGTAGCAGTGCGTTCTGTACTGATAGCTTCAATTTGACTAATTGTCTGCACAAAGGTAGACTTTCCAGCTCCTGGAGTGCCAGCTACAACTAAACGCATAGTTTTCATTTGATTCTGCTCCGAAAGATTATCTAAAATTCATCCAACCAAATTAACTCGGTAACTAGGGAATTTTACATGGGGGTTTTAAACCTCCATGTAAAACCTAGTATCTATAGAAATGGAGAGCTCTTACTCCTAATGCTAATAACTAAAAAAATGTTAACTATCAACCGTTAACTATTCACTGTTGAGACCATGCACCAATACTGAAATCTGGCAGAATCTTTGCCTATACCTAACCTAATTGAACTGATGGTAGTTACTGCATCAAACTTGAGCAATCAAACCTGTTAAGATGCATGGTAGTTCTACGTCAAGTCCACCTTAAATTCACTCTGATGACCAGATAATTGCTAATTAATCGTTCCTCGATTAACCTACAAACAATTGGCTAGATTTAACTAAGCTAAAGCAGGCTTAAGCTCGGTAAGAGTTCGCTTAATTTCTAACATTAGCACTCCCTGCTTTGCTGCTTTACCAGCTAGTACTAGAAAAACTGCATCCTCACCACAACTAGTCAAAATGCTAAAGCCTTCATTACCCTCAACATAGATGCGATCAATTGCACCCCGAACCAGTTCCTTTCCAATACGCTCTCCTAAAGAAAGCATAGCAGCTGACATAGCTGATACCCGTTCGTCATCCATACCACCAGGCAAGCTAGAGGCTAGAGGTAAACCATCAGGAGTAACCATTGCTGCTCCCTGAACATCACTAGTGCCAGTGACGAAGTTTTGTAGTATCTGTCCAAGTTTTTCAGAATTAATTGCCATTGTTGTATTCCTGCTTATTCCTACTTGAATTTCAGTTAGTGGGATCTGGTTGAGTTGTATACCTTGAAGCTAGCAAACTGAGATTTACATAGTATTTGCACCAGTTTTGATCAAACGCCTGAAAAGACCTTCAGTCCAACCAGTTTCTCGGAGAACAGCAGCTGAACTAACTTCTACGTAAGCTTGCTCAATGAAAGCTAAATCAATCATGCAAATTCTGCTTAAAGCATCAAGCAATTCTATAGGTTTGCCATCTACTTTTAGTTGTTTGCGAGCTTCATTAATTACGGTTGCCATTGCTGGCACAACGTGTTGAGGTCCAATGCCAATTTGTACATGTACTAAACCAATGCGCCAACGACGATCAGCATAAGAATCACCCCATTCATCCATCCCATTGAACATTTCGGCAAACCATTGAACAAAGGTTTCCCGTAGGCGATGCATACGTCCTTCTTTTTCATTCAAAATAGCGCTCATTTCTGGATCGCGACCCAAGTAAGCATAAAAATGATCTGCCATTTCTGGAGCAATTTCTTTACCCCAATCGAGATTAGATTTTAGGATTTCTTTGTCTTCTGCGGTAAAAGCAACACGCTTTTCCATTGTAGTCATAAAATCATGAGGATTTAAGGACATACATCTCCTTCTTGTATCAAAAAGCAATCAAGTTCATTTCATTTCTAACAATTTAATATGCTACTGTCTAGTTTTATTTTGACATTTTGTTTAAATTTAAGAAAAATATTTTTTTTGTTTTTAGAGTAATTTAGTTTTTTTTTTAAAGAGAAATTAAGATTGTCGAATTAATTAAAAATGTATTAATTGTAACAATTTAAATTAATGATTTTTACCCTAAAATCTTTTTCTATCCAAATAAGTGCAAGGAAAAAGCGTCATGAGACTCAAAAGATGAGCACAAATGATGAAAATCTACCTTGTGAATCATGGATAATCACTCCGGAACTGTTGCCTGTTGCCTGTTGCCTCTCGTCACAACCCGACTTATTCAGCAAGCCCTACTTAAATTATCGCCAAAATGCTTGACCCCTACTGTCCCCTAAAACTGTTTTATCTTTTCAAGAATTATTCAGTTCTATCCGGATGGTTTGTCAATGTATTGTTTTTGTATTTCGAGTGGGAGCAAACCTATATTGAATAAGAGTTTTCACGATTATGACTGCCCAATCCCTCAAGGAATGGGCTTCCCGCCGCTTTTGGTGAGAATTGGCACAGTAATAGATTTATTTTTTATGCTTTTGTGACTGATGCTCCTCAAACAGAGGCTTAACTTCCCCAGCAACCTCTTCTAACGCGGAGAGTCGCTGCTCAATTTCTTCCAACCTCTGTTGAGAAGATGACATTCCTAGGTAGCTTCTTAGAGCCGCAATCACTATATCTGACTTAGACTGCCCGGTTTGTTTCATCCGAGCTGCGATCGCTTCATTCAGCTCAGGAGATATTCTGACACCAAGGAATGGGTTAGCCATAGTATCAGTTCCATAATTGTTCTAGAGATGATAACAGTAGAAGATAACAACTAGATGATAACAGTAGGTAGTCAGGACAAAATCAACTGTGACAATTAATTAATTAATGCTAAAGTCACAACTCACTATGTTGTCACAAATGGTTGCTCAATCCTACACATACCAAGTTGTTCGGTATTTAGACGGGATACTTCAATTCTCTCAAAGGGAACAGGGGACAAGGAAAAAAATAGGGAATATCCAATTTAAATGCAGATTATTTTACCCCTAACTTGAGGTGGAAACGTCTTAAACTATGGTTGTCAGTTCGAGCTAGAGCCTTAAAAAAAGGAAAATAAACGTTATCATAATGATAACAAAGATCAATTAAAAGCAAATATATGGTGTGGCTGTAATCAATGAATGACAATGGTTTCCGCTTCTTTACCCTAAAAAATAGTTGCTCACTTACTCTAGTATTCTTCCGCACAAATCAAAATGGGTTTTCTGGGAGCAAGATGTTATATCTGTATATCTGAATCTGCTGCGATCGTCCACCAGCTCAAGTCAACAAATGCTGATTGACCATTTTATTTACATAAATTCACTAAGGAGTATTGATTAAACGTGGAAAACCACACAGAAAAAATCCTGGTGGTAGACGACGAAGCCGCCCTCCGGCGTATTCTGGAAACTCGCCTTTCGATGATTGGTTACAATGTAGTCACTGCTGCGGATGGTGAAGAGGCACTTCTACTTTTCTCTGAGGAAGCACCTGATTTGATAGTCTTAGACATAATGATGCCCAAGTATGATGGCTATTATGTGTGTAAAGAAATAAGAAAAAAATCTGATGTGCCCATCATTATGCTAACTGCCTTGGGAGATGTCGCTGATCGAATCGCTGGTTTGGAACTCGGAGCAGATGATTATCTCGTAAAACCATTTTCACCCAAAGAGTTAGAAGCTAGGATTGCTTCTATTTTGCGTCGGTTTAAATCTACCATCACTTCAGATTTCATCAGTTCTGGAGAGATTCAAGTTGGTGCATTGCATATCAATACTAACAAACGACGAGTTGCTCGAGGCAATGAGCAAATTCGGTTAACGGGCATAGAATTTGATTTGCTGCAACTGTTAGTTAATCACTCAGGTAAACCGGTTTCCCGTGCCGATATTTTGAAAGCAGTTTGGGGGATAACTCCCATCTGTCATAGTGATTTGCGGATTGTTGACGTTCACATCTCTCGCCTGCGAGCCAAAATTGAACAGAACCCCAAGCAACCAGAATTTATTATTACCGCTCGTGGAACAGGCTACTTATTTCAGCGCATGGCTGAACTCGTAGAACCAGCAAGAGCTTGAAATTTATTTTTGTTTATGGTAGAGCCGCTTTTTGCTAATGGCTAGTAGCTAGTTATTAGCAGAAAGCGGCTCCTAGTGTAAGAAGGCAGGAGGCAGAAGGCAGAAGACAGAAGGAAAAAAAGAGAGGTATTAAGCTGTTACGCATTTAAATGATGAATTAGTACTGACGCCGGAACGCATAAATTAGGACTAACTAGTACCGCTGCGCGGAATTAAGAATTAAGAATTAAGAATTAAGAATGCTTATATAGTAAGGATTCTATCTATCTAAAGCTGGTTGGTTATTTACGCCGCGCTGCACTAGTTTAAATGTGTCTTAGTTTACCAATTTCCAATTCGCAATTCCCAATTCGCAATTTAATAATTCCCAATTTAATAATTCTCAAGTTAGGATATGAGGAGTAGCTAGCAGTAGTGAACATTACTCAGGCCAGACCTGTGTTCTTTAGGAACACAGATATTTTTGGTCGCATGCTTACCTTTTGATTACCCCACCAACAATATTCTCAACATTGGCAGGGTAATACTCTTCATATCACTGGGACATCTTCTCTTTGGAAGCAACTAACCTCAATTGGAGAGATTATTTATGCAAGCAGATGGCTTACCTATTAGTCCACAAGTTATGGACTCCACAGATGCTATCAAGTCTGCTATTACCAACAACTTTCCCATCGTTGCTCCTGATATACCTCTTATTGATGCTCTGAAACTTATGAGTCAGGAGGGGACAGCTCTTAATAATGGTAGAGCTCGACCCTTAAAAGTGCCTAGCAATCCCACGATCCCCTCATCTTTAGCAGGATGTAGTTGTGTCTTGGTAGCACAAGATAAACAACTTTTGGGGATAATTACTGCAGCAGATGTGGTGCAATTGGTAGCTACAGGAAAGGAGTTAGAGAAATTTGCGATCGCTGAAGTGATGCAGCCATTGGTTATCACTTTGAAGCAATCAGATTTACCAGCTCCTAGAGCAATCACGTCTTTATTTTATCAGCACCAAATCTCCCATATACCAGTTTTGAGTGATCACGGAGAAGTGGTAGAGATTATTACTCCGGAAAATCTTCTGTACCAAACGGCGGAACACCAGCAAGCGGAAGAAGCTCTCTCAAAAATCAACCAACAGTTAGAAAACAGAGTAGAAGAGCGAACAGCAGTTCTTTCTTCCACTGTTGAGCAATTCCAACAAGAGATACACCAACGCCAACAGATAGAAAAGGAACTCCGCAAGAGTCAGATACTCTATCAAGGTATTGTTGAAGATCAAACGGGATTGATCTGCCGTTTTTTACCCAATGGCACGATTACCTTTGTTAATCAAGCCTACTGCGATTATTTCCATAAGCAGCCAAAGGAAGTGATTGGCTACCAGTCTTTACATCTAATGCCAATAGAAAACTCACCTCTGTTGGCAGATATAATTGCTGCTGTAAGTCCTGAAAACCCAGTCTTTAGGGCACAATATCAGGTTACTTTACCTACGGGTAAGATGGGTTGGCATCGGTGGACTATTCGTGCCTTCTACAATAGCGAAGTGGAAAGCGCTAATGTTCTTGAACCAACTTGCTTGTTTAAATTACAGGCAGTAGGTTGGGATATAACCGAATCAAAGCAAGTCGAGCAGGTACTCCGCGTCAGTGAGGAACGTTATCGGTTGTTGGCAGAAAACTCCACTGATCTGATTTCTCGTCGTGATTTGACAGGGGTTTATCTCTACGCCTCACCAGCCTGTCGTACTCTACTAGGTTATGAACCGGAAGAATTAGTGGGATTATCTAGTAACGACTTGATTCATCCCCAGGATTTGGAACATGCTCAGCAATGCCGAACCAATATTCTTCAAACACAAGATAATTGTACTAGTTCCTACCGCATCAGGAAAAAAGACGGCAGTTATATCTGGTTTGAAACTACTAGTAAAACAGTAATTGATCGAGATACTGGTGCACCCAAAGAATTTGTCTCAGTCTCCCGAGACATCACTGAACGCTACCTCTCACAAGAGCGTATGCGTTTGTTTGAGTCAGCAGTTACCAATGCTAACGACGTGATTCTGATCACTGACGCAGATACTATTAATGGTTCTGGACCGAGGATTGTGTATGTTAACAAAGCCTTTACTCAGATAACTGGTTACTTAGCAGAAGAAGTGATTGGGAGGACACCGCGCATCCTCCAAGGTCCCAAAACAGACCGCAGCCAATTAAATAAAATTCGGGCTGCTATCCTTAAGAAGGAACCAGTTCAGGCAGAGTTAATCAACTACTCTAAAGACGGTTCTGATTACTGGATAGAACTAAATATCGTTCCCATTGCTGATGAGCGGGGGCAGTTTACTCATTTTGTTGCCATACAACGGGATATTACCAAACGTAAACAAGCCGAAGCGGAAATGCTCAAAGCACTAGCAAAGGAGCGAGAACTAAACGAGCTGAAGTCTCGCTTCATTGCTATCACTTCCCATGAATTCCGTACTCCTCTTGCCACTATCCTTTCTTCTGCCGACCTATTAGAGAAATTTCCCTGTACAAAAGCAGAAAAGCAGGGGCTGTTTAATCAAATTCAAACCTCTGTCAAGCATATGACTCGGCTTCTAGAAGATGTGCTGTTTGTAACCCGTTCGGAAGCAGGAAAACTAGAGTTTAAGCCTACCCAGCTTGATCTGACGCAATTTTGTAGTGCTCTAGTCAAGGAAGTAGAAATTGGTTTAGGCAAATACCACCGACTATATTTTACGAGTTGTGGTATTTGCAGCGGCTTCATGGATGAAAAACTACTCCGTAGCATTCTCACTAATTTGCTTACCAATGCTATTAAGTATTCTCTCCAAGGTAGTAGAGTCAAAGTGAGGCTCGCTTGTGAGGATGGGAAAGCGATCTTTCAGGTTGAAGATGAGGGCATCGGTATTCCTGTTGCAGATCAACAACATCTATTTGAAAGCTTTCATCGAGCCAGCAACGTTGGCAGTATTTCGGGCACTGGGCTAGGATTGACCATTGTCAAGAAATGTGTGAAGTCCCACGGGGGAAAAGTTGCTGTGGAAAGTCAGGTGGACAGGGGCACTACTTTTACTGTCACACTACCAATGAATTATGAACCATCAAAACAAGAAAACTATTCTGGTGATTGAAGACCAGCAAGCAATTCGAGCTAATCTTCTGAAGATCTTAAAACATGTTGGATTTCAAACAATCGGCGCAGAAAATGGCTTAGAGGGTATGGAATTGGCAAAGAACCATTTACCTGATCTCATTATTTGTGACATTATGATGCCAGATATAGATGGTCATGATGTACTCAAAGAGCTGCTTCAAGACCCAGGAACTGCTAGGATACCTTTTATTTTCCTCACCGCCAAAGCCAATAGGTCAGATATTCGGGAAGGAATGAATCTTGGCGCAGATGACTATCTCACTAAACCATTTACTAGCGACGAATTAATCGATACGGTCTTTGCTCGACTAGCAAAACAGGAGGCTATCACTCAACCCTATCTAGAGGATATGAAGCGAGCAACAGATGTTCTGGACGAAGTAGCGGGTAACATCAAGCAAGCGGTAGATCAGGTGAGTAAGTTATCCTACCGGGACTCACTGACTAATCTTCCCAATAGGAAAGCACTGCTTCATTGGTTACCAGAAACTCTCTCTGAGGCACAAGAAAAACAGCAGCAGGTTGCAGTTTTGTTTTTAAATTTAGATAATTTTCGCAGTATTAATACCAATTTTGGACAAGGGACGGGAGATTTATTACTCAAGGCAGTGGTAGAACGGCTGCAAAATGTAGTCCCGGAAGAAAATGCTATTACCCACATCGGTGGGGATGAATTTTGCCTAATTCAGATGGGGGTACTTCAGAAACAAAATGCTGCTAAATTAGCTAGAAACCTCCTCAACTCGATCACTCAACCCTACTCTCTCAATGGTAAGCAAGTATCTGTTAAGACTAGCATCGGTATTGCTCTCTATCCTGATGATGGTCAAAATCCAGATCAGCTGCTAGCAACTGCTGATCAAGCAAGACGCTCGTGTCGGATGCGGGGAGGCGGCAACTATCAGTTCTACAGCTCAATGGCCGATAGGGTCAATGACCCCTCATTGCTCCGTTGAAGGGAAGAAACACTCCAGGGCGAGTGAGGGTGTAGGGTGTGGGGTGTGGAGTATCGATTGTGGAACTGGCATCTTGCCAGTTCCACAATTGTTTCTTGAAAGTCAGATTCTTGCAAAACTATAGATCTTTTGGGTGGTTAAGTTATCGCAAATAGAGGAAGGTTGCATCTTTAAGGGGAAAGTTTGTCGGTCTAGCTGAACCTGTAAGTTGGCTAGAGGGTCACTGCCAGAAGATACTATAAATTCTAGGCATCCTACTTGAGACCATTGACTTAAAGTATCCAGAATTTTAGCAATCGCTTGTACATAGGGATGAGTGTTGGACTTATACCAATCTGGTGTCGCTAGATCTGCTTGATCAAAGCCCACATGAATAGTTAAAGAAGGTTTGCTAAAAAGTGCGATCGCTAAAGGTCGTGCTTCCTCCTGTAATAATAAGTTCTGGCTATGAAACAAATGTCTTAGCTTGTCCAAGCGTTGATAACGCTCAGTGATTTCCTCAGGGGCATCTTGCCAATGAATTGCCAAGGTGATCAAATAAGTCTGCAACAGCATATGACCTAGTTTTTGAGCCTTGGTTGCTAGATAAGTGGAATTGTAGTCGTTGGCTTCAATCAGCAAAGGAACCCGATCAACCACTTCCAAACCGTAACCTTTCAAACCAGCAATTTTACGGGGATTGTTGGTAATCAAACGGATTTTTTTGACCCCTAAGTCATTGAGCATTTGTGCTCCCATACCATAATCTCGCAAGTCGGCAGGAAATCCTAGGCGTTCATTAGCTTCTACTGTATCTAGTCCCATATCCTGCAATGAATAAGCTTTCAACTTATTCACCAGACCAATCCCACGTCCTTCTTGTCGCAAATAAACTACCACTCCCTGACCAGCATTTTCAATCATTTTCAGTGCTGCTTGGAGCTGCATTTGACAGTCGCAACGCAGGGAACCCAAGGCATCTCCTGTTAAGCACTCTGAATGCATCCTTACCATTACGGGGTTATCGGAGAACTGTTCTGGATCTCCTTTGATAATTGCAACATGTTCTGAGTTATCCAGGGTATTGCGGTAGCCGTAAATCTTAAAAGTCCCAAACTGGCTGGGCAATTTAGCGATGCTTTCTCGGTACACAAAGCGGTCGTACTGGAGACGATAACTAATTAAATTGGCAATGCTGATTATTTTCAAGTTGTATTCTTCAGCATACTTGATCAATTCTGGCAAACGTGCCATTGAACCATCAGGATTTTGGATCTCACAGATAACACCCCCCAGATATAAACCTGCAAGTCGGGCAAGATCAATAGCTGCCTCAGTATGGCCTGCCCGTTTCAAGACCCCTCCTTCCTTGGCACGAATCGGAAAAATGTGACCAGGACGTCGTAAATCTTCTGGTTGAGTTTCTGGGTTGATGGCAACTTGAATTGTCTTGGCTCTGTCTTCAGCAGAGATGCCAGTAGTGACTCCCAAATCTGTTGCTGCATCAATACTAATGGTAAAGGCTGTCTGGTTAGTATCAGTATTTTGACTAACCATTAGAGGCACATCCAAGGCGTCTAAGCGATCGCCTGTTAGAGACAAACAAATAAGACCCCGTGCTTTTACTGCCATAAAATTAACCATGTTGGGGGTAGCAAATTGGGCAGCACAGATTAAGTCCCCTTCATTCTCTCGGTTTTCGTCATCAACCACCACTACAGCACGACCAGCCTTGAAATCTGCCAACGCTGCATCAATTGAGTCAAATTCAAACGAATCAGTTCCAGACAATTTCACTTTAAAAGTGTGAGCTAGATGCCCCTAACGTGTGTTATTACTTGATTGTATCCCGTTTATTAGAGCACAGGAGTATCAATTCGTTCTTTAATTTACCCATCTGCCTCCTCGTCTTCCTCTCCCAGAAAGCACAAATTTCTTCTGTGAAAAAATCCCTAGGGGACGTTTTTAATAAATTTTTAATTAAATTCCCAGATAGCTGTATCACCAAAAAGCAGTTTTGATACTAAAATGCAGCAAATGTTAAACATTTACGGTTTGAGCTCTCTTAGGAAAGAAATATTATGGGGGATTTAGGACGCCTATCCGTAGGCATTATTGGGGCTTCAGGTTATGGCGGCGTGCAACTTGTACGGCTGTTGATGGAGCACCCTGGAGTCGAAGTGGTTTATTTGGGGGGAAATAGCAGTGCTGGTAAAAAGTTTTCCGATCTATATCCTCATTTAGGTAATCTGGTTGATCTAACAATTGAGCCGATTGATTTAGATGCTATAGCAAGTCGCTGTCAAGCAGTGTTTCTCTCACTGCCCAATGGCTTAGCCCATACAATGGCACCAACACTACTATCAAAAGGATGTAAAGTTCTTGATTTATCGGCTGACTATCGGTTTAAAAATTTAGAGACTTACAAAAATTGGTATGGTGGGGAACGACATGACCAGGAAATGGCAGCAACTGCAGTTTATGGTTTACCGGAACTATATCGCGATCGCATTGCCAAAGCTGAGTTGATAGGTTGTCCTGGTTGCTACGTCACTACCAGTCTATTAGCTCTTGCACCATTGTTGAAACAAGGCCTTATTGAACCAGACACTGCAATTATTGATGCTAAATCTGGAACCTCTGGTGGTGGACGTGCAGCTAAAACTAACCTCCTGTTGGCAGAAGCTGACAACTCAGTTGCTCCCTATGGGGTTGCTCGTCACCGACATACTCCAGAAATCGAGCAAATCTGCCATGATCTAGCAGGACATGAAGTTATGGTACAGTTCACACCGCACCTGATACCAATGGTAAGGGGCCTACTAGCAACTGTTTATGCTACGCTCCGAGATCCAGGACTGGTACGGGAAGACTTAGTGACAATTTACACTGCCTTTTACCGAGCATCTCCTTTCGTGAAGGTTTTACCTTCTGGTACTTATCCCCAAACTAAATGGCCTTGTGGTACTAATCTCTGTTATATCGGCGTCGAAGTTGATATTCGTACTAACCGAGTGATTGTGATGTCGGTTACTGACAACTTAATTAAAGGTCAAGCTGGTCAAGCAATCCAGTGTTTGAATCTGATAATGGGTTGGGAAGAAACTCTGGGTTTGCCTCGGTTGAGTTTTTATCCATAGCAAGACTTACGAAAGTGGCGGGAAACTAATTTCTTCCGAAGTTTGGGAGGGATAGTGGTTCGCCACTTTTCATTTATTCCATCTTTTTGAAGCACGGGAGCAAGATGCTCCCACTATTAAAGATTTTTCTTTCCCTCAATCGACACCACTCGACAAATCGCCGAAACCCTATATTTTTCCTTGAGTGGTGTCGATACCTTACAGGGAGAGAGTTTATCGAGATTTTCTCTTCAAGTAAACAATTAAAATAAATACAAGTATTTGCTTTGCCTCACAGCCAAAATCATGCAAGTTATCATTCAACCTCCTTCCCTAATTGAAACCGGAATTAAAGTAGAAACTATCAACGGTTATCCGCTGTTCAAATTTACGAACTCACTTCAATCACGTTTAGAAACTCTTCTGGAAAAAAATCAAATCAATGCTTTAACTTCAGAAGAACAAGAGGAACTAAATGCCATTAGCGAACTTGATCGCCTCTTTACTTACTTAAACTCCCTGCTAATTGCTCAAAAATGACCATTACCGAAGCAACTCGCCAATATGTTAGACAACGTGCTAACTACCTTTGCGAATATTGCCACTCTCCAGAAGAAATCAGCACCTCTCGCTTCACAATCGACCACATTAAACCCCGTTCTTTAGCAGGTACGGATGATGTCAATAATTTGGCACTTGCTTGTAGCCGCTGCAATCAACGCCGTTACAATTTTACAGCAGGCAGCGATCTAGAAACTCAAGCAGAAGTTTCTCTATTTAACCCTCGAACTCAACAATGGAAAGAGCATTTTATTTGGACGAGGGATGGTATAAAAATTGTAGGAATCACCCCAATTGGTCGTGCTACTTGTAATCGCCTGGATGTGAACAACGAACGTTATCAAGGAGAGCGATCGATTCAGGAAGCACGAGCTTTATGAATGAAAGCAGGTTGTCATCCACACCCAGATGATCCAAAACAAACAGAAAGCCTGTAAGGAACTTCCAAATAAAAAAATATTCCATCTTTCTGAAACAAGGGAGTAAGATGCTCCCACTACTATTAAAGATTTTTCTTGCCCTCAATCGACACCACTCGACAAATCGCCGAAACCCTTTATTTTTCGTTGATTGGTGTCGATTTACCTGGCTTACAGGGAAAGAGTTTGAGGTGTGTGTTTGGCTTATTTTTTCGGCATGTATGTTAGTATTTTTTTTAGTGGTGCCGATTTATCGTACTTAAATATTTTTGTAAAAATATCATGGCTAAAGTAAGTTTAGATGCTTTGATTCCAAGAGAAGATTTTGAAGTAGAAGAAAATAGTAGCCCAGGTAAGAAAAAAGAAACAATTTCTATTGAAGATATTAAGGCGGATTCATTTTTCTTTGTGACTGTTAGAAAACCAGACTTTCAGAGAGAAACAAATGAATGGGACAGCAAAAAAATATGTGAGCTTATAAAAAGTTTTATTGAAGGTGATTTAATACCTGCGATTATTTTGTGGCGAAGTACAAGTGGTTACTTATTTGTAATAGATGGTAGTCATAGATTGAGTAGTTTGTCTGCTTGGGTAAATGACGATTATGGAGACGGTGATATTTCAAAAGCTTTTTATGATGGAATGATTCCTGATGAACAAAAAGAAATTGCTGAGCAAACAAGGAGGATGGTTAATAAAACAGTTGGCTCATATAGTGATTTCAAGTTAGCTCTTACCCACCCTGATAAGGTCAAACCAGAAGTTGTTAGATACGCTAAAAATTTAGCAGCATTAGCAATTCAGGTTCAATGGGTAGAAGGAGATTCAAGTAAAGCAGAAAACTCATATTTCAAGATTAATCAACAACACACACCAATCAATAAAACTGAACTAAAAATTCTTGAATCTAGAAGAAAACCTAATAGCATAGCAGCACGCGCAATTATTAGAAAGGGTAAGGGACATAAGTATTGGTCGTCTTTTACAAATGAAATACAAAATCAAATACAAGAAATTGCAGAGGAAATAAATCAAATACTTTTTGAACCTAAATTACAAACTCCAATAAAAACACTAGATGTACCATTAGCTGGAAAACTTTATTCTAATCAAACTCTATCGCTGATTTTAGATTTTGTAAATATTGTTAACGATATAGATTTCAAAAATAATGAACTTAATGATGATACAACAGGAGAGAAAACCATAAAATTCTTAAACAAAACTAGAAAAGTTGCATATTTATTAAATAGTAATCATTGTTCATCCCTAGGATTACACCCGATCATATATTTTTATTCAAAACAAGGAAGACACAGAACTGTATCATTTTTAGGTGTTGTAGATTTTGTAATAGAGCTAGAAAAAAGAAAAAAACTCAATGAATTTATTAAAATTAGAAAAAAACTTGAATATATCATAATAGAAAATGATAATTGGATTAAGCAAATTTATGAAAAACACAGTAATAACCAAAAAAGTTATAAATACATATCTAAACTTTTTTTGGAAATTACTAATAATTTAAAAATCCACGTAACAACTGAAAAAACAATAAAAGCAATTGTATCTAATTATGATTTTAGCTATTTAATCATTAACACAACAAATCAAAATATTAGTACATCAAAAAAAGACTTCAATACAAATAATAAAAGCGAAATTTACATAAAAGATACACTTCCCAATGCACCTCGTTGTAAAATCTGTAACGGGTTTATTCATAAAAACTCAATTTCTATTGATCATAAACAGCGCATACAGGATGGTGGATTAGCAACTATAAATAATGGGCAAATTACTCATCCATACTGCAATACTGGTTATAAGAATTAACTATAGCAATCCTAAATGGTAACAGTAGGATATATCTGGTCTAACCTGGGCTATCCCTTGATCGCTGGTGTCGATTTCAAATAGGATTGCTATATATTTTAAGATTAGCTGTCCGAAGTATCAACTGATGTCATCGGACTAATTAAACCATTAGCAGTACTAAAGAGATTAATCGGATTTTTCCCATCAGTAATCAACACACTCTGAATACCAAGTCCTTCTAATAGTCTCGCCTGCATTTCTGGGCCTGCTTGTGCGATCGCTTTTAGGGTTTCTGGACCAATTGCTTCCACTTTCTGTTGGAATTCTACACCAGTAATTTGAGCTATGCGCTCAGCTTTTTCAATTTCCAGGCTATTGAGTGACTGCTGATGGGTTAATTCTGCCTCTTGCCTTGCTCTTAGTTGAGTTAACTCCGCTTCCTGACGAATCCGCGCAGCTTCAGCTTCTTGCTGAGCTAGGGTAACTGCTAATTCTCCTTCAATCTGAGCTGCTTGTGCCTTGGCTCTAGCTTCTGCTGTTGCTTGTCCGGTAGACTCAATTGCTGCATTTTCTGCTTGCAATTCCAAGAGTTTTTTGCGCTCTACTTCCGCTGCACCTTGATCAACTATTACCTGTCTCTCCAGTCTGGCTTTAGCTTGTTGCTCAATTCGTTCTGCATCCCTACGTGCAGCCGCTTCTTGAGCATCGGTAGTAATTTGAATTGCTAGCTGGACTGATTTTTGCAGACTCTTTAAGGTTTCTTCATCTACTGGTTCCACTGACTGGATATCAATGTTGGTAATTACCAGATTATTGGTTCTAAAACGGAATTCGTCCCGAATATGACCTTCTGCATCGATGCCAAACACTGCCTGCCGGATAATCCGAGCAGAATTGCGATGAAACTCGTCAAATTTTTCCCCAGCTACAGCACCCCTGACACGGGAAGCGATCGCTTTACAAGCATCTCCGACAAAATCTGGTACTTGAAAAAGTCTAGCTGCTGTCTGTTCATCTTGGCGATCGACATCAAAGTACCAGTTATAAGACAGCTGTAGTTGCAATCTAGCATGATCTGAGGTTTCGACGGTGAAGATATCCGTCATAAAATCAGGACCTAATAATAAGGCTAACGACTTAATCACATTTGGTCGCTTGGGTTTGCTACCTGATAAACTCAGCACAGTAAAGGCTTCATCTGGTTCTAGCATTACCAAATCTGGTCCAAATACAGTTCTTGCCGTTCTGTTCTTATAATCATGGAGCTGCACTACGGCATTTTGTGGCACATGAAAGACCACAGCTTTAGTTTTATCCCGTTGAGGTAAACGTTTGCTCATCGGGGATGCTTGCTCGGATTCATTGCCTCCCGCCACAGGATATTGCCCCCTGTCAGAAAACGGGTCAATTTTTTGCTTGAGTAGTTTTTCAACTACAGTGGGCAGTTCTTTTTCCCAAAGCTCTTCGTAGGGGCTTAACATATAAGCTTGAGGACCACCAACTAACTTAAGTTCTCCTGTTTGAGTGTCCCGAACGTAGATCCCT
This sequence comes from Caldora sp., assembly GCA_965222765.1. Classification (GTDB taxonomy): domain Bacteria; phylum Cyanobacteriota; class Cyanobacteriia; order Cyanobacteriales; family Coleofasciculaceae; genus Caldora. Next base: position 193,155 of record CBDCVG010000043.1, read on the forward strand.
TCATTCTTATCCAGGGGAATGGCTTGACGTTTCTCCAGCACTTCTACTTCCACCGGAGGAATATAGTCTCTTGGACCGGCAATCATCCACAAATCTCCAGGCTGACGAGTAATCTGATTCTCTCCCTCACCTTCACTGAAGGCTTCTTTGGCTTGAAGCAACAATGCTTCTTGTTCCCCCAAAACATACACTTCTTGAATACCTCCCTTAAGGGATTCACCAGGGTGTAAGAAAAAGGAAGTTCTTCCCTGGCGTACTTCCTGCATTCCCAGCTGAGGTTTGCCAGACTGATCAATCGGATCAACAACAATACACCATTGGCGATCGCTCAGGGTCGTAATTTTAACTTCCCCTACCACCTCTTCATAAACATCGGGAATGTGGATTTCTGCATCTTCAAAGGTGACTAACCATTCATCTCCAGCTTTTCGTTGCCGACTAAAAACATCAGTAAAAGTGCGTTGAGCTTCGAGATATAGTGCTTTTTGCTCGGTCAAAACATAAGCATCAATCATGCCAACAACTTCTTCATCTACCCCAGGCAAGTAAGCTCCTTCTTCCCTTACTAGCCACTCTTCCCCTGTTCTGCGTCTTTGTCCTTGACGATCCGTACAATTTTGTCTTGACCGCAGACGCAAGGCTTGGTTAGTTTTAATAATCTGGGCAGTGATAGTTTCTAAAACTTCAACTTCTACACTGGGAAGATAAGTTGCTGGTCCTTCAAACAACCATTCATCTCCTGCTAAGCGATCGATGGTTTCCCTTTGAACTTCTCCTTCTACTGTCACCGTTACCGTATCAGTGAAATCCCGAATCGCCCTCAGGCGTAGTGCTTGATTGGTTTCAACTACCTGTAGTCTCGTTACCTTTCCGAATAGTTCCTCCCCTGGATAAAGAGGAAAAGGGTCTTGAGTAAAGCGAATTTCTTGATCGCCGTAACGTAGTCTAATCTGACCATGTTCATCCGCAATAGGTTGATTCGTTTCCTCCCGAAGAACTGGATTGGCAACCACACAATAATACCGAGGTGGTACCACAATCATTGGTTGAGGTGTTAAGACAAGTCGCTCATGATCCCGCAAGGTAATAGTTTGGGGACCAACCTCCAGCCGGGTAACACCAGTATTATTATCCAGGACATGAATGAACTGTTGGGGTTTAAGGCGAATGACATTACTGGTAGTTCTGGGAACTTCAAGTTTATTCTCAGTTGTATTCATAGCTTAGGTCTGTTCAGAAAATGAGGTTCTGAACCTAAGCTAACCTGTCTTCTTCTCTAGGAGGAGGAAGGATTATACGAAGCTTAACATTCCTCAGGTTGGGTGTAACAAAAGTGAAACCCAACATACACAAATTCTCTTCATCAGTTTCTTGTGGAACAGGCATCCTGCCTGTCATTTTATTGTGGATTTATTTGGAGCTGGGTTAGTCTACTTAAGGGAGACACATCTGAGATTTGAGTTCCTCTTAAATCTAATATTTCCAGATTAGATAAGACTTGGGAAAGATAAGCACTCTGCTCAAAAACATCCCAACCCTGTCCGATGGCATAACCAATTAAATACTGATCTTGTTCTGACTCAAAACTAGCTTTTGCATAGTCCACAAGGGTTTGCATCGCCGTATTAGTGCCAATCTGCACTAGAGTTTCAATACATTTACAGGCTTCATCAGCAGAATAGAGGGATTGATATCCAAGTAGGGGGACTATCTCATTACCTGCCCTCGATACCATTTTTACCTCGTCGTCATATTTAGGGGGTAGTAATATAGGCCATAATAAGACTTTGACGACTCGTTAGCCGATCCATCCGGGGCAAGCCAAACAGTTCCAAGCAATCCAATTTGTCTTGAACAATGCGGCGATACCGCTGTGCAAATTCATCTGCCGCTTGAATCGACTGTTCTCTTAAATCTTTTAACTCATTAGCAAATTCATCTAATCGCTTTAGTATGGTTGTTGTTCGCTGTAGGGTGGTTGCAGTGGTACTCAAGGAAAAGCCTTCTAACTGCGGTGCTGCTTCGATCAAACGTTGACTTACTACAGCAATTGCTTGCTGATACAAAGCTTTTTCATCAGACGAGAAAGATCTGGTTACCTCTGGATTAGAATTCAGCAGATATTGCTTGAGTTTTTCCCCATCAAGATCAATCTTTGCCAAAATCTCCGGTGTTAACCGAACCTTGACTAAAGTTTCGGCTACGCTGAGCACAATAGCGTTTTTACTGCCTGGTTCCAAATTCCTGGCTTCATGCTCAAACAGAGGTTCGATGTTTTTTTCGATCTGTTTGGCAATTTTATCAATATCCAGAGATGGTGATACAGAAACTCGAAAAAACTAAACAAAAATAAATTTTATATCTGGCTGATTTTATTATGCCGTTGCTCGTATTTTCCATAGTTAAAAATGTCACAAATAAAAGAATTATCAAATATCACTTAAGTTATATTTTTAGATTTTATACAATTGCAAACTCCTATAACTAGTACTTACTGGAATCTCTACAATGAATTCTGTTCCCTCTCCCTCAACAGAAACACAACTGAGCTGACCATGGTGTTTTTCTACCACAATTTGATAGCTGATAGATAATCCCAAACCAGTGCCGCTTCCCACAGGTTTAGTAGTAAAAAATGGTTCAAAAATTCGGTGAATAACTTGCTCACTAATCCCTAGACCATTATCAGCAATCCGAATCACTACTTTTTCTGATATCTTTTGTGTTGTGTTAATGAATTCTCTATCAACTGTTGCTGTACTAATCCAAATTTTGGGGGTTATCGATTTTTCCTCATTTGAATCCATTGACCATTTGCGATTAACCATTAATTCTGACGCACCATCTTTAGCAAAGGGAGTCACAAGAGCATCTATAGCATTACTTAGCAAATTCATAAACACTTGATTTAATTCACTTGCATAACAAGTTACTAGAGGGAGTTGACCATACTCTTTAATTACCTCAATAGAGGAATGGTTGCCTACTGCTCTCAATCTATGTTGTAAAATGAGTAAAGTGTTATCGATACCTTCATGAATATCTACAGGTTTGAGAGCTGATTCACTCTGTCTAGAAAAGTTTCTTAGGGAGCTAATAATCTCTTTAATCCGCTCAGCTCCTACCTCCATTGAATGAATGAGTTTTTGCCAATCTGATATCAGAAAATTTAAGTCAATCTCCTCTGTTAACTCCTGAATTTCTGATGTGGAATTAGGGAAAGTTTCCTGGTAAAGGTGAATTAGGTGAATTAGGTCTTGGAAATATTTACTAGCGGGATCAAGATTGCCATAAATAAAGCTGATTGGGTTATTGATTTCGTGAGCTACACCTGCAACCATTTGTCCGAGACTAGACATTTTTTCACTTTGAACAAGTTGAGATTGTGTTCGCTTTAATTCATTTAAGGTAAGTTCTAGCTGAGTTGCCTTTTCTCGCTCTCGTACTTCTGATTGTCGGAGAGCTTCCTCAATGTGTTTGCGCTGGGTAATATCCTGCGCCACCCCAAAGAATTTTCTGAGTTGCCCCCATTCATTTAAGATAGGTTCTCCCTTTGCCTCAATGTAACGGATAGAACCATCAGGTCGTACAATACGAAAGTCTAATTCACAGGACTTGCTCGTTGGGTTAAAAGGACATTCTGTTAAACTAAGCCCATGAGTTAGGGTTTGTTCCATCAGCTCTCGGTCATCGGGATGAATTAGCTGGAGGTATTCGATATAGGATGGTTCAGGTTGACTAGAATCAAGACCAAAAATGCAAAATAGTTCTTCTGACCAAGTAAATTGCTGGGTGAGTAGATCAAACTCCCAGTTGCCGAAATGAGCAACTCTTTGAGCAGCGAGCAGTTTGGCTTCAGAGCGACGTAATGCTGTCTCCGCTTGCTGGCGATCGCAAATTTCTTTTTGAAGATGTCTTTTTTGCCTCCGAATGGTTAGTTGATGCTCAATACGAGCTAAAACCTCTTGTTCATGAAAGGGTTTAGTAATGTAGTCTGCACCACCCACATCAAAAGCTTTAACTTTGTCCAAAACATCATTAAGAACGCTCAGGAAAATCACCGGAATCTCTCGTGTCTGTTCCGAGGCTTTCAATTCTCGACAGACTTCATAGCCATTCATCTGTGGCATCTTAATGTCGAGCAAAATCAACTCTGGTGGAGTTGAGTGTACTACCTTCAACGCTAGCAAGCCGTTAATTGCCCTCTTTACCTGATATCCGTATTTTGTGAGTATTTTAGATAAAAGGCGTAGGTTTTCTGGTATGTCATCAACAATGAGAATTGTGCCTTTAGTAGCTGACTTTTGATTGCTATTCATTGCCCAACTGGTTTTGTTCGATCTGCCACCTTGTTAAAGCGATAGTTAAAGATATAGCGGTTTGCAACTTGGTTGAATAGGCTTCATATCCTTCTTGTCTTCAAACCAAAATTGTTTACTATAGCCGAATAAAAATTGCTCTATAATACACCCCAGGAAGTTCAAGTATCTTGCCTAATATAACTTGTTCATAACTATTGCTTACAGGCATTTTACTTGTTGTAATGCAGAATTTGACCTAATACTGCTCTGGTTTTGTCTTATCAACTAAGAATTGGGTTTCAGGAAATGGTCAACAGAGTGAAATTTCTGTCAAGTAAATGCTGTTTGTTATCCTTCCCGTACTGAGTTATATTCACAGCAAAGGCAAAAAAAAGCGCCCTCCTTGAAAGGAGGGCGCTAGAAGTTAGTAAGAATCAAAAGATTGAATTAATACTTGTGTATTCAACCTTGGTTACTCTTAACCATTGATTACAGGAGCTTGTAGTGCAACTGGAGCTGCTTCACCTGCTGCCAAATCTAAGGGGAAGTTGTGAGCATTACGCTCGTGCATTACTTCAAATCCTAAGTTGGCGCGGTTGAGCACATCCGCCCAGGTTCCTACTACTCGTCCTTGTGAATCAATTACACTCTGGTTGAAGTTGAATCCATTCAGGTTGAATGCCATGGTGCTGATTCCCAATGCTGTGAACCAGATACCAATTACTGGCCATGCACCTAAGAAGAAGTGCAAGGAACGGCTGTTGTTGAATGAAGCATATTGGAAGATCAAACGACCGAAGTAGCCATGAGCTGCCACGATGTTGTAGGTTTCTTCCTCTTGTCCAAACTTGTAGCCGTAGTTCTGAGATTCACTCTCGGTGGTTTCACGAACCAAAGAAGAGGTTACCAAAGAACCGTGCATTGCACTGAACAGAGAACCACCGAATACACCTGCTACTCCCAACATGTGGAAGGGGTGCATTAGGATGTTGTGCTCAGCTTGGAACACAAACATGAAGTTGAAGGTTCCGCTGATGCCCAAAGGCATTCCGTCGGAGAAGCTACCTTGACCAAGAGGGTAGATTAGGAATACGGAGGTAGCTGCAGCTACAGGCGCACTGTAAGCAACACAGATCCAAGGACGCATTCCTAAGCGGTAGCTGAGTTCCCACTGACGACCCATGTAGGAGAAGATACCAATGAGGAAGTGGAAAACAACTAGTTGGTAGGGACCACCGTTGTAGAGCCACTCATCCAAGGAAGCAGCTTCCCAGATGGGATAGAAGTGCAAGCCAATGGCGTTGGAAGAAGGAACAACAGCACCGGAGATGATGTTGTTGCCATAAAGCAAGGAGCCAGCAACAGGCTCACGGATGCCATCGATGTCCACAGGAGGAGCAGCGATGAAGGCAATGATGAAGCAAGTGGTAGCAGTGAGTAAGCAAGGGATCATCAATACACCGAACCAGCCGACATAAATGCGGTTGTTGGTGGAGGTGATCCAATTGCAGAACTGCTGCCAAACAGAAGCGCTTTCGCGTTGCTGTAGGGTAGTAGTCATGTTGGGTATGATAACTTAATGAATTTTCAAGGTGCAGCAGACATTTGTGTGTCTGTGTATAGGTATATTAACTTAATATTTAAGCTTTGTAAAGTATTTTGTCTAAAGTACTCTCATATTTATTAATTTATATATCTGTAATTCTCCCTATCTCTCTTTTGGCGGGATCAGCGAGACGGGGAGATTACGAGAGGTCGAGACAATTATCAATTCTCCAGGAATTAGGCACCGTAAGGAAATTAGGTCATCCTGAGCGGTAGCGAAGGATCTCCCAGACGGCTGAGATGCTTCACTTTAACCTCAGCATGACAGTTGAGTGCGTAAGTCGTATTCTCAATTCTCAATTCTTAATTCTTAATTCCCCCTTACCCATTCCCTAATTAGCTACATTTTGCTGAGAATCTTCTGAACAATTTGGATACCTGTTACTGCTTGCCAGCTAAATAAACCCACAAGGCTGACATTCAGTGCAATGTGACTATACCTTGCCCAATTTTGACCTTTTTGCATAAATGGAGTTAGGGAGGCAGAAGTGGCAATAATTGCCATCATCCCTAAACCAGCGAGTAAATGGGGACCAAAAAATAGCTTGCCATTATTAATGTAGGTCACAGCCATTGCCGCGATCGAACCGATGACCATAAAGGATAGCAGTAACGAGCCAACTTTATGATGCTTGTCATTGTACTTACCTTTGATCAGCTCTTTTTTTGCTTCTCCTTCAGCAGTTCTAGTCTTGCGGATTTTTAGACCTAGGTATAACGCATAAATAGTTGTCCCCAAAAGTACCCACATTACAATTGGGTGGATAAATTGGGACCAGAATTTAACTGACTCTGGGATTTCGAGGTTCATAGTGTTCTCAAAAGTGCTTCAAGGATCTTAATAAAATTAACTTAACATAACTTTATTTATCTCCAAACTCCAGCTTGCAATTAGATATAGGTATAGTGGCTCTGGTTGACATTCTGGTAATCTTCATGGGTAAAAACCAACTCAAACGAAAACTCAAGGAAGGTGAAGTAGTAATTGGTCCGTTTATGAACTGTGCCTATCCAGCCTTTATCGAAATCTGCGGATATGCTGGATTTGACTTCGCCGTGATTGATTTAGAACATGGTTCTCTGCACACCTTAGCGGCTGAAGACCTTTGCCGTGCAGCAGATTGCGTAGGATTAGCACCCATCGTCCGAGTCCGCAAAAACGATGGACCACAAATCCAACGTGCTCTTGACATTGGTAGTGCAGGGGTTCAAATACCTCAAATTGAAACTATCGAAGAAGCTGAAGCAGCTGTGACGAGTGCCAAATATAATCCCCTGGGTTCCCGTGGTCTTTCTTTCTATACCCGTGCCGGAGTTTATGGATCAGCTGGCACACAAATCACAAACCAGATGAATGAGGAATCTTTGGTTGTAATTCACATTGAAGGTAAGCGTGGTGTAGAGAATCTAGAAGAGATTATCAGCGTACCAGATATTGATGTGATTTTTCTGGGCCCTTATGATCTATCCCAGTCCCTAGGTATTCCCGGTTCAAGTAGGTGATCCTCGTGTCATTGAACAGATGCAGAGGGCAGTAAGTACTATTCGCAATGCAGGGAAAGCCGCAGGCACTTTTGCTGACAATCCAGAAGTTGCAAAGCGGTGGATTGATGCAGGAGTGCAATATGTGGGATTAGGGGTAGATGTTGGAATTTTTCTGAAGGCATGTCAAGCATTAGTTAAAGCAATACGGTAATATCTGAACATCGGAGGAATCAATAATCATTGAACTTTATCAAGCTGCGCCATGCTAGGGATTGCCAGATTTAAGTCCTTATAACGGTAAAATTATTGGTGATTCCAACTTAATTATTGAATATTTTCAGAAAACTTTAGGAATTGATCTTGATAAACATTTAAGCAAGGAAGAACAAGCCATTTCTCTTGCTTTTCGGCGGCTAATAGAAGAAAATCTCTACTGGGTTGCTATTTACTATTCTTATGCAATAGAAGAAAACTGGCAAATCTACAAGACAGTTATGGAAAAACTGTTCAACCAACTACCAGAATCAACACGCTATGAGCTCTTTGAAGAGTTACGCGACCAAATATTAAAGGAATGTTGGGGTCAAGGTATGAGTCGTCATTCTGAACAAGAAATTTTTGAAATTGGCGAGCATGACTTGTCGGCTTTGTCTGATTTTTTAGGAGATAAACCATTTTTCATGGGAACAGAACCAAGCACTCTAGATGCAGTTGCTTATGGTTTTTTAGCACGCATCATTGGTGATTCTTTGCAAACACCAGTAAAAATATATGCTCTTAAACTTGGGAATATTAAACCATTTTGTGAACGAGTGAGGTCAAAATTTTACACAGAAGAAGAAACCAAACTGTGGCAAGAAAAGTAGGTTAGCTGAAGTAAAGCGACATCCAAGCCAAAACCCTCTGCTGTTAGGATCTGCTTTGGCTTTTGTTCGAGAGATTTTGAGCCAAAGTTGTGGAAACGCTTCACCCAATCTACAGTTGGATGGGTTGGGCTAGCTCGTCACTCCGTTAGTTTATGACCTTTCCTTACCGCCAGCGCCTCTCCCAAATCATTCCAGTTATCATTGGGTTTGTCCTGTTTGCTTTCTCCCTTTGGACAATTAGTCAAGAACTTCACCAGTACCCTCCTCGCCAAATTCTCGAACACCTTAAAGCAATTCCTCAGCAATCTCTTTTGATTGCAGTAGGTTTAACTCTGCTAAATTACATGACGCTTACCGGTTATGACACCTTGGCAGTAAGCCTAGTGCGTCACTCCCTAACTTACCGTCAAACAGCGCTGGTGGCTGCCATCAGCTATGCCATTAGCAACAATTTAGGTTTTACCCTGCTCAGTGGTGGTGCCATTCGCTATCGTTTCTACACCCGATGGGGACTTTCCGTAGTCAAGATTGCTCAAATCATTGCCTTTTGCAGCCTCAGCTTTTGGATTGGGATATTTACTGTCGGAGGAGTCCTATTTCTAGTTAATCCCCTCATAGTTCCTGACTTACTCCATTTACCTTTTGATTCTGTTCATTCCTTGGGAGTTCTTTTCTTAGCCTGTATCTTGGGGTATTTAGGGTGGAGTGCAGTTAATACCAAGAAACGACTGCGAATTGGGAGTTGGGAGTTGCCTCACATTCCCCTTAGACTGGCATTGGCTCAAATTTTAGTGACTGCGGCTGATTGGACACTGGTAGCTGGGATATTGTACCTCCTTCTCCCTGCATCAATATCCATATCTTACTCTAGTTTTTTGGGTATTTATCTGCTCGCTAAGCTAACAGTAATTATTAGTAATGTTCCTGGTGGGCTTGGAGTTTTTGAAACCGTAATTCTGTTGCTATTACCGCCTCCTGTTACCTCTATTGATTTACTTGGTACTCTCTTAGCTTATCGCGGTATCTACTATTTTCTACCCTTAGCGATCGCACTTTTGCTGCTAAGTTTATATGAATCAAAGCAGCGATTTTGGAAATAAATAGGGTTTGCTGAATAAGTCGTAACTTTCTGGTTTGAATAGGTGTTAGGTAGTAGGTGGTAGGTGGTAGGTAAGGTTTTAGGTTTTAGGTTTTAGGTTTTAGGTTTTAGGTTTTAGGGATTTTCCACTGGCGGTGCAAGGTTTTTGCATCGATGGGCTCAAAAAGCTTGCACTTTTTTTGCTCATAAATGCCTGTAAGGCTTGTCTGGCATAGCTTCCACACTTATACAGCAAACCCTAATTATCAATTATCAATTATCAATTATCAATTATCCATTGATAAATGGGATACCTAAGCTGGATTTCAGATTACCAGGTAACTCGTCCATCCAACTTTTCAAGCAAACTTGGTCCTACCCCCGACACCTGATCAAAATCTTCTAAAGAAGTAAATTGCTTCTGCTGCCGTGCGCTAATAATTCGCTGTGCTAGTTTCGGTCCAATTCCTGGCAGTGTTTCTAATTCTTCTTGGCTAGCGGTGTTAAGGTTAACCAATTCTCCTATAGCAGAGATATTACTATTATTCGCCTGAGTTATTTGGGTACATTGTTGCTGCTGTTCGTTAATCTTGTCTAGCACCGCCATCGGTACTCCTTGTACTGCCTTGCTGTAGAGGCGCTCGAATTCCCGCTCAAAATGAGCTGCAACAGTAGAACTATTAATGACTAATACTGTTTCATCATTCTGATGATTTGCTGCTGCTGACCAATTGTGAGAACCTGTAATCACTGTTTGAGTGTCTATAATGCCAAATTTGTGATGTAAGACATCTCCTTGGGGTAACTGGGGTACACCAACAGTGGTAATTGCCTCTTGCCAAGGACGGTTATCAGTTTCGTATTGACACTTATTACTTAAAGCCACCCCCATCAGATCCAACCCTTCACTGTAGTAGCGGTAAGCAAAGCCAGGATCAATTACAGCTCTTATCTGAATTCCCTGTTGATGCATAGTACCTAAGACATCTGCTAGCCGCTGCTCTGAGAAAACAAACAATGCTAAGTCTATACTTTGGGTAGCATTACTGAGAGTTTTACTGATTAAACCATTACTACTTAAACTCCAAGGTTGTGTTGCTGAAATTGGGGAAAATTGCACACCAACGGTGGTATTTCCCAGTGTAACTTCTTGAACTGGTCGCAAGGGCTTATTGATGCCAAACCTACTGTCTGGTTTACCACCAGGACCATCTCCCCACATCAAGTTAAATTCCTGGGTGAAGACCCGCAGCAAGTTCGGAACTTTCAATTTTCAGCAGATTGTTGGCATTGCCGCGACTGTCAGGAGCTGCGAAATCTCCATGTATACCACTAGTGGTGAAGTTGGCTGAGGTAACAAGTAAAATGCGTCCATCGACGATGAGAAACTTATGGTGCATTAAACCGCTACCCTTTGAACCATCTGCTGTATCATCAATTACTGGTACTCCAGCATTACGCAGGATTACCAAGCCATCTCCTTGGTTAATTTCAGTCGGACTGAGTTTGGCATCTTTATTAAGGTCTATGAGCCTCACAGCTTCATCGTAGTGCGCCCGCTCTCTTTGAGACAATTTTGTTAGTTCTGCTTCTGTAAGGTCACTCCAGGGGCGACTGTAGTTATTTTCTAAGATGACCCTTACCTCAACTCCAGCTTGCCGACGCTCTGCTAGAGCCTGAGCAATTTTGGGTAAGCGTAACTCCTGAACTGCTAGATCTACAGTTGATTGAGCTGAGGCGATCGCTTCGACTATCAATTGCTCTAAATCATCACCTGGTCGCTTCAACTGTCGGTAAGGTTCTTGATAGTTTGTTGAGGGGGAATGGTTAAAGTAAGCCTCGACAAAAGCATCTTGGGGTAGGGGAGCTAGACGCTGAACCTTAGAACCTAGTCTTTGACAGCCGAAAAAGTTCAGTACTATCAGCAAAGCACCAGAAAAATATAAGGAATAGGGAGACAGTAAACGCACGCTAGTTTAATCTATAAAAACGAAAAACTATTAAAAAATGTAGCTTTTGGCAATTTAGCATCAACCGCCATTCATCCCGTCTCTATGGAGCTATCCATTAGGCAAAAGTCCTCGAAACATTGATAGAGACTACGATGTAGAAACAAGTTGTGAACCTTCAAGCAAGTATCATAATACCTATGATAGGCTATGGTAAAAAAGAAAGCTAAAAAGCAATCCAAGCGAAAAAAAGCACAAAAAGAGCCAAGCATCAGAACTGATGTTTGGCTGTTAGTGATGACGCAAGAGCAGCGCCGATTAGCATTTCTTACCGTAGCTGAGTATCGACATTTTCTGAAGGTCAAAAGACCTCGGCAGAGGGTTTTCAGACCAGGTTCGCCATCTCCACTACGAGCTGGAAGCATCGCTACGACAAACCTCCCAAATTGACCGCGATGTGCAACAGCTACCCAGCACTGTACAAAGGTCAACAAATTAAATATCATTCCAACTTCAACTGTGTTGAGCTGAAAGTATGGAATGGTACCGACTGGGTTTGGATGCACAATATACCCGTCAAAAAGCATGGTAAAAGTCGGCATACCACAAAGGGAGCAAAACTCTTATCTCCCTCTTTCATTGCCAACAACAGAAGCGTACATCTTTCGATGCTTGTTGAGATTAATCCTCAGCCGTTACCAGATTCGGATTATGTTTGTGCAATTGATATTGGCATAAACACCACAGCAACCTGCTCGATAGTTGGCAAGGACGGTACTGTAAAAGCTAGGAAATTCATAAATCCTGCCAGAGACATAGACCGTCGTGACCAACGTAAACAGCGCATTGCTGCTAAATCAAAATTAACTCGGAAAATCACCAATCAAGACTTACCCAAGGGTTTCTGTCAAGGCTTATATCGAAAGTCCAAAAATATCAATAAACACATTGCTCAAACTGTTTCAAGGCAGATTGTTGAGTTTGCCCAAAAACATAATGTCAGTGTGATTGTGTTTGAAGACTTGTCGAATTGGAAAGCCAAAGGCCCGAAGCATGGGTCTTTACAGAAACAGCGCTTTCATCAATGGTGTAAGGACAAATTGGTTTAGCTGACTCTTGAGAAGTTCTCCGAGTTGGGCGGGACACTGAGCAAGATTAATGCCAAGTACACCAGCGCTTATGCCTTTGATGGTAGTGGCTTAATCAAGCGGAGTAACAAGAAGTATTCCCAAGCCATATTTCAGAGCGGCAAGCGGTACAACGCGGACTTATCCGCTTCTTACAACATTGGCGCACGGTATTGGTACGCTATATTAACAAATAGTAAATTTACTAGGGTGTGGGAAGGCAAAATTTCCTCCCACACGCTGCGAACGCCAGTGACGCTTAGTACCTTATGGGGTCTAAGCAAAGCCTAGCATAAGAATCCCCATCCAGAATTTTTAATTGGGATGGGGTGCGTTCAATTAAGATAAATTGCAGGCGATCAAAATTGATCGTCAAGTTCCGAGAGAATTAGTTAGGGGAATTGCTCACAGGGTAGCATTACTGCGCGGTTGTGGGCTTGGAACCGTACCGCCGTCCTATGCCCAGAAGAAAAAAGACATTTCCGTGCGGTCATAAGGGGTATGGTCAAACCTGCCACCGTTGTCAGCAAAAAGACAAAGCACGGGAAGAGAAAAAACAGCAAAAACAGGAGTGGGAGTCCACCTTTGCGGAAGACCCTATCGATTTAACTTGTCTTCCTATCCATGTGGTAGTCAAAGCTCGTGAAATCATTGCTGGCTTGGAAAGTCAGAAAAACTACAGGGAATATAATGGTAAGCGGTTGCGCCACAACCGTTGGATTGTCAGTATTCCAGTTACCAGGAACTACCGAATGCTCTGCCGAGATCAAGGTAGCCTGTTAATACCCCAAGCGGTTTTGTCTCACGAGGACTATAACGTAGATAAACCAGGGGGTTAGTTATTGGGAATTAGTTATTGGGAATTGGGAATTGGGAATTGAAAATTGGTTGTTTTACTTTCCCTGTTCCCCTACTCTCTACTCCTCTGCTCCCTGCTCTCTGTTAGAAAGAAAGATAGATCGTCGCCTGAATAACCATGCAAATTTATCTCGACTACAGCGCCACAACCCCACCACGTCCAGAAGTAATTACTGCAATGCAAAAGGTACTAACTCAGCAGTGGGGGAATCCCTCCAGCTTGCACGAGTGGGGTCAGCAATCAGCAATAGTTGGTAGAAAGGGCGAGAATGCAAGTAGCTGGAGTTGATTAATGCATCAGCTGAGTCAGTTATTTTTACCTCTGGTGGCACTGAGGCGAATAATCTGGCAATCATGGGTATTGCTCACCGCTACAGATTACCTCAGCATTTAATTATTTCTAGTGTTGAACATTCAGCGATCGCTCAACCAGTAGAATTGTTGGAACAGTGGGGTTGGGAAGTGACGCGGTTGCCAGTGGATAGCAAGGGACGAGTTAATCCGACTGATCTAGAGGCAGCACTACAGCCTAATACGGTCTTAGTTTCCATAATCTATGGTCAAAGTGAAGTTGGTACACTGCAACCAATTGATGCCCTTAGTCAAATTGCTCGCGATCGCAGCATCTTGTTTCATACTGATGCAGTTCAAGTTGCTGGACGCCTACCAATTGATGTGCAACATCTACCCATAGATTTACTTTCTATCTCCAGCCACAAGATTTATGGTTCCCAAGGAGCAGGGGCTCTATATATCCGTCCCGGTGTAGAATTAGTACCGCTCCTATCTGGTGGGGGTCAGGAATTGGGACTGCGTTCTGGTACCCAGGCAGTTCCTGCAATTGTTGGTTTTGGTGTAGCAGCAGAACTAGCCGCAACGGAAATGGTAAAAGAGACACCCCGGTTAATTAAATTGCGCGATCGCTTGTTTGAGCAGTTAGCTGACACCCCTAACTTAAAAGCTACAGGCTCTCGACTGCACCGCTTGCCTCATCACGTTAGTTTCTGTCTTACTAACATTTCTCCTTACTCCAAGAAAGTTACTGGTAAAACCTTAGTGCGCCAGCTAAATCTTGCTGGGATTGGCATTAGTGCGGGATCTGCATGTCACAGTGGTAAACTCAGTCCCAGTCCTATACTGCGGGCAATGGGCTATAGTGACTCAGCTGCTCTGGGAGGTATTCGCCTAACTTTGGGAAGAGATACCACAGAAGCAGATGTGGACTGGACAGCAATAGTTGTCAAGCAAATTCTAGAACGGCTGATGCCAGAACCTGTACTATCTCCAGTTTGATTTCAGGTCTAGGAAAAATTTGTGTTGATTGGTGTTTAGGATTAGGAATAGGTAATTTATCAAATGAAGGTAAAATTACTTATTGCTATAGAGTAAAAATATTAAGAATCATATACTACTTCTTCACCAAAAAATTAAGATTAATGGTTCAACTGCCCAACACTTTAGACGAAGCGATCGCACAAGCGAAACAAGCAACTCAAGCTGCCCTGAATGACGGTTACACTAGGGTGCAGGTAGAGTTAGTCTTTCCAGAAATAGCCCTCCAAGCTCAGTCGATTGCCCAGCAATTTATACCTATTTTTGAGGAGTATGGCTCAGGGCTCAAAGTCTTCTTTCCCGATACTGGAGCTGCTGCTCTAGCACGCCATGACTGGGGAGAAGTTCCATGTAAGACTACAGATATAGGAACTAGTCGGTCGCCAGTAAACAACAAAGTTGAACCAGAGGACAAGGCTTTTTTGATTGTTTCCCCTTCCTCAGTGGAAGTTAGTCAAGTTGAAAAACTTTGCAATCTTGCAGAGGAGCGCCCCTGTATTTTGCTCAACCCTCAACTGGAAGATATCAGCATCGTGGGTATTGGCGTAGCGGCTCGCAAATTAAGGGAGCGTTTCCTCAACACTATTGAATCTTGTTACTATCTCCGACCCCTAGATGGAGCCGCCATCATGCGAACCTATCCTGGGCTCTGGCAAGTTTGGTTAGAAACTGATGAAGAATATCAATTGATTGCCGAAGAGCCTCAAAAGCCAGTGGGAGAAGCTCTTGAGCAAATTCTTGCTCGAGCTAGGGGTATTAGTGAGGGTGACGGAGCACCAGCCCCCAAAAAGCCAGGACTATTTAACAATCTTCAGCGCTTCTTAAATGCTCTGGGTCGATAAGCAATACAATCCAAATATCTTCTGTCTTCTTCCCTTGGAGCCCTCTGCCTCCTGCCTCCTGCCTCCTCAAAGGTTGGAGTAAAAGCTGATTGGTATCTTTCCAGTAAAGAACCTAGTCAAGTAGAGTAGAATAATTGCCCAGCCATATACTAAAGGCAAGCATTTGGAGTCAACAAGGGAACTAGAGATGGCATCCATCCGCGAGTTGCATGAACAACTTATTCGCAAAGAACGCTCAGCTGTAGAAATTACCCAAGCAGCCCTAGATCGTATTCAGGCTCTAGAGCCACAAATACACAGCTTTTTACATGTGACCTCAGAATATGCCTTAGAGCAAGCAGGTCAAGTGGATGCCAAAATTGCAGCAGGGGAAGAAATTGGTCTGTTGGCAGGGATTCCCATTGGCATCAAAGATAACATGTGTACTCAAGGAATTCCTACTACCTGTGCTTCCCGTATCTTAGAAAACTTTGTGCCACCTTATGAGTCAACGGTGACCCAAAAGCTCAAAGATGCTGGAGCGGTAATGGTTGGTAAAACCAATATGGACGAGTTTGCTATGGGTAGTTCCACAGAAAACTCTGCCTATCAAATCACTGGTAACCCTTGGGATTTGTCTCGTGTTCCTGGTGGTTCTTCTGGAGGTTCAGCAGCAGCGGTAGCAGCTGAAGAATGTGTTGTAGCTCTTGGTTCTGATACTGGCGGCTCCATTCGTCAACCTGCTTCCTTTTGTGGGGTTGTGGGAATGAAACCTACCTATGGCTTAGTTTCCCGTTACGGTTTAGTTGCCTATGCTTCTTCTCTAGATCAAATTGGTCCAGTAGCACGAACTGTAGAAGATGCAGCAATTTTACTCAGTGCCATCGCTGGTCATGATCCCAAGGATTCTACTAGTCTCAAAGTTAACACCCCTGACTACGCCAAACTACTCCAACCTGATTTTAAACCTAGAGGACAAATTAAGATTGGCATTATTAAAGAAACCTTTGGCAATGGTTTAGACTCCGTAGTCGAACGAGCAGTAACTACAGCCATAGATCAGCTGCAAAACTTAGGAGCCGAAATTCAGATAGTTTCTTGTCCTCAATTCCGTTACGGTTTGCCTACTTACTACATCATCGCACCCTCAGAAGCATCAGCCAATCTTGCTCGCTATGATGGTGTCAAGTATGGTTTTCGGGAAGCTAACTCTGACAATCTTCTCTCGATGTACACCAAAACTCGTGCTACTGGATTTGGTACAGAAGTCAAACGCCGGATTATGTTGGGAACCTATGCTTTGTCAGCAGGATACTACGATGCTTATTACCTCAAAGCTCAGAAAGTCCGCACCCTGATTAAACAAGACTTTGAGGGAGTTTTGGAAAAAGTAGATCTTTTAGTGTGTCCTACTTCTCCAACAACAGCATTTAAAGCAGGGGAAAAGACAGAAGATCCCTTAAGTATGTACCTCTCTGACTTGATGACCATTCCGGTAAACCTTGCTGGTTTGCCAGGAATCAGTATACCCTGTGGCTTTGATGAGCAGGGACTACCAATTGGGATGCAGTTGATTGGTAAAGTTTTGCGAGAAGACCAGCTGCTTAAGGTAGCCTATGCCTACGAGCAATCGACTAACTGGCAGATCAAAAAACCTATGCTGAAAACATTTTAGTGTTGGGGGTGTAGAGACGTTGCATGGAACGTCTGTAGGAGATCTGATATAACGGGGGTATGTATGCCGGGGGTGAAGAAATATGAAGTGGGATTTCAATTCTCCGCGTCCCCGTGTCTACAGTGTGTGCTTATTTTTCTCCCATGCCTTTTTTCCCTTACCCGTATGCCGGATTTTGTATGAAAACATCGTTGGAGTGCCATGGAAGAGGATTTGCTGCCAACCAATAAACTTCTTGCACTAGCTCACAGGACAATGGTATAAAATTTAACATTGGGTCTGTTGGTAACTAATGGTGAAAAAAGTATCAAGGATACTACATTTTTTATTAATCAATTATAGGCTCTCACTTAGATAGTCTGTTAAACTTAAGTCAAACTAACAAGTTTTTAGTTATAACCAAACATCAGAGTGTAGTATTCTGCAATTATAGTTATTAAATTAGAGAATTATTACCCTCAGTAAACTTTGATCTCAATCAATAAGAACTATAGATTTACCCATAATGTGAATTAGATGCCCAAAACATACAACATTAATTGTTGTAGGGGGCGGGTTTAGGGTCACCGTAGGAAGCATTTGGCGACAATCTTAACACAAAACCAGCCCCCTAGAATCGGTACAATTTAATTCACATGAGACGTGATTTAGTAATTTTGATAATATCTCTTCAAAAGTTATTAACTTGTCTCTTTGATTATTAAAAATAATAATAATTTCTGTAAAAAACAGAGTATAAATTGCTTTGATTCTCTATTATCGCTTCCGAATCAAGGCAAAATTTAAGGTAGTATCCAGAAATTTATATTAGTAAAAATTATCACCATCAATCCTGGAAAGAGCTTCTTTTTAGCACACAATAATATCTGATTGAGGAATAAGGTGTGGGGTGTAGGCAACAGAGACTTGCAGATGATGTGTAAGTTATTATTTAAGCAATCTTAGCAAGTCAGGTGTCAAAAAAATGACATGTCAAACAGGGCAAGTAAAGTGCAAAAAACATCGCGGGGGCAACAGAATGAAAGAAACCACCCTTAGAGAAAACAAGAGACTACTCCTAATTGATGATGATCCCAACCTCATTTTGCTAGTTAAGGACTACTTAGAGTTTCAAGGTTATCAAGTAGTAACTGCTACCAATGGCCTAGAAGCACTTTTAGTGTTAGAGGACAAAACCCCTGACATGATCATTTGTGATATCATGATGCCAGAGATGGATGGTTATACTCTAGTTGAGCAAATTAGGCAAGACCCTCGCACTAGTTGGATTCCTGTGCTATTTCTTTCAGCAAAGGGTCAAACTCAAGACCGTGTCAAGGGGCTAAATATAGGTGCTGATGTCTACATGGTGAAGCCATTTGAGCCAGAAGAACTAGTAGCACAGGTAGAATCTTCTCTCAAGCAAGCTAAACGTCTAATTTATCGCTCAGTTATAGGAACAGAAGCAGAATCGGCAAACTCAGTTCCTAGAGATATTGAGTTGACTCGAACAGAGTTGAAAGTACTCCAATTAGTAGCACAGGGTATGGCTAACAGGGAAATTGCTAAGCATTTAAAAGTCAGCCAGAGGACAATTGAAACCCATGTATCTAATATGTTGAGTAAAACCCATCTCCATAACCGCACTGAGTTAGCACGTTGGGCGATAGACAACAGAGTGGTATGACAACAGTCTATTGCTAGTAAGGTTACTTTGGATTATCGGCTAATTAAACTTTGAAGGAGCACTCGTTCCAAACCTCCATAGGTAAGGTATTTTAGCAAGCAGTATTTCTTTGTCACATCACGGCTGCATTTACATTTGCTTACCAGTACTATTATACTATCAGCATTATGAGGCATTAGCTCTTCACCTCAGCGAGAGGCATTGACTCATTTTGGTATCAAATCATTTGAACAGCTTACGGGGAGAGCAAATCGAACTCTATGTGATCCCATAATAAGCTTGTTGGTAATTCAGCTCACCTACGAGCAGAGAAAAGTATCATCTTTTCAAAGGGTTTTCCATCACTGAGCTTTACCCAAAAAAATACCATACTAAAAACATAATAGTTTTTGGTAGTTTTATGGAATCTCTCAATATTTTGTCTGAAGTCAAAAATGAGAAATTTTTAATTCCGAGTTTAGAGCAAGGTCAGCTAATTTCACCCTACAGTTACATCTCAAACAATTGTGTCAATTCAAAGCAATCTTAAACGAGGATATTTCTCTTTCACAAGCATCAGAAACTATTTGTAGATTTTTTCCTCAAACAAGTCAATGAATTAACACCGGAAACAGTTTTGTTGAAAGTTCAAAAAAATATTCATTGAACTAACTGAAATGGTTGATTCAGAACCTCAACAAGCGATAGTAAAAATTGTCAATTCTGGTTCCGAAGAAACGTTTATTAATACTTTCAAAAGGTCAATTTATATTCTCTTAAATAATTGGAATTCACTGAAGAAAGATTGAATATGTAGAATCATTAATTCAACTAATTAAAGCTAATTTAAACAATCAAGAACAATCCTCTAGTCAAGCTTGTAAATCAGCTTGAAAAATTGAAATTGTGGCGCAGTAATTTTGCAACTAGTCAGGATTACCAAGAACTGCTAAAATCTCGCATTAAAAACCAATAATCATTCCTTAAACAATTGGAGTCATCGCTACAGTTCTTACTTGTTGGTTTATCAATCGATGGATCACAGAAAATCGGTCAAGGAAAAAGCAACTGCAAAAACTCGCTCTCTTGTACTTAAGAAACAGTTTAAGTCTGAATTAGCAATGTATACAGCTCGTTCAAGCGCAACTTCTAATGAACAAAGCAACTCCGATAACCCGACAATAATCGGCAATAAGGTGTTTTCTCTTATTAAGAAAATATTACAAAAACGTGGTTCTTTTAACTATACCAATTTGGCTCGAATATTTCTTAATCAAGCTCAGGAAATTTCTTACAAAGATTTTAAGCATAACCTTCTCAACTATTTATTTTATTCCCTAGATGAACAAGATTTAGACCAATCAACCAAAAAACAACTAGAGCAACAGATAGAAAAACTCTATGAGGGATATCATGATCAAGATTGGGACAATCAATTACTTCTGAGAACGTGCAATCGTTTAATTGAGCATTTTACCACATTGAATCAGGCAAATCCTTCTCAGTTATTTATGTTTTTAATAGCCCAAGATAAGGATTTAATTTTAGCAATTATGCTCCTTAAGCTTATATTGCTTTGCCCACAAAGCCGCACTCATTTAGAATGCTGTCTTGCCCAATTAATTGAACACTATCAAAGTCAGTCAGCATCAGATTGTCAGTGGTTAATTAACTTTTTAGAAGTTCTGCAAGTGACTCTAAGTGTCTATGCTGAAGATGTGCAGTACAACTTAGTCAAGATGTCAGAAGCACAGCAAGAAATTTCGGTCAACCTGGAGAGCAATGCCTATCGCATTTTTTCTCAGATGAAAGGGAAAACAAAGAAGGCAGGAGGCAGGAGGCAGGAGGCAGGAGGCAAACCCTCCCTATGTTTACTCAAGGGATAAGGTTAATTCTCTAGAGGAAAAAAATTTCATGTATCCCTTTCCCCAACAGAACTTTTTTGGTGAAGAGGACTCATTGGCTTATTTCAGTTACTCTAAAAAAGTCGATTTGGCAGCACCTATGCTAGATTTTGCGGAGAGCCACCATTGAGCTCTCTAATACCAATTTCCTTAAATCCTGCTACACATCGATTCCCCCAACTCCCTTTGGCAAGGGGGAAGCAAGACAAACATCATGTAACAAGCATTGAAGAAATTGGTATAAGTAAACAAAACTGTTTTAATTGATTAAGGAAAAGTGCCGTGGATGCGGGGAATCAACAAAGGATCGTCGGCTACTTCATCGAAGAAGCAAAAGAACACCTCGATACTATTGAACAAGGGCTCTTAGAGCTCCCCTCAGTAGTGACAGATCCCGAGAGAGTGAATGAAATGTTTCGTGCTGCTCATTCTGTTAAGGGAGGTGCAGCAATGCTTGGCTTTGTCAGTCTTCAAAAGACAGCCCACAAGTTAGAGGATTCTTTTAAAGTCCTCAAAGAGAATGACATCAGCGTTGACGAAAAGCTAGAGACTTTGTTTTTAAGGGGCTATGATACTCTCAAAGACCTACTTGATAAGCTACAAGGTCCATTCGGTCTTCAGGAAGAGGAAGCAGAGAAAACAGTCCAAGCAGCAGAACCTTGCTTTGTTGAATTGGAGAGTTACCTCAAACAGCTAATGACTGGCTCCAGCGAATCAGCAACGGCAACAGCGCCGACTCCCTCACCCACCCCACAGCAAACTCAAAAACAACTTTCGCCTAATTTTGCGCCTCAGGTAAAAGACTGCCTCAAGCAGATGTTGCAGGTATTTAAACAACAAGAAACATCACACACTCGTCAGAGGCTACAGAAGCACTGCAAGGATTTATTTGTGCTGGATCCAGGAAATAAAACTTGGCAAGAATTAGTTAAAATCTCTAATAAAGCGATCGCAAATCCTCAGAATTCTTATCAAACCCTAGCACCAGTAGTGATTAAAGAACTCAAGCAAGCTAGCGATCAATTGCAACAAAACCAAGGTTGTGTGCTTACTCCCAGTCCAACTTTGCAGCAACTTATCAAAAAACACCGCCTGCTGGGGCGGCAAAAGTTGCTAATAACAAACTTAAGCAAATCACTTTGACGGTAGAACCCAAAGCCGCTGCTAAGACGATTGTTCAAACGTTTGATAATAAACAACTCAGACAACTGATTAAGTTCCTTGCCCAAGCAGCTCGTTCCTCCTCTTGAATCTTGGTTGGGAATTGGGGGAGCTCGGGGAGAAACGGAGACAAGGGAGAGAAGAGAGAAATTCCCGATTCCCTAGTTTCTCGATAGCTCGCCTCGGAGCGCTTCGCGCCCCCAATTGAATGGGAGAAACAATATCTCCTTCCTACCTTCTACCTCCTGCCTTCTTTCTCAAGAGCAATTAGCAATTAGTAATTCCCAAATGACAAAATTGGAGTTCTCTTACCCTTTGAGATAGCGCCCCTGCTAGCTGCATTGCATCAGACATATCTATATCCCCATCACCATCAGCATCTAAAAAGCTACTGAGAACTGAATTAGCACCTTGGGGATTTTGGCGATCAGTACCAGTTTCTAGGAGATTCAGCACTAGGGGAACTAGAGCAGGGAGCATTGATTGAATAGTTCCAGCAGGGATAGGGGTTCTGCTTTCAATTTCCTTCACAATCTGTTGTATCTGAGGGCTACTGAAGAGCACATTTACTGCTTGATTGTTGGGGCCATTGCCACTGTATTGATGCACAATGTCCTGTGCCTGCTGCTCCCCTTGTGCATCTCGCTTCTGCTGTAGCGCAGAGCGTACATGCTTGCCAACAATAGCAGTAGCAGTCTGCACCGCTTCTGGATTGGATTGGTAGGTACTACTCAGCTGCTGCACAGTATTGAAAATACCGGCTAATTGACCGGCACTCGCCATCTGGTTAGGATTATCGATCGCACCGAGAATTTGATTGAACAAGCTCATAGTTTTTAAGTGAGTTTTCCCTTCCTACGGACTTTACCTAGACATTAGGAAGTGTAGGCTAGTATTTAGGTTACCTGACCAGCCTCAATTAATTTTGTTGACAAATTGTAAGATTTGTCCCAATTCCCAATTCTAAATTCTAAATTCTAAATTCCCAATTCCCAATTCCCAATTCTAAATTCCCCATGCCCCTCCCACGCTTGTTGACGCTGATTATTGGTCTTAGCTTAATTCTGGGGCTAATGCTGTGGTTAATCAATTCTCTCTACCGACTGTATATCCAAATTTCCTTTACAACCCCTCTGCTCGCCAATTTACTGCTGTTGTTGCTGATTGCCTTGCTTGGGTTACTAATCTTCGCCTTCATCTACTATATGGGCTTGTTGGGACCTACTCAGAAGGGACAACCCAGGCGTCTCATGCCACCAAAAGTTCCAGAAGTAAAAACAGAGGCAGCTTCAGAAACTCTCAAAGCAGTAAGGCAACAGGTAACCCAGATTCAGGATGAAGTAGCACGGCAAGCTTTACTAACGCGATCGCGGGAAATTGAATCTATCTTAGCTCGCGGGGAACTTTTGGTAGTAGTGTTTGGTACGGGGTCAGCTGGTAAAACTTCCCTCGTCAATGCTTTGTTGGGGCGGATGATTGGTGAAGTGGGGGCTCCAATGGGGACAACGGAGGTGGGAGAAACTTACAGCTTGAAATTGAAGGGATTAAATCGCCAGATTCTGATTACTGATACACCAGGAATTCTAGAAGCAGGTGTTGCTGGTACACAACGAGAGCAAATGGCGCGAGAGTTGGCAACGGAAGCAGATTTGCTGTTGTTTGTGGTGGATAATGATCTACGGCAGTCGGAATATATTCCACTAGAGCGTTTGGCAGAGATTGGGAAGCGCTCTATCCTGATTCTGAATAAAGTAGACCTCTATTCGGAAGTAGACAAGGAGAAGATTATTGCTCGGTTGCGGCAGCGAGTGCGCGGATTTATTGCTCCGTCAGATGTCGTAGCGATCGCGGCAAGTCCTGAATCAGTGGAGTTAGATGATGGTGAAATCTTTCAACCAGAGCCTGATGTCATGCCCTTAATCCGACGTCTTGCTGCTGTTCTACGCTCTGAGGGGGAAGATTTAGTTGCCGATAATATTCTCATGCAATCTCAGCGCTTAGGAGAAGAAGCCAGAAAAATCATTGACAACCAACGCAGACGGGAAGCGGAGAAGGTGGTGGAACGTTTCCAGTGGATTGGAGCAGGGGTGATTTCGGTGACTCCTTTACCGGTGGTGGATTTACTGGCAACCGCAGCAGTCAATGCTCAAATGGTGGTAGAAATTGGCAGAATCTACGGCTGTGAACTGAATAGTTCGCGAGGCAAAGAACTTGCTCTTTCTCTGGGAAAAACCTTAGCAAGTTTGGGCATTGTCAAAGGAGCAATTCAACTCCTCTCAACGGCTCTCCAACTAAATATCGCTACCTATTTAGTGGGCAAGGCAATTCAAGGTGTCACAGCAGCTTATCTCACCAGAATTGCAGGTAAAAGCTTCATTGAATATTTTCGCCATAATCAAGATTGGGGCGATGGTGGTATGACGGAGGTAGTACAGAAGCAATTCCAATTAAACCGCCGGGATGAGTTTATCAAGGCTTTTGTCCAGGATGCGATCGCACGGGTAGTGAAGCCGCTGACAGATAACTCCCAGACAGAATTGGAGTCACAAGATTCTAGTCACCAACAGGATTGGTGAGAAACACCTCAGGACTTAGGCAAAACCTCTATTTGTAGGGTGTGAAGCCCTTACTGGGGTTATCTTCTGTATGTTGGTTGCGGATTTAATCCCAGATGCGGAGACAGGCTAGAAGCCTGTTCCACAGGAGATTTTTCTACAGGAGATGCATCATATGTGGAACTGGCATCTTGCCAGTGTTGACCTTTATTCTTTGTCAAATTCCCTGCTAAAGTAGCTAAAAAGGAGGTTATTTAAAAAATGAGCGTCAAACTAATTTTAGTGGGATTAACAGTTGCTTTCACTGTATTGTCTCTGTTCTTTGGTACTAAGAACGGATTTTATGATTCAGATGATTACCACGGTAATGGTTCTGCCCATTAGGTTTAACGACAAATGACGAATGATAAATGACGATCCCCAGGTTGCTTTGCTGAACCTGTGGTCTCACGGAAATTACGATGAGCAATCAACGCTCCCTGGCATCTTCTTCTGAAGATGACAGATTAACTTGCTTCCCTTATGGTGTTGGTCAGGGCGCAGAGGGGGTTTGTTTGTTGGTGCAGATGGGGCCACACCGCATCCTCCTCGACTGTGGTTTAGCGGATATTACGCCTCTACAAGCCGAAGAGCATCCACCAGCAGATTTGGTATTGTGTAGCCATGCCCATAACGATCATGCCCAGGGCTTACTGGCTCTGCACCAAGCTTTTCCCCATTTGCCAGTCTACGCTAGTGAAGAAACGACGACCCTACTGCCACTGAACTGGTTGCCGTTCACCTCAGGGATCATGACCGGTTTACATAGTCAAGGTAGGGAAGTAGGGGAAAGCGATAGAGAAGTTAACCAAGCCGATAGTACTCCAGAAGCACCAGTAGTGGAGAGTAGAGGAGCTTCGGATATTCCCCAATTCTGTCAGGCTTTGCCTTGGTACTCACCTGTAGAATTAAGAGATGGACTAACTGCCCAATTATTTCCTGCAGGTCATTTGCCAGGAGCAGCGGCAGTGTTACTTGCTTACACTGCTCCCCGTAAAACTTACCGACTACTTTATACCGGGGACTTTTTTCTGTCTAACTCACGGTTGGTAGAGGGATTGTCTATTGAACCTCTTAGGGGTACACAACCAGACGTAGTGATTGTGGAAGGCAGTTATGGCACTGCTCGACATCCTCATCGAAGGCAACAGGAAAATCAGCTGGTAGAGTTAATTGAGCAAGCAATCACATCTAACAAGTCCGTTTTGCTACCAGTACCTACCTTGGGTTTAGGTCAAGAAATCCTCATGCTCCTGCGGAGCCATCACCAATTCACTGGTCGTGATTTAGATATTTGGGTAGATGGTACTGTCGCCGCAGCTTGTGACATCTATTTAGAGCTCCTACCTCACTTACCTACTTCCGTACAAAATTTTGCTCGACATCAACCCCTGTTTTGGGATGAGCGAGTGCGCCCTCGGGTGCGGCGATTGGATGAACAAAACCGGTGCGTCATCGGTAAACCTCCCTGTATAGTCATTACCGATGAAAGTGCTGATTTAAGCAACTATTTTCATCCAGATTGCGGTTCTCAGCTCGTGTTAATACCAGAACAACCAAGATATTCTGTCAGCTTAGAAAACCCCGAGCAACATGCAATTCAAACCTATTCACTAGCTCAACATAGTGATTATTTAGGAACAACTCAGTTAATTCATAACCTGCGTCCTCAACACGTTATTTTTTTCCACGGTTCTCCAACCTACCTGGCTGATTTAACAAGCTTAGAAGAGTTGCAAAATCGCTACCATCTACATTCTCCAGCTACAGGCACACTGGTAGAGCTGCCGATTGGTGAAATATTTGTGCAACCAGCAGCACCACCCCCAACCAATTACGAAGGGGAGCTGACGGAACTAGACACATTTGTCAATATTAATCTCCCAGAAGCAATCATCGCTGACCCTCGCTGGCAAGATTTTGCTGATACTGGTTTGGTGGAGGCTCGCTGGCAAGGAAAAGAGCTGGTATTGCGGGGTTTATCACAAAGGGAGTTGCTTAAGGAAAGTGGTAATACTAGAATACCGATGAACATCGACTGCTGCGGTATCTGTCGCCACCAACGAGGACAACGCTGCTGGAATCCAGCTTCTCCCCTATATGGCTTTAAGGTGACACCAGAGGGTTACTGTCCAGTCTTTGAACCCACAGCACCTTAGGGGTGTTGGGAGTATGGGGAGACAAGGGAGATATTTCCAATTCCCAATTCCCAATTCCCTTCTTCGTTCAAGTCAATTAACAATTTAACAATTTAACAATTTAACAATTTTCAATTTGACCAAAAGTAAACATTTGCTAAAGTAATTCCTTGCTCTGTCTTTCTTACTGATATATTACTGAAACCAAAGCTAGGGGTGCTTGGATTACCAAGCTGAGATACACCCTTAGAACCTGAGACTGGTTAGTACCAGCGGAGGGAAGCTGTTAATAGAGGAAGCCTAATATGAGATCAGAATGGGTCGCCAAACGGCGTGGACAGGGTAATGTGTCTCAAATGCACTATGCCCGCCAGGAGCTTTTGACGGAAGAAATGCACTACGTTGCCCAACGGGAAAACTTGCCAGTTGAGCTAATTCGTAAAGAAGTGGCAAGGGGACGCATGATTATCCCTGCCAATATCAATCACACTAACTTAGAACCAATGTGCATTGGCATTGCTTCTAAATGTAAAGTAAATGCAAATCTTGGTGCTTCTCCCAACTCCTCTGGTCTAAATGAAGAAGTGGATAAGCTAAAACTGGCGGTGAAGTATGGTGCTGACACCGTTATGGACTTGTCCACTGGTGGTGGAAACTTGGATGAAATTCGTACTGCTATCATCAACGCTTCACCAGTGCCCATTGGAACAGTGCCAATTTACCATGCCCTCGAGAGTGTCCATGGCAAAGTTGAAAACCTGACAGCAGATGACTTTCTTCACATTATCGAGAAACATGCTGAGCAAGGGGTTGATTATCAAACCATTCACGCCGGGATTCTCATTGAACATCTGCCTTTGGTAAGAAATCGCATCACTGGTATTGTCTCTCGTGGTGGTGGTATCCTGTCTAGGTGGATGCTGCATCACCATAAACAGAATCCCCTTTACACCCACTTCAATGACATCATAGAAATCTTCAAAAAGTATGATGTCTCCTTCAGCTTAGGAGATTCCCTCCGTCCTGGATGCACCCATGATGCTTCTGATGAGGCTCAACTAGCAGAATTGAAAACCCTCGGACAGCTAACTCGCCGTGCTTGGGAACATGATGTACAGGTAATGGTAGAAGGTCCAGGCCATGTACCTATGGATCAAATTGAGTTTAATGTCAAGAAGCAAATGGAAGAGTGTTCTGAAGCTCCCTTCTATGTGCTAGGGCCACTAGTGACGGATATTGCCCCTGGATATGACCATATTACCTCAGCTATTGGTGCAGCCCTGGCGGGTTGGTATGGTACAGCCATGCTCTGTTACGTAACACCCAAAGAACATCTAGGGTTGCCTAATGCTGAAGATGTGCGCAATGGATTGATTGCCTACAAGATTGCTGCCCATGCGGCGGATATTGCACGGCATCGCCCAGGAGCAAGAGACAGGGATGATGAACTTTCCCATGCCCGTTACAACTTTGACTGGAACCGTCAGTTTGAACTTTCCCTTGATCCTGAACGGGCAAAGGAATACCATGATGAAACTCTACCGGCTGACATCTATAAAACAGCTGAATTCTGTTCCATGTGTGGACCTAAGTTCTGTCCAATGCAGACTAAGGTAGATGCTGATGCTCTAACAGAACTAGAGAAGTTCTTGGCGAAAGAACCTGTAACCACCTAAGTTCGGAGTTAATGTAGGGTGGGTATTGTCAAAAATATCAAACATCTTCGTTCGATATGATTACAAAGCAATGCCCACAGTATTATTAGATTGTAGAGACGCGCCATGGCGCGTCTCTACAGGGTTTCACGATTTGCTCAAAACGGGTGTGGCTAACCCGGATTTGGTAAAACATCTAAATTATATGGTTCTGGATTCTACTTCTTTGATCAGCACAGCTTCCCGCTTCAGCAGTTGGGTATTATCTGCGGCACTACTTTGGGGTGGTGCTGCTCAAGCGCAGATAGAATTTCGCCTATAGTGATTGAGCTGGAAGCAGAGCGGTGTCAAGCTCAGGGGGTTATCAGTGTCACCAACACCAGTAATGCTTATTCTGGTCTATTTTCTTGCCTTTTGGAGGACATTTGCATACTACCCTATCTATTGTTCTATTAGCACTGGTTACTGGTTGTGCAGCAGATTTGCCCCAAGATACATTTGTCTCTCCTCAATCTGAAGCCTCTGAACCATTAGTTAATGAGTCAATTGTCACAAAAAAGAACAATTCCTTAGAACTAGTAAAAAATCTCAATAATCCTAACCCAGCAACTCAAAAGCAAATTGAGCAATACATCAATAAGCTGGCTGCGAAAGGAGCGGCAAAAGCAAATCAAGGGGTATGGATACAAGCTGGTGATACCCTGTTGGCAAATTACCAGAGTACTGTGCCTCAGCCTGCTGCTTCCATTGCCAAGGTGGCAACTACCCTAGCAGCTTTGAAAACCTTTGGACCAGACCATCAGTTTGTTACCCTAATTGGAGCAACTGGAGCGATCGCAAATGGAGTATTGCAGGGTGACTTGGTAATTCAAGGAGGAGCAGACCCCTTTTTTGTCTGGGAAGAGGCAGTTGCGGTGGGAAATCTCCTCAATCAGCTGGGTATTAAGCGGGTAACTGGTAATTTGGTAATCACTGGCAAGTTTTATATGAACTTTCAGTTTGACCCGATGGCGTCAGGAAATCTACTCAAGCAAGGATTAAATGCTAAGATTTGGTCTAAGGAAGCAGAAACTCAGTATCTAACTTTACCGACTGGAACTCCTAGACCTCAGGTGGAAATTGAAGGCTCTGTATTTGTCTCTCCCTCTGCTCCTAGCAATGTGCAACTGCTAGTGCGCCACTATTCTTTCCCCCTGGCTGAACTACTCAAAAAAATGAATCTCTATAGTAACAATGTAATGGTAGAGATTTTAGATAATGCTGTCGGTGGTACAGCAGCCGTAGCACAAAAAGCAGCTGAAGCCGCTGGAGTTCCCCTAACAGAAATTCAACTCAACGGTTCTATTGCCGAAAGAAAGATTTCTCCCCGCGCTGCTTGTGGTATGTTTTTGGCAATTGAGCGCTATTTGCAAGCTCACAATCTGACAGTTGCCGATGTGTTTGCCATTATTGGTCAAGATCCAGGAATTTTAGAAAAACACCAACTACCGAGATTATCTGTGATTAAATCCGGTAGCTGGAATAATATCGGAGCCTTAGTAGGAAGATTGCCTACTCAAAAACAGGGTACAGTCTGGTTGGCCGTTATGAATCTTGGTGAAGACTTTAAGGAATCTCATGCTGAGCAAGAAATTCTCCTCAAGGGTTTGTTGAATCAGTGGGGTACTGTAGAATCTTTGCCAGTCGATTTAAAGCCCAATCCAGAAAGAAAGAACAAAACTTCTCGTAGTGAAATTGTCAATTGATTTTTTTCTTGTGTAACAGGCATCTTGCCTGTCATCGAACCGAATCGATCCTGCAATCGCTTAAGATCCCCTATGATTTTTGCTTAGCTTCCAACCATGATTAGTTACATAGTTGATCACATCTTCAATACCAATATCTGACAAGTCATCTATTACGATCCTCTCGAATCAAAACAGTGCTATCCGGTAATCCAAAACTAATTGGATTAACTCTGGGGCGGTTACGAATTCTTCCTAAAACTGTTGACATCGGTTCCGTCTGAGGTTCCTGAATAATTTTTCGCTCATTGGGCTGAAATGCTTGCTGCAACAGATGAATTACTGTCTCATTCAGAGTAAGCTGGTTGCCAGCAGCAAGACTTTGAATGCGGTTATAAAGTTCATCTGGTAGGTGTCAATCTGGAGGGTAGCCATTGCAGTCTCCGAGGAGCCTAACTATTACAGTGTAAGTGTAGCGTAACATTGCTATTGATATTATATTACCCAGTTGCCGTAAATCTTAGTTGCGATCGCTCAGTGTTTGACAGGGATGCTCACACGCTTACAACTTGTTCCAAGGTAACTTCCGTTGGCTGAAACCACAGTTTTAAAAGTTGTTAGGCTACGTTGCTTGAATAGTTATACACAGGAACCTGAACAAAATGGTCAGGTTTTTCTTGAGCTAAAACTATCTGTTGTAGATGTTCCACAGTTGATGGAGAGAAGAACTGCTCACCTGTTTCTTCATTGACACGGGCAGGCACATTTTCAATGAGGATAATCTTGCCGCTGAGTTCTAAAGTATAGGTGACTTGCTTCTCCACTAATGTCTCTTGCCATTCAGTTGTCATCGCTGCTACGCCTCCTTTGCGTAAAATCATCATTCCATTGCTGAGGTAATGGTTCGTATACTGTAATAATCTTAATCAGTGGACGAGAAGGATAGCTACATTGAATATGAATTGGGCGTCGTGCTTGTGTCCAACCACAAATTAAGCAACTTGCTCCGTACTTATCATCTGGATAATCTTCAATGATTTGACCATTCGCAACTGCCTCCCGAATTTCTTGAACCAGAATTTGCCGCAGGATAGATTGGTCAACAGCGTGCTTAGAAAACTCAAATTGGTTCTCAGCAAATTTGCGGCGTATTTCAGTAATTATTGTGGTCACCCAACTATAAGTAGTTGAACAGAATCAATTATATATTATGAAATCATCAATAACATCAGTATATTTTGAGAATCTATCGAACATTGTCAAGAGTCTGGAAAAGATAAGTAACAATCGCCAAAACTTGTTGAGCAAAATCGCGATCGCTTTTGATTGTTTCTTGTTGGAGCATGAAAGAATCTCGGAGTGCGATCGCTTGGCTAAGAATATCGTGGTTTTCTAGAGAAATTAAATTGTTTTGGCAAAAAAATTGTAAAAGTTCAGTTGGTGTTTTTGTTTCAAAATCAATTTTGTGCTTTTGTGCCATTAAAGGCATAATTGCTTCTAAAATAAAGATTGCTGAAGCAATTGCAGTTTCACAAGCACCAAGTTCGATAATTTCCGCAGCTCGTCCTAAATATTCCCGTATGTCTTCTTGAGCACGGCGAGGATAATCATATAAAATGATATCTTCAGCTTTATCCTCAGGCTTTACCAAAGTGTTTAGCAAAGATTTTTCCTGAATATTTTCTAGATTTGTTGTCATGATAAAATCTCCATTCAGATAGAAGACATCTCAACTTTCACAGAAATAAAAGGTTGATTTTCAGTTAATGCTAGCGCAATTGTGGGGGAAAGATTCTCATTGTCTAAACTGGGATAGAGCAATCGCTTTCTAATAATCAGATCTGTGATTTGGCGATCGTCGATATAGACCAACAGATTTAAGGCATCCAGAATAGGCTTGGCAATGTTATCAATATCGAGAGGTGTACTCTTATAATAATAAACAATTTCAACTATAACGGCCTCACGACTGGGAATGGTATTAGCGGGAAGATTTGCGATCGCAGTTTGACGTACTTTTGCTTTCCAAGACTGGAGTAAGGCACGATTGTTGGTTTGCAGGGAAATTGGAGATCCAGAAACAGTAAATTCAAAGGGAAACAAAGGTTATTGTGCGAGTCATGTTTTTTTTCAATTAAGAAAGCATAATATACCAGAGCGCACCTCTATTAATATCCTATTATTAAATATTGGCGGAAACTCCACTGCTAAAATATAAATTAACCATTACATAAACATGGGCAATGCCTCTTGCTACTGATATTCGCCAAAAAGCGATCGCTGTGATCGAGGTTCTCAAGTTGAAAATACTCTCATTAAAGATACTGCTATGGGTGCAAAGCTCTTCTTTGATGAAGTGCCGTTGACAGTCAACAAATTAGAAGTTATCGAGATTAGCTCATATCTCAAAAGTTCTTATTATAACGATGACATCAAGCTTGAGTTTCGTAATGTCTCTTTATCTGAGTAGTGGCTTATGTAAGTGATAAGCTCCTGAGGAGCACTTCGCACCCGCAATTGAATGGAAGAAACAATTCTCTTCCCTGTTGCCTTGTTTCTCAAGAGACTATTGAAAAGATCACAGGTTTGGACAAGCTGCCAGTAGCGAAAAGAGCTTGAGAATCTTCAACTCTTCTAGCCTCTTTCCCTCCCACCATGCCTCATTATGAGAGAGTTCGTACTCCAGATTTCTCTTAAACTCTTCCTTATCAATCCTGTAACCCGTAAAAATACCGCCAAATGCCATAAAATCGGCAAGAAGCTGCTTTTGCCAATCCTGTCGTATCGCAGTTTTAGTGATGGTTCGCAAACCGTATACAAAAGCATCTAAAACTGCATTATCCATTGTGACAACCTGCATGATTCCCCAAGGAAGATGACCTTCCGGTGCATTGGCAGGAGTATAAGAAACTTGGCTAGCGGAAATCCAAGCTTCCTGTACGTGCCAGCCGACGCGATCGCCAAATGTTTGCAGATCTTTTTCACATTCATTGAAGATTCGCTTCTGTACGCTGAACCCAAAACGTTGCTCACTGTACTGCACCCACAGGTGATCAATAACTTGCAGAACTTGGCAAGAGAAATTTTGGATTTGCTCGTCGGTAAGCCAGCCTTCTTTTTCTCTCTTGACTGCTTTCAGCATAATAGTTCTAGTTGTCTCATTAGCTTCTCGCCATCTTCCTGATGCCAGCAAGTTTTTCAAGCGGATGTAGTCTTCCTGCGGCAGTTCTTTAGGTAGGAGAGGAATAGAATTAGTTTGCTGTCTCTTTTCAATCTGGGAAAATTTGACCAGTAGCTGAAAAGCAAAAGCACTGGCATGACGAGCCGCAATCTCTTGATAACCTCTAGCATCGACCTCACTTTTGCCATCAATCAGATCTGAAATACCTCGAATCACCAGAGCAGAAACCTGCTGGTTGGCACGAACTGTTTGCAGGAAGCCGATGCCTTCCATCTCAACTGCCACTGCATCTCCATAGTTAAAACTTAAAAACTTAAAAACTTCCGATTTAGTGGAAGCAACAACCTTCTCTCCCGCAGCAATAGGAGCAACGAAAACAGAAGGAGTGGGGTCAGGAGTTGAGGGTAATCTCTGTAACCAGTCGTTCCTTCTAGCTTCAAATCTAGCTCTCTGTTCCAAATCGAAACTGGTAAGACCCTATTTCAGGTCTAGGTTTAAAAATTTCCTCCGCTTTCCCGGACTCATAGCCATAGATCTTTGTAGAAGCGACGACATCACCAAGCTTTACATCCTTGATGCCACCTGCCACACCCACAAAGAGAATAACACTAGGATTGAAATGTTGGATTGCCCGCTCTGCTTGTGCGGCTGCACCAGGAATACCTGCACCGATTTCAACAATTATTACATCCCATACTTTCCCATCAATAGAGAATTTCCCCTGCTCGTAGATTGTCCCACGACGATGAACTCTTTCCTGAATTTCTGTTAGATGAGCTCGAACTGCCATGTATTCGACTTGAATAGCAGTGAGAATAACAACACAGGCTTTGCTATTGCCTTTAGAGGTTTTTCCGTCAGTCATCGTTTTAATTTTAGCTCTTTGAGTTTACTGTCGCTCACTAAAGTTTTGCCGTCTGGACTAAAAGCTAATTGACTTTTTGCTCAAAATCTTTGGAAAACTTGGCCAATACCTGAAAAGCAAAAGCACTAGCATGACGAGCTGCAATCTCTTGATAACCTCTAGCATCAACCTCGCTTTTGCTATCAATCAGATCCGAAATACCTCGAATCACCATAGCAGAAACCTGCTGGTTGGCACGGACTGTTTGTAGGAAGCCGATGCCTTCCATCTCAACTGCAACTGCATCTCCATAGTTAAAACTTAAAAACTTAAAAACTTCCGATTTAGTGGAAGCAACAACCTTCTCTCCCGCAGCGATAGGTGCAACAAAAACAGAAGGAGTAGGGTCAGGAGTTGAGGGTAATCTCTCTAACCAGTCGTTCTTTCTAGCTTCAAATTTAGCTCTCTGTTCCAAATCGAAACTGCTAAGACCTATTTCAGGTCTAGGTTTAAAACTTTCCTCCACTTTCCCAGACTCATAAGCATATACCTTGGTAGAAGCGACGACATCACCAAGCCGCACATCCTTGATACCACCTGCCACACCTACAAAGAGAATAACCTGAGGATGGAAATATGCGATCGCCCGCTCTGCTTGTCCAGCTGCACCAGGATTACCTGCACCAATTTCAACAATTCCTACGTCCCATACTTGAGCATTGGCAGAGAATTTTCCTTGTTCGTAGATTGTCCCACGACGATGAACTCTTTCCTGAATTTCTGTTAGATGAGCTCGAACTGCCATGTATTCGGCTCGAATAGCAGTAAGAATAACAGCACAGGTTTTACTATTGCCTTGAGAGGTTCTCCCGTCAGTTGTCGTTTGAATTTTAGATGCTTGAGTTTGAGGCAATTGAATAATTGTACAATCTTGGTAAATATTCCGTTTATCAACATCTCTGCCTGCTGCATCTCCACCATAAGTATTTTGATAAATGCTGTTTACTTTCCCAGTATTGTTTTTATCAGCAGGTTGCTTGTTTACCCGTCCCGACTCAACTTCTGCTTCTTGACGCTTGAATAGATAACC
>CBDCVG010000044.1:0-139638 GCA_965222765.1 Caldora sp.
TAGAACCATGGGGAGGAATGGGAGCTTTTGTAAAAAAGGGCGATCGCGTCCTGCTTAAACCCAATCTACTCACCGCTGGACGTCTCGGTAAGGAATGCATCACTCGTCCAGAAATTGTTTGCTGCGTTGCTCAGTTGGTTCAGGAGGTTGGCGGTAAACCTTTTTTTGGAGATAGTCCTGCTTTTGGTAGTGCTAGAGGAGTAGCTAAAGCAAATGGTTATCTACCCTTAGTAGATGGAATCTAGTCAATTTACCCATTATTGAATTTCACGGTCAAAGATATGACTACCGCTAACGAGAAGTTTCAACCATCTGCCGTCTTTCTAAAGGAAGCCATGGATGCAGATGTAGTAATTAATTTACCTAAAGATAAAATCCCATATGCAATTAACCATTACTTTGGGAGTAAAAAATTTGTTTGGTTGTGTACCAGGTAAAATGAAAGCCTGGTGGCATATGGAAGCAGGTAAAGATGAGAACCGTTTCGGGGAGATGTTAGTAGAAACAGCAAGAGCGATCGCTCCTGAGTTAACAATTATTGATGGTATTATTGGTCACCAAGGTAATGGCCCTAGTGGTGGAGAACCACGAGAGTTGAATCTTCTAGGAGCTTCTAAAGATGTTTTTGCCCTTGACCGCTCCTTAGTGGAAATCCTTACAGTTGACCCAGCAGTTGTTCCTACTATTGCTGCTAGTAAACGGTTAGGGTTGTGTCCAGAATTGGTGGATATTCACTTTCCTCATCGACAACCATTAGAACTACAAGTGATGGATTGGAAACTACCAGATAACTTAGTACCGATTGATTTTGGTATGCCCCGGGTGATTAAGTCTACCTTTAAACATTTGTACATTCGATTACTTAAAGAACCGATGAGAGCTTATGTTGGCAGGTAAAGAGGGAGTCAGTCGATTCTGTAATGAGTGTTACAACTTGAGATAAAACGAGGTGTAAGTTGGTCACAATATCTGATTCCTTAATCACATCGCCCTATTGTCAGAGATGATTTGTTTCTCACGAAACTCAGCTTCAGTCGGTTGAAATTTAGTTGAGATTGTTTAATTAAAGACAAGTATTTGGAAATAAATAGTTAAAATAGTAAGTAGTGGGTTATAATCTACCCTCTCGAATGTTTGTTTCAATTGATTGAGTTCCAGTTCTCAATAACTTATGGAATCCAGTGGTTCATCTACTAACTCTTATGATCCTCACCCTTATCGATGGGCGGAGATTATGGGAGCTTGCATTGCTTTGTTGACTCTGACTTTACCTGTGTTCGTCATTGCTTACTCCTCTTCTAGCAGTAGCATTGACGTTTTTCAGCAGTCATCCTACTCACTTACGAGGTCAGGCAAATGAGATTATAAATCTTTTAATAACCAAATAAATATATTGTGCGGTACGGTAAACACTGTTTACTTGTAGTTGGGATATTACTTCTGTAGGGAGTAATATCCTAGCTAATTTGTGATTTGTGTTTGCTTTTAAACTGCAGCATAATCCTGCCTAGACTATGCTGCAGATGAGCAAGGTACATACCGATAAAGTACAAAAGCTAACCCTCTATTACTCTTGGCGATTCATAGTCTAGAGTATGTAACAATGCTACACGGGGGTTGGTAGAAGCTCACTGCTGGTGTTTAGCCTCTGTGGGAACACTTCTGTCTGTCAAATTCCCCCAACCTAATGTATCGCTCAAAAAATCAGTAATGGATTTATCTCTCATTCCTCCTCAACCCAAACCTGGTTTGCTCAACGTCTTAATTGAAATTCCAGCTGGGAGCAAAAACAAGTACGAATATGACAAAGATCTCCAAGCCATGGCCCTTGACCGAGTGCTCTATGCTTCCGTACACTACCCTTACGACTACGGTTTTGTGCCTAATACCTTAGCAGATGATGGTGATCCACTTGATGGGATGGTGATTATGGATCAGCCAACATTTCCTGGTTGCGTTATTGCAGCACGACCGATTGGGATGTTAGAAATGATTGATGGCGGCGATCGCGATGAAAAAATTCTTTGCGTTCCTGACAAAGATCCTCGTTATGCCGGGGTAAAATCTCTTGAAGATATCCACCAGCATCGGTTGGATGAAATTGCTGAGTTTTTCAGAACTTACAAAAATTTAGAAAAAAAAGTAACAGAGATTTTAGGGTGGAAAGATATCGAGCTAGTACTACCATTAGTAGAAGAGTGCATTAAAGCTTGTCCCAAGTAGACACCACTAAGTGTTCTTGCTTGAGGTTTGCTCAGGTTTTTTGTGACATCTCCCGCCGCTAGACTCTTGTGAGTTATAGCGCGGGTTGTACTTCAACTCAGGGAATCATCTACCTTCTCTAAGATCACGTTTGCAATTTTTAGGGTAGATAGGTTTAAAACTTGTTTACAGCGAACTACAACCAACCTTGATGTTAGTTGCTTCTTTAACAGCGCCTGACAGGCGGCGTACCACCTGCTAAGAAGGTTAGAAACAAGCCAAATCCTCTTTCCTTCTGCCCCCTGCCTTGGAGCCTTGTTTCTTCAGAGATTAGCCATTAGCTATTAGCTCTTAAGTGTTTCTTCAGAGATAAAATTAACCAAATTGAACAAAAATTCCTGACCGACCTCTGAATGGTGGAAGATTAAATGTAGAGTAGAGTAAAAATCACTTTAGGTTTGGCTACTTTGTTGCCCTAGGTGATTTACCCTGTATATAGGATATCTACCTCATTTGACAAGAAGTTATATTTACCCTCTTATCGGTGCCAATCCTCTCAAAGTATCATTTAATAGAAATCTACCGGTGTGAAGATTTGCTAATCAAGGCTAACTTGATGGAAAGATGCCAGATTTTGCTCCAGCGGCAACCAAACTACCCACATCTCATACTAAAGCCGACATGGTAACTGGTTCTACGGTCGATTTTTTTATCCAATTTTGGGGCGTTAGAGGTAAAATTTCGTCTCCAGGAAAAGATACCATCCGCTATGGTGGTAATACTTCCTGTGTTGAGATGCGTGTTGGCAAGAAACGCCTAATTTTTGATGGTGGTACTGGTTTACGAGTATTAGGTAATAAATTACTCTCGCAGATGCCAGTGGAAGCTCACCTCTTCTTTACCAATTGCCATTGGGATAATATTCAAGGATTTCCCTTTTTTACCCCCGCTTTCATTCCAGGTAATTGTTTTCATATCTACGGAGCAGCAGCATCTAATGGTTCATCTATGGAACAGCGACTGGCTCGCCAGATGCAACCACCGACTTTTCCGGTTCCCATTCAAGTTATGCAGTCAGAAACTACAGTTCTACAGTCTGACTTCTGGCGAAAAAGTCTCACTGGATGATGTAACAGTTGAGATGGTTTCTCTCAACTCTTTACAAAGCTCAATGGGTTACAGAGTTACTTGGCATGGTTATTCTGTAGTCTACGCAACTGCTCGTTTACTTAACCATAATCGCCTTGATGATAATCTGCTGCGCTTAGCGCATAAAGCTGATTTACTAATTTTGGATCCCCCCTATGGAATCTCAGCTGATAAAACTCTGAATTCTGATGTGTTACATTGGCAAGATGAGATCTGGCAGAGTAGCATAGCAACAGCTAAGGCAGCTGATGTTAAGCAAGTTGTTATATCTCGCTACAACCCTGACTATGATGATGATTTTCTCGACCAGATGGAAGAGCAAATTCAGTTAGTCTTACCTAGCCACTCACTGGCTCGTGAAGGAATGATTGTTCCAATATTTTAATCTAAATTTTTAACCCTAAGCGTTTCCAAGAGGGATGTGAATCTAAGGGTGATTTACCTGTAAGCTATTCTTTGTTAAGAAATAAAAATGACACAACTATTTGATTCGGTAAATCTTTGCTCAATCTTTGCTCTTTTCAGTTATATTGAAGTCACAAATAAAAAGTGAAATTTTAAGCTATTTATTAACTTTAACTACTTACTGTGTAGTGTTTGTATCCTTTTTATCCTAGCATAAATTTATTCGTTTTTGTTTTTACTTGGAGGCGCGGTAAGCACCCTATACAACCTGTCCCTAGCGTGACAAAGTTGCTGCAGTATACTGCCGCGAATTTTTGATGGTAAAGAACCTACTACTTAATCTCACGAGCATCGCGACTTTGTTAACTACATTGTGGATGAAAATCCCAGTGACAGCGACAACAGTACTCCCAAGTAAACAGTATGGGATAACTCCTCAACACTTACAACCAGATCCGGAAAGCCAGACAGAGGAAGATAACTCAGTGGAGCAAAATCTAGGGGACTTTTTTGCCGTATCTCATCCCCTTGAGGTGGCTCAACTCCCTGTACCCTTGCCTCGAGATCAAGACTTGATACCAGATAATGACCAACTCCTACCACCAGATATTTTCCAACCTTCTCCCTCAAAACCTCCAGAACCTGAGCTACCCCAACCACTACCACCCCCAGAAGAACTCCTAGAACCCTCTGGTTCGACTCCCGAAGCTCCTGAAGTCCCTGAAGGAGTTATTCCAGGGGAAATTACGATCAAACGGTTTGAATTTATTGGCAATACTGCTTTTAGTGATGAAGAATTAGCCCAACAAATTGAGGAATTCACTAACACTCCGATTACCTTTGCCGAACTTTTAAGTGCTCGCACAAAGATTACTGAATTGTATACCAGTAACGGTTATGTGACCTCCGGTGCATTTATCCCACCCCAATCACTCATAGAAACTACCATCACTATCCAAATCGTTGAGGGGGGGTTAGAAGAGATTGAGGTCAACGGCTCCCGTCGTCTGCTTCCCGGATACGTGCGATCGCGCCTAGAAATTGCCACGGCGAAACCCTTGAATGTCAATAAGTTACTCGAAGCTCTACAGGTATTACAACTCGATCCACTCATTGACAATATCTCGGCTGAACTGTCTACCGGTTCAGGTCCAGCTACTAGTTTACTCATAGTAAATGTTACTGAAGCTAATACTTGGCTCTATGAAGTCTTTGCTAATAATGGTCGATCTCCTAGTGTCGGTAGCTTCCGCCGAGGCTTCACTATTGGGCAAGCTAACTTTTTGGGAGTGGGAGATCGTTTGACATTCGGTTATACCAACACAGATGGTAGTGATTGAGATAGATGCTAGCTATACTATTCCCTTCAATCCTCGCAATGGTACATTAAGCTTGAGCTACGGCAATACTTCCAGCAAGGTAATTGAGCCGCCCTTCGATATTCTTGATATTGAATCCTCTTCCCGCTACTTCGATATCACCATCCGTCAACCCATAGTACAGACACCTACCCAAGAATTAGCCCTCGGTTTGACAGGTACTCGTAGGGAAACGGATAACTCCCTACTAGGAATTCCCTTTCCCCTCTCTGAAGGAGCTGATAATCTGGGACGCACCCGTGTCTCAGCATTGGGATTCTTTCAGGAATGGACTAAAAGGAGCGCGGCAGAAGTTTTGGCCCTACGCTCCCAGTTTAATGTAGGTATTGGTGCATTTGATGCTACTCTCAATGACTCCGATCCAGGTACAGGTGAACCTATTCCCGACAGCCGTTTTTTCTCATGGCGAGGACAAGGGCAGTGGGTAAGACTCTTAGCACCAGATACTATACTGTTGATTCGAGGTGACATGCAGCTAGCTACCACACCCCTATTACCAATTGAACAGTTTGGATTAGGTGGCTTAGGGAGCGTCCGGGGTTATCGGCAGTTTAGTTTGCTTACAGATAATGGGGTATTTGCTTCTGCTGAAGTACGAGTCCCGATTTTAAGAATTGGTTCCGAAGGTCTTTTGCAGTTAGCTCCTTTTATTGATTTAGGGACAACCTGGAATACCAATAGAGCAGATCCTGACCCCAGCAGCCTAGCTTCCACGGGACTAGGATTGGAGTTGCAACTAGGGGATGGCTTCAATGCGCGTTTAGATTGGGGCATTCCCTTAATTCCTGTAGATAATACCAGAAGAACTTGGCAAGAAAATGGTCTGCACTTTTCGGTAACATTTAGTAACTTCTAAGTTGGTCATTGGTCATTGGTCATTGGTCATTGGTTATTAGTCATTGGTAAGGGTTTGACTCCTAGAATTAGTCATCCCTCAAAATGTCACCTTAACTATCAATTAAAGGTTAAGATGCTATTAAAATTCTGCTAGAAGCTCCTGCTATTAATTATTTTGCATGATAGACAACCCTTTTGTTGTTTCTACACAATACCTTAGAGAAAACCTTGATAATCCCCAACTTGTGGTTATCGATTGTCGTTTTGCTCTTTCTGATCCAGAACTGGGAAAGCAGCAGTATCAAACTAATCATATTCCTGGCGCCCACTATTTGGATTTGAATGAAGACCTTTCAGGCTCCCTTCAGCAGCATGGAGGGCGTCATCCTTTGCCTGATCCTAATGAATTAGCAGCAAAGTTAGCTGTAATTGGGGTTAACTTTAAAGAAACTCTAGTTGTTGCCTACGATGACTCTCGCTTGGCTTTTGGAGCACGTCTGTGGTGGCTGCTACGCTACTTAGGTCACGACCAAGTAGCTTTGCTTGATGGTGGTTGGAGAGCATGGCAAGCAGCTGGGTATCCGGTGACAGATGCCTTACCAACGTCGAATCTAGGAACCTTTGTGCCTCAGCTACGACAGGAATGGGTGGTAGATATTGACGCAGTGAAAGTTCGCAAAGACTTATCCGACGTGGCGCTAATTGATTCACGAGAGGTAGATCGCTACTTAGGCAAAAGAGAGCCTATAGACCCCATCGCCGGTCATATTCCCGGTGCAATTAATTATCCTTGGCAAGATGTTACTGATACTCAGAGCTATCTGCACCCTCTTGCCAAGCAACAACAACGGTGGGCGGATGTCCAGCAGCAGACAGAATTAATTGTCTATTGTGGTTCTGGTGTCACAGCTTGTGTCAATCTCTTTTCTCTAGAACTGGCGGGGATTCACACTGGCAAACTCTATGCTGGGAGTTGGAGTGATTGGTGTTCTTATCAATAAATAAGACCATTTTCTTCTCGCTATGTTCTCACAGCTAAAGCGGAACTACAGATTTGAATGTAGAGTTGATAGAGTAGCAAACACGTTAGACTGTCTCAGTTCTGCTGAAGTTTACTTATTTCTAAGTTCAGGGTTCTGGAGCCTATCTACTGCAACAAGGCAGAAGGCTCCGAGGCAGAAGGCTCCGAGGCAGAAGGGAATAAAGCTTGTACAATAAGCTTTTTAACCTTTTTTAACTAGTGAGTTATTTCTGCTGTGGTGTACTAGCACTTTTGTGTCATTTTTGTATTACTAGAAGCGTGATTAAAGTACTGGAATTGGAAAATGAAGTATGGAAATTGAGATTAAGCAATTATTCCTAAATGGTAAATATCAGTAAACTATTAGAACAAAATTGCTAAGATAAGAGACCACATTAAAGTTACTAGAAATTATAGGTTTTAGTTTATATGCCTTGCTCACAGAAACGTCTTTCTATTTTTGTAGACGGGAACAATATGTTCTACGCTCAACAAAAAAATGGTTGGTTTTTTGACCCTAGGCGTGTCTTAGACTATTTTAAAGATGAGCCAAATGTTACCCTCGTTAATGCTTTTTGGTATACAGGTTTAAAAGATCCACAAGATCAGCGTGGTTTCCGCGATGCCTTGATCAGTCTAGGTTACACCGTCAGAACAAAAATCCTGAAAGAATATTATGATGATAATTCTGGTCGCTATTCTCAAAAAGCAAATTTAGATATAGAAATTGTTATTGATATGTTTAACACGGTAGACCAGTATGACAGGGTAATTTTATTTAGTGGAGATGGTGATTTTGAAAGAGCAATTGAATTGTTACGTTCAAAAAATACTCATATTACAGTAGTTTCAACAGAGGGAATGATTGCTAGAGAATTAAGAAATGCCACTGACCGTTATATAGATTTGAACGAGATACGTGACTCCATTGAGAAAATGGAGTATTAATTATAATTAAAGGAAAAATATTTGGTATCTTTGAGGAATAGACGGTCCATCAATTTTGAAATGTCGGCAAATTGAATCATGAACCAACAACCACAACCAGACCGCATCATTATCTTCGACACTACACTCCGGGATGGGGAACAATGTCCTGGAGCTACCCTAAATGTAGACGAGAAGCTGCTCGTTGCTCGGCAGCTAGCGCGTCTGGGAGTGGATGTGATTGAGGCGGGTTTTGCTTTTGCTAGCCCCGGAGATTTTGAGGCTGTGCAGAAAATTGCTAAGGATACAGGTACTGAAGATGGTCCGATTATCTGTAGTTTGGCAAGAGCAATCAAGGGAGATATTAAAGCAGCAGCAGAAGCTATCAAACCGGCGGTTCATTCCAGAATTCACACCTTTATCTCTACCTCAGACATTCATTTAGAGTACCAACTCAAAAAATCTCGAGCAGAGGTTTTAGCGATCGCAGAAGAAATGGTGGCCTACGCTAAATCCTTTGTGGATGATGTAGAATTCTCTCCCATGGATGCTGTCCGCTCTGATCCAGAGTATCTCTACCAAGTACTAGAGCGGGCGATTGCTGCTGGTGCTAAGACAGTTAACATCCCTGATACTGTGGGTTATACAACACCCAGTGAGTTTGGGGAGATGATTCGGGGAATTAAAGAAAACGTCCCCAATATTGACCAAGCGATTATTTCCGTTCATGGTCATAATGATTTAGGCTTAGCAGTAGCTAACTTCCTCGAAGCCGTTAAGAATGGTGCTCGTCAATTGGAATGTACCATTAACGGCATCGGTGAGCGAGCAGGCAATGCTTCCCTAGAAGAATTAGTCATGGCTCTCCATGTACGGCGTCAGTATTTTAACCCCTATTTAGGACGTCCAGTTGAGTCAGAGGAACCGCTAACGAAGATTGAAACACGCCAGATTTACAAGACTTCTCGTCTAGTTTCTAACCTCACTGGCATGTTAGTGCAACCCAACAAGGCGATAGTAGGAGCCAATGCTTTTGCTCATGAGTCTGGCATTCACCAGGATGGCGTCCTCAAAAATAAGCTAACCTACGAAATTATGGATGCCCAGTCTATTGGTTTGACCGACAACTTGATTGTACTGGGGAAACATTCGGGTCGCAATGCTTTCCGGTCTCGCCTCAAGGAATTGGGGTTTGAACTCTCAGAAAGTGAGTTAAATAAAGCATTTATCCGTTTCAAAGAAG
This sequence comes from Caldora sp., assembly GCA_965222765.1. GTDB lineage: Bacteria > Cyanobacteriota > Cyanobacteriia > Cyanobacteriales > Coleofasciculaceae > Caldora. The sequence goes on from CBDCVG010000044.1 coordinate 9,164, forward strand.
TTGCGGATAAGAAGAAAGAAATTACTGATTGGGATTTGGAAGCGATTGTTAATGATGAAATCCGCCAAACACCGGAACTGTTCCATTTAGAGTTGGTGCAAGTTTCCTGTGGCGATCGCACTTGTCCTACTGCAACTGTAACATTACGCACACCCGATGGTGAAGAACTAACTGATGCCGCCATTGGTACAGGACCTGTAGACGCTGTTTACCAGGCAATTAACCGGGTAGTGAATGTACCTAACCAGCTAATTGAATTTTCTGTGCAGTCAGTAACAGGGGGAATTGATGCTTTAGGAGAAGTAACAATTCGCCTACGGTACAATGAACAGATATTTTCCGGTCATTCAGCCAACACCGATATTGTTGTTGCCTCAGCTCAAGCTTATGTGAATGCTCTTAATCGGCTTTATCGAGCAATCCAGAATGCTCAGGCAGCCAGAGATAGCAGTAGTGAGCAGGTACGAGAGGTAGTTACTAATTAGAGAGTTCTGTAACTGGGGATATGGGGGAGCTAGGGGAGATGGGGAGCTGGGGGAGCTGGGGGAGCTAGGGGAGTTAGGGAAGATAAGAAGACAAGGGAGAAATTAACAATTAACAATTAACAATTAGCCATTAACAATTAACAATTAACAATTAACAATTAACAATTAACAATTAACAATTAGCCATTAACCAACAGAATGTCAGAAGAAACCCTAGACAAAGAGCGACGTTTCCATAATACTTGGGCAGCTGCTATTGATGTAGAGGGTATTCGAGTGGCAGATTATTTTGAAGCTTGCACTGCTCCAGAAAATCGCTTCATCTTGCAACAGATGGGGGATATTACTGGCAAAAAGCTCTTGGATTTGGGTTGTGGTGCTGGAGAAAATAGCGTCTATTTTGCGACAAAAGGGGCTCATTGTGTTGCAGCTGACTACTCTCCGGGAATGGTGGAAGTAGCACTTAAGTTAGCAGCAGCGAATAGTGTGGCAATTGAAGGATGTACTGCCAATGCTATGGCATTAGATTTTCCTGATAACACCTTTGATTTAGTCTATGCTTCCAATTTACTGCACCATATTCCTGAACCCAAAATTGCTTTAGAGGAAATGCACCGAGTCCTTAAACCAGGAGGTAAAGCTTGTTTTTGGGACCCTCTAAGGCACAATCCAGTGATTAATGTTTATCGGCGTCTGGCAACAGAGGTGCGTACAGAAGATGAAATGCCTTTGGATATTAATCTTGTCAATTACATCAAATCTCTATTTTCCGAGACTGTTTACGATACTTTTTGGCTAGCAACTCTTTGGATTTTCTTGCGTTTTTATTTAATTGAGAAAGTTGATCCCTAATCAGGAGCGATACTGGAAGAAAATTATTATTGAACAGGGAAGATTGAAAGGGGAATATCAACGTCTGGAGATGTTAGATCAAGTCTTGAAAAAGATACCTTTGATGAAGCGTTTTGCCTGGAATTTAGCAGTGATAGCAAGGAAGTAATGAGCGCCTAACGGCGAATTAAGAATGAAGAATTAAGAATGAAGAATTCATTGATGGAATCGCCGAAAAAGAAGTCAGAAACTAGTGCAGCGCGGCAGAACTAACTGACCCAGTTTGAGATCGATAGAATCCTTACTCTCTAAGCATTCTTAATTCTTAATTCTTAATTCTTAATTCTGCGCAGCAGTACTAGTCATATCAAGGGATTTAGCCCCAAATATAGGATTTTAGTTTCTGAAGAGCAACCCCACGGGCGGCGCACCGCCCGCTACGAAAATCAGAAACATTACCTCCACTATTAAACTCACCTTGGATCATATTGTTCCACAAGTTCCTGTTTCATTAATTCGCATAATAATACACTTTTTAAAATGTAGGTTGGGTGTAACGAAGTGAAACCCAACGGAATCGGCTCCATTGTTGGGTTACGCTATCGCTCCACCCAACCTACTTATTCGACTATTTTAGCTGTGTCGCGCCACTACGGCGATTAAACCTAAGGACATTCTGTATCCCCAGAACCTGTTTGCGTTCCCCCAATGAGAGTCCTGACCTTGACACATCGCTTTGTGGCTGCGATAACATTGTTAGCATCTTCGGGGATAGCTACTCCTACTATTAAGCCAGGTGATGGATCTGGACCGAGATCTGTATCATCTGGCAGGGCACCTAGATAATTAAAAGTAATAGTTCTCACGTCGTTAGCGCCGATACGATTACTATTAGCTACGGCTTCATTATCACCACTCAAATTGCTCAAGAGTGCTACTTGATTAGAACTGATATCTAGGTCACTTGTTAAGCTTTTCCAGGGAAGGTTATCTACGGGAATAGTGACACCGGGGGGATTTTGATAAGTGGCTACTTCTGACACACCACCGTTAGTCCTAAAGCTGACGCTGTAGTTGGTTTTTGTCTTTCTTGCTTGTCGCTGAGCATCTTGGAGCGAACTTAAAATGATATCGTTGACTTTATTAACCCGTTGCCTGTTAACAAATGCTAGCCAACTAGGAGCTGCGATCGTAGCTAAGACTCCGACAATGATTACTACTACAAGTAACTCAATTAGGGTAAATCCTGAGTTGGATTGAGTTGATGAGTCCCTAGCAGGTTTCAGAGTTGATTTTTTAATTATAGTTAGGATATTCATGTGTTTGGGAATTGGTAATTAGTAATTGGTAATTGGTAATTGGGATTTTTTTTGTGCATCTAATGTGTCTTCCTATTTCCCCAATACTGCTCGAATAAACTCTATTCTCTCTCCCCATCTCCCCATCTCCTCATCTCCCCCAACTCCCCAACTCCCCAGCTCCCCATCTCCCAATAACTAGCGGGTAAATAGGGAACCACTACCTTGAACTTGGATAGTGCCAGTGGGAAAGAGACTGGTAGCTAGATTAGCGTTGTAGTCAAAATTATTTTGTTCGAGGCGAGCTAAGGCGTTGCCTCTGAGGTAAACTCGGGCGTAACTGTCTCCGGAATTGACACAGGCGTAGAAGCTATCAATATTATTATTTGCTGGCACTCTGGTTTCACTACCTGTGCAATTGATCTGGGCTGGTGGATTCACTCCATTAGGCGTTTCTTTGTCAATATAATCAAGTAGAACTAAGCTGCCAAAGTTTGCAGTATAGTCCCCTGCTGCTTTTGTCCAACCGTTCATCTTGGTTTCTAGATCTCCTGAACCACTCAAATCGAAGGGTGCAAAGCCAGCATCTGCTGCGACTAAAACAGCATTGTTTGCTGGGTTAATTACTCCTCCACTAATTTCAAATCGGGCAAACGCGAGCTGCATTAGACCAAGTATTATCAGGATTATTACCTTCAACTAAATAGTAAGCTACTAGAGAGTAAACGTAGGCATCATCAAAGTCACCACCTACTGGGATAACATTTTCTTTAATCTCCCGTTTCCAAAAGGCTAACACTGGTTCGCAAGTATCTGCAGCACCGTCGTTACAACCAGCAGCTCCGTTACCTGGTGGTAATTGCCCTGCAATACCAGTCAAGCCAGCATCATCGTAGATGTAAACTGCTTGTTGTAGGTCTTGGGTGATATAATCGAGGGCAATTTTGATTTCTTGCTCAGAGTTGCTTTTAGCTTGTTCTCTGCGGTCTGTACTCAGTATATTGATCATGAAACCCAATAAGGGAGTGATGACGAGTACGGCAACAATCATGCCCACGAGCAGCTCAGTTATGGTGAAGCCGCTGTTACGGTTAGCTGCTTTGGAGGATTTGAGCTGATGAGTTAGCAAGAATCTTATTGGGTTGAGCATGATGCAATTTCTCTCTCAGTTGACGGATACTTAGGGTGATTTCCAAGAAAAAATGTACCTAGGGCTTGGGAGAATAAGTCGTAATTTTCGGGTTTGAATAGGTGGTAGGTGGTAGGTGGCAGGTGGTAGGTAAGGTATTAGGTATTAGGTGTTAGGGAATTTTCCACGAAAGTGCAAGGTTTTTGAGCCCATCAATACAATTTCCTTGCACGCTTGCTAGGCAGAAAATGATTGAAAGCAAAGTATGGCATAGCTTCCACACTTTTTCAGCAAGCCCTACCTATCGTAGGGTGTGTTAGCGAAGCGTAACGCACCGCATCGCGGGTACAATCATTATCAAAAATCGTCTAATTGCAAGTGGAATTAGTATTAGTAGTATCTCTCAGGCGAGCGCACCACTCGCTCAAAGAACCAGCATTGACTCCACTAGGGGCAATATCTGTAGTCATTTCTACCAGTGGTGCTTGAATATTACCCAAGGTTCCGGTGAAGGCTGATTGTGTACCACCGGAGACATTGGTTTCCAGATTACCACCAGCAAAAGCCTGGGCTCTGTAAATCCTTACCCCAAGGCGGTAACCTTCACTAGCAGTCGTCCGGGTAGCTGTGCGGAAACCTTGGATTACTAAGTCAAGGGGACTACCGGCGTTACAACCTGCAGTTTCATCAAGATCAAAGCAGTAAAAGCCTGAGTCAACAGTCCAATCTACTGTTGCGGGTAAATTTGCTGCTACAGGAGCAGGAGCATCTTGAATAAAAGTTGCACTACCCGTATTAGTAGTGGGATCAGGAGCATCACCGATTTCTACTGCTGGTGCTGGTATGGCGCCAACCCTAACGCCATCCATGTAGGTTCTGGCGGCCTCAGTTGCCCGTTCTATCCGCCGGGCATTAACCCTTGATGCTACGGAAAGGAAGATCACTGGAGCCACCCCTGCTAGCAAGATTGCTAATACTAGAATCGCTATCAGGGATTCAATGATAGTGAATCCTCTCTGGGTTGATTTAGGAGATTTGTAGGTTTGTTTGCAGGTAATCATGGGGTTGGAGGTGGAGGACAGTTGCCGGGTCGAGATTCAGGAGAAACGGCATTACCAGTAGCAGTGCTGGTTGCTGTATCAAAAGTTTGAGCACACAACAGAGTCTGTATCCAATCGTCATTCCGACTCACTTCCCGGTAGAATTCATTGGGCTCTCCAGCAGATGGTGTGGTGATCAATGAGGAGAACAAGTCAGGTAACTGAGATAATAGTCCTACATCAAAACCCCAAGCCCGGTTAGGTGCAGAGTAGAAAGGAGAAGCATCCGTTGATGTCGTACCGGTGTATTGTTGTGGGTAGTCTCCAAAGAGGGGGTCTTTATTTGGGTTGTTCTCAGGAACAGCATTAGTTCCTAGAACATGGAGAAATGGACCTGTAGCAAAAGCTCTACGCCTGAACTGAATAAAGGAACCAGCGATGTTAGTAGTCCATTTACCCCCTCCTGGGTTTGTTTCCCAGTTTTCTAAGAAGTTCGGCATATTAGGCATACCACCGTTTTGTTCAACTGGTAAAGGACGAGCAGGATTATCCCCTGTAGCCATTATGAGGTTAAATGTTGTATCAGCTGCTGGGTTTTGCATCCAGGTTGCGTCCTGACCAGAACCAACAACAATATCTTCTACATCCCTTTGAGGATCTCTTTCGGGTGCGTGCATTTGGAGCACTGGAACCAAAAGCGGCTGTTGGGTAGTTCCTGCTGATAATGCTGCCGGATATAATGGATTCCTGAGATCTCCATTTTGGTAGTACAGTGCTCCATCTCCATAGCGATAATCACCGTTTGGCGGATTATTCCTGTCATCAGTTGTCCTAAACCACAGAGCATTAGCTACTTTGCGAGGAAGACGAAATGGATTAGCATTATATGGATAAACTGTTACCTCTCCATCCGCATTAATTCCTAAAGGTCTTGGTCTGGTTCCATCTAGTATCAACTGGTTCTTATTTGCTGGAGTCAGATCCCTTTCAAAAGCAATACGACGGGGATAGTGCTGCTCAATTTCTACCTCTTCTGGATCTACAGAACCATTGCCGTCTATATCGTATCCTGGGGCAGGTTGCGCTGTTGTTCCTGCCAAAAGACGCACGTCATCAATGTCTTCTCCTATTAAAGCAGATGCTTTCTGCTCAAAATCTCCGGCTGCAACGGCTAAACCATCACCGTCTGGATCATAGCCAGTCACCCAATCATCAGCCAAACACTTGGAAACCAGAGGTTTCCGGCAGATTTCCATCACATATTCGGGTAAAGTTCCTGTAGCAAAAGCACGTCGTTGGATCGGAGTGACTAAGTTGTTGACATAGGAGCTCCCTTGAGTATCCGCAGCAACTGCATCAAAATCCCGAGGAAAAGCAGTAGTGTTATCAAACCATTCACTACTGCTGAGATAGTTGTTGTCAAAGAAACCGTTTAAGCGACGGGCAGCTGTTATTGTGACCTGTGTCTCAGGAATATCGGTGGTATTCAATAAACCATCACCATCAAAATCAATGCCATATCTATTTTCAGGAAATGTCTGACCTACTAAAATTTCGTCGTCCCCATTTTCGTCATACCCCATTGCGAGGTTATTGGTCAGATTATCTACATTCTTCCTCAGGTCATAATCTCCCTCATTGCGGAAGCCGAACCGGAAATTGTCAGAAAGTAGAGTTACTGCATCAGAAATTACTGTCGCTGAGCGCCACAAGTCACCAGGATCACAATCGAGTCCAGGTGTACCATCGCGGCAGGCAAAATCAGTATCTCGCTCATTTTCTGTACGATCGTAGAATTCAGCAGCAGTCCAGTTTCTACCTGCTAATGTATCTGTAAACTCTTCAAGTAAGTTTCCAGCAGTATCCTGATGCAAGTTAAAACCAAAGGTTCCAGCTGCGAGGGGATTCTCAGCCGCTTTGATATAAGCGGGTAGGTTAGTGGCTAAAATCAAACCCCTTTCTTCCTGCTTGTACTGGTTGAGGTTATCCTTACGAGCAAGGATCGCACCGTTAGTAAGCATAATCCCGCTAGGACGGCGATTTGGGTCAACGACAAAGTCCACAGGACTATTGAGCTTCTGATTGGCTTTCCTGGTATCTGCTTCAGCTTGATCAATAGGTGCAGCAGTGGGAGCTGGATTAGCACCAGGGGCACTTAAATCAAGTATGGCATCGTCACGAGTAGCGTAGATAATGCCACTATCTGGTAAGAGATGCTCTGGTGCAGGGACAGTAGTTAATGTTCCTGCATATGCTGTTGTTCGCAGCTGATCTATATCCAGCACCGTCGCCCGGATTTCCAAAGGCTGGCGTTCAGCAAGGCTCAAGTCATAGTCTGAGGTGATAGTATTAGGAGCATTGGTAGCAGGGTCATATAGGGGTTCACTCTCAATTGCCTTGACTTGGCGAGCATCTAGGAAAGCAGTTTCATAGATCGCTCCGTGGGGTATGACGGTATTATTGGGAGCTAAACTACCATCAGCAATTTCTAGAGCACAAATTGTAGAATCAATGGCAGCTTCATCAGCCCGATTACGGTCTCCTGGAGCTTTTACGAGAGCTTTACGCAAAGACTCATTGACAAAGCGTCCATTGGGGAAGATGAGGTTAGCTTGATAGTTGAGTTTTGCTGCCAATGTAGCAGTAACAGTAGGAGCAACTGGCACTGGAGCATCAAAAATCCCATTAGTTGTTGGTGTAACCGAGAGTATAGAACTAGAAAGAGTGGTAGAAGCTGGATAGCTGATGCCATTATTAGAAAGACCATTACCAGTAGGAGTAACAGCCACACCTGGTGGTTGCCAGGGTGAAGCAGTTCCGTCTTGCAGTGTAGCTCGGTTTTCAGCTGTCTGACTATTGCTGGGGTCATAATAGCTACTAACACAGGCGATGGGATCGGTATTACCAGAACGATAGTGATAAACTGCTGTTGCCCGCATTAATAGGTCTCCTCTCCTGTCAGTTGCAGGCGAAGGAAAACGATTAGGAGTCCCAACATCATCATAGTCTTCCCACATGGGCATTGAGTCAGGGAAGACTACTGTAAACCCTTCTAATGGTGCTGTTCTAGGGTCATCCTGTAAACTTTCATCTTCAAAAGTTGACAAATCGTCCCTAACATCAAATATCGGATTTGCAGAGGTAAGAACAGCTCCAGGTCCAGTAGTAGGAGTTTGTTCTGTTACCTGCCTTGCACCAGTATCAGGATCGCTCAAAAATGAAGTATTGTTTAGTGATGGTGGTGGAGTTGCGGGAGGAGGAATTGATGGATCATAAATACCAGCTCCAGTAATAACCCGCAAACCTCCTATCCCATCCAGAGGTTGAGTTGGTGCTTCTGCTGCCGATCGCTCCCAAAAGCCACCCCGACTGGTGTCACCGATATCATCTAAAGGTATCACCTGAGTCATACGGGTACGGGGTTCAGTGGAACCATTCCAGGTAACCGTATTTGGAGCATCACTACCTGCAACAAATTGGGGCTGTTGATCGTAGAAATTGACAAATTTGGCTAAATCCGGCTCCCACCACTCCGCTGGTAGTCCATTACCCACAGTCATGCGATCGCCGAGTTCCAATTCATTACCCTCTAAGTCTGCAGGATTAGTTGCTGGTGGCTGTTGTTGACGAAGAGTGAGACCATTGTTAGAAGCTCCAGTAGCAGGATTGGCAGGATAAATCCACTCGTCCTTCGGCCGCATGTTATTTGTACCATCATCTTGAGTTGTAGCAGTAACATCATCTGCTTCAACAAAAGGAACACGGCGAGTACGCTGTATGAAATAATCTTCTAGAGCTTCTTCCTCGGTAATATCAGTGTTGGGGTCATTAACTACAGCTGTGACTTCTGGTGGAACATTTCCAGCTGAGGCAGCTACTAAAAGACTAATGCGCTGAGCATAGGCTTGGTCATCGTACATACCTTCTCGGGCATTATTGGTAATAGAAGCATTAGCATCCGCAAATTGGGCATTAATCGTAGGTACTGCTCCCTCTTGGAATAAATCAATATTGATGGCGTTTCTCTTAGTGCCATCATCTTTGAGAGCAATCATCACATTACCACCAACGGTAATATCACCGTTGTCTTCGCTGTAGAAACAGGAGCCAGTTCCACTAACTTGTAATAAACGTACTTCGTTGCCTCCTTGACCAATGATCAGATTACCACCAGTCATAATCCGACCATTGAGCTTAATTCCAGCACCAGGATCGATGAACAAATCATCTTGATAGACAACCGCATTATTAGTGAGGGGAATTCTTGCTTGGTCTTGCTGGTATTCTAAGGCAGCAAAGCCATTAGTCCCTTGGAATACTTCTTCATTATTAGCAGTATCAGGCTGGGTAATCGGCACTGTTGCAGCAAAGACAAAGAAGGCTCTCCTGAGATTGCCATCAGAAGTTTTATACCAACCGGAAGAACCTACTAAACCAGCAGAAGTTCCTATACCACAAGCTTGTGAGCCTTCTGCCTCATCCATTGGCTCACTTCTGGCTTGTAGGGTAGATCTAGCATCATTTGCCCCTGGACTGGCAAAGTAGATGCCATAAAGACTGTAACTATCATACAGACCGTTATTATCCGTATCTATGGGAAATCTCCAAGCTGTTTCTATGGTTTCTGTACCATCAGTCAGCTGTAGCGGTGTTTCATCCCCCAAGGTATAAGCCGTAAGACTACTTGTGATCGATGTTGACAGAGCTGAATCTGTTGGGGTTCCTCTTGGTAGGGTTGGATCACCCAACAAAGCCCTGATTTTTGCCTGAGCTCTTTCAACAGCTGGACTGGTTGCTGCCATGACTCTCTCATTGATCCTGACATTACCAGCATTTTTCGACCGGTCAAAGGAGCGGATCATAATGGCAGTAGTCAGCAAAATCACTACTAGCGTTACCATCACCACTGTCGGCAAGACAAATCCTGCTCGCTGCAACTGCCTTTTTCGACCAATGACCATCAAACTACGCAAAAGCCAATTCATCAAGCTTTTGGTGATAGTTCTAGCTAACTTCACAATCTGTTTAAAGAGCCGGTAGATGACTTTTTGAAGCTTTTTACTGATTGACATGGTAGTTTGGTTGTTGGTTGTTTGTTATTAGTTGTTGGTTATTGGATTAATTGAAAACAACTTACCTTGTGCAACTGTATCGGTAATTTAATATTGGTCACTCTTAACAGGTAAAGATTTTTTTAATTGATTGTGATACAGCTCACTGTGTCTAATCAAAATGCGATCGCAGCTAAATACTAGTCTTTTAAAGAACATAAGAACATTTAACTCGAATGGCATTGGTGTAGTATTAGTTAGTAATTCCATTAAAAGTACTTGGAGATAGCTATAAAGCTACAGCTATTTCCCTGACCTTAAGGCTACTACAAACTTTTAAACCAGTGCTATTCAAGTTAATAACAAGTTTGGTATTCGAGCTGATACTACTATCTTACCCATCTGCTTTAGGAAAGCGATCACCCCTGGAAACTTTTTGAGGAAGGAATGAAAAAGCTGATGTAGCAAGCATCTTAGCGGTTGAAGTCCCTATTCAGTCGTCTAAAGACGACTTGAGCTATGAGCTAAGAGTTTAAACCCTTGGTGGATTAACATCATTGGTGCTTAATCGCATATAACCCAGTAAAGCTCTAACATCAGAGAAGGTTCCAGCTTTAGTCAACACCATCTGAGCTAGCTGTGGTGGCAGAATAGTCATTACAGCAATTTTAAACAACACTTTCACCAGAACGCGAGCTCGGAGCAATGAGGGATTGTTTGCCACTGCCTGCCAGATAAATCTAGCAGCTGTTAAGCCTTGCTGCCGTTGGGGAGATCCTTCAAGTGCCTTGAAAGTGAGATAACTATATATATTAGCCAAACTAGGCTGTTTTAGATACTGGAGAGCAGCCGGAGCTTGGGTAAAAGCTTTTTCAATCACTTGCAAACTAGCTGATTCTAGCCGCAACACATTAGAAGACATGGAATTAGTAGAAATGCGATACAAAACCTGAGGAGAGGGTACAGCCACAAACTGATAGTTAGCAGCTAACCGCAAATACAGATCCCAATCCTGTGCTGCTGCAAGGGATTCATCAAAGCCACCAACTGCGGCTAAAGCTTCCCGGCGAATCAAGGGAGTAGAACCATTTTCCAGCACATCACTCAGCAACAGTTCAGCATAAACATCCCCATTTATACTCAGGTGATTTCCTCGACGCAAGAATTTTCCAGCTTCATCAATACAGTTAGTCCAACTATAGGCAACAAAAGCTTGAGGATTAGCTTCCAGAGCAGCTAGTTGAGCCTCTAGCTTATCTGAAGTCCAAAGGTCATCAGCATCTAAAAAAGCGATAAACTCACCCTTAGCTTGAGCAAACCCTCGATTTCGAGTCACACAAGCACCAGCATTAGGGTAAGAAAAAACTTTGAGCCGGGAATCAGTGATACCAGACACAATCTCCAAGGTTGAATCTTGAGAGCCATCATCAACAATTATGACCTCAAAATCAGCAAAAGTTTGCTGCAAAACAGAATCAATGGTTTCTAAGATAGTTTCTTGTGCATTATAAGCTGGAATAATTACAGAGATGAAGGACATTTTTTAAGTAATAAGCATTAGAAGGCAGGAGGCAGGAGGCAGGAGGCAGGAGGAACAAGAGTTTTTCTTGCCCAAAAAGAAGGTTAGAAACTACTCATATCAAAGGATTCAGCCATCCTGTTGTCATTTCTAGTTTCTCAAGAGTAATAAGTAATGGGTAATAAGTGAGTAATGAGTTTAGGACTTACACAGCTACTCTAACTATAGAGTCAAAGGTGCGTTACGCTACGCTAACACACCCTACAAATGAGGAGTTGAGTTCAATCTATATCTAATTTTATATGGGTAAGTAAGGCACTAACATCAGCAAGTCCAGGTTTTCTCTTTAACAGAGCTTCAGTAAGTTGAGATGGTAGCACAGACAAGATAAGAATTTTCAGGAGTACTTTCCAGGTTACTCGCCTGCGAAACAAAGTAGGGTCATTTTTCAAAGAACACCAGAAAAATTTAGCAGCTGTTCGAGGTTGGCATTGTGCTGGAGTTCCTTCTAGAGCTTTGAATACGTGATATTTACAGGTATTAGCAACACTAATTTTTTTGAGATACTGTAGAGATTTAGGAGCCTGAGTAAAAACTTGCTCAATTACTTGCAATCTTGAAGTTCCTGCTTTGTCAACATCAGCAGAAATCGCCTGAGCAGAAACTCGATATAAAATTTGAGAACGAGGTACTGCCACGAAATGATATTTTGCAGCTAGCCTTAAAAATAGCTCCCTGTCTTGTCCAGCGGCAAGAGATTCGTCAGAATCACCGATTTCGATTAAAGCTTGCTTCCGAATCAAAACATTAGAGCCATTTTCCAAAAAATTACGCACCAACAGCTTGGCATAAACATCTCCAGAAACAGAAATATGACTACCTGAACGCAAAAATTTTCCAGCTTCATCGATACAATCAGTCCAACTGTAAGCAACAGCAGCTTCAGAATTGGCTTGTAGAGCTTGAAGTTGTAACTCTAGTTTATCTGGCGTCCAGAGATCATCAGCATCAATGAAAGAAATGTACTCACCCTGAGCACGAGCAACTCCCCGGTTACGACTTGCAGCCAATCCCTTATTAGGGTAAGAAAATACCTGCAACCGAGGGTCTACAATACCAGAAACTACTTCTAAGGTTCCATCTTGGGAACCATCATTAATTACAATTAGTTCAAAATCAGCAAAGGTTTGCTGCAAAACAGAATCAATAGTTTCTAATATCGTTGTTTCAGAATTGTAAGCCGGAACAATAACAGAAATTAATGGCATAACTTTTTCTACGGGCGCACCGAAGTGCATTCGTGTCAACTTAAGCTAGAGATATGTGATAGTGAAGTATCTGGGTCGTTTGGAGATCCTTCGCTATCGCTCAGGATGACATAATTTTATTACGGTGCATAAGTCCTATATTTTTGAGCAGATTGAGTCATCTTTAGCTTTATTTATTCGTCTGAGCAACTTTCTGAATTTTATTAAGTAACTCTTGAGCTTGCTGAGGAGGTAATACAGTAGCCAAGGAAATCTTTAGTAATAAAATCAACATCAGCTTAGTTCTTTTCAACCAACTAGGATCATACCTGATAGCCTGCCAGAAAAAACGAGCTGCTGATAAGCCTCTCCGACGTTCTAACTTACCCTCAACTGCTTTAATCGTGAGATATTTGTAACGCTCACCAAGTACCTTATTTTTTGAATTTTGTAAAGATTTAGGAGCCTGAGTCAAGGCTTTTTGAATAACGTGCAAACTAGCTGACTCCATCTTCCAAACATTAGTAGACATAGAGTTAGGAGAGACTCTATATAAAATTTGGGGAGATGGGACACAAACAAACTCATAGTGAGCAGCCAACCGTAACCACATGTCCCAATCTTCAACAGCAACTAGAGATTCATCAAAGCCACCAACTTGGGTTAAAGCCTCCCTGTGAATTAAAGGATTAGAACCACTTTCTACAAAATCCCTTAATAAGAGCTGAGAATAAACATTACCATTCCAATTAATATGACCACCTGGACGCAAAAATTGACCAGATTCATCAATCCAATCAGTCCAACTATATGCTACCGCTGCTTGGGTACTAGTTTTTAATGCGGCTAATTGTGCTTCTAGTTTATCCGGTGTCCAGAGATCATCAGCATCAATAAAAGAAATATACTCACCTCTGGCTTGAGAAATTCCTCGGTTTCGTGTTGCGGCTAAACCAGCATTGGAGTAAGAAAACACTCGTATCCGAGAATCTGATATACTAGAAATAACTTCCAAGGTTGAATCTTGGGAACCGTCGTTAACTACTATTAGCTCAAAGTCTGTAAAGGTTTGGTTTAAAACTGAGTTAATAGTCTCTTTAATCGTATCTTCAGCGTTATAAGCTGGAATAATTACAGATATAGTTGACATCTTAATAATTAGGTATTAGGTATTAGGTATTAGGTGTTAGGTATTAGGTATTAGGTGTTAGGTATTAGGTATTAGGTGTTAGGTATTAGGTATTAGGTGTTAGGTATTAGGTATTAGGTGTTAGGTATTAGGTGTTAGGTATTAGGTATTAGGTGTTAGGTATTAGGTGTTAGGTATTAGGTGTTAGGTATTAGGTGTTAGTTTTTTTTTAGACTACTCTATTCTTTTTTTAATAAATAAAAGCAACTAAGTAAGCTACCCCAGAAAAATTCCAACTCACAGGCAGCAATTAAATTAGTATTTAGTTCTCCTCGATACTTAAAAGAGTGTAGTGCTACTCGGCGCAAATTACCTAATAGAGTTCTAACAATAACTAAAGGTTTTTGCCAATTATGAGCATTAATTAGACGGAGTTGACAAGTAGCTAAGCCACAACCACGAGCTAGAGACAGTAAGTAATCTCTTTCCAGACGCCAGGGTGGTATTTGGTGATAGGTGTGCATCTGAGGGTTATACCAAATTTCCCAGCCTGCTTGGTACAGATACAACAACAGCTCATAATCCTCTCCCCCTAACATAGAATCCCCTAATCTACCTTTTAGAAGAGGACGTTTGGGAATACTCTCCTGCCATGCTTGCTTACGTACTACTAAAGCCGCAGCAGTTGGTAGTCTTAATTTATCTGGTTCAAATAGCTTAGGTTGGGAACCATGTTCCCTAATTGCCAAAAAAGCTTGTATTTTCCTAAAGTTTTCCGGTGGTTCAACTTCAAAATCACCGTGAGTTTGTCCACTAAAAGCACCACTTCGAGGATGCTGGCCAGCAAAGGAGTAAGCTTGAAATATCCAGTCAGGCTCAGGCAGATTGTCATCATCAAGAAAGCCAATCAGTTCACCCCTAGCTTCTCGAACCGCTCGCTGTCTAGCAAAGGCGGCTCCCTGTTCGGTTTCCAAACAATACCTTAGGGGAAAGACTTGCTGCCAATTCCCTTGATACTCCTGGATCACTTTAGCTGTACGATCGCTACTATGGTTATCAACAACAAGAATTTCCCAAGATAGATGCTCAATGCCAGTTTGCGATCGCAAGCGCTCAATCAGCTTTGGTAGACGAGTTTCCCCATTATAAGTAGGAATTGCAACAGTAAAATCAATGGACATACTAGTACCGCTGCGCGGAATTAAGAATTAAGAATTAAGAATTTAGAATGCTTATAGAATAAGGATTGTATCGATCTTAAACTGGTTAGTTACTTTTGCCGCGCTGCACTAGGTATGAGAAGGTATTAGGGATTAGGTTTTGGGTTTTAGAACCATTAACCTAAAACCTAACACCTAAAACCTAACACCTAATAATTATTGAGGTTAATCCCTGCTTCCTTAGCCATTGCTTGTAAACCCTTCTTTTCCAAGGTTTTAATTGCTTTGGTAGACAACCGCAGTTTCACCCAGCGGTTGCCTTGGGACCACCAAACTCGCTTAGACTGTAGATTAGCCTGCTGCAATTTATGACTACGGCGGTGAGAGTGAGAAATGGCATAGGCATTATTTGCCTTTTTGCCAGTTAGCTGACATTTACGACCCATGAGATATTTTTCAACTTAACTACCGTAATCCATCATATCCCGAGGAGAGGAAATGGGGAGATAGGGAGATAAGGGAGAGATCAAGTCCCGATTCCCATTCCCCCAATTCTGAATTCTACATTCTAAATTCTACATTTTACATTCCTACCGTTCAGTCAAACGGGTGAGTACCTGATTAGAGCGTTCAACGAAAGCCTTCATCCCATTGGCATCAAAGCCTTTTTGAGCCATTAGTGCCAAGTCATAGACATGTTGACAAATCTGTTGAGATAGCTCCTCAGAAGGAGACTTACCATCACCTTGAATAATACTACTCTGACTCAGTTGCATCAGATTATCAATCAGAGGATGAGCTGTATTGACTACTAAAATATGTTCTTCAGGAAACTGAGCCGATTGTTGCTGCATCATGGCAGTCATATCCTGTAGACGGCGCATAGCTTCTGGCAGGAGTACCATGGCTGGAGGTGTACCTTGAGGATCATCGGATTTGAGCGCTTGGGTACGGATGTTGAGTTTAGGTTTGTTGAGAGCCTTCTCAAACAGCTCTTTAATTACTTCAGCGCGGGTTTTATTCGTCTTCGGATCAACAATGTCCCCAGCTTTATCCTGATCAATCAGAGTATCATCTAACTCGGAATCTACCCGGGAAAACTTAACATCAGAATACTCCCGTTCTAGGAAGTTAATGAAGTGGGTATCGATGAAGGAATCCATAAACAGGACTTCCAAACCCTGATTTTTGTGCAATTCTACATAAGTGGCTTGGCTTGCTTCATCATTGCAATAGAAGACGTGATTTTCGTGACGCTCTTTATTCCGCTCTAGATAGTCTTTGAGGGTAGTGTAGGGTAAGTTAGATTTCTCCTTCTGTTCTCCCTCTCCCTTAGCAACATCTTGCCAAACATCTCCCTCGTCAGATTGCACTTGTACTTCTGGAGTTTCATCACTAGCTGGAACACTCTTACTATCACTCTGGTGAGTAGTGCGGTAGATAATAATGTCTTCAACTTGTTTCTTAAATTTGTCGTCGTTAAGGGAGCCAAACTTGACAAAAGTACCCACATCTTGCCAGCAACGGATGTATTCTTCCCAATTTTCCCCATGGAGGGACTTGAGGCGGTCAGCGACCTTTTTGGCTATATAATCAGCAATACGGCGTACTGTCCGGTCATTGGTTAGGGCAGAGCGAGAAACATTTAAGGGAATATCTGGACTATCAATTACCCCCCGCAGTGGCATCAGGAAGTTGGGAATAACTTCTTCACAATGATCACTGACAAACACCTGATTGCAGAAGAGCTTGATTTGTCCCTTGGTAACATCAACATCTGGCTTGATTTTCGGGAAATAGAGAATACCGTTGAGCAGGAAGGGATAATCTGTATTTAGGTGTACCCACAATAGAGGCTCTTCCTGAAAAGGGTAAAGGTAGCGATAGAATTCCAAATAATCTTCTTTCGTCAGATTTTGGGCAGATTGCTTCCACAGTGCCTCGTGCTTATTGAGCTCCTCATCATCAAGCTTGATGGGTACTGGCATAAAATCGCAGTAGTTTTTCACCAACTGCTTAACTCGAGCTGTTTCAGCGTATTCGAGTTCTTCGTCTTGCAGGGTTAGGGTAACGGTAGTACCTCGTTGACTACGAGATGACTCTGATATCTCAAAGGCTGGAGAACCGTCACAAGACCAATGAACTGCTTCGGCTCCTTGCCTATAGGAAAGGGTATCAATTTCTACCTTCTTCGCCACCATGAACGAGGAGTAGAAACCTAAACCGAAATGACCAATAATTTGTTGATCCGTGTCTTTTTGATATTTGCTGATAAATTCTTCGGCACTGGAGAAGGCAACCTGGTTAATATATTTTTTCACCTCCTCAGCAGTCATGCCAATACCATTATCTGTAATGGAGAGGGTTTTTTGCTCTTTGTCAACAGCGATGGAAATTGCCGGTTCCTCCAACTCCCCGTCAACTTCTCCTGAGTAAGAAACCATCTTCAGTTTCTGGATGGCATCTACAGAATTGGAAATCAGTTCCCGCAAGAAGATTTCGTGATCTGTGTAGAGAGACTTCTTGATAATGGGAAAGATATTCTCTGTATGAATAGTAATATTGCCCTGTTCTAAAACAGTCATCGGTGCCTCATTCCAATTGTGTACTGGTTTTTACTATGATCGATCTTGCGCGATCGCGCCCCTTTATCAGTAACAGATTTCCCCCTGCTGGGGATTCGGATCTCCACACCATTTCCCGATTCCCGATTCCCGATTCCCGATTCCCAAAAACGAAAGTACCTCATCTAAATGAGAAACACTACATTAACTGATAACTGATAACTGCTCAAAATGGCTGGGGCTGAGGGTGAGTTTGACTTCAAGTTGTTGCTGCTTGTCTCGCAACAGAAGAACGTAGTTTTCCCCAACCTTGGTACCCACGCATTGGGGATTAGTGATTTCAATTTTTCGATAAACGATTTGGGGGATACCAACTCTGATAACCAATTCTGGTTGAGATTGGGGATAGAGATAAAGTTGTTGGCGCTGGGTATCAAGTTCGAGTTTGTAGGGTGTAGTACTGCGTTCTTGTTCTGTGTCAGACTTGTACCAATAGAGAGTGATACCGCGAATTTGGGGGGATTGTAGCTTGAACTCCTCATCAAATCGCTGAGGTTCCCAATCGATTTCTCGAACATTTCCTACTTGGGGAATTAGTCGCTGTCGCCAAGCAATTTTTTGGTTGTTAAGATTTGCCCACCATTGCTGGATAGTGGCAAAGTTGCTGCCATTTTCAGGATTGTCGCTGTTTTGCTGCCAAATGATTAGGGGTTCCATAAGAGATTAATCAAGAATGCTTGTATCTGTTGCTTAAACCAGGGCTATTTCATGCTCCCATTAGGGACTTGTGCGTAAGTCGATTATAAAACTGACATTCCGCACCCTAGCTGGCACAATCGACATTTTTCTAATGCTCATCAGGATCAATTCCTGCTTCTCGTAGCAATTCTTCTAAGCGTTTAGCACGTTGACGTTCCTGTTGGAGTTGTTCTTCCGCAACAATTACCCGATGTTCTGCTTCCACCACTCGGTTTTCCATTGCTTCTAATTGTTGCTGTACCTCCACATAATCAGCAAAAGGCTGTTCATCGGGGCGATACAAAACTAAAGTATCTGATGAAACTTCAAAGCGAATTCCCAAACGAGGAGAAACCCACCCATTCATCTCATCGATCGCATCTAGCCACGACTCATTCCGTAACCATCCTGTTAAGCTATTTTTGTAAGGATCATACAAATAATATTCTTCTACTCCATAGCGGTCATAAAATAATAACTTCCGATTCATTTCCTTCTTCGTATTGCCGGGGGAAAGAATTTCAAACACTACCTGGGGAGCAATATTATCCTCTTGCCATTGCTGATAAGAACCTCGGTCTCCTTTGTTTACTCCAAATATGACCATCACATCCGGTGCTTGACGTAATTTATTATTATTTTTGACCGGATACCAAAGTAAATCTCCTGCCACAAAAACCTGCTCTTCTGAGGCAAATAGCCAAGCTAAATTATAATAAATTACTGTAATCCAGCGAAATTGAATGGTATTATCTGCCATCGGCTGTCCATCACTATCAGGATAAATGATTTCCAGATCGGTTTGGGGCTGCAATTGCGTGACCATATTTGCCTTCCAAATTTACCAGACTACTCTTAATTCTAGTGCAAGAAGGCAGAATGCAGGAGGGAAAAAAGCTTGTACAGTAAGCTTTTTCCATGCCCGCTGGGCGGAATTAAGAATTAAGAATTAAGAATTAAAAATGTTTATAGAGTAAGGATTCTATCGACTCAAACTGGTTAGTTACTTCTGCCGCGCTGCACTAGTTGTCTCTATAAAGCCGGTTTTGGGTATATTGGGGCTTGAACTTTGTTCAAATCCCAATAAGTTAAGATGATTATCCATGTCAGCCTTACTTATCCTCTGAGTCCCCAGTCCCCTTGAAAAAAAGCATGAATACAGTTGATTATCTCCGTATTAGCTTGATTGATCGTTGCAATTTTCGATGTCAGTACTGTATGCCAGAAGGGACAGAACTAGATTACATTCTGCGGCAGGAATTGCTGACAAACAAGGAATTGCTGACATTGCTGCAAGAAGTGTTTATTCCTGTAGGATTTAGAAAGTTTCGCCTTACAGGAGGTGAACCACTGCTGCGTCAAGGGGTAGTGGATTTAGTGAGAGAGATTGCCTTGCTTCCCCAAACCCAAGACTTGGCGATGACTACTAATGGGTTTTTACTAGCTCCAATCGCACAACAACTCTACGATGCAGGTTTGCGGCGGATTAATATCAGCCTCGATTCCCTTGAGCCAGAGACTTTTGAGAAAATTATTGGCAATCGGGGAAAGTCCCGCTGGCAGCAGACTTGGGAGGGCATTCAAGCTGCACACAAAGTCGGATTTGACCCCTTGAAGCTCAATGTAGTAGTAATTCCAGGGATTAATGAGCAAGAGGTTCTCGATTTAGCTGCTTTAACAATTGAGCGCCATTGGCACGTCCGCTTTATCGAGTTTATGCCAATTGGCAATGCTCAGCTGTTTGGCAAACGTGCTTGGGTGCCTTCAGAAGAATTGCGGCAGCGTATCCGAGAACGTTGGGGTTTGAGGGAATCAACAGTTTGCGGTAATGGTCCTGCTGATGTCTTTCAAATTCCCGGTGCTATGGGGACTTTGGGATTTATCAGTCAGATGTCAGAATGTTTTTGCGATCGCTGTAACCGGATGCGTTTGTCTGCTGATGGCTGGCTGCGTCCCTGTCTACTCAATGAATCTGGTCAAATTAATCTAAAAACAGCTCTCCGCAGTGGTGTGAACACTGCTGAATTGAGAGAGCAAGTACGTCAGCTGTTGTTAATTAAACCAGAAATTAACTTCAAACTACGAGACTCGGGAACTACCGATGCATACACTCGCACTATGTCCCAAATTGGGGGTTAAAGAAAGCTTGAGGGGGGTGAGGTGAAATTTACAGTGGCTCTGAAGAAAGACTGAAAAGCTAATGCCTAATAGCTAATCTCTGAAGAAACACCGAGTCTCCGAGTCAGGGGTAAAGAGATTTGACAAAAGTTTTTTCACTCATTACCCATTACTCATTACTCATTACTCAAAAAAGCTCTCCCACAGCTTGTTTCACCTCACCCGCTTAAGGGATGAAGTTAGACTTTCCGTGAGTAGTACTCAACTACTAGTAGTTCGTTGATTTGTAGTGCCACCCATTCTCGCTCAACAACGCCATTGACTTTGCCTGTAAGAGTATTTTTATCGAATTCTAAATGGCTGGGAAGATTTGCCAAGCCTGGATACTCTAGGTTTTGTTGTACTAAACGCTTGGAGCGGTCATGGTCTTTAACTCCAATTACATCTCCGGGACGGCATTGATAGCTGGCAATATTGACCACCCTACCATTGACTGTCACATGACCATGATTAACTAGCTGACGAGCAGCTGGAATCGTACCCCCCATTCCCAGACGAAAGATGGTATTATCCAGTCGCATTTCCAGCAGTTGTAACAAGGATTGACCTGTAGAACCGGTTGCTCGACGAGCTTTAAGGACATAGCGAATTAACTGCTTTTCCGTGACTCCGTAGTTGAAACGGAGCTTCTGCTTTTCTTCGAGTCGGATCGCATATTCCGAGCGTTTCCGGCGAGCTTGACCATGTTGACCAGGTGGGTACGACCGACGAGACGACTTACGAGTTAAACCTGGCAAATCGCTCAGACGACGCACAACCCGCAGTCGCGGGCCTCGATATCGCGACATATAGCTTCCTCTTTCCGTGTACTTACTAAATTTTTACCCAAAAGTTTAATTCTACAGTATTTGCACAGTACAAATATATATTTTCGCAGGTAACAAACAGTATCGCCCTGGGTGAGGTGAAATTTTGGGTGGAATTTTTGAGCTTTGCATCCAAAAAATTATAAGTTCTCTCTTGCTTACCTAGCTCCCCCAGCTCCCCACACTTCCCACACTTCCCACACCCCACCCTTTTTTTGCTCACCCTATCGCCCCCTTGGCGACCTAAAATTGAACAGAAGCTGCTCGCCTACTCTCCAAAAATTCCATGTTGCAAGCCATCTCCCCTCTGATCCTAGGGTTTCAATTTATTTCTCCTGGACCAATTCTGTTTGAGCTAGGACCACTAGCAATCCGCTGGTACGGACTATTGATTGCCTCAGCTGTGCTAATCGGGGTAAGTCTTTCCATGTACCTAGCCAAGCACCGTAACCTCAACCCAGATATCATAGGTGATTTGGCAATCTGGCTAGTAATAGGGGCAATTCCTGGTGCCAGACTCTACTATGTCCTGTTTCAGTGGCAACAATACGCTCAGCGTCCTGAAGATATCATCGCTATTTGGAAAGGTGGTATTGCAATTCATGGTGCTATGCTAGGCGGTATCTTAGCAGCGACAATTTTTGCCCGCCTTAATAAAGTATCTATCTGGTTACTAGCAGATTTGGTAGTTCCTTCTTTGGTTTTGGGTCAAGCCATCGGGCGTTGGGGTAACTTCTTCAATTCCGAAGCCTTTGGTAGACCAACAAATTTACCATGGAAACTCTATATCCCAGCCGCAAATCGTCCCCTCAATCTAGTTAACTTTGAGTATTTTCATCCTACCTTCCTCTACGAATCCTTATGGAACTTATTAGTCTTTGGGTTACTGATGAATTTGTTCTTTCGAGATTTAAAGAAGAAACCCCATTTGAAAGTAGGGACTTTAGCATTAGTGTATATGATTGCCTATAGTACAGGTAGAGTTTGGATTGAAGGATTTCGTACTGATAGCCTGATGCTCGGACCATTACGCATAGCTCAAGTAGTGAGTTTAATTGCGATCGCACTGGGACTTATTGGCTTAGTCTGGCTATATTTAATTGGTCGTTCCTTACCAGATGTGGTTTCAGCTGAAAATCAACGTTGGGATGCCAGTTCTGAGTAAAATTATTTGCATTCGCTCAACACAAAAAAGTTCAGCATAGTGGGTAGCTCAACTATAAATTTTAAAATTTTCCTCGATGAGTATTCCTGAACTTCTCGAACTTCTTGGTTAAGCTTCTCGATAATGACCAATGACCAATAACCAACAACAATGGAACTATACTTAATTCGTCACGGCATTGCCGCTGAGAGGGAAGCTTACACCAATGATGAAGAACGCCCTCTGACTGAAAAAGGACGTCAGAAAACTAGTAAGGTAGCCAAACAACTGTATCAGCGTGGACTGCGTTTTGACCTGATTTTGACCAGTCCCCTAGTCCGAGCAAAAGAAACTGCCGCAATACTCAAAGATGTTGGTCTAAGTAACCGAGTTAAAGAGTTTCCCAGTCTTGCTCCCGATGGTGACATCTATACCTGGGTAAATTGGTTAGAATTGGAAAGGGAAAATAATAGGGTTGAAAGCTCCTTAGCGCTAGTCGGTCATCAACCAGATCTAGGAAATTGGGCAGAAATATTGGTATGGGGTAAATCTCAAGAAAAATTTGTCCTCAAAAAAGCCGGACTTATTGGCTTACACATTCCAGAAAGCAAGACACTTTTGAGTCAAAGTGAACTATTTTTGCTTACTTCCCCCAAGTGGCTAGTACCACTGCGTGGAATTAAGAATTAAGAATTAAGAATTAAGAATTAAGAATGCTTATAGAGTAAGGATTCTATCGATTGGGGGTGCGAAGCGCCCCTGGGGAGCTCTTGAGTGTTAACCTTTAACTGGTAACTTAGTTTATAGATCTTTGTAGCACAGACGACTAATATAAAAGTTTCTGCTAAGTTAACCTCAGAACATTTGAAACTCATTACATTAGCAACATGACTGTCTGCGAGTATAAACCAGGTCTAGAAAACATCCCTGCTGCCCAATCCAGTATCAGCCATGTTGATGGAAAACAGGGAATACTGGAGTATCGTGGCATTGCCATCGAAGAACTCGCATCAAAAAGTACCTTCCTGGAAGCAGCATACTTATTAATTTGGGGTGAACTGCCTCGGCAGGAAGAGCTCGAAGCTTTTGAGCACGACATTCGCTTCCATCGGCGCATTAAATATCGGATTAGGGATATGATGAAGTGCTTTCCCGAAACTGGTCACCCGATGGATGCATTGCAAACTTCGGCTGCGGCACTAGGTCTTTTTTATTCCCGTCGCGCTTTAGATAACCCACAATATATTCGGGAAGCTGTGGTGCGCCTCTTAGCCAAAATTCCTACAATGGTGGCAGCTTTCAAGCTAATGCGCAAAGGTCACGATCCCATCCAGCCTCGTGATGATCTAGGATATTCAGCCAATTTTCTCTACATGCTCAATGAGCGAGAACCAGACCCTCTAGCAGCTCAAATCTTTGATGTATGCTTAACTCTACATGCAGAACATACGATCAATGCCTCCACTTTTTCTGCTATGGTGACAGCTTCAACCCTTACAGACCCCTATGCAGTAATTGCCTCAGCGGTAGGAACCCTAGCTGGTCCTTTGCACGGGGGAGCAAATGAAGAAGTGATCGCTATGTTGGAAGAAATTGGCTCAGTTGAGAATGTCCGACCCTATCTAGAGGATCGCTTGGAGCGTAAGGAAAAAATTATGGGCTTTGGTCACCGTGTTTATAAGGTGAAAGATCCACGAGCCAAGATTTTACAACATTTAGCAGAACAACTGTTTGAGCAATCTGGTGGAAACAAGTACTACGAGATTGCTGTGGAATTGGAGCAAGCTGTAGAGGAAAAACTTGGTCATAGGGGAATTTACGCCAACGTTGATTTCTATTCGGGGCTAGTTTACCTGAAACTAGGTATTCCTTCAGACTTGTTTACACCAGTATTTGCGATCGCACGAGTTGCTGGTTGGCTGGCTCATTGGAAAGAACAGCTTGCTGTTAATCGGATTTTCCGTCCCACTCAAGAATATACGGGAACTCACAATGTTTCCTATGTCCCGATTGAAGAACGTTAGGGTGTGGGGCGTGACGTTCCTCTGTCGTTAACCCTATAAGGGTATAACGGCAGGTGAATTGCCCCATTTATAATCGTCTAATACTTTCAATTATTTTGTGCAACCTTAGTATTCTCATGAATGTGAGCAATGAATTGACCACATTGGAATGCTCCGATTGCCTTGCGGGTGGTGCTGTTGATTCGTTATCGTTCTGAGGAGGAAATTCCCCATCTGGAAATTCTTTGCCACAGATGATTGGGTAGAGATGCTCTTGAGGTAAGTGATCAGTCCAAAATTTTTCCCACTCACCACATTCCATCACCTCTAATAGATGCTCTAGACGAGTAATAGTCAAAGCAGGGTTACCTTCCACAATTTCATCGTCCCAATTCACAAACTTGAGGTTACCCACAGACTTGTAATTGTAGTCATAAATCTGGTCAAATATTTCCAGAATTCTACCAGCTTCAGGAAGGTCAGCTAAAAGCTTCAATCTTGAATCATCTGGGGGTGTATGTCCAATAATAGAGTCTTTATATTCGTATCGCACAGTCTTGGGGAAGAGAGTATTGAAAAACGTTGCAAATACATCATCCCCTGGGCGGGGAGGCTCGAATAGATAGATGTTGATACGGCTGGGATCTATGTTGAGCCTTTGGGTTAAAAATGTTGCTGCTATCGGTGTTAAAGCCCCCCCCTTACTGTATCCTGTGATTACTAGAGGTTTGCCAGACGCCATCCGTTTTTCTACTTCTGTTTGGAAGCCTTCTTCCCACAAACGTTGAACCGAATTTGAGAATCCCTTATGTAACTTGCCTGGGATATCCTCCACACTAACAGGTAGTACCAAAAAGTTGTTGAGCCAACTAATGAAAGTTGCCCTGTCCTCTGGTGTAGAGGTTCCACGGAAAGCTAGGATCACACTGTCATCAGTATCAGCCACGTAACAGGCATCAATATCACGCAGTCCTGCTGTAAAGGTAGCAACAGGAGCGTCGGTGAATCCAACATCTGGAGCCAACGCCATACCTTTGACACCATCCTTAGTATTAATTCCATAGGCACATAAACTTGCAGAGAGAATACGACAAATACTGTCTGCTGTCGCCACTATTCAGTTACCTCAATTTTTTTAAGAGTTTTGAATTTACCCTAACACCATAAAAAACATCTCTGTGAGATGGAAAAGCATGACATTCCGCTCCTTAGCTGGCACAATAAGTATTTTGGTGATTTTTAATAATAAAAATTTACTTTTTAATATATTCTTGAGAATTACCTATTAATTACTTATTAACTCAACTTGCTAGTCAATTTACTTCTTTTATTTGGAACTTCTGGAAACTTATGGAATCTCCAATCGATCGCATCAAACTCTCTCAATCAGCCAAAGACCAACTAACCAAACTCAAACGCCACACAAAAATCGACCAATGGAATATCCTCTGTCGTTGGGCATTCTGCTGCTCTCTTGCTGAACCAACGATTCCCTCCTTGATACCTATTCCTGCTGACAGCAACGTCGAATTAACTTGGCGTACCTTCGGTGGCGATATCGCTGATATTCTTCTCATCGCTCTCAAACAACGCTGCTATAACGACGGTTTAGGTTGTGATCAAGAAACTTTGGTCACCCAATTTCGCCTCCATCTGCATCGGGGTATCGGCTACCTAGCAGGTGATCCCAATATTAAGAAAATAGAAGATTTGATAGCTATTGCCCTACTACCTCAAAGTTGATCAATGAGTTTGTTTGCAATGATTTTTTTGATTATAAATTTTTGCTGACATTCCTCACGATAACCAAAACAATGGGTATTTTGGTAATTTTTGATACATTAAACACAGCAGTTGAGGGTGCAAAATCTAGGTTATTTAAATATGCTCATAGTGCATAGTGACAATGCAGTAGTGACATTTTAACTTTTATTTTTGTGCCAACAGATACTAACTTATTAATCAAGACCTTTTAATGTAAAACCTAAAAGCTCATTCGTAAAGTTATCCCCCAAATTTTACAAGAGAATAATTTTTGGCAACTTATAAGCTAAAACGCATCTAATTTGCACCAAATTCAATCATTAGCTTCTTGTGGAACAGGCATCTTGCCTGTCCGAAACATGCAAGGTAAATGCGTCTAAGCTTATTTGCAATGCTTTGATGACAAAAAGTCATAGACATGAAAAGGTTTGATTCTCTTGGCAAATTAGCTCTAATAAATATCTTTGCGAACATCCTGATCTTTCTAAAAGACTAATCAGTTGCATCAAGTGCAACTGATGCATCAACTTGGACATTTCTGAGCTGTTGACTCGTTTCATCTATAGAAGGCTAAACCATTGACTAATCACACTTTCTTGACGGACGAGGAGATTGTAATCTCACAGAACACCAATTCTGGTACTGAACATCAGTTAACCTATCCCCAACTCATCTTGTGTGCCGTTACTATTGGTCTGGTTGGTGGACTGGTTGCAACGGTCTACTACTTTATCCTAGAAGCTTTAATGCATGGCGTCTGGCATACCGTACCTGAGTGGATTAATCCTTATTTCCCGAGTTGGCTTCCTGCCTCTAACTATGTGTGGATGGCAACAACCATAGGCGGATTATGCGTCGGGCTGATTTTGTATTTCATGGGACTACCGGGAGAAATGGCTCAAGTAGTTGACAAAATCCATAGTCCAGGGCGTATTGATGTTCGCAAAACACCAGCCATGGTGATTGCTTCGCTAGTGGCAATCACTTCAGGAGGAAGTGCTGGACCAGAAGCCCCTTTAGTGCAGGTTAATGGCAGCTTTGGGAGTTGGTTAGGAGATACCCTCAAACTCAAAACATCTTCAGTACGGGTGCTAACGTTTTGTGGTATGAGTGCAGCACTAGGAGCTTTTTTTGGGGCTCCGATTGGGGCGGCTCTTTTTGCGTTAGAAATTCCCCATCGGCGCGGACTTGAGTATTACGAAGCAGTGGCTCCAGCAGTCATCTCAGCCATTTTCTCGTTTGCCGTTTTTCGGATTAGTACTGGCATAACCATTGGTGGGTTTTATCACTTTAAATCCGTCCCTGCTCTAACACCAATGAATTTGTTAGAAGGGTTGATATTAGGAATAATTGGTGCGGGAATTGCAGTCTTGTTTATCTATGTGTTTCGGTTTGTTGGTTACCTGCTAGAACCCCTTGAGCACTATCGCATTCTGCTAGCAACCCTCGGTGGTTTATCCATTGGAGTGATTGCCTTTCTGTTTCCGCAAACACTATTTTTTAGTGAAGAACAGATTCATACCGTTATTGAAACAGGCATGACTCTTGGGGTGAGTGTGTTGCTTATGATTGCGGTAGCCAAGATGTTTGCGATTAGCTTTACATTGCATTCAGGGTTTCTGGGAGGATTCATCTTTCCTCTGTTTTTTATTGGCGCAAATGTCGGATTAGCGATCGCTCTAGCTGTCCCTCAAATTCACCCTACAGTTGGTATGGTATGTCTGATGGCGGCTGTGAACGTGGCGGTTACTAAAACACCAATTAGCACCAGCATTATTCTGAGTGTGTTGTCAGGTACTTCTATGCTGCCTGTTATTGTCATTGCTAGCTTTACTAGTTTCTTGTTAACGAGTCAGGTAGTCATGATTCGCACCCAGCGATCGCGCACCAAAACTGTGATTGACTTACCTCGGGAAGGATTAATTGCATCCTCAATGTGACATACTCCCGGCGCTAATCTTATGGATATAGCGCCGGGCTTCTGGCAGTTCATGCTTTCTGTAAAGTTTCTTATGATGTAGGTAGCCATCAATTCTCTTTGCCAGGTATATTAACTGAAGTATTCTCGCTTCAGTTATGGCTGCTCAACTCCCAGAAGCTACGGAAATAGAGCGTCACAGAGCTGCAATGGTTCGTACCGACATCTCCAAGCCGGTGCGATTGGCTATAGAAAGCGCCATTTTAAGTGAAGATAACACATTTTTTGACTATGGCTGTGGTCACGGCAGCGATGTTCAGCGCTTGCTCAAACGAGGTTATACCAGCGCTGGTTGGGACCCTTTTTACCAGCCAAACAATCCCCTCATCTGTGCAGATATAGTCAATCTAGGCTACATTATCAACGTCATTGAAGACCAGGCTGAGCGCCGGGAAGCCCTGCTCAAAGCCTGGGAACTCACCCAAAAAGTCCTGATTGTTGCTGCTCAAGTCTTAATTGATGATCGCAATAGCAGTCAAATTGCTTATGGTGACGGTATTGTTACCCGCCGCAATACCTTTCAGAAATATTACGAACAAGAAGAGCTTAAAGCTTATATTGATCAAGTACTAGGAGTAGATGCCATTCCCGTTGCTTTGGGTATCTACTTCGTATTTCGAGATGAAGCCCAAGCTGAGAGTTTTCGAGCATCTCGCTTCCATTCCCGCATCACCACTCCTAGAATCCGCCTGAGTAGTAAACGGTTTGAGGACTACCAGGAACTCCTCGCCCCTTTAATGGCATTCATTACTGAACGAGGACGCCTTCCCTACAAAGGTGAACTATCCCAAGAATCGGAATTGCTGTTGGAATTTGGCAGTTTTCGCCGTAGTTTTCAGGTGATTCTCCAAGTCACTGACCAAGCAGAATGGGATGAGATTTCAGATCAACGCCGTCAAGATATCCTGGTATACCTTGCTCTAACTCAATTCAGCCACCGTCCTAAATTATCTAATCTGGATCATACCTTAAAGAACGATATCAAAGCTCTTTTTGGCAGCTATAAGCAAGCCTGTGTTGCTGCGGACTTAATGTTGGCAAGTGTAGGAAACTCTCAGCTAATTGCCAAGTGTTGCCAACAGAGTCAGATCGGCAAAATTTTGCCTAGAGCACTCTATGTTCATGTTTCAGCGATAGAAGCTCTGAATCCCTTGCTGAGGCTCTACGAAGGTTGCGCTAGCCGCACTATTGGTCGGATGGATGGTGCTACTTTAGTTAAATTTCACACCAATCTGCCGAAAATCTCTTACCTGTTCTATCCTCATTTTGACAGGGAACCCCATCCTGCCTTGCATACTAGTATGCAGATTGACTTGCGGGATTTACAAGTAGTCTATCGAGACTATGACCAATCCCCTAATCCGCCAATACTACATCGCAAGGAAACCTTTGTAACTCCAGAATATCCTCTCTATGAGCAGTTTGCTAAACTCACTCGTCAGGAGGAAAACTGGGGGCTACTTGATCAAACTAGTTCTATTGGTACTCGCCAAGGCTGGCAGAATTGCCTTACAGAACATTGTGCCGAACTCCGAGGTCATCGCCTCTACTGGCAAAAAGATGCTGACCCCTATCGTGTTAAAGTATTGCGTGCTGCTCGTAATCGCAGAAGCAAGCAACAAAAGTCATTTAAAACTTCTCATTCCCAATTGAGCTAGTAGGGTGGGCAAGGGCAAACTTTACTCATAGTGCGATCGCAGATATTGTAGGTCGGGAGGGCTTTCTTGATAACCCAACACCATCTCTACCTCGTATTGCATTGAGAAAGTTGGGTTTCACTTAGTTTAACCCAACCTACATTGTACTTTTAACCCACAGCATAGTCACTCATTTCACGCATAAAAGGAGGATGAAAACCGAGCACAATATCTTGTTTTGGTACACCCAAATCGACTAAATTTGCCGCAATATCATGCTCCGTTGAATTGTAAAAAATCCAGATTTTCTCATTCCGAATATCAATATGCATTACACAATGATGCACCCAGTGCTTATGCTGCCAACCCAGATGCACAATTTGATAGTGGTTTCGCTGAGTATCAAAGATAGTCTCAACTTCAATCTCACCATAAGAGCGTCAACCCGCCGAAAGTACGTTCAGCTAGCGCTGTTCGACTAGTAGGAATCCCCATGCCTTTAGGCTGGGGAGGATGTCAAGATAGAATAGGTTCAGCATTGTCAGCAATATATAGGATCAAGTAAAGTCGTTAAGCAAGCTGACAGCATTCATCAAGAGGAGATACAAGCACGCATGGGCAAAGTAGTCGGCATTGACCTAGGTACAACAAACTCCGTGGTGGCTGTGATGGAGGGTGGCAAGCCGGTGGTAATTGCCAATGCAGAAGGAATGCGGACTACACCTTCAGTGGTTGGCTTCAGTAAGGATGGGGAACAGGTTGTTGGACAAATGGCACGCCGCCAAGCGGTACTCAATCCCCAGAATACTTTTTCTGGAGTTAAGCGATTCATTGGGCGAAAATATGCAGAAGTGAGTCCAGAATCTAAACGTATACCCTATACAATTCGCCGTGATGAAGAAGGCAACCTCAGAATTAGATGCCCTCGTTTGAGGAAGGAATTTGCCCCGGAAGAAATTGCAGCAATGATACTGCGGAAGTTAGCACAAGAAGCCAGTCGGTATCTGGGAGAGGAGGTGACGGGAGCAGTGATTACAGTTCCTGCTTATTTCAATGATTCTCAAAGGCAGGCAACGCGGGATGCAGGGCGAATTGCTGGCCTAGAAGTATTGCGGATTCTTAATGAGCCAACGGCAGCATCTTTAGCCTATGGATTAGAGCAACAACGTAGCCAGACGATTTTAGTATTTGACTTAGGTGGAGGCACATTTGATGTCTCTATTCTCGAAGTTGGGGATGGGGTGTTTGAAGTAAAAGCCACTAGTGGTGATACTCAACTAGGAGGCAATGATTTTGATCAGAAAATTGTTAACTGGTTAGCAGAGCAATTCTTAGAAACAGAAGGGGTGGATCTCAGAAGCGATCGCCAAGCTCTACAACGTTTGACTGAAGCAGCAGAGAAAGCCAAAATAGAGCTTTCAGGGGTAAGTGTTACAGACATCAATTTACCATTCATTACGGCAACAGAAGATGGTCCTAAGCACCTGGAAACTCGGCTTACTCGCCCTCAGTTTGAAGGTTTGTGTGGTGAGCTGATCAACCGCTTGCGCAGACCCCTGAAACGAGCTGTAACAGACGCGGGTATCAGTCCAGTACAAATCGATGAAGTGGTTTTAGTAGGTGGCTCCACACGTATTCCTTTAGTACAACAATTAGTACGAAGTCTGATTGACACAGAACCAAATCAGAATGTTAATCCTGATGAAGTAGTAGCAGTAGGAGCAGCAATTCAGGCAGGAATTCTGACCAGTGAAGTTAAGGATATCCTGTTACTGGATGTGACACCTTTGTCCTTGGGGTTAGAAACCATCGGTGGTGTAATGAAAAAGTTGCTTCCCCGCAATACCACTATTCCGGTAAGGCGTTCTGATATTTTCTCCACTTCCCAAAATAATCAGACTCTAGTAGAAATTCATATTCTACAGGGGGAACGAGAAATGGCAGCAGATAATAAATCTTTAGGTCGTTTCAAGCTCACTGGTATTCCTCCAGCACCAAGAGGCGTTCCCCAAGTGCAGGTGTCTTTCGATATAGATGCCAATGGCATTTTGCAAGTACTGGCTTTAGATAAGACTACAGGTCGAGAGCAGCGTGTGACAATTCAAGGAGCTTCCAATCTGAGTGAGTCCCAAGTTAATCAAATGCTCCGCGAGGCAGAACAATTTTCCCAGCTTGATCGAGAACGCCGAGAACGGGTTGAGAAGCGCAACCGTTCTGAAACTTTGGCTAATGAAGCACAACGGCAGCTTAGGGAAGTTGCGCTAGATTTTGGTACCCAGTTCGCTGGTATGCATCGGCGGCGGATTGAAGCCTTAGCAGAAGAACTGCGGGACGCGATCGCTCGTAATGATGATCGTGCCATTGATCGGGCAGAATCTGACTTACAAGATGCTCTCTATGAGCTGAAGCGAGAAGTACGCTTACAATACTCAGAAGAGGAGGATGATGACTTCTTTACCTCAATTCGTCGCACTTTTACTGGAGAGAGTGAACGAGATTTGTACCGTGAACGGGAGAGTCGCCGTGATGCCTATAGCGTCGGTTCTGGTAGATATGGTGGTCGAGAGCAATGGCGTAATGCTCCCCTAGAAAATGATTGGGATGAAGATGACGATGACTGGTTCTAAATTTGTTGTTTGTTATTTGTTGCTTTTCCCATGTTAATAGCTAGTGAATATCCCAGTCATCATGAGCAATTAGCAATTAACAATTAGCAATTAACAATTAGCAATTAACAATTAGCAATGATTAATTTTTATGCAAAACTTTCGGGACTACTATGAAATTTTAGGCTTACCTCCAGAGGCTTCTAGCGAGGAGATTAAGAAGGTTTTTCGGCGTCTAGCTCGACGGTATCACCCTGATTTGAATCCGGGAGATAAAGCAGCAGAAGAAAGGTTTAAAGATATTGGTGAAGCTTATGAAGTACTCTCGGATCCTAATAAGCGATCGCAATATGACCAGTATAGCCGCTTCTGGAAGAAACAAAAGTTCAATAGAAAATCACCAAAAGTCTCTACCTTTAGAACTTCAAGCAATCGTAATGGTACTAGCCGTAGTTCCACTCAAGAAGTTGATTTCAGTCAATTTGGGGACTTTAATAGCTTTGTTGATCAACTACTCAATCGAGGTACTGTAAGAAGATCTACACCTAAAGCCCCTGGAGGTTCTAGTGTTCGGGTGAACCCATCTACTACCATCCGACCAGGAACTACCAGAACAGCATATACCGTTAATACTCGCGATAGTGCGGTGGAACGGAACAAAGCACTTCGCCGCAAAGATATTGAAGCAAGACTAACTCTCCCTTTGGAAAAAGCCTATGAAGGAGGACGAGAGCGGATTCGTCTGGAAGATGGTCGTTCCTTAGAAGTTGAATTACCTGCTGGCATGGTAACAGGTCAGCGCATACGGCTTAAAGGTCAGGGAATTGGTGGTGGTAACCTCTTCTTAAAAATTACAGTAGCTTCTCATCCCTTCTTTCAAATAGAAGGTTCCGATATTTTTTGTCAGTTGCCAGTGACTCCTGCAGAAGCAGTGCTTGGAGGACAAATAGAAGTACCGACTCTAGATGGCAGAGTAAAAATGACTGTTCCCAGTGGTCTTAGATCAGGTCAAAGATTGCGCCTTGCAGGAAAAGGCTATCCTAATAATGAGGTTAGAGGCGATCAGTTAGTAGAAATTCAAATTATTGTTCCCCCAAATCCCACTCCGGAAGCACGAGAACTCTACGAAAAGCTACGGAAAATTGAGAATTTTAATCCTCGTAAAGATTTGCCAGTTTAGCTTAATAGCGAGAAGCCCCGCTCAATACCCGTAAGGGTTGGAGACGGGATGAATCTCTGTCTACGTTTCCCTTTTTTACCAAAATAATGGGTTTAAAGCCCCGTCCTTCTAGGGCGGCTTTTATTTTATTTTAATATTTTATCTGCCCTAAAATTACGATTGATTTATTCAGCAAACCCTATTTATGCCCACCTACTTAGCTTTGATTTTGTGTCGTTAGACCAAATCAAAGCTATACTATTAATGGTAGTAGCCTACTGTTCAAGGGGCTAGATACAAGGGCGCGTAGCTCAGTGGATAGAGCATCAGATTCCGGTTCTGAGGGTCGGGGGTTCAAATCCCTCCGCGCTCGTTGATATGTCGATTGCTAAAAAATATAAGGTAATGCTGTTAGTGCAAGGTAAATGCGTCTAAGCTTACCTTGGCGGTTTCTGGTGGAATTGCCCATTACCCTAACACTCTTTACATGTTGGCTCCTGAGGAATAACCTCAAATGCTAACTTTGCGATCGCAGCTAAACCCTTATTGTTGACAAAATTTTACCGGTGACTGTAGGGCTGTACAGCATACGCCCAATACAATATATATAAAAGCGAAACCTGTAACTGACTTGGTATTTTCATCTGAACGTTTACTATTTACCCCAGCAACCCCCGATGTTGGTGCAATTCCGACTATCTTTGCTTTTCCCAATCAATATAGTGTAGGGATTACCAGCCTTGGTTACCAAGTAGTTTGGGCATCTTTAATATCCCGTCGAGATCTCCAGGTAAGTCGCTTATTTACTGATTGCCATGAACAGTTGCCAGCACAACCGGAATTATTAGGTTATTCACTATCATGGGAATTAGATTATGTCAATATCTTGAACTTGCTAGAATTTTTAGCAATTCCTGTGAGAGCTCCTGAGCGCAACCATCATCATCCCCTCGTATTTGGTGGTGGCCCAGTGTTGACAGCTAACCCAGAACCCTTTGCTGATTTCTTTGATTTGATTTTGCTGGGAGATGGGGAATATCTGCTAGGTGATTTTATTGAAGCTTACAAAGAAGTTCGTAGTGCTGATAGAGCAACTCAACTGCGACATCTAGCACAAGTACCAGGAATATATGTTCCCAGCCTATACGAAGTGAGTTACCAGGATTTGACAGGAGCAATTCAGTCGATTCAGCCAGTAGATAGAGAGATTCCACCTCAAGTGCAAAAACAGACTTACCGGGGTAATACCCTTTCTGCCTCAACGGTAGTGACAGAGAAAGCCGCTTGGGAAAATATCTATATGGTAGAAGTAGTACGCAGCTGTCCAGAAATGTGTCGCTTCTGTCTGGCAAGTTATCTCACCCTACCATTTCGGACACCTAGTGCTACAGATTCCTTAATTCCAGCTATTGAGCGGGGACTGCAAGTAACTAATCGTCTAGGCTTACTGGGAGCTTCGGTAACTCAGCACCCGGAATTTGAACTATTACTAGATTACCTATCTCAACCGAAGTATGAAGACGTACGGTTGAGTATTGCTTCAGTGCGAACCAATACAGTAACACCAAAGCTAGCTGCAACTTTAGCACAGCGACAGACCCGGTCCCTCACTATTGCCGTAGAAAGTGGCTCAGAGCGACTGCGGCAGATTATTAATAAGAAACTGAACAATGAAGAAATTATCCAAGCTGCAATCAATGCCAAAGCCGGTGGTTTGAAGAGTCTGAAACTTTATGGGATGGTTGGGATTCCCGGTGAGCAAATGTCAGATGTGGAGCAAACGGTAGCAATGATGCAAGATATCAAGAAAGCAGCTCCTGGCTTACATTTAACCTTAGGTTGCAGCACCTTTGTCCCCAAAGCACATACCCCTTTTCAGTGGTTGGGGGTGAATCAACCAGCTCAGAAGCGACTGAAATACTTGCAGAAGCAGTTGCGATCGCGTGGTATTGATTTTAGACCGGAAAGCTATAATTGGTCAGTAATTCAGGCACTCATTTCCCGAGGAGATCGCCGTTTATCTCAGTTGTTGGAACTAACCAGAAATTATGGGGACTCTGTAGGTAGTTTTCGCCGTGCCTTCAAGCAGTTGCAAGGGAAACTACCAGAACTAGACTTCTACGTCCATCAGGATTGGTCAACTGAGCAGGTGTTACCCTGGAATCACTTGCAAGGACCACTTCCTCGGGGAACGTTAATCAAACATTTAGAAGCAGCAACTTTGAAAATCGAATGAACCACAAAGGCACAAAGGACACAAAGAAAGAAAAGATAGGTTATCTGGCAACAGGAAGCGAGGTAATACCAAATCTTGGTTAAGTACCCCGCTGCAAAGGAAATTACCTAAACACTCCCAAACGTAGGAATTGGACTACCATTAGCAGGAGAGAAGCTAGGTAAATCAATCCGGGTAATGTTCCGATTTCTTACTGCTAGTCGGTAACTTACACTTTGTAACTCAGTATGGAGCTGCCGGTTTTCCCGTTGTAACATCGCCACCTTTTCTCTTACTGGTATCATCCGCTCAGAAAACTTCTGACGATAAATTTGGGGGAGTTCCTGTACTACTTGCTCTAGCATACGTGAACGGTCTGTTAATTCCTGAACCGACTGCCGCAATTGATAAATTTCTTCATCACGGGCTGTAATCTGCTCTTGGTAAAATTTAACCTGCTGCTCCACCTCTTGCAGCTGATCTCGTAAAGAGCGCATCTGAGCCTGGTGGCGTTCAGAAACCTCCGGCTGAGGCATAAAGTTGGCATTACCTTTGACCAGGCGGAATAGTTCCTGAGATAATTGCTGTACCAGCTGGTCTCTCAGACGCAAATCTTCCCGCAGACGAGCAACTTCGGATTGAACCGTTTGTCGAGTTTGGGTTTCAGTCTGGCTCACCATAGCTTACAGCTCCGATTAATATGTTCTCCTAATGGCAAAAGGCGATAGGATGGGTCGATCATTAAGTTAATGATGCTGCTAATGTACCATTTCAATCCAGTATAATCATACCTCTTTTGACGCTCGTCCACGCAACCCTAACGGGTATGGATGGAGATTCTTGATTCACAGACTCTTGGCTAGATGGAAGCACATTGATGCAGCCACCCCCGCTAGACCGTCTCCACAAGCTTTTTCTTGAACGGTGCGCCCCACCGCCCTTTTCTTGAGCACAATTGCGCTGGCAATATCCCGAGGCATTGATGAACCACAATGGGGACACTCATGCCAACGGTCTGTCAGCGTCTTTTTCACTGCACGGCCACAATCAGGGCATTCGGTGCTCGTTCCACGAGCATCAACCTTCAGATACCCTTTTCCGCGATTGAAACATACCCACGGCAGAATCTGGTTCAGAAACCGACCATGTCCAGCATCCAGCATGTGTTTGCCGAGAATGCCACGGGATAAACCAATCAGGTTGAGGTCTTCGACAACAATCACATCTCCCCTATCACACAAGCGATGGGCAATATTGAAGTGGAAGTCCTTGCGGGTGTTGCTGATTCGTTCATGCAGTTTGGAAATCTTGAGTTGCAACTTCTTCGAGTTGTTCGACCCCAAATCCTTTCTCTTGAGCCTGCGTTGCAGCAATTTCAGCTCGCGTTGCAGGTCAACAAAAAACCGAGGTCGATTCACTTGCAGCCCATCGGAGGCTGACAGGAAGTATTCCAACCCAACATCAATGCCAACACACTCACCCGTCAGTGGC
Organism: Caldora sp.; assembly: GCA_965222765.1. Taxonomy (GTDB): domain Bacteria; phylum Cyanobacteriota; class Cyanobacteriia; order Cyanobacteriales; family Coleofasciculaceae; genus Caldora. Next base: position 46,336 of record CBDCVG010000044.1, read on the forward strand.
ACCTCAGGTATAGACAACTCTGCCTGAAAACAGAGCATGACGTAGAACCCGGATGCTCGCTTGACGACCCGAGCTTGCTTCACCGTAAAGTTCTCAGGATAGGGACGAGACTGACGAATGGCTATCTTACCAACGCTGGGCAACTTCACCCATCCCTCACCCAATGGATTCTTACCCAACTGAGGGAACACGAATGACCGCATTTGCCCGGACTTCTTAAACCGAGGGAAGCCAAACCCACGCTCTTTCATGTCCTTGAATGCTTTATCGAGCGTCTTCAGCACCTGCTGAAGTGCCTGAGCATTGACACATTTCAATTGGGGATTTGTCTTCTTGGCTTGAGTCAGAGATTTGCACTGATGGGCGAAGCTCGGATAGGGAGAGTCAGCCGCCATGATGTACTCACTGCGCACAGAGCAAGCATTGATGAGACACTTGCGCGAAGCAATCCAATCTTTGCGCTCTGTGAGTGCATAATTCCAAACCTTTCGGCACACCAAGATGCTGTGTTCTAGTGTCTCAAGTTGCTGCCAAGTTGGTTTTAGTTTGTACTCATAGGTCAGTGTTAGCATGGGGATATATTAGCGAAAGTCGCAATCAATCTTGAAGCAATACATTCAGCAGCAGTCTGAAATTGGCTGATTGCTCCCTATCGGTCGCGCTCCGCTTCACCACCAACCATAGCTGAAAGCTTGGTTGGAGCACTGCGAAGGTCTTGGTAGATAGAGAATGTTTCCATTTGAATGCTTCTTTTGCTGCTTCCCTACTCCCACAGATGATCAGCATAGATTAAGATCTAGTTGAATTTGAGAACATTAGCCGAAATGAGTGTAGCAAACAGCCCAAAGAAGATTAAGTTTGGCACCGATGGATGGCGAGGGATTATCGCCGATGACTTTACCTTCTCCAATGTTTGTAAGGTAACCCGCGCGATCGCTAGCTATCTAGAAACTGCCTACACTAAAGACCGTCCGGTTTTGATCGGCTACGACCCCCGTTTTCTTGCCGACCAGTTTGCCCGCACTGCAGCTGAAATTTTAGCAGACTTGGGTTGGACTGTGAAAATTGTTGACCGGGATTGTCCAACACCAGTAATTGCTTACAATGCTCGTGAGCTTAACTCAGCTGGAGCACTGATGTTTACTGCATCTCATAACCCAGCACCCTATTGTGGCATCAAATATATTCCTGATTATGCTGGACCTGCCACACCAGAAATTACTGATACAATTGTTGCCAACATTGAAGGGTCAGATGATGCACCTCCTAGCGGTAATCATGGAGATAAAATTTCCACGTTTGACCCTAAACCAGCCTATTTGAAATTCATCTACACCTTGCTTAATGTAGAGAAGATTCGTAGTGCTCACCTGAAGGTGAAGTACGATGCCCTCTACTCAACTTCTCGTGGTTATCTGGATGCAGTGCTGGAACATTGTCAGTGTGAAACGCAAGCCTTCCACACTACCCGCGATGTCTTGTTTGGTGGGGGAATGCCAGAACCAAAAGAAGAGCAGCTGGTAGAACTAGTAGAGGCTGTCAAGCAAGATAACGCTGATTTGGGTTTAGCTACGGATGGTGATGCTGACCGTTTTGGCATTGTAGACGAGCAAGGTAACGTCTTGACTCCGAATACTGTGCTATTACTGCTGGCGCGTCATCTCATCAAGAATAAAGACCAAACAGGGGCAATTGTCCGTACCGTTGCTACAACCCATCTGTTAGATAACTTTGCCCTCAAGCACGGTCTGGAAATTTACGAAACAGCAGTAGGCTTTAAGTACATTGGTGAGAAAATGCGGGAAACCGAGGTGCTCATTGGTGGTGAAGAGTCAGGCGGCTTGAGTATCATTGGACATATTCCTGAAAAAGATGGCATTCTGGCGAATATGTTAGTGGCAGAAGCGATCGCCTATGAAGGTAAACCATTATCCCAACTGGTAGAAGAAGCAATTGCCGAAGCTAATGGTCCTCTGTTTAATCAGCGCCTCGATCTGCACCTAAATGATGCCCATAAAGCAGCAGTTCTGGAAGCCTGTACTAGTAATCCTCCCACAGAGGTTGCTGGTATTAAAGTTAAAGAAGTAGGTCGCAAAGACGGCATCAAACTCTATTTGGAAGGAGGTAGTTGGGTACTGTTGCGTCCTTCAGGTACTGAACCTCTAATGCGTGTTTACATGGAAACCAACTCCCTAGAACAGCAAAACCAAATTGCTCAAGCGATGAAGCAAATGATCGACAAGATGGAACCTGCCGCAGTTTAACTTGATTGGTGGTTGGTTGTTGGCAATTGTAGGAATTTTTTTGTGGAGAGTCTGACACCTGTTTCAATAAAAAAACAAATAACCAACAACCAATGACCAATGAAAACCTTTGCTAACTTACTCTCCTCCTTGATTGTAGCTGGATGGATAGGGGCGATCGCGCTACTATCCATTCAAAATATTAAGCCCGTATCTCTAAGATTTCTTTACTTTGAGTCAATTGAGATTCCCGTGGGCATTGTACTGGCTTTTAGTGTTGGTTTAGGTGTTATCGGCGGAGCCATTTTGCCCCCCTTGTGGCAGCTGTTTGAGAAAACAAAGAGAACACGAGCTTCTAAGACATATCTAGAGTATGACGAGTATGGAGGGAAGGAAGACTTAAGCTAATGAATTTGAATGCCTAAGACTCGATAATTCAACAAACACGTTACGATACGAGAGTAAGCATTAGTACCATTGACCCTAATAAGGACAGACAAAGATGTTCCTTGAAGAACTAACACCAATTTTTACAGAACTGACTCGGCAGCCGGTTGCTTTTTTGGGTGGATTTTTTTCTGGAGCGTTTCGACTGAACCTCTCAGATGATCCAGTCAAGAGTTGGCTAGACAAACAAACTGGCTCTACTGAATACACTGCTACCTCGAAAGAAAGTGGCAATGGCAAAAATAGTGGTCCTCAATCAATTTCGATTGAATAAGACAAAATTTAACTAATAAGGATTGAAAGTAGGTATCTCCTGAAGACTAGATCCTGATCTACCTAGCATTTAACGTTTATGTAAGATATGCGACTCCTCACAAGTACATGATTAGGCTATGATAAGACCATAGGTACAAATCCAGAGCTAACTTTGGTAAATTTTTGCGTTCTGTCGCTACATATGTGGCTGCTTAAATCAAAAATTTGCTCTTGGTTAGTCAGAAAGATTTTGAGCAACCTGTATTGTCTAAATCTCTTCTGTAACTCTGAATTATCATACTTAGTTCAGCCTTATATAGCCACATGACCATTTACGTAGGAAATCTTTCTTACCAAGCCACCGAAGAAGATTTAAGACTAGTATTTGCTGATTACGGCAGCGTTAATCGAGTCACATTGCCAACGGATCGTGAAACAGGTCGAGTACGCGGTTTCGCCTTTGTTGAAATGTCAGAAGATGCTGAAGAAGAATCAGCCATCTCTAGTTTAGATGGCGCTGAGTGGATGGGACGTCAGCTCAGAGTCAATAAAGCAAGACCCCGAGAAGATAATCGCCGTCGTGGCAGATAGAGCGATTTTAAACTCACTCTGACCCTTGGTTTCTAGTTTTTATACCAAATCTCCTGTTATTAGCCCTTGTTAATAACAGTATTTTTGCCAAACCTCATCCCTTCATTGGAGCACCAATAAGAGGATGAGTTTTTTGTATACCACAAAAGGGAAGTAGGCCAGTAGGTTGGGTTGAGGAACGAAACCCAAAGCCAATCAGAGTTTGTTGGGTTTCACTATTGTTCAACCCAATCTACAACCTACAGTTTTAGGCGTGTCATGCCAGTAGTAATCGGTTAAGAGTGGAGCAACAATTCTAATCTCCCAGACAAATACCTAAGCCTCTAGCAGTTTTAACCAAGGAACCCTTAGGGTCTACTGCTTGATATTGGCTAATTGCCTCAGCAATCGGTACACTCATAACCTGGCGGTTTTGCCAAGTAACCATCCGGTCATATTCCTCGTTGGCAATTAAATCAACAGCAGCAACCCCAAAAGCGGAGGCAATTAATCTGTCAAGGGGAGACGGTGTACCCCCGCGTTGGGTATGCCCTAACACAGTTACTCGCGTTTCGGCTCCACTACATGCAGAAATACGCTCTGCCAGATAATGACCAATACCACCATATCGGCGTTCCCCAAAGCTGACTAGACACTCAACCTTGTCTCCCGCTTCCGTACAGACGGCTTCTGAAACAACCACGATACAAAAGTTCCGACCCTGCTCTTGGAGTTCCTTGATTTTGCTGCAAATATTGTCAATGCTATAGCTAATTTCTGGGATCAGGATAATGTCAGCACCTCCAGCAATTCCGGCACTGATGGCAATATGACCGGCATCACGACCCATTACTTCCAAAATCATCACCCGGTCATGGCTAGCAGCAGTAAAGTGTAAGCGATCCAGAGCCTCGGTAGCAATGTTGACTGCTGTATCAAACCCAATGGAGCGTTCTGTAATCGCTACATCGTTATCAATAGTTTTAGGGATGCCAACAAAGTTAAGTTTCCCCTGCTGAGCTATTTTGCGTAAAATCGCTAGAGAGCCATCTCCCCCAATGCCGATTAGGGCATCAAGTCCGAGTTCATGGTAACCCGAAATAATTTCTTCTGAGCGATCGCGTACTGTGCCATCTGGCATAGGAAAAGCAAAGGGGTCTCCTTTATTGGTAGTTCCTAGCATAGTGCCAGCATTAGTAAGAGTTAGATCAACTTTATCTCTATCAAGCTTCATTGCTTGAGGAGGATGGTGCATCAAACCATAGGTAGCTCGTAAGATGCCCAATACTTCCCATTTGTAACTGCCTACAGCGCGGTGAGTTACAGCTCGAATCACAGCATTTAACCCAGCACAATCTCCACCACTAGTGAGAATTCCAATGCGTTTATGTTCTCCCATAATTAATATTTTCTTAAGATTACCTTGCTATGTTCAATCATTACGGCAGGAGTATTTTACATCCGAGAGGCTATTAAAAAAACAATAGGACAGAATAAAAGAAAAGAAGTCGATCCAATGTCCTTTTTAAGTGTCCATCTCTAAACTCTTTCCTAAACTTCTGTAGTTGATCTAAAGTTATCAGCTTGATCAAAAATGCCTATTTAAAATGGAAAAACAAAGAGGACTAAGCATTCAGATTTTTAAGGCAGCCTCATGAGCAACTGCCTAACTCGATAGGGAGTAGGAAAACGATGGTAGATACAAGTGTGCCTGTTGAGCAAGATCGCACGCTGGATCGTGATTGTACAACACTGTCTCGTCATGTTTTACAGGAGCTCCAAAGCTTCTCCATGGAAGCACAGGATCTCAGTGCAATCATGAATCGCATTGCCCTAGCAGCAAAGCTGATTTCTCGACGCATGAGCCGTGCTGGTTTAGTGGAAGGAGCCTTAGGATTTACGGGTAATGTCAATGTGCAGGGAGAATCCGTTAAAAAAATGGATGTCTATGCTAATGACGTCTTTATTTCGGTATTTAAGCAAAGTGGTCTTGTCTGTCGCTTAGCATCCGAGGAAATGGAAAAGCCCTACTACATCCCAGAAAACTGTCCTATTGGACGTTATACCCTACTTTACGACCCAATTGATGGTTCCTCAAATATCGAGGTCAACCTGAATCTTGGTTCGATTTTTTCGATTCGTAAGCAAGAAGGCAACGATATTGATGGGGAAGCCCGAGATTTGCTCCAAAATGGACGCAAACAAATTGCCGCTGGTTATATTCTCTATGGTCCTAGCACAATGCTAGTGTATTCCATTGGCACTGGTGTTCACGCTTTTGTCCTCGATCCCAGCTTAGGTGAATTTATCCTATCGAGTGAAAACATTCAAGTGCCAGAACATGGTCCTGTTTACAGCACTAATGAAGGAAACTTCTGGCAGTGGGAAGAGTCCATGCGAGACTACATTCGTTATGTGCATCGTCACGAAGGATATACAGCTCGCTATAGTGGAGCCCTAGTAGGAGATTTCCACAGGATTTTATTCCAGGGTGGGGTCTTTTTATATCCTGGCACGATCAGAAAACCCGAAGGTAAGTTGCGTCTATTGTACGAATCTTCGCCCCTTGCCTTTTTAATGGAGCAAGCTGGTGGCAGAGCAAGTACAGGAAATGAAGACATTCTAGATGTTTTGCCCGAGAAGCTTCATGCCCGTACACCATTAATTATTGGTAGCAAAGAAAATGTGGATCTTGTGAAGTCTTTTATTGAGGATAGGGCACGAGAGTCCCGAGAAGGGTTACCGATAGCACATTAATGAAATATGAAGTATTAAGAAAGATTTTTGGTTAGTCCTAAGGATTGGTTAACAATAAGGAATCTTTTTTCATCCATTGAATATCTGCAATCCGAAAAAAAACAAGCAGTAGGAGTTAATTCATGACAGCAGTAGCCAACAATCCAATCTTCCAAATTGAAAAAACTTACGGTCAGAGTATCTGGATGGATAATCTCAGCCGTACTATTATTGAATCCGGCGAACTCAAGCAACTCATTAGTGAGCGCGGTATTTGTGGGATTACTTCTAACCCTGCGATTTTTCAAAAAGCGATCGCAGGGAATGCTGTCTACGATAAGGCTATTGATGCAGGCATTCGGGCAAATAAATCTGTAATGGAGATTTATGAATCCCTGGTATTTGAGGATATCCGCAATGCCTGCGACATCTTCAAGCCTGTTTATGAGGAAACCAAGGGTTTCGATGGTTACGTTAGTATTGAAGTACCACCGAACATTGCTGAAGATACCGAAAGCACTATCAAAGAAGCCATTCGCTATTATCAGGCAATTGGTCGGGAAAATGTGATGATTAAAATTCCTGGTACTCGTGAAGGTTTACCAGCTGTAGAGCGAGTGATTAGCGAAGGTATTAACGTTAATGTTACCTTGTTGTTCTCAGTACAGAGCTACATTGACACAGCTTGGGCATATATCCGGGGTTTGGAACAGCGGGTTACAGAAGGTAAAGATATCAGTAATATTTCTTCCGTGGCTAGTTTCTTCCTGAGCCGGATCGATAGCAATATTGATGGGTTGATTGATCACAAACTTGAAAGTGTTGATGAACCTAATTTACAAGGGAAGCTGGAGAAGATTAAAGGTAAAGTAGCGATCGCTAATGCCAAAATTGCGTATCAAGAGTACAAAAAAATTATTCAGAGCGATCGCTGGAAGGCTCTATCAGCAAAAGGAGCCAAGGTTCAGCGTTTACTCTGGGCAAGTACTAGTACCAAAAACCCTGCCTACAGCGATGTGATGTATGTTGATGAGCTGGTTGGTCTTGATACTGTCAATACCTTGCCCCCTAGCACGATCGAAGCTTGTGCTGATCATTGCGACCCTGCTAGTCGTGTAGAAACAGCTGTTGATGAAGCTTACCAGTTGATTGAAACTCTCAAAGATCCAGATGTCAATATCAATCTAGACAATGTGATGGAGGAACTGCTGACTGAAGGAATTGACAAATTCATTAAGCCTTTTGAGTCCTTAATGTCATCTCTAGAAGACAAAGTCAATCAATTGGCAACAGTTTAAGTTAGAACAAGAGAGTCAGTGAAGTTCTCTTCAAACCGGGTTTCTCGTAAGGATAACCACAAAATATCAAGATTTTCCCAAAAGAAACCCGGTTTATTGACTGACACTCTAGTAAATAGGGGAATAGTGACAAAACATACCATAAGTGCTGAGTAAAAAGCGATAAAATATCGATCCTCAGCAAAGCCCCATTCTCCATTCCCCATTCTTACTTCTTCATTCTTAATTCTTCATTCTTCCTATGGTAACTCTGTTAGAAAATCCCTTGCGCGTTGGCTTGCAACAGGAAAGGACGCCAGAACCTTTAATTATGGTGATTTTTGGTGCTTCTGGAGACCTGACTAAACGCAAATTGGTACCAGCTATTTATCAACTTAAACGTGGGCGACGCCTACCGCCGGAAATAACTATTGTTGGTGTCGCCCGTCGGGACTGGAGCCATGACTATTTCCGGGAACAAATGCGTGAGGGAATTGAAGAATTTTCCGACGGTATAGAATCAGAAGAAGTATGGAAAGATTTTGCCGAAGGTCTTTTTTATTGCTCCGGTAACATGGACAAACCAGAAAGCTATCAGAAATTAAAAGCTTTCTTAGGGGAACTAGATGGTAGACGAGGAACGATGGGAAACCGGGTATTTTACCTAGCGGTTTCTCCCAAGTTTTTCCCGGAAGCTCTCCGACAACTGGGAGCAGCCGGAATGCTAACCGATCCCATGAAGCACCGCTTGGTAATTGAAAAACCTTTTGGCAAGGACTTGAGTTCAGCCCAAGCTCTCAACAGGGTAGTACAAAAAGTCTGTAAAGAAAATCAAGTTTATCGTATTGATCACTACTTGGGCAAAGAAACTGTTCAGAATTTATTAGTATTCCGCTTTGCCAATGCCATCTTTGAACCCCTATGGAATCGTCAATTTGTTGACCATGTCCAGATTACTGTAGCAGAAACGGTGGGTGTTGAAGATCGAGCCGGTTACTATGAGACTTCTGGAGCCTTGCGGGATATGGTGCAGAACCACCTGATGCAGCTTTTCTGCCTCACGGCGATGGAACCCCCTAATGCTTTAGATGCTAATAGTATCCGGACAGAAAAGGTAAAAGTTATTGAAGCCACTCACCTAGCAGATATTCATAATCTCGAGAATTCAGCTATTCGAGGTCAGTATTCAGCCGGTTGGATGAAAGGCGAACAGGTTCCTGGGTATCGTGAGGAGTCAGGAGTGAATCCCAACTCTACCACGCCAACCTACGTAGCAATGAAGCTAGTGATTGATAACTGGCGTTGGCAAGGTGTTCCTTTCTATCTGCGCACAGGTAAACGTCTACCGAAAAAGGTAAGCGAGATTTCCATCCAGTTTCGGGATGTCCCACTGATGATTTTTAAATCTGCTGCCCAACAGACTAGTCCTAATGTTTTAACCATGCGTCTACAGCCCAATGAGGGGATTTCCCTGCGTTTTGAAGCGAAAATGCCAGGAGCAGATTTACGCACCCGCACGGTGGATATGGACTTTAGCTACGGCTCTTCTTTTGGAATGGCAACAGCAGATGCGTATAATCGGCTACTGCTTGACTGTATGTTAGGGGATCAAACTTTATTTACCCGTGCTGATGAAGTGGAAGAAGCTTGGCGGGTGGTGACTCCAGCATTAGCAGCATGGGACGCCCCCTCAGATCCAGCTTCGGTTCCTCAGTACGAAGCAGGAACCTGGGAGCCATCAGAGGCAGAAAACTTGATTAATCGAGATGGACGCCGGTGGCGCAGGTTGTGAAGAGGAACGCGAGGATGGGGAGCTGGGGGAGACAAGGGAGAAATTCCCGATGGGCAATTAGCAATTAGCAATTAGCAATTAGCAATTCCCAAACAACAAACAACAAACAACAAACAACCAATAACCAATATGGCTACACAATCTCCTCCGATTGTTTATATACAATCACCCAAAGATGTTTCGTTTAGTGAAATTGAGGCGGAGCTACGCCAAATCTGGCAGAGCAATGGTGGTGCTGGAGAAAGCGGTGAGGGTCTGTCGGCAGTACGAGCAGCGACTTTTAGTTTAGTGGTTTATGAACCAGAAGAAACTCAGCAGCTGTTGGCTGCACTGGGATATTACTCTGGCCCAATTGATGGTATAGCAGGTCCACGCCTTTTCTCTGCGATTAAAGCAGCACAAAAAGCTTATGGATTAAAGAGGACTGGTAAAGCAGATGAAACCTTTAAAGCAAAGCTGCGAGAGGAATATGCAGAAAAACTAACCCAAGGAGAGACAAATAACACAGAAGGATATTCCGGTGATATGGAAGGAGCTGGGATTGCAGATGCGATCGCAGCTGCCAACCCTTGTCGAATTATTGCCCTTTTCCCAACTGCTGGGGAAGATCAAGGGGTTACCGCTCAGGTGTCTGCTTCTTGCCCTGTGCAAAAGTATAGCCATAATACCTTAGTTTGCTGTGAATATATCACTCTCAAGGGTACTAATGCTGCTTTAGAACGAGTCAGCGGACTCATTTCTGAACTGATGATTGGGGAATTACCGAAGTTTGTTTGGTGGAAAGCGACACCGGATCCTAACTATGGTCTTTTCAAGCGACTGGCAAGTCTGAGCAATAGTGTAATTATTGACTCTAGTACTTTCCGCCACCCAGAAGCAGATATGTTACAAGTACTAACGCTGATGAACCAAGGAACTCCGATTGCCGACCTCAATTGGCGACGGTTAGCAGCATGGCAAGAGTTGACTGCTGAGGCTTTTGACCCGCCAGAGCGTCGTGCCGCACTTCTGGAGGTTGACAAGGTAACTATTGATTACGAAAAAGGAAATCAAGCTCAGGCATTGATGTTCCTCAGTTGGTTGGCTTCTCGCCTACAGTGGCATCCTGACTCCTATCAAAAAGAAGGCGGTGATTATGATATCCGGCGCATTAAGCTTACCACCTCAGATGGGCGATCCGTGGAAGCAGAGTTAGCAGGAATTCCTGTCGCTGACACAGGAGAAGTTGCTGGGGATTTGATCAGTCTGCGCTTGGGTTCTACGAATATGGAAGCTGACTGCTGTACAGTTTTGTGTTCAGAAACAACAGGTTGTATGCGGATGGAAGCAGGTGGTGGTGCTCAGTCTTGCCGTATTCAGCAGGTATCACCGCTGTTTGACCAAAAAACTGAACAGCTACTGAGTCAGCAACTACAACGCTGGGGTCGAGAGATGCTTTATGAAGAGAGTCTGGCGGTTACCGAACAGGTGCTGAAATTGGATAATTAATTGATTGATAATGATGATCATGAGAAAGGGGGTGGAGGGTAGATGCATAGCCTCCACTCTCCAATTTCACTTTGATGATAGAGTACCAAATCCTGCACTGAAAAATTTGTTATGTTTCACATTGTAGAGACGTTGCATGCAACGTCTCTACAGAGTTTTGGCAGTAAATTAACCAATAACAAATGACAAATTCCACACCAAAAATTCGTATTGAGCATCTGATTAAAATTTATGGAGAAAAGCCTCGTACTGCTCTCAAGCTGTTTCGAGAAGGTGGAACTAGAGATTCTATCTTGCAAGCAACAGGTCAGGTTTTAGGCATTGCCGATGTATCTGTTACAGTCAATAAAGGGGAATTATTTGTCGTAATGGGGTTATCCGGTTCGGGAAAATCTACTTTAGTTCGCTGCATCAACCGTCTGATTAATCCCACTAGTGGCAATATCTATTTAGATGAAGAAGACATTGCCCACGTTGATGAACAACGGATGCGAGAAATTCGCTTAAGTAAAGTATCAATGGTATTTCAGCGCTTTGGATTGTTTCCCCACAAAACTGTAGCAGAGAATGTAGAGTATGGTTTGAAAATGCGGGGAATAGATAAAGCCAAACGCCGCCAAAAATCTCTTTCAACCTTAGAAGTTGTAGGTTTAAGCCAATGGGCAGATTATTTACCATCTTCTCTTAGTGGTGGGATGCAACAACGGGTAGGATTGGCTCGTGCTTTAGCTACGGATGCCGATATTTTACTGATGGACGAACCTTTCAGCGCCCTTGATCCCTTAATTCGGCGAGAAATGCAGGATGAATTACTGCGACTCCAAAAACAATTGCACAAAACGATTGTGTTTATCAGCCATGATATTCACGAGGCACTAAAAATCGGCGATCATATTGGTGTGATGAAAGATGGCTATATCGTCCAAATTGGTACACCAGAGGAACTGATTACCCAACCAGCTGACGACTATATACGCGCCTTTATCCAAGATATCAATCGCGCCCAAGTTCTCACTGCTAGCTCAATTGTTCGTCAAACAACTCCTTTGGTTCTCTCTCAAGACTCAAGCGAAGAGGCATGGAAAAAAACGCAAGACTCTAATGCCAAATACTTGTATGTTGTTGACCAGTACAACAAACCCGTTGGCATTCTCAACAAATCCAATCTTGCATTAGCTATTCAACAAAAAATGAATAATATTACTACATTTATGCAAACGGACTTCCCCACAGTTAAAGATTCAACCTGCTTAGAAAATATGTTTCACCTCTACCAACAAGGACTTCCTGTTGCTGTAGTTGATGAAGAAGGTAAGTTCCAAGGGATTGTAGAACAATCCGATATCCTTACTAGTATTGGTAAGCGTTGAGAATTAAGAATTTAGAATTTAGAATTTAGAATGGGAAAAAAGTAGAAAGAATACATTTTTTTTTGCATAAGTTCTGAACAAATAACCAATAACAAACAACAAACAACAAATAACAAATAACAAATGACAAATGACAAATAACCTAGATGTGCTCTTGAACCCTTTTGAGCTTTATCAAATCCCACTCGATGATTGGATTAGCACCGCCATTGATTTCCTTGTTGATAACTTTCGTCCTCTTTTCCAAGCTATTAGTTTCCCCGTCAGCCTTGTGCTTGATGGTATAGAATCCCTTTTTCTTGCTATTCCTCCTCTAATTTTACTCTTAATTATTGGTTTGATAGCATGGCAATTAGCTGGTAAAGTAATTGCGATTTATAGTGTCGTTGCCCTAACCTTGATTGGCTTTCTGGGGATTTGGGAAGAAGCGATGGTCTCCCTAGCTTTAGTCATGACAGCGGTAGTGTTTTGCACCGTAATTGGTATTCCCCTAGGTATTGCCTCTGCTAGGAGCGATCGCGTAGAGGGATTAGTTAAACCTGCGCTAGATGTCATGCAAACTATCCCTGCCTTTGTCTATCTGGTGCCGGTGGTGATGTTGTTTGGCATTGGTAAAATTCCTGGAGTAATGGCAACCTTCATTGTTGCTGTACCGCCTCTCATTCGTCTGACTAACTTGGGCATTCGGCAAGTATCCGTTGAAGTAGTAGAAGCTGCTAAATCCTTTGGTTCAACACCTTTTCAACTGCTGTGGGAAGTGCAAATTCCCCTGGCTCTACCAACCATTCTTGCTGGCTTGAACCAAACAGTTTTATTGGCATTAGCGATGTCAGTAGTTACCTCAATGATTGCAGTGCCAGGACTAGGATTGATTGTACTGCAAGGAGTTGGTCGCTTAGATGTCGGACTAGCTGCTGTTGGGGGATTCGGTATTGTGCTAATTGCCGTTATGCTTGATAGGATTGCCCAAGCTGTAGGTCAAAGTAATAGTCAGCCCTCTTGGCAAGAACGGGGTCCAATTGGTTTTATTCGCTCCCTATCGGGTTCTCAACAACTGACTATGGTTAGCGTTACCCTCGCCTTTTTCCTGACTTTGTATGTAGGTTTGTTCACCTGGCAACCAACTACTCAAGCTACTACTCAATCAACAGCAGCAGAAACGGTAATGCCTGGAAAAGGAGTGGTTGTACGTTCTGGTTCTAGTACGACGGCAAGCTCCTGGTTTCTGACACAAGTCGTTAATCTTGGGTTGGAAAACCTCGGCTACAACATCAAAGAACAACAACAACTCACTAGTATCCCTGCTCTGCACATTGCTGTGAGTCAGGGCGATTTAGACTTTTATGGTAGTTACTGGGAAGCACTCAACAAAGTTTTATTTCAAAAAAATGGTGGAGAGGAGAAATTAGAACGAGTTGGAACTATTATTCCCAATACGTTGCAAGGCTATCAAATTGATAAAAAAACAGCTGATGAATATAACATTACCAACTTGGAGCAACTCAAAGACCCCCAAATTGCTCAGCTCTTTGACTCAGATGGTAATGGTAAAGCTAATTTAATCGGTTGTATTCCTGGTTGGAGTTGCGAACCAGTTATCGACCATCACTTGAAAGCTTACGGGTTAGAGGATACCGTTGAACATATCCAAGGAGATTACTCCGCCCTCATGGGAGATATTCTGACTCGCCATCAGCAAGGCAAACCTGTCCTTTACTACGCTTGGACACCTCATTGGCTAGCTTCTATCTTAGAACCGGGCGAAGATGCAGTTTGGTTAGAGGTTCCCTTCGCAAGTTTACCAGAAGACCAAGGAGAGTCGAGGGAACAAAACACCTCGGTAGATGGGAAAAATCTCGGATTTGCAGTTGATCAAGTTCGTATTTTAGCGAACAAGGAATTTGTCAGAGCTAATCCAGCTGCCAAACGCTGGTTTGAGTTGGTTCAGATTCAGATTGAAGAGGTTAACGCTCAGCAACAACTCGTTCACAAGGGGGAAAATAAGCCAGCAGATATCCGTCGTCATGCTCAAGAGTGGATTAATAACCATCAACAGTTGTTTGATAGTTGGGTTGGAGAAGCAAGAAAAGTAGGGGCAAATTTGGCTAATGGCTAATCTCTTGTGGAACTGGCATCTTGCCAGTTATCTTTTATTCTAAAAATGTCTCTACTTGACCATCCTGTTTCAAAACTACGCGGATTATAGGATTACCTTCTCCCTCGACTGGAGAAACAAAAGATTCACCAACTTTAGGTATTGAGGTGCGATCTATATAAGTTGTGGCAGCTTCCCCCAAAGGAATTATTCTTTGAATAGAACCATCTGCACTCAGCACCAGCCTATACTCCAACATTTGTGTCAACTCAGTAGGAGGTTGCCATCGCTGTTCCAGATAATCTCTCACTTCTTTAACTTGAGGGATAGCATCAAACAATTTAACTTCACTATCAGTAGTATCCCCGGCAGGAGCAGAATTAACTTCTGGAGCCGACTCAATTTGGGCTAAATTTCCTGGAGGAGTAACAGCTGCAGGAGAAGGAACAACTGGTTCAACAGTCTCAGAAACAGCAACATCTCCCTGAAGAGGTGGTAAGTCTGGTAGAGGTGGAGCTGTCTTTAATGGTTTAGGTTTCCTTGCCTCAACTGGGGAATTATTTCTAGGAGATGTAGCAGTACGGCTTCTCCGATTAGGAGTAGTCGGATTAGAACGAGGAGCTTGCCTATTAATAGGAGCTTGCCTATTAATAGGAGCAGGAGCTTGTCTATTAATAGGAGCTTGTCTAGGAATAGGAGCTTGTCTATTAATAGGAGCAGGAGATTGTGGCTGGATAGTAGTAGTTATCCTACCCGTATTTACTGGCGGTGGTGAATTTTGGGTTATGGGAGCTGAAGAATTTACCTCAGGAGGTGGAGGAGTAACCGGTGAAGGAGGTAGCAGTTTTGGTGAAGCAGTGGGAGGACTTGGGGGTACTAAAGTTGGTGTTGGTGCTGGTGGAACTCTAGTAAGAAGTGGTGCTTCCTCTTTTGGACTCGAGTCTTGCTCAGCTGTGGGTGCAGCTGCTTGTTGATTGGTATTAGACTCTTCAAGTAATTTAACTCCAGCAGTAGTTACACCCACTGCCAATACTAAAGCTGCTGCGGCGCGAGCCCAAGGGGGTAGAGTTTTAGCTCCAGGTTGGCTGAGAGTGGGTAATGCTACAACTTCACTAGCATATTGCTCCAGAGCTGTTGCTAAGTCGAACAGCTGTAACACTGTCAGTTCAATAACTGCCCCAGATTCCTTGGTAGCCAGTTGACCGAGAAATAGGTTATGAGCAACTAAGCCCTTTGGTTGTAGGTAGATAGGGGAAAGGAGAGTTGGAGATTTCAGAGTAAGCAGTTTGGGGTTTGACTGGAAACTGCGGACTGAGGATGAATTGTCTAATTTATCTGATGTTTCCTCTAATTCTTGCTCTGCTAACAAAATTTGGGGAGTGACGCTAGACTCAGCTACAGCCAAAGAATTCTTGTCATGGTTACCATTGGTCATCTGCAATACTATTGGCATTGACGCTGCTGAAGATTCGAGCAGGTTCTGCACATAGCTATTAATAGCCTCAGATAACATTTCCAGTTCTGCTCCATTCCCCTGAATGGTTACCTGTTGGTCTTTTGTTTGTCGTGGATCGTCAAAAGATAGCTCAAAGCCTAGCTCTTTTAGTACCGACTGTCCTGCCCAACGAGACAACGGTGAGCTTTTTGCCCTAATTTTCAGGGTGCAGGTAGGTGGGGTGTAGCTTCGCTGGACAGAATTAAAGAAAGGCATTGGGAATTAGGAATTAAGAATTAAGAATTAAGAATTAAGAATTGGGAATTGGGAATGTCTCCCTTGTCTTCCCTATCTCCGCACACTCCCCCAACTCTCTAGTAAGTACCTCTACCCAGCAATGCTAACCAGAGACGCCGATGGCCGCTGGGGCCGCTATAAAATAGCAAATCAATCAGCAGTTTCAAAGCTAGCTGGGTTAGTTGAGCAGTCGATACATTGTCTCGTTGCTCCATGCGCTCTTGGTAAGTGTTGCTGAAGTTATCAAGGTAGTTTCCTAACAAGGCGGTGCGGTGTGGCTCGCGGTTTTGTTCTGCCATTTGTTCAAGTAGAGCAACAGCACGGCGGATTAGCTCCTGATGCTCTTGAGCAAGGTGACAGATAATCAGAACTAGCGATCGCGCTTCTTCCACATCCAGCTTCTTTCGTCCTCCTGAACTTTTACGCATGGGGTTAGACTGACGCAAACGCCATAGATTTACCCTGTCAGTCACTACTGACTCCAATTTTAAGTCAGCTGCTGCCCGGAGTATTTCCTCAGAACCAATGCCTGCTAAGGCTTCTAGTCCCAGCAAAATCAAGTCTAGCTGGGTTTTGATATTATCCAGCTGGATTGAGTTGGGGGCTTGAGCTAGGGGCAATTGCTCCCACAAAGGTATTGGTGTTGGCGTCTTGACAGTAGAGCGCATAGTTTTATAGTAGGAAGCCAAATCACTGTTGGTGGTTGCCGTTACCTATTTTGAAACACGACTATCAAAGTTTAGGACAAGTTTCCTGTGTTATTGGTTGTTGGTTGTTGGTTGTTGGTTATTGAACAATGTAGATACTGTCTTGGGTGTCAAGGGTAACTGCTCGTATATTTAATTCCTAACTCTAAATTTTTCTTGAGTTTTGGTGCAAATAGAATTTTTTTGAGAGAAAATTCTAGTTTACCTTGTGCCAAAGGTATCTAATCATGAAATTTACTAAGCTGCCTTCTAGCTGGTTATCTTTCCTGGTGCAGCGCTGCGGAAATAACCCGTCAGTTAAAAAAGGTGAAAAAGCTTACTACACAAGCTTCCTTCCTTTCTGCCTTCTGCTCCCCTCTTTGGAGGGGTTAGGGGTGGGTTTTGCCTCCTGCCTTCTTGCACTAGTGTCTCTAGCAGCAGCGGTTCCTTGGGGGGTAGTTTCCCTAGCACAAGCTCAACCGATTACTCCAGCGGCAGATGGTACTGGTACTATTGTTACTCCGGATGGCGATCGCTACAACATCAGTGGGGGAACTTTATCAGGAGATGGTGCGAATCTGTTCCACAGTTTGGAGCAATTTGGCTTAGATGCTGGAGAGATAGCTAACTTTTTGTCTAATCCGCAGATTCAGAATATCCTGGGACGGGTAGTTGGGGGTAACGCTTCGATTATTAATGGCTTAATTGAGGTAACAGGTGGTAATTCCAACCTCTACTTGATGAATCCCGCAGGGATAATTTTTGGTACGAATGCTCGGTTAGATGTGCCAGCAGCATTTACTGCTACTACGGCTAATGGTATTGGTTTTAATGGTGGTTGGTTCAATGCTGTAGGAGATAATAACTATCAGGCTTTGGTGGGAAATCCTCACAGTTTTGCCTTCACGATGGAGCAACCGGGGAGCATTGTTAATGCGGGAGAGTTGGTAGTAGGAGAGGGAAACAAGTTAACTCTGTTGGGTGGCACAGTTATTAATACAGGTACTATTTCAGCTGCGGGAGGCGAAGTTACGATCGCGGCGGTGCCAGGAGAGAATATAGTACGTATTAGCCAAGAAGGGATGCTGCTGAGTTTGGAGATTGAGTCAGTAGCAGCTAATGATGATGCTGGTTTGCCAACGGCAGCGGGGATTGAGCCTACGGATTTAGCTGGGTTGCTGACTGGGGGTAACTTGCAGAATGCGACAAAATTAACAGTTAACCCAGATGGCACGGTAAGTTTGACTGGTTCAGGGATTACTGTGCCACCAGAAGAGGGAATTGCGATCGCTTCTGGTACTGTTGATGTTACTGGTGCAATTGGTGGCAGTGTTAATGTTTTCGGTGACAAGGTGGGTTTAATTAGTGCCAATATCGATGCTTCTGGTACTAATGGTGGCGGTAATGTGCGGATTGGTGGGGATTATCAAGGTTTAGGTAATGTACCCAATGCCAAGCGCACTTTTGTTAGTGACGATTCTGTGATTGCTGCGGATGCTCTCGTTGATGGTGACGGAGGTAGAATCATCACTTGGGCAGATGAAGTTACCCATTTTGCCGGTGATGTCAGTGCTACTGGGGGTGCTAATACTGGCAATGGTGGCTTTGTGGAGATATCAGGAAGCAACAGCCTGACGTTTCGGGGTTGGATTGATGTGGGTGCCGCTCATGGTACACCTGGTGAGATTCTCTTTGACCCTAAAAATATCACGATTGCCGATGGGGGTATCGATGATTTAGGGCTCAATGATACTTTTGCGGAAAATCCTGCCTTTGATGTTACCTTCGATGCGGATCAGATTACTGGTTTGAATGGTAATATTACTCTGCAAGCGAATAACGACATTACCATTGCTGAAAATGTCGTTTCCAATAGCATTCAAACTCTAGCACTTCAAGCTGGGCGCAGCATTATTCTCAATAATGGTGTAGTTATTAGCTTGGATGGGGGCAACTTTAGTGCCACAATTAATGATGAAAATGTGGCGGATCCAGTCTACCGAGATCCAGGAACTGCTCAATTTGTGATGAATCCCCTAGCGCAAATCCTGACTAACGGGGGCAATGTCACCATTGAGCCTGGAACCTTCGATGGCAATGCAGTTGGTGAAGTGCGGATCAACGACAGTGCAACTATCAATGCTGGCACTGGCAATATTAACCTTACAGGTACTGGTGCCGCAGGTGGTATTGAGGGTTATGGTATTGAGGTTGCTGGTAGTTTACAGACGACAGGGACAGGAAATATCATCCTGAATGGTACAGGCGGTGCTGGAATAAATGATAATTATGGGATATTCATTACCGGTAGTATCAGTTCCAATGATGGCAATATCAGCTTAACTGGTACAAGTAATGGGACTGGACAAGGTAATCATGGTATTTTCTTGAATCTAGGTGGTGCAGTAGAAACAACTGGAGCAGGTTCGATTAACCTCACAGGCACTGCTAGTGATGGGAATGGCAATTTTAATAAAGGGATATTTATTTTTAATACGAGTTCTATCTCATCAGTGGATGGAAATATTAATCTCACTGGTATCGGTGGTGATGGGAATGGCACAAATAGTGAAGGAATCAATATTATTAATCAAACTTCTATCTCATCAGTAAATGGCGATATTAACCTGACTGGCATCGGAGGAACTGGAAGCAGTTCTTTTACCCAGGGAATTGAACTAAATGGTGGAGCAGTTGTAGAAACCACAGGAAGCGGGAATATTACCTTGGAGGGGACTGTTAATGGAGATGGAATAATCGGTGGGAACTTAAACATAGGTATATTTCTTGGAAATGATAACCCCGCTGCTCCAGTATCTAGGGTTTCTTCAGTAGATGGAAATATTAGATTAATAGGTATCAGTAATGGCACTACAAATACCGAATATGGAATCTTCATGCGCAGAGGTGGAGCAGTCGAATCGAGTGGAACCGGGACAATTACCTTAGAAGGTATGTCTGCAAGTACAGAAGGTATTAGGTTAGAAGAAAACACTTCAATTACAACCAATGGTCAAACAATAGAGCTTACAAGCCTGAACAGTTCAATTAATACTGTTCTAGGAACACTTGAGAGTGGTTCTACTAGTGATGAAGGAGATATAGTTCTTACTGCTGCTGGAGAAATTGCTAGCGGTACGATAACAACCGTTGGTTCTCTAATCGTTAATACCAGCAGCACCTACACCGTAGATAATCCTGTAACCGCCATCGGTGGAGTTTCCATTACTGCTGCTGATGTTGAACTAAATGCACTACTTGAGGCTGGTAATAGCAATGTAACTTTCCAACCTTCAGATCCTACCTTCACTATCGGTTTAGGAGATGGTAGTAACAGTACCTTCAACTTAGATACCACTGAATTGACAACTAATCTCAACTCCTTTGGTACTGTGACAATTGGTAGTCCTGGGTTTACTGGTACTGGAGAAGTACAACTGAGAAATTTAGACCTGAGTGGAGAGGACTACAATTTTACAGTTAGAGGTGGGAGAATTGCCTTTGTAACGAGTAGTAATCCAATTGTCAAACTTGCTGATAATAAAACCGCTCAATTCATTTCTACGGACAGCATTATTGAAGGTGGCTTTGCTGAGGTGGAAATTGGTGGTTTAAATGGAGCAGTTTTATTCGATGCTGCCAATAATATCGGTGTTCCCGTAGATCCAACATTTGGTGGCTTAGATGTTAGGGTGAGGAATGTCGCTGCTCGCACTCGCAATGCTGGTGATCTTTTTCTTGACTTGGCTAACGGTGCAGTTATTACTTCTGTAGGTGGAGTTGATGGAGTTAGCACTGCTAATAATGGCAATATCTCTCTAAGATTTAATACTAGCCTCACGCTGAATCAACCAATCACAGCTGATGGTTCGGGAAACATCTTCATTGGTGGAACACAGACAAATATTATCAATCTCAACAGTACAGTAACTACAGGAACTGGTGATCTTACCTTTGGAAGTCCAGTTATCCTCGGCGCAGGTATTGGAGAACTCACAACTAATGGCGGTAAAATCACTTTTAATAGCACCATTAATGGTAACCAACTATTAAACATCAATGCTGGCAATGGTTCAATTGAGTTGAATCACAATGTTGGGCAAATAACTCCTTTAAGTGGTATGAGCTTAACAGGTGGCAGTACTACTCTAAAGGATTCTGTAATTACTGCTGGTGATGTCACCATAATCACCAACGATAACCTCAGCACTAGCGACATTACTACTAATGGCGGAAATATTACGCTCATCAGTCAAACTGGAGCTATCGATACTGATAACCTCAACTCCTCAGCAGTAACTGGAGGTGACATCTTGGTTGATGCTCAAGTAAGTATCGATACTGGCGAAATCAATTCTAGTGGTACTGTTGGCAATGGTGGTAACGTTACCCTTGACCCCATCGGTGATATTCAAGTTACATCCATCAACGCCCAAGGTGGTAACAATGGTAGCGGTGGTACAGTAGATATTACCGCTGGTAGACATTTTCGAGCTACAGACAGTTTTAGCGATCGCAACGGACTTCTTACCAGTATCTCGACTGCTGGAGGACTAGATAGTGGAAATATTACCATCCGACATGGTGGAGGTGGAGTAATCCCTTTTAATGTCGGAGATCCTATCCTCAACGGTACAGCAGCAGCCATCACTAGTGGCGATTTCACTATTCCTCCCTTCCAATCTTTTCCCTTCACTCATACACTGGGCAACATACAGATTATTAGTGTAGATCCACCAACTAATCCCACTATTCCTACAGTTACTCCCATTATTCCTATTCCTCCAGCCAATCCCAATATTCCCCCCATCAATCCAATTAATCTAATCGAGCCACAACAACAAACTCCTCCACCTCCAGTTTCTGAAGAAATAGTTCCCGTAGCAATGGATATCGCGACAGAGGAAGCGGTGGATAGTGCTGTAGTGGCACTGGAAAATAGCTTTAGTACTGAATTTGAAAGCCATCTAGGTGTTAGTAGCAACACCGATAACTCTTCTGCTCCCACCTTGGAGCAAACCCAAGCCAACTTACAAAAAATAGAAGAAGCCACTGGTGCCAAACCCGCTGTAATTTATGTCTTCTTTGTTCCCACTACTGCTTCCTTACAAACTCCACCTTCCGCTAACAAATCCCTACCAACAAACAAACCCAAACAACCAGAAACCTTCTGGCACTTCGGTTCTTACGGCTTATCTGCCAGTGAAGAACTTCCATCTTCCCAGAAACTAAAACCTCAACCTACTGACGAGTTGGAACTAATACTAGTCACTACCAAAGGTAAACCCATTCGACACCGAATACGAGGAGCAACCCGTAGGCAAGTGATGAAAGCAGTAAGTTTATACCGTACTAAAATTACTGACGAAACGAGCGAACCTTCTGCCTATCAACAACCAGCACAACAGCTATATCAGTGGCTAATTGCACCGTTGGAACCAGACTTACAAGCTCAAGGAATTAATAATCTCACCTTCATCCTAGACGCTGGCTTACGCTCCTTACCTCTTGCCGCACTCCATGATGGCATAGGCTTCATTGTCGAAAAATACAGCATCGGCTTAATGCCAAGCCTCTCCCTCACTGATACTCGCTACCTAGATATCAGGAGTACCCAAATGTTAGCCATGGGAGCAGCAGAATTCACTGAGCAAAGTCCCTTACCCGCAGTACCAATGGAATTATCCACCCTCACGGGTGAACTGTGGCAAGGTACATCCTTCCTCAATGAAGAATTTACCCTCAGCAAGCTCAAATCCGCTCGTAATACCCAACCCTTCGGTATTGTACACCTAGCCACCCACGGAGAATTTAGATCAGGGAAGCCGAACAACTCCTACATCCAACTGTGGGATACTAAACTGCAACTAGATCAAATACGGGAATTGGGACTTCACAACCCACCTGTAGAACTATTAGTCTTAAGTGCCTGTAAAACAGCACTAGGAGATCCGGAAGCCGAATTAGGATTTGCTGGGTTAGCAGTACTAGCAGGAGTCAAGTCAGCCTTAGGCAGTCTTTGGTATGTCAGTGATGAAGGCACTCTGGGATTTATGAGCAACTTTTATCAGCAGTTGCAGGAAGCACCCATCAAAGCCGAAGCCTTGCGCCAAACTCAATTAGCCATGCTGCGGGGTGAAGTGCGTCTAGAAAATGGGAAACTAGTAAGTAGCGATCGCATTATTCCTTTATCCCCAGAGTTACAAAAGTTGGGAGATAAAGACTTAACCCATCCTTACTATTGGAGTGCATTTACTTTGATTGGTAGTCCTTGGTAAATTAGGACTTACTTACCGTCTAATTTATGTGCGTAGCGCTATAAGTCCTAATGGTTTAATTTGGGCTTGCTGAATAAGTGTGGAAGCCATGCGGTGACGAGGCTTTCTATCCTATGGCAAGCCAAACAAGTCCAAGGAAATTGCATCGATGGGCTCAATTTCATAGGCACCGACTTGGGAAATTTCCTAACACCTAACACCTCCAACCTCACCTACCACCTACCACCTACCACCTAACACCTATTCAAACCCGAAAGTTACGACTTCCTGAAGCAAACCCTAATTATTTCAAGTAAGTGACTGTCACACCAGAACCACCATCTGACTGTCCAGCCAACTCAAAACGGTCAATAAGAGGATGTCGTGTTAAAAAAGCATGGACACCTTCCCGCAACTTGCCTGTTCCTTTGCCGTGAACAATCCAGAGTACCCCAGATGAGATTGCTTGTCCAATAGCTTGCTCTAACTCAAACTCGGCATCAGCTACACGAGAACCCCGCAGATCAATGGTATTTTTGGAAGTGCGGACAGGAGTAGGGGGTGGAGGCACAACCACTGGTGCTGCTTTTTTCTTTACCACAATCTCTGCTTTTTGTCCATCCAAAGATTCAACATCCCTTAGGGCAACAGTCATCTTCATTAACCCGAAGCGTACAGTAAGCTCACCATCGTCATCAGGAGCAGTAAGTACCTCAGCTGTTTGATTCAACCGAGGAATACGGATGCGATCGCCAACTTGGGGTCGAAAACCTGGCTTTGGTTTGGCTTTCGGTACTTGCGGCAGATGACGTTGGGAAATTTCTTCAAGAGCCTTGGTTGCTTTTTGGGCATTTTGAGCGCTAGCTGGACCTTGCTGTAACTGACGAATAATTTTGGCAATTTCTTCTTTAGCTTGAGCGATCGCTTTTTGGACTGCTTTCTCCTGCTCTAGCTTTAAGTCCCTTTCCCTGTCTTGCAATAATTTGGCTTTATCGGAAACTTCCTGATGTAAACGTTCTGTTTGTTGCAACAATCCAGTAGCTTCTTGTTCCTTAGTTTCCTGACGACGCCGTTGAGCTTCCAAGCCAGCAATTACCTGGTTGACATCTTCTGAACTACTCCCTACCAGAGTTTTAGCTTGGTCAACTATCAACGAATTTAAACCCAAACGTTGAGCAATAGTCAAAGCATTAGAACGACCGGGAATACCCCATAACAAGCGGTAAGTTGGTTGCAGGGTACTATCATCAAACTCAACGGAAGCATTCTCAAACCGCTCATCTTGGTACTTCAGAGCTTTAAGTTCCCCGTAGTGAGTCGTAGCAACAGTTAGTTGAGCATGATCTGCTAGGTATTTTAGTAAAGCGATCGCTAAAGCGCTGCCTTCCGCCGGATCAGTTCCTGCTCCGACTTCATCAAGTAATACAAGGGAATTGTTGTTTGTTGTTTGTTGTTTGTCGTTTGTTGTTTGTCGTTTGTTGTTTGTCGTTTGTTGTCTGGGAATTGGGAATTGGGAATTTGTCCCCATCTCCTCAGCTCCCATCTCCCCATCTCCGCGTCCCCGCGTCTCCGCTTCTCCGCATTCCTCCGTACCTATTGCTTCAATAATCCTGCTGATTCGGCGGATATGACCAGAGAAAGTAGATAAACTTTGTTCTAAGGACTGCTCATCCCCAATATCTGAGAGTATCTGCTCAAACCAAGGGATTTCCACTGGTTCTCTGGCAGGAACAAATAAACCTACTTTGGCCATCAATGCTGCCAAGCCTAGGGTTTTTAAGGTAACAGTTTTGCCCCCAGTGTTGGGTCCAGTAATTGCTACTACCCGAATTTGTGGCTGAATTTGAATATTAATGGGGACTACTGGTGTCCCTTGTTCATGTTGCTGCTGCCAGACTAACAGTGGATGGCGTAATTGATGCAGAGTAATGATTTCTCTGTCATTAGGATCAATAAATCTGGGGGGATTGGCTTCTAACCAGAGGCTATACCGGGCTCTAGCAGTTGCCAAATCGAGTTTGGTGGCGGCTACTAACAATTGCTCCAAGTCTGGCTTAACTTCTGCCACCTGTTCGGTGAGAGCACGGCGTACTGCTTCTTCTTCAGCTTGTTCTTGACGCTGATAGATCCTGAGTTGATTTCCTAACCCAATAATGGATTTTGGTTCGACATAGAGAGTTGAACCAGTACTAGAGGTATCGTGAACAATACCAGGAATTGCACTTTTTTGAGGAGCCTTAACTGGTAGTACAAAGCGATCGCCCCGTTGGGTGATTAATGGCTGCTGTAAGGCAGTACCTTGGCGCTGTACAATGCTCTGGAGAATCTGATAAATCCGGTCTCGTACCGATTTAATTTGGCTACGAATCCCTCCTAGTTTAGGACTAGCACGATCTGCGACATCACCTCGGTCATCAATACAGCGGTTAATTTCCTGCTCTAGTTCTGGATAGGTACGTACATCAGCAACCAATTGGGTTAGCACTGGCACATCTTCTTGATCATCAATCAAGCGACGCAAGCGGCGCATCCCAGCTAGAGTTGTCGCGATCGCTAATAGCTCTTGACCAGATAAAATTCCTTGTAGTTCTGAGCGTTCTAAAAAATCTCCGATATCCTGGATACCTTCAAAGGTAAGTCCAGAAGACAACTTATTTTCCAGTTCGTAGACTTCTTTCGTCTGAACCAGGAGGTGCAGACTCTCCGACTGAGTTTCCGGTAGTCGAAGATGACGAGCAGCGAAGGCTCCTAGCTTAGTAGCAGCAAAGGTTGCCATGTGTTGGCACAGGCGCGGCCATTCTAATAGTTCTAAGGTCTCAGATTGAATCAAAGCTTACATGTCAATCTATCTATACTTCTTAGATAATACACTTTGAAGTGCGAAGTGTGGGCATTAAGTATAGATAAATTCTAGAACTGGCAACAAGTCAGCTTGCGATCGCACTTTTCCTTACACTAGTGGCAGCTCAATGACAAACTCTGTGCCTTGTCCTGGGGTTGACCTACAATGTAACTGTCCTTGGTGCTGCTCTACTACAATTTGGTAACTAATAGCTAAACCCAGACCAGTTCCCTTTCCTACCGGTTTAGTAGAAAAGAAGGGGTCAAATATCTTCTCTTGAATCGATGGTGGTATACCAGAGCCATTGTCAATGATACGGATAGCTACCTTTGGAGAAGAGCCATCAATCACTTGAGTGCTAATCACTAGCATCGGTGAGTTGATAGTTGTCAGTTGAGAGTTATTTAACCTGCTCTCTCCCAAAGTTATCTTACTAATAGATTGCTCATCCCGTGATTCCTCTAGGGCATCAATAGCATTGCTGAGCAAATTCATAAATACCTGATTAAGTAAACCAGGGTAACACTTGATTAGAGGCAGTTCCCCGTACTCTTTAATCAGTTTGATTTCACATCGCCGAGACTTTGGTTTGAGTCGGTGCTGTAAGATCAGCAAGGTGCTATCGATATTTTGATGAATATCTATTAGCTTGCACTCCTCTTGGTCATTGTGGGAGAAGTTTTTGAGGGATTTAACAATAGAGCAGATACGCTTAGCACCTTCTTCCATTGAAGAAAGTAATTTCGGGAAATCAGTGGCGATGAAATCTAGCTCAACTAGCTCTAGTTCTTCAGCTATCTCAGTCACAGGTTGAGGGTAGTATTGTTGATAGAGCTCAAGGAGTTGTAGTAGCTCTTGAGCATACTCAGTAGCCGGGTTGATATTACAGGAAATGAAGCTGACAGGATTGTTGATTTCGTGGGCTACCCCTGCTAAGAGCTGTCCCAAACTTGCCATTTTTTCTTGCTGCACCAATTGGGATTGAGCTTGTTGGAGTTGGCATAGGGTAGCTTCTAGTTGTTGAGCTTTCTCTTGTTGGAGCTGACTGAGGTGCTGCAACTGTTGCTGTGTTTGTTTACCAGCAGTGATGTCTTCAGCAATACCAGCAAAGCGATAGACCTTTCCTACTTGATCGTAGATGGGAAAATAACGTGCTCTAATCCAGCGCCTTTGACCGTCAGATCGAATAATACGATACTCCTCATCAAAATCAGTTCCATTGTGTATTTGTCTATCTAAAGCTGCAGTAATTTTGGCAAGTTCCTCTGGATGGACTAACTCTAACCACGAGCGGGGATTAAGATATAAACTCTGACAACTTTTGTGCCAAATTTGCTCATAAGCAGGGGAAATATAGAGCATTTCTCCAGTTGAAGAGACGAGAAAAAAGACTTGCCGAATATTTTCAGCCAGTTGACGGAACCGCTCTTCACTCTCCCGCAGTGCTTCTTCAACTTGCTTGCGATCCGAGATTTCTTGCTCCAATTGGCTGTTAAGACACGATTGCTCTTGAACACTGTTTTCTAGTTGCTCCATAGAACAGACAATGCTCTGAGCCATGTGATTAAAAGTGAGTGCTAGTTGTCCTATCTCATCTTTTGCCAACACCTCAGCTCGTACTTGCAGATTACTGACAGAGAATTCCTCCGCTTTCTGCTTGAGCTGCTTGAGTGGTTTAGTAATAGCCTGCCCCAGAATCATGACCAACACCCCACTTGCTGCTAATGTCAGGAATGAGACAATCAGTTGCAGTTGCAGTTTGTTCTTAAGTAGCTGATTCAGTCCAGTTTCTGGGGTTCCTCGTACCAAGACTGCTACTGGCTCACCAGCAAAATTGGACACAGTCTTGGCAGCTGTTGTATAGGTTTGTTCCTCTATAGTTATTCGCCTAATGACTGGCTGACCTTCTACTGCTAATGTTGCCTTTAGGAGCGAAGTATCAGGTAAACGAATATTGAGAAAATGCTTAATTTGATAGGGTTTTTCAGATTTACGAAGATTGTTGCTGTTTGTGCTTTGTACTACTGTAGCTAAAGCAAATTCTCCTGGAGAAGGATGTAAATAGACAGCACTCCAACCACAATGAAGGGTATCGATGGTTTGCTGTAGAATTTGCGGTTTGCCATTGACAATATCCCCAGATACAAGAATACCCAGTAATTCTTTGGTTGGGGGGTATCTTACTGGTGTAACGGTGTAACGAATTAGCGCATCCTGACCTTCTAAATCACCAGGTAACGGCGGAGACTCTTTGCTTAGTTCTTCCCAGCTAACGATTTCAGTTGTTTTGAGTTGTTGATTAGTCGCCAAGACCTCACTCACCAAGTTGTTAGGGTTAAACTTTTGACCAGCACGGTCAGTATTGGCATTGGCAATAATCCGCAGATCTTTTCCCACCAAAGTCGCATACTCAATGTTCCTGGTAGTGATTTCATTGGAGAGAATTTGCTTGAGTTGCTCTGTTAAGGCTGGTTCTAAAGTTTGACCAGCAGCATGGGCTTGGCTAGCAGCAATGATAGCGGCATTATCAGACTGACCCCGGAAACCAAATCCCATTTGATCGAGTTTGAGATTATAGTTGAGTTGGCTAACAGCTAACTCCGACTTAGCTTGGCTCTGTAATTGGCTGCGACCCCCAGAAATAATCAAGTAGGTTCCGATGCCCACTAATCCGAAAATAGATATGATTTGCGAGAGGAGCAAACCTACCAGCTGCTTGTGGGAAATCGGGAGGTCATAAAACCACTGTAACCAGGAGACTCTACCTCCCTGGATCGGGATACCTGATTGGCTGGTTGATGAGCCAAACTTTGAGGAAGGTTGCTGCAACTGACTTCCCAGCTTTTCTCGTTGGTTAGGAGCTGGCTGGGAAGTTTGGCGAACGCCCTTCATTGTCTTGCTTCATAATTTATTGGTTGATAAGGAAAAATAAATAAAATATAAAATGTTCTATCCTTCCAATATAACTCATATTCCCTAGGTTAATGGCGAAAGCAATGTTTTTTTAGCATGAGGTCAATATGTATGGTCGTCCCTTCCGCGATAATTCGCCCCTCTTTAAGAATTCCAATCCGCTGACAACGGTCCTCGGCTGCATCGAATAAATGAATTGAGAGCAATACTATAATTACCCTTTCGTTAGTGCGATTTTAAGCTATATATTTGAGCGTAAAAATTCAAATTTTCTTCACAGCTAAGAGTTTCGTTAAGCTTTATTTTAGGGTTTAATTTTGAGCACAATTTGTTATGTAAGATACTGAACTGGTACAATCCGTAAGGAGGCAGAAGGCAGGATATAGGAAGCAGGAGGCTCTAAGGAAAAAAAGCCGACTGTACAAGCTTCTTAACCTTATGATAATCAATATAAGGCGATCGCTAAACTGTTATCAGAGTCCTACCCTAAACAAAATGATCCTGATTGACAACTTCTTGAACTGGAGTTTATACAATATATCTATTGAAAACTATAGTTTTTCAGCATATGAAAATTTTCTCATACAAAATTCATGCCATTTTCATACAGTGACTCGAACATAGTTGCTATAGCGTTAGTGCTGAGATGCACTTCAGTTTGGGGGAGAGGATGCTTACCCCAAATTTTTTTATTAGCAAATATTAAACTAGTACTGCTGCGCGTAATTAATAATTAAGAATACTTATATCGCAACAAAACTACAACGATTGGCATCCTTGGTGACAGTGAAGCACGCAACTTCAAAAGCCATACTATCACCTTCTACATTAGTAGGATAAGAACGACAATTTACTGCTATTTTTGGCAGTCTGAATTGAATTGATGATGAGTATCAATTTACACAATTGATTTATGCAGAGAAGACGCTTGGTTGCAGTGGTAGAGAACGGAGCTATTTAATAATAAGATTACCGTTATGTTAGACTAACGAATATAATCTCTTCACAAGCTTTTCATGATTTCTTCACAAGCTTTTCATGATTTCTTCACAAGCTTTTCATGATTTCTTCACAAGCTTTTCATCATTTTCCGATAAGCTTTGATAGTGCTTGTAAAGTTTGATGTGAATCTCTGATCTGGGTTGATTTTGCTCAATCAGCTAACAAACTGAGTTATTCAACTGTGTATCAACTCGATTACTGGAGTATAAAATTTGACTTTTCAGACACTCTCAAAAAGCACGCAGGACTAACGGTATGAATGATGCTACACAAATCAGAGAGCGTTATCTGGCAGGAAGGAGATATTTTGGTGGTGCTGATTTGATTGGCGCCGACTTAAGTTGTGTTGACTTGATTGGCGCTGACTTAAGTTGTGCTGATTTGAATAATGCTAACTTAAATGGTGCTAATCTGAGTTTTGCTAACCTAAATCAGGCTGACTTGAATAATGCCAATTTGATTGGTGCTAATCTGAGCTTTGTCAACTTGAGTCAAGCTGACTTGAGTGGTGCTAATCTGAGCTTTGTCAACTTGAGTCAAGCTGACTTGAGTAGTGCTGACCTGAATCATGCCAATCTCAGAAATGCCTACCTAAGTGGTGCTAACCTAAGTCATGCAACTCTAGTTGGAGCCAATCTAGTAGCAGCTTACCTGAATGAGAGTAAACTAATTAATGCTCATCTGGGTTTTGTCCGTCTTGGTTTTGCCAACTTGAGTGATGCTAACCTAAGTGATGCTGACTTAAGTGGAGCCAGTCTGATTGGAGCTAACCTAAGTGATTCTAACCTAAATGGTGCTCACCTGGATTTTGCTAATCTAGCATTTGTTGACTTGAGTGGTGCGAATCTAAGTGGTGCTCATCTTAATAGTGCTAACTTGATTGAAGCTAACCTTAATGGAGCTAACTTCCATGGAGCCAATCTACATCAGTCTAATCTAGCTTGTGCAAAGTTCAAGAAAACTGATTTAAGTAATGCTAATTTAGCAGATGCTAATTTAGCTGGAATTGATTTGAGAACAACCAATATCAAGCAAACTAATCTAGAAAAAATACTACTAAGTCGGTCTGACAATCCCAAGGAAAGTACAAAAAGCTTGCCAGATATTTTTCAAAACTATAAATCTTTACTCATCGAAATGATTTCTTGTTGAGGTGATGCTCTACACACTTACGGGTGAGGGAAATTTTGGTTGAAATTTCTAGCGAAGTATCCTCTCATATCATTAGTTCTCCTTTGTTTCCCTATCTCCCCATCTCCCCACCCCTTAAAGCTATCGCAGTAAGTAGGAGCTTTTATAATAAACAGCAACAAATTTAACACAGTTTTTTGGGGGAGTGAAAACAACTTCCTCTATTGTGTCAATAGTAAGTAGTGGGAGACTGGAGTCAAAAAAGAAATCTGTGAATCAACTTAATCAAGAGCAAATAGCTAAGGGATGGCACGGTAGCCTAGATTTGGTATATGCCCATGATAATGATGCTACCCGACTCATTCACAATCAAGTGCGATCGCCCCTCAAGGTGCAGCGAGCTTTTTACCCAGAAGGGCAAGCAATTTGTCACAGTATAGTTTTACACACAGCTGGAGGTATAGTAGGAGGCGATCGCCTTTCTCAAAATATCCACCTCCAAGCCAATTCCCAAGTTTTAATTACCACCGCTGCTGCGGGCAAGGTTTATCGCAGTAATGGGCAAGAAGCTAGGCAAACCATCCAGATACGAGTAGAGCCTGGTGCTTATTTAGAATGGTTGCCCCAAGAAACAATTATCTTTAATGGTGCAGTTTATCAGCAAGATTTGCGGGTAGAATTAGCACCGGGAGCTAGTTGGTTAGGGTGGGAAATTACCCGCTTTGGTCGCACAGCTAGAGGAGAACAGTTTGTACAGGGAAATTGGCAATCCCATTCTGAAGTCTGGCAGCAAGGACACCCTCTGTGGATTGAACGGCAATGGCTACCGGGTAGTGAAACCATCTTCAACAGTCCTCATGGCTTAGCTGGAGAACCAGTAGTTGGTATGCTCTGTTGGTTAAGTCAACCTGTAACATCCGACTTACTAGAGCAAGTGAGAAAGCTCTGGAGAGCGAAGGAACATCAAGGAGAAGCAGGAGTGACTCAACTAATTTCTGGATTATTGTGCCGTTATCGTGGTGCTTCAACCTCTGAAGTGAGAGACTGGTTTACGGATGTTTGGCAGCTGTTACGCTTGTCCTATTCAGGGCACTTTCCGAAAAAGCCAAGAGTATGGTTGTCATAGCCCTTGTAAACCAGGTAATTTTTACCAAAGCAACAACTAACTCCAAAGTCTCATATGCAATTATCGCCTCAGGAAAAAGACAAACTACTAATTTTCACTGCTGCTTTGCTAGCAGAACGACGCAAGAACAAAGGCTTAAAATTGAATTACCCAGAAGCAGTTGCCTATATCTCTGCCGCTATTTTGGAAGGTGCGAGGGAAGGTAAGACGGTGGCAGATTTAATGAGTTATGGAACTACTCTACTGACTACCTATGATGTAATGGAAGGGGTTCCGGAAATGATACATGAAGTGCAGGTAGAAGCTACTTTCCCTGACGGAACCAAACTGGTTACAGTTCATGATCCGATTCGTTAAAAACCAACAGAGAACACTATAGGTGGGAGAGGAAGATGATTGGAATCTCTCCAAATTGGTTTATTGATTCCTGTGACAGCCTTTGATAAGAGCTGCTGTTTTTCTTTTGTTATTTCTAAAATTCTGATTGAAACAGCTAAAAATATCACTGGCTTCCGGAATCATTGGTAAGTTCCTGAAATAAGTATATGAGTCAGGGGATGCTGGCAGGAAAGAGTTCGTTAACTAGATCCCCAACTGTCAAAATAAATGCTTTCAGTGCATCCCAAGACTTGTATTAGCGTGGGAATGCACGTCCTTGATTATTAGTTTTTTGTACTAACTAATGACTAATGATAAATGACTTTCGTGACGGGGCGACATCTCCTCCAACCCTACAAGGAGTTGGGTTCCCCGTCGCTTTTTGTTCAGAAGCTGAAGATGAGGAGTAAGTAATAAGGAATGACAAAAGAGAAGCTATCCCAGCAATTGGTTACAAATTCTCCTGCAGTTGAACAACTGCCAATTTCGTTGACAGAAGCAGAGCCATCGGAATACCAAGGATCAAAACTCCCGTTACTCTTGATAGGAATGGGAGTGGCGATGACTGGTTCTAATTTTGTGGCAATTTCCTTGGGGTTGTATTCTCTGCTTCATGTTTCCCCTGCCTATTCTGGAGATAACTTGTTACAGATAGCGAAGGAACAATATCAGGCGGGGAATTTTGAGCAAGCCATCGCTTTAGCACAATCTATTCCCACTGATAGTCCTACTTATGAAAAATCTACTGCTGCTATCCTCAAATGGCGTCGGGATTGGTATATAGCTGCAGCCCAGTTTCAAGCTACAGAACAAGCATTTAAAGAGGGAAGATGGCGAGATGTGTTGGAGGAAGCACGTCAGACTCCTGATATTGATGTTTGGCGAAAGAAAATGCTGCCATTTGTCTTGGGAGCGATACCGGAACTTGAAGTAGAAGCTCAACAGTTATTGCAGCAAGTTTACCAATTGGCAGCTCAGAAAAATTTTACTGGGGCTCTTGCTCTAATTAAACAAATTCCTCAAGAAACACCTACAGGAGCCAAGCTTCAGCCTAAGCTCATTGAATATCAGAAAAAGCAGCAGATTAAGGCGGAATATTTATTACAACAAGCCTATAATCAAGCCCAGGTAAGAGATTTTAAGGGAGCTTTGCAATATCTCTCAAAAATTTCCCCAGATACACCTACCTACCAAAAAGCTCAAGTAAAGGTTGCTGAATATACACAAAAGCAACTTTTTAAGGAAAAAGTCGAAAGAAAAGCAAAATTAGCTGTCTTCCGGGAGAAGCCCCATTTCCTACCCCGTAGGGGAAGCGTGGGATGAATCCCGGCCAGGCTCTAGACACTTGGGACAACTATTCGTGCTACAATCCCGATAGGGAAGTGTGGGAGTATGTCACGTCAGATTCTATTGCCCCTGGGAAAATTGACAGCGCTCGCTTATCTGTTACTAGTAGAAAGTGAAGGTTGTTGGGACTCTTGAGTTGCTTTAATGTTGCAGGTTATTCGATTCCAGATATAGGCTCCTATACCAACAGCTAGATTGGAGAAACAAGCAGCGAAGAAAATGCCCTTAACCCCGAATAACTGACTACCAATATAAGCAAAAGGAACATAGAGAATAAACATCCTTGTCAAGATCATTACTAAAGATGGTAGAGGCTTCCCTAGAGCATTAAAAGTAGAACTAGAAACCAGAATGACACCTGAAGCACCATAGCTAATCGGGACTATCAACAAATAGCTTGCTGCGATCGCTACTATTTGGGGATTATTATTAAAAACTGATGCTAGCCAAGGAGCTGTTGGAGCCAGAATTGCTGCTACCAAAATTCCCCAAAACAGGCAAAATAAAAAGCTCAGACGCAGAGCTAGATGTACACGATGGTACTTTTTGGCTCCCCAATTCTGTCCCACAAACGGACTAATACTCGCTGACAATGCTAAAAGAACAAGTATGGCAAAAGATTCCACTCGGGAAGCGATACCGAAACCAGCCACAGCTATAGGACCGTAAGCAGCTATGATACTGGTAATCAAGCCGATGGAAATAGGTGTAATCAAACTAGTGCCAGCTGCTGGTAAACCCACATGAAGGATCTTTTTCCAAGACTTTAAAACTACTTCTAGCTTCGGTAAGTTAAAGCACAGCATCCGTTCTCGATAATGCAAAAATAATAAGGATGCCAGTAAAGTTGTCGCCCGTGCAATAACTGTAGCTATGGCTGCTCCTTGCAGCTCCAGCCTTGGGAGGCCCCCCAAGCCAAAAATAAACAAGGGGTCTAGGGCAATATTAATACCAGCGGCGACAGTCATAATCAGGCTGGGAACCTTGGTATTACCACTAGCACGGATGGCATTGTTCCCTACCATTGGCACTACCAGAAAGATCATCCCCCAATACCAGATTTCCATGTAGTCCTGAATCAAGGGCAGAACGTCAGACTCAGCACCTAAAGCAGTGAATAGTGGCTTGATGGTTGTCAGTCCGAGAACAATAAAGATGCCAACAATCAGTAGAGAGAGAGTTAAACTGTCAGTAGTAAATCGCTGCACTTTATTGCGATCGCCTTCTCCAATAGCACGGGCAATAATAGAAGAAGCTCCAACTCCTAAACCCAATGCTAGACTGCCTAAAGCTGAGACTACCGGAAAGGTAAAACTCATAGCAGCAAGAGGCTTGGTTCCTAAGTGCGCTACAAAATAAGTGTCAATCAGACTAAAAGCGATAACAGCAAAAATACCCCAGATCATAGGGATAGTCAGCTTTACTAGATGCCAGCTGACGCTACCTTCGATTAAGGTTTGCTTTATTGGCTGGGAAGTCTTAATTTTCATGAATCAGTAACAAACTGCGGGCGCAGGGATTATTGAAATGAGCATAGCCTTTAGGACTTACGCACTCAACTGTCATACTAATGACTTCCTTTGAAAAACTTCAGCCATAAATCCTCTAGAAGAGTATAAAGCACCGGTACGACAATCAAGCTCAACAGGGTAGAAGTAATCAGTCCACCGATAATTGCTACTGCCATCGGCTGCCGTAACTCTGAACCGGCTCCTAATCCCAAGGCAATCGGCAGCATTCCCAAAATTGTTGAAGCTGTAGTCATCATAATTGGTCGTAGACGCACGACACCAGTCTGAAGAACTGCTTCGGTACGACTTAAGCCGGATTTCCGGAGCTGGTTGGCATAATCCATTAGTAAAAGAGCATTTTTGTCAAGTAAACCCAGCAAGAAAATTAAACCAATTAGAGAAATCATGCCGAAGTTACTCTGAGTAACTAGGAGCGCCAACATTGCCCCCACAATTGATAGAGGTAAAGACAAGCCAACTACCACAGGTTCTAACAATCTGCCAAACACCAACAACAGCAACGACAACATACAGGCAACAGATAAACTCAGGGTGCCAGCAAAACTGCCAAAAATAGAGCCGATACGAGCTGAGTCCCCTTCTAGGTCTATCTGCACACCATCCGGTAAAATAGCCTGGGCTTCTGTTACTACTTGGTCAGTCGCATCTCCTAAGGCTTGACCCTGGCTTAAGTTGGCACTGATATAGGCGACTCGTTGACCATTTAGACGCTCAATCTCAGCAATACTATCAGCTTTATTGTCTTCACCAGTTACCGTAACATCCACTAATCCAGACAGTTTCTCAATACGAGTTTTAATCTCTTGAGTGCTGTTATATAAGGCTTCCAAGTCATCACTAACTAAGCCAACTTGAAGAGGTTTTTCTCCCCCTGTATCAACAAACTGAATATCTTCAACACTAACGGTGACTCCGTCTAGTTTCGGCAAAGCGGCGCGGAGTTGTTCTTGCACTTCCGCAGTATGGAATTGGCGCTCCTCTTTGAGCTTCACATAGAGTTTGCCTTTATTAGGTTCACCTCTTACTCCAACAGTAGTAAATACCGATTCCACTGCCGATGAATCTAAGACAGCCTGCTCAATTTGTCCAGCCACACTACGGGATTTATACAGTAATATCTTAATCGGAGATTGGAATAAATCACCGAAAATTGAGCCAGTATTATCAGTAGGAGTATTTGATGATGCTTCTTGTTCTTGCTCTGGTGAGGGATTTAAGCCTTCAAACCTACTAGATAAATCCGGTAAAGGAGATGTGTAGACAATATTAAACTCACCTCGATCTAGTTTAGGAATAAACCCTTTAGGTATTAGAGGAATCAAAGCAATTCCAGCAATGAAACTCACTATTGCCAATCCCACCACAATTTGGCGATGGTTCAGAGACCATTTGAGTAAGTTATGGTAATGGTTGTTTGTTGTTTGTTGTTTGTTGTTTGTTTTTTGTTGTTTGGGAATCAAGGATGTCTCCCCCATCTCCCCATCTCCCCATCTTCGCGTCTCCGCGTCTCTGTGTCTCAGCCAATAAACAGCCAACACAGGGGATAAGGTACGAGCCACTAGTAAGGAAGTAAAAACTGCTACAGAAACAGTTAACCCAAAAGGCTTAAAAAACTGACCTACAGTGCCACCCATGAAGGCAATAGGCAAAAATACGGCGACAATAGTCAATGTAGAAGCTGAAACAGTCCAGCCAATTTCATCAGTACCTGCGATCGCAGCTTGTCTTGGAGTTTCACCTGCTTCGATATGTCGGGAGATATTTTCTACGTCAACGATCGCATCATCTACAATAATACCAATTACCAATGCCAAAGCTAGCAAAGTGATGGTTTCTAGGTTAAACCCAGCTACTGCCATCGCAATGCAGGTTCCGAGTAAGGAAATGGGAATGGCTAAAGCCGTAATTAAAGTTGCCCGGAAGTTCCGTAAAAAGGGAAAAATCACCAAAACTGCCAGAACAATCGCCAGCAGTAAAGCATCAATAGTCGCTTGGGTAGCTTCGCGGATATAATCAGCCTCAGTCTCCGCCAAAACTAGTTGCACCTGAGGTAAACCAGCTTGCAACTGTTGCACTGCTTCCTCTACCCGACTAACGACTTCCAAGGTATTAGCTTCCCCACGTTTGATTACCTGGAAGGCTACAGCATTCTCACTATTGAACCTTGCCAAGGTTGGGGAAGCAGTGATAGAAGAATTATTCTCTTCCTCATCTGGGGTAGCATCTCCTAAAAGCTTTACTTTCAGAACTCCTGGGAGTTCGGCAATCGGTGGGAGAATTTCCTCTTTTGTTATCTGGATTAATTCCTCAAGAGTTTTACTCTCACTCTTGATAGCGTAGCTAATTGCCGCCGACTCATTTAAGTTGATACTGATAGTCTCAAAAGTACTTTCTGGAGGTAGCTCAGCTTGCTGGAGTGCTGTTTCCACTGCCTCAGTCGAAGATTCAAGATTAGTTCCAACATCAAAAGCTAGACTAACAACAGTTTGACCAGAGTAGGTAGAGGAGCGAGTATCATCCAATCCTGGTAAAGATTGGAGCTGTTGTTCAATAGGTAGGGTGAGCTTTGTCTCTGTTTCCAAAGCCGTCTCAATTGGTGCTTGAGCATTCACCACCACTACAGGAAAGGTAATATCAGGGAACAGGGCATATTTGAGACTGCTAAAAGCAAACAACCCTGCCACAGTCACAGCAAGCCAAAAACAGACTGTCAGCCAGGGATGAGCAATGGCTAACCGGGAAATATTCAAGCGCTCTCTCAGAGATATCTGGCGCTGAGACTTTACCATTGGGAAAAATCAGCTTAGCAGTTCAGCTCATTATATTGACATCCTCCCTGACCGAAAGGATACCGCTCGCGCAATATTTCGTAATATAGCCAAAGTACTGGACTGACACGACTAAAACGGTGGCATGGTAGGTTGGGTGGAGCGATAGCGTAACCCAACACTGGAGAATATTCCGTTGGGTTTCACTTCGTTCCACCCAATCTACAGTTTTAGGTGCGCCACGCTACTACTGGACTTATGCACAATCACAGAATTATGTCATCCTGAGCGGTAGCGAAGGATCTCCAGACGGCCGATGATGCTTCACTATCACCTCAGCATGAGATTTGAGTGCGTAAGTCCTATCTTTGTCTTCTACCTTCACCGCCGCGACGGGAGCGCATTTCTTGACGGAGCTGTTGGCGCTGTTCGTCAGTGAGTACGCTCTTCATCTGCTCGCGAGATGACTGCTTGATAGAACGCATTTGCTCCTTCTGCTCAGAAGTGAGATTTAGAGCCTTCATTGCCTCATGTAGCTGCTGACGCTGTGCTTTGATCGATTGAAACGGCTGTTGTTGTTCAGGAGTCAGAATGCCTGCTATTTGTGAGTCAATATTATTCCGGACTTGCTCCAACTGAGTTTTTTGATCAGGAGTAAGGTTCAAATTAGATAAAGCTTCGGGACCTCCTAAACCTAACATATGAGGCCGGTGCTTCCGTCCAGAACCCTCGGAGTTAAGGTTTGACTGGCGTTCTTGCCGGAGTTGCTGGCGTTGTTCGTCAGTGAGTACGTTACCCATCTGCTGCCTTGCAGACTGCTTGATAGAACGCATTTGCTCTTTCTGCTCAGAAGTG
The DNA here is from genome assembly GCA_965222765.1 of Caldora sp. GTDB lineage: Bacteria > Cyanobacteriota > Cyanobacteriia > Cyanobacteriales > Coleofasciculaceae > Caldora. Next base: position 85,178 of record CBDCVG010000044.1, read on the forward strand.
AGATTGAGAGCCTTCATTGCCTCATGCAGCTGTTGACGCTGTGCTTTGATTGATTGGAACTGCTGCTGTTGTCCAGGATTCAATATACCTGCTATTTGTGAGTCAGTATTGTTCCGAATTTGCTCGAATTGGGTTTGTTGTTCCGAGGTAAGGTTGAGATTGGAGAAAACTTGGTGTGGTCCTTGAGCTAACAAATTAGATCTTTGAGCGTTAACTACCATAGGAGCAGTAATGAGAGTGACTGCTGCAACGCCAGCTAGTAAAGAAAGAAATTTGATTTTCATGATATTTACCTGCAAATGCTTGTAGTAGCTGTGAATTTGTGTTCTATGGTTCAATCCTACAAACGGCAATAGTTAAATAACATGAGGCAAAAGACCTGAATTCATCTAGGACTAAAGTCCCTAGGAGTTACGCACTGTACAAAAGTACTATTGCATTTGCGTTGTTTCAGCCGTTTGATTGCAGTTTTTGGATATAGCGATCGCTAATCTGCATTGGAAAAATTACACCAAAACGTCGAATAGACATAGCTGCATATCTAAGGATTTCTGTCAATGCGTAACTCCTAGTCCCAATAAATTGAGTCATAATCCCTACTTCCTTAATTAATAAAAAAAGGCTCCTGCCTTTACGACAGGAGTCTTTGAGTGTTGAAATAATTTCAGCTGCTGCTGAATATCAAAACCTAGTCAATATCAGGCATAGACAAAGCTGGTTCAGCTTCCCGATCGATACCTTTCTCAAATCCAGCTGCTGCTGCACGAGCACGGCCAGCATGCCAGAGGTGACCAACTAGGAAGAAGAAGCCCATAACAAAGTGGAAGGCTGCCAACCAAGCACGGGGATTAACATAGTTAAAACCGTTAATCTCGGTGATAATACCGCCCACAGAGTTGATTGAACCGTTAGGAGCATGAGTCATGTACTCAGCTGCACGGCGCAGTTGCCAAGGCTGAATATCGTTCCTTAGTTTGTCTACATCAAGACCATTGGGACCCCGTAGAGGCTCCAGCCAAGGACCTTGGAAATCCCAGAAGCGCATAGTTTCACCACCGAAGATGATTTCACCAGTGGGGGAGCGCATCAGATACTTACCAAGACCTGTAGGACCTTGAGAAGAAGCAATATTTGCACCTAAGCGTTGGTCACGAGCCAAAAATACAAAAGACTGAGCCTGAGAGGCTTCAGCATTGGTTGGACCGAAGAATTCGCTAGGGTAAGCGGTGTTGTTGAACCAAACGAACATAGAGGCAATTAAGCCCATCATGGACAAGGCACCCAAGCTGTAGGAGAGGTAAGCTTCTCCAGACCAGATGAAGGCGCGACGAGCCCAACCAAAAGGTTGAGTGAGAATGTGATAAACACCACCGGAAATACAAATCAGGCCAATCCAGATGTGACCACCGATGATGTCTTCCATATTATTGACACCGATGATCCACCCTTCTCCACCAAAGGGAGCATCTAGCAAATAACCGAAGATTACAGCAGGGTTCAGGGTCGGGTTAGTAATAATGCGGACATCACCACCCCCCGGTGCCCAGGTATCATATACACCGCCGAAGAACATCGCTTTGAGAACCAGCAAGAAAGCACCACAACCTAACATGATTAGGTGGAAGCCGATAATACTGGTCATTTTGTTCTTGTCTCTCCAGTCATAACCAAAGAAGTCAGAGTATTCTTCTAAGGTTTCAGGACCCCGAATAGCATGATAAATACCACCAAGACCCAGGACAGCGGAAGAAATTAAGTGCAGTACACCAACCACAAAGTAAGGGAAGGTGTTGACAATTTCACCACCAGGACCAACACCCCAACCTAAAGTAGCGAGGTGAGGTATGAGGATCAAACCCTGCTCATAAGCAGGCTTTTCTGGGATGAAGTGAGCCACCTCAAATAAGGTCATTGCTCCAGCCCAGAAGACAATTAGTCCAGCATGGGCAACGTGAGCTCCCAGCAATTTACCGGATAGGTTGATCAAACGGGCGTTACCAGCCCACCAGGCGAAACCTGATGATTCTTGGTCACGATTTCCCGCAATTATAGAACCACTAGAAAGTGTTACCACTTGGTAATACCTCTTCAACAATAATGAACAAGGAGTGACGAGTGCTGAAATTGCAGAGTTCAGCACTCATCAGATGTTACAGAGCGTTACCGCGAGGAAGAACTTCCTCAGGGAACTCAAAGTGCTCATGAGGTTGGTCTTGAGGAGCCATCCAAGCTCTCACTCCCTCATTGAGCAGAATGTTCTTGGTATAGAACGTTTCAAACTCTGGGTCTTCTGCTGCACGGATTTCTTGGGATACAAAGTCATATGCCCTCAGGTTCAGAGCTAATCCCACAATCCCTACTGCACTCATCCACAAGCCGGTTACTGGCACAAACAGCATGAAGAAGTGCAACCAACGCTTGTTGGAGAACGCAATACCAAATATTTGTGACCAGAAACGGTTAGCCGTCACCATGGAGTAAGTCTCTTCCGCCTGGGTGGGGCTGAATGCTCCAAAGGTGTTCGATTTGTCATCGTCTTGATATAAGGTGTTCTCCACAGTTGCTCCGTGGATAGCACACAATAAAGCTCCACCTAAGACCCCAGCTACTCCCATCATGTGGAAGGGATTGAGAGTCCAGTTGTGGAACCCTTGTAGGAACAGTAGGAAGCGGAAAATTGCCGCTACTCCAAAGCTGGGTGCAAAGAACCAGCTGGATTGTCCCAAGGGATACATCAAGAAGACGCTGACAAAGACCGCAATCGGTGCAGAAAAGGCAATAGCGTTATAAGGACGCAGTCCGATCAAGCGGGCGATTTCAAATTGCCGGAGCATGAAACCGATTAAGGCAAAAGCACCATGAAGGGCGACGAAAGTCCAAAGACCTCCGAGTTGGCACCAACGGGTGAAGTTACCTTGAGCTTCGGGTCCCCAGAGGAAGAGCAGGGAGTGACCCATGCTGTCAGCAGGGCTTGATACTGCCACGGTGAGGAAGTTGCAACCTTCCAGGTAGGAGGAAGCCAAACCGTGGGTGTACCAAGAGGTGACAAAGGTAGTGCCGGTGAGCCAACCTCCCAGAGCCAGGAAGGCACAGGGGAATAGTAGCAGACCGGACCAGCCGACAAAGACAAAACGGTCTCGTTTGAGCCAGTCGTCAAGGACGTCGAACCATCCTCTCTGACTTGGCGCTTGACCTAGTGCTATGGTCATAATTTCAAATCCTCTTACCTTACTAACTAAATGATTTGCAAGGATTTCGATCTTGGCGCTTTCGCGCTTTTACCTGACATTTTCACAGCTGTCACCATGAAATTCTTAGAAGGTCGGTTAACCTAGCTAACTCGATCTTCTAAGCAGATGCCAGACAATCGCTTACCACAAGATAATATTTAAACCAGTGGTTGCTTAATTTTTCTTAATTTATCACGTTTTTAGGCTGTTTTCACAATCTTCACGTAATGAAGACAGGTATAACAGCACTTACGTTTAATAATAATTAATATCAGAAATTTTACAAATTGACACATAATTCTTCAGAATTTCTTTAGCTCAGCTCTCCCTTGCTGAAAAATGTCATAGTAAATTTCAGGCATGTTTTATCCAAAATTCTGAGATTGACGGGGCAGAATTATTATTATGACAGCAATAACAACTCAACAAGAGAGCAACCTACTTCTTCAACCAGTTTTAGGATCCCGCCGATTTAGTAACTATTGGTGGGCAACAATTGTCTCTTTGGGAGGTACAGGTTTCTTCCTAGCAGGGCTTTCTAGTTACTTCAAGAGCAATCTACTTCCTGTTGGTGATGCCGCCCAACTACTGTTTATCCCGCAGGGAATAACTATGGGTTTCTACGGTATTGCTGGTCTGCTTTTGGGCATTTACTTGTGGCTGCTCATCCTTTGGGATGTTGGAGGCGGTTACAACGAGTTCAACAAAGAGATGGGCATGGTTAAAATTTTTCGCTGGGGCTTTCCAGGAAAAAATCGTCAGGTAGAGTTCAGTTGCCAGATAAAAGATGTTCAGTCAATTCGAGTGGAGATCAAAGAAGGTCTCAACCCCCGCAGAGCTCTCTACCTCCGTGTTAAAGACCGCCGCGAAATTCCTCTAACTCGAGTTGGACAGCCAATATCACTGTCGAAACTGGAAAATCAAGGGGCAGAGCTTGCTCGTTTCTTGACAGTTCCTCTCGAAGGATTGTAATTAATGACACTCCCACATAATTTGGATAGGGCAAAAGCTGCATCCAAATTAATCCTCGTGTTTTTTAGACCGATAAGTGTCAAAATGATTTAGCATCAACTGCTGTGCAGCTATCAATATCTTGCAATAGAGCGGTGGGGCATCCCGTTCTTAAAGCTCAGTTAATGTCCTATGCTTTCTTCAGGAGTCGCTGAGAAACCCGCGCTATATCCGCTCCGATTAGCGCCGGGAGTATGTCACTAGCTAACGCTACAACTAACGGTGAATTAAACATGCACATCAAAATCCAGCGGTGGCTATCATTAATGTTGGTTTTTGCTGTTCTGGTTTTAGGAGGGTGTGGCACGTCACAGTCGGCGGCTGTAGACCCAGCAAACTCCTCAACCGCTGAAACAGCATCTAGTCCTCTCACTCAGAATCCTAGTTCTCAAACAAGTGCTCTCCCAAGACTGGAAGGAAAAGCCACAGTGGTGCTGACAGTCAAAAACTCAAAGATCACCATTGAAGTAGATGGAACTAATGCTCCACTTACAGCAGGCAATTTCGTTGACCTAGTAGAGCGGGGATTCTACGACGGATTAGTATTTCATCGCGTAGTACCAGATTTTGTAGTTCAGGGTGGTGACCCTCAAGGGAAAGACCCTAATTTTCCAGTAGAACGTTTGGGAACAGGTAGTTTTGTCGATCCAGAGACTTCTCAAGTTCGTTATATACCTCTGGAAATTAAACCCAAAGGTACGGACACTCCTACCTATAGCAAAATTGTAGATACGGTATCTACTCCTATTGTTTTACCGCATACTCGCGGTGCTGTTGCTATGGCTCGTTCCCAGCCACCAGACTCTGCTTCTTCTCAGTTTTACATTGCTTTGTCGGAATTGCCTTCTTTGGATGGTAGCTATGCTGTCTTTGGTTACCTCAAGGAAGGTATGGATGTTGTAGATAAGATTCAACAAGGGGATCAGATTGAATCAGCTAAGGTTACTCAAGGCAGTGAAAACTTGAAAAAATAGTTGTTAAGGTCATCCCACGACTAAAGTGCGTGGGATTTCCCCTCTTTTGTTATTAATCATTTGTCCTTTATAAATTTCGACCAAACTTACCTTGGTAGAGGTAGTTGTTACCGGCATCGGTTTAGTTTCAGCTTTGGGTAGACTCAAGTCTAGTTGGCAGCATTTACTTGCAGGTAAATCTGGCATTGGAATGTATCAACCTTTCCCAGATTTATCCTCCCAACCCCTGGCATTGATTAATCAAACATCAATTTCTTCCTTGGATGAACTCACCCAGCTAGTTGTAGCAGATGCACTTCAGGATGCTGCTCTAGAAATACCACTACCAGATTGCGGCGTGGTTATTGGTTCAAGTCGTGGTTGTCAAGCCTCCTGGGAGGAGCTGGCGAGGGAGATAGGGAGTGTGGGGAGCTGGGGAAGATGGGGAGACAAGAAAATAATGCCCCATTTCCAAACAACAAACAACAAACAACAAACAACAAACTTAGAGCATTGGTTAGATCTGCTTCCCCACCAAGTTGCGATCGCAACTGCTCGCCAGGTTGGAGCCGCTCGTCCAGTACTAGCACCAATGGCAGCTTGTGCAACAGGAATTTGGGCGATTGCTCAAGGCTTTGAACTCATCCAAACTGGTTGTTGCCAGCAAGTAATTGCTGGTGCAGTAGAAGTACCTATCACTCGACTAACCCTTGCAGGATTTAACAAGATGGGTGCTTTGGCAACAACTGGTGCTTACCCTTTTGATCAGCATCGGGAAGGCTTAGTCTTAGGAGAGGGAGCTGCTGTCTTGATTTTGGAGTCAGTTGACTTAGCCGTCAGTCGAGGAGTTCCAGTTTATGGAAAGTTGTTGGGTTTTGGCTTAACATCGGATGCTTATCATGCAACTTCACCCAGTCCAGATCAGCAGAGTGCGATCGCAGCTGTAAAGCAATGTTTAGAACGCTCTCATATTTCTCCCACTGAAATCGATTATATCCACGCTCACGGTACTGGCACTCAACTAAACGATCGCAACGAAGCTGAGCTAATGCAAAAGCTATTTCCTCAAGGTGTTCCAATAAGTTCTACTAAGGGAGCTGCCGGTCATACATTAGGAGCCTCTGGAGCTTTGGGAGCAGCTTTCTGCTTGATGGCATTGAAGCATCAACTATTGCCTCCTTGTGTAGGATTGGAGCAATCAAATTTTGATTTGGATTTAGTGGTTATGCCACGTCGAGGCGAGGTGCGGCAGGTGCTTAATTTTAGCTTTGGGTTTGGGGGACAAAATGCGGTAATGGCTCTGGGTAACTTTTCTACCTAAAGTATCAAGGTTATCCTTGATCTCTGTTTGTTTGAAAATAAACAGAGATCAAGCGAACGGAAGCTTTTAGATTGGCTATAACTTTTCATTACCCTTCTGGGAAAATAATGAGAAACGCTATACTCCCTTACTTAAGAGGATGGTGTTCATTCAGAATTTTTTCAACTCTGGCTTCATCCAATCTAGAAGTTAATCTTTTATTTTCGTGTATATCTCTGGTAGTTTTTGAGACATTGATCGTAGAGCCAACAGTAAAGACTAAGCCCATGCCCATATAACCTTTTACCCAGCTGTCTACAGGGAGATGTAGAATGCCAATTGTTAGAGCAGCAACAGAAATAATAAAAGAAGCCCAGGCTTGAACAACCCAAGCGGCACTGTGGGTTTGGTTACCTAATTGTTGTTGCATTATCCTTCTACCTCCACTGAAATTAGTGAATAAATTGATTCTCGTTATTCATAATTTCATAATATTGATAGCTGTTTTTGAGAGAGAGTTTGGAATGACAGTTTTTCAAGTGGGTGGGAGACAGTTCTGGTGTTGCAGTGATCAATGGCGATTTATCGTGCTTTTTGTTTACCTCATCATGTGACAATTTTCAAATTGGACTTTACCAGCCGAAGGGATAACTATCCCATTTCTTTCATTATTGATGCTGAGATTTCACCATGCCTTTAAATGCGATCGCACCTGATATCTGGACAGCAACCCAACCCCTACGCTTCCTCGGTTTGGAAGTCGGTAGCCGCATGACTATCGTGCGATTACCCAGCCACGACCTGGTGCTAATTTCACCCATAGAATTAGATGAATGCGATCGCCAAGCGATCGAGCAGTTGGGTTCTGTGCGTTATATCATTGCTCCTAACCTCTTTCATCATCTCTCCATCGGCTCTGTTCAAGCATTTTACCCCGAAGCTAAGGTTTGGGGAGTTGCTGGACTGCCCGAGAAACGACCAGATCTGAAATTTGAAGAATTACTAACCCAACCTGGCAGCGTTGAAAATACCCTCGACTATCTCCCATTCAAAGGCTTTGAATTCATCTTGCCTAGAGGCATCAAATCTGCCAATGAAACCGTCTTTTTTCACCGACTCAGCCAGACGCTTATTCTCACTGACATTGCCTTCAATTTCGATCAGAACAATAGCCTCAGCACCCGTCTTGCAGCCCAAATCTTCTTAGGTTCTTACAATAACTTACGTCCGTCTCGATTAGAAAAATGGGGAAGCCGTGATAAGGTTGCGGTTGAGACTTCGGTACGACAGATTTTAGACTGGGATTTTGATCGCGTCATTCCAGGTCATGGTTCCATTGTAGAAGTTGGTGGCAAAGTGCAATTCAAGGCTGGATATGAATGGTTTTTAAGCAAGGCTCTGTAGTACTTTACTATAGCTTTTTCTAACTCAGTGTAGTACAGATAACCATCGAAAAGCCCTATCTGATAGGACTTACACACCGTAATGCAATTCTGTCATCCTGAGCGATAGCGAAGGATCTCCCAGCCGCAAAAGATGCTTTTCTTACGTTGAGTATCACAGCTGAGTGCGTAAGTCCTATCTGATTCTTCTTTTGATGTATTACGTGGAGTCCGAAACCGCTATAGTCCCTGGATAGGGGGACTGACAAGGCTCTAATTCTTATTCTGATTAGCTTCTGTTCAATTTATAAACTAACTGCCTCTCAGTATCATCTAGTCGAGAATAAACTTGACCTGATGCCATCAAAAGCTTTAGGCATCGCTGTACCATTGAGACAGGGCGATTAAGAGTATGAGATAATTCTTTGATAGTTACTCCTTGGTTACGAGAGTTGAGTAGTTCTAGAACTCTTTCGGTTGTAGTTGGTCCCGGTGTCGGGCTGATAATTCGGATAACTGACAAGAGGTTAGCCCAAAAGACTGTCTATTTAATCCTTCGTCTACTCAGCCACCAGTTCCGGATAGGGAAACTTTGGTATAAAAATTTACCAATATCAACCCTAAATAACCGTAAATCAAGGTCTTAGTAAAAGATAGGCTATTATCTTTTACTAACGGCGATCGCTAATAAAGTATCTTTTCTTTATTCTCTGACCTATTGCTCACTGCTATAGATACGACTTGGCATTCTATCTTATTGGGATACAAGATAGTTTTTTGTCCAGTCTGGGGCAGCTGGAAGCTTGCCATCTTTAATCTCTGCCTGCCACTCAGAATCTGATTTTCGAGAAACTCCTGGCATCTCAAATTCGTAATGACTTAGCACTGGTCCAGCATAGACCATTTTGTCCTTGCCGTTGTCTACAGCTATCATCAGTAGATCCACGTTACCTACGCCTTGGTGAAGCACACAGCCCGGATCATTGTGCATTTCTGAGGGCACATCTGTGTGTACATCCGCAACAATCGCATCCCACTTATCAGAATCTTCAGGGTGTTTATAAAAAAGCTCTGGATACCAGCCGCTGTAAGTTGGTCCTCCTGAACCATGCCGGTGGATCTCAACAATTTTTTCCAGAAACTTGGTTTCTGCTTCAGTAAATTTCTCCTGTGCTAGTTCCTTTACGGCAATCCCTTTAAGAATAGCTAACTGCTGAGCAAAGTTCCTGAAGAAGTTGGTCTGTTTTTTCTGTATGTCTTGGAGGCGAACCTCATATCCATAACCTTTCTTTACTGAACGATTGGGAAAGGGAGTTTTCTCAATCAAATCAGCTGCCAATAGCGCCATTTTCTCAAAGCGTTCCCAGAAAGCTGGGCGAGGCTCCACAAAACCAGCAGGATAGTAGCAACTAGTGCAAACAGTATAGGACTGTTTGACATATAGGATGGTATCGTGACGCAGCTGTGTCCATGATGCTAGTTGTGTGTTGAGTGTCTTCATTGCCCAGGCACGGGTGCGCATGGCTTCTGGATATTTGGGGTCTGTGGTAGGTGTGGAGAGTTCCCGCAGGGTGGCAAGCCATGCCATGTAGATGTTTTCTTCCCAGACGGCTTCATTCTGCTCATCAATTACTTCCCTGACAGCTGCTAAGTTGTGCTGATAATTGAGTCCATCTCTGAATTTGTGCCCTGTAGTATCACTGATACGGGAGACGAGTTCTGGCACTACTTGGTTATTACCCAAGGCGGCAAATACGACATCCAGACAGCTGGGGACACGACGCGGAACTTTCTGTTTATCCCACAGAATTTCATCGTACACAACCTTCGCCGTTACCCAGCTATCCAAAACAAACTTTTGTCCGAGAACTGTGAATGAGCGTGGCAACTTTAACTTTTCTGCTCCAAATGGAGAAGATTTGTAACAGTGACTGCGGATGTCCTGAAAGCCAATTTTACCTTAATGTCGGCAGAAGGCTCCCGCTATAACCGAGGCGGATTGATCGAGGCGTAGCCGAGTACCGCCAATGGTTTAGCGGTGAGATGAATGCCGACCAGCTAACAATTGAGCGGTAGGGAATCCAAATAATTAGGGCTTGCTGAATAAGTCGTAACTTTCGGGTTTGAATAGGTGGTAGGTGGTAGGTGGCAGGTGGTAGGTAAGGGAAAGAGGTGGTAGGTGTTAGGGATTTTTGACTTACGGTGCAAGGAAATTGAGCCAAAAGATACAATTTCCTTGCACGCCTGCTAGGCATAAAATGATTGAAAGCAAAGTATGGTATAGTTTACACACTTTTGCAGCAAGCCCTAATTATACCTGTATTCGCAGTGGGTAACAGATGTTATGCTTGGTCTCATGCTAGTAATTGAAGCCAAGCTCAAAGGAACCAAAGTTCAGTACAGCAAGTTGGATGAAGCAATCCGAACAGGGCAGTTCATCCGCAACACCTGTTTGCGCTATTGGGAAGATAACAGACGGGTCACTCGTAACGACCTCCAAAAGCTTTGCGCCCTACTAGCTAAGGACAAACTTGCCCCTTGGGCGAAAAAACTTAACTCCCAAGCAAGGCAGGCTCACGCTGATAGGGCATGGTCTGCCATTCAGCGTTTTTATGAAAACTGTAGATTAGGAAAACCCGGTAAAAAAGGCTATCCTCGCTACAAACAATTCAGTCGTTCCGTCGAGTACAAAAATTCAGGGTGGAAATTGTCTGCGGATAGAAGGACTATAACTTTCACTGATGGTTTTCAAGTCGGAATGATGGATTTGTGGAGTTCTAGGGATTTAGTTTGGACCAGGGAAAAACAAATCCGAAGAGTTCGAGTCATAAGACGTGCTGACGGCTACTATGCTCAGTTCTTAGTGGATTGGGATAGACGAGAGGAGCATGAATTTCAAGGGAAAATGACGGGAATTGATTTAGGACTAAAAGAGTTCTATACCGATTCCGATGGAAATACTGTTGACAACCCTCGATATTTGAGGAAATCCGAACGAAGATTAAAGATGCTTCAACGTCGGGTTTCCCAGAAACATGTTGAAAAGAAGAAACAGTCTAACAGATACCACAAGGCACGCAAGGCTTTAGCGAAGCAACATCTGAAGGTAAGTAGACAGCGTGAAGACAAAGCTCGTAAAGATGCTTTGGCGCTAGTTAAGTCGAAAGATTTAATTGTCTACGAGGACTTGAAGATACAAAACATGGTAAAAAATCACCAGCTAGCTAAATCCATCAGCGATGCATCTTGGTATCGATTCACCAAATGGCTTCAATACTTTGCCAAAGTGTATGGTGTGATAGTTATTGCTGTAGTGCCTCACAATACAACTGTTAATTGCTCATGTTGTAACGCGAAGGTGAAGAAAACACTTAGCAGCAGAACACATAAATGCAGTAGTTGTAAAACGGTATTAGACCGCGACCATAACGCAGCCAAAAACATCTTGAAAAAAGGATTCTTGCTATTAGCTGAATATTTAAACGGTACTGTAGGGCATACAGAATCCGGAGCCAAAAGCTCGAAAGCGCAGGGAGAAACTGACCTCTGGCTCAAGAACGGAGACGCTCTGGTTCTAAGTCGGCTCGATGAACTGCGAACCAAGAACTCTTGGGAATCCCCCGCTATACCTCGTTAGAGGTATAGCGGAGGGAGGATGTCAATGACGGTAGGGATACTCTCTAGTGCTGATGATCTATTACAGTTGATGAAACAAGAGATTGATAGGCTGGTTGCTCGTGATGAGAAATTGCAGCAGTTTTTGAGTTGGGTTAATCAAAAGTCTAGGTCAGTGGATGTTTCTTATCAACCAGTACCCGTTAGAGCTTTCTTCCTCTCTCTTTCCCTTGATCTCTCTCAATCCCTTGACGTCTCCAGAGTCCTTGACCTCTCCCAATCCCTTGACCTGTCCCTCGACCTCTCCCGATATGGAATTCTCGAACCAGAGCTAAAACATTCACTCCAACAACTTAAAGACCAACTCCCCAACCCAAAAGAAGATAAACAGCAATTCAAGCAATGGTGGGAAGTTAATAGTCAAGCTTGGATTGAGCAGTTAAGAACTGTGATGATTGAGTATCGCAATATTGGTCATGATTGGCAATTTAACGAGCAACAGGAGGAACTATTAAGACAGTATTACGATGCCAATAAATTGCTAGTGGATTGCCTGAATAGCAATTGTTACGTGAGCCAAGAGGTGCGACAGGAGATAGAGGATACCTTGCTCTTGCCGATGGCTGAGATTGAAAAAAGACATTAAAGCATAATGAGGGACTCGAACCATAGTTTAAAATGTAGCTAACCGGTTCTGTATTATCGAAACAACAGCTATCGTGAAAGTCATTAACCCGGAACAATCTTATACTTTTAGTAAAATTTTTGAACTTAAAATTGAACCCAAAGATTTAGCTAAGTATTTTGGATATTCCTTTACCAGAAAAAAGCTGAAATTATCTCAATATCAGGAAAATTTAGACAGAATTAACCAATTAAAAGAACGTATTGAAGAGATTTTACCTTATGCTTCTTTGTCTAGTGAAGCTGCAAGGAGAGAAATTTTGATTTCACCTTTAATGTTAGATTTAGTTCATTATACTAAATCTGAAATTTTTATTGAGTATTCGATTAAAGTTAGTGAACAATTACAAGGATCTTTAGATTATTTTTTAGAAAATGCCAATAATTTATTAGTTATTGAAGCCAAAAAAGAAGATTTAGATTATGGAATGACTCAACTTATAGCTGAATTAATAGCTTTAGAGCAATGGCAAGAAAACCAGAACAAAAACTATCTAATTGGTGCAGTAACAACCGGAAAAGTTTGGGAATTTGCTCGCTTAAATCGTGATCAAAGGCAGATTGAGCAAGGTTTAGAAAGTTATCGTGTTCCTGAAGATATTGAACCTTTAATGCGAATCTTAGTTCAAGCGTTAATTTAATGGTTAGGGGCGATACCTGCATTACCCCTTCCTTTACCTAGGGCTTGTTGAATAAGTCGACAATAAATATCAAAAATGATCTCTCCCTGAGCAGAAAGACTGAATGCACTGGCATCTTGCCAGTGCCACATAGCCTAAGTCTACATTTACTCCCTTCCAACCCTCTGTGGTTCAAAAAAAATACGAATTTCTAATCAAACGATATAATCCTGCAACGCCTTCACCTCCAAAGGCTGGGACTGTAAGGAACTAATTGCTGCAGCTGTTGCCTTGGCACTGGCAATTGTCGTGATAATGGGAATTTTATAACCCAAGGCTGTACGGCGGATGAGACGCCCCTCGGCGTGAGCATCATACCCCGAAGGAGTGTTGATAATCAGCTGAATTTCCTGATTTTTGATCCAATCTAGTACATGGGGGCGTCCTTCATGGAGTTTTAGTACTAATTCAACCTCTAACCCTTCCTCTTTGAGTATCTTGCGGGTACCTTCAGTAGCAACAACGTAGAACCCTAACTCGATTAAGTCTTTCACCACCGGTACCACACTCGGTTTATCACGATCATTGGTAGAAACAAATACAGTACCAGAAAGGGGCAAACGTTGACCTGCTGCTAATTCTGCTTTGGCAAAGGCTTTACCAAAGTCGATATCAATACCCATTACCTCCCCAGTAGAGCGCATTTCAGGTCCGAGAATTGTGTCTGTACCTGCAAATTTCTCAAAAGGCAACACCGCTTCTTTAACAGCAATGTGCTTGAGGGCAGGTTCCTCAGTTAAACCCAGAGATTCGAGAGTTTCACCGGACATAACCCGGGAAGCCAATCCTGCTAAAGGTACACCTGTCGCCTTGGAAACATAGGGAACTGTGCGAGAAGCACGAGGATTGGCTTCGAGGATGTAAACTGTCTCACCCTGCACCGCATACTGAATATTCATCAATCCTACTACTTTCAGAGCTTTTGCCAGTTGGTAAGTCCAGTTGCGAATGGTTTCCACTGCCTCTGCTGCTAAAGAAGTGAAAGGTACTGAACATGCTGAGTCCCCAGAGTGAATTCCTGCTTGTTCAATATGCTCCATAATACCGCCAATCACTACCTCACCCGTATGATCCGCGATCGCATCAACATCCACTTCAACGGCATTCTCCAGGAATTTATCAATTAAAATGGGATGTTCTGGTTCTACCTGTACGGCAAAGGTCATGTATCGTTCTAATTCCATATCGGAATAGACAATTTCCATTGCCCTTCCTCCCAATACATAGGAAGGACGTACTACTACTGGATAGCTAATACGCTGTGAGATCTCCAGAGCTTCTCTATAACTCCTGGCTATACCATTAGGGGGTTGCTTGATATCAAGCTCTCGCAAGATTTTTTCAAACCGCTCCCGATCTTCTGCTATGTCAATGGAATCGGGAGAAGTACCCCAAATTTTCGAGATTGGTGGTTGATTATCAGTAGAAGAAGCTGTTCCTGCGGCTAGTTCTTCTAGGTACTTTTGTAAAGGTACTGCCAGTTTCAATGGTGTCTGACCACCAAATTGGATAATAATGCCTTCTGGGTTTTCTGCTTCAATGATATTAAGGACATCTTCCTTAGTCAAAGGTTCAAAGTAAAGGCGATCGCTGGTGTCATAATCGGTGGAAACGGTTTCAGGGTTGGAGTTGACCATAATTGTCTCAAACCCTTCTTTACTTAGGGCATAGGAAGCATGACAGCAACAATAGTCAAACTCAATTCCCTGACCAATTCTGTTAGGACCACCTCCTAAAATCATTACTTTACGCTGAGCAGAAGGCAATATTTCTGACTCTTCTTCATAGGTAGAGTAGTAATAAGGCGTCAAAGCTTCAAACTCGGCAGCACAGGTATCTACTAATTTATAGGCTGGTATCACACCGAGTCTCTTGCGATAAACTCGCACTTCATCTTCAGTAATTTTAGTCCCAAAAGCAATTTGGCGATCGCTAAATCCTTGTCGTTTAATTTCCCATAGTTGCTGTTTGTTAATCATGGTTAAGGGAATGCGCTTGAGGAATTTTTCAGTTTCCACCAACTCTTCAAACTTATCTAAAAACCACGGATCAATAGCTGTTAGTTCATAGATTTCTTCCACCGTCATTCCCAAAACCAAAGCGTGGTGGACGGTAAATATTCGTTCTGGGTTCGGAGTACGCAAGCCAGAACGCACTTGCTCTAAGGAAGGTAGTTTCTCTTTTTTATCACAACCCCAGCCAAAACGACCGGTTTCCAGGGAGCGCAGGGCTTTTTGAAAAGATTCTTGGAAGGTACGCCCAATTGCCATTGCTTCCCCTACGGACTTCATCTGAGTAGTCAGTACCGGTTCGCTACCGGGGAATTTCTCAAAAGCAAACCGGGGTATTTTGGTTACTACATAGTCGATAGTTGGTTCAAAGGAGGCTGGGGTCTTTTTGGTGATATCGTTGGGAATTTCATCTAAGGTGTAACCTACTGCTAGTTTGGCAGCAAATTTAGCAATTGGAAAACCAGTGGCCTTTGATGCCAAAGCAGAACTACGAGAGACACGAGGGTTCATCTCAATAACAATCACATCTCCAGTTAAAGGATTGGTTGCAAACTGGATATTGGAGCCACCAGTTTCTACGCCAATCTCCCGGATAATTTGAATAGAGTAATCCCGCAGTCGCTGGTATTCCTTATCAGTTAGGGTTTGGGCTGGAGCAACGGTAATTGAGTCACCGGTATGAATCCCCATCGGGTCGATATTTTCAATTGAGCAGATAATCACCACATTATCTGCCAAGTCTCGCATAACCTCTAATTCATACTCTTTCCATCCCAATAGGGACTGTTCTACTAGGATTTGAGATACAGGGGAAGCATCCAAGCCTCCCTGAGCCATTTTTTCATATTCTTCTTGGTTGTAAGCAATACCACCACCAGTACCACCTAGAGTAAAGGCTGGTCGAATAATTAAAGGGTAGCTACCAATTTGGCGTGCGATCGCTTTTGCTTCATCCAAGTTACTAGCAATTCCTGAAGGACAGACCCCCACCCCAATCTTTTTCATCGCTTCTTTGAACAGCTGGCGGTCTTCTGCCTTCTCGATCGCTTCTAACTTCGCCCCAATCAATTCTACATTGTGTTTCTCCAGCACCCCATTTTTAGCTAGGGCAACAGCCAAATTTAAAGCAGTCTGACCTCCCATTGTCGGCAACAAGGCACATGGTTGTTCTTTTTCAATCACCTTTTCCACGATTTCCGGCGTCAGGGGCTCAATATAAGTACGATCAGCTGTTTCCGGATCAGTCATAATGCTGGCAGGATTGGAGTTTACCAGCACTACTTCGTAGCCTTCTTCCCGGAGGGCTTTACAAGCTTGTGTTCCGGAATAGTCAAACTCACAGGCTTGTCCAATCACAATTGGGCCAGAACCCAAGAGCAGAATTTTGTGGAGATCATCGCGGCGGGGCATATTAGTTCGTGCGTTGTTGCGTGAGAGTTTTTCAGTTTAGCCAGACTATTTTGACATACTCCTCCCCTAAAATCTGTTGCCCGCAATGATAAAGTCGATAAACTGAAGCTGGGGAATATGTAAGTCTGTTAACCTAACACTTATTTTAATGAAAACGTCTCACCTCTCCTTGAAATACCTCTACAATACTGATTTCTATGGTTGGCTCCAAGAGCAAGCGAGGTTACTCCGGGAGCAAAAGTGGGAGGAAGTAGACATCGGCAATTTGATCGAGGAGCTCGCAACCTTGGGCAGACAGGAACGGCGAGAACTAGTGAACCGACTGGGAATTTTACTAGGCCATTTTCTCAAGTGGCAGTACCAACCCGAGCTACGAGGGACGAGTTGGCAAGCTACTATTCGAGAGCAAAGACGCAAGATCACAAGATTGCTTCAGCAGAGTCCCAGTCTCAAACCTTACTTGGAGGAGGCAATTCAAGAGGGATATGAAGATGGTTTAGATCTCGCGGTTCGGGAAACTGGACTGCTGTATGAAGTGTTTCCTGGAAACTGCACTTACACGATTGAGCAACTTTTTGACCCTGAATTTTTTCCAGGAGAGTGAACTACCTACGGTGACCCTTTGGGTACAGCGTGGGACTTAGCCCGACATTTTAGTTAAATTAACTTTGTCGGGTGGGCAATCTGATTTCTGCGTTTATCTCAAGCATCAAATGCCAAGGCTTGACCCCGAACCTCTGTATTCAATTTCCCTCGATCATAGACAATTTGACCGCCGACAATAGTGATTACAGGCCATCCAGTCAGGTTCCAGCCTTCAAAAGGACTCCAACCGCATTTTGTTAAGACTTCCTCCCGTACAACTGGTCGATAATTGTCTAAGTCTACCAGTACCAAATCCGCATCATAGCCAGGAGCGATCGCACCTTTTTTGGGAATCCGATAAGCTTTAGCTACAGCAGTGGACATCCAATTAGAGACTTGAGCAATAGTACAACGTCCTTCCATTGCTTGAGTGAGCATCAGAGGTAGAGATGTCTCCACTCCTGGCATACCAGAAGGTGTATTAGGATAGCCTTTAGCTTTTTCCTCTAAAGTGTGGGGAGCATGATCCGTAGCGATAAAATCAATTACACCATCAAGAAGAGCCTGCCAGAGTACTTGATTATCGTTGTGTGATCGCAAAGGGGGATTCATTTGGGCTAGAGTACCAATTTTCTCATAGGCACTGGTATTGAGTAACAAGTGCTGAGGTGTGACTTCCGCTGTCACCCAACTAGGCTTATCCTGCCGTAGCAACTCCGCTTCCTCCCCAGTAGAGAGATGGAGAATATGCAAGCGTCGCTGATATTTTTTGGAGAGCTTCAGTGCTAACTTAGTCGCATTAAGAGCAGCTTGGTTATCCTGAATTTGGGAGTGAATTGCTGGATTGGTAATTCCGGCAAATTCCTTACGACGCTCGTTAATCCGAGGTTGATCTTCTGCGTGAACGGCAATTAAGCGATCGCCTTGAGCAAAAATAGGTTCTAGTACTGCCTCATGATCTACTAATAAATGACCATGAGCTGAGCCCATAAAAATCTTAATTCCACAAGTAGGCTGAGCATCTCGGAGATCTGGTAAATTTTGCGGTGTTGCTCCGATAAAAAAGCCGTAGTTTACTAAACAATGGTCTGCCGAACGTTGTAACTTGTCATCTAGCGCTGCTTGTGTAATCGTAAGAGGACGAGTGTTAGGCATTTCCAGAAAAGATGTCACTCCCCCCTTAGCACAAGCACAACTTGCACTAAAGAGGTCTTCTTTATGTTCCAGTCCTGGTTCCCGAAAATGTACCTGAGGATCAATCACCCCTGGCAACAAAGTTAAACCATTCGCGTCTATCTCTTTATCTACTCTTGTCGAAAGGGTAATTTCTGGGGCAACCTGCACAATTTCTCTTCCACGGATCTCGACATCTCCTACTAAAAACTCTCCCGTGGGTAAGAGAATATGAGCATGACGGATTAACAGGCAAAGGTTAGAAGACATAAGAGAATGTTAAAGTACAATGGTGATCCCATACTTATATTTAAATTGGTACAGTTACAACTAAAAAACTTCCTATTGGTTGAGATTTGGGGTAATTAACTCCTGATTTACTTGCTTCCTTTACTCAAATTCGTGACTTGATCGTAATTAACCGGCTATGACTCGCGCAGAAAATCCCTGGATAGAAGGACTCAAGACTATTGCATTGAGCGGCGTTCTCGCTTTAGGGATTCGCCATTTTGTAGCGGAAGCACGCTACATTCCTTCAGAATCAATGCTACCAACTCTACAGGTTAACGATCGCCTGATTATTGACAAGGTGACTTACAAGCTTCGCAACCCAGAGCGGGGAGATATTGTTGTCTTTGGTCCTACTGATACCCTCAAGGAGCAAAATTTTAAAGATGCCTTTATCAAACGGGTAATTGGTCTTCCTGGCGATAAGGTAGAGGTTCAAGGGGGACGAGTATATGTTAATGATCAAGCTCTGCGGGAAAGGTACATAGAGGAAGAACCGAACTACCACTTTAGTACTAAGGAATTTAATGAGAAGCTAGGGATAGAAGAGCAGACAGTACCGCCTGATAATTACCTCGTACTGGGAGATAACCGCAACAATAGCTACGATTCTCACTACTGGGGCTATGTACCCCAAGATAAGATTATTGGTAGGGCGATCGTGCGCTTTTGGCCTTTAAATCGGGTTGGCGAGTTGGATTAGAGCTAGATTGATTAGTAAGCTAGCCGGCACTAACCCTAACGGGCAAGCAAAAACCCTGTAGTGCCGCGACACAGCTAAAATAGTGGAATAAGTAGGTTGGGTGGAGCGATAGCGTAACCCAACACCGGCGTATATTCTGTTGGGTTTCACTTCGTTACACCCAACCTACCTTTTTAGGCGTGTCGCGCCAGTACGTGGGATGAGCTTAATTGTTGTGATATAGATCTCACATGAAGTTTCTTTAAGTCACCCAATTTCCAGCCCCTGGGTTACTCATAAACGAATAAAACCTCACTCATCAAGCCGATAATCATCAGTTGTTAACCTGATAATTATCAAATTTATTTAGCAAGTAAATCACCGACAGCTGCTAAAAAATACGGGATTATATTAACAATCAATTTAAAATAATATCTGTAATTCAAGATAACTACTTGGAGGTTAGTAATGAATACATCAACATTAGCAGATAATGAATTAAATTATCAGTATAAATCCTCTCTTAAGTCACAATATAAGATTTTGAAAGCAGGAACAGAAGAAAAGCTTGAGACATGGCTGATGAGTATAGAAGAGCATTGGCTAGAAGAAGTTTTCGCTTGTCTCCAGGGAAATTTTCCCGATTGGCGTGGTTAAGCTTTTTCCCATTGAAGGATTTTAATTGTCCTTGATTACTTAATTACT
Source organism: Caldora sp. (assembly GCA_965222765.1). Taxonomy (GTDB): domain Bacteria; phylum Cyanobacteriota; class Cyanobacteriia; order Cyanobacteriales; family Coleofasciculaceae; genus Caldora. The sequence continues at coordinate 104,888 of CBDCVG010000044.1, forward strand.
CTCGAGAAACTAGAAATACTCATGTTGTTGGCTGAATCCCTTGATATGACTAGTTTCTAATCTTCTTTTTAGTAGGTAAAACTCTTGTTCCTCCTGCCTTCTAACGCTAATTAGCACAACACTAATAATTGTAAGGATTATCTGGTTCGTCAATTTTGGCAACAGAACTCGCTTCAATAGTCAGCTGACGTTTTCCTTCCAGGTTTTCAGTAATCATCTGACCTTCGACTTCTATCCAACTATCAACTGGATATTTATCCTTATTTACCTTGAGTTTAACCGGTAGTCCCACCGGATAGGCATCAGCAGCACAACAAGTAATCACAAAACGGGAAACTAATAAGTATTTTGGAGGTAATTCTGGTGGGTGGACAACAAAACCTTTGACTTTGACAGCTTGACCAGTGTAAGTATCCGGTTCAGGATAAATATTGAGAGTCCTTGCCCAATCAATAAGCGATCGCTCTTCCGGTTTGCTCTGAGGTTTAAAAGCCTGAGGCTGCAATCTAGTCACCGTCGCCGATTCGGTGATACCCCGCTGTACTGCTGTATCACTGGCAAATACTTTCGGCTTGACGATTAACCCTAGAATGGCAATAGCCAAGAGCAAGCTACTACTCCAACCAGGAGGAAACAAGCTGACGTGTTGCACTAAGGGCATGCTAGCTGATTTACCTGATGCTTGTTGACGCCATTTTTTAAGTAGCCATAGCATTTTCCAAGCGGCGATGCTCAATAGAGCTAAGCCTGTAACAATAACCAGTCCAAAGTAGTTGGGGTGAATTAGTAAATTTAATTCACCAGAGCGCCAGTATTTCAGCAGTATAATTCCCCAGATGGCTAGGGTAAAAATGTCTAACAGGGGTAAGATAAACTTCCCGGCAAACTGAAACTTCTTCTTTACTTTATTTACATTTTGAGGTGCGCTCATTGTTATTGGTTGTTAGTTGTTTGTTATTTGTTATTTGTCTAACTAAGAATCACTAACTAATTTTTAAATTAACAAACAAAGTTAACAAAAAGGTCAACTGAGCTGCCAAAGCAAACAAGTACAATATTGCCCTCCATTTAAATACAGATAACATCAAGCCAATGGCTTTGATATCAATCATCGGACCAAATACCAAAAATGCCAACAAAGATCCACTGGTGAAAGTGGAGGCAAAGGCGAGGGCAAAGAAAGCATCTACAGTAGAACAAATAGATACTACCGCCCCCAACAACATCATTGCTAAAATTGAAGTTACTGGTCCTTGACCTAAGCTAAGGATAATGTCGCGGGGTATGCCGACTTGAATTACTGCCGCGATCGCACTGCCTAAAACTAGTACTCCTCCTAATTCTAAAAATTCCTGCACCATATTATCCAGGAACAGGCGCAGTTTATCAGATACCGGCTTGGTTGGTTTAGTAGCAGCGACAGATTTTTGTACAGTATCAGTATCTAGTCGCAGAGGTGTTCCTGATTGACCAAGTAAAAATGAACCAGATTGTAGTAGGATTGAGGGTTTCTCTTTGTTGTTAGGGTCGCTAACCCAATCTCTTGGTTTACTGGAGTGAGATTGCGGCATCAAGCGAGTTATCCTCTGTTGTAGCAAAGGGCGCAAATCTTTCTGAAAGCTGAAAACCCAACCGATTACCACCGCTATGCCGAAGGAAAACAACACTCGCAGCACGACGATTTCTGGTTGATCTCGAAATGCTACCCAGGTTGACCAAATTACCACCGGATTGATTGTTGGTGCTGCCAATAAAAACCCAATTGCCATGGAAGCTGGTGCTCCCTGAAGGAGCAACCGCCTTGCTACTGGCACATTGCCGCATTCACAGACTGGGAATAAAAAGCCGATACAGCTACCAAAAATGGATGCTAACAAAGGGTTGCGCGGCATAGCAGCCAAGAGCTTACGCTCATCGACAAAAAACAGCAGTAAACTGGAGAGTAAAACCCCCAGTAATAAAAAAGGCATTGCCTCCACCAGTAAACTCAAAAAAATAGTGAAGGCGTTGTTGAGCTGATTCATGGTTGCCCTCGCTTGGGAGATTTTCCTGAATGAGGCAGCAAGCGCTATTCTATCGAAAAAGAACGGCAATATTATGAAATCTTCGTAAGGCGGTACTCGAATCAGCTGAACTGATTTAGCATAAATTGCCCCCTAAAGCTTTAAACTAAAGGGTGCATTAAGGTTTGGAGATCAACTTGTTAAGCTGTGCGAAAAATTGTTATTGCTGGTAACTGGAAAATGTACAAAACTCAAGAGGAGTCCTCTGAGTTTTTGCAAGGGTTTCTACCTCAACTGGAGCAAACCCCTGAAGGGCGGGGAGTTGTGCTGTGTGCTCCCTTTACATCTTTGGATGTGATGTCCAAGAGTCTTCATAATAGCCGCGTGCAACTGGGGGCTCAAAATATTCACTGGGAAGACAGTGGAGCTTACACTGGTGAAATAGCTGGTCCTATGCTCAAGGAGCTCAATGTCCGTTACGTAATTGTTGGCCATAGTGAACGGCGTCAATATTTTGGAGAAACTGATGAAACAGTCAATAAGCGCTTGCTAGCTGCACAGCGTCACGGCTTGGTTCCGATTCTTTGCGTGGGGGAAACTAAGCAACAGCGGGATGCTGGTGAGACTGAATCGATTATTATTAACCAATTGAAACAAGATCTAGTAGATGTTAAGCAAGAGCAGTTGGTGATTGCCTACGAGCCAATCTGGGCAATTGGCACTGGCGATACCTGCGAGACATCGGAAGCCAATCGGGTGATTGGTATCATTCGCAGCCAGCTTCAGGTTGCAGATGTTCCCATTCAATATGGCGGTTCAGTTAAGCCAAATAATATAGATGAAATTATGGCTCAACCAGAAATTGATGGTGCTCTCGTTGGAGGAGCCAGTCTGGAACCTGATAGCTTTGCGCGAATTGTGAATTATAAGTAGCTGAAAGCTCTGTCTATGCAAGAGCAGGGATGAAAGCAAGGTAGCGTTTTTAAGCGCCGTGTGCTATAATATTATCATGAGTTAAGCATGATAAATGTTAGTCTACGAAGCCAAGTTAAAAGGTAAGCAATATCAGTATGAACGGCTAGATGAAACCATTCGTACTGGGTTGTTTGTCCGCAATTATTGCCTTCGTTATTGGGAAGATGGTCATGCCAAAAGTCGCAATGACTTATATAAATGTGTCACTCGACTAGCAAAGGAGCGTGATTTCCCTTGGGCTAGCAAACTCAACTCCCAAGCTCGTCAAGCTATGGCAGAACGTGCCTGGGCCGCTATCTCTCGTTTCTTTGATAACTGCAAACGCCAGATATCAGGGAAAAAAGGATATCCCAAGTACAAGAAAAATAGCTCAAATCACGGTTCTGTAGAGTACAAAGTCACAGGTTGGAAGTTATCTGAAAAACGAGATAGGATAACTTTCACTGATGGGTTTAAGGCGGGTTCGTTTAAGCTCTACAGTAGTCGAGACTTAAACTACTATCAACTTGAACAAATTAAGAGAGTTAGGGTCGTACGTAGAGCTGATGGCTATTATGCTCAGTTTTGCATTGACTATGATCGTGTTGAGGATAAGCCACCAACGAGTAAAACCATAGGTCTTGATGTTGGCATTTCAGCCTTCTACACAGACTCTGATGGGAACAAAGTTGTTAACCCTAAATATCTGAGGAAGTCAGAGAAGTCCCTCAAAGGACTACAGAAACGAGTTTCTCGGAAGTTTAGAAAAGGTCAACCACAATCTAACAACTACAAGAAAGCTAAGCAAAAGCTAGCCAAAAAGCACCTGAAAGTAAGTAGGCAGCGTAAGGACTTTGCAGTTAAGACAGCATTGTGCGTAGTCCGGTCTAACGACTTGGTAGCCTATGAAGATTTGAACGTGCGCAACTTGGTCAAAAACCACAAGTTAGCCAAATCAATATCCGATGCTAGCTGGACAATGTTTAGAGAATGGGTGGAGTACTTGGGAAAGGTGTTTGGTACAGTAACTATTGCTGTACCTCCCCACTATACATCTCAGAACTGCTCCAGTTGTGGTACTACAGTCAAGAAATCCCTCAGTACTCGTACCCACAATTGTTTGTGTGGAACCGTGCTAGATCGAGACGAGAATGCCGCAGTCAATATCCTCAAGTTAGGACTACGTACCGTGGGGCACACGGGAACATTCTGCAGGGGCGAATGGCCATTCGCCCTACTGGATAAACGCTTCTGGACAGATGAGCCTCTGGTGTTTAGATGAAAGTCTGTGCGCTAAGTTCGCTGATTGAAGGGAGAATCCCCGTCGCTTTTAGCGCAGGGAGTGTCAAAAGTAGCTGTTGTTTGTTGCTAATTGTTGGTCTTTTTAGCATTGCCCATTGATATACTCCCCCATCAAATCAGAGATTATGATGGGGGATTCTCACGAATAGTGATTGCTGATTCAGCCAGACAATTTGAGGAACTGTAAACTTCTTTCTCCAAGTTTTCTAACACAACATCTGCAATTTTTTGCCTGTTTAAGCGACAATAGAGTGTCTCCGTAGATGCAAAACTACCATTTTCAAAGTACTTATTTGCTGGAGCACCTCCTCTACATATAGAAAAGTAATCACAGGTTTTCTGACACTTATCTACCCCTTCATAAATGCTAGTATAAACTTCTTGAAATTTTTCATTTTTATAAATCTCGGAAAAAAGCTGATTCTTGACATTACCAAAAATAAATTTGTCCTGCGCTTCAGCTGCTGAAACCAATTCAGGTGAAAAAGTAGAGTAATTTCCTTGCCAATCTACGCTAATATTTGCTAGAGGATATGTTTGACTATTATAAGTTGTGTCCCAATTATGATGTAAAATACCACCCTCCATTTGTTCAAATTCTCTAATAATTAAAGGTTTTTTAGACTGCTTATTTAAGCTATAAATACGAGACATGAATTTTTTATATTTTTGATCTATATCTAAAATATTGAGGCTAGAGGTGAAGTTTTTAGACTCAATTTCTTCGACATTGAAACCAATCTTAGTACAACCCAAATCACTAAAAAATTTAAATATCTCATCTGGATAATCAAGAGAATAGTTTGTAATTACACAAATAACTGCAAAAGAAATGTCATAACTTATTAGCATCTCTATACCATTCATTATTTTCAAAAATGAGCCTTTGCCATTCTTATATTTACGATGATAATCATGAATAAATTGAGGACCGTCAATACTTATACCAAGCACTACATTATGATTATTAATAAATTTACAGTAATCTTCAGAAATGAGCGTTCCATTTGTTTGAAATGAGTGTATTATTTGACACTTCTGTGGTTTGAAATTTTCCAATTTTGAAAAAGCTTCTTCGTAAAAAATAGGTTTCATCAGCATAGGTTCACCAACGTGCCAAACGATTGACAAATATTCTCCAAGAATATTGCTGTTCACTAGGTTTCTCATGAGGTGTTCCAAGACATTCCCACTAATGGGATGGTGTTTGCTTTTATCTGGAAGATAACAATAATCACAATCCAAATTACACAATGGCGTTGACTGTATAATCAATAGTCTGAGAATACCAGGATAAATTTTAAAATCCATACTGTTCCTTGAATTAAGATACACTGAAAGCAAAATAATATCCCAGATGATTTTCTTGAAGCCTGTAACTAAACTTTAGATGTCATCTGGGATTATACTTAAACACAAATACTTAACGGTTATCCCATCCAGGTTGATTATCAAACCAAGGAGCATTACCAAAATCTTGATCCCATGGAGGTGTATCGCTCCAGCTAGGACCATTGCCCCAACTATTGATAGAAGTTCTGATACGAGCTATAGAACGCTGTTTGATGTTTTCAGGTGCAGATGCCTGAAGTTTCTCAACTCGTTGACGAAAACTCATCTGAGTTTTACTCATTGTAAATATCCTGAAATTACTTTTCACAGTATAAACATAAACTATATTAACTATAAACCAGTTTCCTAAAATAATCAGGTTTTGATTCTAAAGTACCCTCTTATAGCTAAACCGATATCAATGTACTTTTTATTTGAAGTTGTTCCATCATGGATGATATTTTCTGTTGGTGCAATGTAAGCCTCTCCAGGTTTAATTTTCAACTTAAATACAGACTGTTCTTGGTTGTTTTGCATAAAAATATTAATAATATTATTGGGATTAGCAAAATCATATTGACAGTTTTTAAATTTCGATTTAATTTGATTTTTAACGATAAAAGTTAAGCTTTGTATCGGAATATTTGTGAATGCAAAAAATCTATCTTCTTTCCCCAAATTAATACATATTCTATTGCTAGCAAGGTGGCGATTTTGGATTGGCATTTTATCCCAACTATCAATATGTAAACCTATGTACCCTCCTTTTTGAAAATCGTATGTCACTGTTTCTAATCCTGGTGGATTAACTGCCAACCCATGAACCTTTATAAAATCATGGTTGGAATACTTATTGGATAAATATTTGACGACTTCATTGATAGCAATTGAGTAATAATAATTATTGCAAAATTTTGGTACTTCTGATAGGGATTGAATTTTATGTAGATCAAGTTTTTGAAATATATACATATAATCGTCAGGAATTTGAATTATACCTACAGTGGTATCGAGGGAATAGTCTTCTGATATTAGTAATTTATCAAATTTTTCACTTAATAAAGCTTGCCAAGGTTGATTGGGAACAAAAGTATTAGGAAGGTAATGTATAAACTTATCAATTTGGTGATTAATGGAACAAATACCTGAACTTTCCAAAATTCTTGACATCAAGGCTTTGGGAGATAAAAAATCACTAGTAATTCCAATTTTTTGATATTGGTATAAAGTAGAATCTATACTTTGATTTAAGGTGAATATTGACTCTTCTGCGCTAGGCATTTTCTGTATGGAATGCTTCCATCTTTTTTTGACACTAGTACCCTATCATAACTATAGAGGTTAAATTGATTAGATAATAGCATTACCTCATCCTTCTTGTCTAACAAGACTTAAACTAATGACAAACAACAAACAACCCATAAGCATTGGAGAAAGCTCTTTCCACTGGGGAGAGCAAACTTATCTTATGGGTGTCTTAAATGTGACGCCAGATAGTTTTAGTGACGGAGGGGAATTTGATACACCAAATGCTGCCTTGGAGCAAGCTCAACGGTTGGTAGATGCTGGTGCTGATATTATTGATATTGGTGGTCAATCAACTCGACCGGGTGCTCAAACAATTTCTGAAGCTGAAGAACTCCAGCGTCTGCTACCAGTGGTGGAAGCGGTGCGCTCATCATTGAATGTGCCGATTTCTGTTGATACTACTAGGGCATCTGTAGCACAAAGAGCAGTGGAAGCAGGTGTGGATCTCGTAAATGATATTTCCGGCGGTACTTTTGACCCGGAAATGTTACCAATAGTTGCTCAGTTGCATGTCCCCATTGTATTGATGCATATGCGGGGAACACCCCAAACTATGCAACAACTTACAGACTATCAAGACTTAATTGGTGAAATTTACCAGTTTCTACAAGATCGAATTGCTACTGCTCTAGCTGCGGGTATTGAGCGATCGCATTTGATAATTGATCCTGGTATTGGTTTCGCCAAAAACTTTGAGCAAAATTTGTCAATTCTCAGACAACTGTCAACCTTTCGTTCTCTAGATGTTCCGATTTTAGTTGGAGTTTCACGAAAAAGTTTCATTGGTAACATTCTCAATCAACCTAACCCTAAAGCTAGAGTATGGGGCACTGCTGCTGCCTGCTGTAGTGCCATTGCTGCTGGTGCAGATATCCTCCGAGTTCACGATGTCTCAGAAATGCGGGATGTTTGCTTGGTTGCTGACACCATCTGGCGTAAGTAGGGCTTGCTGTATAAGTGTGTAATATCAAATCCGGTTCTCAGAGAACGTAAAAAATAATTCAAAGTCCCCCAGGATTGGGGGATTTAGGGGGCAAGTGCCACTTCATTCACTACTAGTGGAGCGCGGCAGAAGTAACTAACCAGTTTGAGATCGATAGAATCCTTACCCTATCAGCATTCTTAATTCTTAATTCTTAATTCTTAATTCCGCGCAGCGGTACTAGCTTACAGACTTGCGTCGAGCCAGCATTTTGAGCGATATCAATTTTCCTTTCCCTGGTTCTGTCCAGGGACAGACAGCTATACAAATACCACAACTGTTATTTGCAGAAAAGTAGGGCACACACTTATCAAAGTTGACGTACCATTTCTCAACACCACGTACCATTTTCTTCTTTTCAAAAATCGCTTGGGGAGGACAATTAGTAACACAGGCTTGGCAACGGCTACAGAAATCATCGACACCAATGTCAATCGGCTGATCATGAGTTAATGGCATATTAGTCAGTACGGTTGACAATCTCACATTTGGACCGAATTCTTTAGTAATCAGGGAACCATGCTTCCCCAACTGCCCCAATCCAGCTTGCACAGCTAAGGGGATATGTAGCACCTCAGCTGTATCTGCACCCACATTACTTGCCGCCAATGCCTCCCACCCCAAACCACGAATCCGCTTTGCTAGTTCAACAGAAGCAGCAGCGGCTCTATAGTAACCATCCATAATTGCTTTTGAGGCTTTGTCCGTTGTTGCATAATTCAGCCCCTCTAGATCCATCGATACAGCCAGACAAATTGCTGATGAGTAAGGACTTGGGTCAAAGTGTTCAAAGGTATGCTGGGGAGCAAGATGGGTAATACGTACGAGCTGTGCACCAAATTCCTTGGCTGCTTCCTTAACGTAGGAGGCCATTTTGTCTGGATCATCAACGGAGTAAATACTGAGGGACAAAGATAAGCTACCTCCAGTTTGCTCGGCAATAACTGCCAATCTATCCGTATAGGTGATGCTCTCGGTAGCATACGCTTGTGGCGATCGCATCATCAAACTAACAAACAAGCAAAGAACAATAAGAATCCCACAGCTTCTAGCCGTGGGGAGTGTCAATATGTTCTGTAATATAGAATTTATCCTTTGAGCTAAGCAGCTGTAATGCAGATAAGCGACAACCCTAAAGGCGGAATTCTGAGTGAACCCAAAGTCCTCTCTCCCCAAAACCTTGAGCAACAGTTCCCCGCAAGGACAGCTACCGTCAGCCGTACCACTGGTGAAACTGATGTACAAGTAAGTGTAAATTTAGATGGGGTAGGTTCTTGTACCGCGAAGACTGGCATCCCTTTTTTAGACCATATGCTGCATCAAATTGCTTCCCATGGTCTAATTGACTTAGAAGTGCGAGCAACTGGTGATTGGGAAATTGATGATCACCATACTAACGAAGACGTAGGTATTACTTTAGGTCAAGCTTTGGGAAAAGCATTAAGCGATCGCAAAGGGATTGTCCGCTTCGGTAATTTTCTTGCCCCTTTAGATGAGGCATTAGTGCAAGTAGCCCTCGACTTTTCCGGGCGTCCTCACTTAAGCTATAGCTTGGAGATTCCCACTCAGCGAGTAGGTACTTATGACACTCAACTGGTACGAGAGTTTTTCGTAGCACTGGTAAACCATAGCCAGATGACACTCCACATCCGTCAGTTAGATGGCATTAACTCTCACCATATCATTGAAGCAACTTTCAAGGCATTCGCCAGGGCTCTTAGAATGGCAGTGGAGATTGATCCACGCCGTTCTGGGATGGTTCCTAGTTCTAAAGGAGTTTTGTAGGACTTACGCACTCAACTATCATGCTGAGGTGATAGTGAAGCATCACCGGCCGTTTGGAGATCCTTCGCTATCGCTCAGGATGACATACCCCTCTTCTGTCAGACTCCGAAAAATGGGGGTCAAAACCTGATTCTCTCGTTAGGTGTCTTTGGCTGTAATGACGGAATTTCGTTAGAATTTTGGAAAGTGACAGAAGAGGGGTAATTCGGTTACGGTGCGTAAATCCTAATCTTGTCAACTCAATGTTGTAGTTAAACATAAACAAAGCCCACACTTTCAGGTATGGGCTTTAGCTTAGACACTTTATTTTACTGTGAGGTAAAGTGGGTACTGCCCACTAAATCTAATCACCGGTAACTATCTACATATCTGAGCTACGAGCAAAGTTACCTTCGTCACTGATTCCCTCACTACTAATACCACTCACAATACTTGTTTCCTTGAGGAATCCAGAGTAGGCTTCCATACCATGTTCGCCAATATCCAAGCCTTCCATTTCTTCCTCTGGAGTTACCCGGATACCAATGGTCGCTTTCAAAGCTAGCCAGAAGATGGAACTCATGACAACTGTGAAGACTCCAATAGCAATGATACCAATGACCTGGCTAATTAGTTGATTAAGACCACCACCAGAGAATAAACCCCCTTCACTGGCAAACAATCCTACTGCAAAAGTTCCCCAGGCACCATTGACTAAGTGAACGGAGATTGCTCCTACTGGATCATCAATCTGGATGCTGTCAAAGAAACTGACAGAGAACACTACAATAATGCCCCCAATCGCACCAATAAGTACAGCAAAGTGATAAGGAACACTAGCACAGCCTGCGGTAATCGCTACTAAGCCTGCCAGAATGCCGTTGATGGTCATCGATAGATCAGGCTTACCATCTTTGATCCAAGAAGTCATTGTTGCTGTCACAGCACCCGCTGCTGCTGCCAGGTTAGTAGTCAGGGCAATGTAAGCGACATTTACGGATGCTCCCAATTCTGAACCTGGGTTGAAACCGAACCAGCCGATCCAGAGAATCAAGCAACCCAGAGTCGCAATACTCATATTGTGACCGGGAATAGCACGGGGTTGACCGTTTTCATATTTACCAATCCGTGGTCCCAAGATTGCCGCTCCCATTAAAGCCGCCCAACCCCCTACGGAGTGAACTACCGTTGAACCAGCAAAGTCGGAGAAGGGAGTGCCACCCTCTCCCCCTAGATTAGCTAGCCAGCCACTACCAGACCAAACCCAGTGTCCAGTAATCGCATAGGAGATAGCTACCAATAGGACACTGAAAATGAGAAAGGCATCATACTTAATCCTCTCAGCTACAGCACCCGAAACAATCGTGGCTGCAGTTGCCGCGAAAGCAACTTGGAAGAGGAAAAATACCGATATGGGTAAACCATCAGGAAAAGGATCTAGTCCATAGGTAGCAGGATCTGGGCTACTTAAGAAAAAGCCTCCCATGCCAATAAACCCATTACCTGGATTAAACATCAATGAGAAACCGATTGCCCAAAACGCAATCGTTGCGATCCCAAAGACAATCAGGTTCTTAGAGAGGATGTTAACAGCATTTTTCTGGCGACAGAAGCCAGTTTCGAGCATCCCGAACCCAGCATTCATGAAAATCACCAGAACTGCTGAGATCAAGACGAAGACAATGCTAAGAATTCCTTGAGTCAGTGCCGCTGGATCGATCGCATCTGTATCAATGACATCTTGGGCGGAAGCAGCCGTATTCCAGACTACAACAATTATTGCCGCAAGAGGAATGCAGGCAAGCCAGTAGGGAGAAAATGATTTGGTGAGAGTTTTCAATGGTTTGAAATAGGGTGCATCCCAAAGATTCTGGGAAGAACTCCGTGCATCAAGTCGCCTATTTTTCTTTGGCGACTTTTCTTTGTTGAAAGTTTTCTGGAACTCTAGTCTAGACATCATTAAATCAGCGAGACTTTATTCTCCAATATTTAATCAAACTGTAAATCAACTCATTTCCAGTTAAGAGCACCCGCTTATTGTTAGGGATTCAGCCTAAGGTGAACCCTAATCGTTAGTTGTGCTTTATACGAGCAGATGCTAAATTCCTAGCTTCTCCTGGGTTATTTACTGAAGCGATCAGTAGTTTCCTCAACTGAAACGTTTTTTACAAAGCAAATCATACAAAAATTTGGGTAGATAACCAAAAAACTCAGTTTTTATGACAGATTGATTTTGCTTTGAAAATTTACACATTATGTATTGGTTAATGAGTTATCTTTCTGTATCTATTTATACATTTCCCCCATATAAGCAAGTTTGATAGTCATCTTAGAGAAGCAGTTGGAACTTAATCCCCCAGACTCCGTCTCCTGAGAATCAAAAGCCTATAAACTTTGAGAAGCAGGTTTTTAGGTTATGTAAAGAAGTGTTACTTTTGGCAATTGTTGAATGGATGCACTACCAAGGAGTTAAATAATAAATATGGGATTACTCAAAAAAACTTGTTTTAATCTACTTGCTGCTACTAGCATTGTTCTTAGTCCCGTACTCTGGTCTGAGGCAACCTTGGCTCAAGGTATTGTTAACCCTAGTCCTAGTCAAAGTAATGAGGCTGTTTCCCCTGATAGCTCAATCTCAGGCGTATTCGATACCAGTGGTGGAACAGTAGATCCAAATTCGGTCAAAATTTTGGTCAATGGTAAGGATGTCACTAGAAGTAGCACCATTACCCGAAATTTCTTTAGCTATCGCCCCACTCAGGATCTACCAGCTGGAAACAATCTAGTTCAGGTAGAGTATAAAAATATTAATGGTCAGCAGTGGAGAGTAGGTTGGAACTTCCAGGTTCAGCAGCCCCAAGTTGCCTTAGAAATTACCTCAGTCACCCATAATGCTACCAACAATGCTCTTGGCGCTGGTTCAACCTTCTTAACTACCATTAATGGCACACCAGGAGCAAGAGCCAAGGTAATGGTTTTAGATGGGGCAACTGTGCGGGAGTTAAGCGCTCAGGAAGTCTCCCGAGGAGTTTATGTTGCCAGTTTGAATTTGGGCTCAACAGACCGAATTAATGACGGAGTTGTTGTTGGTCGTTTAGAACGGGGTGATAAAACAGTTTATGGTGCAGCTTCCCAAGCTGTAGTTTTTAATCCCAGTGCTAGGGTAACCCAAGTAAGTCAAGTTGAGACTACATCTACCCAAACTACCCAAACTTCAACAAACACCATAACTGCCACTCCAAGTATCCCCTTACGCCCAGAATTCACTAGCCACAAAAACGGTGATCAAATAAGTACCGCAGGCTTTACCCTGGAGGGTAAGACTAGACCTAATGCACGGGTTAGGGTTTTAGTTGAACAAACAGCTTCAAACTCCAATTTTTTAGGTGCCCTAGCTACAGGGGTAATAAACTCTCAACAACTACTGGAGACAACGGTGAATGCTGATAGCAATGGACGATTTACCGTTAACGTACCCCAACCCAGGCTTCTTGACAGTGGGATCAAATATAGTGTAACTGCCACAGCTGACAAAGATGGACAAAGTGATACAACTACTTTGAACTTGACTCAAAGGTAAAGTTATCAAGATTGAAAATTGTTAAATTGAAAATTGACCATTGACAATTGGTTATTCAACAATTTTCTAGGGCAGGCTACCAGAAATAATTGACTAGCTCCAATCCTCCTTATCTTCCTTATCTTCCTTGTCTCTATTGAGGTGCTCAAGGAGTTTTACCTAGCTCCTCTAGATATTTTTTGTAGCCCAGTTCCTCGAGCTGGGCTTGCTTTTGCATTACGGATTGGGTTAAATTCTGGCGGTATTGCTGGACTCGTTCTAGTAATGCTGGCTGGTGAGATGCCAAAATCTGGACAGCTAATAAACCAGCGTTTTTGGCATTACCAATTGCTACAGTAGCTACAGGTATTCCCCCCGGCATTTGTACAATGGAGTAGAGAGAATCAACGCCTTTTAAGTGGCGACTGCTAACAGGCACTCCAATCACAGGTAAAGGCGTCAACGCTGCCACCATACCAGGCAGGTGAGCAGCACCACCAGCACCAGCGATAATTACTTTCAGTCCCCGCTGGTGAGCTGATTGGGCATATTGCACCATCCGTTCTGGTGTTCGGTGGGCAGAAACGATCGCGACTTCACAGGATACGTCAAATTCTTCACAAACTGCGATCGCATCCTGCATAGTAGGTAAGTCGGAATCGCTACCCATAATAATGCCAACTTGAGTCATGGGTTTAGGTATTAGGTATTAGGTATTAGGTATTAGGTTGAGAAAAAAGAAATAAATTTGATTTATTATCCCATATTGTCAAATAACAAATGACTATTATTAATAATGCTCGTATACCGGGTTATCAGGGTCTACAACAACTTAGGATAGATAGCCAAGGCATAATTGAAGCTATTGTACCCATGGATAGTGATCAGAGAGAGCTGGAGAGACAAGAGGGACAAGGGAGATATTTACACTCACCAATTCCCAAACAACAAACAACAAATAACAAACAACAAATAACAACTATCGATCTTGCTGGTGATTGGATATCCCTAGGCGGTGTAGATTTGCAGATTAATGGGGGTTTAGGATTAGCGTTCACTGATTTGAGTTCTGCCGATAGTGAACAGTTAAGGCAAATTTGTCAATACCTGTGGCATCAGGGAATCGATGCTTTTTTACCAACCTTAGTTACAACCTCTATTGAGAAAATTCAGCGATCGCTTTCTGTATTATCTGACTTTGTAGCATCTCAGCCTCAAACACAACCAGCAGCTGAGATTTTAGGTGTCCACCTAGAAGGACCATTTCTCAATCCCCAAAAGCGGGGAGCGCATCCAGAGGAGTACTTGCTAGCCTTAACAATTGATAACGTGCAGCAGGCTTTAGGAGATTACGCTGAGATTGTCAAGGTGATGACTTTAGCACCAGAATTAGACTCAACGGGAGAGGTAATTCCTTATTTGCGTTCTCTAGGAATTACTGTTAGCTTAGGTCATTCTTTGGCAACTGCTGCTCAGGCAGAAGAAGCCTTTAAACTGGGGGCATCAATGGTGACTCATGCTTTTAATGCGATGCCAGGGTTACATCACAGGGAACCCGGTTTACTTGGAGCAGCATTAACCAATCCTCAGGTCTATTGTGGGATGATTGCTGATGGTAAGCACGTTTGTCCAACCATGATACAGCTTCTACTGCGTGCTGGTGACTATGAGCAGGGTATTTTTCTGGTGAGTGATGCCTTAGCACCCATTGGCTTACCTGATGGAGTTTATCCTTGGGATAGCCGTCAGATTGAAGTGAAGGATGGTACAGCACGGTTAGGGGATGGTACTCTTTCAGGAACAACCTTGCCGTTGTTAGTAGGGGTAGAGAATTTGGTGCGGTGGGGACATTTGTGATGTGGAGAGTGCCATTGCTCTAGCAACAGAGGCTCCCCGGCAAGCAATCGGTTTACCGGGTATTAGTACTGGTAAATTGGCGAGACTGTTGCGCTGGCATTGGGATGAAGGAACAGACAAACTGACTTGGCAACATTTATAGGACTTACACGCCGTCAGGAAAGGGTGAGCGAAAACAAAGGGTGGGGAGATGGGGAGATGGGGAAATAGGGGAATTATGTCATCCTGAGCGATAGCGAAGGATCTTCAAACGGTCTAGATGCTTCACTATCACCTATCTCTAGCTTTATCCGATTAGGTATTCAATCTACAGCAGACGGAAGATAAACGAGTAGCGGTAAGACTCATTAGGATTGGCGAAAATTTTGATGATCGCAAAAATGGGCAGGATCCAACTTAGCAAAACTACTATGGCCAAGAGAGGATAACCAATCAGAATAATCGTCAGAGCACCAAAAATTAGCTCGTAAAGCCAAATATTGAAGTGGAAATTGAGTGATTCTCTGGCATTTTCTTTCACTACTGGATCATCGGATACTAACAAAATACCCAGAGGAACTAAAACTGAGATCCACAAAGTGCTAATAAAAATTGCCCCATGAGATAGAGAGGATAAAAGCTTCCTTTTATCCTGGTCATATTCAGCATATTGATTCTGGTCATTTACCATAAAATAGACTCCCTAATTGCTTTAAATCTATTACTCTACAATCACAACTTTAGCACCAACTTAAGGAAATACAGGTGGTAAATCCCGTCTAGATAAGGGTGGGAATCTACCAATAATAGGAATTTTGGGGAGCTGAGGAAAAGATAAGAGTGTAAATTCAAAAGTAGTATTGCTAAATATTCTACCTAACACCTAATACCTAACACCTAACACCTAATACCTATAATATTGAATGAGGTTCCCTAAAATAGGCTTGTTGAATGTCCACTGAAATTCAAGCAGAACTAGAAACGGCAGTCGAACAACGACGCAACTTTGCGATTATTTCCCACCCCGACGCTGGTAAGACAACACTGACGGAGAAGCTGCTACTCTACGGAGGTGCGATTCACGAAGCAGGTTCAGTAAAAGCACGGAGGGCGCAGCGTAAGGCAACTTCTGACTGGATGGCAATGGAACAACAGCGGGGAATTTCTATTACCTCGACAGTGTTGCAGTTTGGCTATCAAGACTGTCAGATTAATTTACTTGATACTCCTGGACACCAAGACTTCAGTGAGGATACCTATCGCACTCTAGCAGCAGCAGATAACGCAGTCATGCTGATTGATGCTGCCAAGGGTTTGGAACCGCAAACGAGGAAATTATTTGAAGTTTGTCGGATGCGATCGCTTCCTATCTTTACATTTGTTAACAAACTTGACCGTCCAGGGCGCGAACCCTTAGAACTGTTAGATGAAATTGAGCAAGAACTAGGATTACAGACCTATGCAGTCAACTGGCCAATTGGTATAGGCGATCGCTTCAAGGGTGTTTTTGATCGGCGCAAGCAACAGATTCACCTGTTTGAACGCAGTGCTCACGGAAGCAAAGAAGCTAAAGCAACTGTAGTCGAGTTAGGTGATCCTCAAATTGAACAGCTGTTAGAACAAGAACTCTACTACCAGCTCAAAGAAGACATAGAACTCCTCGAAGGTCTTGGTCCGGAACTGGATTTAGACTTGATTCATGATGGTAAGATGACGCCCATTTTCTTTGGCAGTGCCATGACTAACTTTGGGGTGCAGCTGTTTCTAGATGCTTTCCTGGACTATGCTCTTAAACCAGGGGCACGGAATTCCACTGCAGGAGCAATTTCTCCTACTTACTCAGATTTCACAGGTTTTGTCTTTAAACTGCAAGCGAATATGGATCCGAAGCACCGAGACAGAGTGGCTTTTGTTCGTGTCTGTACAGGTAAGTTTGAAAAAGACATGACTGTTAGTCATGCCCGGACTGGTAAAACTGTGCGTTTGTCAAGACCACAAAAACTCTTTGCCCAAGATAGAGAGTCCCTTGATATAGCTTATCCAGGGGATGTGATTGGTTTGAATAATCCTGGAGTATTTGCGATCGGTGATACCATCTACAACGGCAAGAAATTAGAGTATGAAGGGATTCCTTGCTTTTCCCCAGAACTGTTTGCCTATCTCAAAAATCCCAATCCTTCCAAGTTCAAGCAATTTCAAAAGGGGGTTAAAGAGTTACGAGAAGAAGGAGCGGTACAAATTATGTACTCAGCCGATGAATCCAAGCGTGATCCGATTTTGGCAGCAGTAGGACAACTGCAATTTGAGGTAGTGCAGTTCCGCCTCCAGAATGAGTATGGGGTGGAAACCAGGGTGGAAATGTTACCTTACAGTGTTGCTCGTTGGGTAGCTGGTGGCTGGGAAGCCTTGAAAGAGGCGGGACGTTTGTTTAATACAGTAGCAGTAAAGGATAACTGGGGGCGTCCAGTGCTCTTGTTCCGAAATGAGTGGAATTTGCAGCAAGTGGAAGGGGATCACCCAGAGTTGAAGTTGAATGCCACTGCACCAGTAGTTTCCGGTCAGGAACCGGAGTAATTATCAATGAATAATTGATAATTGACAAAAACCTCGGCTGATTAGCAAAGCAAAGCTTTGTCTTTAGCCGAGGGGAGTTATCAGGGTGCATCAACTTTTTCTCTATCCAGCATTTTTTTGATCCCATCAGGAAGAATTGACATTAGTATCAACTTAAGCTCAAATGCTTGTATTTGATGAGGTTTTTCCCTCACCCCCCTAAGGTTGTGGTATCTTAACTCGATTACTTGTACCAGCAATAACAACAGTATATTCCCCCCTTGGCTCAGTCTGATCGAACAGGCTTAGCAGTTCCGAGAGAGTGCCTCTTTGAACTTTTTCATACATTTTAGTCAAATCTTTAGCTAAAGCAGCTGGACGATCGCCTAATACTTGGATAGCATCTTGAAGAAATGCTTTGATTCTATGGGGACTTTCATAGAAAATGAGTGTATGGGGAGAATCTTTGTCTACTTCAATAAACTTGAGTCGAGGACCAGATTTGCGGGGTGGAAACCCACGAAAAGTAAATCCATGAACTGCCAACCCAGATAAAACTAAGGCTAGGACAAAGGCACTCGCACCAGGAATCATCGTAACTTCAACCCCTGCATCGATAGCACTACGTACTATCGTAAATCCCGGATCACAAATGCCTGGAGTTCCTGCATTGGTGACAACAGCTACAGATTTTCCTTGAGCCAGCAAACTGATGATCTTTTCTCCACTGCGTTGCTCGTTATGCTCGTGAAATGAGATTTGTGGTTTTTTGATCTCAAAATGCTTGAGTAATCTTCCAGTTTTACGAGTGTCTTCACTAGCAATAAAGTCAACCTGACGAAAAACATCAAGGGCGCGCAAGCTGATGTCACTTAGATTTCCAATGGGTGTAGCAACCAGATATAACATAAGGAGAATTGTTAATTGCTAATTGTTAATTGTTAATTGCTAATTGTTAATTGCTAATTGCTAATTGTTAATTGCTAATTGCTAATTGCTAATTGGAAATTTCTCCTTTGTCTACCCCAGCTCCCCATCTTCCCCAGCTGCTCATCTTCCCTTGGGGGTAGCGATCGCAACTACTCCATATACTGATATTCCTTGTTGGCGTAAGATTTGAGCAGCTGAGTTAACTGTAGCACCTGTGGTATAAATATCATCAACTAATAGTACAGGGGAAGTTGGAGGACGTTTGCGCAAGTTTTTGCTTACAGCAAAGGCATCTGCTAAATTTTCAGCTCGCTGTTGCCCAGACAAACCAAATTGAGCCTCAGTCACACGAACTCTTTCTAATCCGTGGGGTTGTTGCTTGTAGCCAGTAAACTCGCAAAAACTTTGGGCTATTAGTTCCGCTTGATTAAAGCCTCGTTGTTGCAGCTTGGTGCAGTGGAGAGGAATGGGAACAGCAATGAATTTTTTGTTATTTTTAGCTGCAGGAGATTTCAACCATGCTTCACCTAACCAATGACCCATGGGACGTGCTAAGTTAGGTTGATTGTCGTATTTTAAGGCAGCAAGGGCTCGTTTGAGGATGCCACCGTAATTACCCCAGACAAATACTGGTAATTGTCCTTGCCACAAATAACTAGGTTGATTAAGTTGATAACGTTTTAGCTGCCGCTGGCAGTATTCACACAACTCAGCATCAGTAGGGCGAGCACATAGAGGACAGTTGGACTTCAGAAACAGAGACAGGAGCGCATTTTTTAGCTTCTGAAATTTTTTTCCCATTAACCTTTACCCTTTACCCCTGTTCCATTATATTTAATGTTGCCTATTTCCCCGTTCCCTTTATCGCAATATACGCTAGCGCTACACTACATGAAAGCGGAGCAGGATATTGACCTATATGGATGGTCAAAAGCATAGTCGGCAACAAGCATCAGAGCTAATTGTGGAAAATTTCTACTCCCTAGAGCAAATTCTACCTTCGGAACAACCCTTCGTAGGCAATAGAGCCTTAAACCTCAGTCAGCTGTGGCAGCGTGACTACCCAGTGGTTCCAAGTTTTGTCATTCCAGCAATGGCTTTTTGGGAATTTATCGACATTTTGGGGAACTCAGAACCCCTGTTAGCAGACTTGCCTTATTCTTCTTTTCATGTGGATGTGGACAATCCTCGGCAGCTACAGCGAGTTACCCAACAAATTCGTCAAGCGATCGCAGAAGCTATTTTGCCTCCAACCTGGGCATCAGCGCTTTTGGGTATGGCTGAGATGGTGCAAGCACCAGCTATGATTTTACACCCTTCTGTGTCAGTTCAATCAGCAATTGAGGACATGGCTGACTATCCCCTCAGTACTGGAAAAGTACCTGAGTTTTTAGCTCAAGGAATTTTGGAGTCCCACATTGCCCCAAAACAGCCAGAAGCTTTAGCAAAGGCATTGAAGAGAGTTTGGGCAGAAGTGTTTCGCGCCCGCAGCCTATTTTATTGGCAGCGTCAAGGGATTGAACTACAGCAGCTGAATTTGGCAGTTTTAGTGCAACCAGTTTGGGAAGCGATCGCTTCTGGTATCATTCAAGCTAATCCAACTGAGTGGAATATCCAAGCTACTTGGGGGTTAAATACTGCCCTTACCTATGGGGAAGTATTGCCAGATTACTATCAGCTGCAACCGGAAACCGGTAAAATAATTGCCTCAAAAATAGGTAGTAAAACTCGTGCCTATCGTCTGAACAAAGGGCAAGACTCATCATCTCTACTAGCAAGGAATGGCTTGCAAGGATATGTTCTGAGCGAAGAGCAACAACAACAGTACGCTTTGGATGAAAAGCATCTCCAACAACTAATTGAAATCTGCCAGAAGTTGACAGTAGAAGTCGAGCCAGCTTTTTGTTTGGAATGGACGATTTATCAAACTGTAGAAAGCTCAGAACCACAGCTGTATCTCACCCAATTTATACCTGGAACTAAAACCTTCATCCCTGAGTTAGTCAGAGGCATAGCTGCAGCAGGGGGACGAGTCACGGCACCAGCTCAAGTAATAGTTGGTGAATACCCAAACCTAGAGGCACTAATTCCAGGGAGAATTTTGATTGCCCAGATGGTTACTCCTGATTGGATACCTTTGCTCAAAAAAGCTGCTGGTATTGTTACTGAGCAGGGAGGAATCACTAGCCATGCTGCGATTATTGCCAGGGAACTGGGAATTCCTGCTGTTGTTCATGTTACTAGTATTACCCAACTGATTCACAGTGGCGAGTTGATATTGATCGATGGAACCCAGGGAGAAGTTCGTAAGTTGAGGAAAGAGGAAGAGATACCACAACAGAGTCAGGAAAAAACCCCCAATTCCCAATTCCCTTCCCCCCTTGGGGGGATACAGGGGGGGTTTCCCAATTCCCTTCCCTCCTTGGGGGGATACAGGGGGAGTTTCCCCATCGCAACAAAACTCTTAGTCAATCTCAGCCAGGTACAATCATTAGAACAAGTAGCTGAGTCACCTGTAGACGGAGTGGGGTTATTGCGCTCAGAACTGATGATGCTCGATGTGTTAGAAAACCAACATCCCCAAGAATGGGTGAAACAAGGTTATAAACAGGAATTGGTAGAACGCCTTGCCCAGCAAATTGTTCAGTTTGCTGCAACTTTTGCACCCCGATCTATACTGTATCGCTCATCAGATTGGCGATCGCCTGAATTTCAATTTCTTGCTAGTGAAACTTCCACAAACCAATCAGAAGTTAATCCTATACTCGGTTTACGAGGCACTCGCCGCTATCTGGAAGACCCTACCAGCTTTGAGGTAGAATTAGCAGCTTTAGCTCTAGTTTACTCCTATGGCTATACCAATATTCAGCTAATGTTGCCCTTTGTGCGTGCGGTAGAGGAATTTACCTTTTGCCGCCGTTATGTTGAACAAGCTGGATTAACTGATAATCCCCACTTCCAATTGTGGATGATGGCGGAAGTACCTTCAGTGGTGTTTATGTTGCCAGATTATGTTAAAGCCGGAGCTCAAGGTATTTCTATTGGTACAAATGATTTAACTCAACTGTTGCTAGCAGTTGATCGTGATCAGGTACTGTCTAATTCTACTTTAAATGCTCGTCATCCTGCCGTTCTGCGAGCAATCAAGCAGTTAGTTGTCGCAGCAAGAACTGCTGGTATTCCCTGTTCCATTTGCGGTCAAGCTCCAACTCAGTATCCTGAAATTATTGATTTGTTAGTAGAGTGGGGTATTACATCAATTTCCGTGGATGTGCACGATGTGGAGTCTACTTATCTTGCAATTGCCCGTGCTGAGCAGCGTCTGATTTTGGAAGCAGTACGGCATAATAAGCGCCTGACGGCGAATTAAGAATTAAGAATTAAGAATTAAGAATTCATTCTGCCTTCTGCCTTTTTTATGAAGAGTACAATATGGAGAGTAACCCTTAAGTTTTAGATCCTATAACTTTAATTACAAAGTCAATATGATTACATTTGAAAAGGCGCTGGAGGTGGTTAGTCAACTACCAAGAGAACAGCAAGAGATGTTAATCGAGATTGTGAAAAAACGCAGTGCTGAGGCACGAAGACAGGAAATGATTGAGGAATGTCGTGAAGCTTTAGAAGAGTACCAGGCAGGTAAGCTAGAAGCAATGTCTGCCCAGGAAGCGATCGCTGATTTGCATTGTTATTTGCATGATAACGAAGGCGAATGAGAGAATTGATTCTAACTTCCAGATTTAAGCGATCTTTAAAGAAATTCGTCCAACGCAACCAGGTATTACAGCAACAAATAGAAAAGACGTTATTAAAAATGGAGGAAGATGTATTTGCTCCTAGTTTGATGACCCATCGCTTAAAGGGTGAGTATGAAGGACTGAGGGCTTGTTCTTGTGGATACGACTGTCGGATTATTTTTGCTCTTCAAAAAAATAAGCAAACGAATGAGGAGGAGCTCGTCCTGCTTAATATTGGGACTCATGATGAGGTTTATTGATCTCCCCAGTTTAGCGTTAAAAGCGATCGTATTCTCTTCTATATCCTTTTCAATTTCTTTGATCGATGTATATCTGAGATCTTGCATCAAGTCGAAAACTCACTTGTGAAGGCAGGCAACAGGCAACAGGCAACAGTGATAAGATTTGACGATTTCCGCATTGGAATTGATTGTTCTAACTGACCTTATTAAGTATTTATGTACTGGTGCAAGATGTGAGTATATAACAAAGTGAATTACGTCTAATGTGAATTAGATGCCCGACTTGTTCAAGAAGTCGGGCATCTGTAGACGCTGATTAACTGTTAAGTAGTAACCACAATACTAAGGGTAGTGTAACGAAACTCATCAGAGTGGAAACAACTACCGTCCTTGCCAGACGGGGACCATCTCCTCCAAAGGCAACCAAGACAACTGTACTAATTGCTGTTGGCATGGCACTCTGTAACACTAATACTTGTAAATCTAACCCCTCCAACTGCAAAAGTTTACCAACGATGTAGGCAATAAGCGGTCCTCCCAACAAACGCAAACTAGCAGCACAGATTTCGTAAACTCCTACTTCAAAGCGAGTACTGGCTAATTGCATCCCCAGAATAATTAGAGCAACGGGAATGGCTGCTGCACCTAACTGCTGAATCCCTTCATCTAGCCTTAGAGGCAGTTTGACTGAGAGTAAACGCAAGCTCAATCCCCCTAACATTGCCCAGAATAAGGGAAGCTTGAGAGTTAAACGCATCCCAAAGCTAATTCCACTCCCCTTAAGCAAAGCCGGACCAATGCCGAACATTAGCAGGCTAGAAGTAATCATATAGACTACAGCTCTTTCTAATCCTGGTGTGTTGAAAACAAAGGCGCTTACAGGAAGACCTAGGTTACCATTATTGGGAAACAAAGTAGAAGTAATCAGGCTTTTTTGTGCAGGTTCTGGTAACTTACAGATTTTGCCCAGTCCCCAAGCCAACAGATATAGTAGCAAAGAGGTAATGAGAAGAGAGGCAATTAAACCCACACTAGTTTGAATAGACAGGGTTGTTCGGTACAAACTGTCTGCAACAAGAGCTGGTGCGAGGATATAAAGAGTTAGTTGAGAAAGGGTTTTATTCTCTAGGGATAAAGTACGAGCACCGATGAAGCCAATCAAAATGATGAAGGCGACAGGAATGATGGCAGGTAAAAGAACTGTCATGAAGCAATTGTTCCGTCTGCTTTGACTTTTTCAGCAAACCCTAAGTAGGGCTTGCTGCATAAGTGTGGAAGCTATACCATACCGTGCTTTCAATAACTTGTTGACCAAGCATTGTGCAAGGTTTTTGTCTATAGAAGCTCATTTTCCTTGCACCGTAGTAGGAAATTCTCATTCCACCTACCACCTAACACCTAATACCTAACACCTAATACCTATGCCAACCGGCAATTACGACTTATTCAGCAAGCTCTAAGTATTTACTCTTCCTGCTCCTTTGCCGGTTCTTCTGTCTCTATTGCTGGCTTTGATTGGGTACGAGTAAATTCTTGAGCTTTGTAGAAAGTTTCCAAACTGTGGGTATCGCCAACAAAGCGCCAGTGCCAAGGCTCATAACTAATTCCTTGAGGATTGTCTTTGGGGAAAGACAGCTCAAAGCTATAGTAAGGAGCCTGCTTTTCAAGCCACTTAAACGCAGCCGTCTTCTCAAAACTAGGACTTAAGTTGGTTGCTGGCGCATTAGCATCACCAATATCAATAGCATAGCCAGTGTGATGTTCGCTGTATCCAGGAGGAGCACTAACTTCCGCTCGCTTGCTTGCCACCTCTCCCCGTTGTGCCTTAATGCCAAAAAATAGATGGTGCTGTTGCTCCACAGAACGGAAGCCAGAAATGATCGCCAAGTTAACTCCATCTGCTTGTGCTGCGGCTAACATCTCTTGGAATTTCTTGGCAGCAGCAGCGCGGAGTTTGATGCGGTTATCAGCTGTGATTGCTTGCAGTTCAGAGGCTGGTGCTTCTTCGTACTCAAAATGTCCTAAAAGATCATCTGGTTGGCTTTCCTCGTCTGGCTCACTAACAGTTGCTGTTGCTTCTGGAGAGGCTTCTACCGCTGGCTGGGGTTCAGATAAGGGGATGGACATACCAACGATAAGTGAAATCGCGCCTAATCCCAAGGGTCCAACAATGAACAATAAGGGTTTTAACTTATTCCGACGTCTGACTTCTGGTGTATCCCGCAGAGCAACTGGAATATCATCACCTGATGATGGGGAAACCTTACTTGGTTTTCGTGGAATACCTGCGTTATTCAACAACCCACTCCTACACTGAGAATCAATACTATAACCTACACGCATTCTAGACCTTCGCCAGCCTGAATCAAAACCACATTTGATGTAAATCAGATCTTGCAGCTGTTCTCTACGACAAAATACACTATTAAAAATTGTTAATCTTTTCTCTAAATTTACGCAGAATACTCCTATTCTCTTGGATTAACTATCAGCAGTCCAACCTCAAGACTACATTGCCCTCTTGAAGCATTGCGAGTTGTGAGTACTGCATTCATTTTTGCTTAAGTACCACCAAAGTAATATCATCAAACACCTTTTGCTCTCCAATATGTCGCCGCACATCCTCTATCACTGCTTGTCTGATTAGTTCGCCTGATTGAGAAGAGTTGCGGCTGACTACTGATATTAACTTCTCTAGTCCATATTGTTCCCTATTCATATTTTCGGCTTCTGTAATGCCATCGGTGTACAGTATCACCACATCCCCTAGATTAAGTTGCACCTTTTCAGTTGCAATAAAATCGACAATCTCTGCATCTAACCCAATAGGAAAACCTAAATCTATCGTATCAATCTGTTCGATTTCACCATCAGCACGCACGACAATCATCTCTTCATGTTGGCCGCTTAAACTGAGAGTACCCTGATGGTAATCTAGTATTGCCAACGTCAGATTTTTATCGGAGTTCATGCGCTCCAGGTTGCGATAAATTGTTCGGTTGAGAGCATCTAGGAATTTCACCGGCTCAATTTCGTTAACTTCCTGTAGAGTTCTGACAGCAGTTTGTGTCATCAGCATTAATACGCCACTTTCTAACCCATGTCCGGTGACATCACCGATACCAATTTTCACCCCACCGTTATATGGCAGCACGTCGTAGTAGTCGCCACCAACTTCATCAGCAGGTTCCATAAATCCGGCGATTTCTAACCCTTCAATAACCTCTAATTCCGACTGCTTGGGTAAAACCATCTGTTGCAGTTGCTTGGTTATCTCTAACTCTGCACTCAGACGGAAATTTTCCTCTTGGAGTTTTTCATTGAGGGCACTAATTTCCTGGTTTGCTCTTGCAAGTTGTGCGGTACGTTCTTTTACTTTGTCTTCTAGAGTTTGATAAAGACGGGCATTTTCAATCGAGATGGCAGCTTGGGCAGTGAGGAGGTTGAGAACTTTAAGACGGTCTGAGGTAAATGCTTCTGCGGTAAGATTGTTCTCCAGGTAAAGGATACCAATTAATTTTCCTTGATTGAGGATGGGGCTGCAACAGAGGCTTTGGGGTGAGTTTTGGATAAGATAGGAGTCTCGGGCAAAAGTTGTATCCTGTTCAACATTGTTGATCAGCAGGACTTGTTGTGTCCGTTTAACGGTATTAATAATGTTGCTGGGTAGGTTGTCAGTTTGCTCAAGGGGAATGGTGGATAGGTAACAGTTACCATCAAGGGATTGGGCAACAATTTCCCAAGTGCCAGAGTTGTTTAAAATTAAGGTTCCAGCATTAGCTCCAGCATTTTCGAGGACGATATACATCAATTTTGAGAGCAAGACATCGAGTTCGATTTCTTCGGAGACAGCTTGAGAAGCTTTGATGGCGGAGGTGAGATCAAAGACAGAAGCCGCAGTGGTGACTTTACCAATATTTTTAGTGTTGGCTTGAAAGTTGCTGGAAGTCAGAAGCGGTTCGGCTTGCTGGAGAATCGGGCTCAGGAGTTGGGGATATTGCTCTTCTAGTTGTTCCGTCTTCACCTTGGCTCCCCATCGGGCATAGCAATAATAGGCTTCTTGCATATACCCAGCGGCGACTTTTTCTTTACCCCAATCAAGGTAGAATTTGGCTGCTAGTTCGTTGGCGAGGGCTTCTTCTTGGATATACCCTTGTTCTTGTGCTCCGGAAATAGCCTCGTCGTATCGCTCCATTGCTGCCATTTTCTCACCCAATACCCGGTGTTTTTCTGCTTCTACTAAATGCCATTTGTGTAAGTTATTTTCTGGGGCATGAACTGCTGCATTATTCAATATTTTTTGATTTGCTGCAATTTTTTCAAGCAGAGCTTGATACTCAGTTTTTGGCTGCGCAGCTATTTCAGCTAGCATCACCAACGATGAGTAGAAGTAAAAAATGTTCTCCCATGGTGTTGCAGCAACTCCTCCTAGGAATTTTTCTGCATTGACAATATTTTGAAATGCTTGACTATAGTCTTGCAATAAATAGCCAAGCATCGAGCGGGCAATATAAAAATAAGATAAAGCCGTCACATCGTTAGCTTCTTGGTGAAGGGGCAGCATCTTCTCTTGATCATAACCTTCACCAACCAGAACAGAAGGGTCTTCAGAGCGTCCCAACAAATTATTGATTGTCTGAAGAACGATATCAATCCAGTTTTTGGGAGTCCTCTTTTTGATACGTTCTAAAGCCTTGCTATTGGCAGAAAGTTCTTGTGCTAGGCTTGATAATTCTTGGCTACATAGATAGCTATATGTTGAGTAAAATGAGAGGGTATAACCGGCGAATTCCAGATCTCCAGTTTCAAGAGCAATAGAATAACCTTGTTTAAAACCTTTTAGGGTGTTTCTGAGGTGCTCCTTGCCATGTTTAGTATGATAAACACATTGAATAGTTCGAGCCTGAATAGCTGTATCACCCCTTTCCAAAAGTTGTAATGCTAGTTCACAAAATTGAGCACCAACTTCAATATCCTGACAAACACTACATAATGCTAAAGCATGTGTAGCGTAAGAAAAAGCAGAAAATGGTGCGTTTCCATATTTGAGGGATAAATTTACTTGTTCAAAACAAACTAATACTGACAAATTTGGCTTAGATGTGTAAGTGGAGGGGAGCAGATTGATGAGAATTTTTATTGCTGCTAGCGCCTTCAGATCGGTCATCACAGGTAAATCAATTAAGCTACTGGGATGACGCCCGCCCAAGTTGTCTCTCACCTCATTCAACCACAGCTCAACATCAGAACTATCTGGCTCTTGAGGAAACTGACGGATGCCTAGCTTCCCGAGAATCACCATTGCTGTATCAATCGATTCCTGAAAGCGACTTTGGGCTCCTAGTGCCTCGATTGTGACCTCATAAATTTTAATAGTATCGAGTAAATTGCGGGAATTTTCTAATCCTACATTGGCAAACTGCTCCATCTGTTGAAAGTCACCATTAAGATAGGCTGACTCCATAGCAGACTGGTACAAGGCTAAAGTCACCTCATAATCCTGCTCCCAGCTATTTTCAGGCAACAATTCTATACCCAACAATAAATATTCGATAGATGCAGCGAAAGCCGTGGCATTTTTGGCTTTAATTCCTGCTGCTAAATTCAGTTCACATAGTTGTTTTTTCTCTTGAAGATCGACAATTAAACTCACTCCCGTATTGAGGTGATTAACAATATCAAACAGTTGCTCTTCTCTGTCTTCTACCGATGTATTTTCTAGAAGCAATCGACCAATCTTTAAGTGGGTTTTCTGTTTTTGGTCTTCTGGAATCAAGAAGTAGGCTGCTTGTTGTACCCGGTCATGCAAGAAACGATACCCTACTGTTACTGTTTTCTCTGCGGCATCTTCCACATCCCCTTGAAAAAATTTATAGGCTTCACTAATAGGTAGAATCAGACCTTCTTGTAGAGCTCTCCACATATCAGCAGCTACCTCTTCGGAAGACTCCTCACAAATCACTGCCAAGGTTTCTAGCTCGAACTGGTTGCCGATACAAGCAGCCAATTTCAACACATTCTGGGTTGCACTCGGCAATTTCCGCAAGCGTCCGGCCATAAATTCCACGACATCATCTGTCAGTGCTACATCCCGCACTTGCACTAGATCGCATTCCCAATAGCCTAGCTCTAGATTAAACTGAATCAGCCCATCCTCATGTAACCCTTTCAAGAACTGAGTCGTAAAGAAGGGATTTCCTTTAGTTTTTTGATAGACCAATTCAGTTAGGGGTTGGGCAAGCTGTTCACTACAATTGAGAGTGTCTGCCACTAATTGATTGATATGATTCCGAGCCAATGGCTCTAGAGTTATCGTCGAAATTACCGCTTGAGTTTTCCCCAATTCTGCCAAACTCAGCATCAAGGGATGGGCAGGAAAAACTTCATTATCTCGATAGGCTCCCAGAAGCAATAAGTAATCTATATTACTATCACCCATTAATACTTCCATCAAATTGAGGGAAGCTAAGTCTGCCCATTGCAAATCATCTAAAAACATCACCAGGGGATGTTCTGGGCTTGTCAAGGAGGTAATGAACTTGCCAAAAACCAAGTTAAACCGGTTTTGGGCTGCACTTCCAGATAGTTCTGGCACCGGGGGTTGTTTGCCAATAATCTGTTCTAGCTCAGGAATCACGTCAATGATAACTTGACCATTTTGCCCTAGAGCTTCGGTGATTTTCGCTTTCCAGTTGACTAAATCTGCATCTGATTCCCCCAGCAATTGTCTCATCAAATCTCGAAATGCCTGCAAGAAGGCACTAAAGGGAAGATTGCGATTAAATTGGTCGTATTTTCCTTTAATGAAGTAGCCTCTCTTCTTGACGATTGGCTTATGCACTTCATTAACAACAGCAGTTTTCCCAATCCCGGAAAACCCTGCCACCAGCATCATTTCGACCCCCCTTTGTCCCCCCTTATTAAGGGAGGATGGAGATTCAGGGGGGTTAGCTACCCGCTCGAAGGCATCTAACAGGCTTTGTACTTCTGCTTCCCTTCCATAGAGCTTTTCGTGAATCAAGAAGCGATCGCAAGCATCCCGCTCCCCCAGCACAAACGAGGTAATTTCTCCCGTGCTTTCTAACTGTTGCAAACATCGCTCTAGATCGTGCTTTAACCCTAAGCTACTCTGATACCGCTCCTCAGCATTCTTCGCCATCAACTTCAGTACAATTGCCTGTACCATCTCCGGCACTCCCTGTTCGCTATTCCCAGGAAACTTTACCTCTTGGGCAATATGGCAATGTACCAACTCCATCGGATCGCCGGTTTCAAAAGGTAACTTTCCATTAAGAAGTTCAAAGAAGGTGACACCCAAAGAATAAAAATCCGTGCGGTAATCTATCCCTCGGTTCATCCGTCCGGTTTGTTCCGGGGAAATGTAGGCCAGGGTTCCCTCCAAAACATTAGGGTTGATCAATTGTTGTTGTTCTTTCGGTAACAAGCTGGAGATGCTGAAGTCGATAAGCTGTACTTGCCCGGTGTCAGGGTGAATTAGGATGTTAGCCGGTTTGATGTCTTTGTGGATGATGCGTTGTTGGGTGAGATAGTGAAGGGATTCGGCTAGTTGGATGGCGATGGAGAGAAATTTCATTAGGGAGTGCTTCAACTGCTGCCAATATTCCCACAGAGCGATCGCCCCTTCATCCGGCATTACCAGGGCATAACCATTACCGTAGCGTTCGAGAGCGAGAGGTTGAACAATGGTAGGATGTTCCAGATAACGGGTGATGACGTATTGGTTGCGGAACTGAACTAACTCATCGAAGTTGGGATGAGGATTTCGCAGAACTTTGATAATTACAGGTTGCTCCGTTGTCGAGCTAATTGCTCGATAGACAAGGGTGCGATTTCCAGCATAGAGTTGGTTAGTTTCTTGATAATAAGATAAATTGAGCATCATTATCAGGAATAAAAATTTTGTAGCATAGATAATTTTGATATATCCTCAATTATCCACTATTCGGCACAAATAGTCTTGCTCAAGACTTTAGCTGGCTTGTCGTACCCTGAACATCCCCAGTTGAATAAAAAAATCCATCATCAAAAGCTATCTAGGGCTTGCTGAATAAGTCGTAATTGACGGTTGGCATAGGTATTAGGTGTTAGGTATTAGGTAGTAGGTGGAATGAGAATTTCCCACGACGGTGCAAGGAAAATGAGCTTCTATAGACAAAAACCTTGGACAATGCTTGGTCAAAAAATCATTGAAAGCACGGTATGGTTAGCTTCCACACTTGTGCAGCAAGCCCTAGCTAAAGTAGGCAACAGGGAAGAGACTAGTATCGCTGCGCGGAATTAAGAATTAAGAATGAGAAGGATGGCGTGATAATACAAAATCACCTGAAGAATTTATTGGCTTTATTGGTCCAATTTATACAGGTGACAGGAATTATCTTGCTAAAATCTTCAATGTGTTTACTGGACAACCTGACGCATATAACTACTCCACAACTGAGCTGCTTGTCCACTACTACCATTAGTGGGAGAATTGTCATCATTACCTAACCAGATGCCTGTGACTAGCTGACGAGATGGGATAAAACCGATGAACCAAAGGTCTACACTCCGATCAGTAGTACCGGTTTTCCCAGCTTCTCCCAAACCAATGGAAGCACCCCTACCTGTACCTCCTTGTACCACACCCCGGAGCATATCAGTCATGATGCCTGCGACTGCTGGTGTTACAGCCTGAGAGCTCATTTCGCCATTCTCACCGAAAGTGTAAATTACTCGACAGGTTTTTGGGTCATTATCATCGGTACAATCATTACTATCAAGAATCCTTCTGATAGCATGGGGACGATTCCATACTCCACGATTAGCGATCGCACCATAGGAACCGGTAATTTCCAAAACATTAACTTCACTTAGACCAATTGCTAAGCGCGGTGCTGGAGTGAGTTTTGAGTTGATACCTAGACGTCGTGCTACTCCTACTACATTATTTAAACCAGCATCTTGAGCTACCTCGATCGCAGTCACATTTTCAGACTGCGCTAAGCCGGTATACATATCAATATTGCCACTAGAGCGCTTACACCCAGCTATCCGTAACTTATTAAGAGGATCGCAGGAGTAGGTTTTTGACGGTGGGATGCCTTTTTCTAAAGCAGCAGCATAGGCAAAGAGTTTGAAGGTTGAACCGGGTTGCCGTTGAGCTTGAGTCGCACGATTAAACTGACTTTTTTGGTAATCTACCCCTCCAACGAGGGTACGAATTTCACCATTACTGGTGTCGAGGGTTACAATTGCTCCTTGAGAGAATCTTAAGTTAGTACCGGTGCTATTAACATAGTCACGCAATGCTTTTTCTGCCAGTGTCTGAGCCTGAAGATCTAAACCGGTTTCTACATAGAAGTTACCTTCTTGAGCTAAATCCTTTCCCAGTAAGTCCCGCAGTTCACCGAAGACATAGCCGTAGAAGTAGGGAGCCTTAGTACTAGAGAGAAATTCACGAGCTTCGGGACTCACTTGAATACGGGATCTCCTGGCTCTGCTTGCTTCTTCATCACTAATCATCCCTAAAATACGCATCCGCTCAATTACCCGGTTCCGCAGTTGTAAGGCGGTATTGTAGTCTTGAACTGGATTATAGCTATTGGGAGCAGGCAAAGTTGCTACTAGAGTTGCTGCTTCTTCGATCGATAAATCCCTTGCTGTTTTGTCAAAGTAAAACTGAGCAGCATCTTCAAAGCCGTAGGCTTCAATACCCAAGTAAACCCGGTTTAAATAAGCCTTTAAAATCTCATCTTTACTGTAGAAACTCTCTAGCTTCAGAGCAACTATCGCTTCTCGAAGTTTCCTCCCAGCGCTGTTACCTCGTCCCACATATTCGGGAAACAGACTACGAGCCACCTGTTGTGTAATCGTGCTGGCTCCTTCCCGAATAGTTCCCCCTTGAATATTCCTGACTAAGGCTCGCAAGATACCGTAGGGGTCTACACCTAAATGCCAATAGAAGCGACTATCTTCTGAGGCAACTACTGCTTTGGGTAAGTATGGTGAGAAATCTGATAAGCGTCTGAGTTCTCTATGAACTTCTGTACGGGGTCTCCGTAGGGGAGTCTCATCACGGGAGTAGATAATTACTGGTCCTTGGATACCGATAGGTAAGGGTCGCACCGAAACTTTTGATGACTCAATACCAATCAATAGTGCAACTAAAAAGATTAACGCACCAATACCGTAAAGAGTCCAGCGAATAGCAAGAATATACCAGGGGGGTGGATCAACATACTGAAGTTTTACCGATGCTGCCAATTCTGGTGGCCCAATAGTGAGGATGTCGCCATGACGTAAAATCAGGGAAGGTAGTCGGCGTTTACCCCGGTATATGCCGTTGGTCGAATTTTCATCTTTGATGATAAAAGACCTCTGATTGCGTCCATGGCGTTCTAAAGACAGATGAATCTGACTAACTACTGGATTGCGCACAACTATGTCGCAAGATTTAGAACTGCGTCCGAGTAGGTAACGATCCCCGAGTAAGGGATAAATTTCAGCTTTATCTGCATTAGCATCTTGTACCCAGATCTCTGGAACTCTAGCATTAGGCTTGAGGGCAAGGGACTGGATGTTAACTTTTGCCTGAATTGTCTGTACCGCCTGTGTCAGTTGACCAAGCAGCGTTTTCGGTGGTTGTGGTGGCTGGGGGGAACTCATTATTTAAGCGATGAGTTATTGGCTGTTTCGCTCTTGACTCATTCTACTCTTGAACAAGGGGGAAATGTAGACAAGGAGGACAAAGGAGTCAAAGGGGAGGCATTGGTAACAAGTTAAGGCAAAAATGTCTTTTTCAAGGGGCTGGGGATATGACCGATGCCTCCTCTACAGTAGCAGAAGCGATCGCGTAGCAGTTTCTTCTTGCAATAAGTTTTTTCCTCTCTTTAATATCGATTAATGAAATAGATATCATCTTCGGTAGAAATAATTATTTGCTCAGCATTCCAACTCAGAGAAAGAGATTGAAGTTCAGTAACATCAACTGACTCTATATCCTTTATGGCAGGTTTAATATATTTTTCAATAAAGACTGATATAACGGAGCCAGCTTGCTCCTCCATATGACGCCATGCATCTTCTCCTTGATAAAACTCTCCACAACACTCTATAAATTTCAGAGAAAGCTCTGTCAATCTATCCGATGGTGTTGGATCTAATACTAATAAGATAGGACGATAGCCAGCAGCTTCACTCTCCACTGGGAAAGACAACTCTTCACCAAACCTCCCTTGCCCACTAGCTGCAATAGTGACACGGAGCTTGAGCTCATAAGCTGTCATATTAGCTGAAACAAGACAATCAATTTGACGCCCTTTGCTAGTGGGAATACCTTCTGAATCTAATCGCTTAATTGGAGAGTTCTTTGCTCCTACTGGCTCACCTCCTAAACAGCTAGCCAGAACAGGTTCAAAGAAATAACCTGTTTCTTGAGCAGAACGATTATCGATATCATAAATCCATTTTCGCCAAATCATCCAATTAGCGAGAAAATTCAAGTTGCAGCGACCATATTCAAGTAAGACGCGTGGACCAATTTGATCCATATTAGGCAATGGCTGAGCAGCCAAGATTCTTTTATATTTGACCCGTCTTCTATGCAATGAGCATAAATTTTCTATATATAAGGCAAAATCATCATCTCTCCTTAAACATTGCTCTAGAGCAGCTAACATACTCTCTTTAGAAAGATTCTGGATCTCCAGACTATCAAACCATTCTAAATCTATTTCGTAGTAGTTCAAAGAGGGAAGTTGCAAAGAATGAATGCACAGTTCTTCATGAGGCCAACACAAATCACTAACAGCTAAATATATCAAGCTATACACCTCATCATCGGAAAGAATGACTTGAGCATCACCACTTCCATGCAGTTTACACTTTGAAAACAGCTTTTTAAGAAAAACACTACTGCTCATATTACATCTTCAAATAAGCTCAATTGCTTCACTTGATGTTGATCATAAATAGATTTAAGAAGACTATCTGTTGTTTCAAGTGCTGGACTCATAGCACTTGCTTTAGTTAAGCAATATCCTAACAAGCTTCCGCGAGAACTTTGCTGGGAAAGAAAACCGTAGTTCTCCCTAATATGGTTAGCAAAAATTCGAGCAATCAATGGCGGAATAGCGTTTCCTATTTGTTGAATTTTTTGTGATGGGCTACCAGAAAAAATAAACTCATCTGGAAAAGTTTGAACCCTCGCTGCCTCCCGAATAGTTAACGGTCGATCCTCTTCAGGATGTA
>CBDCVG010000045.1:0-162500 GCA_965222765.1 Caldora sp.
GGTAATGCTGCTCCGCTAAAACTTCTGTGGGAGCCATGAGCGCAGCTTGATAGCCGGATTGGATGGCGGCGAGGATGGCAATCACGGCAACCACCGTTTTACCGGAACCAACATCTCCTTGTACCAACCGATTCATGGGCGTCTCGGATTGCAAGTCATTAAGAATATCACTAACAACTCGCTGCTGAGCACCTGTGAGCTCAAAGGGCAGGATTTGATTAAATTGGTCAATCAATTTACCTGTGGGAGATAAGACAGCACTATCTTCCGTTTGGTACTGAGCTTGACGGCGTTGAAGAAACCCCAACTGTAAGTAAAAAAACTCATCAAAGACGAGGCGGCGTCGGGCATGGGCAAGAATATCGCTATCTGGAGGAAAATGAATATGTGCGATCGCATCTCTCACTTTCATTAACCCATATTGTTTGAGCAAAGCTGCTGGCAGCGGCTCTTTCAGTTGAGCAGCAGCTGGTAATGCAGCAATTACCGCTCCTCTCACCAAATCTGCTGGCACTCCCTCTGTCAGGGGATATACCGGCAAGACTCGACCGATTTTCATCGATTCAATACTAGCTCCCGGTTGGTCTAAAACTTCCAGTTCCGGATTTTCTAGAGTTACACCATACTTATTCTTCTTCACTAAACCAGATGCTGCAACTACCGCCCCAGAAGAATAACGACTTTTTTGTTGATACTGCCAACCCCGATTGCTATAGCGAGCACCAGCAAAGAAACGATTAAGCTTGATTTGACCAGTAGAGTCTTTGATTATCACCTCTAAAATAGTCAATTTTTTGTTGCGGGGGCTAGTAAAGCAATTACAGCGCTTTACCGTGCCCATAATCGTTACTGTCTCCCCCACAACTAAGTTAGAAATGTTAACCTGATTGGCATAATCAATATGGTCACGAGGGTAGTAGTAGAGAATGTCTCGCACTCTGTGCAAGCCGAGACGTTCTAAATAACTACTCTTTCTAACTCCCACTGCTGCTAATTGGGATAGGGGTTGCTCAAGGGTAATTTCACGATGAGTCCATACCTCGTTTTTGGATTGAATTAAGGGGGTAGTGCGAGGGGATTTGATCTGAGGAGGCTTGGAGATGCTATCTTCCCCAGCTAAACGAGTTTCTATTGCTTGCCGTAGTTCTTGGATAAAGCGGCGGGTATCAGCTACCAGATGTTGTCTTTGTTGAGGAGTCATTTGAGGATAGCGGGCAAACTCACTGGCAATTGCCATCCAACGGCGTTGCTCATTTGGCGTGAGTAAGTTAGGAGTTTTGCCAAAACTGAGGCAAAGAAACTCGCTGAAACGGTACTGATTACCCATCAAATCAGTAAAGCCCTTTTCAGCTTCTACTGAAAGAGCTTTTTGCAAACGTACCCAATCTGGTAACTCTGTAGTCATTTGTCATTTGTCATTTGTCATTACTCCAAAACGCTTTCTCAATAGACTTACTCTCCCAAGCCCTACTTAATCATCCCACCAACTTGAGCGCCATGCGGCTTCAGCTAGAGCAACAGCTCGCTCTCGTTGTGTTGTGTTGTACTTTTTCCCTAGTTTTTTGAGCTTAGCTGTAAGTTGACGAATCTGATTGCGTCCAACATTCAAAGTGGGATCAGCAAACTCAATCTCTGATAAACGCAGGTTAATTGCAATAATGCGGGTTATTTTCGGGTCTTCATCCTCTTCATCACTATCTGTTCCCATCATTAAGTTTAAAAGATTGGGTGAGCTAGCTGTACCCTCGGCAGAACTTTCGACTTTGGCAGCAGTTTCTAAAACTGCTGCTGACAATTTTTCCGGTAATATACCGCTTTTTTGCAACAGATGATTAGCTTCTCGAGAAATATGTTGCAAGGTTTTAACAATTGCCTTTTCCTGCTGCTCCTGCCACCATATCAACTGCTCTATTTTTGTTAGCTCTTTCTTTTTACCTTGGGTGTCTTCTGAGATATCTGGTGAGTCGTTGAAGCTTACCAGCATTTCAAAAGCTTTCAACAACTGTTTTTGGTTAGTGGGGAAGGGTAAGTCACTATCGAGCTCTAACGGTTCAGGAGTTGATGGCTCTGAATCCTTGCTGTCTGGAGTTGAAGTTGACGATTGCTCTAAGTTTGATAGCAACTGTTCTTGCGTTCGCTGTGCCAACTCCTTTATCTGCTGCTGCAACTGTTGTCGGGTATTGAGAGATAAACCTAAAAAAGACTCAGGATACCCTTGAGTACAAACCTGATAGCTTGCCATAATCAGCTGCTGCCGCACGGCTTGCCCTAATAAGGTTAGATACTGGGAGTAAGTACTCTGGAGTTCTTGGGTTAACAGAGCTAACTTTTCCTCAAGTACTACCAAATCTTGCTCAATTTGCTCGGCTGGTCTGATCATAGTCTTGCTAGCTATCCAATTGAAGATTGAAGTTAGACTCTACTACAGGATAGCGACTGAGAACCAAGACTGGTCATCCCCTAACAGAACGATTGTTTAGGAATCGATAGAATCCTTACTCTATAAGCATTCTTAATTCTTAATTCCGGGCAGTGGTACTAGTTCTGAAAGATTCTTGAGATAACAGCGATAGCTATCATCACCAAAACAAACAAATATTACAACTCCAGGCAATTCCCAAGCTGCTGGCAATGGGTTTGAGTGGGGAGCAAATTGCTGAGGCGTTGTCGTTACCTGTCGAAACAGTACGTACTGTTATCTCAAGTTCGCAGTAGTGGCGTGGCAAGCTTAAAATTGTGGGTAAGAGTTGTAAGTATGGTTGAGGAACGTAGGCAAAGCCTTCTCCAAAAGTAACCCAACATTTGGCAGCAATTCAACACTTGCAGCTTCTGTCCCAACTCTACAATCAAATCATTATTCCTGAAATAGCTTCGATATAAAACCCAAAGCTCCTATGATCGTCAATACTTTCCCCTCTACTCCCAAACTGAATACTGAACCAATACCGGAAACGGAGCAAACCTTTAACTGGAAAAACTGCTGGTATCCCGTTTGCTTTGTGCGAGATTTACCGCAAAACCGTCCTTATGGCTTTTCAATATACGATGAACCTTTCGTTTTATTCAGAAACCAAGAAAGACAGCTTGTTTGCTTAACGGATCGTTGTCCCCACCGTGCAGCCAAACTTTCTACAGGACAAATCATTGATGGTAAAATCGAATGCTTGTACCACGGTTGGCAATTTGGTAGTGATGGTCAATGTTCGCATATTCCTCAGTTAGCTGCTGATGCCAAAATTCCCGCCAATGCCTGCGTCAAATCTTTTCAAGTAATAGAACGCCAAGGCATGATTTGGCTGTGGTTGGGGAAAGCTGAAATTGCTGACGAAGATTACATCCCAACTATCCCTAACTTGTACAAGCCGGGATTCGTACACTCAGACAAAATAACTGAGCTACCTTGCGATATTGGCTATGTGATCGAACATATGTTAGATCCAGCCCATATTCATATCACCCATCATGGTAACCAAGGTAATAGAAAAAAAGCCCAACCCTTAGAAATGGAAATAATTGAGAGTTCAGTTGAGGGTTTTCGTGGCAGGTTTCGGGATGCCAAGCTACCCCATCAAACTTGGAGAAATCTTGATTTCGTCGCCCCAACCCTAGCTCATTTACACTTTCCTATTCCCGAGCGAGGTTGGTTTTTTGGACAGGCGTTTTATTTCTTCCCCCTTGGCAAAAACAGATGCCGGATTCTCACCCGCAGCTATCGCAACTTTGTCACTTGGCAAGTTAAACTAACCCCAAGATGGCAAATTCACTTAAAACAAAATAAAATTGTGGCAGAGGATGTGTCACAACTGTTAGGACAACAGCAAGAAGTTGAGCGGTTGGGAGAAAATATCCGAGAAATTTACTCACCGCTCCCTACCTGCGATACTTTTGCGATCGCCTATCGCCAGTGGCTGGATCAATTCGGTGCTGCTTTGCCATTTTATCGGGGTTATACCACCTCGAAGGGCAGGGAAAAAGTAGAAGAATCTCAGCCCAGTTCCGCAAAGATAGAGCACTCTTTCAAGCATACTGAACTCTGTAGTTCTTGTCATCGAGCCTATCGAGTTACCAAACAATTGAAACAAATTTTGGTCGGAATTGCGATCGCTCTAGCAGCTTTGGCAATAGTGACAGACGGTTCTGGACTGCAAATAGCTGCAGTTTCAGCTTCTGTGAGTGTCGTTATTGCCACATTTGTCGCCCATAAACTCCAAACCGACTTTGAGCGCTATTAATAATACGAAAGTCATTAGTAAGCGTGTCATTGGTCATTAGTACAAAGGACAAATGACCAATGACTAATGACGCGAAATCCCACGTACTTTAGTCGTGGGATGAGCTTAATTTTGACCCTCTGCTGTTTGTGGTTATGGTTCTTTTCTAGTTGCGTCGTAGACTTTCCAAAGATTAAGATATTGCTCAGCTGCGATCAATGAGCCAATAGGTAGTCATTTCTCCTTTACCCTTAACTGTAATTGCACCCCGTTCTTCAAAGAGAAACTTATCTTGCAAACGCTCATAAGTTTGGGTGGTAACTTGAATTTTTCCTGGAATTCCTGAGGATTCCATCCTTGATGCTACATTGACTGCATCCCCCCACAAATCATAGATAAACTTTTTAATACCAATCACCCCAGCTACAACTGAGCCAGTATTAATCCCGATGCGAATTTGGAAGGATTCGCCGATATCCGCCTGGAATTGGTTAATTGCCTTTTGCATATCTAAAGCCATATCTGCGATCGCTTCAGCATGATTTGGCATTGGTACAGGCAAGCCTCCAACTACCATATAGGCATCACCTATAGTTTTAATTTTTTCCAAACAATGTTCTTCTGCTAGTTGGTCGAAGAGGGAAAAAACCTGATTGAGTAATTTGACCAGTTCTGTAGGAGGCATCTTAGCAGAAAGGGGAGTAAAACCCACAATATCAGCAAACATAATTGTAGTCTCGTTAAATTGCTCAGCGATGGCACTAGTATCTTGTTTAAGTCGCTCAGCAATGGGCTTGGGTAAAATATTTAATAATAGTTGTTCTGACTTTTCTTGTTCTATCCTTAGAGCTTCTTCTGCTTGTTTACGTTGAGTAATATCTTCTATAACTCCGAGAATACCAACTACTTTACTCTGATCATCATGAATGGGTATTTTATTGATATCGAGCCAGCGTTTTTCTCCATATTTTCCCGGTTGTTGTTTGACATCAATGTGATGTAATTCCGGCTGATCTGCCTCCATAATTTGGCGATCTTTAGCTCGGAATGAGTCTGCCACAGCTTTGGGGAGCAGATCGTAATCCGTCAAGCCGACTACATATTCTGGATTCTTCAACTTAGCAGCTTCAGCCCATTTACGGTTACATCCTAAAAAAACTAAGTTAGTATCTTTCCAGAAAACTTGCTGGGGAATATTATCTAAAATTAGTCGTAAATATGCCTCTTTTTCTCTTAAAGCTTCCTCAACTTGTTTGCGGTCAGTAATATCACGGGCTACCCAAATCACTGAGTTTTCGGTAATAGGCGAAATACTGGCAGCAAACCAAACTTCTTGACCTTCCAAAATTAAGCTATACTCAACCTGAACAGTTTGTTGAGTTTGGAGAGCTTGTCGAATATAACTAACAAAAATATCTGCTTGCGCTGGGGGCAAAATTTCGTGTTCGAGCTTACCAAGAAGTTCACAAGCAGGTTTGTAAAGTAATTCAGACTTAGAAGATACAACTTTGAGATAGCGTCCCTGTTCATCTTTGACAAAAATCAATTCAGTCATCGCTCCAAACAAACCCCGCAGTTCAGCCTCTGCTTGAGTTAGGGAAGCAGTCCTTTGTTGAACACGAGTTTCTAGCTCATCAAAAGAACCATGCAATTGTTTTGCCATTTTGTTGAATGAGCGAGCCAGAATATTTAATTCTTTGACATTTCCTAGTTCAACCTTTTGGTCTAATTTCCCACTAGCTATGGCTCGAGCAGCAGCACTTAAACGGAAAATCGGCTGAGTAATCCAGCGAGAGGTAAGAATGCCAATAACTGTGGCGATAATTAATGCTCCTATACACAGTCCAATGGTAGTGTGAGTGTTAGCATTGATTTCTGCCATGAACTCGGCTTCTGGAACCACCACAACAATCAGCCAATCGAGGCCATAACTATCTTCATAGGGTTGCACTTGAACAAATTGCCGCTCACCATCTAGCTCAAAGTCCAATTTAGTAGTTTTCTTTATTTGGGTTAAATCACCAAACTGTTCTTCTAAATACTTCCCTGTCGCTTTAATTAGGAGATTACTACTGTCTGAGGCTTCAATTCGCTTAGCTGTATCTCCCTGACTGATAAAAGAATTTTCTTCAGTTGACTGCGCGACCAATTCTCCTGTGCGCTCAATGATGAAAGTTTTTCCTGACTTCCCAACCTTGAGATTTAATAAAAAGGAGTTTATGTCCTCTAGACTTAAATCAATCCCACTTACCCCTAAAAGATTTTTCTCCTTGTCATATACTGGACGACTGGTAGTGATATAAAGTCTTGGCAAAACAAGGTCTTGGTAGATCTCAGTCCAGATCGGTTCTCCTGCTTTTACAGCTGTAGTGTACCAAGGACGAGTGCGAGAATCATAGGGTTTATCAGCTGTGCGAACTTTTTTATTCGTGTTTTTGCCAGAGTTATCGCTCTTATAGAAAACAGTTAGATAATCAGTAGATTCATTAGCTACAGCAAACTGAATGGGAGGCTCGTTTTCCTGTGTTTGTCGGGTAATACCCAAATATTCTCCTCCCTGTTCAGAACCCAAAGAAATCCAAGTCACCTCTTCAAATAGTTTTAGCTGCTGCCAAAGATAAAATTCATTCTGTGGGTTTGGTTGCTCCAACTGCAAACTCAACTGACCATGCTCAATGGCATTGACAATCAGCTGATTAAGTAGTTGGGGTTTCTCCAGATAATTGTTAAGTTTCTGTTCAATGCGAGCTGTTACTTCACTACGTAATTGGGTTGCTAGATTATTGACAGCTTTTTGTCCATTGCGTAATGAGAGCCAACCTGTCAATCCCACAGCAGCAAAGATTTGTAAGACAAAAGGTACGACTAAAGGCAGCCGCAGGGGTATTTGACGAGTTGAGTTGCTTCTTCTGCGCCAGATTGAGAAGAGAGATTGGGGATGGGGTTGAGGAGGTGGATCATTGTTCATTACTATCCTAAGATAGCTTTCCCCTGATGGAGTAGTGGTGATCATCTACCAGTGGGCTAAGAATAGCCATTTGCTTAACTCCACAGTTGTCAAGATTGGGAGAACAGAGCTTACCATCGAAACTAATCTCCTGCTGGTAGCAGCGATCGTTAAGGAATAAGGATTTAATTACCAATCCTAAATACCTATTCCTAATTGCGCCGTATGAATTTACCACATTTGCTGATTGTTCGCGTACACTAGGTAAACTAAGGCTGATTAAACTAGGCAGTCAAAACTACTGCCAATGCATCTGCTGCATCGTCTGGTTAGGGAATGTCCTCTAAATTCAACTCCCTTGCTACTGCTTGCTGGACATCATACTTATCAGCATTCCCATAACCCGTCAATGCTTGTTTAACAGGGGCTGGTGTAAACTCTACTATTAGTACCTGATGCTTTACCAAAACTAACATCACGTCCCCCTGTACCTGAGCTACACTAATTGTGCTGCTCATATGGCAGAAGAAAAGTTTCTTGATCGCTACCAGATCGAGTTGAACTGTTCGATCAGGGTGGGTAAGTCTTCATAAATCCTACAAAGTCGCACTCCGATTTCAGTACCAGCTGGTGTCCGGATGACACCAAAATCTAGCAACTGTAACAGCTCAGACACCGGCTTGACTTTTGAGTGACGAAAATATCTTGGGGAGGTAGCCACTTTTTCTTTTGTTGGGCTCAGAATTGCTCTAAAGCCGGAGATTGCCAGTTTAACTGTTCACGAACACCTGGCTGCTTATCTGAGCCAGAGGATTGCAAGAGATAACCCTACATCAAAACTTGAAACTTTAATGTTGTATCATTCCACCCCAGTCTCAATTAAGAGGATTGATGAACTACTTGAGTAATTACACCTAGCTTAGTTACAGTCTATCCAGTCTTTGTGTTTTTCAGGCTTTGATCATTAATGTTCCCAAATACTTTTTTCAAGCAAGCTCTACGTACCATCCAGCATGAATCAAAAGGTAGGACACCCCAAAGATTCAATCGGTGGTTTAAGTGGTTAGCTCCTGGATTATTGGTGAAACGTTGGTTGCTTATTAGTGCTGCTGGTGTACTACTAACTAGCTTAGGGTTGGCTATTTGGGTAAAGCTAACCCCTATTTTTCATTTGATTGAATTCACAGCAGGAATTCTGGAACAAATTACGACTATTCTTCCCAATTATGTATCCGGTCCAATTGCCATTATCTGTGGTCTGGTACTGATTTTCTGGGGGCAAACCCGTACAGTTGGCTCAATTACCGAGGTTTTAAAACCAGACCGAGATCAAGAACTGGTAGATGTGCTGATGGCTCATCGCCGATTAAATCGGGGTCCAAAAATTGTAGTTGTTGGCGGTGGTACAGGTCTTTCTACATTACTAAGAGGATTGAAGGTCTATAGTGCTAATACCACTGCTGTTGTCACCGTGGCAGATGATGGTGGTTCTAGTGGACGGCTAAGACAAGAGTTTGGGGTGTTGCCACCAGGAGATATTCGCAACTGCTTGACAGCACTAGCGGATCAAGAAAAATTGCTCACAGAACTGTTTCAATACCGCTTTAAGGCTGGTAGCGGTTTAGTAGGTCACAGTTTTGGTAACTTGTTCTTAACAGCAATGAGTGAAATTACCGGCGACTTAGAGCGAGCCATCACAGCAAGTTCGGAAGTATTAGCTGTACGGGGACGGGTACTACCAGCAACCCTCAGTGATGTTTGCCTGTGGGCAGAACTAGAAGATGGGCGTCGGATTGAAGGGGAGTCTAGTATTACTGAAGCGAATGGAAAAATCCTCAGGATTGGTTGTACCCCAGAAAATCCACCAGCCTTACCAGCAGCTCTCAAGGCAATTCGGGAAGCGGATTACATTATTATTGGTCCCGGTAGTCTCTATACCAGTATCATTCCCAATCTCTTAGTACCAGAAATTAGCGAGGCGATCGCTTCTCGCTCAGTTCCTCGCATCTATGTTTGTAATATCATGACCCAGCCCGGTGAAACCGAGGGATATACTGTCTCTGATCACATCAGAGCGATCGACAAAGCCTGCGGTAAACAGCTATTTAACGCCGTATTGGTGCATAAAAAATCCCCATCGGCACAGTCTCTGATTAATTATGCCAAAGTCAGTTCTCATCCGGTTTTTCTTGACCGAGAAGCAGTTGCTCAGTTAGGGCGTCGCATTGTTCTGTCGAATGTGATGGATGAAGATGAAATCACTAACCTCGTGCGACACAATCCTGAACGGTTGGCACGGATATTACTGCGATGGTACAGTCGAGCTTAAGTTTAGGAGTCGCGCAAAAAGAACTTACCTATTACAGGTTAATTTCGACAAGGATTGAAACCCAC
Source organism: Caldora sp. (assembly GCA_965222765.1). Lineage (GTDB taxonomy): Bacteria > Cyanobacteriota > Cyanobacteriia > Cyanobacteriales > Coleofasciculaceae > Caldora. Next base: position 9,553 of record CBDCVG010000045.1, read on the forward strand.
ATTCCATACCTCAGCTTGTAATATACTATGTAGTATATATTTCTCGGGTATATTAGCAATCGCTTTGAGTATAAATACTTGATACTTTTCTGGATTAGCGATCGCTAATCCAGAAAAATCTGTAATCTTTGCTTGCTACATTTTGAAGCGCTCCGATAGTCGTGACTTACTCCGGCATAGGGTGCTCAGGTGACCCTCATAGTGAGCACGCTGTTGCTTGGGTTAGCAATCGCTAACAAAAAATAGCATGTGACCCATCAGGGTTAGCGATCGTACCGGTGAGGTTTCGCACTGGGAACTAGTCTAAACTCCAGTTCACTACAGATGAACGAAATTTTGCGTAGGATTTCAATTCTCCGCGTCTCTGCGTCTCCGTATCTACTGATCATTGTTTCTCATTATCCTGAAAATATACGCATTATTACGTACTAAATAAATAGTATATGTATTCTGCATCTCCCCCTAGCTATGATTAGTAAGGGTTTTTACTGTTATTCAGCTACAAGCCCTATGGCACAGTAATTTCATCTCTCTTGGGATAGATGAAAATGATCAATAATTATCGCTACTTAACATTTTGTAATCTAAAATAGATAATAAGTATCCACAATTTGTTCTGTTAGCGACAGAAAGGAGGTGAAGTGTATGAATAGAACGCTTAAGGAGTACAACCTCATGGTGATTGATTTAACAGAAAATGTATTTTTTCACACATCGCTCCCTAGTGTAAATCACGCAGCACTCAGGTCTGGATTTGTGGGATATCCGGTCAACCCACGGTGGAATGTCGCGAAGTTTCAGGCTTGGAGAACTGGGCGTCAGTTACGAGAGGCGCTGACACAGGGCGAAATGATGGTGCGTTCGACTGATTCAATGCTGGTTCCAGTTACCGCTCAACAGGAAAACAAGAAAAATCCACCAATTATCAAAAATTTCCACTTCCCTGTCTGGGCAAAACAGGTAATAAATTATAGCCATACAGCTTAAAGATGATCTCAAGCCTCAAATCGGGCGGTTATTATGCCTTGCTCATAAGACGCAAAACCGCCCATAATCTCTGATTTGATATAAATAAGAGAATGTAGAATGCAAGAAAAATAATTCTTAATTCTTAATTCTTAATTCTAATTTAGCAACATTGCCACTTTCATCTGTCCGACCAAATATCCCATCAGTGTGGTTTGATGATATTCAACACTCCCTTGCTATTAACCCTTCAGAGGGAAAAGCGATCGCTAATTTTGTTGCAGCTGCTATCTTATTAGACTCCCCAACTGAAGCCAAACTCCCAGCAACTGTAAGGAAAGATAACTTGCCTCGGATTGTCTTCCTTTCTGTCAGTGATAGTCATACTCCAGCTCAGGTAGCTCTAGGCGCAGGTATCGGAATCAAGATTGCCCTTGAGCAAGCGATAGCTAATCTACAAACTCGCTTATCTACAGGATACCAACCCAGATGGCTCAAGGTTGACATTGTTCAAGATGTGGTTGCCTTGGAAAGATTGAATTCTGTCTATCCCCTACGGCAGGAAAGGAGTCTCTACGGGTTAGCTTTTGAACAGCAGTCTGGTATCGCCTTTTTGCCCGAAGAATTGTTAGCTTACACCCTACTGAACCAAGAACAACGGCTCCAACCAAAAAATATCACCAAGTACCTCAACTCACGCCCTCTTCAGGCTCAAGAGTACCAAAGATTACAAAATGCCCAACGTTTGAGAATTTATCGGTTTAGAAGCACCAGCCTATTTACTGATGGTAAAGAAGTGGTTGGTATGTATCGAGGGCATCGTTTGTTTTCTCGAATTGAATCCAAAGAACTGCTCGCTGCTGCCGTTGCTGGTGGGCAGTATCTCAGCCATGCCTTGAGTTCTGAGGGCAAGTTTGTCTACAGCTATCGACCGAAGAACGATCAAGTGCCAGATAAATATAATATCCTGCGTCATGCTGGCACAATTTACGCCATGTTGGAGTTATATGAGGTTACTAGAGAGATGGAACTCCTTCAAGGGGCGCAGCGGGGAATCAATTATTTGTTGCCATTAATCCAACCTTACCCAACAGCAATAGAAAATGCTTCCTGCTGTGGTAGAGAAAGGTTATATCAAATTGGGGGGAAATGCCCTAGCCGCGATCGCTTTAGCCAAGTATATTGAGCTTACTAATGATCAACAGTATCTGCCCATTATCTTGTCCTTAGGCAGATGGATACAAACTGTTCAAAGCAAGACTGGCAAGTTTCTAGTCCACAAGCAATCTTATCCAGAGGGCAGAGTAAGTGAGTTTGTCTCTGATTATTATCCAGGGGAAGCCATCCTGGCAATGATGCGGATCTATGCTCTTGACTCCAAGGCAACCTGGCTAGATACAGCAGAGGCAGCAGCTAAGTATTTGATCAAGGTACGGGATGGTAATTTGCGCGATAGCCAACTCACCCAAGACCATTGGTTATTATATGGACTTAATGAACTTTACCGCCACCGAGCCAACCCACTGTACCTCAATCATGCCTTAAGGCTAGCCAAAAGCATTATCCAAAGCCAAAATCGCCACCCTCAAGAATTCGATTGGCAAGGTAGCTTTTCCCAACCACCCCGCTCTACTCCCACAGCTACCCGTATGGAAGGGTTGTATGCTGCCTATCAGTTAGCTAAGGATTTTGGATATCAGGAAGAAGCACAAGCTATTTTTGGAGCGATGCAACTGGGTGTAGCTTTTCAATTACAAACTCAGTTTCGAGCGGAATCAGTAATGTATTTACCAAATCCGCAGCAAGCCTTAGGAGGATTTCACCGTAGTCTCACCAACTTCGAGATTCGTATCGACTATGTACAACACAATATTTCTAGCATCCTAGGTTTATTCACTGAATTAGAATTCGGTATTAGCCGCAACCGCTAAGATCAAGTTACAACTTTCAGATAATGCTGCCATGACGCTCCTACCTGCGCTGCACACTCGCACCCTTTCTCCAAGGATTCCACCCCTAGAAAGTGGAGATCGTCTCCAAGGATTCCACCCCTAGAAAGTGGAGATCGTCTCTCTAGGAGAGAGTTCGAGCGCCGTTACCATACCATGCTGGGGGGACAATCTCAACTAGATGAAGATAATTATCTAGAAGGAGCACCGGAGTTAGTGGCAGAAGTAGCTGCCAGCATTGCCTCCATTGACTTGCATGACAAGAAACGGATCTATCGACGTAATGGGGTGCAGGAATATATCGTTGGCGGGTGTTGGAGAAGAAACTGGATTGGTTTAGCTTGGAAGCTGGAGAATATGTACTGCTGGAGCCAGATGCAGCAGGGGTAATTAAAAGCCGACAGTTTCCCGGGTTATGGCTAGCAGCAGCAGCTTTATTGTCGGGAGATATGGTCAAGGTATTGGCAACACTTCAGGAAGGGTTAAACTCAGCAGAGCATCGGGAGTTTGTCCAAAAGTTAGCACAGAAGCGATCGCCTACTTGTAGGATCGCTCACAGATACTCAACCAACCCTACCATTTCTTCTGGAGTATAAATCTCATAAATCAAAACCAAACCTTCAATGATCTCACCTAGGGAACGAGTTCTCTGCTTACAATAAACGATACCAGGATGATTGCTGGTACGACTGGCAATGATCAGAAAGTCTTTGTCATGTGTAAAAATTATCCGCTTCTCTTGACGAATAAAATCCAACTGATATTGATCAGAGGAGGTACGCAATCCTACCTCAACAGTTGTTGTGACATCAATACCAAGACGTTGTAGTTGTGAAGCAATTTCAGGATTGACTTGCTCATCCAGGTGAAAGCGAATTTTATCCTTCACTCCTTATCTTTCTCCACTTTTCCTGAAATTTTGAAGCAGGAGTATTACGCTTCATTGCTTCAACAATCTTCTCAGTTTCCAGGTTGTGAAGATCAAGCTCTTCCTGATGTTCATAATAGTATACCATTGCCCCATGAACTGCAGCTAGGGATAAATCGTACTTCCTAGCAATGTCTTCTATAGATTCTCCCATCTCCAAATACATCTCGGCAATAGCAGCAACAGGCATTCTTGTACCAGCCAGACGAGGTTTACCAAAACAATAGTTAGGATCTATAGCAATATATTCTCTACTAATTGGTTGGAGCAACATTTGTCTGAATTTAGCTTATAAGACTATTAAATCATATCCCATTAAGCGCTTCAGTATCTTCATGGGGGATTTCTGTAGTTTTCGTAATCCCTCGCAGTCGTGACAAGTTTCCCTTTTTCGACATCACACGAGTTTCCCTGTGTAGCGAATCTAGTAGAGCTTGTACTAATTGCCAGCGATCGCTAATTGGTATCGGCGACAAGATCAGCGGAGGGAAATAGTTGATGTAATTGAGGAAGGTTATCAATAGAAGATTTTGTTACTATGCCATGCCTGACTAAAAAAAAGTAGGTTGCTTCGATTACCTGGGTGCTTTACGCCAACCATTTGCGATCGCTTCTGATTCTGAACAAAACCATTTTTCCCCCTTGAACGGATCAATGACAGTTGATTCATAATCTTCCATCCCTGGAATATGATAAACTTTGCTTCCAGTATTATGAGAGATATTGCCTTTGATATTGCAACCTGGTTGATTAATAGATGTATTCGGGTTAGAACTCACTGTATCTGGGTTAGGTGTACTTGGAGACGGAGAATCGCTAGCACTAAATCCCTTAGCAATAATTGCAATAAAAGCTATAACTCCCAGGCTAATAAGTATTTCAACTGGTCTACCTTTCTTTCTCTTCTGCTTTTTAGGTAATGGAATTGTCCGAAAATTAGTCGCAGATTTTTTAGTAGCTTGAACTTTAAGTTGACTTCTGTTAATATCTAATGCTTCTGATATAACACCTTCAATTGAGGCATTAGAAGCGCGTACTTTTCCGTTCGACTCAGTTGTTAATTCATACAGAATTGTATCTCCAACTTTTGGACGCCGATTTATTCTTTTTAAGGCACTGATATGTAGGAAAATTTCTTTGTCACCATGATCAGGCTTGATGAAGCCAAAACCTCGTTCATCTTTCCAATTAATTAATTTACCTTTATTTGACATACTTTTCATGTAAGCTTAGGTTTGAAGTTAGATGCTATAACTCATATTAGGGCTCACCCTGATTTACTCGCCCATGATATTTTTGTGTGAGATAAGTCACATAATCTGCTTCACTATCCTCATGGGGGATTTCTGTCGTTTTTGCAATCCCTCGCAGTCGTGACAAGTTTCCCTTTTTCGACATCACACGAGTTTCCCTCTGTAGCGAATCTAGTAGAGCTTGCACTAATTGCCAGCGATCGCTAATTGGTAATTGCAATGCCTGCTTTTGCAATTCTTGCAACGTCATTAGTATTCTCCTGCTCAATCTCTCTCACCTCAATTGTAAATTGGCAATTGATGTCTTGAGGGCTTTTTGGCGCAACGTTGTGCACCTCAGCACCTGGGTGGCTAGCTGGCAAAATCCAACAGCTGCCAGATTTTAATTCACCAAGATATACTAAAAAATTGGGAAATCCTTCTGCTCACTGCTACTACTTTATGAATTTGCTGCCTAGATTTGTTCCGCTTTTCAAGCTTGTTACTAATCAATTGCAATTAACTGAGGGCTCAAGACAACGCCGCTTGGCGTTCAGTGATTGCTGCTTTCCTGGTAGCTTTAATGCTGGGGTTAGTAATAATGCCTACTAAGGCTTGGGCTCGCACTGAGATACCGACAGATACAGCTCAGTCGATCCAACCCTATTTAGATAAAGTTATCGACAAAGTAACCGAGTTTCGCCTGGATAATGGTATCAAGTTCATTGTCCTAGAACGCCACCGTGCTCCAGTAGTTTCTTTTATAACCTATGCAGATGTCGGGCGGTGCTGATGAACCTGATGGCAAGACTGGGGTGGCTCACTTCCTAGAGCATTTAGCCTTCAAAGGTACTAATCGTATTGGCACAGAGGATTACGAAGCAGAAAAGAAACTATTTGTGCGCTTAGATGAGTTATTTGAGCAAATTCAAGCAGCAAAAGCTGCTGGGGATGAAGCAGAAGTCACCAAGTTACAGGAGGAGTTTACTAAGATACAAGCCGAGGCAAATAAATATGTTAAGCAAAATGAAATGGGCCAAATTGTTGAGAGAGCTGGTGGTGTAGGCTTAAATGCAGCAACCTCAACTGATGCCACCTTTTATTTCTACAGCTTCCCCGCTAATAAACTGGAACTCTGGATGTCTTTGGAGTCAGAGCGATTCCTCAAACCAGTGTTTCGGGAATTTTATAAGGAAAAAGAGGTTATCTTGGAAGAGCGTCGTTTGCGTACCGATAACTCTCCCATCGGTCAGATGATTGAAGCTTTCTTAGATACTGCCTTCGATGTGCATCCCTACAAACGACCGGTGATTGGCTACGACACAGATATCCGCAACCTCAGCCGCGCCGATGTACAGCAGTTTTTTGAGGCTTACTATGTTCCTAATAACCTAACAATTGCGGTAGTGGGAGATGTTAATCCAACAGAAGTTAAACAGCTAGCTCAACTCTACTTCGGACGCTACCAAGCCAAACCAGCACCACCAAAAGTAACTGCTGTTGAACCACCACAGCAACAAACAAGGGAAGTAACGTTGAAATTGCCTTCCCAACCCTGGTATTTAGAAGGGTATCATCGACCAGCAATCAACCACCCGGACCATGTAGTTTATCAAATTATTGCTAGTCTGCTTAGTGATGGTCGCACATCTCGGCTCTATAAGTCTCTAGTAGAAGAAAAACAAATAGCTCTGTCTGCAGCAGGATTTAGTGGCTTTCCTGGAGAGAAATATCCCAACTTGATGTTGTTCTATGCCTTAACAGCACCAGGGCATACAGTAGAAGAAGTAGAAGAAGGATTGCGTGAGGAAATTGAGCGACTTAAGCAGGAACCAGTATCAGAGCAGGAGTTGGAGCGAGTGAAAACCCAGGCTCGTGCTGGCTTATTGCGCTCTCTTGATTCCAATATGGGTATGGCTCGTAGTTTGGTAGAGTACCAAGTTAAAACCGGTGACTGGCGCAACTTGTTCAAGGAACTAGACACCATATCAGCGGTTACAAAAGAAGATATTATGCGGGTAGCCAAAGGAACTTTCACTCAAGAAAATCGTACTATTGGACGTATTTTACCCAGCAACCAATAAAAATTAATAATTAGGGCTTGCTGAATAAGTCGTAATTCTCGGGTTTGAATAGGTGTTAGGTATTAGGTGTTAGGTATTAGGTGTTAGGTGTTAGGTGAGGTTTGAGGTAGTAGGTTGTAGTAATTTTCCACTTACGGTGTCGTGTAAATTGCATCAATGGGCTCAAAAACCTTGGACAATTTTGGAAAAAAATGATTGAAAGCCTCGTCTAGCATAGCTTACACACTTATGCAGGAAACCCTAATTAGCAATTAGCCATTAGCCATTAGCCATTAGCCATTAACAATTAGCCATTAACAATTAGCAATGACCAATCGACAATCACTAATCCATAATCGTACCAAAACTCTCCGCTGGGTAGGACTATTAGTAATGACGATGCTGTTAGTGGTTGCCTTCCGCTTACCAGCATCTGCTGACACTGCAAGGCATTACACTGAGTTAGAGTTTCCCCCTTTGCCAGAGATTCAGCTACCAGAGTACACTCGCTATGAGCTGAATAACGGCATGGTAGTATACCTGATGGAAGACCATGAGCTACCCCTAGTGAGCGGTACGGCGATTATTAAAACTGGCAATCGCCTCGAACCCTCAGAAAAAGTAGGTTTGGCAACGCTGGTGGGAACAGTGATGCGCACTGGTGGTACTACAGAACATTCAGGGGATGAACTCAATCAACTATTGGAACAACGAGCTGCTTTTGGTGGAAACTGGTATTGGGAATGCTGCTGGCAATGCTAGTTTCAGTGCTCTGAGCGAAGACTTGGGACAGGTTTTTGATTTATTTGCTGAGGTAATTCAAAAACCGGCATTTACCCAAGACAAGCTGGATTTAGCGAAAAAACAACAGGCAGGACAAATTGCCCGTCGTAATGATGATCCTGGAGATATTGCCAGCCGGGAATTTACGAAACTAATCTATGGTGAGAGTAGCCCTTATGCTCGCACTGTTGAGTATACAACCCTCGACCAGATCTCTCGGTCAGATTTGGTAGCCTTCTACGAGGAATATTTTCATCCGGAAAATATGATTTTGGGTATTGTCGGGGATTTTGAATCTGCCAATATGCGCCAGCTGATTGAGGAAAAGTTTGGCAGTTGGCAACCAGCATCTCAGCCAAAAGCACAAACAGTACCCAGTGCTTCCCAAGCAAAGCGAGGAGGGGTATTTTTGGTAGATCAACCCCAACTAACTCAAAGTAATATTCTTTTAGGACATTTGGGTGGTCAGTTCAATAACCCAGACTATCCAACTTTAGGAGTATTCAATGAGGTACTCAACGGGTTTGGTGGACGTCTGTTTAACGAAATTCGCTCTCGTCAAGGACTTGCTTATTCTGTATATGGCTTCTGGAGTCCCCGTCATGACTATCCAGGTATATTTCTTGCTGGAGGACAAACTCGTTCAGATGCTACCGTACCTTTTATTAAAGCTGTCCTCTCAGAAATTGAAAAAATCCGTACAACACCCATCACTCCTCAAGAATTAACCCAAGCTAAAGAAGGGGTAGTCAATTCATTTGTCTTCAACTTCCAAGATCCCAGCCAAACTTTATCCAGGCTGATGCGCTATGAATACTACGGCTACCCGGCTGATTTTATCTTCCACTATCTCCAAGGGGTGGAAGAGACAACTGTGGAAGATGTCCAACGTGTTGCTCAAAAATATCTTAAACCGGAGGATATCATCACGTTGGTAGTAGGTAATACCAAGGAAATACAGCCACCACTTAACATATTTTCGACGGATGTGACATCTATTGATGTTAGTATTCCAGAACCAACAAGGAGTTGATCTGCACTTTTTCAAAGTAAACCACAGAGCCACAGAGTTCACAGAGTGGAGGATAAAAGCAGGTGAAAATTTAATGGCGAATAGAGAGCATCTTGCCCTACTCAAGAAGGGTGCAGTTAGTTGGATTGAGTGGAGAAAGCAAAACCCACATCTAGTACCGGAGCTTGGTGGAGCAAACTTGAGAGGGTTTAACCTGAGAGGGTTTAACTTGAGAGGAGCTAATCTAAAAAGGGCAGATCTGAGCAGGACTAAACTTATTAGCGCTAATCTTAGTAATGCTAGTCTTAGCAATGCCAACCTCCAGGAAGCTGAGCTCATCAATGCTAATCTCATCGGGGTTGAACTTGTTGATAGCGATATCAGAAGAGCTAATTTGCAGGGGGCTAATCTAGGTGATGCTAACCTGATTGGGGCTGACTTAAGAAGGGTTAATCTGAGGAAAGCAGATCTGAGTAATGCTAACCTGATTGGCGCTAATTTCAGAAATGCTGACCTCAGAGAGGCTAACCTGGCTGAAGCAAAGTTGACAAGAGCTAACCTGAGTGGAGCTGAATTGGTTGGGGCTACCCTTTGTCATACGAACCTTAGCAGTGCTAATCTCCACGAAGCTGAACTAATTGGAGCTTATCTTTACCAAGCTCAACTTTACCAAGCTAACTTGAGCTGGGCTCATCTGAGTAGAGCTTACCTCTTCGGGGCTAATTTTTAGAGAGGGCGGATCTCTACCAAGCAGATTTGAGAGGAACTAATCTCAGCAAGGCTAATTTCCAGGGAGCTAACCTCAGCCAAGCTAACTTAATGGGAGCGAATCTTGATCGAGTAAACTTTGGAGATGCGAACCTCCAGGGAACAACTATGCCTGATGGATTTTAGGGAGCAGGCTGGAGGCAGAAGGCAGAAGGCAGGAGGCAGGAGGTAAAAAGGCTTGTACAGTAAGCTTTTTTACCTTTTTTAACTGGTGGGTTATTTCCGCTGCGCTGCACTGGGGAAAAAAACCCTGAAATGATGATGAAGGCAGTTTAAAAAATAGATTTTGTATCAAACCTTTATAATGTCTTTATAATGTTCTTAAACAAGATTAGAGTAGAGACGAAAATAGGGAGCATCTCAATTTTTTACATAGCGTTCAAGTAGGTCTAGTTTCCCTATCGCTATACTCAACCTACCAAGGTGAAATGCTTCCCAAAAATAAAAAATCCACATTAGTGGTTTTTCTACTCGTGTACAAATTCAGTCATAAACTGCAAACTATTTAATTATGAGCACTCGCACTACTACCAAAGCAAAAAGTACAACCAAAAGCAATAGCAGTAAAAGTCAACAGACGAACAAAGGAGGAGCTCTAACGACAGCCGAAAGCTTAGAATTGGCAAAGACTGATCAACAAGAAGCTGCTGACGTTGCACCTTTACCTGGAAACCGCCCGATCGCTTCGAGTGATCTTAACATTAGTGAAACGATCTCTATACTTGGCAATCGTCCTGTAGATGCTACCAATCTAGAGGTTATGGGGACTATCTCAGCCATGGGAGAGCGCCCAATTGTTGCCAGTGAAATGAAAGTATGGGATACAATCTCTGTATCTGGAGACCGTCCGATTGCCTCTAGTGATTTGGCTTTGGTTACCACCAATGCCATCTTTGGTAATCGTCCGATTGCCTCAAATGATATAGATATGTATGAAGACTTGATGGGTTATCTTGATTGAGTTAAGCTCATCCCACGACTAAAGTACGTGGGATGCAAGCTTTATTTGTTGTTGGTTGTTAGTTGAATGTTTAAGAAAAACAAATAACTTGCCAACCAAGCGGCGGGCGCTATCCCTCTCATCCCTAGAAGGAATGGGCTTCCCGCCGCTTTCGGTTATTTCCTCCGAAAGAATGTATCTATCATACTGGTGTAACACAGCTAATTTGGTGGAATAGGTAGGGCTTGCTGAATAAGTGTGTAAGCGATGCCAGACAAGGGTTTCAACTACCCTACAATCGAAATAAGTGCAAGGTTTTTGAGCCTATCGATGCAATTTCCTTGCACCGCAAGTGGAAAATCCCTAACACCTACTACCTCCAACCTCACCTACCACCTACCACCTACCACCTAACACCTATTCAAACCCGAAAGTTACGACTTATTCAGCAAACCCTAGGTAGGTTGGGTGGAGCGATAGCGTAACCCAACACCGGCGTATATTCTGTTGGGTTTCACTTCGTTACACCCAACCTACTGTTTTAGCCGTGTCGCGCCACTAAGTTTATTTTTGCAAGAACTGACGAACTTCTCTTCCTGGCGTGTAGTTATAGCCAAAACCAGAAAGTCCTGAGTCATCAATAATCTGAGGTGTCAGCAGTACAATTACCTCGTTGCGCTCATTGACTCGATTGGTACTTCTGAATAGGGCACCAATTATGGGAAGATCTCCTAAAATTGGTACTTTGCTGACGGTTGTTCGGTCAGTTTCTTGAATAATACCTGAGAGGATTAAGGTTTGGCTATCTCGCAAGCGAATTCTTCCTGATGCAAGTTGGCGCACGTTCAGTAAAGCAATTTGGTTGGTATCATCTCCAACACTTAAGTCTTGAATACCTCCAATCGAGCTAACGGTAGGATTGACAGCTAAAGTAATAAAACCATTGTCATCAATTCTGTCAACGATGATTTCGAGGATTAAACCAGCCTCTCGAATCTCTGCTTCGATAGTTCTGGTAACTAGCCCTTCGGCAGATTCAGTTTCACTGGAAATATTACCCACAACCTCTTGCGTCAGATTGACTTGAGCTGTTTCCCCTTCTTGGACTACAAGGGTGGGGTCAGTCAGAATCTTGGCGTTACCGCTAACAATCTGGGCTTGCAAGCTAAGTAAAAACCTGTCAGGGTATTGGAATAGGGATGGAAGAGCAGCAGTAGCTGTACCAGGTGTACCTTGTTGCAAGGTAACAGTCGGAGGCACGAAAGTTGTTACACCATCAATGATTACAGGAGGATTGGTAGTTATAGTTTGGATAGTGGGTGTTCCTAGGGTAAAATCAGTAGTACCTGCTGTGAATGGAGATGTAACGCTCGCAGAACGCTGGAAAAATGAGAGATCAGCTCCTGGTGTGAAGTCGGTAATTACACCGTCAGTAATTTGGATGAAATCTACCCCAGTTCCTGGAATAACTCCTGTACTACTGTCTAGATCAATAAAAGTATTTGATCCAGCAAAAGGATTACCGATAATGGGTGGAGAGCCCAAGTTTGTAGACGCATCTAGAGCACTCGGTGGTCTAAAATCACCGTAATTAAAGACGGCTGAACCACGATCGCTGACAAAAAAGGAATCACCCAGACCGAATGAGAAGCTAGCACTGAAGGCATCTTCTCCAGATAGATCTATGTCAACAACCTTAACATTCACCGCTACTTGGCGACGTCGCAAGTCTAGTTGAGTCAAGAAAGCTGAGGCAATTTCAACTTGGCGTGGTTCGCCAACTAAGGTGACGGCATTGAGGCGTTCATCTGTGAGGACTGATAAGCCCTTAAGTAACAAAGGACCTATTCCTTCCTCTGCTCCAAGAGGTTTAATTTCTGTGGTAGTTTCATCTACTCTTACACGATCTACTCCTTCGCCCTCAGTCCTGACAACCCGTCTAGTTACAACTCTTTGGGTTTCTGCCCCTTGGGCACTAAGGAAAGCCGCAGCATCAGCAGCACCCACCTGATTGAGACGGAGACTGCGGGTAATAATATTGCGAGCCTCTAGGGGTAGCTGAGAGCTTACAAAAATTGTGCGTCCTCTGCGGTTCGCTTGCAGACCAGAGATCTGGAGAACATAGTTAAATACATCTTGAACTGGTTCATTCTCCAAATCTAGGGTAATTTTCTGCTGCGCCGTGTCTCCCTCTCTCTGTCGAGCATTACCCCCTCCCTCTCCATCAATGAAGGCAATGTTCAAACCAGCAGAGCGAGCCAAGAGAGATAATACTTCTCGCACAGGAGCTTCTCGCAGGGCTAAGCGAGGTACTCTTGCCGCAGTTCCGAGATCAATTGTGCTAGCAGCGGCATTGATATTGGAAATAGCAATGTCACCAAGTGGGGAGCCACTGCCCTTGGCAAAAATGGAGGTACTGGTGCTACTGGTTGCACTGCACCAGCAGGGGGAGCTGGTCTCCCATCAATAGTAATTGTTGGATTGGGAACCAAAACTTCCGGCTCTGGAGGTGGTGTAGCTGGAGTGGGGTTAGCTGGTGTTTGAGCTATGTCAGTAGGTTGAGGGGTTGCCTGGTTCTGAGCAGTAGTAGAATTTGGTCTTTGCGCTACAATCGCAGGAGACTCGATTACTGGGAGTTCAGACTTAACTTGTGATACCGGTTCAGCTGCTGATGTTTCCAGAGATACGGGTTCAGCTGCTTGATTATTCGGTCCTGCAATGATACCCAAAGAAATCGTCTGAGGCGCTTGTTGAAGAATTTGACCATCCGGAGGACTATTCGCACCAGTGACAGTTACTCGGATAGTGTTAGGCTCAAGTTGTCTAACTGCGATCGCACTGATACCGGGCATCGGATTTTCTTCCCGGAAGCTATCCCCATTACTCAAACTCAGTTTGGCATTGACAATATCTGCCATCCAATCATTACCACGACTCACTGGGAAAATCTGGGGACGAGCATCCCCAGCCTCAGTTTCTAGAACTACTTCCATGCCATTCCCATTGGGAGAGAGTCGCACTGCCTTAATTTCGGTAGCTGCTGCCCAAACTGGCTGGCTTGCCAAGAGGGTAACAGCTCCTCCGATTACCATTCCACTTAATACTTGAGCCTTTTTCACAATTCACTCCTCACCTACTTAACACTATCCTCGGATTAGTTGTTAGCAATTAGCATTACTGAATCACAAATGAGATAATTCTCTAGAAGAGGGTCTTAACTGCCAACTTCTCAAGCCAATTGCCATCATGTTTACGGTTGTGCTGCTGCCGCTGCCTCCGCTGCCTTTTTCTCCTGTTCATTCAACGGTAATAGAGCCTCTAGGGTCATCTTGGTTTTAATCGTTGGTGACTTAGCACCGGTTACCAAGTTAGTATTGGGGTCGATTTGAACCTCGAGAGCTTCAGTCAGTTCAGCTGTAAAATCTTTAACCAGCAACAGCGCCTGTAATCGCTCAAAACCACGCATGATTGATCTTATTTGGGCGTAATTGCCCTCAAGTTCTACACCAATTTTCTTTCGTTTGAGCTTACCATTCACCTCTGCTCCTAAGGAACTATCAGTAATAGGAATCGCACCATTTTCCTCTGGCTGATAGACAATAATCTTGCCATTGCTGGCTTTAACACGGTTATTTAGATCCAGCAACAAGGTATTCAAACTTTGGTCATCGGCAAATAAACCTAGCACCCTTTGACTTTGTTCCTTTGCCTTCTCTAGCTCGATCTTGGAAGCATCAAGCTGTTTCTCGATCTCTTCTTTGCCATCAAGTCTGGTCTGTTTTTCCTTAACAGTACCTTGTAACTCTTGAACCTGCTGCCAAGCAGGCCAAGCAAAGTTAACCAGCATGTAAGCTGCTCCCAAAATACCCAAAATGCCAATGGTTATGCCCGATACTCTGGGAGTGAAGGTAATTCCAAAAGCTGTGGGATAACTAGAAACTTCTTCTTCACCTTCAGCTGCCGGCAGAAATTCTTCATCAGCATACGTCATAGTTGTTATCACTCCGTAATACTTTGCAGGTTTCTAATGCGAGTTACCAATCCTACAGCACCCTTGCGATCTAACTCTCTGAGTAGCTGAGGCTCATTAGCCGGTATATCATTTATGGTTGTTTCAATTGTGTACTCTACCCATTTTGGTAATTCATACTTGACATTAGATGCTGACTTTTGTTGGTTTTGAGCCAGCTTTAGTTGTTGCTCAACCAATTGAGCCTTAACTAATTGGGTTCCATCCTTGTCAAAAAAAGGAGATTGCTGAAGGGTAAGCAAAAAGTCATTGACCTTATCAAAAGATTTAGCATTACCGGAGAGCTCTAGTTTGATGATCTTGCCACTCTGTTGGGTAGTGGCTTGAGCACTCGGTTGAGCAGTTCCTGCTGCAGGAGGTTGTGGAGCTTCTTCACTTTGCTTAATTTTAGCAATGAGTACATCTTCAGGAACGCGATCGCTCAGATCTTGCAAAAGTGCAGACCAGGGTTTAATTTGATTGAAGACATTTACCAATGCCTGTTTTTCGGCATTCACCTGGTTAATTTGTGCCTTAATCCCTTGAATTTCTTTCTCTTTAGCATCTAATGCTTGGAGATCTTGGTCTAAAAGTACCTCTTTATCCCTCAACTGAGCCGTTCGATACCGGGTAAACCCCCAAAATCCCCCTACCAGTGCAGGTACCAACAGACCTATTGCTGCCCCTATAACTAAGGGAGTCATCGCTCCTGGAGGTGCTTTAGCCTTAGGCTCCTTCTCTGTAGGTCTATATTCAGGTCGGTCATTTAAAAAATTGACATCCAGACTATACATAGCTTCAAACCTCTCGCAATCCTAATCCTAGTACAGTACCTAATCCTGGTCGTTGCACCAAAGGTATTTCCTCATCCATCTCCAGGGAAAGAGCTGCTATGGGATCTACTTGAGTAGTGGGCAAGCTTAATCTTTGGGTAAAAAATTCGTCTAGTTGTCCAATACCTCCACCAGGACCTGCTAATAGAAGCTGTGCTACTTCTAAATTTTCGCTCTGATTTAGATAAAAATCGATGGAGCGGCGCAGTTCATCTGCTAGCTCTCCCAACACCCTCAGCAAAGCAGCCATACCTGGGTTAATACCTGTGGCTCCGGTATGGATCCCTTGAACTGGTGTATTGGGAATAGTCATTCCTTGCAGCAGTTCTGTGTTTCTTGATGCAGGTAAATTCATAGCTCGCGAGAGAGCGCTTTGTAGTTGGTAAGTTCCAATCGGAACTGTACGGGAGAATTGAGGAACACCATCAACAATAATCGCAATCTCAGTGCTGTCAAATTCAATATCTACCAGTACAGCAGCTTCTTGAGGAGCAAATTGTCGCAGTTGTTCTCTAATTGTCCGAATTAGAGCAAAGCTGTTAATTTCCAGCACATCTATCTTAATGTCAGCTTGCTCAAAGGTATCAAGATAGAGCTCTGTGACTTCCTTACGAGTAGCAACCAGGAGTACTTGCACTTTTTCGATTTCATCCTCATCCACGAAGAAACCTAGCTTTTGATAATCTAAGTCTACTTCTTCTCGGGGATAAGGCAAGTACAGACCTGCTTCATGATTGAGCACCATGTCTCTAAGTTCATTATCATCTAGCTCAGCAGGAATAGGGATAATCCGAATCACTGCTTCTCTCATCGGTACAGCAGTAGCGACACTATCGGCTTTTACTTTACTCTGACCTAGGGCTTCTTTAATCAATTCCGCTAAGGCAGGCGAGTCGGTAATTTGCCCTCCTTCAAAAATACCCTCTGGCACCTCGTGAGAGTATAGTGTAGTTACTTTGAAGCCTTGACCTTGCTTGCGCAGCTGAGCAATATTAATGCGCTCTGGAGCCAATTCGATGCCGATGCCTTTCTTGCCCTTGGCAAACAGACCTTGAAAACGGTTAAACATACTCCTGGTTCGCTATCGGCGATGACTAAAATTATTTAGTGGTGGGTAGTATAGGAAATTCATTCTAACAAGATTCATACCGATGTAGAGTATCGAATTTTAGATACTAAATTAGTATACAAGTACTATCATGAGGGATGTTCAAGTGAGCGCAAATTCACCTTTGGTAGCACTGAGTTCAGAATGTTCTGAAGCTGAATCACATCGCACCAAATATTCTCTCTCAGGAGGAAACCTAATAAAATAGCCTATTAGACTGCACAAATCACTAAGTATTATCTAAATATTGTTTAAGTATTTTTCTGATTGCTTTCAATTTAAATCCTTGAGCTAAATCCTTAATTTCTTGAACAAAAGCGAGATACTTATTATCCAAAGTCATCAATTTTTCTACTTGTTCAATTAAGCTATCAATTAATCCTTTTCTGGCTAGATCGTACAAAATATTCAGTTCTTCTCGAGGAGGAATGTTTACCTGAATACCTTGACTATAATCAATTATAGCTTCCGGTAGCTGATTGGCTAATGCATTAATATTGTTATATACCCATGTCAACCCTAAATAACTTTCTATTTTGACAAGTAAATCTTCTGCCTCAATCGGTTTAGGCAGAAAA
Source organism: Caldora sp. (assembly GCA_965222765.1). Classification (GTDB taxonomy): domain Bacteria; phylum Cyanobacteriota; class Cyanobacteriia; order Cyanobacteriales; family Coleofasciculaceae; genus Caldora. The sequence goes on from CBDCVG010000045.1 coordinate 26,722, forward strand.
TCATTGCAACCGAATATCCGACTTTGAACTTGATAGTATTCAGATACACTTGCTGAACAAGCAATCAAAATAGTTTGTTGAAACTTTTGTAATTGGCGCAAGCACAGAGCAAATTCTAAACCATCCATCCCTGGCATCACTAAATCAATGATGATTAAATCTGGTGTAAATTCATTGGCTTGTTCTAAACCTTCCTTCCCATTCGATGCCTCTTTAACTTCAAAGCCGATAGGCTCGAGCAAATTAACTAAGACTGCACGATTTTCCCAATGATCATCTACCACAAGAATTTTTTGTTTTTTTCCCTGATAGCCAATAATCTTTTTTAAGGATTGTACCGGAGCTAACTCTATCGATGCTGAGGCTTGAGGCAATTCAAGCTCGAACCAAAAAGTGCTACCAACTCCCAAAATACTTTTGACTTGAAGTTGGCTCCCCATCAGGGAGACAATTTTCTGAGTGATGGTTAATCCCAGTCCAGTACCTTCTGCCTTGTGGTTGCTATCTCCGACTTGTTCAAAGGGCTCAAAAATTTTTTCTAGCTCCTCTGTCGCTATACCAATACCAGTATCTTCAATCTCAAATCTGATTTTGTGGTTGGTTGTTGGTTGTTGTTTATTTGTCCTTTGCTCTTTACCAAGGAGAGTTACTTTAAAAGTTACACCACCAGTATCAGTGAATTTAATAGCATTACCCAGCAGGTTAATCAACACTTGTCGCAATCGTTTTTCATCAGCATGAACAGCAGTAGGTAATTGATAGTTGGGTTGATAGGTAAAGGCAATTCTTTTTTGTTGGGCGCGAATCTGACACATTTGTGTCACTGCCAATAAAAAATTAGGAAAATGAAAATCATAAGGATAGAGTTCCATTTTCTGGGCTTCGATTTTAGAGAGGTCTAAAATATCGTTAATTAGGGTGAGTAGATGGTTACCACAGGTATGAATAGTCTCGATGCCTTGTCGTTGCTGAGGAGTAAGCTCTGGGGAGCGTTGGAAAATTTGAGTGTAGCCAAGGATTCCGTTGAGGGGAGTACGGAGTTCGTGGCTCATGTTAGTTAGAAATTGGCTTTTGGCGCGGTTGGCAGCTTCTGCCGCTTTCTCAGCTCGTCGGCGCTCAGTGATTTCAACTCGTAGTTGCTTATTTGCTTGCCTCAAGGCAGCCGTGCGTTCTTCGACTTGTTCCTCCAAATCAGTGTAGAGGAGGCGTAATTGCTCAGTCATTTGATTGAAAACTCGAGCAAGAAGACCAATTTCGTTTTCTGTTACTACAGGAGCGGTAGATGTTAGGTTACCAGCAGCCACTTGAGTCGCAGTGAAAGTAATTGCTAATATTGGTCTGGTGATCCGGCGAGCCAGTAAAAACATAGCCACTGCTAGCACCTGAGCTAGAAGCATACCAATCAGCAAAATAGACCTAGCTAGCTGACGTGCAGGCGCAAAAGCTAGGCTCTGATTCATCTCAACTAGCAAAGCTATATCCCGATCCGCCAGCCAGCGATAAACTCCAATTACTGGCACTCCTTGATAATTATCATAAAGTCCTTGATCATTATTACCGTTCATCGCATCAGCAATTCCCTTACTTTCAATGCCATCGGGAAATGCTTCTGAACCAAACCGTTTGGCTGAGACAAATACATGTCGCTTAGACAAACCACTGCCAAAATCTCCCACCAAGTAAGTTTCACAGCCTTCTGTGACACCAGTATGCTCTCGTATAATCTCATCGATCCGATCTAGGTTCAGGTTAACTACTAGCATTCCCAGACGTTTGTCTGCATTATTGAGTACTGGAGTAGCAAAAGTGATCGTTGGTTGAGCCGTTTCCGGCGAGCGGTAAAAATTCGATACAAAGGTATCTGTTGGTTCTTGAGTGACTTCACTATATTGAGCTAGGGGCTGATATTTGCCTATTTGGGTTGGATTGGTAGATAGTAAAATTCTGCCACCTCTACTAAGAAGGAAAATCTCTTTAAGGCCAGACTGTTTGGTAACAAAGGACGTTAGGGATTTTTCTAGGTGATCATAAGCAAATTGATATTCCGATTCAGATTTTTTGCTAGTCAATAGCACCCTAGCCTGGGTATTAACTTCTGGTAACTGGCTCAAGGATAAAAGGTGTTGACGTTGAGTCAGCACCCAGCGGTTCAATTCACCTTCTTTGAGGGAAGCCGCAAGCTCTAATTGGCTAAAAACAGACAATTTGAGGGATTCCCTAGCTTGATGGAAAGTGGTATAACATACAATCGATATTGTTAATAAAGATAGAATCAAAAAAGAACCAACCAGCTGAACCAGCAGACTTTTTTTCCAGAATCTCATCGCTTATCTAGCAACCATAAATGAGATTAGAAGAGGGCAGAAGGCAGAAAGTTCTCAGACTTACTCCTACCGAGAAAGTGTAAGCTTGAAATGGGTTAATCCTAATCCCACTTTTACAGCATCCCCGCGTCAGCACCAATTCACAATTTTTCCTGCACAACAACTTAGCTCCCTCCTTCAATATTAATCAGCCCATTCAAAAAATATCTCTTTAATCCTATTAATGGCCTCATCTACTGCCTCCTCTGAAGATAATCCATCAACGACAACTCTTTCGATCGCTTTACCCCAGATATTTTCTGACTGCACCATAGAATAAGCTGAGTTCAGCGCTTGGTAGATAGGGCGAGTGGAACCCTTGCTGAATTGCTTTGCTGCTACCCAGACATGAGGATCATCAGGGTTTTGCCAGAAGTTATCTTCCCAGAGTTGAGGCATCACAGGAAAATAGCGCCCAGCGGCACCTTTGACATACGGTCCCAAATATTCAGGTTGTACTAGGTATGAGAGAAAATCCTTGGCAGCTTGTTGATTTTTAGATGAGGCAAAAATCACTGCCTGTTTGACAGATACTAAATATTTTGGTGCTTCCCCGTCAGGCTCATTGGGAAATTCGATGGTAGCTATTTGGTTGCGGTAGATGTCTTCGTCTTCTCGTTGAGAACCGGGAATCGATAAGCTAGGATTGAGGGTCATCAGTGTACTGCGGTTCAGGAAAGAGGTGTTATTATCCGCATTCAACCAATCCACTGCCACAGGAGGCACATATCCCTCTTGGTAGAAGTTGGTATACCAGTGTAAAGTCGTGATCAACCCTTGGCGTACCTCGGGATTATCTAATAGCAGCAGACCATTTTCATCCAATAATTGGACATTGTAAGCCTCTAGAGCTTGTTCAAAGGCAAAGTAAGTATCAGAAGAATCAGCAGACATTGGTAAACCGATACTGTAAATATCCTGTTGTCCTTGCTGCCGTAAGGTATCTTGAGCTTCCTTCCAAAACTCCCAAAAAGCATCCCACTCTTGAGGGATTTCTTCTCTCACACCAGCGTTATGAAATAGCTCTCGCCAATAGTGGATATGGATTGTTTGTTGCTTGAGTGGTACTGCGTAGTAACTACGTTGTTTAGTTGTATTGTTGTACAAGTATACTGATGAGATCGCACTCCTACTGTAGGAGTCTTTCACTGGTTGGATAACATCCGAGACATCTGCGAGTTTACCCTCCCATGCCCAACGAGGTCCAAGAGTAAAATCCGTTCTCTCAGAAAAAAGAATATCAGGAGGATTGCCTTTCTCTAGAGCTTTAATAATCTCATTAAGCAGGTCATCTTCGCTGTAGAAAAAAATTTTAGCATTACTCCTATTTGTATCCTTCTGCTGGGGTGACGCATCTTGCCATTGGTTCACAACTTGCTCAAGAGCTTCATCTTGCTGAACATAGTAGCCTCGATTCCACCAAATTGTCAGAGGGCTATCCTCAGCATTTTCTAGTAGGCTTTGTGTTTTGTAAGTATCAACATTGTTAGTGCAAGTTACTAATAATAAGCTTAAGAATAATAGTAGTCTAAATAGATACTTTGGTAGCTTCATTTTTATTTTCTCTATAGAATTTAGACCATTTTTCTTCCCCGCTATTGCAGGATTTTTCTCAGGATTTTGAAAAATGGTGATACATCATGCATTTAAACTCAATATTAATCAAATTAAATAAAAAATATAGATATCTATCTGTTCTTGGATTTTACTTGTTACATGTTGTCTTAGCTAAACACATTTTAAATGCGTTGTAGCTTTGTGCAGCGTAATGAATTACGTTGCAGGTACAATTATTTTCAAAGGTCGCCTTAGTTCCACTCAGCAAAGATCTCTTTAATTCGCTCAATAGCTTCATCTATTGCCTTCTCTGGTGACAAGTCATCCACCACAACCCGTTCGATTGATTGACCCCAGATATTTTCCAACTGTACCTGAGTGTAGGCAGGATTAAGCACTTGGTATAAAGGACGGGTAGAACCCTCACTGAATTGTTGCCCTGCAACCCAGACGTGGGAGTCAGCTTTATCTTTCCAGAAGGAATCTTCCCAGAGAGTTGGCATAACTGGGAACCAACGCCCAACCGAACCTTTGACATGGGAGCTAAGGTTTTCTGGTTGTACCAGGTAGGAAAGAAAATCTTTAGCAGCTTCTTGATGCTTAGAGGAGGCAAAAATTAGCAAATGTTTGACAGCTACCAAATATTTGGGCTTTTCTCCATCAGGTTCGTCGGGAAAAGGGATGGTTCCCATTTGTTGGCGATAGATCTCTTCTTCTTTCCTTTGGGAGGCAGGAATTGATAGGGTAGTGTTAAGGGTCATCAGTGTGACACGGTTAAGGAAGTTGACATTATTATCCGCACCCACCCAATCCACAGCATCAGAGGGTACATACCCCTCTTTGTAGAAGTTTGTGTACCAATTTAAAGTGGCAATTAATCTTTGGCGTACCTTGGGATTGTCTAGCAGCAGCCGCCCCTTGTCATCCAACAGCTGCACATCGTAAGCTTCTAAAGCTTGTTCAAACTGAAAGAAAGTATCATTAGTCCCTTCAGCAGACATAGTCAAACCAATACCGTAGATATCCTGTTGTCCTTGCTGGCGTAGAGTATCTTGAGCTTCCTTCCAAAACTCCCAGAAAGCATCCCAGTTTTTCGGGATATCTTTCTCACTCAAACCAATCTCAGCAAGCATGTCGCGCCAGTAGTGGATGTGGAGGCTGTGCTGCTTGAGTGGTACTGCGTAGTAAGCACGTTTTTTGGCTATATTGTTGTATAGGTAGACCGATGCGATCGCACTGCTACTATAGAGTTCTTTTACTGGCTCGATCACATCTGAGACATCTGCGAGTTTACCTTCCCATGCCCAACGGGGACTTACCGTAGAATCTGCCCTATGATCAAAAAGAATGTCGGGAGGATTGCCTGCTTCCAGTGCACTCTGAGTTTGCTTGAGGATGTCATCCTCAGTATAGATAGTAAGTTCAGCTTCAATGCCACTTTTTTTTTCCCACTGAGCAACGACTTGTTTAATGGTTTCAGTTTCCTCCGCGTAGTGTCCCTGAGTCCACCAAATAGTGAGAGGACTAGTATCTCGGGATACTTCTGTTGTTGGCTTAGGAGGAGTCTTGGTACAAGTTGCTAATACTAAACTCAGCAACAATAGCAGTATAAATAGATACTTATTTGATCTCATATTAATTAACCAGTAATAAATATAAATTTTTGTAACTTTGTGCTTGAATATCGATTTTTTTGTGAAGAAAGAAAAAGTAGTTCAATACTACTCTCAACCCTTGCAGTATTAACCAATGCTAACTCAAAGCAAGCATCGGTATGCCGATAGATGGCAAAAGCTCAATTCTTTCTAACACTTGTATACAGCTCAAGAAATAAGTAATGCTTACTAATAATACTTCCCTAAATTCCCTGCCATTACTGAGTAGCAATCCCAATGCTACAGCAAAGATCTTTCTCGACTTTAATGGCCACATCACTTCCGGAACTGCCTGGAATATCCTCTACAACAACAGCAATGATTTTATTACCCCTGCCTATAGTCTTGATGCTGACACTAATAGCTTCAGTACTAATGAACTAGAAGCTATTACAGAAATCTGGCAGCGGGTAGCAGAAGACTTTGTCCCATTCAACGTAGATGTAACCACTATAGAACCCGATGACTTTGCCGCTACCGAAGCTATACGGGTGGTAATCGGCGGCTCCTCTCAGGATTGGCATGGCTCCAATATTGGGGGAATTGCTTTTCTTAACTCATGGAGGTGGATTGGGGACACCTCAGTGTATGTCTTTGAGAACAATTTGGGTAATGGCAACCCAAAATCAACCGCTGAGGCAATTTCCCATGAGGTAGGTCACGCCCTTGGTTTAGATCACCAGAGTAGTTATGATGCTAACGGCAATAAAACCGAGTATAACCCTGGTAGTGGCAGCGGCGAAACTGGCTGGGCACCAATTATGGGGAATGGCTACAATCAAAATCTGACTACTTGGCATGATGGACCCAATAGCACTGGAGCCAACAATCTCCAGGATGACATGTCCATCATTGCTTCAACTAATAACGGCTTTGGTTACCGAAGTGACGACCATAGCAATACTAATGCTGCTGCTACAGTTCTATCTACTCCAAACTTTAGCAGTTCAGGTATTATTGAACAAATGAGTGATGTGGATGTATTTGAGTTCACTACTGGCGGTGGTAATCTCAACATCGATATTAATGTGGCTGAAATCGGTCCTAATCTGGATGTAGTGGCCGAGTTGTGGGATAGTAACGATAATTTACTAGTAACAGATGACCCAGTTGACCAACTTGCCGCTAACATTAACACTTCAGTAGCTGCTGGTACTTATTACCTGCATGTTAAGAGTAACGGTGATTACGGTCGGGTCGGTACTTATACTATCAACAATACTATTACTGCTCACAGTAGCACCTTTACTGGAGATAACTTTGACTCAGGGATTGATAATACTCAATGGTCAGATATTAGCAATGGTTCAGTAAATACCAATTTTGGTGGCTCTGGCAACTCCCTATATTTTAGCGGCGGGTCTGTCGGCGATAGCTCCCGTTATGCAGTCACTAATACAGTCGATTTTTCCAGTGGTGGTAGTATCTCGTTTGACCTAATTTTCGGCAATAATAGCAATGGTGGAGAGAATGCTGATCCTGGGGAAGATGTCGTACTAGAATATTCCCTTGATGGAGGCAGTACTTGGAATAACATCAACACTTATGAGACAGAAGTTTACACCAGTTGGACTACCATTACTGAAGCTATTCCTCTAGCAGCCCAAACTAATAATACAACTCTCCGGTGGCGTCAAGAGAATCACAGTGGTTCTAACTTCGATAACTGGGGTTTAGATAATGTTTTGAGAGATACCAACAATGGTCAGATTCAAGGTATGGTATGGGATGACCAAAACGGTAATGGTATCCAAGAAGCTGGTGAGGTAGGATTAGCAAATTGGACAGTTTACCTAGACCAAAATCAGAATGGTCAGATGGATGCTGGGGAAACTTCAACTACTACCGACACTAATGGTAATTACGTCTTCTCTGGTTTAGCAGGAGGTACTTACTATATTGCCGAAGTTGTGGAGAATGCCTGGCAACTAACTTATCCCAGTAGTAGCAGCAGTAATACAACACAATCCGAAACTAATACCCTCCCTGTAATCACGACTACAGGTTCAGACATTGCCATCTATACTTATGGTGAAGTAGTTGCTACCTCAGATGACATCATCACTCCCGAAACTTCAGATGACATCATCACTCCCGAAACTTCAGATGACATCATCACTCCCGAAACTTCAGATGACATCATTACTCCCGAAACTTCAGATGACATCATTACTCCCGAAACTTCAGATGACATCATTACTCCCGAAACTTCAGATGACATCATTACTCCCGAAACTTCAGATGACATCATCACTCCCGAAACTTCAGATGACATCATTACTCCCGAAACTTCAGATGACATCATTACTCCCGAAACTTCAGATGACATCATCACTCCCGAAACTTCAGATGACATCATTACTCCCGAAACTTCAGATGACATCATTACTCCCGAAACTTCAGATGACATCATTACTCCCGAAACTTCAGATGACATCATTACTCCCGAAACTTCAGATGACATCATTACTCCCGAAACTTCAGATGACATCATTACTCCCGAAACTTCAGATGACATCATTACTCCCGAAACTTCAGATGACATCATCACTCCCGAAACTTCAGATGACATCATTACTCCCGAAACTTCAGATGACATCATCACTCCCGAAACTTCAGATGACATCATTACTCCCGAAACTTCAGATGACATCATCACTCCCCAAACTAATGACTCAGGTCCACTAATCAATATAGATGACTTCCGTGCTGATTCTAGATTTGCTGGGATTGATGGCAGCGGTTTTGCCACAGTAATCTTGGATACTGGCATTGATTTAGATCATCCCTTCTTCGGTCCTGACAGTGACAACGACGGTATTGCGGATCGCATTGTCTATAGCTACGATTTTGCTGACGGGGATACAGATGCCACTGATGTTGATGGACATGGCTCCAACGTTTCTAGTATAGTTGGCTCTTCTGATAGCACTTATACGGGTATGGCACCAGGGGCTGATCTTATTCACCTTAAGGTGTTTGAAGATAGTGGAGCAGGCAACTTTTCCTATGTTGAGCAAGCCTTACAGTGGGTTGTCAACAATGCTGCCAACTACAATATCACCAGTGTCAATATGTCCTTAGGGGACAATGGCAACTACAATACTTCCCAAACTCTGTACGGCATAGCTGATGAAATGGCAGCCTTAGCTGCATTGGATGTTACGGTTGTCTCCGCAGCAGGCAACGATTTCTTCAACTTTAACAGTGTTCAGGGAGTATCCTATCCAGCAGCCGATCCTAACTCCCTAGCTATCAGTGCGGTGTATGATTCTAATGTGGGTAGCTTTAGTTACGGTAGTGGAGCTACAGCCTTCTCCACTGGAGCCGATCAAATTACTCCCTTTTCCCAGCGTCACCAGAACTTAACTAGTATCTTTGCTCCCGGAGCACCAATTACTGGTGCAGGTCCCAATGGAGGTACTGTTACTCAGCACGGTACTAGCCAAGCTTCACCTCATATTGCAGGGATTGTAGTACTAGCTCAGCAATTAGCAGTGCAAGAACTCGGTCGTCGATTGACTGTAACTGAGTTGAGTGATCTGCTAAATTCTACTGGTGTCACAATTAATGATGGTGATGATGAAGATGATAATATCACCAATACTGGTCTTGACTTTAAGCGTGTTGATGTGCTTGCTTTGGGTGAGGCAATTCTCAATATGGCTGGTGGTAATCCTGGCACTCACACCATTAACTTAAATCCTGGCGAGACTGTAGCAGATATTGACTTTGGTAACCAGCTCCTTACCACCCTCAACGCTGGTTTTGAACTTGGTGATTTCAGTGGTTGGAATGTGATCGGTGATACTAGTATTGAGACAGCAGCAGTTGGTAGTAATCCTACGGAAGGAACCTACCAAGCTTTAGTTACTACTGGTAATAATTCAGTAAGCGATGCTGAGCTCGATGACTTCTTGGGAATCAATTCCGGAGATTTAGACGCTCTAGGTAATGGTGATGCGATCGCAGGCTCTGCTATTCAATTTACATCAATTACAGTGGCAGCTGGGGATGAGTTGAGCTTCGATTGGAACTTCCTCACTAATGAAAACACCTCCAGTATTTACAACGATTTTGGCTTTGTGTCAATTACTTCTGGAGATTTAACTTCTGGAGATTTATTGGAACTAGCCGATACAACCAATCAATTTTCCCGCTTTGCTGGTTCCTTTGGCTCAGAAACCGGCTATGGAACTTTTACTCATGAGTTCACAACTGCTGGTACTTTTATGGTGAGTATCGGAGTGGTAGATGTGGTAGATAATGGTGTTGACTCAGCACTGCTAGTGGATAATTTAGCAGTTGTGTAGAATCCTAATCTTCGGAAGTAACGAAAAGCCGGCGCTATACCTATAGGGTTAGCGACGGGAGCTTTTGCTTATGGAAATTCAACCTAAAATGCTACAAATCAAGGATCCTAAACCCAACCCTAAACAAGCAGTTCCCGTCAAAATCAAAAATGTGTGCCATTGGTTGAACGATTTTTTTAACTGTTCTTTCGCTAGTCGTACACTATGGTTTACCCCAAGCACCGATGCAGATGCTGCTGAAGCCGCTGCGATGGACTCAATTACACTCACTTCCTCAGTTTGAGTCCCAGTTAAAGCGACAGCTACAGCTACAGCCAAAATGATCACCGTTGCTGCTATTTTAGCTGAATACTCATCCACAAACTCTTCTAAAGCCTCAGTATGGTTTACCCCAAGCACCGATGCAGATGCTGCTGAAGCCGCTGCGATGGACTCAATTACACTCACTTCCTCAGTTTGAGTCCCAGTTAAAGCGACAGCTACAGCTACAGCCAAAATGATCACCGTTGCTGCTATTTTAGCTGAATACTCATCCACAAACTCTTCTAAAGCCTCAGTCCCATTAGCTGCCCACATCCCAGCTAAAGCTCCAGCTAGGGTTACAACAACAGCTCCGATCCCAGCCAATACCCCAGCTAAAGTAGCCGAAACCCCCGTCCAAGCCATTGCCATTACTACAGCTACACCCACAACTGCAGCTATTGACTTAATGCCATGCCAAGCTTTAGCTAAAACTACAGCTGCCGCTCCCACTCCACTCCAAGCGACAACCACAGCTAAGGCTACAGCTCCGGTCCAAAATTTAGCTAAAATTACAGCAACAGAACCGGCTGCGGCAGCAGCTAAAGCTAAAGCTGCCAGTTCACCACTGAACCCAGAACCTAAAACTCCTATAATTACCACCCAAGATGGAGCCCAAGACAGAGTAAATAGCAAACTGGTTAAGGTATAGATGATGAAGACTCCTGCTAACCACCACCCAGGAATTATTCTAGTTTTTGGTTGTGAAGAAACTGCCATAGTGCGATTTGCTACTTCCAGTAACTTCAACCATTCCTGCATCGACTGAGGGCGGTTTTTTGCCTCTAATTTCATGCCTTTGAGAATGGCTCGATTCAATTTATCGCTGAGATTCTGATTGTGCTGCTGTGGTGGCAGTAAAGAGACCTTATGCAGCTTTTGCTCTAAAGAAGAGGTTGGCACTTGACCGGTTACAGCATAGTACAAAGAAGCTGCAAGAGTGTAGATATCGACAGTTGGCTTGCGAGCAGTATGCCTGCCATATATTTGCTCATAAGGAGCAAAAGCTTTATTCGCAAAAATCTTTGAGCTTCTTTGAGAGGAAGCAGTTTCTCCAGCGATCCCAAAATCAATTAGAACTGCTCTACCGTTGCTTTGCAGCATAATATTGTTAGGGTGGGCATCTCGATGCACTAGTCCTGCTTGATGCACTACAGACAAAGCACTCCCGATTTGGAGTATATACTCCAATGCCTCGTTTTCTGGTAATGCCTTACGACGCTGAACTATATCGAACAAACTTTCTCCTTCAATAAAGTCCATCACCAGGCAAGGAAGTCCATTTTCCTCAAAGAGGTTGCTAATCCGCACAATTGATGGATGAGGGTTAGCAGATAACTTAGCCACCCTTTGCCCTTCATTGATAAATCGCTGCACATACTTGGGATATTCTGGGTCATTCTGTAGACTCTGATTGAGAGTCTTAATCACCACCGGTTGATTTAATGGCACATACAGAGCTTTGTAGGTAATCCCAAAGCCCCCTTCTCCCAGTTTATTTTCGATGATGTACTCACCACCCTGCAACGGCTCTCCTGCTACCCAAACCATCGCTCACGATTACGAAACATCCGCGTTAATTGTGGCATAGTAAGCTCAGGTACACTAAACATATATTTCTCAATTCCTTATATGATAATGAAAGAACAGACATTTAAACTCGATGAGTTTGCCATCAGTTTTCTTGAACGTTGTCAAGAATATGGATTTCAAGATGCCAGCGAAGTAGTCAGAATAGCCTTGGCAAAATTGCAGTTAGCATTGAGTATAGATAATCTGCAAGAATCTGCTAATCTCTATGCCGAAATTTACGAAGACAATCAAGAACTGCAAGAGCTAACTGAGTCAGGCTAATAGATTAACTAAAAAGTCTATTGCAGATTGTTTGCAAACACGTCCAATAGATTATCTTTCTCGCTTTGTTAGCATTCGAGGTGAATTAGAGCCAGGATTTATGTGGGAGATTGACGAAGCTCTGAGGATAGTGTTTGCTTTGTGAGGGAGGATTCCTTTTAACAGTAAATGGTTGACAATAACACTCTGTAAAGATCTATGGCTATTTTGGATTCTAAAGGACGGCTGTTCGGTAAGGTGAGCATCCTTGACTTGGGTGCTGCCTTAGTAATTTTAGCGGTGTTTGTGGGTATCACTTTTGGTACTACTGGTACAGTAGCTCAATTGAACGATACCAGACCAGTGGAAGTAGAAGTACTGGTGCGGGGTTTGAGTGTGCGCGATCCGCAAGCTTTGATGGCTGAGTTTAATGAACAGAAGAAGACAAATATCGTGATTCGCAATCAACCCTATGGTCAAATTGAGATTAAATCCGTCCAACAATTACCACGAACCTTAGCTGTACCACAGCCAGATGGCTCCGTTAAAGAACTAGATGATCCCAGAGGCAACTCTTTTAGTGCTAATTTACTGATAGTCTTAGCTGGTCAGGGGCAAATCACTGAAAATGGTCCAGTTTTGGGCAATATCCCAGTAAAAATTGGGACGCCAGTAGAGTTAGAAGGACCAGATTACAACTTTAATGCCAGCACCATTAATGTCAAAGTTAACTGATGGTAGAGGAAAGGAGGAAGCAATAAGCCTGCTCTCTAATCAAGTGTTTACATAGCATTCCCGAATGGTAGAGTCCCGCGCTAGCCTTTCCGGTATAGCGCTGGGATACTATCTTAATTATTCTAAAATGACTTGGATGAACCTGGGAAGATGTCAAAATTTTCAATTAGGGCAATGGATTTTCCTATTTTAGGGAAAGTCAGCCAATAGTTTATAGAACCCATTTAAATATGCTGATGAAGTCAAAAAAATAATTCAATATGCACAGTTTTAGAGATAATTGAAAGCAAAAATTTATAACAAAATTGTTGCTTAGTTGGAGCTTATTCACTAACATCACTTCAAAATTTACAAAATAATTATGAATTTATTGGCGATGTTCGGTTTAAATCTTTATGAAATATAAAGATAAGATGAGTCTGCTGGGCTGACAAAGGCAAGAGATGCTCCCCAGGTACACGTTGACCAGATAAAGGATTGAGAGAAGCCAATCTGGTAGAAAAACCTAACTTGTAACCAATGCACCACGATCAGAAACTCAATATGCTAAGACTTAATAGATTGCATTGAACTGATTGTATCGAAGGTGCAGTAATGACGACACTTAGCGGTTGCGATCGCATCTTTGAGCAATCACTCTAGTCCCTGAGTGGGACAAAGAGAGTACGTTATATTGTTCTTTGCAGATCAAACCAGCGGTATCTCCGCTGCGTTGCAGGTTAGCAACTAACAACTCTATCGATGGAAAGTCCTTGATTGCAGGAGTAAAGGAGATTGGTGAATACATATATTAACCCCACAGAACCCGTCGATATTCAAGTAGAAGACGATCGCACTGGTATGAGTGTGGAGACTCTCAAGCGAGCCTTCGCAGACAACCTTTTCTATGTCCAAGGAAAATCTGAGTCTATAGCCACACCTAACGATTACTATATGGCTCTTGCCTATACAGTGCGAGACCGACTCCTTCAACGCTGGCTGCAGACAGCAAAAACCTACTCAGATAAAAATGTCAAAAGTGTTTGCTACCTCTCAGCTGAGTTCCTCATGGGTCGCCATTTGGGCAATAATTTGCTTAACCTGGGTATCTATGACAAGATCCGTCAAGTAGTTAAAGAATCTGGACTGAACTTGGATGACTTGCTCGAGCAAGAAGTAGACCCTGGCTTAGGGAATGGGGGTCTAGGGAGACTGGCAGCCTGTTTCCTAGATTCCTTAGCAACCCTAGAAATTCCCGCAGTTGGTTACGGAATTCGCTACGAGTTTGGTATCTTTCACCAGAAAATTAAGGATGGCTGGCAAGTTGAGCTTCCTGACAAGTGGTTACGTTTAGGTAATCCTTGGGAAATTGCCCGTCCTGAAGCTTACGTTGATGTGCAGTTTGGAGGCCATACAGAAACCTACAGTAAGCATAAGGGTCACAGTAAAGTTTCTTGGATATCTGAACGGACAGTCAAAGCTGTCCCTTATGATACTCCTGTGCCGGGATACAACACTAATATGGTCAATCGCCTGCGTCTCTGGAAGGCTGAGGCTAGTGACGAGTTTGACTTCGATGCTTTCAATGCTGGTAACTACGACTACGCTGTATCTGATAAGATGAGCACGGAGACCATCTCCAAGGTGCTCTATCCCAACGATAATACTCCTCAAGGGCGACAACTCCGCCTAGAGCAACAGTACTTTTTCGCTTCAGCGTCCCTCCAGGATATTATCCGCCATCACCTGCGACACAACCAAAGCTTAGATAATCTCCATGAAAGGGTAGCGATTCAGCTTAATGATACCCATCCAGCGGTAAGTATTGCCGAGTTAATGCGGTTGCTGGTGGATGAGCAGGAATTATATTGGGATAAGGCTTGGGATATCACCCAAAAGACCTTTGCCTATACTAACCATACACTGTTGCCAGAATCTCTGGAGCGTTGGCCGATAGATCTGTTTGGTAGCCTATTACCCAGACATCTAGAAATTATTTATGAAATCAACCATCGCTTCCTGCAAGATGTCAAGACTTGGTATCCCGGTGATGATGAACTAGTGACACGGCTATCGATTATTGAGGAATATCCTGAAAGAGCAATCCGTATGGCTAACTTAGCTTGTGTGGGTAGCCATGCCGTCAATGGAGTAGCAGCACTTCATACAGAACTACTTCAAAAAACTACACTGCGGGATTTTGCTCAGTTGTGGCCAGAAAAATTCTACAACAAGACTAATGGAGTCACACCGCGCCGTTGGATACTGTTGAGCAATCCCAAGCTAGCTGAGTTGATTACCGAAAAAATTGGCGATGCTTGGGTCACCGATTTAGATAAGCTTCAACAAATAGAACAATTTGTTGAAGATCCCCAATTTCGCGATCGCTGGCAGAAAATTAAGCAAGAAAACAAGCGGGATCTTGCAGCCTACATTTGGCAGCACAATAACATTGAAGTAGACCCCAATTCCATTTTCGATGTCCAAGTCAAACGGATGCACGAGTATAAGCGTCAGCTTTTGAGTGTGTTAAACGTTATTGCGCTCTACAACCGGATTAAACAGAATCCCAACCTAGATATCGTACCTCGGACTTTCATCTTTGCTGGTAAAGCAGCTCCCGGCTACTTTATGGCTAAATTGGTGATTAAATTAATCAACTCGGTGGCAGAAGTAGTTAATAAAGATCCTGATGTCCGAGGACGGTTGAAAGTAGTATTCTTAGCCAACTTTAGCGTTTCTTTAGGACAGCGGATTTACCCTGCTGCTGATCTATCAGAGCAAATTTCCACAGCAGGAAAGGAAGCTTCTGGTACAGGCAATATGAAATTTGCCATGAATGGTGCAATCACCATTGGTACTCTTGATGGAGCCAATATTGAGATCCGGGAAGAGGCAAGAGCAGAAAACTTCTTCCTCTTTGGTTTAACTGCCTCAGAAGTACAAGAAATGAAGGCCAATGGCTACAATCCCATGGATTACTACAATAGTAATGGGGAACTCAAAACAGTAATTGATTATATTGCTCATGGTTATTTCTCCCACGGCAATACGGAACTGTTTAAACCAATTGTGGACTCCTTACTCTATGAAGACCAGTACATGCTCCTTGCTGATTATCAAGCTTATATTGATTGTCAACATAAGGTAAGCCAAGCTTACCAAGATCAGGATTACTGGACTCGCATGTCAATTATCAATGCTGCTAACATGGGTAAGTTTTCTTCGGATCGCACAATTCGGGAGTACTGTGAACAAATCTGGAAAGTTAAGCCAGTCAAGATTGAGTTGGAAGATTATGTTCAAGGAGGAGCATTTTTGAATGCAGGAAGGTAAGTTTTAACTCATCCCCCGGCTAAAGCACGGAGGATTTTGTGTTAGCAAGTTGTTAGTTGTTGGTTGTTTGTACAAAAAACAAAAAACCAATAACTTGCCAACCAAGCGGCGGGCAGCTATCCCTCCCATCCATAGAGGCATTGGCTTCCTGCCGCTTTCTGTAAGTCCTAGTTTTTACTCAGAATTAAGATAAACTCAATTCCATTCTTTTGGAGTAGTTCAATGTCAAATTTGAATGATAATTGGTTTTTGCAATAGAGCAGCAATTCTACAAATTCTACCTGAGTCCATACGTGGAAATGAATGCTATAGTCCATCTCCATCAAGCGTTGAATGTAGGCAGCAACCTTATCTTCAGGAACTTTATTAACTACCCTAGTCCATTCATCAAAGTGAGAGTATTTTGACGACTCAGGTCCTTCAGTATAATCCTGAATCAGATGTTCTAGAGATGTGATCGGGCGATCCCGATCAAAAGTATAGCGCTTATCTGGTACAGCCATATATAGAATGCCACCTGGCTTGAGTACCCTCAGATGATGCTTAATCGTGCTGATGGGATCCTGGCAATGCTCAATCATGTGGTTGGCAATCACGAAGTCAACGGAAGCATCAGCTATCGATGGTAAAGTTTCGCCGTCATCGATAATATCTACTTCTACTAATTCATACTCTGCTAATTCAGGGTACTGCTTTCTAAGCTGAGCAACCGATAGACGATCAATGTAATGTACCTTTGCATGAGGAGGAACCTCCAGCGGGGAATGCAGTGCACCAATTTCAACACCATTACCAGATAAATAATGCCAAGCAATTTGTCTACGCAATGCCTGTTCCGGTGAAATCGGAGTGGTAGAGTCTACCTGAGCTGGCGGCTCATTTGGAGTGACTAAGTGTTTAACTTTTTTGGTTACTTTTTCTAAAATTGAGGTCATGGTTTAGAATTGATAATTGATAATTGATAATTGATAATTGATAATTGATAATTGAGTTATCTAAATTTATAATAGCTCTTGATTGAACAGGGTTGATTGAGGATTGCTCTATCTTTTTTGTCTGGATAAGGTAGCTATTTAGCGAAAGTTAACTTATAGTCTAAAACTAAAATCCTCGGTCTTATTACTTAAATTGAGACTGTAACAAGGGTCATATTGAATGATTTTTTGCCACTTGTTTTGCATGTACTGAATTTCTCTACTAAATCGAGTCTGTTTTTCCACAGTATCCTCATAACCCCGACTCTTCGACTCGTAGTGATAGAGCACCACATGGGGTAAGTAGATATTCCGATAACCTTGTTCAACTATCTTAAAGCAGAAGTCAACATCATTAAAAGCAATTGTCAGCTCCTCTTCAAAACCGCCAACCTCTTCAAAGACGTTACGCCTACACATCAAACAAGCAGCTGTAACAGCTGAGTAGTTATTGATAGTTTGAATTTGACCAAAATAACCAGGAGACTCGGAGGTATAGTATTTATGGCTATGACCAGCAACACCTCCAATTCCCCCTACTACCCCAGCATGTTGTATCGTATTGTCGGGATACAGCAGCATCGCACCTACTGCACCAATACAAGGACGCTGAACTTGCTCCACCATTGCCTCAAGCCAATCGGGAGTTACAACTTCTGTATCATTATTTAAAAATAGCAGGTAATCTCCTTGGGAGTGCTTGACAGCATAATTATTGATTTTGGAAAAATTAAAAGGAATATCTAGTAACTCACATCTGAATCTATCTGGTTCCTTAGTTTGCCATTTTTTGATAACTTCATGAGTTCTAGCTTCAGTACTGCCATTATCAATCAGTAAAACTTCATAGTTGGGGTATTGAGTTTTGCTAAAGACAGACTGCAAACAATTATCAAGGATATTGCCCAAATTTTTGGTAGGAATAATGATACTGACTTTCTTGAATTCCTTAATCTCATATCTAACAATATGATAACCACAGGCAACAGGAATTACTCTTCCTGATTCCCCTCGCCTATAGAGTGCATCTGCTAGAGCCTTTTTAGCCGCATTAGTAGCATAGCTTTTACTCTCCAAATTGCTAGCAGTAGAAGCAGTATGACTCCGCCAGTGATATAAAATCTTGGGAATATGAAAAATGTTGTCTGTTTTTTCTGTCAGTCTCAATACCAAATCATAGTCTTGAGAGCCTTCATAGCCAACCCTAAATCCTCCGATTTCTGTTACTAGTGAACGGCGATAGGTTCCCAGATGAGCAGTGTACATCCTAGATAAGAATGAGTCAGGACACCAATCAGGTTTAAAAAAGGGGTCTTTGAGCTTACCATCATCTTGAATCTTATCTTCATCTGAGTAAATAATGTCAGCATGGGGATGCCTGTTTAGCAATAAAACAACTTCATATAAAGCATCTTGGTTTAATAAGTCGTCATGATCTAGTAGAGCGACAAACTCACCTGTAGCCATCTCTAAAGCTGAGTTAGAAGCAACAGAAATATGACCGTTTTCTTCTCTCCAGAGTACTTTTATCCGTTCATCTTGCTCTGCATATGCTTCCAAGATTGGTCTAACATAGCTATTGGTTGAGCCATCATCAGCAATACATAACTCCCAGTAAGGATAAACTTGCTCCAGAACTGACTCAATAGCTGCTCGTAAGAAACCTTCCGGTGGATTAAACACCGGCATAATCACGCTAATGACTGGCTGGTAACTAAATATGTCTACTGTCTCAACCATCTTGCGCAAGTCTGTTTGCCTGGGATAGTTATTGTTCAACCATTGTTGGTAGTTGATGTCATCGCTTTGGTGCGTTTCTGGTAGGATTTCAACTGGTGGTGCTACAACCTCCAGCTTTTGAGAGATTTTTTGGAGTATCTTAGCTATGGCATACTGAAGTCCTTTCGTTTTTAAAACAACTGCCAGATGCTTTGCTCGTGATAATAAACGACTGTAGCGTATGCTACTATCTTCAGCTAACCCAACAGCACGCTTTAATCGAAACCCTAGTGTTCTCAATTTTCCCAACTTACTATTTGCCATAGACATAATAACTTGAATGTGAGAATTGAGAATTGCTAATTGTTAATTGCTAATTGCTAATTGCTAATTGGGAATTTCTCCGTTGTCTTCCCCATCTTCCCCAGCTCCCTCAGCTCCCCACACTCCCCATCTCCCCATCCCTCAAGCTCCCCTACCTTCAAAGGGAAGTTCCTAATCCCAAAGTCTGTTTCAGGCGGAACCATCCCTGGCGCAACTGCCAAAACTTGCTACTCTCCATTCCGGTAATGGTAGCCTCAGACTGTTGTAACTGATGCTGAGTATGTTGTAGCTGATGCTGAGTATGTTGTAGCTGATGCTGAGTTTGCTGTAGCTGATGCTGAGTATGTTGTAGCTGATGCTGAGTTTGCTGTAACTCAAAGTGCGTTCTCTTCAAATTGTCCTCAGTTTGTTGAAGCTCTTCCCTCGTTTTGCGCAACTGAAACCACAAACGATAGGGAGCTTTTGCTACTAGTAAAGATTCAGGAGTATAATGAACGCCTATCAAATAATCATCAAAGCTGACTCTTTTGAGTAAAGGATTGACTTGTTTCTGGAAAATCCACTCCTGTTCTAAAAAATCTCTGAATTCTGCAGCAGTGATCTTCAAAGACATTAATTGGAAACAGAATAAGATAAATGATTGCAAAGATTTATCTGATAGCAATTCATCTAAATACAAATCTATCCAAGGGTAGATTTTTTGATATGTGTAAAGCAGACACCTGAAGAGGACAAACTTAATTGGTAACTTTTCTCTAAAGCTCCATTCTTGGTCTACATACTCTACCTCACCACTGGGAGTAACAATGAGATTTGCTGGACCACAGTCTACATATATGCCAGGAATTTCTGTTTCACTGCCGATTGTTCTGTTTGCTTCTTGAACTAAGAAATTATACCAAGTTGTTAGAGGATACTTTAAACTAGGTTCTTCTGTAGCAGTCTTATTTCTGATTGCTTGAACTATTTGCTCCATGACTGTTACCCCAGCGAGAAATTTACTCTGAATTTTGGGATAATGCTTTAACTGCTCATCTGTTCCTGTTTCCGAAGCAGCCAAGTCAGGATATATAGGTTCTTTATTAACAACTAATTGATGATCATTATCTCTTGTTAGAGTGACTCGCGACATGAATTTTTGCAATCTATTCATCACCGAGTACTTCCAGACAAGGCAACTTGAGTTGAGATACTGAGCAATATTCTCTTGAGATTCACTAGCTAGTATGAAAAAAGAATTGCTCATGTGAGACAAAAAGCCATTGGCTTCTATTTGCTTAGCTACCAATAACTCTTGAAATAGCTCTAGTTGTTTATGAGAGTAATCCCTGGAATTATCATAACCAAGCCATTGATACAGAAAAGGCTGAGTCTGATTTTGCTTTTCTGCTTGTAAAGAAAAGAGCACATCAGGTAATTTGTAGTCGGGGAAGGGGTATAAAAAGCACAAATGTTCTAAACCTGTAGACTTGAGGAGAACTTCCAACTCTTTTTTGCCAAAAGTCTTGACTAATTGACCACTATTGTAACCTTCTATACCATCGAACCATACTTTTGTGTGGTCTTCACTAGAGCCAGCAAAGTATTTTAGTCCGAGTTTATTTTCAATTGCCACAATCAAGATGCCATCAGCTGCTAAATGTTCCTTGGCAATCTCAATGGCTCTTTGATAAGGGTTCACTGATTGGATGTAGGAGTCACTATACTCTAGGACTCCAATTAAAGTTACTAGGTCGAACTTTTCGGAAAAGGTAATATCCTGGAACTGTCCACAAACTAGCTCAACATTATCTAGATCCCTACATCTCAAAGCCGCAATTTTTGCTCTGTTCTTACTACCTTCAACTGCTACTACCCTAGGAACATTCTCCCCCAAGTAGCGAGTAATAGCTCCACATCCTGCTCCCAACTCTAGTACAGTACGACAATGATTTAATACTAAAGGACGCAGTAGGTTACTCCGTTTAGGACTAAGATGATATTCAGAAGGCCAATCTCGGATCAAGCTTGTCAATTCAACTGAATGGCAACTGAGATCTGAGGCTTGTCTGAGGCAATTCTCTAGATAAACTTCCGCCTCTCCTCCATCTGAATACTGGAAGGTAAATTGTTCTTGACGCGGTAACCAGATATTTGCTGCAGAATCTTGATCAAAATCTTCCGGATATTGCATTAATTTATGTTTAATTACATATGCTAATTTATTTTAATAGCATTAGATTTTTTTAGATTAACATCAATTTGACTTTTAAGATTAACTACTCCCTGGCTCATATCAGTAGAAGCTCGAATTATCTTTAAATGAATGGCATCATATCTACGGTCAACTGGAATAATTTTACTACCATCCAAAGATATAAAACCGAAAGAAAGAAAGTAATCTCCTGGACAAACCAAAAGTTCCTGAGTAAAAGATATATTGAACAAGGTTCCAGGATCCAATTCCGGCATTTCAATATTTTGATAATAAGTATTGGTTATATATATATCCTCACCCTTAGCATCTTTTAAAGTCATGGCAACTAGTGGTTTAGCTACAAAATCTTCAACGAGGATGGTTAATCTAGCAACCATTTTTTCACAAGAGGCAAAAGTCAAAGTTTCTTCTCCTTGACTATTTTCTATATGTATCGCTTGAATCTCTCCTCTACCATTACCATATCGATATTCTAAGGGCTGGCACTTATAAGATGAATTGTTGGAGTTTGAGTGATTTTCTTGATTTTTAGCTAACTTCAACTCTTGCTCTAAGATTTGCTGATCTTCTTCATCTGCAAATAGAAGTTTGGTATAACGATTGATTACTGTGTTTGGCACTGCTTCTATAATCTTTTGACCTTGATTTAACAGGAGAGCCGTTTGACAGTATCGCTTAACTAAATTACTATCGTGGGAGACAAATAAAATAGTTATGCCTTGTTCTTGAAGTTCTTTGAGTTTGAGGAAGCACTTTAATTGAAACTTGGCATCCCCTACAGATAGAGCTTCATCGATAATCAGAATATCAGGGTCTACATTGATGGCAACAGCAAATGCTAGCCGAATATACATCCCACTTGAGTAAGTTGTGACGGGCTGATCAATAAAATCACCAATATTGGCAAAACTAGCAATTCTGTCAAATTTTTCTTCAATTTCTCTCTTACTTAACCCCAGTAGCCTCCCATTAAAAAAGACATTTTGCCTCCCAGTGAACTCTGGGTTAAACCCACTTCCGAGTTCTAGTAAGGCGGAAACCCTACCATTGACGACTACTTCTCCTTTAGTTGGGG
The DNA here is from genome assembly GCA_965222765.1 of Caldora sp. GTDB lineage: Bacteria > Cyanobacteriota > Cyanobacteriia > Cyanobacteriales > Coleofasciculaceae > Caldora. Next base: position 49,082 of record CBDCVG010000045.1, read on the forward strand.
TTAGGGTTCCTGCAATAATTTGGAGTAGGGTACTTTTCCCAGAGCCATTTTGACCAACAATGCCAACAGTTTGCCCTTTGTTAATCTCTAGATTAATATCTCGCAGTGCCCAAAACTCATCGGCTCTACTTTTACCTGGTAATAAAATCTCCTTCAATCGCTCTATCGGACGATTGTAGCGCTTAAAACACTTGGAGATATTCTTTAGGGAAATTGCAATTTCACTCATTGAGTCATCAACTCAAACACTCACACCTCAATTAATCAGCTAGTACGAGTAGGCAGTAGGCTGTAATACTTATGGTATCTGCTTTTTCGTTTATTGTTAACTGGTTACTTATTGCCGCTGTGCTGTATTAGGTACAGATATGGGAATAAGTCTCCTTTTCTTTTGCTAAGTAACCACCTATAGCATTATTCAAGTCTCCTGTAAATAAATACTTGTAGTAAGCGTGCTCTAACTTCATAATTAGGGACATATCGTTGATGTCAGTTGTTCCCACTGGTGTGTTGATCCTGTCAAAGCCATAGAGGATTTTGAGGATACCATCGTTACACAGATTAAAGGCTTGTCCCCTGCATGGGCAGATTTTACCTTAGCCTAGTGCTATTTGGGGATAACCAGCGTCAATTAAAGTCGAACCTTCTTGTTTTAAACCTCAAATAATTTAGCTGTCTTCCGGGAGAAGCCCCACGTCCAACCCCGTAGCGGAGGCGTGGGATGAATCCCGGCCAGGATCTAGACACTTGGGACAATTATTCGTGCTACAGTTATACCAAAAATTTAAAGTCCTGACAGACATAATGATTCCAAAATCCAATGCCAACCAGTTAAACTCCCGATAACTTCTTGTGACAAAGAGTTTAATATTTTATCTACTTTGGCTCTTAAAGAGTCTAAAGATTCGCAGAGTTCCCAAGTTAAATCTTGTTTGAGATATTCCCAAAATCTTTCAATTCCATTAACTTCTGGACAATATGGAGACTGAAAAAATAAAATAATATTATCAGGAACTTCTACTTCTTCACTAATATGAGCCGGAGCATTATCAAGAAGTATTATTAATAATTCCTCGGAAAATTCTTGAGAAAATAAGGATAAATATTTACTAAAACAAGCCGCATCTAAGTGAGAGAATTCATAGAAAAAACTACGCCCTTCTTTTGGTTCTACTGCTCCATATAACCAAAAGCATTGAAAATTGAATTGATGCATATCTACTGGCTTTACCCCTTTAAGTGTTATTTTTTTACCTTTGATAGTATGTAAACCTAACCGAGTTTCATCACTGCACCATAAACTCACTTTTTTGTAATTCTTAATCAAGCTACACCCTTTATTCAGCAAGACTTACAGCTTATCTTTAAATGTATTTTTAAACTCCTCAACTTCCCCTGGTAGTTGTTTCTTGTTTTTCGGTCTAACTACTTTTAACTTAGCTTTCAACTCTTGATGTACTAATCGATGTACTGTACTATAACTCAGCCAAATTTCACAAAAAATAAATATCCACACTTGCACTTCTTTATAGCTTTTAAAGCCGACAGGGTCTCTTAATTCTTGTTGTAATTTAGATACTTGTTCTATAGTTAATTTTTGGGGTCTTCCCGTTTTCCGTCTTTCTTTGAGTAGCTCTTCAATTCCCTCTTCACGATAGATTTCTAACCAACGATAAATAGTTCTTTCTGTTCTGCCAACTAGAACAGCTAAATGTCTGATGGTTTCTACTGCACTAATTTTCCAGAGATATAAGCTTTGAATCTTGGCAAATCCTAAGACAGTTTTTTGCTGATTCATCAGCTCTAATAATTTTTTAGGAGATTCAACGACATTTAGTTTGCTAACTCCAGTCATGATAAATAAGTTTTTCTAGTCTTGATTTAAGTATGACATTACTTTAGATTTTTGGTATTACGCAAATAAAAATCAAAATGTGTCGCTGTTTTGTGCTTGCGATCGCAAGCACTCTTCAAGCAAAAAAATTACTTGAAAGCCATGTCTGGTATGGCTTCCACAAGGCTATGCAGCAAGCCCTAGATGCTATCCATTAGGCAAAAGTAGCCGAAACAGTTATAGAGACTACGATGTAGAAACAAGTTGTGAACCTTCAAGCAAATGGTAGAAGGTCGAAAGCCCTCGCCAGAGGGTTTTCAAGCCAGGTTCGCCATCTCCACTACGAGCCAAAAATCCACCCAAGCGTGCAATCCAAATCAAAGCTTGATGAAGAGTAGGAGATTTTTTCGAGCGGTTTTTGGGTTGAAATTTACGTCGCAAGAGTTTCCATTCTTGCGGAGAGAAAACAACTTGGCAAGAAGCATCTGGATTAAGTCGAGCTTGATAAGTCAACCACATTAGTCGCCAAGCAATAATATTATAAGTAGCCCTAATCAATAATTCACTATTGCCACAGCGCTTTTGGGCAAATAACTCAAAGATATCAGCCTCACGATCTGCAACATGTATAAGCTTGACTTTTTCGGCTAGTCCTTCTTCAGCTCCTTTAACAGTCTTTAACCATCGATAGCTTTCTTTTTCTTGAATCGGTTTTTTCTTGCGTTCTTTTTTCTTTCCACTCCTGTCCTTTCTTGTCCAACTCTGCTGATGTAGCAGTCCCAATGGTTCTCCAGTGCTACTTACTGCGATACAACTATGAACTTTGATTCCTTGTTGAGAAGTCTGATTGATATATCCTAAACCTTTGGTTGCTTCATGTGTTGTATACTCCAAGTCTGTCGTATCCTGTATAGCCAGTACTACTCCTGCTTCTACAGACCTCCTGACTACACCTTCCCTGTGTGAAGCCAATATTTGTGTTTTTTTCACTTTCTCATTTGACCAAAATCTATAGATACTTTGGCTTTTGTTCGCATTACCACTTGCTTTCGGTACTGTTTCTCCTGGATGTTCGCTTAAGAGCAACAGTGTCTTTCTCAATCTTTTGGCATGGCGTATGTCCTGAAAAATTTTGGGTTTATTTCCTAGCTTATCCAATCTTTCATTTGTTCTTCTTCATCCCCTGATTGACTTTTTCTTCTGATACTCTCACAACATACGCCAAGCTGTCCACGAAGTGCGAACACCATTTTTCCGGTTGATTGAGGGGAGCTCTTGTTAAGTTGATACTACAACTGGGAAAGATTGGGCGGCGCAGCGGAGGTTGAAGCGCTCCCCTACGGTGTCTGACCACCTTGTAGAGTACTCTTGCTGGGGAGTGCTTCAACCCGCCCAATCTAGCGCAGCGCTTCCCAGTGGCGATCGCTCTGAGCAGAATTTAGCGATTGCCTACGGCACCAGCGTAGCTAATCGCACTCTTGGGAGACCCCTGTTAATCTAATAATGGCTCTCACCACTCCCTTCCCAATCCTTAACTGAATCATCGTCTCTATCACTGTTTCGACTACTTTTGCCTAATGGATAGCTAGATGAGGGGATAGGAAGGGGCAGCCTTGGCTGCCCCTTCCTATCCGCCTGACAATGATTATCATTCTTTTTGTGGGATGTTTTATTTTTTGGAAGTTCCTAACCCTCTTCTGTCACTTTCCGAAATTCTGACGAGATTCCGTCATTACAGCCAACGATACCTAACGAGAGAATCAGGGTTTGACCCCTATTTTTCGGAGTCTGACAGAAGAGGGCTATATCCTACATTCCGCACGACAAAATGTAGCATACAATGATTCAAAGGAAGACTAAGTAGAAATATTCATACTCTGGCAAGCCAACAAGTGGACTAAATGAGGGAAAATCAACTCATAAATAGAGACGAACCCTTTTAAATCATGTCCATAGAAGTGAGAAACTTAGATCATTTAGGCTTAGTGGCAGGACTGATAGATGAAATCGGTATAGTAGAGCTAATCAACGAACAGCTAGGAGAACATCTTGCTGAGAAAATTAGTGCAGGTCAAGTAATCAAAGGAATGATAATGAATGGATTAGGGTTAGTCTCATCGCCATTATATCTATTCAGTCGTTTTTGGGAAGGAAAAGCAACAGAACATCTGCTCGGAGCAGGAATAAAAGCAGAGTATTTGAACGATGACCGCTTGGGAAGAGTGCTAGACAGTCTGTATCAAACTGGATTGAACCAAATATTTATTTCGATTGTCCTAGCAGTGGTGAAGAAATATCAAATAGACGTAAAAGAAGTTCATTTAGATTCCACCTCGTTCAGCGTACAAGGAGAAGATGAAACAGATGTCGAGTACCTCTGACAGTCAAAGCAGCTTGGAAGCTGGTTCAGGAGGTAAGCCAACAAGAGCTAAAGGCAAGTGAGTTGAAAGGATATTATTACAAAGAAGTTCAGCAAAATTATGGCGGAATTGAGCAAAGATGGCTGGTAGTTGAAAGCGAAAAACGTCGAGAATCTGACTTAAATAAGTTAGACAAAAATATCCAAAAAGAAGCTCTTGAAGCCAGGAAGCAACTGCGGCAATTAAGTCGCCAAACTTTTGCCTGTATTCCGGATGCACAAAGGATGGCTCAGAAACTTCTCAAAAAGTCGAAGTATCATCACTTAACAAATATTCAAATTGAAGTTGTGAGCGATAAAAATCGGAAAGATACCACAGCTGAAGCTTATCAAGTAGGAGGTACAGTGAGTCTGTGTGACGAGAAAGTCAAACCATTTCGCAACTCAGCAGGACGTTTTATTATTGCCACTAATGTTCTCGACAGAAACATTTTGACAGCGTCAGACATGTTATCTAAATACAAAGAACAACAAGCAGTAGAACGAGGTTTTCGTTTTCTCAAAGACCCAATGTTCTTCACTGATAGTATTTTCCTCAAATCGCCAGAGCGGATTGAAGCTTTAGGTTTAATTATGGGTTTATGCCTGCTGGTTTATACCCTTGGTCAACGCCAACTACGTCAAACTTTACAACGCCGTAACACGACAGTTCCCAATCAACTGAATCGTCCAACTAACCACCCCACATTACGTTGGATTTTTCAATGTTTTCAGTCAATTCATGTTTTGCTTGTTCACCAAAGTGTTGAAATTTCTAATTTGTCTGATGAGCGTTTATCACTATTAAAGTTTTTCCCCCCCGCTTGTCAACAATACTATCTGCTGTGCTAGCTTTGGTTTCGATTCAAACGAGTGAGTAAAGGTTACTTTTTGGCGGCTAGGGTCTCCAATGGGGTTTTGACTGGCTAATTTTAGCAAAAAAAAGCGAATTTTGACCCATAAACCCAGTATTTTGCCACAAATACCTAAATTTTATTGGGTTTGTGGCTTTTTCTAACCTTCCATGCCAGCTACGAAAGTTCCTTTAGCTGACCCTTGTGACAGTTTTGGGGTGGAATGTGGGATACTACATTTTGTCGTGCGGAATGTGGGCTATATAATAATTGTTACATCTCATCTGATCTATTGAAGTTGCTCTGTGAAGGGTTACAATCCTTCTGCTTTATACTACTGATTGTGGCTCAGTAGCTTTAGTTTTCAGAGTCCCAGGCTCAACAGCTTTGAGTTCTCCGTGGTTAATAGTCCAACAACAGTCAGCAATTGGCAATAAATCACCGGCATCGTGAGTTACAACCAGCAGAGTCCAATCACTCTTGAGTTTACCTAGGAGATTGACTAACTGTCGTCGCATCGACCAATCTAATCCTGCGGTTGGTTCATCTAACATCAGTACCATTGGTTGACGGATAAGCTGCACTGCTAGAGCCAGGCGTCGCTGTTGTCCACCACTCAGAGCATGGGGTGCAGCTTGCAGGGATAAATCAGCTAGTCCCACTTCACCTAGAGCCTCATAAACCCTTTGTGAACCTAACTCTGGATGACCTAGGCGCAATTCTTCTAGAATGGTACCACCACAGAAATGCCGCTCTGGAAACTGAAACACTAATCCACCAAGTTGTTGCAAATGTTCTGGAGTGAGTTCCTGCTCTCGCCAGAAGAGGTTACCTGAGGTTGGCTGTGCTAGCCCTGCCAAGATTTCTAGTAAAGTAGTTTTACCAGAACCACTCGGACCGATTACAAGTCCTAGTTGTTGGGGTGCAAGTTCAAGGTTGAGAGGTTTTAAGATTGGGGTAGGAGTTGCAGGAGGGTGGTAAGTTAGGTCTTTGATATACAGCATCAAGGTTTATTAATTCACTCAAGCCAGACTGATAGTTGCTAACCTGGGGTAAGCAGTTTGTTTTTTTTCTATTTTGACCAACGTAACACTGATTTCCTCTACCACTAAGTAGGTGGATATAAATAAACGCACATAGACAAAGTGAGTTTTGAATAATCGGAACCTCTAATCAACTGTAACGTCAAAGTTTAAGTTAAGCTTAATTTTTTTGTGAGGAGGACAATAATGACTTGGTTTCCTGCACCAAAACGGACATTAAAAGCCTTTGCCAGTGCTATAGCTGTGGTAATCGGTATGTGGGTAACACCTACTCTCGCTGGAGATCCTTTCCGTCAAGAAAATCCTCACACCATTGATGACAAAACCGAAGCAGCTTTTGAGTCTATCTTCAAAGAGGGAAATTATAAGCAAGCTCAGGAGTACCTAAATCAAGCAGAAAAGGACAAAGTTAATGACCCTTTGGTTTATGCCATGCTAGCCTCTTTGGCTTACATTGAGAAAGATTGGGAAACCCTGAAAAAATACGCCTCCAAAACTCGGGAAACTGCTGAGCAGCTGATTTCAACTGACCCCTTACGGGGCAATCTGTATACAGCAGCCGGTCATTTTTTAGAAGGAGCTCACAATTTTAAAGAGGAAGGATCTGTTAGAGCCTTAAGTAAATTGCAAAAAGTCCTTAAATATGTGGACAAAGCTAAAGCAATTGACCCCAATGACCCAGAGTTAAATTTGCTTACGGGTTACATGGACTTGATGTTAGCCGTTAATGTGCCATTTGCTGACCCAGCTAATGCAGTTGAAAAGTTAGAAAGCTATGGTAATCCCAAATATGTTGCTTATCGTGGTATTGCTGTTGGCTATCGAGATTTGAAAGAGTATGATAACGCAATGGATTTTGTAGAACGTGCCTTAGAATTGGCTCCGGACAATCCAGATTTGTTTTACTTAAAAGCCCAAATTCTCAGGAATCAAGGTCTGGAAAAAGAGAGTTTAGAATTCTTTAAGAAAGCTCTGGAAAAAAGAGCGCAACTGCCAGAACGATATGCTGCTCAAATTACCTACGAACAGTGTAGAACTGAAAATAGTCTTGCCAATGGCAATCGGGATTGTCGGACAGAAGCAGGGTTATAAATCTTAAATACCCAGTGTCAGAAGGCAGAAGGCTCCAAGGGAAGAAAGTTTGTACAGTAAGCACTAGTAGAGACGAGCCATGACGCGTCTCTACCGAAAATGCGCACAGAGTCCCTAGCTAGCTATGGGGGTGTAGTGCGCTAGCGAATTCATTCGCAGTCCTAAAAACCACCTTAACGTTTACTAGATTTGTTGTATATGGGAGCAAAATCATGGTTTTCCTAGATTTAAAAAAACAGGGAAAATACGGTCTTTCGGCTTCCCTCAGTTGGGTAAATACCCTGTGAGTTATGGTCAGATTAAATTGCCAGTTATTGGCATGGTTAGGTTTCGCCAAAGCCGAGATATTCCAGATGGAGGTGTGGTTAAACAAGCACAAATAGTGAGACGCATCTCTGGCTGGTATGTGATGTTAACAATTCAGTGGAATGTGGAGATTCCCCAAACAAAACCACAGGGTAAAGGGGTAGGAATTGATGTTGGACTAGTATCAATGGTGGCAACTTCTGATGGTCTTTTAATTAAGCGTCCCAAGTTTTTTGTAGATGCCGAGAGCAAGCTTAAATTACTGCAAAAGCGTGTCTCCAGAAAACGGTTGGGCTCGAACAATTGGAAAAAAGCCCAACAGAAAGTTGCTTCATTACACGAACACATCGCTAACTGTCGGAAAGACTGGCATAGAAAACTATCGCACCAATTATGCGATGGTGCAGGCATGATATTTATAGAAGATTTAAACTTGATGGGATTATCGAGAGGGATGTTAGGGAAGCATTGCTTAGATGCGGGTTTTGGTCAATTCTTTAACATCCTTGAGCAAGTTTGCCTTAAGCGTGGTGTTTATTTCCAAAAAGTAGATGCACATAAAACTTCTCAAATATGTCCCAATTGCCAGCATGAAACAGGCAAGAAGACATTAGCAGAACGTGTGCATAAATGTGCTCATTGCGACTATACAACTGATAGAGATGTTGCCGCCGCTCAAGTAGTTCTCATACGAGGACTTGCAGCCGTAGGACATACGGTCAAGATGCTTAGTGAGGGTAAATTCATTGGAATCCCTGTGAACTAAGAATCCCTCGCATTTTATGCGTGGGGAGTGTCAAAAATGTTTAATAAAGGGGATGCCTAACCTAGATTTGGTATAATCTCCTTGTTAATTGATGCAGTATTCTCCGTTAATATGGCTCGCTTAAAGATTGTTAACAAATTTGATAGCAGTTTTGTTCTAGATTCAGAAGCTCGAAGCACATTATTTAGCCTGTTAATCAGTGAAAACTTCCTGAACCAAATAGCTGAACAGGTAAAATGGCAAAAAGTTAAGTTTACAGAATTACTTTTTCAGCCGGTTCCTTACACTACAGCGGCTCCGAAGGGAATGCCACCGGAATTTGAAAAGTATCACGAGTCTGAGGATTACGTCATTATTAACGTGCCGCCTAACTTTATGTTTAAAGCTAAAATATTCAATCCTAGCCGCTTGTGTGCTATTTATCAAAAAGTTGCCTAAAAGTTTTTATATTTTATAGCTGATGACCACTGAAACTCAAACACCTTCTCTGAGGGAGCTAGATTATCTACCTTATCTAGATGATACGGGTGATTTACCTGAAGACTTACAAAAAAAAATTGGTATTTATGCAATTTTTGATCAGGATAAAACGCTGCAATTTGTTGGCTATTCCCGGGATATTTATCTCAGCCTCAAGCAACATTTAGTACGTAAACCTCAAGCTTGTCATTGGATCAAGGCACAAACAATTGCCAAACCCAACCGTACTCAATTAGAAAACACTAAAAATGCTTGGATTGAGGAAAACGGTATAACTCCTCCCGGCAATGGTTCAGAGTCAGCTGTCTGGAATCAGCCTATTGATGCTAAACCAGCGATGACGGAGGAGGATAAAATTAAGTATGAAAGCAGCGATGAATTAATGAAAACTAAGCTGTTGAAAAATATCGCAAGGCGAGTTGAAGCACAAATTTTAGAAGAATTAAAATCCCGTGGGGTACAAACAGAAATTCGCTTCAATCCTAAGCTTAAAGAAAAAGGTTTACTGGATTTGAAGTAATTGGTCTTTATTTTTGAAAAGTAGGTTACATTGATAGTCACTTTCTTCCACTAGCCCTACGGGTATAACGGGAGAAGATGACGGCAGGGAAGTGATGAGATATGTTTTGGAAGCATCCCAAATGAGATGCTTCCTATTTTTTTATTTGAAATCCCTTATTTCATCGGACCAAGTATCATCATTAAATTACGTCCTTCTCTTTTAGGCGGTTGCTGGACTTGTGCAACTTCCTGCAAGTCCTCGATCATTCGTTTGAGTCTTTCTTGAGCTAAATTGGCGTGTTGAACTTCCCGTCCTCGAAGCGTGACGGTAGCTTTAACAATATTTCCTCCCTTGAGAAAACGTTTAGCTTGATTGATCCGTACCTGATAATCGTGTTCCCCAATCTTGTAGCCCATTTTCACTTCTTTGAGAGTCGTTGAGCGAGATTTATTACTGGCGCTGCTTTTTTTCTCTTGCTGATACCGGAATTTATCATAATCCATCACTCGACAAACCGGTGGATCGCTTTTATCGTTAAGCAAAACCAGATCCAACTCTCTTTCCTCTGCTATTTGCAAGGCATCACTAGGAGGCATAATCCCGACTTGACTACCATCAGCATCAATGACCCGAATTTCAGGAAAGGTAATTTGATCGTTGATTGTGTGTTTGCTGCGATTTTGTTTTTTATGAACTATGGGCATAAATTACTAAACAAACTGAATTTGCTAAGTTAACTCATCCCCCGGAAGACAGCACGGGGGATGCAAGTGTTATTTGTTGTTAGTTATTTTTTGTACAAACAACCAACAACTAACAACAAATAACTTGCCAACCAAGCAACGGGCGGCTATCCCTCCCATCCCTAACGGAATGGGCTTCCCGCTGCTTTCGGTGAGTAATTTAATCAGTATTAAGCTGTTTCTCTTGGTAAAACTTGCCTGAACACATTGTTAATCATGCAGGCATCTTTTACACCCAGATGAGGGAAATTAGATAGACAACAACTTAAGGCTGATTTTTGGCAAATTTACTTACCTTACTTAATTATATCCCTATATACTTTAGCTGTTATTAATCTTATCAATCATTTATAGCGTGTTTCATTAGGATGGTGAGTCTCCAAGTTCCGAAGAATAACGCTGTTTAAGGATAATCCATACTCTCGAGAAACAAGGTAGCAGGGGGCATGGAGCAGAGAAGAGTAAATTTAGCCTGCTCCATGCCCCCTGCATCTCAGAGGTTCATTACTTCTTCCTGACTAGATTTGAGTACGTACTGCGAAAAGTCAGACTGTTAGCAGGGTATGAGCCAGGAAAATCCCTAGATAAGTAAGCTTCATTTGTCTAACTTTTATTGAAGTTTAACCTTTTTCTCAGGGAAAAATCATTTTTTGAGTATGAGTATATCTTACTCTAAGGAAAACTTATTCTGTGTATATCTCTGTTTAAGTGTATTTCTAGGTATTTGAGTTTTGAGTTGACTATGACAAGTTCAAAATTGGGCAGTAAAGCCAAGAATACTCGATACATCCAGAAAATTTTTCAAATTAGATTAGCAACCTTATTATTACTGAGTATTGTAATTTTAGCTGGTACAGTTGTTATTGCCTGGGCTGCTGGTGTAGGACAAATCACCGAAATCTTTGCTCAGCTTCATCTGATGCAAGAACATCCTCCTGCTTGGCTAGAGACGCCGATGGTGATGGTAGAATATTTGCTTGCACCTACTTTCGTTGTCTTGTTAGTTGCGATCGCAATCACTAAAATTTCTCCCCGACCTCGCCCTTGGTCACGAATACTAGTGGTTGGTATTTTATTAAGTTTATTGATTCGTTATATTCTGTGGCGATCGCTTTCTACTCTTAATGTTACTGACCCCTTGAATGGCTTCTTTAGCCTCGGGTTATTTGTTATGGAAATGCTGGTATTAGCCCATAGCATTATTCAGTTATTTTTAATGTTAAAATTCAAAAATCGCCGCAGTCAAGCTGACCAGTTATCGAAGCAAGTTTTAGATGGCAGTTATTTACCAACTGTTGATATTCTGATTCCTACCTATGATGAGCCTACCTTTATTCTTAGACGCACGATTATAGGTTGCCAATCCCTTGATTATCCTCATAAAACAATTTATTTGCTTGATGATACAAAACGTTCAGAAGTAAAGCAACTCGCGAAAGAATTAGGGTGTGAGTATATCACGCGCCCTGATAATCGTCATGCAAAAGCTGGAAATTTAAATCATGCCATTGGTAAAACTACTGGAGAATTAATTACCGTCTTTGATGCTGATTTTATCCCTACGAAAAACTTCCTAATCCGCACTGTCGGATTTTTTCAAAATGAGCGGGTTGCTCTGGTGCAAACTCCCCAAAGCTTTTATAACATTGATCCTATTGCCAGTAACTTAGGCTTGGAAAATGTGCTAACCCCAGAAGAAGAAGTATTGTACAGACAAATTCAGCCAATTCGCGATGCTGCTGGAGGAGTAATTTGTACAGGAACTTCTTTTGTTGCTAGACGCAGTGCATTGAATAGCGTTGGGTGTTTTTTCACTCAATCTATCACTGAAGATTTTTTCACTGGCATTCGTTTATCAGCTCAAGGCTTTCGCTTAGTTTATCTTGATGAAAAATTGAGTGCTGGCTTAGCAGCTGAAAATATTTCTGCCCATGCTATTCAAAGATTGCGCTGGGCTAGAGGAACGTTACAAGCTTTTTTTGTTGATGCTAACCCTCTAACCATTCCAGGATTAGGACCTCTACAAAGATTAGCTTATGTTGAAGGATTATTCTATTGGTTTGCCAGCATTCCTCGCTGTTTTTTTCTCATTGTACCTTTAGCATATTCATTTTTAGGAGTAATTCCCATTAGAGCAACCCCTTCAGAGTTACTCTATTATTTCTTGCCTTACTATGTGGTAAATTTGGCTGTATATTCCTGGTTAAACTACCGTTCTCGTTCAGCTTTAATCTCAGAAATCTATTCACTAATTTTAACTTTACCCCTAGCAATTACAGCAATTAAAGTAATGTTAAATCCTTTTTCTAAAGGATTTCAAGTTACCCCCAAGGGGATTCATAAAAATCGCTTTTATTTCAACAGTCGATTAGCTTTACCTTTGATGATTATGTTTATTGCTACAGCACTCAGTTTGTGGCAAAATTTATGCGTTTGTGTAATTCAAGGAGGATGGACAACATCAGAAATTGTACAACAATTTAAAGGCATTGGTTTAGGGGCAATTTGGAGTAGTTATAACCTGATAATGCTTGGCATTTCTCTGTTGATTTTAATCGATATTCCCAAACTAGATGTATATGAATGGTTTAACTTACGGAGAGTGGTAAGAATTCAACTCAAGACTCAGCCACAATACAGTAATCAAACACCAAAAATTGCAGTAACTTCCCCACCCCTAATTCCCCATTACCAAACAACAAATAACAAACCACAAACAACAAACGACAAACAACAATTCCCCATCGAACTATGGGGAGTAACCCGCAGCATTTCAGAAATCGGTGCCCAAGTAGAATTAACCCATGCTGGATTACCAACTATCCCAGCCGGAGAAACCCTAGCAGTAACTTTTTCCATTCCTGAAGAGAAGATTTCTTTACCAGGAGAAATTAGCGATACTAGTTTCAACGGAGAATTTCCCAGTTTGCGGGTAACCTTCGAGCAACTATCTCTCCCTCAACAACGACGCCTGATAGAGATGTTATACTGCCGTCCAGGACAGTGGAAGCGTCACGATGTACCAGGAGAGTTACAATCTTTGTGGCTATTGTTGAGAATCTTATTAAGACCACGAGTATTGTTTGACCGTCAGCTAAAAACGAAAGCGATCGCAGTTGCTCAAGTTTAGTATGCTAGGGCGTCTTTAAAGTTCACTCCTTAGTACCAGACTGATCCTGCTCAGAGGGTGACAAGCTCTGCTGTTGTCTTGAGCCATAATGCTTTTAGCCCATTTATTCTCGCAAAAGATGAAGGTTTTTCTGGGGAACTAGTACCGCTGCGCGGAATTAAGAATTAAGAATGCTTATAGTGGCGCGACACGACTAAAACTGTAGGTTGGGTGGAAACGAAGTGAAACCCAACGGAATATCCTGCGGTGTTGGGTTACGCTACCGCTTCACCCAACCTACCTAATCCTCCATTTTAGCTTAGGACTTACGCACTCAACTGTCATGCTGAACGATAGTGAAGCATCTCAGCCCCCTCGGAGATCCTTCGCTATCGCTCAGGATGACATAATTCTATTAGGAACTTCCAAAAAATAAAACATCCCACAAAAAGAATGATAATCATTGTCAGGCGGATAGGAAGGGGCAGCCTTGGCTGCCCCTTCCTATCCCCTCATCTAGGGCTTGCTGCATAGCCTTGTGGAAGCCATACCAGACATGGCTTTCAAGTAATTTTTTTGCTTGAAGAGTGCTTGCGATCGCAAGCACAAAACAGCGACACATTTTGATTTTTATTTGCGTAATATTCACGCAAATATTACACAATTACTTTGCACTTCTCTCCACCAGTATAATTGCGGCATAAAACTATTGTAACAAGCTTGAAAACTACGTGGCGACACAATTTATGTCAATAAACCACTTACCTAAATTTGGGAAATCTTCATTGGCACAATGAGTGAGGTGGATAGTAAGCCAAACGTATATTGAGTTGATATTGCTGAGCAAACTCGACGATACGTTTCATGAATTGAGTACGACGGGAACTATTTTCTGCTCCATTATCTTGGTTAATAACCAGTGTCTTAATCTGGGTAAACCGCCCACTTTCTCGCTCCCAAAAAATCGGCTATTACATCAACTATAAAGTCACTAGTAACTTTCGATTCTGTGAAGTACAAAAATAATTCATCTAATTCTGGAAGAAAGATGCCGTAAGGCGTTACAGTTGTTTTTGGGTTATAATCATGGTCTTCAGCCGAGGTTGGAATTCGGTTTTTTCCACCACGAGCAAATGAACCTATTTTTACGCGAGCTTTGGCATCTAGACTAAGGCGTAAAATACTTGGGTCGTCTTGTGCCTCTTGATTAATTATTGCTAGTTGTGAGAAGATGGCATCAGTTTCCGGAATTTTTTTTGAGGTTGAACTTTTGCCACCCGTCTCAGACGATAGCCCAACTCATTTAACTTGAGACGAATCGTTTCTACAGTTGGTAACTCTTCGGAACTATAACCAAATTTTGATATTAATTGCTTTCTTACTTCAGCTGCACTCAGGCGTGTATATAATCTTTGACTTTTAAAACTGGGGTCTGTTTGAGATTGAGAATCAACTAATTTTTTCAGATCTGATAAAAGATTTGGTAAATTTTCTTCAATTTTCTTTCTACTTCAGCTCCTCAGTTAATTCTATATACACCCCTGCTCTACCCAAAAAATCACTCCAGCTCAAATTTACTATAAAAAGGGGAGCTTTGGGGCGAAAAGTCACCCCCCAAAGGATAGGAAGGGGCAGCCGTTGGCTGCCCCTTCCTATCCGCATGACAATAATTATCATTCTTTTTATGGGATGTTTTATTTTTTGGAAGTCCCTTAGCAATGTTCTCTGCTGTGGGATTCTCATCCATAAGATACAAAGCTTCCCCCATTTGTGCCAAAAATTCTATCACTGGATCTTGACGACAAAGAATCATTCTGTGATCAAGGTTGGTATCGATCCAGCCTTTAACTGTTTTACGGATTTCCTCGAAGTCTACAACCATCCCCAATTCGTCTAAGGAATCGGATTCTATCTCAATTTCAACGATCCCGTTATGTCCGTGCAGGTGTTGGCACTTACCTTGATAATTCAACAACCGATGACCATAACAAAAATTAATAACTTTCGTGACTGAGTGGATGGTACGTTTCATAAAATCAATCGTTGATTTAGCTGTTGAGATTTTAGAATAAGGTTTTCTCTTTCAGCCAATAAGTCATCATTTCTCCTTTCCCCTTGACGGTAATCGTGCCTCGTTCTTCAAAGATATACTTGTCCTTCAAGAGTGCATAAGTAGCTGCTGTAACTTGAATCCCCCCTGCCATTCCCATAGACTCCATGCGGGAAGCAACATTAACAGTATCGCCCCACAAGTCATAAGCAAACTTTTTCGTGCCAATTACTCCTGCCACCACAGGACCACTATTGATGCCAATGCGAAGATGGAAGGGTTGACCATCGTCTTGTTGAAAGCGAGTAATTTCCCGTTGCATGTCCAATGCCATCTCGACAACAGCTTCAGCATGATCAGATCTTGGTGTAGGAAGACCGCCTACTACCATGTAAGCATCTCCAATCGTCTTAATTTTCTCTAAGCCATGCTTTTCCGTCAGCTGATCAAATACGGAAAATATCTTGTTAAGCAAATCTACAAGTTGTGTGGCAGAAATCTGAGCAGAAAGTTCTGTAAAGCTAACTAAATCGGCAAACAAAACTGTGACTTTGTCAAAGCTATCGGCGATAATGCTTTCTTGTAGTTTCAGCCGTTTAGCAATAGGAGCAGGCAAAATGTTATACAGCAAATCTTCAGTACATTGTTGTTGATAATGGAGAGCTTCTTCCCAAATCTTGCGCATTGTGATATCAACAACACTGCCTTCGTAGTAGAGCGGCTTGTCTTTGGTATTACAGACAACGTGGGCATTCTCCTCAATCCAAATGATACTACGATCCTGACGATAGACCTGAGACTGAAAATTTGACACCCGTTCCTGTGCTTGCATGAGAGCTACAAATTCTGCTCGACGAGACTTGTCAACATAAAGTTGCTGGTTGATATTCTGCAAACAAGCTATTAGCTCTTCAGGCGAGGAATAGCCATAAATTTTTGCCAGCGCTGGATTGGCACTTAAATATTTTCCCTCAGGTGTCGTCTGGAACAGACCTTCATCAGTATTCTCAAAGATGCTGCGATATTTCTCCTCAGCTTGCTGTAGCGCTGCTTCTGCTTGCTTGCGTTCTGTAATATTGATGCTGCTACCAATGATACGATAAATACGCCCTTTCTCATCCTGCAGTGGAGTTAGGCTAGTAAACCACCAAGTCTGTTGCCCCTGGAACGGCAAGCACTCCTCATAACTAATCGTTTCTTCAGTTTCAATACAAGCCTGATAACGTTGCTCTATAACTGATGCGGTATCGGAAGAAAGCACTTGGGCGGGAGTTTTTCCCTGTAACTTGGTTGAGGGAATACCTGTTAAAATCTCATGGGTAGGATTTAATCCCACATACTGAAATTGACCGTTTTCTAAAACGTCCACAACAAAAATTGACTGTGCTACACCATCGTAAATACTACGTAAAAAGAGTTCTTTTTCCGTCAGTTCCTGAGTACGCTCTTGGACTTTGAGTTCTAAGGTTTGGGCATACTGTTCTAATGCTTGATGGGAAAGTTGCAATTCTTGCCAAAGAAGAAAACCACGACTGATCAACCCTGCACTAACAAAAGCTAAGAAAGGCGAGGTAACAGTCAACCACCAACCTCTAAGAAAGAATAAGTAGGCACTCCCCATCAGACTACCAGTAGTAGCCAGAATGACAATAACTACCCAAAAAGGAGAACGAACTTTCCATCCCAAAATTGTTCCTATACTCGACCATAGGAAAACCGATAACCACTCTATCGGTTCTGGTACACCCCTAAGGAGTTGCCTGCCATCTAAGGCGGCACTTAAAATCTGACTCGCGAGGTCGGCGTGCAGCTCGATACCTGACCAGATCGTGTTAGGGTTTGTAGTAAAAGGGGTGTAGAAGTTATCATCCAGACTGGCGGCAACGGAGCCAATCACAACAATTCGCCCTCGCATCAGATTATTAGGAATTCTGTCTTCGAGAACGTCAGTCATGGAAATTTTTGGGACTCTTTCACGCCCTTCGTGAAAGTTTGCAAGGATTTGATAGCCACCTACATCGGCACGGATGTAACCGCCTTCATTCTCTTGAAGTGGTCGAAACTTAGCTTTCCCTAGCTTGAGAATTCCTTCCTTGTCTGTATTTTGGAGTGTAATGTTTTCTGCTTCTAAATAGGCTAAGGCTAGCTTAGTTCCGAGGGTCATATTGATTTTGCCATCAGGGTCGCGCACAGATAATAGGTAGCGACGAACTTTGCCATCAGCGTCAATCACTAAGTCGCTGGCAGCAATCTGATTTTGTTCCCGCAGTGCAGGGGGTGGGTCAACCGCTGGTGCATTAGTATTACTCAGTGCCCTTTGAATGCCAATCAGATTCAGCGTCGACGTAAATACTTTTACTAATTCCTGATGTCCAGGTTCAACTGGAAGATTGCGATAGAGCCCTAATCCAATGACTCTCGGCTGCTGTTGTTTGAGCTTTTCTAAAACTTTGGCTAGGGTAGCATCTGACATCGGCCAGCGTTCCAAGCGGGAGATGTCTTCCTCATCAATTGTGACAATCACTAAACGGGATTTACTCGATTCCAAGGGACGCAGACGAAACCATCGATCTAAAATGGCAGATTCTAGCAATTGCAACGTTCCAGCCCATTGCAGACCTAAAACTGCTCCGGTCACACCTACAACGATTGTCCCAAGAATTCGCCCCCGAAGGAATTGCGTTTTCAGCTTTGTCCACATCGATAATTGTTTGTCTCTAGCTACAGAGATGCATCCAGAGAGGGAGTATGTCAACGATGTACGCCCGCACTTAGTGCTGCTTTACTGCTATCCCAGCCTATCAAAGCATCCCTAAAAGTCTTGTGACCCAAGCCCTAAAACCTTAAATTCTTCTCCCAGCCTTGAGAGAAAGGGCTGGAGAGCTGAGCGAAATTTTAGTTATAATTTCTAGCGAAGTATCCTCTCAAATCATTACTTTTCCTTTGTTTCCCCATCTCCCGACCCTTTTTTTAGCTCACCCGCGGCTGGGGGATGGGGGAAAGGATTGGTTTTCAAACCTAACATGTTCTCTATTAATCTTCCACAGGTTGAGTAGCGATCGCCTTCGGCACTTCTAAATCGCTCACATTCAGTCCCCCTGATGCCGTTAATTGTGTCCAAGCATCAGCGACTGCTGGATTATGTGGTTGGGTGTGCTGAAGTTCCACTAATATTTCTAGTGCATCATACCAAAATCCTTCCTTGGCATAGAGGGAAACTTTTTCTATGGCTGTAGCTTTTTCTAATTGTTGCTTTAAAGTATCACTGGGTTGAGTGTGTTCAACCCAACCGCCTACGACCTGGTCTTCTGTACGATCATCCGGATTGCAAGCTAGGGCAACAGTCCAGTAGTAGGGCTGATCCGGTGCTAGCGATCGCGCAGTATCCGGTAAGGGGATACTAATTAAACCCACTTGAGAAACGGGGACACTAACTTGGTACATCCCGTTCATATGCTCATCAAACAGGCTAAATTCGGCTTTCTTGGCAGTTGTTTCGGGGAGATGAACGAGTAAATTTGGGCGATCGCTTTGAGATAACCCAATATGACGACCAGGGGCTATAGCAGTTAAAGAACCAGAGCTTGCAGAGGGATTTGACAAACAAGCTTCCCCAATAGGACGAGAACCGCCCCCAGCTGTACCGCCACGGGGAGCATCTTTACCAGGAGGGGGTTCAAAGGTAGCTACAACGCTATGCTCTGCCTGAGCTTTAGCTGTTAGATGTGGTGCGAGTACAATTGATAACGATAAGAAGACAGATATCAGTCTAAAGGAAGATGTCATAAAAATCATAAATTGTAATTCCGTAATTTTATGCACATTTTTAATCTAGTTTGACACATAATTTTTTTCTAGTCTAAGTACCATTACGAAATTAATTGAATATTTCGTGAAGATAGGCACTCTTACAAAAGTAAATATAGCCTTTCTCAAACCAAATTGGGGTTAGTTACACCCATTTTGAAAAAGCTAGGGAAGCTGAGGGAGCTGAAGGAGAATATAAGGTGGGTAAGATAGGTATATTTGGGTGCATTTGATATAATCTATTTAAACACAAAGACATTGAGTTAAAAAAAGGACTTTGATAGCGTTAATATCCCTCCTGCAAGGGAAAAAAGCTATACAACTCAATAGTAAATATACAAATAATTTTATGCGACTATTCAAAGCCAATTACCAACCAAAATAAACGGAGCCCAGAAGTAAGGATGACTGGATTCCGGTTGTTTGAGTAAATGGATTTGAGCTAGTTGTACAGCTTCAGCTTTAGTGATTTTGCGAGTAAATAATTCTTGGTAGAACTGCTCCATGAAATCTGCTGTAGATTCATCACTAACTGTCCAGAGTGTACCTAGGGTACTGCGAGCACCTGAGCGCACTGCTACTCCAGCTAGTCCTAATGCTGCTCGTTGATCTCCTTTGGCGGTTTGGCAAGCACTCAGTACGAAAAGTTCTAAGGGAGGCGAGTTAGATAATTCGCGATTGGTTAATAAGGTATTCAATTGTTTAACATCGAGTCGTCCATCCCAAGTGAGAATAAACGTTTCTTCCGGTTTGGAGCTAAACTGACCATGAGTGGCTAGGTGAACGATTGAGTAGGGTTGGGTTTTGACTTGAGTTTCCAATGCTTGATTGGTGAACTGTTGGTCAAGTAAAACGGTTCCTGAAACAGTTGCACCAATTTCCTTGACTTCCTGCTTAACTCCTGGTAGAGGAGAAAATTCCTCTTTGCCTTCACTCAAGCCCCCCAGTAAGGCTTTAAACTGTCTCTGTGCCAAAGGTTGAGGGGTTAATAGCTGTAAACTGGGTGCGATCGCAATTCCATACTGTTCAATTAAATACTGTTTTCCATCGTGTAAAGCTGCGATCGGTATATTTCGGAGGGAGCCATCAAGCACAAACACCAGTGTTTTAATCGACTGGCGGGTTAAATCCTCAGCAGCCGGTTGCACCAACCAACCATAAATTTCTTGAGCAACGGTTAATCTTTCTTGGGCAAAGGAAGTGCGTCTTAAGGATTGGCGCATCCGATTGATTGCCTGTTCCACTTGTTCTTGAGACAGATTGGTTGTATATTTACGCAGCGATTGACCGGGCAGTGACAGAATAACTTCTAAGCGATCGCGTAGAATAATCGGGTAAATGACAGCTGCCGTTGGGTCGATGCGATCAATATCTTGGGGCTGAGTATCTAAGCAAGCTTCCCGAAAGAAATTAGCCAGTTCAGCTAGTTGGAGTGTCTCAATGGTTGCCCGTGCTTGTTGAAGGTTGGCTTGACTCACTTCCCCAGCTTCCCCTTGGGTAGGATTAACCCCCCCTGCCCCCCCTTGGTAAGGGGGGGAGTGAGTAGGTTGTAAGAGTAAATCCACCAATTCTCGATAAACGGGTTCAACCTGTTCCCGAAAGGAAAACTGTACGTCTTGGTTAATGCTCACTAAATCTTGCCTTAGGGATTGCAGGGTATTGACTGCATCCGTATAAAATGCGATCGCTCCTTTTCTATCCCCTGTCTTAAGCAGTAATTGCCCCATTTGCCACTGCCACTGATAAGCAATTTCTGAGGCATGGATAGTCTGGGTTAAGTGGAGTGCTTCTTGAGTGAGGCGTTTAGCTTCCTCCCACTGTTGCCCTTCTAAATAGAGTTGTCCCAAACGCCCTACAGCATAGGATTCCGCCCGGAGATTCCCTAACAGTTTTGCTTGCTGTTGAGCTATTGCCAAGAGTTGAGCGGTGCTTGTCACGTCGTTTGGATTGAGTTTAACCAAACTCTTGGCTAGCTCAATTTGAGCATAAATGGTTGTTTGGCTAGGAGGTAAGTTTGCCAGTTGAGTTTGAATCAATGGGAGTAGGTTTTGAGCTTCTTGAAGGCGATTGAGTTGAACCAAAAGATTGAGCTGATGGATTTGGGCTTGCAGCCGAACTGGGCTATTTTCAGCTGCTGCTTGCTGGTAATATTGGAGTGCCATTTCCGTCTGCTCTTGGGCTTCGGCAAGACTGCCTAAACTGAGCCGAGCCACCTGAATATCTCCAAGAGATTGCAGCTTTTGTGCCACAGCTAAGCCTTGCTCTAGGATATTTTGGGAAGCGACAAAATCTCCCGCAACCCGCAGCACCTTCCCCAAGTTCAGAAGTCCAGCAAGTTTAAGTTGGGAGTCACTTTGGCTAGTTAGGGATGCATCCACTTGTTCCAATGTGGTTCTGGCACGTAGGTATAACCCTAGCGCTTGTAATGCTCTGGCTTGGTTGAGTTGGGTACCAATTTCACCTGTAGAATCCCCTAATTCCCTGTAGAGCTTTTCCGCTTGTTTCCAAGTTTCTAAAGCCGTTTCTACTTTTTCCTGGTTGAATTGTAGTTGTCCTTGATTGTTGAGAATTTGGGCAAGGATAAATTTAGATTGGGGTAATGTTTGATTCGTTATCAAAGCCACTGCCTGATTCATGGTAGCTTCAGCTTCTGGGAATTGTCCGAGTTGCTGAGAAGCCAGAGCCAGATAACTGAGCACTAATCCCTGATTAAAAATATCTCCTTGGGACTTGAATTCAGAGGTAGCCTTCTTCCAAACATTTGCGGCTTCTAAGTATTGCCCTTGTTGATAGAGCGTTTGTCCCTTTTGGAGTTGGATCTCAGTTTGAGCAATAATTTGTCTTGAAGAGAATGATAAATGCGATCGCTCACTTGTAGCTGCATGGACACCCACAGCCAGAAGAAATCCAAGCAGCGTAAAAAGGATGAGTGCCAGTAACAGGTTTTTAAGGATTATTTTATAGAGATATCGGCGTAATAACTTCATCGGCTGCTAATATAGCACTTCTCAATTTTTTACTATTGACATCTGTTACGAATTATCACTCTTTATAGACATCGCGGCGATGCTTGCACTGTAATAGAAGAATTATCAGCGCCTCATCATCAATTTCATAACGAACGCGATAATTGCTAATACGAATTCGATATTCGTTCGCTTTACCTTTCAGCTTGACAACCCCATCTGGACGTGGATTATCGGCAAGTTGCTGAATTTTGATGGCGATGCGTTCATAGATTTCATCGGGCAATGCATCAAGCTGTTTTTGCACAGCTTTGGGAATAATAATGGTGTGAGTCATGCAGAATATTTTGCCCGTTGCGCTTGGTACTGGTCAAAGGTCATATAATCACCTGCTACATAGTCAGCGCGGGCAGTTTGGATTTCGGCAATATCTTCTGATGAATCTTCTTCAGCCGAAAATAGTTCAGCTTCTAGAAGTGCCAATAATTTTCGCTTTTCAGTGATTCCAAGCGACAAGATAGCTTCCTCTAAGGATTCTAACGAAACACTTATCCTTAAAATGTTCTCAGTCATTTGTTTCTACCACACTTGAAGTTTCTGGTTCATCACCTAAAGGAAGTTCCCCCTGCTCCCTGCTCCCCTGCCTTCATAGAGCAAAGGAAAAGAAGGCTTAAGCAAAACCGGGGGTTTGAAAGGCGGATTTGGTATGACAATCAGTTCAGGAAACCAAGGCTCAGGAATAGATGGGATGCTCCCTTCAAAGATTCGTGCCGCTACCCTAACACGTCCCTTCACAAATGTCATTGGTCATTAACTAACACAAAAGACTAATGACCAATGACCAATGACCACCGTCTAAGTATCAATGCTAGAGGCAATTTGTTTTGGTGATAAGTATGGATAGGGAACTTTACCTTCTTGCTCCAACTTTTTGTTCCGTACCTCAATCTCTAACGCTATCAAATTCAGCTTTGCCATAAATACAGCATGGATATCGGGGAATAAATCATTTTCTAAGGGCAAATCGGACAGGGGATGCAAAGATGGGCTGGAAAGAAGGTTAGAGAAAAATACCTGAAAGTGGGCATTTGTCAAACTCTGCAATGCACCAAACACGTATTCCATTGTGATATCCCCTTCCGTTTCCGGCACTCCCCGGAACAGTACGTTGGGTCGATTGGGGACATACGTTAGGTTTTGGCACTGGGAGAAGTTGATTGCTGAATGTTGGGCGCTGGCTAGAAAGATAATATTTGTTAGAGTATTCACCAACAGCTCCTGGGTTTCAATCTTTTCAGGAAAGCCGGGAACCGCTCCACGTTCTGGATCTGCAGTTTCTTGTGCCCATGTTTGTATAACTGGATCAGCTGCTACAGCAGCATCATCTTTATAGACAGCTGCTACCACGTTGCTTATGTACTCAATCAGTGCATTCCAAATTTTGAACCCATCGTCCCGGAAGAAAAAGTCTTCCACACCATCGGAACCCTCCTCATCAAATCCCCGTGATAATAACTGTTGGGGAAAGCTCATACCAAAAAAGTCCCACTTCTTCCATTCCTTGAAAATTAGCCGCAACCCTCCAGTGGTACCAGCACTAAAGGTGCGATCAGTAAATGGTTTATCTTTAGCAACCAAAGTCTGACGTGCCAAGAAGTTAATGCCAATCGTGTCTTGGAAATGTGGCTTTAGTAGTTGACCGATGGGGTGTGATGAGGGAAAGCAGTTGTGATGACTCATAACAAAAGGCTCTACAGCCAGATGAGTTAAACCTAAGTGAAAGGTAAACTGATGATACTGGCTGTCAGCAGATGCTGCATGGATTTTCGCCAACAGATATTTATTGGGATATGGGTAATTAGGGGTATAAACTTCATTTTTACGGTCTTGGTAGCGGGTTAGTTGAATACCCAGCAGATTAAGTCTGGATTTACCATCTTCTAGTAGCTCCCGATATACCAATACATATGGAGCATAGAAAACTTTACCCTGAACCTGAGGAATATCCTCCAAGTCGCCGTAATCAAGAATGAAAAGCCGTTTTTCGGCAATTAGTTCTGGAATAGACTTGCCTTGAGCTGTTAAGTGCCTCATCTCTTGAGGGATTACCCCTTCATTAGTACAGAGGGTAATCACCATGGGATTGACCCCTTGAATCAATTGACGGCAAAATTCCACATCATCCTTCCAAGTCTGCGGAATCTTAGTTGGTGCTTGAATCCAGCCGGCGTAGTAGGCTGTCCAAGGATCATCCCCAGATTGTTGAATTTTTTCCAGTCTCCGAGAGAAATTAATTTCTGAGTAGACATACTCAATAAGCCGCTCTATCAAGAATCCCAATTTCTTGGGTGGTAATTCCCGACCAGGGGGTAGACCTTTTACCATAGGTGGAAATTCTTCTAGGGGTAGATCCGGTGTATCCTTCCGGCGAGGATACTTTAGATATTCGTACTTTTGTGTTCTGTCTGTAGCTTGCTGTTGTATGAGTTGCGAGATTCCTTGTAATTTATCTGTAGCTTTTTGTTGTATGAGTTGCGGGATTGTTTGTGCTTGAGCTATAGCTTGCTGTTGTGTGACTTGTGAGATGTGCTTTTTGAGGTCTTCTAAAAGCTCATAGATGAAATTTAGGTTTTGCTTCGGCTCCATCTCTTCGGCTAGAGATTGGATAGCTTCGGTGTAAGTTTTTTGATGGACACTGATAATTTGTTCAGTAGTGGCTTGGTCAGCCTCAATTTCTGTAGACCAATTGATGATGGTTTCGGTGTCGCTCTTGGCTGACATCTGGACAGTAGTGATGATGTTCTTAAGTGAAGGGATATTGGGTTTCATCTCCACCAGAGAATGCTTCATTATGTATTTTTGGTCATCACGCAACTCCAGACGTTCTTTGTATTCTAGTCCCTTAAAAGTTTTAAAAGAGCGCACAGCCCCAACTTCGTCTTTACCAGGTGGTTCTAATGCTAGCCATTGATAGATAGGCCACCAGTTCATAGTTTCTGGGCCAAAGGGTCTGAATGTTGCCCACACTTTGTCGATGGGCGCTGGCACAACACCTTCGATTTTTGCTCCACTACTCATCCTTTTATTCCTCGTAAGTACCGGCACAGAATTATGTTCAATTATGTTCTTGATTCTCTAAAGCTAAGACGCATTTAAACCACGTTCCAAAATCTATATTAATCTCTCGTGGCGTATTAATCTGCGGTTAAATTTTGTTAACATCCGAAATACCGATTTTGCCGTTAATTAGATCACAAAACTGCATTATCGCAATACAACATTTTTTACAAATAACCAACAACTAACAACTTGCTAACACTTGCATCCCCCGTGTTGTCTTCCAAGGGATGAGTTAAACGTAGATGGTGGATTAAGTGCTAATTGTCCTGCGATCGCGTCGCTTGGTCTAACTGAGATCTTGCACGCCTGTCGAAAATTGATCTGTGAAGGTAGGGAGCAGGGAGCATTAAGCTCATCCCACGACGAAAGTACGTGGGATGCAAGCGTTATTTGTTGTTGGTTGTTAGTTGTTTGTCAAGAAAAACTTTCTAACAAATAACTTGCCAACCAAGCGGCGGGCGGCTATCCCTCCCATCCCTAGAAGGAATGGGCTTCCCGCCGCTTTCGGTGATAAGATTGGACGGTTTCAGTACCGAAATTGATTGCTCTTATTGTTGTTATTAAGTATTTATGATGCATAGTGCAAGATGTGAGTCTAAGCTTAAACGCATTCACCTTGCATGTTTCGGACAGGCAAGATGCCTGTTCAACAAGAAGCTAGGAGCAGCCACCAGTTGCACAGTCCCATCTGGCTCAATTATCCAGCCTGTAGCCTCAACTAAAGGAGCTTGGCTCTTAGAGTTAGAATCTTGAATTGGCAATTGATGATTGGTAATTTCTTCTGTTTTCCTTATCTCTGTGTCTCCTCCACTTCCGGAGACTCGCCAATCAATCCAACCTGGGGTAGGATTCAATACCTCACCAGGAGTCGGTGGTAATCCACCTCTGCCAGTCACTACAAAGCTATTTTCCCTTGCTTGAGATGAACAAGTTTGAGCAATTTGATTGCTAGAATCAGTGAAAGTTTCGGGTAACTCGGCTAATCCTTGTACTGGATCAATTCCTTGAATATCAATTTGTACCTCCCCGTTGAATTCCACACCAAGCTCAGAAGTAGCAGTGATATCACTTAGTGGGGTTAATCTCTCTCGAAATTGAGCACCGAAAACACCTTGAGCCGTAATACTGACTCTTCCTCCAGAACCGGCTTGAGCATTGGCGGTAATGTCGCTATTTTCTTCAGGAACAGCCACAATTAAAGGAGCATCGATATTCAAATTGCCACCATTACCTGTTCCGCCTAAGGCAGTTGCAGTAATTGAACTCTCATTCCGGAGTAATAATAAAGAGTCTACATCAAGGATAATGTTACCACCCAATCCTAAAGCTGTAGTGGCATTGATTTGTCCTTCTTGATCGAGCAATATTGAATCAGCATTAATGATTAACGTTCCCGCATCACCACTTCCTTGATGTCTGACCCGAATTTGACCTCCATCTTGTATAGTCAAGTTATCCGTATTAATCGTCACTTCTCCTGTCTTTCCTGTAAGTCCTGGAGGTACGAACAGAGCCTGTTGTATTGCTGTATTAAAAGCTAAAGCACTCCCTTCGATTCCAGCGGGAAACTGATCAGCAGTAGTGCCACTGATGAAAATTTCAGAGGAATCGATGGTTATCTCACCAGCATCGCCACTAGCTGATGTACCTGAAGTAATAATACCCCCATCGAGCACTCTGATTTGGGGAGCATCAATGATGGTATTGCCAGCATTTCCCTTACTAAAGGTTAGTGTTCCTAGTCGGCTGGGAAAAAGAAGCAAGGGATTGCTACCAATAACTTCAATTGATTCAGAGGCATTGACAATAACATTACCACCATTGCCTGTTCCCGAGTTGGGTAGAGGAGGTTGCCCAAAAGTGGCAGTGGATGTAAAAATGCTTGATACTAAAGCTGCGCCATCTCTGATACTTAAGGTATCAGTTGTTACATTGATATTACCAGCGTTGCCAGAGCCAGTAATACTATTAAAAATTCCACTAAGATTGTCGGGGTTTAGAGGGCTGGTTCCTACCATTTCCACTTGTTGAGCATTGATTTCTATATCTCCTGCCTTACCTTCTCCAGCACCCACGGGATTGCCAATCAATTGGTTGAAACTGTATGCAGCTACATTTGCTCCCCTAAACAGTCCTAACTGCTGGGTGGATAAGGTAATTTTGCCACCATCACCTTTTCCTATAGTTAGAGCGATAATACCGCTAGAAATGAAAGGTGCAAAGAAATTGATTCCACTTGCTTCCACTGACTCAGCAGCATTGACTTGGATATCTCCTCCCTTTCCAGCTCCCTGAACAAAGGAGAAAACCATTGCTCCATCAAATAGATTGATTCTGGGGATAGATACATTTAGATCTCCCCCTCTTCCTGCACCCAGAGTGTAGCTAGCAATTCCACTAGTTACAATAGGACTAAATGGATAAGTGCCAGTAGCTATGATTGAGTTACTATTTACGGTAACTTTGCCCCCATATCCCGTTGCTTGTGGTCCTACCCACGTAACCACTTGTCCCCCATCCTCGAAGTTAAGTTGTGCTGCATTGACAGTAACATCCCCTGCCGCTCCTGCTCCATAAGTTTCACTCGAAATGCGGCTATTGAGGAGTTGGATTAGAGGGTCTTGATTAGGTTCAGGAGGAGTAAAACCACTAATAGCAAGGTTTCCAGTAGCATTGATAGTAACATCTAGTCCCGTTTGGTTACTGAGAGTGTGGGAAATAATTTGCGATCGCTCTAAGGTAATATTCTCTCCTTGTACCTGGATACTACCATTCCCTGTTGCCCCAACATTAATAGTATTCGTCACTGTACTATCTCTTAGGGAAATATCCCCCTTGCTGTTAAGGATCAGGTTTCCTCCCTGTGCAGTTAATGAACCCGTTATCGTTATCTCATCCCCTTGCAGAGTTAAATCTTGCCCTGGAGCAACAGCTAAATTACCTTCATTGGTTAGCGGTGCAGTATGATTACGCGAAGCATTGGTAAATAATACTCCTGGTTGGATAGTCAATAAACTACTATTAGCTGTATCTGTAGCACTATAAAAAGCATTATCTCCCAACTTGATGCCATCAGCAGTGCTAGCGGTAAAGGAACCACCGATATTTAACTGAGCATTCGGCTCAAAGATAATGCCATTGGGATTGATTAAAAATAAGTTAGCCGTACCGTTAGTTTGAATTAAGCCATCAATAGTAGAAATGTTTCCCCCAGTGACTCGCGTGAGGATATTCTGTACACTCAGTGCATTGTCAAAATAAGCCGTTTGTCCAGTAAGTACCGAAAACTGCTCAAAACTGTGAAATAAATTAGTGCCTGCTGCTGTACCACCAGTCAGAGTCAGAATATTGCCATTGGGGGTAACAACAGAATTATTAGGTAAGGTATCATCCGGCACAATTTGAGCTTGCACCGGTAGGATTGATGCAAGCAAACAAGAAGTAATGGATGCGATAGTGCAATAAAAGCTTGGTGTTGCGCGAATGCTCATGCTGTATTTATTGGTTAAGTCGAAGGAATCAGTAGATTCACCTCAAACAAACAGATCATTTGTTGATGGGGAATGAGTTTGCTCGACAATTCTGTGGGAAGTACTTATTAGAGGATACTGTAAGAGAAGGAGCAGCCACTAGTCGCACCGTTCCATCTATATCTTTTACCCAGCCTGTAGCCTCAACTAAAGGATCTGGAATTTGAGAGTGAGAATCTTGAATTGGCGATTGATGATTGGTAATTTCTTCTGTTTCCCTTGTTAACTCATCTCCCCGACTTCCAGAGACTCGCCAATCAATCCAACCTGGGGTAGGATTCAACGCCTCACCAGGAGTTGGTGGTAATCCCCCTCTGCCAGTTACCACAAAGTTATTTTCCCTTGCTTGAGATGAACAAGTTTGAGCAATTTGATTGCTAGAATCAGTGAAAGTTTCGGGTAACTCGGCTAATCCTTGTACTGGATCAATTCCTTGAATATCAAATTGCCACTAAAGAATGTAGCTGAATTGATTATTCCTCCGTCGAGCAATCTGAGTTGGGGAGTATTAATGATCGTATTGCCAGTATTTCCCGTACCCGAAGTTCCTGTTCCTAATCGACTGGAAAAAAGAAGCAAGGGACTGCTACCAATTATTTCAATTGATTCAGATGCCTTGACAGTAACATTACCACCATTGCCTGTTGCAGAGTTGGGTAGAGGTTGTCCAATGCTAGTAATTGATCGAAAAACCGATGATGCTACAACTCCTCCATCTCTAATACTTAAGGTGTCGGTTGTTAGCATGAGATTACCTGCATTTCCCGAACCACTAGTAACACTGAGAATTCCAGGAATATTTTCAGGAGCTAGAAGACTGACTCCTACCACTTCCACTTGTTGAGCATTGACTGTTACATCCCCTGCATTGCCTTCTCCAGCACCGTTTACCGGAGTGCCAATCAATTGATTTAAACTGGATGAAACTACTTTTGCTCCCTCAAACAGCCTTAAGTAACGGGTAGATAAGCTAACTGTACCACCATCACCTTGTGCTAAGGTTTGAGCAAGAATACCACTAGAAAACTGAGTTGCTAAGGGATTGAGTCCTGTTGCTTCAAACGAATTAGCAGCCTTGACTTGGATATCCCCTCCCTTTCCAGTTCCCTGAACTAAGGAGAAGATTCTTGCTCCATCAATTAGATTGATACTGGAGGTGGATACATCTATCTCTCCCCCTCTTCCTCCACCCAGAGTATAGCTAGCAATCCCACTAGGTAAAAGAGGACTAAACGGATAAGCGCCAGTAGCAGCAATAGAGTTGGTGGCGCTCACCCTAACTTTGCCACCATTAGCCGTTGCTTGTGGCCCTACCACAGTAGAAATCTGTCCCCCATCCTCTAAACTAATTGCTGCTGCATTGACAGTAATATCTCCTCCTGCTCCCACTCCAGAGGTTTCACTGGAAATGCGACTATTGAAAGTGAAAGGATTTTGATTTGATTGAGGGGGGGTAAAACCAGTAATGGTAATGGCTCCAGCGGCATTGACAATCAGATCTGGTGCAGTTTGGTTACTGCTAGTGCTCGAAATAATTTGCGATCGCTCTAAGGTAATATTCTCTGCTTCTAGATGGATACTACCATTTCCTGTTATCCCAACATTATTATTGGTTACTGTACTATCTCTTAGGGAAATATCCCCCTTACTATTAAGGAGTAGATTTCCTCCCTGTGCAGTTACTGAACCTGTTATCGTTATCTCATCCCCTTGCAAAGTTAAATCTTGCCTTGGAGCAACAGCTAAATTACCTTCATTCCTAATTTGTGCAGTGTAATTACGCGAAGCATTTGTAAATAGTACTCCTGGTTGAATCGTTAATAAACTACTATTGGCTGTATCTGTGGCGCTATAAAAAGCATTATCTCCTAATTTGATGCCATCAGCAGTGCTAGCAGTAAACGAACCGCCGATATTTAACTGAGCATTCCGCTCAAAGATAATGCCATTGGGATTAATTAAAAATAAGTTAGCTGTACCGTTAGTTTGGATTAAGCCATCAATGGTGGAAATATTCCCTCCGGTGACTCGCGTGAGGATATTCTGTATATTCAGGTCATTATTAAAATAAGCAGTTTGTCCAGTAAGTACCGAAAATTGCTCAAAGCTGTGAAATAGATTAGTACCTGCTGCTGTACCACCAGTAATGGTAAGAGTATTGACGTTGGGGGTAACGACAGAACTATTAGGTAAGGTATTATCCGGCATAATTTGAGCTTGCACTGGTAGCGCTAACGCGATCGCAAAATAGGCACGGAGTGTGATCGTGCTAAGATATGTTAAGCGAAGGTTCATTAAGTGCTTATGAGTTAAATATAAGGAGTCGTTAGACTCACATTACACAACCGTCTCATTCCTTTACTAAGAATGAGTCGATTCCACAATTTTTTGATAGTACTTATGATATCAAGCCTGCCTCAAAACTTATAGCGTATCCTAATTTAAGTTGATAGTCTGCTGTGCTTAACCGAACCTACGCTTACTACAGTATGACCAATCGTCATTTACTCAACCAATGGCAAAATGATTTGAAACTCTGTACCAGTATCTGGATGAGAACACAGGAGTAACTGTCCTCTATGTTTTTTCGTAACAATTTGATTGCTAATTGCTAAACCCAAGCCAGTTCCCTTACCGATCGGTTTGGTAGTAAAGAACATTTCAAAGATTCGTTCTTGAATTTCTGAGGGTATTCCCGGACCATTATCCGCAATTCGGATAGATACTAATTCAGTATTTGCTCCTTCTAAAAATTCTGTAATAATTTTAATCTGAGGTTGCCATGTAGTTGAATAATCTCCCTGTTCAGCCATTTTTTCTATTAGAGCCTCAATGGCATTACTAATGATATTTATGAATACTTGAGCTAGTTGACCTGAGTAGCAATTTATTGGTGGCAAATCTCCATAAATTTTAATTACTTTAATACCATACTTAAGACGATTATTCAAAATAATTAAAGTACTCTCGATGCATTCATTAATGTCAGAAAGCTTGCGTTTAGCTTCATCTAAGTGAGAGAAGTTTTGCAAACTGCCTACAGTTTTAGTTAATCTATCAGAAGCTGTACCAATACTTGTGATTATTTTTGGGAAATCCTCTAGAATAAAATCAAAATCACCTTCTTCTTTAAGTTCTTTAATCTTGGCAGATTCCTCAGGTATCTCCGATTCATAAGCAGCTAAAATTTTCATCAAATTTTGATAGTAGCTTTCTATGAATTCAAAATTGCAGCTGATACAAGCAGCAGGATTTTTGATTTCATGAGCAACACTAGCAACCATTTTTCCCAAACTTGCCATCTTTTCTGTTTGCATCATCTGAGTTTGGGTTTGCTCATGTAGTAGCTGAGTTGTTAGTTGATGAATTTGTGATTGAGCTATGAGTAACTGATGCACATCTAGCAAGCGGTAAACTCCAGTCTCTATCTCTACCACAATCGGTTCATAAAGTATCTCAGCACGACGTTGCAGAGAACGGCGAGCTGCTTCTACAATCTGCATTTTGCCCCTGAGTATCAAAACCTCTGTACCGGCAAAACGGTACAAGGAAGCTAGAGGACGCTTGAGAAACAGTTCTAATCCATAAGGGCTACTCATTTGTTCCAAGAATCTACGCCGGGAAATCATCCCAGCAAACTGCCCCTGCTTCATCAAAATAACTCCCGGTAGAAGTTGATTGACTTGAAATTGATGCGCAACGTCTTTTCCCGGTTGAAAAGATTCAACGTGAAAATCGTATAATGATAGGTCTTGAAGCGTTGATTCTAGACCAAGATTATGAGGTCTAGATTTAGCAACTACTGATAGTTTAGTATTCGATTCATGCAAAACAAACATCAGAACTCAAATTACTAAGTGGCATTTGCAGAGAAACCAATCTACAGTTTAACACTCAATTATTAAGATGTTTTTTTTGTCAATACAAAATTATTGACCTTAAACTCTTTTGAAAATCAATAAATGATTAACTTAAGTTTAAGTTTTAGTTATCTAAAGGTACTTGTTCAATCAAAGTTTGCTTGAATGTTTAGCTCATAAGCGTTGAATGCTAAATCAACTCAAACGTGTTCAACTTAATTCATGTTTTTTTATTCTAAGCAGTAATTAGGGAAAATCCGCATTATTAATGTAAGACTTGTGTAAAGATTAGAGAGAACAACCTCAAAACCGTCTAAATTTGAGAAATATCAACATTAGTTAATTAACTCATTGTATCAAGCCAGTTTGGGCTATATTTGGGCTTTAATTTTGCTAAAGTCCCAATAGTAATTTCATTGAGAAATCCCCTAAGGCTTTGGTTGAGCAGAATCTGGGTTATCTGGAGACAATGTTGGCTTGGATGTATCGGGATTACCAACTGGTGTTGACGAACGACTAGGCAAAGACAGTTCAACATTGGAACCCCGGTCATAAATCTCAATATCCCACTGTCCTGAGCGATTGGATTCAAAGGCAATAAAGCGACCATTGCCACTAATGGTTGGGTTACGAATTTCCCCCAATATATTCTCGGTTATCGCTTCTGATTTTAGAGCCTGGCGGTCATAAACAAAGACATTTGGCTTGCCCAACTGTTCCGATATATAGACAATGTAGCGACCATCAGCACTGATATCTGGTTGTTCTTGAATTGTCTGAAGTTGGTTAAGTCCAGGCAAATCGATCAGACGCCGTTGTTGGACATCGTAGAGAAAAATACCCCGTCCTTGCTGACGATCGGAAGTAAAGACTAAGTAGCGACCATCATAAGAATAGCGGGGTTGTTGATCAGCAGCAGAACTGTTAAGAGTCGCACCCAAGCTTTGGGTTGGTGGAGTCAAATAACCGCTTTCACTGCAACCCATTAGGGCAAGAAGGCAGAAGGCAGGAGGCAGGAGGCAGAAGGGAAGAAAGCTTGTACGGTAAGCTTTTTGACCTTTTTTCACGCTTTGATTATTTCCGCCGCGCTCCACTAGTCCTGCACTCAAAATAACTGCCAAAACTTTCAGTAACGGATAATAACCGTTAGGAAAGTACTTCATCATTCGACTTGTTCTGGTAAAGCACAGCAGTTGACATCATTTAAGCAAACTTTGCCCCAATGAAGAGCCCAACGTACCAGTGCAACCCGATTATCTGTGGACGTTTTCGTCAGGATATTGCTGATGTGATTATCAACAGTGCGCTTACTGATTTCAAGCTGCTGGGCAATCTCCTGATTGGTTAAACCAGTGGCTACCAGTTCGATAATTTGTAGTTCGCGGTCTGAGAGAGACGCGGGTGTAAAAAATTTGCCAACAGCCATAGGTATTTTACCCTTGGTATATGTACTTACCATATACTCCAATTTTAGCTTTTGAGGGGTCTGGAGAGTGTGAGAAGTGTGGGAGGATGTCACAAGATTTTTAACAGGGTTAGCTTCAAGCAAAAACTAGAGCACGGTAACTCTGTACAATTAATGGCGGCAAGGGCTTCAAATTCATGTAGGTGATCGCTGTTAGGGTGTAATGATTGTTCGCCTTCTGCTGATATTTGATATTTGTTAACGAGGTACAAAGCCTCTGGTAGTCTGAAAAAGTAGAGATGTATAGCCGTGACTAATGCTCGTGTTATCTGCCTTGGTGAAATTTTATTTGACTGTTTAGCTGATCAGTTAGGACGATCACTTGAACAGGTGGAATCGTGGACGCCTTATCCAGGGGGCGCTCCTGCTAATGTTGCTTGTGCCTTAGTGAAGCTAGGAACTCCTGCTGCTTTTGTCGGTTGTCTAGGTCAGGATGAACCAGGAGAGGGCCTAGTAAAATTATTGCAGGATATTGGGGTGGACAACACTGGCGTTCAGCGCCATCCCACAGCACCAACGCGACAAGTTTACGTAGTGCGTTCCGAAACAGGCGATCGCGAATTTGCCGGTTTTGGTGAACTGGATACCACCAAATTTGCTGATGCCTTTCTCCAAGCAGCAAAATTACCTTCCTCTTTGTTTAAAAGTGCTGAATTTTTAGTTTTTGGAACCCTGGAGTTGCCTTATCCCGAGACTCGTGAGGCAATCGAAAAAGCACTCAAACTAGCTAATCAATACGATGTCAAAATTTTCTTGGATGTTAACTGGCGTCCGGTGTTTTGGCCTAACCCAAGTGAGGCTTTACCCCAAATTCACGAACTGTTGAAGCAAATCGATTTCCTCAAACTTGCTAAAGAAGAAGCACAGCTGCTATTTGATACTACTGATGCTGGTGCTATTTCTCATCGTCTTAACTCAGTAGAAGGAGTTTTAGTAACTGATGGGGATCAAGAGATTAGTTACTGCCTCAATGATTACGAAGGTAAATTACCAGCTTTTTCCATGAAGGTCCAAGATACTACTGGTGCTGGTGACAGTTTTGTTGCTGGTTTCGTCCATCAGCTTTGTCAGCAGGGAATGAAATGCCTTGCCAGTGCTGAATCTGCCAGAAATATGGTTAGATATGCCAGTGTCGTAGGGGCCTTGACAACTTTGAAGCCAGGAGCGATCGCTGCTCAACCTACAGCTCAAGAAGTGGAAGCATTTCTCCAGCAAAGTTAGGGCTTGCTGAATAAGTCGATTGATTCGGGTTTTGAAGTAATGAGTCAAGAATTCATTACAGATTTCGGGAGTGAAAGTGCAAGGAAATTGTACCGATGAGCTCAAAAACCTTGCACTGATTGTGGAAAATCGCTAACACCTAACACCTCTTTCCCTTACCTAACACCTACCACCTAACACCTAACACCTATGGCAACCCGAAAATTACGACTTATTCAGCAAGCCCTATTTAGAAGTCCTTGATAAAAGTGTTAGTTTTTACGTTGACGTTGCAAGTGATATGCACTACGAAATCTGTTAATCAACCATAAGCCTAGTAAATAACTCAAAATACTAGAGACTAACCCTACAGTAAAGCAACCGACAAACAAAATTAAGATAATTTCTGCACCTGATCCCTTAACTTCTTGCCAAGAATCAAAATTAATACTAATCAAATCATGTTTGTTAAGCAACCATTGACCAAGATGAAAGTTGAAGGTATATATTGGCACATAGGTCAAAGGATTACTAATCCAAGTACCGGTAATTGCCAGAATTTTGTTCCCCCGCAAGGGCATTGCTAGTAAAACACCAAGAATCGTCTGGAGACCAAATAAGGGAAACATCCCAGCAAATACACCACAGGCGAAACCCCGCGCGATCGCTCCTGAGGAGCCCTGCATACGTACTAGACGCCAATATAGGTATTTTAAGCGCCGTCTGAAACCTGTTTGAGAGCCTCTCAACTTGGAACGACGACGAGAATTGGGTTCTGGCACTGACGGTAAGCGCTGCGTGTTGCTTTCTAGTAAAGTTCTAGACATATTGATTAACAAGTTAGCAACTTTCGACCGTGATTTTGTGTTGTCTCCCTACCAAAAAGCAATAGGTTTGAGACTTTCTAACGTATCTGGGATAGTTATACTTAAATACTTTGCCGCCATCACTGGCGATCACAAAATACTTTAACCCGAAACTAATACCAACTATCTTACCTTCTCTCGTTAAAAAGGTTCTCAAGCTCCGTACCTCCTTTTGCACCCCCAATTGAATGGGAGAAACATATCTCTTTCCTTCTACCTTCTACCTCCTACCTCCTTCCTCGCCTCCTGCCTCGGAGCCTTTTTTCTCAAGAGGGATGAATTTAACCAAATAGCTTAATATTTCTTAGCTTAGTTATTGATAAAACTTATAAAGGTGGGAACCTTCCCAGCATTATGGAGTCTAAATTACCTACCGTGTCTATGCTCTGGAGGGTGTAGTTTCTATGTTGATTTCCCATCGTTGGCAATCGAAAACAGCCTTAGTTATGGCACTAGGAATGAGCTCAATAACTGCTATGCCAATAATTATGGCTACTCCGGCGACAGCAAGCTCGAAGCCATCTGTGGTGGCACAACTGTTTCCCTCGCAACCGTCACAAGTCTCACAAGAATTCACAGGTGTGACTATCCCAGCGGGAAACTTTATTCCCACCAACTCTGATGATGCCGATAAAATTGTCATTACGCCGGATGAAACTTTAGCTGTGACGCTGGTAGTAGCCAGTGATATTAGGTCTTCTGCTGGAACATTACTGATTCCCGCTGGGAGTGAGATTGAGGGGGAATTAAGACCAACTGGTGATGGTACTCGATTTTTTGCCCGAGAGCTAATGATCAAAAACAGTAATCAGCGAGTACCAATTAATGCCACTTCTCGGGAGATTACCGAGACAGAAACAATTGATGAAGGTACTGATACAAGTTCCATTTTCACAGGCGCTCTTATCGGTGCAGCTGCTGGTGTGGTTCTTGGCGAAATCTTCGGTAGTATTGACCTTATAGACGTGTTGGGTGGTGCTGGGGCTGGCGCTCTGGCAGGATTGCTTCTAGGAGGCCGTAAGCAAGCCGAGGTATTTGTGATTAAGCCTGATGAAGATTTAGATTTGACATTGCAGTCCGATCTAGTACTGTAAGTATGGCTACCAGTGTAATTGACTCAAAATATACCGCAAGCGGTCATAATCATCCTTGAGTAAAATACTGAGGGTTCGTCCTGCCTGCACTAACCAATTACGATCAGCCTTTCGTAGTTGATAAACTCCTCTGATAGCTGCTGCTGTTAGTGCTTCTACCGGCGCTCCATTCACTTGCAAGAGGGTACGCAAAAAATCCAGCTGCTCACTGAAGTGAATAATTTCTTCTGGTTCACACCGGTAGACTGCTTGATGAATTTGCGGTGGACGTGGAGGAAGATATTGATAAACTGAACCACCAAGATGCTTATAACCATTTACTCCTGGTTGTGGAGGTATAAACCCGACAATGGCAGCACGAAACTCAGTTTTGAGCATGGCAAAAATCTGAGGTTGCTGCTCCCGTAAGTCTGCCAGTGACAAACCCAAAGCTCTGGCTCGATGCACTGAGTCAATGGGGCTGGTTGTAGCATAGTAAACCACTGCGAAAACTTGATTGCCTGACTCTTCATCCATAGACTTAATCCAGCTACCAAAGGGAGGCATGACTGGAAAGCTCAAGTCTTCTGGCTCTAAGCACTGAGCCAGAAATTCTGTTGTTGCCGTCTCGATCACCTCAGCAATATGATGGTCAGGGCGATCGCTAACCGCAAACTGTGGTAAAGGAAGGCGCATAATTTAGTTATTGGTCATTGGTCATTGGTCATTTGTTGTTTAATCACTACTTAAGCTTTTTTTCCAGTTGTGGGATCGACAGCTTCTAGTTCACGAAGCTGGAAAGTCACTATTTTGTCCCAGTTGCCTCCTTCAAACAAAACACCGACTTGACCATTGTTTACTCGTTGGACTAGTCCTTCAAACTGGTAGTAGGTGTCGTCAGCATTGATCACGCGAACAATAGAACCTGGCAGAATCATGATTTTTTCTCGACAATTGAGTTTCCTTCTAATAGCTTACTAGTACCGCTGCGCGGAATGAAGAATTAAGAATGAAGAATTAAGAATGCTTATAGAGTAAGGATTCTATCGCTCTCAAACTGGCGGGTTATTTCCGCCACGCTGCACTAGGGAGCCAGTCAATAAACCGGGTTTCTTTTGGAGAAATACTGATATTTCCTTGTCCTCGTCAGGAAAAACCCGGTTTCTGAGTTAGAGTCCTCAACCAACAATTAACTAAAACTTTAATCTATGCCGATGATTAGCGACCGATTCCACTAATCCAATAGCAAGAAAGTTAGTTAGTATTGCTGAGCGCCCATAGCTCATCCAAGGTAGAGGAATACCAGTAACAGGAGCCAGACCAACTGTCATACTGATGTTGATAATCACTTGAAACACAATCATTGAGAGCACACCAATGGCTACTAGGGAGCCAAAGTTATCTTTAGCATTTTGAGCAATAATTACTAACCGTAGGCAAACTAACCAGAAGCCGAAGATTACAATCAAGGAGCCAACAAAACCAAACTCTTCCCCAATTGCTGAGAAAATAAAGTCAGTATGTTGCTCTGGAACGAAATTTAGTTGGGTCATAGGACCTTGGTTAAGGCCTCTGCCGAAAAGTTCACCACCTCCAATGGCAATGCGAGATTGGATCAGGTGATATCCTGCTCCTAAGGGATCTTCATCTGGGTTGAGGAAGGAAGTTAGCCTACTTTTTTGATAGTCTTTGAGTATTCCCCAAAAGATATTTCCCAATTGACCTGAAATCAGGTTCACTGCTAAAACGCCCAAAGTGACAAGCCCTTTCAATGGTATGTTCTCCCAAGGCAAAGGTATGGTACGCCAAGCAAGAAAGCCAATCAAACCTGCCCAAAAAAACCATCCGGGTAAAAATAAGTTGAACAGGATTGCTGACATCAGTGGAGAAGCTAACAGGACTAACCATCCAGGACGAGCATTACCCCAATAGAGCATCCCTAAGGTAATTGCTCCAAACACCAAAGATGTTCCCAAATCCGGCTGCAAAAACACTAATGCCCAAGGAAGCATTGTCACACTTAAAGCTCTGAAAACAGCCGAAATGGTAGAAGCTGGTCTTGCGTGTAAAATCGCGGCCAGGGTAATAATTAAACCTAATTTGGCAAACTCTGAAGGTTGAAGGTTAAAACCACCAATAGTGATCCAACGCTGGGCTCCCTTCGCAGCTGCACCAATGAGCATGACTGCGATTAGGGACAAATTAGTTATGGCGTAAATTATCCAGTGCCATTGAAGTAGTGCTTCATAACGCGATCGCGCTATGAATAGAGCCAATACTAAACCAATACTGCCAACTATCCAGTGGGATAACCAGTCTGTTAGACCTTGATTGAGTTCAGTACTGCGAATCATTACTCCCCCAAGGAAGGTAAGACCAATACTTAAGCCAAACAGTAGCCAGTCTACTTCCTTCCAAGGTGCTAGAGGTGATTTCCAATGAATAAACGTTAGTGACTTTTGCAACATATCAAGCGATTAAATTCCTTGGCAGCATTCATAAACAATTAGCTGAGTCAGGTAGGAGTTTCAGGAATTTCAGCAAAGGTTATGAATGAGTAAGGATGTTCATTAAAGATGTCAGTCAAGCTTAATTTACCAAAGTTTACACATTGAGGTTTAATTGCGTCTACCTACCCTCGAGCTATTGCAGTACTCCAACCATAGTCTACTGGGCTTAGTTTAAGGAATGGGCTTTCTGCCACTTTTTGTTAATTTAATCACCCGCTTGCATAACACAGGCGGGTGATTTGGTAAATATATAGCTGTCAGTATAGAAATTGGAGCTGTGCTTAGAGGTTCCAGCTCATTTGCCTTTGATTTAATTATCGCCTGTCCTTAAAGGATTAAACTCACTTTTGTGTGAAGAGTTGATGAAGTTAAGTGTAAAGAGTTGATGAAGCCGTGAAAGCATAACTGGCAAGATGCCAGTTCCACAATCGATACCCCACACCCTCACTTCCAAAGGAAGTGCTTCTTCAGAGATTAGCTATTAGCCATTAGCCATTAGCTTTGAGCGTTTTTCTTCAAAAAGCATCAATTAGTACTACCAAGGGCAGCAATTGAAACTTTGGCCGCAATTTGCTTAGCAATTGCTGTGAGTGCCTTAGCAGACTCTGACTCAGGCTTAGCAACGACAATTGGAAGTCCTTGATCCCCTCCCTGCCGTAAGGAAATTTCTAGGGGGATACAACCTAGCAAAGGAATACCTAGTTCTTTCGATGTCTTCTCACCACCTCCAGAACCAAACAAGTCGTACTGTCGGTCTGGCAGGTCTGGCGGGATAAAATAGCTCATATTTTCCACAATCCCCAACACGGGTACTCCCATTTGCTGGAACATCTTTAAGCCTCGGCGGGAGTCCAACAATGCTACATTTTGTGGTGTTGTCACAATCACAGCTCCTGCCATTGGCACTGCCTGGGTTAAAGTTAGCTGGGCATCCCCAGTTCCTGGTGGCATATCCACAATCAGATAATCTAATTCACCCCACTCCACCTGGTAAAGAAATTGGCGAATCACCCCATTCAACATCGGTCCTCGCCAAATTACTGGTTGATCAGGGTCAATCAGAAAGCCCATGGAGACTAGCTTAACACCGTGGTTAAAAGCAGGTTCGAGTACATCTCCTTGTTTTCCTTTTTGTACCATTACCTTGGCATTTTCTAATCCCAGCATTGATGGAGCATTAGGGCCATAAATATCAGCGTCAATTAGACCAACTTTGGCTCCTGTATGAGCCAGTGCTACAGCTACATTGACTGCCACAGTACTCTTACCCACACCACCTTTACCACTAGAAATTGCCAGAATATTTTTGACTCCACCAATTCCAGTGCGATCTGGTAGTGATTTTTGCTGCGGTGTCTCTGCGGTGACATCCACTACTACCTCTTCAACACCAGGTAGCTGCTTAACTGCCTTTTGGCAATCCTCAACAATAAATTCCCGCAAAGGGCAAGCAGGGGTAGTTAAGACTAAGGTAAAGCTAACAGCACCATTGTCAATTTTGACATTCCGGATCATATTCAATTCCACCAAACTTTTCTGGAGTTCGGGGTCTTGTACCGGTCGTAATACTTCTAAAACTGAACTAGCATCAAGCATAAGACATTCAGATTCCTAGCCAAGGCTGATTAAGATTGGGACGAACTTGTTAGGGTTTCTTCATAGATCTTAATTTAATAAGTCCCTTTACAGAAAACACAGAGGAAGATAAGGGAGATGAAGGAGACATTCCCAATTCTTAATTCTTAATTCTTAATTCTTAATTCCTCATCAAAGTGCCGCTACCTGATGTTCTGCTGCCTGTGCTAATTCAGATGCCACACGGGCAGCATAGGGGCGAATGAACCACCAGAGCAAGGGTGATAACCAACCCCGTAGGGTTACCGAACAGGACACATACGTACCGCAGAGGGTAGATTCAACTTGGTAAGTTACCCGATTTTCGACCCCAGGGATTGCCAACATCCGCACACTAAGTAACTCACCCGGTAGAACACGCTCAACAAAGACTCGCACTGGAATCGGTATTAAACGAGTGACCACTTGGTAAATTAAACCAGGTTTAGCAATTAAGCCTCTGGGAGCATTAGTACTTGAGAGTAGAGGATGCCAGGAGACATCAGCTAAGTTGATCAATTTTTGCCAGAGAACTTCTACCGGGGCATTACTCATGACACGATACGTCTTGAAGAGGGAAAATTTGCAGAAAATTCCCTCTTGATCGGCGGTTAACTTGAAGGAAAAATTAAGAATCACTATACCGCTCCCACAGCAACGCTCAGGTAAACTTTTACCCTAAGAGGCAAATGACGTTGCCGGTAAAATCCCTCTAACTAGGATATAACTGCAACTCCCATTAGAACAATTCATCTTAACGAACCAATTCGAGATACTCTAGAAAAGTACAGGAACAGTTTGCCCATTAGTGGTCGTCTTAATTTTGGTAGTCGAGTGCTACCTAATAGCCGATAGCAGATGCTGCAAGTAGGTTGCGGTTAAAAATAGCCTCACCCTTTTTTTAAGTAGATTTATTGCCTTAACCTTTGCTAAAAGTTCATGGACTGACATAATCTTTTGGGTTAACTAGATTTAATTAGAGAATATGACAGCTTTTAAGACACCAGCAAAGACTACTACCGATTCTTTACCTACTCCTGAATCTAAGGAGCAAGTCAAAACGACTACTACCAATCCTTTACCTCCTCCTGGATCTAGGGAGCGGGTCAAGGAGTTTATGCAACAGTTGCAAGATACAATTTGTGATGCCCTGGTAAAGCTTGATGGCACTGGCACTTTTCAGCAAGATGAGTGGGACCGTGAAGAAGGTGGTGGGGGTCGTTCCCGCGTGATGTCTGAAGGTACAGTGTTTGAGCAGGGCGGGGTCAACTTTTCAGAAGTTTGGGGCAAGCACCTACCTCCCTCGATTTTAAAGCAGCGTCCGGAGGCAGCTGGACATGGTTTTTTTGCGACCGGCACTTCAATGGTGTTACATCCTCGTAGTCCCTACATTCCAACGGTTCACCTCAACTATCGCTACTTTGAAGCAGGTCCAGTATGGTGGTTTGGTGGGGGTGCGGATTTAACCCCTTACTATCCATTTGCTGAAGATGCAACAAATTTCCATCGCCAGTTCAAACAAGCTTGTGATGCTCACCATCCTGAGTATTATCCTGTGTTTAAGCACTGGTGTGATGAATATTTTTATTTGAAACACCGTCAAGAAATGCGGGGTGTGGGCGGATTATTTTTTGACTATCAAGATGGCACGGGAAAATTGTATCGTGGCCCACACCAAGATAGTCCAGCAGCAGTTTATAGTGAAAAAGTGGGGTCTTTAGAACCTCGCAGTTGGGAAGAGCTATTTGCCTTCATCCAAGATTGCGGTGCAGCTTTCATACCAGCTTATGTGCCAATTGTCGAACGACGCCGAGGGATCGAGTATGGAGAACACGAGCGCAACTTCCAACTTTATCGTCGGGGTCGTTACGTAGAATTTAACTTGGTTTATGATCGAGGTACAATATTCGGTCTGCAAACCAACGGACGTACTGAGTCAATTTTGATGTCTCTACCTCCCTTAGTTCGTTGGGAATATGGCTACAAACCTCAACCTAATACACCCGAAGCTAAATTATATGAAACATTCCTCAAACCCCAAGACTGGGCTAACTGGAATCCTGCAACCTCAGAAAATATGTGAGTTAGAC
The DNA here is from genome assembly GCA_965222765.1 of Caldora sp. Lineage (GTDB taxonomy): Bacteria > Cyanobacteriota > Cyanobacteriia > Cyanobacteriales > Coleofasciculaceae > Caldora. Next base: position 92,360 of record CBDCVG010000045.1, read on the forward strand.
TAACTTGAGGTGAGTAGTGAACGGAGCGCCTCCAGGGTGATCATTGTTTAAAATTTGATTGACGCACCACCACGCAACCACCATATCGCTACTCGGGAGCTTATAGAAAAGCTGCCACTGCAAGGAGATACTGATGATTCGGATCGATCAGAAAACACATACAACGCCAGATGACACAGAAGTAATTGTTTTGGCTCCAGTCGGACGCCTTGACATTACTACTGCTTGGCAATTTCGTCTGAAATTGCAAGAGTGTATTTCTAAACTCAGCCGTCATGTGGTCATTAATTTAAGTGAAGTTAACTTCATTGATAGTTCTGGACTAACATCCCTAGTGGCAGGAATGCGGGATGCTGACAAAATCAAAGGCAGCTTCCGCATTTGTAATGTCCATCCAGAAGCCAAACTGGTGTTTGAAGTTACGATGATGGACTCAGTATTTGAAATTTTTGATACTGAGGAAGACGCTTTGGAAGGGGTTCCCCGTAGTATTGCATCGTGATTTGGTCATCTTGCTTAGTTGTTATTTGTTGGTAAGTTATTTCTCAGAACAAATAACAAACAAGCAACAACTTTCACACTGCAATTCTAGAATATTGTCTTGGCAAACTTGTCTTTAAGCGAGACAATAGTTTTACGTCCTCCTTAATGTCTGCTTTGTGAATAAAGTGCGCACAGTCTCGGATACCAAACGAGATTTTTACAATCGTCACACCCGTCCAGTCAACTCAATCTACCGACGGTTTGTGGAAGAGTTAATGGTAGAAATGCATTTGCTGTCGGTCAACGTTGATTTTCGCTACGATCCCATCTATGCTTTGGGGGTAGCAACATCTTTCAGCCGCTTCATGCAGGGCTACCGACCGTCGCAAGACCAAGAATCGATTTTTGATGCTCTCTGTCAGTCAATAGGACAAGAAGCACAACAGTATCAAAAGGATGCTGAATTGCTTAAAGGACTCTCAGGACGTATATCTGCCGATGAATTAGTATCCTGGTTTAGTTCCCCAAATCCCTTGGATGCTACTGGAGATTTTCATACGACTGTCGCTGCGATCGCAGATAATCCTAAGTTTAAATATAGCCGCCTGTTCGCTATTGGTTTATATACGCTGCTAGAACAGGCAGACTCAGAACTGATAAAGGACGAGAAGCGTTTGAATGAGGCACTCAAACAAATTGCTCAACCTCTCAATCTCCCTGAAGAGAAGTTGCAAAAAGACTTGGAATTGTACCGCTCTAACTTAGAAAAAATGGCTCAGGCACAAAGTGTCATTGAGGATGTCATCAAAGCTGAGCGTAAAAAGCGGGAACAGCGTGCTCAGGCACAAAATCAGGCAGCAACAGAATCTATCGAGGACTCTGAGACTCCTAAAGATGAGCCTTCCTCGTCTGAAGCTTCATAAGGGAATTGGGAATTGAGAATTGAGAATTGAGAATTGAGAATTGAATTCAACCTTCCTCATCTCCTGTTCCCAATTCCTATTAGGGCTTGAAATTTTCAGTTCTAACCTTTACTGAACAAGGATTGCCTCAAAAGTTCAAAATGTTCTGAATATTGTCCAGAATCTCATCAAGTTCAACGTTGAAATGAGTCTTGAGGAACTCCATTAATCCGGTCCCTCGCTGGAGAATTGTGGGTAAGGCATCTAAAGCATTCTCTGCCATTTCTTGTAAGTTAGAGTTATTACGATCTATTCCTAACTTACCGATGGTATCTAAGTGTTTTAGTGCCTTCTTTTGCTCCTTCTCACTCAAGCCAGAATCTTGAGATGCGATCGCAGTTTGTAGCTGTTTGAGTAAATCTTCTAGGGTTGGTGCTTCTGGTGATTCTGACTCGCTGAGCTGATTAATCGTATTGGTAACCGTACCACTGATATCACCACCAGCCACACCAGTTAGATTCTCACCAGCTACAGCCGTACTTTCACCACCAGCCACACCGCTGATGCTGCTACCAGTTACATTACTGATGCTGATATCGCTACTTTTGTCCGGCATAGTATCTCCTTGATGATGATAGGTTTGTGCATAAATTCCAGGACGGCTGATTGCAGCACCTACCCATTCAGAAAGTTGACGAATATGATTATCTTTTTCTACTAAACGTTGTAGTAGTGCCTCTGTTGGCAAAGCTTGTAGGGATTCATAGGTGTTAAAATACTCAGCATTCAGTCGGGAGTGATCAGCATTAGGAGTTGTTTTAGCTCTCACCAATAAATTGTCAAGGTTCTTCCCTCGCTTTTCCATTGAAACAATCTCCAGTTCCGCATCAGGATTATTTTCAGCCAACTGCTTAAAAGAAATTGCGATCGCACGAGGATCAACTCCCTGGTTATGATAGAGGTCAAGGGTATCGAAAATCGGCTTAATAAAGTCAGCAAAATCCCCATCATTAAACTCCTCATTACAGTTATCCGGTTTGCGACAAGGGCTAGGGTCATCTTTAGTAGGTAAGCGCATGAAAACATAATCACACCTCACCCCATCCAGCTTGGTAGTACTAGTAATACCCCAGTCTTCAATAAAAGCACCAGTGAGGGTAGCTCCAGTTAAATCAGCTCCATCTAGCTGTACTTGCTTAAGCTTTGCTCTGGAGAGATTGGCATCCCGGAGATTGGTTTCGTTAAGGTTAGCCACAGTTAATGTGGCATCCGTTAAGTCAGCCCCCTGCAAAGTCCCATCCTTGAGAACTGAACCAGTAAAGTCAGCATTAACTAAATTAGCTCCTTGCAAATTAATACCTTCCAAGTAGAGAAGGTGGTCATATTCTTTATTCTGCCCATCACCTGTAATAACCAATTCCCGCACTTCGGCATCCTGAAGATAACTCGTTCCAAGTCTAGCGAACTCAAGCCTTTTGGCTTGATACCAAAGGGTACGGATGAGGATAGCTCCTCTGAAATCTGTACTCTTGAGTCTGGTTGCTGTAAAGTTAGCATCAGTCAAGTCAGTGTTCCTAAAACTGGTTCCTCCTGTTGCTGCAAAGGCAACAGCAATTTTCCGAACTAGGCTGTGCTTCTCATCTCCACCATTAGCTTGCCAACCAATGTAACTTCCTAGCAATACTGCTGCCACAGCTACACCACCAGCTATTGCTCTACTCTCCCAGGAGTCAACAGCACTTAGAGCATCAAGCATAGCCCCCTCCAGCTTTTTATCTCCAACTAAAGTTCTGGCTGCTGCCATAGCTGCTACCGTTATACCTACAGCAGCAACAAACGCCCCAGATATGACTCTGGCTACCAAGATAGTTAAGGTTATTATTACAGCCAAAGCTCCTGCTACAACGATAAAAATGGCTACAGCCGCCGACCCGGCTCCAACTCCCCTCACTGTCCCAGAAAAAATTCCACCTATAGCTACAGCTGTAGCCAGAGATAAAGCTACGGTAGTTAGAGCAGGTATATATCCCTGTCGAATACTCAAAATAAAGAAAGCAGCTAATGCTACAAAGACAATCACACCCAGAGCAATAGGATGAGTTTTTTGAATGAATGCAGGCTGTAGCATACCAGAAGCAAGAAGACCAGCTAACCCAGATGCTGCTCCTAATAGCACCGACACCAGAAGTGACACCGCTACCAAGAAAACTGCCCAACGCCTCTGCAATCCCGCCTTCGCTCCACAGAACTTTGCACCTCTGAGGTAGGCATTAGTAAAGTTAGCCCCTCGGATATCCGCCTCACTAAAATCTGCATCAGCGAGGTTCATACCCTTAAAAGACTCACCTCTGAGACATTCACCGCTGAAGTCTCTTCTACCGTTGTTATATCTATTGAGAACCTCACTAGCTTTCATTGGGATGTTGTCCGGAACACGACGCACCCCCTTAACTACGACTGAAGAGTTACACATTCCGGAAGAATAGGAGTGTTGGTGAAAATTATAGTGAAAATCATCATAACTAGTGGCGCGACTAAAACTGTAGGTTGGGTGGAACGAAGTGAAACCTAACGGAATATGCCAGGAGTGTTGGGTTACGCTATCGCTTCACCCAACCTACTGGTGCGACACAGCTAATTTGTTAGTTTAGATTTTGGGAGTGCGAGCGTCTCGCTCGCTAGATGTATAGCGCTACGCACACACATTAGGACGATATTTTTCTCTGTGTTCCTCTGTGCCTGGAGTGGTGAACTTCCTAAATGTCCTAACCAAAATGCGTAGTGCTATAAAATGCGAGCAAGATCAGAGGTGAAACGCGAGCAAGATGCTCACACTACTCTCTATCCCATCATTTGAGGCGTGCCACGGCACTAAGACTTACACACTCAAGTGTCATGCTGAGGTGATAGTGAAGCATCTCAGCAGTCTGGAGATCCTTTGCTACCGCTGTTGGATGACATAATTCCGTGACGGTGCGTAAGCCCTAATAATTTTAGGGACTCTTGCATTTTGGTGACAATTTAAGTATTTGGAATAGACCAAACGCCCTAATCAAACTATTTGTCTCTACAACTCTGTACAATAACTGCGGGACGGTAACAAGAATAAGCTAATGTCGCGTACCCCCAAGTTAACTTTTGATCGGGGCACTCTAATCTTGCATCCACCGCCTAGAGGGAAAAGCTGGGTGGATTATGCCACTTGGGATGACAGGGTAGAGAAGTTTCGCATACCTGGTATTTACTACCGCCCTTTGGTAGAAACATTACAGGCAGAAGGAACTCCCTTTAATGATGAGGCGAAGGAATTTTCTCAGCTGGAACTAGTACCCAGCTTTGAGATGGAACCTTACCTCCACCAGCAAGAAGCACTAGAGAGTTGGAAGCAGGGGGGACGTAAGGGAGTAGTAGTATTGCCTACGGCTGCGGGTAAAACTTACTTAGCACAACTAGCAATGCAATCGACGCCTCGCAGTACTTTGATTGTGGTGCCAACCTTGGATTTGATGCATCAGTGGTATGCTCAGCTGGAGGCAGCATTTCCGGATGTTGAGGTAGGATTACTCGGAGGAGGTTCCCGTGATCGCACACCGATCCTAATCTCTACTTATGATAGTGCTGCTATCAATGCTGAATCCTTGGGTAATCTCTACGGACTATTGATTTGTGATGAGTGTCACCACTTACCTACAGACTTTTATAAAGTAATTGCTGAATATGCGATCGCTCCCTACCGCCTCGGACTTACTGCTACCCCGGATCGCTCTGATGGACGTCATCATGAACTAGAGACTCTGATTGGTCCGGAAGTCTACCGTAAAACGGCCGAAGAACTTGCCGGTTTGGCCCTAGCTGAGCATAAAGTTGTTCAGATTAAGGTTAAACTCTCCCAAACAGAACGCGATCGCTATAATGCTGCTATCAAACTACGCAATGAGTTCTTGAGATCTGCCAAAATCTACTTAGGTAGTATGGAAGGTTGGCAACAGTTTGTCATGGCAAGCGCTAAATCTCAAGCGGGACGCCGTGCGATGCTGGCTCACCGGGAAGCGAAAGAAATTGCTCTGTGTACAGAAGGCAAGCTGCGGATACTTACAGAGTTACTTGCCCAACATTACCCAGAACGCATCCTGATTTTCACTAACGACAACGCCACTGTCTATCGTATCTCCCTAGAGTTACTGATTCCTGCAATTACCCATCAAACTCCCGTCAAGGAACGTCACGACATCCTCACTCGCTTTCGTGAAGGAGAATACAACACCCTTGTAGCCTCTCATGTCCTTAACGAAGGAGTGGATGTACCCGATGCTCGTGTGGCGATTATCTTATCAGGTACAGGTTCGGGTCGCGAGTATATTCAGCGCTTGGGTAGAGTTTTACGCAAGGGTACAGAGCAAAATAAAATTGCCATTCTCTATGAAGTAGTGGCAGAAGACACCAGTGAAGAACGTACTTCTGAGCGACGGCGTGGAGCAGGAGGTAGGAAGGAAGCACCACCGGGCAAACCAGTAGAAAAGCCGAAACTGAAGCACCGACAGCTGGAAATTGTACCTTCTAAACCTTATGAGGTGAAGCCTAAATCTACCCCTAAGGCAGCGGAGTCAACAGCAAAGTGGGGAGAAAAGGGTGCAGAGGAAAAGGGTGCAGAGGAAAAGAAGGACGGGGAGTCGTGAAACCCAAGAGCTTCATTAGAGCTGTCCAGAAAAATATCAAGAATTTATACTTATCAGCGTAATTGGTCAAAAAATCATTGAAAGCACTGTATTGTATAGCTTTTACACGCATACAGCAAACCCTAGTTAGAAAAACGGGGTAGAACTAGCGAAGGTGACATTGGGGGCAATTTAGCTTAAAACTATTACTCTGCCCCTTGGGTTCTAAACTTTATTCTTAACCGTTAATGTTCTTATTCCTTTCTAAACTGCTACCCATATTCCTGTACCCCTTAGGATTAGCTTGTCTGCTGATGGTGGTGGCTTTAATACAGTGGTGGAGACGCTCTCGTTGGGTACCAATACCAATATCTTTGGCATTAGTACTATTGTTGGTGACGAGTAATAGTTTTGTCGCTAATCGTTTAGTGCAAGAGCTGGAATGGCAGCATATCCCCAAAACAGAATTACCAACAGCACAGGCAATTGTCATTTTGGGAGGTGTAACTAGATCTGTTGCTAAACCACGACAGGAAGTAGATTTAAGGGAACAAGGCGATCGCATTTTATCTGGAGCACAGCTGTATCGTCAAGGTAAAGCGCCCTTAGTCATTGCTTCTGGGGGACGCATTGCTTGGCGCAGTGGTGGCGCTCCGGAGTCTGCCGACATGGCAGAGATTCTCAAATTTATGGGTGTTCCTGAATCTGCTATTTTGCAAGATCCCGAATCCCTCAATACCTACGAAAATGCTGTCAATGTGAAGCAAATTTTAGATGAAAGAGGTATTAGCTCGGTATTACTAGTAACCTCAGCCATGCATATGCCACGAGCACTCAAGGTTTTCCAGCGTCAAGGAATTGAAGCCATCCCAGCACCCACAGACTTTCTCGTAAGTGAACTGGAATTGCAGGAACCAAGCATTAGTTCCCAAGCAACCCTGCTGAGCCTGCTACCAAGTGCTGATCAATTAGATAAAACTACCCGTGTTATTAAAGAATACATTGGTATAGTAGTTTATCGCCTCCGAGGCTGGCTTTAGAGCAATAAGGCAAATGTTTCCAGATGACGATTTATTTTTATAAACTTGATGAACCCTATGGCTGCTTTTCTAACTTCTCTCCTCACCCGATTCAGTTAGAAGGTTTATATTGGTCTACAGTAGAGCATTACTACCAATCTCAAAAATTTGTCGGCACTAAGGATGAAAAACTAATCTCAGTAATTCGAGATGCGCAAACACCGATAGAAGCAGCAGCCATAGGACGGGATCCTAACTATACACTTCGTTCCGACTGGGAGCAGAAGAAACTGGAAGTGATGTGGCAAGGTGTTGTGAAAAAGTTTCTTACCCATACCGATATTCAGACAATTCTGCTTAATACTGGTGAAGAACTCCTTATTGAAAACTCTGACAGAGATTACTTTTGGGGTTGTGGTCAAGACAAAACTGGTGAGAACCAACTTGGTAAAATGCTCATGAGAGTTCGTCAAGAAATTCGACAGGGATTAAGGTAAGCTAAAACGCATCGAAGAAAGCACCAAATTCAATCATCAGTTTCTTGTGGAACAGGCATCTTGCCTGTCAAAATGCAAGGTGAATGCGTCTAAGCTTAGACACGGAGACATGGAGGCACGAAGACATGGGGACGCCGAGAGAGTTGATATATATAATTATTAGTTATTAACTAAAGCCCCAATTTTGACAACACAGGTTGCGTTGCTACAATATGTCGGTCTAAACCCAATTGCTTAGGGTCAACTGATAGTGCTAAGGCAACTAATTGGGGTAAATGGAGTACTGGCAAACCTAGTTTATGCCCAATCACTTTTTCAACTTCCGGTTGACGGGAGTCAAGATTAAGGTGGCATAAGGGACAAGGTGTTACTAGACAATCAGCACCAGCGTCAATTGCCTCTTGGATATGTGCTCCTGCCATCTTGAAAGATTGTTCCGAGGCATAGCTAGCAATTGGCCAACCACAGCACTGAGTTCTACCTCGATAATAAACTGGTGTTGCCCCTACTGAGCGAAAGACATTCTCCATTGCTTCGGGTTGCCAAGGATCATCATAGAGTATTGCTTTCTGAGCTCTGAGTAGATAACAACCATAGAAAGCAGCACATTTTAGCCCACTTAGTTTTTGGGTAACTTTTGCTTGTAGAGCTTCCAAGCCATAATCTGCTACTAATGCCCAAAGCAAATGTTTCACTTCGGTGTTGCCTTGATAAGGAGAGCAACCCTCTTTGTGCAACAAGCCATTTACCTGTTCAATGTAAGCAGGATCTGCTTGTTGGAGTTCTTTTAACCGCTCATCTACATGGCCAATTACTCCCTGGCAGGTACTGCAATGAGTCAATAGGGGCAAATTCAGTTCTTCTGCTAAGGCAATATTACGGGCATTTACCGTGTCTTCTAGGAGTTGAGAATCTTCTTTAAAAGTACCAGAACCACAGCAGGCAGCTTTTTTCAGCTCTAGTAGTTCAATTCCTAGGGCTTGGGTAAGAGCTGCAGTAGATTGGTAGAGTTCTCGACAGGCTCCTTGGGCAACACAACCGGGGAAATAGGCATATTTGAGAGTTTGAGATGGCATATAAATTTTCAGGTGTGTAGGTGTTAGGCATTGCTGATAGTTAAGGTTATGTGCCATTGGTCAATATCGCAACCAAGCAAGGGCATTTGCTTAATCTGATTGAGATTTTTAAACTTGCATACTGTCATGGGATTATCTCATCCTGAGCGGTAGGAAAGGAGCTCTAGACTGCCCAGATGCTTGACTATCACCTCAGCATAACAGTTGAGTGCGTAAATGTAGGGGCTGGTTCGCCCAATACTCAGCTACTCAACGATAGTTTAACCAAACCTGCCCCTATTGCATCTTGTCTTAATTAGGTAGACAGAAATAAAGCCAACTATGTTAGGAGATGTAGATATTTATTAAAACCTGACGAATGACCAATATAAATCTCTTGAAATAGTGCATTTTTGTGCATGATTTCTGACCGGTGACTATTCAATTTTTAATTCTTTACATACCGATTTTTAAGTTAATTTACTTAGTTATATTGACTATATTGACTGTTGTGATTGGAATTGTGCAGTCGCCAACTGCTCAGCTCATCAAACACTCACTGAATCCTTGGTATAACTGGTGTAGGTTAAGAATATTGGGTTGTGGATGTGTTTGATTAATGATGAAGAGTACAAAAATTTACATCGGTAAGTTAAAGATGGTGTACAATTAATTCTCTCAGAGTATTTTTGCGGTCAATACTATATAGCATTTCCAAACGAGTCATAAACCTAGATTGTCGTTTTTTTTATTAAAAAAAACTTCTGTCTTCTTCCCTCCTGGCTCCTGACTTCTGGCTCCTAACTCCTGACTACTTTTTTGCACCATTCAACATTCACATCCCATTCAGAAACGCTATAGCTGTTTACTCTTCTGAGGCTTATCTTGGATAAAAAGGTGAAAATTTATGTTAGCAAGCCCTGAATTACTTGATAAAACTACGCCAGTTGATGAACAAAAAACATTAAATTCTCAACAAGGCTCATATCTCAATCGAATTTATCAGCTCCTATTTTAGCTTATTTCTATCCCCAAAAAATTACTGCTATTTGGCAGCGATTACGGCAGCAACTCGAAACTTTAATTCAAAAAATGCTTGAGATAATCTTCCTTGTGTGCTGGTTTCTGAGATTGATATTGATGAACAATTATATTATTTTGCTGACTATTATGGTAAAGCCATTAAACCCTTTTATGTCAGAGTGATTGTTGGTAATACTTGCAATCTTAAATGTGTCATGTGTCCTTATCACAGTCCTCTGTTTAAACCAACTCATACTACAGAGTTTTTCCAAGGTAAAAAAGTAATGTCTTGGGAAATGATGCAAAGGTTGGCAAAGGATTGTAGAGAAGCGGGAATTACTATTTTTATTGGTAGTGTTGAAGAACCACTACTGCATCCCAAACTAGTCGAGTTTATCCAACTCTGTAGACAGCAAGGAGTGCCCAAAATTCATCTAACCACTAATGGACAGCTTCTCGATGAAACTCGCGCTACAGCCTTATTAAAAGCAAGTTTAACCAGTATGCATTTTGCAAGTGAACTCACGCCGACACGGCTCTATATTGGGTATTGAGTTGTGACAGAATATATCAAAGATAATGAACTTTACAAGTGAATTTTTGTCCGAATCTGCATTGCCTTGTAAGCTGTATCGTGCAATAATTATTGCAGTTATTAATTAGTGAAAGAATTAAATTATGAGCTTCCAAGATATTTATCAGGCTAAGCTTGAAGATTTTATTGATAGAAACCTAGGCTTAGCTTCCAAGGAGTCCCTTGACACAGATACCAACGCACTCAGATCGCAATTCAGGAAGCAGTCCAAAATCATTTCCCAACTGATTGCCGAGTCATGGCTGAAAACTGATAGAGGAAAGTATATCAAGGAGATATTGCTCGGTGGCAATACTCGAAAGATCAAACAACTTCTGAAAGATAATGGTATTGATATTGATCAGTTTCTTGGTAGAACAATAATCAATGTAGACTGGGATACTTTTTTTGGCACCATCAAGGAGGTATCTCATACCAGTCATGAGATAGTATATAATATGCCATACCCTCCACGCCCTAGCGAAGTATCAGATGAGGAGTTACAAGACTGGGTTGATAACACAGATCCCCAGCAGGTATATCCTACTGCTCCCTATATCCCTTTGAGCGGTTTTTGATACAGAATCAATAGACATTTCTGGAAATTAGGTTTTTACCTAGGCAGGATAAGGGTTTCATCTTTTTTCCCTCAATGTCTAATAAGATTCTTAAGTAGTTTCAGTTAGGTACGAATAACTTGGCACGGAAGATACATTCTTCCGTGCTCATTTTACTACATAAATATGCACTATCAATTCTATTAAGATAAATAGCATATGTTGAATAAGCCAAAGTTTAAGCATTATTTCCGAGCGGAAAGTGTAGAACCAGAAGGTGTCTTTCTTTTAGCCGAGAGAGATTCTTATTTACTAAGTGGTCGGTTATATCAACTTTTACATCCTTTCCTTGATGGCCATCATAGCGTTGACGAAATTGTTGACGAAATTCTCCCCCACCTGCTCCCTGAAGAGGTATCTGCTGAAGATATCTTTCATGCCGGTGCTAAGGTTTACCATACTCTGATGCAGATGGAACAGAAGGGTTACATTGTCGAGGGCGATGATTCCCTGCCATCTACCCTAACAGCTTTATGTGATAGTTTGAATATTGATACTCAAGCAGCTAACCACCGCTGGCAAACCATCAAAGTCACAGTAAAAACCTTCGGCTCAATTGCTAGTTCAGAATTTATTTCCACCCTGGAATCATTAAACATTCAGGTGTCTGATGAAGGAGATATAGTAGTTGTTTTAACTGATGACTATCTCCAAGAGGGTTTGGCTGCTTTTAATCAACAGGCTTTGCAACTATCACGCCCTTGGATGCTGGTTAAACCAGTGGGAAACATAGTTTGGCTTGGACCAATCTTTCAACCGGGGAAAACTGGTTGTTGGGAATGCCTAGCTCAGCGTTTGCGAAGCAACCGACCCGTTGAGGCCTTTATCCAGAGACGCAGGGGAACTTCCATACCCTTGCCTGCCCCTAACTGTGAGCTTTCCTCTACCTGGCAAACTGCTCTAGGAATGGCTGCTACGGAAATTGCTAAATGGATTATCCAGGGAGAAAACCAACAGCTGGAAGGGATTATTGTTACCCTGGATACCATATCACTAAAAACTCAAAACCACATCCTAACCAAGCGTCCTCAATGCCCTGATTGTGGAGTACTAGAGTTGCAGAGAAAACCCTTGCCTATTGTTTTGGGCAACCGGAAGAAAACTTTCACCACAGATGGGGGACATCGTTGTGTGGCTCCGGAAGCAACCCTCAAACAGTATCAGCACCATATTAGCCCCATTACCGGGGTAGTTCGAGAACTAAGGCAGATATCTCCAGAGTCGAATGGTTTGACTAACACTTATGCTGCTAAACATCATTTCCAGAGGATGTTCGATGATCTCGACTCCTTACGCCAAAATATTGGGGGCAGAAGTGCAGGGAAAGGCAAGACTAATACTCAAGCGAGAGCAAGTGCTTTGTGTGAGGCGATTGAGAGATATTCTGGTGTTTTTCAGGGAGACGAAACCAGGCAACCAAGGAGTTACCAGCAAATGGGGGATCAAGCGATTCACCCCAATAGCTGTATGAACTTTAGCCAAGAGCAATACGAAAATCGCCAAGTTTGGAATGTGAGTTGTCCTAGTTTTTTTCAGCGGGTTCCAGAACCATTTGATGAAGAAAGAGAAATCGAATGGACGCCGGTTTGGTCTTTAACTGATCAAGATTTCAAATATTTACCCACAGCCTATTGCTATTATGGCTATCCTAAACCTCCAAAGCCTGATTGTTGGGCTGACTCCAATGGTTGCGCGGCTGGAAATACGTTGGAAGAGGCAATTTTGCAAGGCTTTATGGAGTTAGTGGAACGGGACTGTCTAGCTTTGTGGTGGTATAATCGGCTCAAAAGACCAAAGGTAGATTTAGATAGTTTCAACGAGTCGTATTTTCAGACCCTGAAGGATTATTATCAAAGTCTTCATCGTGATCTTTGGGTTCTGGATATTACCAGCGATTTAAATATTCCAGCTTTTGCCGCCATTTCTAGAAGAACAGATCAACAGGTAGAAGATATCATTTTTGGCTTCGGTGCCCATTTTGACCCGAAGCTTGCTATTTTGAGGGCTCTAACTGAAACCAATCAGACACTGCCTGCTGTTTTAGCAGTTGCTGCTGATGGTAGTACCCAATACCCCTCATCTGCTGATCACTTAGCCTTAGATTGGTGGAAAACTGCCACGCTGGCAAATCAACACTATTTGGCTCCTGATGAAAATGCTTTCCCAAAAGTTTGTTCAGATTATTCCCAAGTTTGGAGCAATAATTTACTTGAAGATATCATGACCTGTCAACAGATCGTTGAGAAAAAAGGTATGGAGATGCTAGTTCTGGATCAAACACGTCCTGATATCGGACTGAAAGTGGCAAAGGTTATTGTTCCTGGAATGCGCCTTCATGTAAAAAGATTAGCTCCCGGACGACTTTATGATATTCCTGTCAAATTAAGTTGGTTGCAAGAACCATTGAAGGAAAATCAACTCAATCCATTTCCAATATGGTTGTGAGTTGTAATTGGGGAGCTTAAATCTATTTACTTAGCAACTTGCTCAAATGCTTTTCCCTACAAGTCTCCTAAGCAAAAAGCAAGCTATGTAGGAGATTAAAATAAAACCAAAAATTATAACTAGAGGATAAACCGTGCTTAAAGGGTATCGAATCATTGACGCGGATTCCCATGTACTTGAACCCAACGATATGTGGGAGCAGTACCTTGAACCTATTTTTAAGAATCATGCAATCTCCCAAGATCTGAAACTTGGAGATGAGGAAATCTGTTACAAATTCTCTGCTGAACTCCGAGACAAAACAGCAGAGGCAGTCACACGGAATCACCCGATGTCCGTAGTCAATCGCTTCAACTCAGAATCACAAGTCAGAGCAATGAAGGAGATGGGAGTAGATATCTCTTTTCTTTATCCCAGTATTGGGCTATGGATCTTGGCAATCGACACAATGGCTCCCCCAACTAGCCAGGGCATTTACCCGCGCCTACAACAACTGGTTACGAGACTTTTGCAGCTATGATCCGCAAGTTTTGAGAGGGGTGGGAGTGATTAATCTTCATGCTCCTGAAGAGATGGTGTCAGAATTGCAGCGAGTTGTAGAATTTGGTTGGAAGGCTGTGGTTTTGCGACCTAACCCCTTCAAAGGGCGATTGCTAAGCAACCCTTCCTACGAGCCATTTTGGAGCGAGTGTGAGCACTTAGGAATTGCCGTCGGTATCCACGAAGGCACTCATTCTCACTCACCCACTACTGGGATGGATCGGTTTAACACTCGTTTTGCCATGCATGCTTGTTCCCATCCCATGGAACAGATGATGGCAATGTTAGCCCTAATTGAAGGAGGAGTGTTAGAGCGCCATCCCCACCTTAAGGTGGCTTTTCTGGAGTCAGGCTGTGGGCTGGCTACCCTACTGGTTATGGCGACTAGATGAAGAGTACGAGCAGCTACATTGGGAGGTTAAAGACAATGTGAAGATCAAGCCTTCTGAATACTTCCGTCGCCAGTGCTTTATCGAGATCGAGCCTTCTGAGCCATACTTAAGTGAGATTATCCAATACATTGGCTCGGATAACTTGCTCTTTGGTTCTGACTATCCCCATATGGATCACAAGCCAGACATTGTCGAGAAAGCAGTAGCACTTGAGCAGCAGTTATCTAAGGAAACGGTGAAAAAGATCCTCTGGGATAATTCGGTTCGTTTTTATGGACTTGAACCGAATACCTAATACCTTACCTACCACCTGCCACCTACCACCTACTACCTACCACCTATTCAAACCCGAAAATTACGACTTATTCAGCAAGCCCTAGTTTGGGATAGAATGACCACATCAACAGCAACCACGGTTAAGAACAAAGCCTGTTAGGGGCCCCTTCACCAACCATTAAGGATATCGACGAGCTAATCAGGTAAACCCGCCCCGGTAATGATCAATGATGATGGGTGGCAGACGCTGGGCAGCTTTAGTTAGGTTATCGTTGTGTTGCCAAGTATTAGGGGAACCTGCCCCTACATGGTGGTCTTATTGGTAAGAAAAATATAAATTATGCTGACTATTTTAGGTTATCAAATTAATGAAAAACTTTATGAAAGTCAAAACTCAATCGTCTATCGCGGGCATCGATCAACAGACAACCAATCTGTCATCCTTAAAATGCTCAAGCAAGCCTATCCAACACCAGAAAAAATAGCTTGGTTCAAGCGGGAGTATGAAACTACCAAGAACTTGAATATCAAAGGAGTGGTAGATGTCTACAGTTTGGACAATGAACAAAACCGTTGGGTGATGGCAGTAGAGGATTTTGGTGGCCAATCTCTTGAAAAGTTAATGCCAACTCAGCAATTAACCCTAACTCAATTTCTACCTCTTGCTATTGAGATTGTTGAGATCCTCTCGCAGGTGCATGAGCGACACCATTATGCACAAAGATATTAACCCCTCTAACATTGTTTGGAATCAGACAACCAATCAACTCAAACTGATTGACTTTGGCATTTCAACAGTACTCTCACGAGAAACTACAACTTTCCGGAACCCCGAATTTATTGGAGGGAACCCTAGCTTATATCTCCCCAGAACAAACTGGACGAATGAATCGGGCGATCGATTATCGCACAGATTTTTATTCTTTAGGAGTAACCTTTTACGAATTACTAACAGGTAAATTGCCCTTTTTGACCCATGATGCATTGGAATTAGTGCATTGCCATCTGGCTAGACAACCAGCGCCACCCTCTAAGGGAACGGGAAAGAGATATTCCCAAGGGCGGTTTCAGATATTGTGATGAAGTTAATGGCGAAAAATGCTGAAGACCGCTACCAAATCTGCCTATGGTCTCAAGGCAGACTTGAAGGAATGTCTACAGCAGTGGCAGACTTCAGGGCAGATTAACATTTTCCCACTCGGTCAACAGGATATTTCCGACAGGTTCCAAATACCTCAAAAGCTCTATGGACGGCAGCAGGAAATTGAGATTTTATGTAGGCGCTTTTGAGCGCATAGCAGATTGCCAAACTTCTGTAGAGGCAAGTTCACCAAAGTCTTCTTTTCGTGACCAAGCTATCGATAAACCCCACCCTACACCATCTTCTATCAGTCAAGAACTGCCCACAGGCAAAACGGAGATGATGCTGGTAACGGGGTATTCCGGCATTGGTAAATCAGCATTGGTTAAAGAAGTCTATAAGCCGATTACACAGCGGCGGGGATACTTTTGCTCCGGCAAATTCGATCAATATCAAAGGGATATCCCCTATGCTTCTTTGGTTCAATCCTTCGACTCCTTGATGCGACAACTGTTAACAGAAAGCCAAACCCAGATAGATACCTGGCGTACCAAACTGCTAACCGCCCTTGGAGCAAATGCTCAGGTGATTATTGAGGTTATTCCTGAATTAGAACTAATTATCGGTAAGCAACCAGCAGTATCGGAACTGGCTCCCGCAGAAGCCCAAAATCGCTTTAACCTAGTCTTTCAAAAATTCATCCAAGTATTTACCCAGCCAGAACATCCTCTAGTCATCTTTTTGGACGATTTACAGTGGGCAGATGGGGCTTCCTGAAATTGATGGAACTGTTGATGACAGCAGTAGATAGTCATTATTTGTTACTTATAGGTGCCTATCGCAATAATGAAGTGAGCGCAACCCATCCATTGCTATTGACCCTGGAGGAAATCAAGAAGAAGGGAGCAACGGTTAATCAAATCTTGCTTAGTCCCTTAAGCCTAACTGATGTTACCCAGTTCACTGCTGATGCCCTCAACTGTTCCCTCGAAAGAGCTCAACCCCTCTCGGAATTGGTACTGACCAAAACTAATGGTAATCCCTTCTTCATCAATGAGTTTTTAAAGTCACTCTATACCGAAGAACTGTTAATATTTGACTTGCATCAGGGTAGTTGGCAATGGAATTTAGCGCAAATTCAGGCACACAACATTACCGACAATGTGGTTGAACTAATGGCTGCCAAGCTGCGCAAGTTACCAGAACAGTCACAACAGGTTTTGAAGCTGGCTGCCTGTATTGGTAACCAGTTTGAACTCAAGACTTTAGCAGTTATTTACCAAAAACTCCCCCAAGTAACAGCTACTAAACTGTGGGCGGCAATCGCAGAGGGTTTGATTTTGCCCTTAGGGGATGCTTACAAATTGATAGAGCTCAATGTTGAGGGCTTAACAAAAGAAGTTATTGTTGAATACAAGTTTGCCCATGACCGTATTCAACAAGCAGCTTATTCCCTCATTCCTCAAGAACAAAAGCAAGCAGCACACTGGCAAGTGGGTCAACTGCTCCTACAAAACACGCCGCCGGAGGAGCAAGAGCAGAAAATCTTTGACATTGTCAACCAGCTTAACCAGGGTTGCAATCTACTTGAACATCACAAAGAGCAGGACAAACTAGCGCAATTAAATCTGATAGCGGGTAAGAAAGCCAAAGCTTCGGCAGCATATCAACCGGCGTTTAATTACCTGCAACTTGGTATTAGACTGCTTAACCTCCCAATGTCTCCACCATTAGATGAGGTAAATAGCTGGCAACGGCAGTATGAGCTAACCCTGAAACTATACCTAGAAGCAGCAGAAGCAGCTAGCCTCAGTGGTCATCTTGAGCAAGTAGAGCAATGGACTCAGGCAATTCTGCAACAAGCCAGAACCATGCCCAGCAAAGTGAAAGCCTATGAAATTAAGCTTCAGGCTTATTTTTTAGGAGGGCAAAGAACATCAGAAGCGATCCAAATTGGATTGCAAGCTCTGCAATTTTTGGGAGTGGAGATTCCGGAAAATCCAGACCAGGCAAATTTACTTCATCGTCTGAAGGAGACAGAAGCTATTTGGGCTGGACAAGCTATCGAGGATTTAATTGCTTTGCCAAACATGACAGATGTTACCAAGCAAGTGACCATGCCTCTGTTATTTTTAATACTTACCCTTGGCTCTTTTGGCTTACCTGAACTGTACCCCTTCCTAATCCTTGAATTAGTCAATGTATCCCTTAGGTTTGGTAATACGCCTTTCTCTACCGTTGCCTATGCCTGTTATGGATATCTTCTCTGTGGTTCAATAGAAGATATTGAGGCTGGCTATCAATTTGGAAAACTTGCATTGAGCCTTCTGGAAAGCTTAGATGCTAAACAATTTAAAGCCAAAACACTTCACGTATTTAATACATTTGTCAGACCTTGGAAGGAGCATATCATAAAAACCTTAGAACCCTTACTGGATGCTCACTATATCGGACTAGAAACAGGAGACATTAATTTTGCTTGCTTTGCTATATTTTCCTATGTTTTCAATGCCTATTGGGTTGGTTATGAATTGGTTCAATTGGAACAAGAGATTATTAAATATAGTGAAGCTATTAATCAATATGAACAGGCGCTAGCTTTGCGTTGGATTGAATTAGTTCGACAACCCGTACTCAAGTTACGTAGAAGGATGCAACATCCCTGTCATTTTTTCAGCCAAAGCTACGATGAGCAACTCATGTTGTCTCTGTATCAAAAAGAGAAGGATATACAAAGTATTCATTTCCTGTATCTACACAAACTTACTCTTTCTTATCTATTTCAAGACTACGAGCAGGCTATTGAATGTGCAGCTAAGGCTGAAGAACATTCTAGTGTAGCAATGGGATCTTATTCAATTGTTATCCTTTACTTTTACGAGTCTCTAGCCGAGTTAGCCCTATTTCCTGATGCTCAGGAAGCTGAGCAAAAACTTATTCTAGAAAAAGTAACTGCTAACCAGAAAAAAATGGAACATTGGGTACACCATGCACCAATGAATTTTCTCCACAAATTCTATCTAGTCAAAGCTGAGTACAACCGTGTCTTAGGAAACAATAGCGAAGCTAGAGAATATTACGATCAAGCCATTGCTCTAGCCCAAGAAAACGAATATCTCAACGAAGAAGCCCTTGCCTACGAACTCGCAGGTAGATTCTATCTGGCTAGAAACCAAAACCATATTGCTCGTCATTACTTGCAAGATGCCCACTACGCCTACCAGCGATGGGGAGCCCAAGCCAAGGTTAAGGATTTAGAAGAACGATACCCACAGTTTTTAGCTACAACATCATCTCAAGCTACACGCACTCCTCTGACTACTTCCACTAGTGGCAGCAGTTCCAGTGAAGCGCTAGATTTAGCCACAGTCATCAAAGCCTCACAAGCCCTAGCTGGCGAAATCGTTTTGAGCAAATTGCTCCAAAAGTTGATGAAAATTACTATTGAGAATGCAGGTGCTCAAAAAGGCTTCCTAATTCTCAACGAAAAAGGTAACTGGGTGATTGAAGCAGTAGGGAAAGTAGATACAGATAGGGAAGCGTTAGCAAGTTCCCAATCATCCGAAGTTAGTGTATTACAATCAATTCCTATCAACTCCGTAGAACCCTCTACTCAAATACCTTTCCTCTCAACTGCTATTATCAATTACGTTGCCAACACCCAGGAAAATGTTGTCTTACATGACGCCACCAATGAGGGACAATTTACCAACGATCCTTACATTGTCACCACTAAACCCCAATCCCTTCTTTGCATTCCTCTCCTCCATCAAGGTAAACTCAGTGGCATTTTATACTTAGAAAATAATCTCACAACCGGTGCCTTTACCCCAGAGCGGGTCGAAACCTTAAAAATCCTCTCTGCTCAAGCTGCTATTTCCATTGACAATGCCTATCTCTACGAACAGTTAGAAGATTATAGCCATACCCTAGAAATCAAAGTAGACGAGCGAACCCAGGAACTACAAGAGAAAAACACAACCCTTGGGGCTACTCTACAAAAACTCAAAGCCACCCAAGATCAAATTATTGCCCAAGAGAAATTAGCTTCTTTAGGAGCTTTAACAGCAGGTGTGGCTCATGAAATCAAAAATCCCCTCAATTTTGTCAATAACTTTGCTGAGCTTGCTGTCGAGTTAACTGAAGAACTGCTCGAAGAAATCGAAACCCAAAAAGACCGATTAGATTCAGACACTATCGAATACATTGAAGAGATTCTACAAGATCTAGGACAAAACGTCGAGAAGATTAATCATCATGGCAAACGAGCTGACAATATAGTCAAGGGAATGCTAATGCATTCCCGAGCAACAACCGGAGAGAGAACCCTAACTGACGTCAACTCCCTGCTAGCCGAATATGTCAATCTTGCCTTTCACGGGATGCGAGCCAAAGACTCCGGTTTCAGCATTGCCATAGAAACTGACTATGACGATTCCTTAGAGAAGATCAATATCGTTCCACAAGATATTAGTCGAGTCTTTCTTAATGTAGCTAACAATGCTTGCTATGCAGCTTATGAAAAGAAAAAAGTAGTTGGCAAGGAATTTATACCAACAATGCAGATTAGTACGAAAAACCTGGGTAATCAATTAGAAATCCGTATCCGAGATAATGGCAATGGCATACCACCTGAAGTCCTCGATAAGATTTTCAATCCTTTTTTCACAACTAAGCCAACTGGTCAAGGAACGGGATTAGGTTTATCTATTAGTCACGATATTATTGTACAAGGGCATCAAGGTCAGCTAAAAGTGGAAACAGAAGAGGGCAATTATACCGAGTTTATAATCACTTTACCTCAAGAAGTATGAATTGGTAATTGATAATTGATAATTGATAATTGATAATTGATAATTGATAATTGAGGAGTTAAGCCATGAGAATAATGGTAGTAGACGATGAAGAAGATGTGCAATTTTTGTACAGACAAAAATTTAGAAAAGAGCTGAGAAAAGGCAAGATTGAAATGTATTTTGCTCTTTCGGGTAAGGAAGCACTAGAACACCTAGAAGCTCAAGGAGCAGATGATATGCTGCTGATTCTCTCCGATATTAATATGCCACGTATGAACGGGCTAGAACTGCTCAAAATCATCAAAGAAAACTATCCACACATCAAAGTATTTATGATTACCGCTTATGGGGATGAAGAAAATTACCGATTAGCAATGGAATATGGGGCAGACGACTATCTCCACAAACCAGTAGAATTTGAGATGCTCAAAGAAAAAATCTTGGATTGTTAAGATTTAATATTTACTCTCTTCTTATTTTCTTCCTTCGTGTCCTTTGTGTCTTTGTTGTTCATTCCCTGTTTTTAGTTCGGAGATAGTAGAGACATGCTCATCAAACGCTCAAGCTGTTAGCACGTCTCTACAACTTAACGTAAAAAGCTACTAATCAACCAGAAAATAACAAATGTCGCTACTGTGGCAAACTTCAATGGATCTATACCACCGAGATTTGTCCCCAGTAAACTACCTAATCCTACACCTATCAGTAAACCTGCCAGAGTTAATAGTATAGAGCGACCAAATTTTTGTTCTTTGCGATTGAGAAAGTAAATATTGCAGCCAAAACCCAACGCTAAAGCCAATGGCAAAATTGAATCTTGATTGTTCAGAAAACTCAAGAGGCTCAGGAGCGAAAAAGTAACAGCAGGCCACAGAATATCTCCAGTTGACGGGGTATCTAAAAATCCCTCTAGCCAAGCAGGAGAGCGATTGATGGGAGTTTGGGGAAAGCTAGGGGGTGCTTGAGACAATTTTTCCGGAAAACGAATGCGCTCCGGAACTTTGATTTTGCCTTCTTGGCGCATTCTGAGACGATCCATAATAATCGCATCGTAGGCAGCCTCTACAGTCTCCACCAGCTTCTGGTTGTCCTGATGCTGTTGCATTAGGCGTCCTTTCGCGTCCTGGATTTCCTCAAAAGACGCATCTTCAGTGACCCCAAGTTTTTCGTAGGGATTTTGATCACTCATTCAAAACCTCCGAGATATCCCTTCTTGTCATGCCTGATGGCAGCGACTCTACATTTGTTACTATGTTAGACATCAGTAAGGCTAAACGGAAACTCCTATTACTGATAGAACTAAAGTCTTGAGCAAATATTATGCCAAAGCCTCTACAAGCTAGTTTAGCCTGCTTCTTAAATACCAGGGGTCTGAATAGCCATGAAACAAGACAACAAACCCTAGTAAACCAACACTTGTGCAGAAATATCTGGTGTTTTACGAACAATCTAGAAGAGGCTCCGGAACACTATCGATTTACTTGGTAGGTCAATATATATACCTAAGTAAGGTGAGCTGCGCTTACCATAGTTAAGATGCACTCGCCTTAAGTACTTAACTACCTGAGGCAGGTAGGTTTGGGGTAAATTGCTCAACTATCTGACTTGGGTATGATGTCAACAGCTATTGGCATCCCCCAATTCTACTACGATAATTGTCTAAAAGGCTTAATACACCAATGGTGCAAAAAATACTGCATCTTGATCACAAATCAAGTTCTCCGTTGAAAGTTATGACCATAGCCTCCGCCAAGATTCTTGTTGTGGATGATGACCCCGCAATCCGCAATTTAATTCTGCGCTTTTTAAGCCAGAAGAACTATGAAATGGAGTCTGCTCATGATGGCAAGACAGCTTTAGCAATTTTTGAGCAATTCAATCCAGATCTAGTAATTCTGGATGTGAACCTACCTGACGCGATTGGCTACAACCTGTGTCGGGAAATGCAGAGCCGTACTGATGTCTTCGTGCTCTTTCTCACTAGTCGAGGGGACCCAATCGATAAAGTTCGAGGGTTTGAGCAGGGTGGTGACGACTACCTTACCAAACCTTTCGATTTACAAGAACTAGAAAATCGAGTCGGGGCAATTTTGAAGCGACGGCGTCTTGTCAATCCTACGGAACCAAAGCGCCTCGTCTTTGATAATCTAGTTATAGATCCAGAGCGACGGGAGGTAACCCTCCACGACGAGAGTGTGCCTTTAACAGCTCTGGAATTTGATCTACTGCATTACCTAGCCTCTCATCCTGGTAGGGTACTGCGTCGAGCAGAGTTAATCCAAGAAGTCTGGGAATATGACTATGTCGGAGATCAACGGGTAGTTGATGTCCATATCGGTCAAATTCGGAAGAAAATTGAAATTAATTCTAGTGAGCCGTCATTAATTCATACGGTTCGCGGCGTTGGTTACAAGTTTGAGTCTTCTCGTGATAGCAAGAATGGACAGCCAAAATGAGTAAGTAACTTACTTCGAGTACTCGCTTGGTGTCAATTAGCAATTACTAGAGTAGACAAAGTGCTTCGCTTGTTCTGTGAAATTCTCTGTATGCTCCGGCAGCAGATTGAACAGGGTGCCCCTACTACTCCACTAACTTGAGCATGTATTTTTCAGTTGACCCTTGTTATAGACCCTTGGGCAAAGCTGAAGAAGACTGGTGTCCCAAACCTCAACTCTATAGCAAGCAAATCTTTGAATCAATCTGCAACTTTCTTGGAGCCTGTCTTGTGCGGGATCCAAGAAAGTTGCAATATTGCTGTTAACTTTCTTGAGCAGAAGTCGCATTGTGATTATTCGACTCAGCTGTAGTAGCTTCAGTTGTCGCAACTTCCTGGGAGTCAGCAGGTAGGGTTGGTGTCTTTACCGCTTCCTCTAGTTGTTGTGCTTCACGCTTAAACTCATTTTCAAAATCCCTAGAGGCTTCTTGAAAGCCTCTAATTGCCTTACCGAGACTTCGACCAATTTCTGGTAACTTCTTTGGTCCAAAGACTAATAGGGCGATGACCAAGATTAATGCCATTTCCGGCAAACCAATACCAAAAACGTTCACTTTTCTTACCTCCTACAATTTTGGGGTATCCAACTGGACTTTAACTGATGATTCAAAAAAAAACCCGGATTGACCGGGAAGTTAAGCATTGAGCTATTGTCCAGGACACCTGACTAACCACCCAGGCTTCTCCAATCGACATTAACGCCATTGAGTATCAGCGAAGAGTTGTAAATTTGCAAAATAATCACTAAAAAGAGGAAAAATAACAGCATGAAGACTCCCATGAGTACTGTAGTTCCCCAGCCTGGAGCCACTTTGCCATATTCAGAGTTCAGCGGTTTTAGAACGTTTCCTAACCGTGTTTGGATTGCCATGGGTCACCTAATGATTAATGTTGATAGATATTTTGTAACGTTGCGTAATATTATAGGACAAGATAACTCATAATGTTCTCAACATGGAACCTGCAATAGTTCTTATAATTTGTATCGCTGTTGTTGTCCTCGCAATCACTGGTTTTTCCATCTACACTGCTTTTGGTCCACCTTCTGCTGAATTGACAGATCAGTTTGAAGAACACGAAGACTAAATACGAGAAGGCAGAAGGCAGGAGGCAGAGGGCAGAAGGCTATAATGCTTATCATAATAGCTACATCATTCTTCCCAATTCCCAATTCTCAACTCTTACCTAATACCACAGCGAAACTGGCAATTTTCCAAGCTCCAATCTTGAAAACTTGACCATTGTGAGACGTTTTAGGCAGATGTATCGGTGCTTCCAGCAAGTCAACTGGATGGGCTATACTCAACCCTAAATCACTCTCCAATGACAAATCAGCCGAGTTGCCGTGACTTTCATAACAGCGCAAAATCCATTGCTTGGAATTATCTTCCGATCGCTTGAGAGTTGTCAAAATCAGATTCTCAGCTGATAAATCCAATAATCGACCAAGAGGCGGTAAAAACCTATGAGTATCTGAATTTAGAGGAGGACACATCACCAACTGAAGCGGTAAATTCAACTCATAGCCTCGTCTTACTGTACCAGCTGATTGCCAGCTGCCACTATGGGGATAGAGAGCATAGGTGAAATGGTGGATACCTCTATCCGCTTCTGGATCCGGCCAACTGCTACTCCTGAGCAATGTCAAGCGTAATTGAGAAGACTGAGCGTCATAGCCATATTTGGCATCGTTGAGCAAACTAACACCATATGTCTCATCACCAAGATCCGCCCAACGTAGAGCACTCACTTCCCATTTGGCTTGCTCGATAGGAGTTTGAGGTTGGGTAGAACGTTGAATTGCACCACAGGCAATCTCATAAGTAGCATAGTTGGCTTCCAGATTTAAGGGAAAAGCTGCTTTAACTAAGACATGAGATTCCTGCCAGTCTACAGTTGTCTCAATTTTGAGCAGAGGTGATTCAGCAGAAAGAATGTAATCTTGGCTAAACTGAGATTTTCCCAACTGGCGCACAACCCGCAAACGACTACGCAGTGTTCCTTGCTCTATCCACTGGATAGTTTGTAGTTGAGTCGGGGGTAACGGATGTTGCTCATAGTTGGGGTCAATATTCCAAGCATCCCAATATTGACCCTTATCTTGGAAGGCTTGTAGCTGATTACCGGAACCACTCAGAACTTCTCGCTGCTGGATTTTATCAAAGACGCTGCTTAAGTCTCCTGTTTTCGGATCAACTACAATCCTCAGGAATTGGTTTTCTAGTATAAAGTCTTTTGTTATTTGTTGTTTGTTGTTTGTTGTTTGTTGTTTGGGAATTGGGAATTGGGAATTGGGAATTGGGGATGGGTTAGTGAAAATATCTCTCTTGTCTCTTTGTTCCTTTTGTCTCCGTGTCTCCCCATCTCCCTGACAAAGCCAAAAGACACGGTAACCTACGGAAGGAATATCCTTTGCTAAAAATAGCAGCTTCGATTCGTCGGTTTGCTGGGATAGTATCTCTTCTCCAGAAAAGTCATAGATTAACCAAGACTCCTTGCCTGATTTAGGTAAAGGAACGGTAACTAGTTCTGAGCGTTGCCAGTTTAGAGGGTTGAAGACAATAATCGGTTGGGCATCTGATTGGGGTGGTGGTGGTAAAGTGATTTGAGATGCGATCGCATTTAAAGACTCTTTCAATATTCCCCAGCCAACTTTCTCCACTTGTTGCCAAACCTGGTTGGCATCTACAAAAACCTCTGGAATGGATGTTCCTGGCAAAATATCGTGAAATTGGTTAAAGAGCACCTTTTTCCAGCTATCTTCCAGCTCCTGCTGAGGATAGCTTATGCCAGTAGTGATAGTTGCCAAAGAAGCAAACAGTTCTGCTTGATAGAGTAATCCTTCACAACGACGATTCCAGAACTTTTGGTCAGCATGAGCAGTGTAACAGCCGCGATGGAACTCTAGGTATAGTTCGTCATTCCAAATGGGATTGTTGTTTGTTGTTTGTTGTTTGTTGTTTGTTGTTTGTTGTTTGGGAATTATTTCTTTTTCTCCCCATCTCCCCATCTCCCCAGCTCCCCATTTCCCCGTCTCCCCTGCCAGCTGATTACTAATACCCTCCAAATAATTCTGGGCGGTAGTAAATTCCAACTGGGGGAAGAATGGAGATTGTTGCCAACGCTTGGCTACTTCTAACATATCGCGAGTGGGACCACCACCATGATCTCCTACACCAGGAAGCCAGAAAATGTTTTGTAGATGAGTTTGGGTTTCCCAATCAACGGCATAGGAAGTCATGGTAATGGGATTAGTGTCCATGACGCCAGTAAGGTTGGGGGGAGACATTAGACTGAAGATTTGGCTACCATCAGGGGATTGCCACCAAAAAGCACCGTAGGGAAACTTATTGGTATCATTCCAATGCAGCTTTTGGGTAACAAAGTATTCAATGCCTCCCTGCTGCAAAATTTGCGGTAACTGCCAAGGGAAACCAAAACTATCAGGAACCCAAGCGACTCTCATCAACTTACCAAATTTCTCCTGGACATAGCGCTGAGCGTAGAGAATTTGGCGAACAATTGATTCACCATCAATCAGGTTCAATTCTGGTTCTACCCACATCCCTCCTACCACTTCCCAACTACCAGCTGCTATTTTTTGTTGGATCTTGGTAAATAAATCAGGACGATGTTCTTCTATCCAGGCATAAATAGCTGGTGTAGAATGGCAAAATATTAAATTAGGAAAATCTTGTTGTAAGTTTAATACTGACTCAAAAGTGCGTACTGCTACTTCCCAAGTTTCACTCACTGGCCATAACCAAGCCAAATCCAGGTGAGCATGTCCTAGTAAGTAGATACAGCGTTGTTTTGGTGTAGGGAGAGCATTGTCCCTAATCAGGGATTGCAGATGTTGGCGGCAGCTAGCAAGAGAAGAAGTAAATGCTGCTTGCTGAGATACAACATTCCAATCAATCTCAGCAACAGTTGCAGTAAGGGTAGCTAATTTTTCTGATTCAAAGGCTGCTACATACTTCTGTAAAACTGTTAATTCATCGGCTACAAATCCTGGATCAATAGAATTAGTAGATTCGTACCAGCAGCAAGAAGCCATTAACCCACCAATATCATGACCAGGACTAACCAACCGCAAGGCTACCGTAATCTTTTCCCCAGTTACCACAGCTGGACTAAGAAGTATCCTAGCAGAAGAATCAAATAAATCTCCCTCCTGTACCAGTTGACCATTAACAAAAATCTGGGCTAATTCGGCCCACCAAGTCAGTACTAGTCGCAAACTTAATCCTAGTAAAGTATAACCCTGTAAATCATGAGGAATGACCAATTGTTGACCCAGCCAAATTACCTTGCCTCCTGCTGACCAAACAATGTATTCCTTTTCATTTAATTCAGCAGTTTGCCAATTTTTCCACTGTTCAAACTCAGTAGCAACAGCTACCGACAGGTCTTCAAGACAGTATCGCCAGTTGTGCTGAATATTAATTTGAGTTAAGGCACGTAGTTTCTTAATTGAGTTAGAGAGGACTAAATAATCTGACATAAATAAACCATTAATATCTTTATTTTTTTCGATAAGCAACCTTATAACTACTATAACTGTTTATCCGAACTTGATATTGTGTCATCCTCAGCGATAGTGAAGGATCTCCCAGACGTCTCAGATGCTTCACTTTAACCTCAGCATAAAACTTGAGTTCGTAAGCCCTATAAACTTGTGACTTGCTGACATTTTTAGCTTAAAATAATAATTGTGATTGAGAAAAATATTTAATGAAACTAGCATCTACAACTAACTATTTGACCTTCATAATCAAAATTATCTCCCTTATCCTCATTGCCAGTGGTATTGGTTTAGAGCTAGCAACTACTTATGCAGTAGTAACCCACAGTCAGACACCAAGTATTACCAAGTTCATTTTTTGGATTGAGCGCTTCGCCATTAGCGCTCATTTAATTGAGGGTATTATAGCTGTCTACTATGCACCTTCTAAAAATAAAGTACCAATCATTTACGGCATTTATACATTTTTTGTCGGAACAATTGGATTGTTGGAACTATTTGATTTTCAAAGTGAGAAGATTAACGAGATTTAGACATTTAGAGATATCAAAAGCACAGAGCGCCAACTTCTTCAATAAGTTGGCGCTCTCTCAGTTCGTATGCAGTACTCGTTTCCAACTAGTCCGATTTAACCCAATCGGTAGTGCCGGCTAATTAGGGCTTGCTGTATGAGTATCGTAACGGATCTTCCCGATCTCCCGACACCTCCCCCATCTCAGGAGCATCTTATTTAATTCCCCATACCTAACGACTTGTTTCAGTGCGAATTTCTTGTAGGATATCCATTAGTATGAATCCCAATCAATTGTCCGCCATTCATCCCACGCTCACCCTACGGGTTGAGACCTGGGGCTTCTGGCGGTTGAGCTAAAACCTGTGCCGTTGCCTCCAGCACGCAGTTTGAAAATGATTTAGCCAAATCTTGTCTTAGCCCTTGTCCAATATACAGTTTTATTAATGCCTCACAAGACATATCTCGACTAGCAGCCACTTTTTTGAGAGATACCAACGTATCCGCCGGAATATCCAGAGAGACTTTCTCCTGAAGACGAGGACGCAATTGTAAAGTAAATTCATCGTCAGGCTTGTTCATAGAGTTTCCTTTCACTTCGAGTAGCACGACGAGCAGAAATTATCCGGTTTCTCCTACCCCTCTCCACATAAACAACCAACAAAAGGCGTTGTTTTAAACAATAGCCCAGAATAAACTCACGTTCCTCTCCATTAGAGACTTTATTGGTATTTGCCAGACCCTCTTGGTAAAAAGGATCAAAAAAAGCCTCTGTTGCCTCTTCAAAGCTGACATCATGTTTTTCTAAGTTACTCTCGGCTTTATTGCTATCCCACTCAAACTCAGCACCTTGTAGTTGATAGACAACATTCATGAGGTCATTCTATCGTTTTTTTTCGTAGGGGCGCACGTCGGTGCATTCGTGTCAACTTAAGCTAGAGATAGGTGATAGTGAAGCATCTAGGCCGTTTGGAGATCCTTCGCTATCGCTCAGGATGACATAATTCCCTTACGGTGCATAAGTCCTAGATTTTTGAGCAGATTGAGTCATCTAAAGATGACTTGAGCTATAAGAGAGGAACTTAAGTTCCTTGTGGGGCAAGGATTTCACGTTAAGTTGACACCAATGACGTCGGTGCGCCCTCAACCAAAATAACAGATACCTTACTCCCGCAGATCTTAAAATCAGTCCAAAGTCGAAGTAGAAATAATCCACCAGTTAACAATAGACAAAAAAGCAGATACTATAAACTTTACCGCTTTCTGTCTTCTGACTCGTAAGTAGGCAACAGCTCATCTGGCAACAGGCAACAGGAATGCTCCTACTTTGATAACCTGGTGGTAAAAATTTTTTCATTGGGACTGCCTTAGTGCCTTGGTGTCTTCTTGTAACTCCTGTCTCCCCATAAAAACTATGCCCTCTTCTGCTAACAGTCCCTATCGCAGTAGATTATTTAATTTTCTTAACCGGCAATCTCTTCGATTGACGGCTCGAATGAATATAGCTTTAAGGAATGTAAAAGTTACAGCAGTTTGGGGAGTGCAAATCCTGCTTTATCCTTTGTACCTGCTGACTCAAGCTAGTCTATCAGTAGCACGCCAACTTTCATCCCAAGCAAAAGCTCGATTCAAGTCCTTTACTACATCCCAAACTCAGCCTCAGGAAATGCTTCCAGAAGCTGATGCTCCGATTCAGCGAGTGCTAGAGGCGGTAAGTTTACTCCCATATCCTCTGGGAGGATGGGGAGATGGGGAGATGGGGAGATGGGGAGCTGAGGGAGCTGAGGGAGCTGAGGGAGCTGAGGAAGAGAGGGAGAAAGGCAGACAGGTAGACAAGGAAATAATTCGCCAACAACAAACAACAAACAACAAACAACAAACAACAAACGACAAACAACAAACAACAAACAACAAACAACAAACAACAAACAACAAACGACCAACAACAAACGACCAACAACAAACGACAATCCAAGGAGTCGCAACTCTGTTATCTAACCGTAATTTAGTACTGGTTGCGACTCAAAATCAAATTTTGGAAGTTTTGACGCCGGAGCAGCAGCAAACACTCTACACTAAAATCACCTGGGAGGTAGCTGGCTTACTACGTCAGCGGCGTCTAGAACTATCTTCAGATATTCAACTAGCTCCTCGTCCACTCATTAGCCTAGTTCAACCTCGTTTGTTGCCACCAGTGAAACTTTTCTGGCAATTGATGGCGTGGATACAAACTAGTCCTGTTGCGATCGCAACAAATCTTTTTGAGGAATCAAAGCTTGCTTGTAGTCTTACTATTCTACCGGACAAAACTCAACCTCCTCAAGACCAGTCCCAACCAAGCTCTCAGCTACCAGGAGCGAATGAACAGGTCATCATTTTACGCCTACTACCACCAGAAGCGCTAGCATTCCTTGACCGCACTGCTGCTGAGTTAGAATCACACCAGTTAGTACCTGGAACAGAAGTAGTAATCGTACTGCGGGAACGGACTTACCAACTGTTCCAAAAGCTACAAAACCAATTGACGGCACAAAAGGACTCAACCGCATCTCCTGAAGAGCCTCAGACTCTAAAAGCTCAGATTCGGGCTTTAATTTATGCTGCTGTAGAATACTTTTTTGGCACAGACGACTCTAATTTATCCCAAACGACAACTCCACAGCAATTGTCAACTCCTGTTCATCCTCCAGAGGCAACCGATAAATTACCAGGCAATAGTTCTAATTCCTTACCTCCAGTTGGAGAATCTCTTGAAGAACCTCAGACTCTAAAAGCTCGGGTTCGAGCCTTAATTTATGCCGCTGTGGAATATTTTTTTGGCACAGACGGCTCGAATTTATCCCAGAAAAGAGCTTCACAGGAACTGTCAAGTTCCATTAACCCTCCAGGAGAAACTAATCAGCTACCTGGGAATGCTCCTAACTCCTTACTCCCATTGAAAGAAGCTCTTGAGAAGGATGAAACTCTAAAAACTCGGATTCAAGCGTTAATTTACGCAGCGGTAGAATACTTTTTTGGTAAAAGCGGTTCCCATTTACCTTGGACAATAAATATACAGCAACTGCCAACTGCCACTAATCCTTCAAGAGATGCTGCTACATCCTTACCTTCAGTTGGAGACTCTCCAAATTCGATATTACCAGATGCTATTGAACCGGATCCCTGGCTGACTTTAGAAGATTTATTTGGCACACAAGACGTACCTCCCACCAATCCCAGTCCCTTTTCTTCAGGAGAGAGTACCACATCTACAGCTGAACTACCGGAAGGTTTCGGCAGTAAGATGCCTTTGAAACCAGGAAATTCTGTGGTGGACTCTGTTAAGGGTTACATTAGTCGCAATCCTTCCCCTGGAAAGCTTTCTCCACCCAGTACCCTGCAACAGCCTGATTCTGAGCAGCAAGAGGAAGTTTATCCCCAGCAAATCATAGTGGAAGTGGATGCAGCTGCTCTATCTGAATTTGTTGAGAGCAAACTAAGGGATAGTACCTCTAAACAAACGGAGCTTCTTGACGAAAATAGCTCCCTCCTTGGTACTCAAAGCCAAAGACAAGAAGCTAAAGTAAATAATCAGAGACAGGAAGATAGCTTAGTAGAAATCAGTTCTGGAGCTCAAGAAAGTAACCAACAATCAACAATAGACAATAATCTAGAACTATCACAAGACTGGATTGATACAGATTCATCTTCTACTGGATATGTCAAACATCCCCTAGAAAAAATTCTAGAGTGGCTAGACTCTACTATGTTGAAATTCGAGGAGTTTGCCATCAAAATTTGGCGCTGGTTGCTGCGGCGAGAAGAGCGCTAAAAAATTTAGAATTTAGAATTTAGAATTTAGAATTATTTTTCTTGTACTTTTGTAGTAAATTCCTGTTTAAATTCAGAATATCAAGAAAAAATAAGCATATTTTTCAAGGAGTAGTTTTATGTCCCCAACTCACCCCAAAAGCTTATTTAATAAGTCCTAATGAACTCTTTACTTATTACTTATTACTTATTACTTCAAAACCCGAATCAATCGACTTATTCAGCAAACCCTACCTAGTCCAAAGTGCCAACCCACCTCCTCTACCCCTAGCCGCGATGTAACCTTCTTCTATTAAAAAGTAAGTAAAAAATGCTTGCTCTTTTAAACTTTGCTGGTAAAAGCTGACTTCCCGCTCTTTACCACCAGGAAGATAGCCATCATATAACTTCAGTCCCGACAATAACACCTGCATTCGGGTAAAATCAAAGGCTAGGATATTATTTGTTGACCGAAATTGAGTCGGACCAGTGAGAATTAGTTGCAATAGTCCCAATTGCACAGAATTTTCAACAGTTCCTCGTTCTTCCTCAGCTTCAGACTGGGAGTAAGATAAACTAATCTTGACCCACTTTGGTAAAAATCGTCCACTTCCTAAGATAACTCCTGCCTTCTGACGCGATCGCTTGGTTCCTGTAATAAATCCTAATCGCCAAGTGCCTAACAAATGCTTATAGGCAGAACGCACTTTAGTCTGTTTAGCCTTTTTTTCTGCTGTTAGCAATGCCTCAACCACAGATTCAGATGCAGGTGGTGTTGCCGATGGGGTAGTTAAAAATGCGATCGCTTGGTTAAGTGACATACGTAATAAATATGGGAGTATTTGAAGGGAGTACTCATATAAATCATAAAATGATTGACCTTAATACGATATTTGAATTTTCCCGCACCAACTGTGTTGCCATTTGTACATTTTTAGTTCCCGCTAACTTGCTCCTCACCTTACAAACACTGATTTTTACCTGGCTACGCCGTCCTAAATCTCAGGTGCTAACTGCTGTCTTGGTTGCTTGTATCCCTGCGGTGTTGATCATACTTCATGTGTTTACGTGGTTAATGATTGGGGTAGTCATGGCTCCCACTTTTATCTTGTTGTGCCTAGGAAGTATTTGCCTGGGTATCAATTTCTGGGCAATTTTCCATGTTTGGGCGATCGCAAAGCAATTTAAAATTCAACTTAGGGAAAACCTGACCTAGTGCAGGGCGTTCTTGAATATTTGTCATATTGGGACAACTCTCGAAACTATCAACTATAATTAGAATTAGCATCACACGGGGCCTTAATTGGTTTCGACGTGTTGGCGAAAGCTGTTGAGTGATACAGGTCGAGAGTGAGTCTTCTCTCGTAAATACCGGGCTCAAACAAAAAAGTAACTGCGAACAAAATCGTTCCTTTCGCTCGTAAAGCAGCTCCTGTAGTTGCCTAAGAACCTCATATAGGTCCGAGCGTCTATAGTTTGACTCCGTTAAGGACTATAGACCTAACCCCAACGGATGCTCTAGTAATTCGTCTTTGGTAGAGTTACTAGCTAAGAACCCACCAAAGCATCCTATCATCCGGGATAAAGGATGGTTCCCGCCCTAAGGACTAGAAGGGCTAAGCCTGTGAATGAGCTTGCTTGTTAATACCCAAGGCGGACACGGGTTCGACTCCCGTAGGCTCCATTTTTCTTGACTGCTACGCAGACTCTTCAAAACTACAGGGGTGACATGTTTTTGAGGACATGTCACCTTTGTAGCCGTACTCCGTCAAGTACGATTTAGACTAATTTTTGGCTGTGAGCAACGGTTGACGATTGCTCGTAGGGGAAACATGGTAGCTCCATCATCTTAGTTTTACCCACACAGACATCAGCCATCCTTTTTAAACGACGAAAGATATTTTCCTGAACATAGGGAATGTTGTTGCGTACGCAGATAGACTTAACTTCTGGCTGGATCTCTCGATATTTCAACATAGGCAGATCCGGGAAAATATGGTGTTCGATTTGGTAGTTAAGCCATAGGCTGAGATAATCAACAAGCTCTGAGCCACACTGATAGTTAGTCGAACCGAGTATCTGGTGAACGTAGAACTCTTCACGGTTATCATAGTGATAATCAAACCGATAGATATCATCGGCAGTATGGTTTGGCACAATAGCGATAAAGGAGTGGAGATTTGTTAAACTTTCTGCTAACACCTTGTTGACAAAAACAGTTATGACTGCTGCCTTCCCAAGAGGGACAAAGAGCAGTGGAATGACGATAAAATGAATAATGCCGTATGGTAGATAGCACAGCATCCACAATCTTTGTACCTGCCTCCGAGAGAAATCAAAGATATTACCGAAGGTAAGGTAAAGAACGTGCTGGCTGCGCAGACGTTTCCCACTTTCAGGATCGAGCACACTCATCGTATTCGGTGCATAATAAGTGATCTTCCATGAGGTGGCGACTAGAAAAAGCACTAGATATTTAACTAACCGAGGAATAGGAAGTCCCTGTAAGTGCTTGGTATGACGTTCAGCAACATCGGGATCTTTTGCCTCACCGGTATGGTAGTGATGGAGGGTGTTATGTTCATAACTCCATGCTTCTGGCAAAATCCAATCAAACCAATCGATAAAACGCCTCCATCCCCGAGCAAAATACTTACTTGTATACCGCAGAGGAATGTTAGGTACTTTGTCATAGCCCCCATGGGTAACATGATGTGCAACGATCCATCGAGTAAACTGGCCAAGACTAATACCAAAGGCTGAAAAAGGATTGATAACTATCCAGCACGTAAGATATCCGAAAAGAGAGGCAAGTCTCCCGTACCACTCAAATCTTTTAAGGTGAGCAAAGTCCCGTTCTCCTATCTGCGGATAGGTTCGAGTGCGAAGGTCTTCGATATCATGGAAAAAACCCGAAAGGTTCATATCCTGTAACTTTTTATCTACGGTCAACTGAAATCCTCCCGTGTTTCTTTGTACCTTGCCTCATCTGACGACCTAGAGTGATTTGTTTGAAGAAAGTCATCGACGCCGTAGAATACAGCAATGATAAACTCTTCATTGTACATTGACCCCACCTTGGCTTGGAGAACTATGCTTTTACTCTCTGACAGCTACAGGTAGGGTTTCCTCATCGAAAGAAGTTACACACGGCGTTAAATTAGCAAGCAGGGATATGTCCGGAAACGTAATTGATAGCAGTTCTCGTGCCCTTCTTATTCTCATAGTCCCCATCGCGTTATTAGCTGTCCTATTTTTGAAGGCTTGGCCTTTGGTGGTAGCACTATTAGTTATCACTATCAGTTTTCAAGTTTGGCAGCAATATCAATGGCAGCAGTGGAGCAAGCAAGTCAACCCTTTCTTCAATCGGCTAATAAAAGACAACCAGGGCTGTCTGACACCCCTAGATTTGTCCATCAAGGCTAGTATATCTGGAGCAGCAGCAAAGCAATATTTAGATAAAAGGGCAGAAGAATTTGGTGCTCAGCGTCAAGTCTATGAAGATCAAGGCACTGTGTATTACTTTCTAACTGCTAACGCTCTTGGTAGTATCTTTGACGAAAGTGAGCCTCTGGTGGATCTAGAGAATGAATTTGTTCCCGGTGAGGTTGTCAAGCGAATTGAGGCACTAAAACCAGAGGAACCAACTCCCGAAGTTGGCGAATCTCCCACCGATGAACCACCAACTCCTCTAGAATCTTCAGCATCACAGGAACAACGAACTTCTCAATCCCTTATCCAAGGAGAACTTGCTAAACGTCTCGATGTTCATTCGAGCACAGTTGGTAAACACAAATCTGATCCAGATTTTCCTCAATGGAGTCAAAGTAGAGATCCACAGGGGATTGCTTGGGAATACTCGCCAAAAACCAAAGAGTTTTCACCAATTGAACAAACGGAGGAAGCTTGAGGGGGATAAGGGACTTCCAAATAAAAAATATCCTATCCCTCCGTTAGGCAAGGGAGCTTGAGAGGGATAAGGGATTTACCTAAAAAATATATCCCATCTCTGCTCCCCTGCCTGTAATAAAATTTTATGATTACTGAATCAATAATCTAAGATAAGATTGCTATTGTAGAAAAAAATGCTATAATTTTTAGTCACGGAGTTTGTTAGCAATAATCAAAAGCTATTACTTACTCCGAAAGAGTGATTTCAATTTGCCATTGATTGATTCCAATGCTAATTTACTCTTTCTCTAGTAAGGTAGGAAGCCAAAAGTAACTCTAGGTAGCGTCAAGGAAACTAGTGACGAGCAAGGAAATTCAACGCCAAGCTAGCCGTAATAGTCAATCTCGCTGCCGTAATTATTGATTAAGTCAGGGTTCACAAGTTTTGAGAGTGAGTTGTTGGTATTTCCAGCCATAGCTATTACTACTTTCTTCGTACTAGAATGAAACCTCTAGAATCTAACTCCATAGCAGATAATTCTACGTCTGGCTCTAGGCAGTGACTTGTAACTGACAGGGTGACAAGCAGATCAAAAGCTTGATTTGCTTGGGGTTCCAAATCACACAAGAGCAAAAATATTTGGTGCGTCAAACTAAGGATCAATCGGAAAGATTAAGGCAAAAGCTGGAATTTTTGCCATATTCAGTAGCACTTATGTCAATAAGAGTGTAATAGCTCAGTTTCGCTATATCGTTAGGCTGACTGCCTGATCTATAGCAAGAATTTAATCAAGCGGCATAAATTCTTGCTCCATCTTGCTTTGGAGTCGATTCAGATTGCCAGTTTAAACAGAATTGTTTGATGGAAAATCTGTCTCTATAACCATTTTTTTAATTAATTATGCAACGACGTGAATTTGCTCGACTATCTTCTTTATTTTTACTGGGTTTGGGATTAACTCAATGTGCGAACAATCCTCAATCATCCAAACAAGAATCAACCTCGAAGAAGAAGAATAGTGATGAACTAAATATCTGGTGGCAACAAGGTTTTTATCCAGAAGAGACAGATGCACTAGATAAAATTATAGCTGATTGGGAAAAAGAAAGTGGGATTAAAGTTACATTAAATGTGATACCACAGAAAGATATTCTTAAAGAAATTGAAAGTGCGATCGCATCTAACAATACTCCTGATATTTTCTACGCCGGTGTCGCTGATTTAACTATTATTCCCCGTCTAGCCTGGAATAACCAACTAGCAGATGTTTCAGAGGTAATAGAGCCTCTAGAAGACTTGTATAGCAAAAGTGTTCTTAGTGGGGTAAATTACCAAAACCAAGCTGCTGACAAACGCAGCTACTATGCTGTACCGATTATGCAATCGGCAATTCACATACACTACTGGCAAGATTTGCTGACAAAAATCGGTCAAGAAAAAGGGTCAATTCCCAAAGATTGGGAGGAATTTTGGCAGTTTTGGGAGGAAACTCAAGATAAGCTTCCTAAGAGTGGCACATCTGATATATATAGTGTCGGTATGCCAATGTCTCTTAGTTTAGATACCTACAATAATTTTGAGCAATTTCTAGAAGCATATGATGTCGAATTATTAGACAAAGATGGTAAGTTAAATGTGGATGATCCTGAAGTCCGCGAAGGTATTGCTAAGGCTATAGAAAACTACGCTAGCTTTTATAAAAATGGCACAGTACCTCCTGAAGCAGTGGATTGGGATAATACTGGTAATAATGTTTCCTTACTCAGTCGCACTAGTCTGATGACTGTCAATCATACTCTGTCTGCTCCCGGTTCTCAGAGGCAAGATAAGGATGTTTACTACAATCAACTTTCTACAGTTAAATGGCCAAATAAGCCGAACGGTGACCCGATGAGATTCGTAGTGGAGATCAAGCAAGCAGTTATCTTTGAAGCATCTGATAATAAGGAAATTGCTAAGAATTTTCTCTCATATTTAGCCCAACCAGAAAACTTGGAGGCATACACTGAAGGTGCGCAAGGAAGGTACTTACCAGTCATGCCGGAACTGTTTGAAAAGCCTTTCTGGAGCAATCCCGAAGATCCACATATTTCAGTAGCGGTACAGCAATTGCAAAAAACACGTCCAGCCTATCAAGTATTTAACCCAGCTTATGGTGAAGTAGCTGCTCAGAATGTTTGGGGAACAATTATGAGAAAAATTGCAGTAGATGACTTATCAATCGAGGAAGCAACTAATCAAGCAATTGAGCAAATCGAGGAAATCTTTGCTGATTGGTCTTAAGCTGATTTTCCTCAACCAAAGTACCTTAAATTGAACTTACTTCCTGGCACAAAGTTACCTATTTTGTTCTTTTCTTCCTTTGTGTCCTTTGTGCCTTCGTGGTTCAATTCAATTTGTCTTTTTCTAGTGTCAAAGAAGTACTTGACATCAAATAAATGCAATCTATCAAGAAAAGCTTACTATTAAAACTTGTTACTTCCTTTTCCTTGCTATCATTAGTAACCGTCAGCCTTGTGGCAATTATGGCTTACGTTTTAGCAAGAGATGCCCTTAAGCAATCTATTTTCGACCGACTCAGTGTTGCCACCTCTCTCAAAGACTATGAAATCAACCAATGGCTAAATACTCAGTACCAAGACGTACTTTTATCAGCAAAGTTGCCAGAAGTACAAGATCAAGCAGAAATTCTGTTGAGTCACAAGGGTTTAGCAAACGAATCAATAGATTATCAGATAGCCTATGATACCATTTCTCAATATTTTAAAGATTTAGCTGCGATCAAGCCCAATCTCAAAGAAACTTCGATTCTTACTACTGGCGGTATCATTGTTTTCTCAACAAATAAAACCCTGCAGGGTAAGTATCAACCTCTTGGCTCTACCACCACTTACTTTACCTCAGAGCAAACCAATTTTAAACCAACCTTTTATACTTCCCCGATTACAGGCAAGACAGCAATTACTTTTGCTACACCAATTCTTGAGGAATCAGGTAGCCGCATTGGAGTGATTTCCATTACTCTAGATCTCAAAGAAGTGGATAACTTGATCCGGGAACGTACAGGCTTAGGTGAGAGTGGTGAAACCTATCTAGTCGGTCGCTTAGAAAGAAAAAATTCCTTTATAGTATCAAATCGAACTGATACTGAAAAATACCCTGAAGGCATTAGTAGTTTAGGAATTGATACTGCCACAGAAGGACAAAATGGTGCTGGACTTTACCTGAATTATGAAGGAGTACCTGT
This sequence comes from Caldora sp., assembly GCA_965222765.1. GTDB lineage: Bacteria > Cyanobacteriota > Cyanobacteriia > Cyanobacteriales > Coleofasciculaceae > Caldora. Next base: position 131,173 of record CBDCVG010000045.1, read on the forward strand.
GATCGGTGTGTATCGCTGGCTGGAGCAACAGAACTTAGCATTACTGGCTGAGATCAGTCAGCAAGAAGCATTTGCTCCTGCACAACAACTAGCTAGGAATATTTTGCTGATTGGGTTGAGTTCAGCAGGACTGCTGTTGATTGGAGTGTACTTACTATCGCGCCGGATTACCCAACCAATTAGAAAAATTACAGATGCAGCAATTCAGTTAGCAGTTGGACAATTAAACCATAAAGTTCCTGTATTGAGTGAGGATGAAATTGGCATTTTAGCTCGAGCTTTTAACCGCATGGCAGAGCAGTTGCGCGATTCCTTTACAGCTTTAGAAAAAAATAATCAGGAGTTAGAAATTCGAGTCAAGGAGCGCACTGCTGAATTAGTTACTGCCAAAGAAACTGCGGAAATTGCTAACAAAACAAAAGGCAAATTTATTGCCAACATGAGCCATGAACTCCGCACCCCCCTCAACGCTATCTTAGGCTATGCTAAGATCCTCCAGCGGGATGACGACTTAAGACCCAAGCAAATCGAGGGTTTGACAATTATTAAGCAAAGTGGAACTCATTTATTAACCCTGATTAATGATATCTTGGATTTCTCCAAAATCGAAGCTAGCAAGATGGAGATCTACCCCACAGACTTGCATTTTCCCACCTTTTTGGAAGGGGTAGTGGGTATTATCCATATGCGAGCTATAGAAAAAAAGATTCTGTTTAATCACGAACTTGGTTACAACTTACCCACTAGCTTACGAGCAGATGGTAAACGGCTACGACAGGTTCTGCTCAACCTGTTAAACAATGCTGTCAAATTCACTCCTCAAGGGAAAGTAACTTTGAGAGTCAGTGTAATAGATGATGTTGATGCATTATTCGCTACTTCCTTACCTGAAAAAAATGTCACTATCCGCTTCGAGGTTATCGATACAGGTGTGGGCATTAGCTCCTCGGAGTTAGATAAGATCTTCCAAGCTTTTGAACAAGTTGGCGATACTGAACAGCGCTCAGGAGGAACAGGCTTAGGTTTAGCTATTAGTAAGCAACTGGTGGAATTGATGGGAGGTCAACTAAAAGTTGAGAGTGAATTAGGTAAAGGTTCCAACTTTTGGTTTGAGCTCACTTTAGATGTAGTTGAAACTATCTCAGAAGCTGAACACGATATTTCAGGTAAAGTTCTTAATTACAAAGGAAAACAACGTAGGATCCTGGTAGTGGATGATCAACCAGAAAATCGTTTGTTGTTACTTAATATGCTAGAACCCTTAGGCTTTGAAGTGGTGACGGCAGAGAATGGTCAGCAGGGAGTAACTATTGCTACGGAATATCGACCAGACCTAATTTTAACCGATTTATTTATGCCCGTCCAAACTGGCTTTACCATGGTGACGGTGCTCCGGGAAATGCCGGCAATTAATGATGTACCGATTATTGCTCTATCAGCTAGTGCTTTCTCGGTAGTAATGGCTGAAACTCAGCGTATTGGCTGTGATGCCTTTCTTAGTAAACCTATTGAAGAGGAGGAGTTACTTGCTTTGTTGGAGCAGTATTTGCAGTTAGAGTGGGTTTATCAATAGGGAATAGAAATAATAATGGTGACGTACTCACACTTCCTTAACAGGTAAGTGTGAGCTTCTCAGCGACTCGTCATTGACGACATAAACTGAGCTTTTAGACCGTGCGCCCCACGGTTCTTTATATTTATCGCAGCATTCAAGTCCCGACAGATATGTGTATGGCATACAGGACAATTATGCATTCTTACCGATAGCGACTTTTTAACTTTATGACCACAACTAGAACATTGTTGGCTTGTACCGTTGGGATTCACAGCAATTACTTTTAAACCAGCATTCTCGGCTTTGTTTGTCAGTATTGAAATGAATTGACCCCAACCAGCATCGTTGATTGATTTAGCCAGTCTTGTCTTAGCGAGTCCTTTGATGTTCAGCTTCTCAACTACTACGACATCGTATTTATTAAGCAGTTTCTTGGCTGTCTTGAAGTGGAAATCTTTACGGGAATCAGCAACTTTTTTATGTTTAATACCTAGTTTTTTAATCGCTTTCTTACGACGTAATGAACCTTTCTTTCTACGGGATACTTGACGTTGTGCTGACTTTAATTTACATTCAGCTTTCCGCAAATGTTTTGGTGCGGCAATTCGGGTCTTGTCAGAAGCAACGTAAAAATCAATCAGCCCGACATCGATACCGACAATATTATTGGCATCAAAGTCTGGCTTAATAGTCGGAACTTCTTTGTTATCTAGACTTAAGGTTACATAATAACCATTGGCTTTTTTAGTGACGGATACGGTTTTAATAACGAATCCGTCTGGCATAGGTCGATGAACAATTACTTTGACATCACCAATTTTAGACAAGGTCATTTTATTGCCTACAAAGTGATGTTGCTTGAATTGCTTATAAGTGAAAGTTTTGTATTGTCCTACTCCTTTAAATCTAGGTCTACCAGATTTTTTACCATTGCAATCACCTTTAAGCCATCTGTCAAAAGCTTTATCAACTTTGTCAGACACAGACTGTAATACTTGGGAATGAACTTTCTTGTACCAGGGTCTATCTTTTTTAAGTTGAACTAAACTCTTTTCTTGGCTTGCTTTATTCGGTCTATCCTTTAACTCTGGAAGATGACAAATAAGGGGGCATCTATCAATAGAGCAACGATTTTGCTCATACCGATTCAAAGAATTCGGTGTGAGCCTTCTCACGGTTGAAGGTAAAATAAATGCTGACCACCAGAACTGGTAATTTCTACTCTAGTAGGAGGAGCTATGGAAACATTAATTGAAGAAATTGTGCGAAGGCTCCATTTTCTACCTAAAGTCAAAATTATGGAAGTTCTGGATTTTGTTGAATTTTTGACTCGGAGCAAAAAGAGTTTAAGCTTGCAACAATTAGAAAACGATTTTCTTCAAGAAAATGAAGAGTTTGAGGTGATCGCTGATCGTCTAGCTGATGAGTTTCAAATGTATGCTGGAACTGCTGTTCCTCTTCTATCAGACTATGCTGTTAGTCGAGCAGGAGTTTATGAGGAGCATCCCTGAGTGTGCTTTACTTAGCTAAACCGCCATTCATCCCGACTCCAACTTTACAGGTATGGAACAGGGATGAATGGCGGCCAAAAACTTGGTATAATATTGGTGATAGTGTACCTCAAGAACCTGCAAAACCCTGTATCTCTATTGCTCAACACTCTCTGTTTGTGTCTCTCCAATTCGTGCTAGATCTATAGCCCTTGCTTTCAGTAATTCAGCAACCCCGTAAATTTCATTTAGGCTTGAAATTACTTTTTTGGCTTCTTTTTTATTGGTATCTAAAATAGCGATGGTCTTTTTATTGGGGGAAAAGCGGAAACGACAAATAGTTTTTTGAGATTTACCATCTAAGTTGACACCAAAGTAGCTTCTGGTGTCTTTGTATTGAATTCTTTCAATGTCAATAGATTCACGTAAAATCGCTTTAATGATATGGAATGCTTCTAACTCTTCTTCTGTAGTAATTATTCCTTCACTTTCTGAAAGATCCTCTGCTTCGGAGTCTTCTACTTCGATTGATGTTTGGGAATCTACATTTATAGCAGCAGCTAACCTTTCTGTAATGCGTTCATTTATAAATTCTTTTAGTGAACGCTTAGTAATTTCTGTAAATCTTTCGGCAACAGATGCGACTAGCCTACCAGAATAAACTTGGCTGGCAAAAAACTTGACAAATTCAGGTGATGGCTCAACTAGTTGTTCTGCCATAATGCGCTTAATTTCTTTCCCATAAAGAAGGGTTCGAGCAACATCACCCAATTCATCAGCGTCAAATCCTGACTTGGAAAACCGTTTAAGTTCATTTATACTAGATTCGTTAAAATCTACTATATTGAACTCAAAGAATGGCTTTTCATCCATAATATTAGGCTTTTCTGTGTCAGTGTAAAACCGATATACAATACCATTTGTTAAAATGCTAAATTTGGCTGAAGTTGTATGAAAATAACGGTGCAATTGAGAGCTGTGTTTTGGATTTTCCAATCCCCCACCACACCATTTGCATTCAATTAGGATGGCTGGTATCTTGTCGATGATGATTGCATAATCTACCTTTTCCCCTTTTAAACCCGGTACATCAGCCGTAAACTCAGGACAAACCTCCATAGGATTAAAAACGTTGTATCCTAGAGCATTGATAAATGGCATTACAAAAGCAGTTTTAGTTGCTTCCTCTGTTTGAATTTCCTCTCTTAGCTTTGAGACTTGCTGAGAGATTGTTTGAATTTGGTCAATAAAGTCCATAATTACTCAGAAACTTAGATTTTTTATCTAAGTATCGCTGTCTTACTGCTGTCAAAGCATCAGTGAAAATACCCTAATTTATGAACTTTTGGTAACAATCGCCCCGTTAAATGTTGGGTTTCCCTAACGCTCAACCCAACCTACCAGGAGGGGTATCTGCACTCTCTGACATGTTCCCTCAGGATAATCAAGACAACAGCTTGAAAGTGACGCGATCGCGTCCCTGTGCTTTAGACTGATGGAGAGCTTCATTAGCAGCACCGACGATGATTTCCGGGTTAGATTGCGGGGCAGGGATGGTGCTAACAACTCCTAAACTGATGGTAACTACAGGATCAATCATTGATCTTTGACTAGCAACTTTTAACCCATCACTAGGCAAAGCTTTGACTCTCTGTCTGATTTTTTCAGCAACATGAACAGCACCCATCCCATCTGTACTAGGCAGAAGCACCACAAATTCTTCACCTCCATAACGAGCTACTAAGTCAGCTCGACGGTTTACTACCTGACTGATAGCACCAGCAACTTGTTCTAAATAAATGTCTCCTGCTGAATGTCCATAAGTGTCATTGAAAGTCTTGAAAAAGTCAATATCGCACAAAATTAGTGACAATATTGCTCCTTGCCTTGCCAATCGACGCCACTCTCTGAACAGGTATAAATCAAAGCAGCGCCGATTAGCTAGTTGAGTGAGTTCATCTAGATTACATAAGCGCTTTAACTCTTGGTTATCTTGAGTCAACTGCTCAAGGCGTTGGGTGTAAGCAGTGCTGTTAGCTTCCCTGAAATTCTTTCCTTGAAGTAGTTGCTCCCTAAAATACTGATGATAGAGTTTGCAACTGGGTGTAACTCTGTTCCCTTGCAAATACACTAATCCCATCTTGTACAATTTAAACCCCAGCACCTGATCTAACCCTATTGGTGCTGTTGCCTGTAGCACTTGTTTATAGGCTATGGCTAACTCTGGATACTTTTGCAAATTCCCTAAATACCGGTGTAGGTAGTTGCGATAAATCCCGGCGTCTGTAGCAGCAGTTTGCATCAACTCTTCCCAGGTGAGATCACCCAGAGCAAGATGATACAGCGCTAATCGTACCAGATAAGGATGACCCCCCAATAGCTCCATCAGCTGCTCTAGTTTCTCTGGTGAGAAGTGCAATCCATGACGCTGAGCTAAATCCCGTACCTGTTCGAGAGTAAATCGCGGTAGCTCAATCACCGTTCCCAGATTGAAGGGTGGTTGATTGGTATCCCAAGGTAGACAAACTTCTGTGGAATGGACAATCAGCAGTCGTAAGTTTTGCCAAAATTTACTACTAGGGGTTCCGTAAGCGGCTTCTTCGTGCCAAGAACGCAGCAAACTAAAGAAATCTTTAGCAAGTTCTGGATAGCAAAATACTTCATCAACTTCATCTAAGGCTAATACTAAAGGAGTATCTGTTGCTGACAACAAGCACTCCTCAAAGTAAGCAGTGCATTTACTCTTACTTCCATAAGCCTCATGCCAATAATCATCTACCTGCTGTGGCAGCCGCAGCTGACGGGTAATCTCAGCACAAAACCACTTTAAGAATTGATCCAAGTTAGTGAAAACTGAACTATCGGCTCGCTGCAAGCTTAATGCCACAACCCGTAAACCTTGCTTCTTAGCGTGAGCGAGACACAAGAGCATCAGAGAGGTTTTACCCATCTGCTTGGGAGCACTAATCCGCATTAGTGCTCCTGGCTGCCCAAGCTTCTGGCAGGAAAACTCTTCTATTGGGGGACGCTTGACGTAAAAAGCTGAAGTGGGAGAAACCAACTGTTTAGGAGAGTCTAATTCCACTTCTGACAGAGGTAGTTCGATGGTTAATGGAGGGAACATAGATAAGTGGGGATTCTGCCTCTGCTCTCCTGCTCTTTTGCTCCCCATCTCCTTCTGACGTTGTTCCCGAGAAACAGCATACTGAGTTAAAACTGCTACCAAATTATTTTTACTAACTTTCTCCCCTAACGATTGTGAAAGCAGCTTCCATAGTTTGGGACCAACGTTATTTTTCAGGTACTCAGTATTGTAGCCAAGCTCTGCTGCCATATCCTTATACTTCTTGCCTTGCCAAGCACCTCTTATAACCAACAGTTCGATATTATTCAGATGTTTGGCACTATTTTTGAACAAGGCGGCATCTGCCACCTGAACAGCTATTTCTACAGGTAAACTCCTGTTCATCTAAGTTTGAGTAATTTGAACAGCTGAAATGTTTTACGAAACCGGCACCCATTGAATCTAGTATGCCTAACTCAGTTGACAGCTGAGTTAACTTTAGACATCTAGACTAATTAATTTGAAACACATTTGTAATATCTCTAGCTGCGATTTAATGAATGGAGATGTATCTATCAAAAGATATGGGTTTATCTACCATAATACGTAAGCCATTATCTCTACGCAAATCGCCTCAGCTATTTATTTTACAAAAAATTTACATAATTCCCTGGAATTAGTTAACTTTTATGCCTTGACATTTCTTGGAAATATGATAAACATAACGAACTTCTTAGTTTTTACTCCTTAACTAGTTAACTTTTGTATACTGACATTTGAGAATAAATAAAATTTAATAGAGGATACCAATTTAAAATATAGCAGCCCTATTTGCCCTGTAAATAAACTCTTTAGTAGAGGTTCAAAGTTTATAAAAGAGAACATCAATCAGCTATGAACTTTGTCCGCAAATCCCTTGAAAATGGTATTTTCGCTTTATTCAGGATAATTAGTCATCTTTGGTAGTTTGTATTGTGAACAAAATGTAAAAAAAGAAAAATATTATTTCTTCTATCAAAGCTATATAAAAAATGCATAAAAATGTAATATATTTTTAATTGTGGTGTTATCGTATAAACATCTACCAACTGATTAATGCATTTTTTTATTCTGACGATTTATACATTTAACATTACAACACCTTCTTCTTATAAAGATAGCACAGCACTATCAATTAATTATTCCATTACTGATGACAAATACAATGATATCTACCCAATCTAATTCACCTCTTCTCTCAGTTGGTAATTTTACTAGTTCGAGAAGAGCTAAATTTTTCACAACATTGCAACAGCTACGGTTTAACGGACAACTATTACTGAAAGATTCACACAATACACAATGGATTTTTTATCTCAATCGTGGTGACATCACCTATGCGACAGGAGGAAATACTCCAGTAAGACGTTGGGCAAGAAACTTAGCAACTTACTCTCCTCAGCTACCTCCTTATCTCCCCAACCTGCAAAAAGAGGTGTCTAGTATCGATGCTGCTGTCTTCACTACCTGTTGGGAATATGAGCTTTTATGCTTGTGGGTAGAACAGCAAAAAATTACTCTGGGACAGGCTACCAAAATAATTGAAGCGATTATTATTGAGGTGTTGTTTGATGTCGCCCAAGCTGGAGATGTGAGTTATCAAATTAAGCAAGATAACTCGTTGTCTCAACAACTTATCTTACTTGATTCCCAGCAAGCCATAGCAGAAGCTCAAAAGCTTTGGCAAGTCTGGCAAAATGCGAAACTAGCTGACTATTCTCCTAACAGCGTTCCCATCATTAAGCAACCAGAGCAACTTCAAGCACGCACATCAGCTCAGGTGTATCAAACTTTGACACGTATACTGAACGGGCAACGTACTCTACGAGAGTTGGCTGGGCAAATGAAGCGGGATGTATTGCCAGTAACTCGTTCACTACTACCCTATATTCAATTAGGTTTGGTAGAACTTGTTACTATTGCTGACTTAGAAGCTCCGTTTTGCCCATCTGTTGTTCAACAGCAATCCAAAACTACCGTGAGCAAGGAGTTATTGATTGCTTGTGTAGACGACGATATGTGGGTTTGTAAGACAATGCAAAAGCTGCTCACAGCAGTAGGGCATCAGTTTATTTGGATAAACGACGGTCTACGAGCTCTGGCAACTATCCTAGCTCGGAAGCCGGATCTGATCTTCTTAGATTTAGTAATGCCCAACACCAACGGTTATGAAATTTGCAGTAAGTTACGCAAGATTCCCTCTTTCCGTAATACCCCAATTATTATCTTAACTGGCAATGATGGCGTTGTTGACCAGGTTCGAGCTCGTCTGTTTGGAGCTTCAGATTTTATCAGTAAACCCATTGATGCGGAGACAGTACTAAACGTAATCAATAAGCAAATAGAAGAGGGGAAGATTAGTGATTAAGATCATATTACGAAGTGTAAATATCAGTTAAACCCTCACCAATGAACAATAGCCAATAACGAATAATCACTTTCAGTTGTTTGTAAATGTAAGGTAAATGTTGTGAGTATTGCCCTAGTTGTTGACGATTCCTTAACGACAATGAATATTCTAAGCTGTTGTCTGAAGCAAGAGGGCATTGATGTCCTCACTGCGCAAAATGCAGTAGAGGCTTTAGCTAAAATTAGCACCAATAAGCCCGATGTCATTATTTTAGACGTTGTTCTCCCGGATCGCAGTGGTTTCGAGATTTGTCGTGATCTCAAAGCTCAAGCAGAGACTCGTAATATTCCTATAGTTATCTGCTCTACTAAAGCAACTGAGATGGATAAGTTTTGGGGCAAAAAACAGGGAGCAGATGCTTACCTAGTTAAGCCAATTGATCAAGAAGAATTGGTGAAGACTGTTCAAAGATTTATCAATACTTAAGTAAGTATGTGTCAAACAATAAAAGTATATTTGTCAATTGATAATTGATAATTGATAATTGATAGTTGGTCTTTGACCTCTTCATTTATGAAGGAAATAAAAAGAAAATATTTTTCTTAAGTTCAATCCTCTTCTTTCAAGGAGAGGTAATTATCCATTATCCATTGTTCATTATCAATTGTTGAAAGAGGGAGTTATCCCAAAACTTCAAACGACTGGATTTCCAAAACTGGACCAATCATAGCTAAAGTCATGATATCATCTCGGATTATTCCTTCTACTTGCACTTTTAGTTGTGAGCGCTGTAACTCCAAAGGTAGATCCTTGAGTTCATAGGTTTCTCCAGTTTCAGCAACTAATGCCCAAGCACCTAGTCCGATGTCTCGGCGTTCGATGATGCCAGTAACTTTAAGACTCATCCTGGTTTTTCCTCAGTTTTAAGTAGGTCGATAAAATCAACACTAACACGAGACCTAAATAGATATATTGCAAAAACCATTACACTGGTAAGTGATCACCGATTTGAGTCAAGCTATGTCTTCTCCGTTTCCGGGGATGGATCCCTACCTAGAGCATCCTGATTTTTGGGCAGAAGTTCACAGTCGCTTGATAATAGCGATCGCGGATTTTTTGGTTCCCTACATCCGACCTAAATATCGAGTAGCCATTAAAAAGCGAATTTATGAAGTCAGTGAGACTGATGGAGATAATTTGCTACTAGTGGGGATTCCTGGTACAGCAGTAAACCGTCAACCGACTAACCAAGATCCCCAGAAATCTAACATTGCGATGGCTTCACCTGCAGTGCAACCGGTAACGATTACTCTGCCAATGCCTGGACTGATTAAGCAATCTTATCTACAGGTGCAAGAATTAGCTACCGGACAGGTAGTAACAGCAATTGAAATTCTCTCTCCTGTAAATAAGCGTTCGGGAGGGGAGAGAGCAATGTACCTCAAAAAACGCCAGAAAATTTTGGGTAGCTTAACTCATTTAGTAGAAATTGATTTACTGCGGGGATGGCATCCCATGCCAACTTTAAAAAATGATATTCAGACAGATTATCGCATTTTGGTCAGTCGTGAAGCTTGTCGTCCCCAAGCAGATTTATATGGGTTTAGTTTGCAAGAACCCATTCCAACATTCTCTCTTCCTCTTCGCTCCGAGGATATTGAGCCAGTAGTGGATTTGCAAGCCTTGTTAAATGAGATCTATGATCAAGCAGGTTACGATTATGTGATTGATTATCGTCGAGAGCCAATACCACCATTATCAAAAGAAGATTCTGGTTGGGTGAATAACTTGTTACAAGATAAAGGACTACAGTAAGTGTTAGCTAAAACCTAAAACCTAAAACCTAACACCTAACACCTAACACCCCAATATGAGTTCATATCCTCCATCTGACACTCTGCAATATGCCTACACTTTTGCCATTACTCTGGCAATCACTATAGTGGTCTATGTGCTTAGAGGCTTTGGCATTCTCACCTTTATTCCTGGCGGTATAATCTGGCTCTTGATTTTCCTCTCAATTGGTACAGGATTAGTTTATGGTGTCCAGAAGACACGGCGTTATTGATGTATCGCTAAGATCAACACCATAGGGGTGAATTGGAAATTTATAATTTAAACAGATTAGCTAATATTGTCTCTATTTTAGAAACTTGCTTGATGAGATGCTTAAAACACCAACTTTTTTTACCTTCTTCGTAAATGACTATGCCTGAATCTCCCCAGTTCCTTAGCGGTAGCGAAATCCGGAAAAAGTTCCTGGATTTCTATATTCAGCAAGAACACCAGTCGCTTCCTAGCGCTTCTCTCGTACCGGAAGACCCCACTGTGCTGCTGACAATCGCAGGAATGCTACCCTTTAAACCGATTTTCCTCGGACAGCGTTCTCCAGAATTTCCCCGTGCTACCACTTCCCAAAAGTGCCTGCGTACTAACGACATTGAGAATGTAGGACGCACAGCACGACATCATACCTTTTTTGAGATGCTGGGCAACTTCAGCTTTGGGGATTATTTTAAAGAACAAGCGATCGCTTGGGCATGGGAACTATCTACAGAAGTTTTTGGTTTATCTCCAGAAAATCTCGTCGTCAGTGTGTTTCAAGATGATGACGAAGCCTTTGCTATCTGGCGAGATAAAATCCGTATTCCAGAGCATCGCATCCAAAGGATGGGAGAAGAAGATAACTTTTGGACATCTGGTCCTACTGGCCCCTGTGGTCCCTGTTCAGAAATCTACTACGACTTTCACCCAGAAAAGGGTGATGCTCATATTGATTTAGAAGATGATACCCGGTTCATCGAGTTTTACAACCTGGTATTCATGCAATACAACCAGGATGCCGAAGGTAACCGGACACCCCTACAGAACAAAAATATTGATACTGGTTTAGGACTGGAGAGGATGGCGCAAATTCTCCAGCAAGTACCCAATAATTACGAAACTGACCTAATTTTACCGATTATCAAAACCGCAGCCGAAATTGCTGGGATTGACTACGCCAAGAGTAATGAGAAAACGAAAGTCTCTCTCAAAGTGATTGGGGATCACATTCGAGCAGTAGTTCACATGATTACTGATGGGATTACTGCCTCCAATACAGGCAGAGGTTATATCTTGCGCCGTTTGATTCGCCGGGTAGTACGTCATGGAAGGTTGATTGGGATTCAGGGAGAATTTACCTGTAAAGTAGCAGAAAGTGCGATCGCACTTTCAGAATCTGCCTATCCTAATGTGCGGGAACGAGAAGCAGTAATCACAGCGGAACTACAACGAGAAGAATCCCGCTTCCTGAAAACCCTGGAACGAGGTGAAAAACTGATAGCAGAAATTGTCGAACAAGTCAAGCAGGCAGGCAAGACTCAAATCGGTGGTAGGGATGCTTTTACCCTCTACGACACCTACGGCTTCCCCCTGGAACTAACTCAAGAAGTTGCCGAAGAAGAAGGTCTAACGGTGGATGTTGCAGGCTATGAAGCAGCCATGAAGGAACAGCAGGAAACTTCCCAGGCAGCTCACGAAACTATTGATTTAACTGTACAGGAGAGCCTAGATAAGCTAGCTGAACATATTCATGGTACGGAGTTTTTGGGCTACACTCAACCTCAATCCCCAGGTAAAGTGGCAGTACTGTTAGTAGATGGTAAATCAGTAGAGTCTGCTGAAGCCGGTATAGAGGTGCAGGTAATTTTGGAACAAACCCCATTTTACGCCGAATCAGGGGGACAAATTGGCGATCGCGGCTACTTATCTGGGGATAATATCCTAGTACGTATCGAGGATGTGAAGAAAGAATCGGATTTCTTTGTCCACTTCGGCTCTATTGAACGGGGTATTTTACAGCTAGGGGATACCGTTACCGCTCAAATTGACCGTGCCTGTCGCCGTCGTGCCCAAGCTAATCATACAGCTACTCACTTATTACAAGCAGCCTTGAAACTAATTGTTGACTCTGACATTTCTCAAGCTGGTTCTTTAGTGGCTTTTGATAGATTACGCTTTGACTTCAACTGCTCTCGTTCCCTCACACTAGAGGAAGTGCAGCAAGTAGAGGAGCAAGTAAATACCTGGATTGGTGAAGCTCATACAGCTGAAATAGCAGTAATGCCGATTGCTGAGGCAAAAGCTAAAGGTGCAGTCGCCATGTTTGGGGAAAAGTATGGTGATGAAGTACGGGTAATTGATTTCCCCGGTGTCTCCATGGAACTCTGCGGTGGCACTCATGTGAACAATACCGCTGAAATTGGGGTGTTCAAAATTGTCTCAGAAGCAGGTATCGCTGCTGGTATCCGCAGGATTGAAGCTGTGGCAGGTCCTGCAGTGTTAGACTACCTGAATCTAAGGGATAAAGTAGTCAAAGAACTTAGCGATCGCTTTAAGGCAAAACCAGAAGAATTACCGGAGCGTATCACTAGTCTACAAAACGAACTTAAGGCATCTCAAAAACAACTCGATGCTCTCAAACAAGAACTTGCCTTAGCTAAATCGGACCAATTATTATCACAAGCTGAGTCAGTGGGTGAGTTCAAAGTACTGGTGGCAATGATGGAAAATGCAGATCCAGATGCCTTAAAAACTGCGGCTGAGCGTTTGCAGCAAAAACTAGGAGATAGCACAGTCGTACTGGGTTCAGTTCCTGCGGAAGGTAAGGTGAGTTTGGTGGCAGCATTTAGTCCGAAAGTGAACAAACAGAAGAAGCTACAAGCTGGCAAGTTTATTGGTGGCATCGCCAAGATTTGTGGTGGTGGCGGTGGGGGACGTCCAAATCTTGCGCAAGCTGGGGGACGGGATGCTAGTAAATTAGGGGAAGCGTTAGATACTGCTAAGAGTCAGTTGCGAGAAAGTTTACAGTAGTTTGCTGTAGCGCCAAAGGCTAAATCGGTAGGTTGGGTGGAACAAAGTGAAACCCAACTTGCTCAAGATACCCCTCTTCTGTCAAACTCCGAAAAATGGCGGTCAAACCCTGATTCTCTCGTTAAGTCTCGTTGGCTGTAATGACGGAATTTCGTGAGAATTGCGGAAAGTGACAGAAGAGGGGTAAATATTTTGCCTCCATCTTATGCGAGACAGACGGAGCTGTTGAGGGTAAGGGCGAATGGCCATTCGCCCCTACTGGAAACAAAACTCTAGGTATCGACTTGGGGTTGAAAGATTTTGCTATTGTTCACGATGGCGAACAAGTGAGCAAGTATTCAAATCCTCAACACCTCAAGCATCATGAGAAAAATCTGGCTAGGAAACAACAAAAACTTGCCCGTAAAACCAAGGGAAGTAAGACCAAACAAAAATTCAGAAAAATCGTAGCTAAGGTTCACGAACGAGTATCAAATACCCGCCAAGATTTCCTCCACAAACTCAGTCGGAAACTGGTAGACGAAAGCCAAGTCATCGTTGTGGAGAACCTCAACGTCAAAGGGATGGTACGGAACCGGAAACTATCCAAAGCAATATCGGATGTTGGTTGGGGAATGTTTGTCAATTTCCTTGCATACAAACTAGAGAACAAAGAAGGTAAGCTGATCGAAATTGACAGGTTTTTCCCCAGTTCTAAGAAGTGTTCATGCTGCGGTTATGTTGTCGCTGAATTACCACTCTTATTCAGGGAGTGGGATTGCCCATCTTGTGGCACGGTTCATGACCGTGATGGTAACGCAGCATTGAACATCAGAGCCGAAGGCATAAGGATATTAAATATGGACGGAGGGAACCCCGTTCTTGCCGTGCCGAGGCGGAGTAAGACCAATAAGCCGCAAGGTGGAAAGGCCTCTGTCGATGAAGCCGGAAGCCCACACTTACTCGAAGAGAAGTGTGGGTAGTTCACATAAATTATCTTTGATAATTGTTCCCCTTAAGACGTATCAACTTACTAGTGCAACGCGGCGGAAATAACCCACCAGGAGAGAGAGCGATAGAATCCTGACTCTATAAGCATTCTGAATTCTCAATTCTGCATTTTTAATTCCGCGCAGCGGTACTACTTTGGCAGTAAGCTGGTTTACGGCGTTTGTAGAGTCCACACTATCTATGGCAACGATTAACGATAACTACCTCAAACTCAAAGCAGGTTACCTGTTTCCCGAAATTGCTCGACGGGTTAATACCTTTGCACAAAGCAATTCTGATGCCCCAATTATCAAGCTGGGTATTGGGGATGTTACAGAACCCCTACCGGAAGCTTGCCGCACTGCTATGATTACAGCAGTGGAAGCAATGGGCGATCGCGCCACATTCAAAGGTTATGGCCCTGAACAAGGCTACTCCTGGTTGCGGGAAAAAATTGCAACCCACGATTTCCAGGCACGGGGATGCGAGATTGAACCTGATGAAATCTTTATCTCTGATGGTTCTAAGTGCGACACGGGTAACATTCTAGATATTTTCGGCAACAACAACACAATCGCTGTTACGGATCCCGTCTATCCAGTGTATGTAGATACCAACGTAATGGCTGGGAATACTGGATCTGTTAACGATGCAGGGGAGTTTGGGGGTTTAGTATACCTGCCTATTACAGAGGAGAATAATTTCACTGCCGAGATTCCCTCCCAAAAAGTAGATCTGATTTATTTGTGCTTCCCCAATAACCCCACTGGAGCAACTGCTAGCAAGGATTACCTCAAAAACTGGGTAGACTATGCTAATAACCATGGCTCCATTATTCTTTTCGATGCTGCTTACGAAGCCTTCATCACAGAGCAAAATCTACCTCATTCCATCTACGAGATTGAGGGAGCAAGGAATTGTGCAATTGAGTTCCGCTCCTTCTCTAAAAATGCAGGTTTCACCGGAACCCGGTGTGCGCTCACAGTAGTACCCAAAAGCCTAACGGCAAAAGCTGCCGATGGTTCGGATGTGGAATTGTGGAAACTGTGGAACCGTCGCCAGTCTACTAAGTTCAACGGGGTATCCTACATCGTACAGCGAGGAGCAGAAGCAGTTTACTCAGATGCAGGACAAGCACAAGTTAAGGCTCTAATCAGCTTTTATTTAGAAAACGCCAAAATTATCCGAGAAAAGCTCACTGAAGCCGGATTAGTGGTGTATGGGGGTGTGAACGCACCATATATATGGCTAAAAACCCCTAATGAGCTTTCCAGTTGGGATTTCTTTGATAAGTTGCTCCAGATGGCAAATATTGTAGGGACACCCGGTTCTGGGTTTGGTGCTGCCGGTGAAGGCTACTTCCGCATTTCTGCGTTTAATAGTCGCGATAATGTCAATGAGGCAATGAAGCGAATTATCGAGAAGTTTAAGGTTTGACATCCTCCCTCCGCTAACCTCTAACGAGGTATAGCGGGGGATTCCCAAGAGTTCTTGGTTCGCAGTTCATCGAGCCGACGCAAGAACAAGAGCGTCTCCGTTCGTAACTTTTTTTTCTGGGTAGAGAGAATGGGGGATCAAGAGGCAATATGGGCAGAAATTGGCAAAATCGTTTCATGATGAAAAATCAGGGTTTGAAAAATTTTTCCAACTGTTAGATGAATTTCTAGACCAACAAGAGCAACACGCAGCATAAGCTCTACTTAACTTTCAACCGTTTAAGGTAGTCCCAGCCTCGCTGAGGCCACACCCATTGACGCCCTGTTTTCCTAGCAATCCACTGGGCAACTTTTGGACCAGACCATGAGCCACCCCCAGGAGCTGGACCTTGCAAAGCTCGTCGCAGTTCTTGCTGTTGCTCTGAGGTGAGTAGAGTTCTTGGGGGTGGAGGTTGGCGATCTTTGGAACGGTTTCTCATCCCCGGGGGACCTTCACTGTTGTAGCGCTTGACGATTTCTTTAGCATAATCGTAGTTCAAGCCAACAATTTGAGCGGCTTGCTTAATAGTCCACTGTTGAGCAACTAATTGTAGAAGATGCCACCGCCGCGCTTCGGTGGTGTCTTTAGCCCGTCGGTAGTGGAGCTTGATTTCCTCTACGGAGAGGAAAGGTTCTATGTGAGCTTTTGGTGGCATACCTCTGATTCAGCTAAGGTGATAAAAGTAATGGCAGAGTAAGAAGATAAATGTCACTATTGACTCGATGAAAGCCGAGATTACTTAGCTTGCTGACCAAACATACCAAAATTGAAGTTTCAGTAGCTCTCAAGCTACCTCATTCTCTTACAAGCAACCGCCTACCAAAATTGGGAAACTTGTGAGAGTTTCTAGAGCAGAATAGGGGAGTTGCCAGACGGTTCATTGGAGACTACGGGTGAACTTTATCCCTGGAGAAAACATGTTTTTGCACCATTAGTAATTTTTCCTGTGAGAGGAAAATATGATATCTATAAAGGTAGAGATTGATAGACTCGCATCAATAAATTTGGGGTCAGCAAGATTTGTGCAGAGGGTAAGTGAAAAACCCTCTTTGCTTTGGTTGAGTAATAGTAGGTCTTGCCCCATCAAGTGAGGCACGGATCTGCCAGAAGAACATAGTGTCTCTTCATTTATCTGGTTTTTTTGACAAATTCCGGACAAAAGCTAATTTATTTATAAAATTTTGATACAGCACTTATTTCATTATTCCGGGAAAACTCTTATTATCATTTTCAGTACTCACCTCTTAGATTCGGCTTTTAAGTAATTTATCAAGATTTAATTGGTGATTGTTGATACATTAACTACTGATGTTTAATCGGAAATCCGGGTTACGAGCACGCCTACCAACATAAGCTGTTATGCATTTAAATCATGAGTTATTACTGACGCTCCAGACACGGAGATTGGGATTAAGTAGTTTAAATGCGCCTTAGCTTACCCTAGAGTTTGGTTGGATTAATCAAGCGATCGCAACTTTTCGTTAAATTTGTCATAGTGCCAATAACCAATAACCAATGACCAATAGCCAATTACCAACAGAAGCTGATTACACCGTTGTTGATAGTCAAAATCAGCCCCACAGAGCATTGGTAGAAGAACTGGATTTAATGATCCGGGCTCGTTATCCATTGCTATATATTGTGACAGTAGAAGAAGAACCTTTAGAAGAAGTATTGTGTCAGGTAGCAGAACATTCCCAGCCGCCGCGCAAGCTCTTGTTATGGGATATCGTGCGGGGCTGGAATGATAATGGCTCGGATAAAGGCTCTGTTATGGCAGCTCTGAGTCGGATTAGTAAAGCAGCAGCCCAAGAAAGTGGTATTTTCGTGCTGCGGGATTTGCACCCGATTTTGATGAGTCCCTATACTGATAAACATGCTCCAGTAGTAAGGGAATTGCGGAATTTAACGCGGGATTTGAAGCGCTCTCGCAAAACCCTTGTCCTAACTTCTCACACTCTACAACTGCCAGCAGAGTTACAAGAAGAAGTAACTGTAATTGACTTCCCTTTACCAGATCTACAGGAAATTAATTACTTGACAGGGCAGCTGGTAGTACCAGAAAAACTCAAAGTTACTGGTTTAGGCAGGGAACAGCTAGTTAAAGCTTGTCAAGGATTGAGTTGGGGGCGGATTCGGCGGGTTTTGGCTAAAGCCCTAGCAGCGAAACAACAGGTAGATGAGACAGATATTGATGGAGTGCTTGAGGAGAAAAAGCAAGCGATTCGTCAGACGGGAATTTTGGAATTTTTCACCGCTAGGGAATCTTTGAAAAATGTCGGGGGGTTAGAGAACCTCAAGCATTGGGTGCGGATGCGCAAAGATGCCTTTACAGAGGAAGCAAGACGTTATGGCATCCCTAATCCCAAAGGTGTCTTATTGGTAGGTATCCAAGGCACAGGTAAATCTTTATCAGCTAAAACCATTGCCAATGAATGGCGATTACCTCTATTGCGCCTAGATACTGGACGGTTATTTGGTGGTATTGTCGGAGAAAGTGAAAGCAAAGTCCGGCAGATGATTCAGCTAGCGGAAGCTATCGCTCCCTGTGTACTGTGGATTGATGAAATTGATAAAGCTTTTGGCAATATTACTGGGGGAGTTGATGGAGATTCTGGCACTTCCCGACGAGTGTTTGGCAGTTTGATTACCTGGATGCAAGAGAAAACTAGCCCGGTATTTATTGTGTCAACAGCTAATAATGTGCGTATTTTGCCAGCGGAGTTACTACGAAAAGGGAGGTTTGATGAAATCTTCTTCTTGAACTTACCTACAGAGTCGGAAAGACAAGAAATATTTAAGGTGCATTTGCAACCTTTACGCCCTAGCCGCTTGCGAGAATTTGATTTAGCTCTGTTAGCAAGTCAAGCCAAGGATTTCAGTGGGGCAGAGATTGAGCAGGTAATTATCGACGCCATGCACCAAGCATTTGGCACAGTAGTCAATGGGCAGCGACGAGATTTCACCACAGAAGACATTGTGCGGGCTATTGACCAAACAGTACCATTAGCCGCGATCGCTCGTGACCAAATTAAAGAATTAAAACGCTGGGCAGCTGAAGCAGGAGCAAGAACTGCTTCTCACAATAATCAGTTAGTAGAAGAGTTGAAGCAGTATACTATCGAACGGGGAATCGGACCATTAGAAGTAGATTAATTGTTAGAAATTGGGACAGATTCAATCCGTTTCGAGAAACACGCTCAAAGCTAATGGCTAATGGCTAATAGACCTCTCCGAAAAATAAATAATTTGTGTTTTAATAATATTAATTGTGTTTTTTATAAGATTGTATGAGTTCTCTATTCGAGCATATTCAAAATCATCCGCAAGATGCACAGCGTTTACTTGATCTGAAATATGAGCAGCTAGAAAAATTGCTAGAAAAAGCCAGAGAGCTACATTATAAAAAGCTAGCATCATCTGAGGCTAAAAAAGTCAGAATTATTGCGACTGGAGGGGGTCGAAAGACCCTACTTTCTCTCGAAGAACAAGTCCTTCTTACTTTAACATATCTGCGACATTTGACAACATTCCAATTACTGGGAATTCAATTTGGAGTCAGCGAAACAACCGCCAATGATACCTTCAATTATTGGTGTCCTATTTTGGCAGAGTTATTACCGGCTAGCTTACTTGAACAAGTAAAAAAAAACTCAAGTGACAGTGAAATCATCAAAGAAATACTACAGGAATATCAATTAATAGTGGATAGCTGTGAGCAGCCAATAGAAAGACCTGGAGCCTATAAAGAACAAAAAAAATACTATTCAGGCGAGAAGAAAAATCATACTCGAAAAAATCAATTAATTGTTTTGCCTAATGGCAAGGATATTGTTGATGTAATAGCAGGTCAAACTGGTCCTAAAAGTGACGTTAAATTATTTCGTGAAACTCAAAACAATTTTGACGAAAATCAAAAGTTTACTGGAGATAAAGCTTACGAGGGAGAAGCATCGATTAGAACTCCTAAGAAAAAACCGAAAAAGCGAGAATTAACTGCAGAGCAAAAAAAGAAAAATCAAGAACTAGCAGTTGAAAGAGTGATAGTAGAACATGTAATTCGTCTAGTTAAGATATTTAGAGTAGCTCAAGAGAGATTTCGATTAAATACCAGAAAGTATGAACAGATAATTGGCATAATTTGCGGGTTAGTGAGATTAAGGATTGGTGCATTAATACTACCAACATAATTAATTGAATGTCTATTATTGATGAATAAAAATAATAAAAATAGATAATAAAATGAGAAATTATTAACAGTAATTGGCTCAAGTACCTATTTTAGCGTAGAAATTGGCTCTAATTGAAATTGGCGATTATAAGACTGAAAGCCAGTTACATAGGCGTATTGAGTATTTTCGGAGAGGTCTATTGGGAGATGGGGACACAGGCGAAACACTTTCTCAAAATATCCCATTTCACAACCAACCTGCCGAATGTGGGCTTAAACATTCAACTAACAACCAAGCGAGAATTCCTGCCACACTACCCATTAAGCCTGTTTCCAAAGTTCGCTATTCATTATTCATTTTTACCAGGCTTGAAATAAAGAGATGATTTATATAAAACTTGTTCTTGATGAGTTTCCAGAGTGCAATCTGATAAAGGATAAGCAACACAAGTAACTGTGTAGCCAGCAGTTATTTCCGACGGTTGCAGAAATTTTTGCTCACTTTGCTCCACCTCCCCACTAATGATTTTGGCGATACAGGCTGAACAGGTTCCTTCACGACAACCAGCAGGTAAGCGTATGCCAGCTTCCTCTGCTATATCTAAAATGTACTGATCATCGGGTACTTCTATTGTGCGATCAAGATTGACTGCCGAATTTACTAGTCGGACTTGATAAACTGCCACCTGTTACTTCCTTCCCATTGAGATCTTTAATACTTAATAACCGAAAAAAGAACCATCAATTTCGGTACACCAAACCGTCCAATCTTATCACTGCTCCCTGTTGCCTGACTCAGAGACTCGGTGTTTATTAAGAGATTAGCTATTAGCCATTAGCCATTAGCCATTAGCCATTAGCCATTAGCTTTGAGCGTGTTTCTCAAGAGCTAACAAAATACCAACTAATTGCTGCTAATCCCAACAACATTAGTGTCAACCAATCTCCCCAACGTACGTATAAAGTCTGTGTCTGCCGTTTGTAAATGGTATCTGCGTGAATCTCATAGGTATTAATCCTCGATAACCATTGCGTTCTACCGTGAGGGTCTACAATACCAGAGTAGCCAGTGTTGGTTGCACGTACTGCCCACCTGTCAGTTTCTACTGCCCGCATTACATCCTGAGCATGGTGTTGAGCTGGCATAGTTTCACTGTAATGGGCATTATTAGACGCTGTCAGGATAAATTCTCCACCAGCTGCAGCTTGACGCCGAAAATGGTAGGCGAAAGCTGACTCATAACAGATGCCGACAATTGCTGAACCGAATGGCGTCTCAAAGCTCTGATTTGGCTTACCAGCTACTTGGTGAGCATTAAGAGGGGAAAGTCTATCAATTAACTTTCCTAAAACCTGCTCAAAAGGAATATATTCCCCTAAAGGTACTAACTTAACCTTGTCGAAGCGGCTGATAGTTTCTCCAGTGCCAGTAATAGTAAAAAGACTATTGGTAAAACTAGATCCCTGTTTGCCGAATGCTCCTACCCAAGCAAGGACACCTTTATTTAAAATTGCTGAATAGAAAGGACTCTCATCCCGAAACTGCTCATCCCAGAGGAAGGGTAAAGCTGTTTCCGGAGTCATCACAGCCTCAACTCCTTCCTCTGCCAAGGTTTCATAGCCAGTAGTGTAGCCCCTGAGAGCACGACGCCAACCTTCTGAGTAAAGTTTAATCTCATTAGGGATGTTACCCTGAATAATCCCCACTTGCAGTGCGGCAGTGCTTGGTTGAATTAAAGGACGGCTGTAGAGTAGAAAACCAATCAAGTGTAGAACAATTAATAGTCCTACTGCCATATTGAAAATTAGGAATTGGGAATTGGGAATTGGGAATTGGGAATTGAAAGCAAGGGAAGAAAGATTTTTATCCTCCTGCCTCCTGCCTCCTGCCTCCTGCCTTCTTTTATTGAAAGCTAATGCTATGCTTTGGGCTAGCAAACCATTGACTGCGACAATTGCTGCGGTGATGGTTGTAGGACCAGATAGTTGACCAAGGTGTAAAATTAGTAGGTTGTGGGGACTCTGGGTATAAGATAGGGAACTCCACCACAGAGGACCACTACTCCAAAGAGCTTCTAAGCCACACCATAAAGCTGTGCCAATCAAGACGCGAACTAAGGTAGATAAAAAGCTGGCTTTTTTGGTTTCCTTTACTTTGAATGTCGCCTTTTGGACAAATGCCATTCCTGCTGCCCAAATCGCTACGAGGGAAGCTCCCCAAAGAGTAAGGAAAGTCCAACAGAAAAGAGCGATCGCAATACTAGCAAGCCAGGGTACTCCCATCCAATCCATCGGGTGAATGCCAGTAATCCAAAACAGCGCTAACCCGTGGTAACCAATACCCCACACTAAACCGTACAAAGCAGATTGACAAATGTTTGTAGTTGAAGATTGGGAATTGGGAATTGGGAATTGGGAATTGATATCTTGGAAGATAACCAGAAACCAGAGGGGAACTAGAGCAATCCATGCTAAGGGCGAAGCTTCTACCGGTGAAGGTGTCAAACCCATCAAAATGCCGCCTATTAAGGGCAATAATAAAAGGAAATTAAAGGGGAAAGAGGAAATGGAAGCGCTTGTGAATTGAGTTTTGCTCATTGAATATCTAGTTATAGTGTATCTCATTTGGATGAGATACGAAGTTATCAGGTGGTAAGTGATAGGGCAAATAGGGAATAGGCAAGAAAGTTTAATGTACCTCACGATGAAGGAGAATTGCTATAGCAGCTCACATAACAGACTTTTCCGACTTTATGATCCTACTTTTCCCACTGAAAGAGCTAGAGCCAATGAATCAATATAGAAACATGAATAGGCTTAAAGGCAGAATCCAGAAAAGCCTTAAAACAGAGTAGGAGAAAAGTTCAAAATAGGAGAGAAACATGAAATATTTTTGTTAGCTACAGTATTACGATGTTGATACTGCAAGACAAACGAACAGCGATCATATCAAGTATTATCAAGGACATAATCATGGTGTTCAGCCGACTGATAATAATTGGCAGGCATGTCTCAATGACTTAGTCGAACAAGTAAACGCTCTACGAGCAAATCATCAACCACCATTGGAGCAATTAAACGCTCAAACAATCAATGCTGGAGCTGAGAGAAACACTCGCTCTGAACATTAATTAAAAACTATAATTTTGTGAGCCAAAATAGAGTCTGGAACGATAGGGCAAATGGGCAAATGGCAAATTTAGCTTTATCAATAGTTATTGGAGGAGCAAGAAGATATTATCTGTGTCAATATCTACTTACTCCATTTTTTTTGATTATCATTATCATTTAAATAATTTATTTTACTTGAATATATTGACAAAATGCATTTATTTTTAACTTAAATATTCATCCATAGAATAGTTGAAAACTTCTTGTTTGATTTTCTCACTGGCGGAAAAACTATCGATGTCATGATTCATTTCCATAAAATTATCTGCAAGAATTTAGTTATTGTTGCTTTGAGTCTGGCTTTAGGGACAATGACTGCTTGTAAGCAATCGAACAATGAAGTCAACAATGAAGGCATTACTCAAGGAACAATTAAAGTCGGGTCGGTACTTGCCTTAGAAGGTCAAGAAGAGGCACTGGGAAATGGTATGAAGGCTGGCTTGGAAGCAGCACTTAACGGAGAGGTTGTGCAAGGCAAAAAAATTGAATTAACCTTTGAAAATGACTTTTATGATCCCCCAGTTTCAGAAATAAAGACAAAAAAGTTAGTTGAGGATGGTGTCTTTTTAATGATTGGTAATGTAGGAACCCCAACAGCAAAGAAAACATTGCCAATTTTATTAGAGGATAAAATTCCTGCTATAGGTTTTTTTACTGGAGCTGATTTGTTGCGATCGCCACCGTATTCAAAAGTAGCGATCAATTACCGTGCCAGTTATGCACAGGAAATAGCTGCTGTAGTTAAATGGGCTTTAGCTGCTGGTTTGCCGGTCAATCAAATCTGTGCCTATGTCCAAAATGATAGTTATGGTAGGGCAGGATTAGAAGGCTTGAAACAAGCTCTATTAGAT
Organism: Caldora sp.; assembly: GCA_965222765.1. Taxonomy (GTDB): domain Bacteria; phylum Cyanobacteriota; class Cyanobacteriia; order Cyanobacteriales; family Coleofasciculaceae; genus Caldora. Next base: position 155,163 of record CBDCVG010000045.1, read on the forward strand.
GAGGGAGTAACGAAGGAAAAATTGACTCATTTTGATGAACATGAATCCTCAGCAAATAGTGATTATAGTATCCAGTCTAATGACTCACGTCCAGTAGGCTTTTATACCCGTAATACCCCCGATGTAATTGCAGGCTATAACTCTTTGAAGCAATGGGAAGAAAAGACTGGAACAAGTTGCAAGTTAGTAGTTACGGCTGGTACTTACAGTAATATTGCACGCTTTGCTAAACATGCTAATGATTTAGGTGAAGATTGGGTTATTTCATCTCTTTCCTTTACTGGTGCTGAACAATTGGAGCTTGACTTAGAAGAATATGGAGTGACTGATAAAGTTGTCATGACTCAAGTCGTACCCTTTTCAAAGAATAACTTACCTATTGTCGAAGAATTTAAAAAGTTGTGCAAGAATTCCCAAGATAATTTATCCAAGAATTGTGGTTATGTTTCGTTAGAAGGGTATATCATTGGTAAAATGCTTGTGAAAATTCTTAAGCAAATTTCAGTAAAAATCAATCGCGATAGTTTTATCAGGCAGGTTGCTGATTCCAAATTTGATTTGGATGGAGTTAAAATTGACTTTACTCAGAATAGTAATCAAGCATCAGATTTTGTCGAAATAACCTCTTTAAATAACGGCAAGTTTACTCCTGTAAAACAGGATGAATTTGCCGGTATGCTTGAATAATTACTGTTTGTTTATACTTATATAAATAATTAAAATAGAAAAAATCTTCTATGAAAAAAGAAAAACAATCTTTATTGGCAAAGGAACAGCTACAAAAGCCAATTGTTATTGTCGATACCAAGGTTTCTGATTTTACTGACTGGCTCCAGAATATCTCACTAGTTAAACTAGCTGCTGTATTGGGAGAAACAGCCATATTATTTGCCGTTATTTCTTTTCTAGTGACCATACCCAGTCGGCGACTACAAAAGATTCAAGATGCTCGAAAAGTTCTACACGAAGAATCAAGCAATCAATATAGCGATGGGCGTATTGCTGCACTCAAGTTGCTGAATAAATACTGCGTTGACAATCCAGGACTGCAAGCAAAAGAGGCGAATTTAGTCAACATTAAAATTAAGAGTTGTAGACACTTTCCCAAAAATAAATTTTCCCCAAAACAATGGTTATCAATGTTTGGGAAAGCTACACCAATGGATCTGTCACATTCCAACTTGAATAAAGCAAATTTATCCGGGGCTCATCTGGCAGGAATTAACCTCCAGAATAGTGATCTTAGTGGAGCGAATCTGAACGATGCTAACCTACAGGATGCAGATCTGACTAAGGTAGATTTAACAGGGGCTAAGTTAGCACGAGCTGATTTACGAGGAGCAAAATTAATAGAAAGTACGCTGGATCAAAGTTTTCTTTATGGTGCTAAGTTCCATGATGCAGATTTCTCCGGAGCTAGCTTGAAGGAAACTAAGGCAATGTGGGCTGACTTTCAGGATGCTAAGTTTAATCATGCAAACCTACAATCAGCCAACCTCAATCGAACTCAATTATACGGAGGTGATTTTTATAAGGCTAATTTGCATGATGTTAAATTGCGATTTGCTAATTTACGTTCAAAGAGTCCGGACTTAAGCACTAAGTCCAATCAGCAACAGAATATTGTGCCTGAGTGTAACAATCCTAAGACTATTTTAGTAGAAGCAGAATTAACAGGAGCCGATTTGTGGGGAGCGCAGTTTTGCTCAGTTTTTCAACTTAAACGAGCCAAGAATTGGGAGAACGCGAAAAAAGTACCCAACTGGGAGCAGCAAATTAAACAGTCACGACAACCCCGTTTACGTATTGCACTCCTGAAGCCGGAAGGTAATAAAAGTCTTTTTGATGCCTATGAATTGGGTATGCGTCGAGCAGCCAACCGTCGTATTGAAATTTGGGCTGTTGATGTCAAAGCTGGTGTCGATAATGAGGCAAAAAACGATTAAGAAATTTTTGATTGAGGATGGTATGGATGCCATTATAGTTAAACATTAAAGATGCAAGATTGGAGTACTACACTAATGAAAATACTCTTTATTCTCGTTACAGTACTGGTGATGCTCGGGATGCAACCATCAAACTCATCTTTACCTGTAGTTCGACTGCCTCTAGAACAAGTAAAAACTAACTATCAAACAGCCGAACTGCAATTCAACAAAGTTCTACATACCCAGGATTCCTATGAAGTTCGAGTATTCCTGAATCAGCCTGATGCCAATGCCCAGACTCCGACTGACGGCAATAACCATTATGCTGGTTCATTGTTCTTCTACGGTCAGGGTCAATATATTGATGAACAAGGACAGAAACTCTCAAGCCGCAATCCTAGAGCTCAGGAGTTCGATCTTAGCCCTCGTGCCTCCAATACTTCTTCCTTTACGCTCTACCTTGATATTACTGATAGTCTGCATCAATTCCTGAACAATGCTGAAATCAGCGTATCATTGGTTGCTGTTGATGCCAAAGACAATCAAATAACTAATCCCGATTTTGCATTTGATTCTATCTCTTTGGTTACACAGTAGTAAGCAAACAGTAATGAGTACGGCTGTTTGATACAGAATTTGTCGATTGAAAGCAAAATCCTCTTCCCTCCTGCCTCGGAGCCCCCTGCCTCGGAGCCTTGTTTCTTCAGAGCCACTGGCAAGATGCCAGTTCCACAATTGATACCCCACACCCCACACCCTCACTTCCAAAGGAAGTGTTTCTTCAGAGCTGTACCTGATTAAGCTCCAAAGTGCTGTATCTGGAAACGTGGTTTCACTTGCGGAGGTTCATTAACCGGAAACTGCCTGGACTACCTTGAGTGTATCGATATATTGTATAAACTTTACCACCTTGCCATTTTTCAAAGTCCAAACCGATGCAGTTGGTGCTTGCATACTTTTGCCAGTAGCTTTGTAAGTTCCACTGTCAAACCCTAGAGTAATAACTGAATCCCCAGCATCAAGAAATTCATCTACATGAGCCTGGAAGTTGTCCCATTCAGCACCAATTTTCTGAAAAACGCCATTGACTATAGCTTCATGTCCAATGAAAGTACCACCATAGGGGATTCCCTCTGATTCGATCCATTCCACATTAGGATCAAGCACATCAAGGATGCTGGGCATATCGCCCTGCTCAAATGCCTGATACAGTCCTTTGATAATTTCGACGTTGCTCATGAATATATTTTTAAACTGAACTGACTACTAGTATCGCTGCACGGAATTAAGAATTAAGAATTAAGAATTAAGAATGCTTATAGAGTAAGGATTCTATCGATCTCAAGCTGGTTAGTTACTTCTGCCGTGCTGCACTAGCTAGCACATCGTATATTTCACATATTTTTGGTGAGCACAATGACTGACAACTCAGTATTTTCTAGCAGCCTCTGTGATTCATCAATGTAATTTTTGGAGAGGAAAGCCAAGAATTTCTCTTTGCTGTAGGTACAATTGTGCTACTTGCTTTGCTAGATTGCGAATTCTGCCAATATAACGTGTCCGCTCCGTAACCGAAATCACACCTCTAGCATCAAGTAAATTGAAGGTGTGAGAACACTTCAAAACATAGTCAAGGGTAGGTAAAACCAGTCCCTGTTGGCTGAGTTGTTCTGCTTCCTCCTCGTACAAACCAAATAAAGTGAATAGTAACTCTGGGTTAGATGCCTCAAAGTTATAGGTACATTGTTCAATTTCTCCCTGAAGATAAATATCCCCATAATCAACTTGGTCATTCCATTGGATTTTGGCTATGGCATCCACATCTTGAAGATACATCACCAATCGCTCTAGACCATAAGTAATCTCAATAGAGACTGGGCAACAATCAATGCCTCCACACTGCTGGAAGTAAGTGAACTGGGTAACTTCCATTCCATCTAACCAAACCTCCCAACCAACTCCCCAGGCACCTAGAGTAGGAGATTCCCAGTTATCTTCCACAAAACGAATATCATGCTCTTCAGGACGAATACCCAATGTTTTGAGTGAATCTAGGTAAATTTCCTGGATATTATTTGGTGAAGGCTTAATCAAAACTTGGTACTGGTAATAATGCTGGTAGCGATTAGGATTTTCACCATAGCGTCCATCTGTTGGTCGTCGGCACGGTTCAACATAAGCGACAGACCAAGGTTCGGGTCCAATTGCTCTCAAAAAAGTTTGGGGATTCATCGTACCAGCGCCTTTTTCGGTGTCATAAGGTTGAGCAATCAAGCAGCCACGCTCACCCCAAAACTGATTTAATCTAGCAATCACCAACTGAAAATTCATGTCCAACTCCCCTCAATCATCTCCAAAACATATTTAAACAATTCATCCATTGTGACGCAGATATATTTCCACAAGCGGTTTTGAGGTGTTTCAGAAAAAAAAATTCCTGAAGGGGTTGACATTTTATTTTTTTCGTTTTAAGTTAGTAAAGGCTCGAAAAAGAAAAAAACAACTTTCAAGAGCGCAGCGAACCAAGAAAAAAGAATAGTTTGAAAGAAATAGCACAAACCGGACTCGTCAAGAAAAGAATGAGCAGGTAAAGCAGTCAAGTGTGACTGTGAACCAAAAGACCGGAACAAGTAGTTCTGGCAAGAAAAACCTCTTTTTAAGAGATTAACATGGAGAGTTTGATCTTGGCTCAGGATGAACGCTGGCGGTATGCTTAACACATGCAAGTCGAACGGTCTCTTAGGAGATAGTGGCGGACGGGTGAGTAATGCGTGAGAATCTGCCCTCTGGTCGGGGACAACCACGGGAAACTGTGGCTAATACCGGATATGCCGAAAGGTAAAAGATTTATTGCCAGAGGAGGAGCTCGCGTCTGATTAGCTAGTTGGTGGGGTAAAAGCTTACCAAGGCAGCGATCAGTAGCTGGTCTGAGAGGATGATCAGCCACACTGGGACTGAGACACGGCCCAGACTCCTACGGGAGGCAGCAGTGGGGAATTTTCCGCAATGGGCGAAAGCCTGACGGAGCAATACCGCGTGAGGGAGGAAGGCTCTTGGGTCGTAAACCTCTTTTGTCAGGGAAGAAGCTCTGACGGTACCTGACGAATAAGCATCGGCTAACTCCGTGCCAGCAGCCGCGGTAATACGGAGGATGCAAGCGTTATCCGGAATTATTGGGCGTAAAGCGTCCGCAGGTGGCAATTCAAGTCTGCTGTTAAAGACCGGGGCTTAACTCCGGAAAGGCAGTGGAAACTGAATAGCTAGAGTGCAGGAGGGGTAGAGGGAATTCCCGGTGTAGCGGTGAAATGCGTAGATATCGGGAAGAACATCGGTGGCGAAAGCGCTCTACTGGACTGCAACTGACACTCAGGGACGAAAGCTAGGGGAGCGAATGGGATTAGATACCCCAGTAGTCCTAGCCGTAAACGATGGATACTAGGTGTGGCTTGTATCGACCCGAGCCGTGCCGTAGCTAACGCGTTAAGTATCCCGCCTGGGGAGTACGCGCGCAAGCGTGAAACTCAAAAGAATTGACGGGGGCCCGCACAAGCGGTGGAGTATGTGGTTTAATTCGATGCAACGCGAAGAACCTTACCAGGGCTTGACATGTCGCGAATCTCAGGGAAACTTGGGAGTGCCTTCGGGAGCGCGAACACAGGTGGTGCATGGCTGTCGTCAGCTCGTGTCGTGAGATGTTGGGTTAAGTCCCGCAACGAGCGCAACCCTCGTTTTTAGTTGCCAGCATTAAGATGGGCACTCTAGAGAGACTGCCGGTGACAAACCGGAGGAAGGTGGGGATGACGTCAAGTCAGCATGCCCCTTACGTCCTGGGCTACACACGTACTACAATGGTAAGGACAAAGGGCAGCGAACCTGCGAAGGTAAGCCAATCCCATCAAACCTTGCCTCAGTTCAGATTGCAGGCTGCAACTCGCCTGCATGAAGGAGGAATCGCTAGTAATCGCCGGTCAGCATACGGCGGTGAATCCGTTCCCGGGCCTTGTACACACCGCCCGTCACACCATGGAAGCTGGCCACGCCCGAAGTCGTTACCCTAACCCGTAAGGGAGGGGGGCGCCGAAGGCAGGGTTAGTGACTGGGGTGAAGTCGTAACAAGGTAGCCGTACCGGAAGGTGTGGCTGGATCACCTCCTTTTAAGGGAGACCTAGGTTAGGATAAAGGAAGAAGGAAAGGGAAAATAAGTACTGAGTAACTTCAATTATTTAGACCTTTACCTATACCTCAATCCCAAGGTCGTAACGAGATACGGGAGCTATAACTTTCAAACTATTTCTCGGTTCGGAATCAAGGGCTATTAGCTCAGGTGGTTAGAGCGCACCCCTGATAAGGGTGAGGTCCCTGGTTCAAGTCCAGGATGGCCCACCAGAAAAATTTTTCCCTGGTGAATTAGTTTTACCAAAGCGAGCAAGACAACAGCACCTGGACCAACTCAATAGGAGGAGGTAGGGATGCTGGAGTTTGACTCCAGTAAAGTACCTTGAAAACTGCATAGCCAGATGTCTGCCCAGCAGGTAAGTCCTGAGAGAAAAATAACTCAAAGTACTTACTCTGTCTAATAAAGATAGATTGGTCAAGCTAACAAGAGCTAATGGCGGATACCTAGGCACACAGAGGCGAAGAAGGACGTAGCGACCGACGAAACGCTTCGGGGAGCTGGAAGCAAGCATTGATCCGGAGATGTCCGAATGGGAAAACCCCTAGTACTACTGACTCAATCCATAGGTCAGAAAGAGCCAACCCAGCCAACTGAAACATCTTAGTAGCTGGAGGAAAAGAAAGCAAAAGCGATTCCCCTAGTAGCGGCGAGCGAAGCGGGAGCAGCCTAAACCAATTAGATGCGTCTAGTTGGGGTAGTGGGACAGCTAAAAACGGGTCAAAGCAAGACTAAACGAAGCAATTGAAAGTTGCACCAGAGAAGGTGAAAGTCCTGTAGTTGAAAGTTGAACTTGACCCAAGTTGTATCCCGAGTAGCACGGGGCAAGTGAAATCCCGTGTGAATCAGCGAGGACCACCTCGTAAGGCTAAATACTACTGTGTGACCGATAGCGAAACAGTACCGCGAGGGAAAGGTGAAAAGAACCCCGGGAGGGGAGTGAAATAGAACCTGAAACCATTAGCTTACAAGCAATGGGAGGACGATTAAACGTCTGACCGTGTGCCTGTTGAAGAATGAGCCGGCGACTTACAGCTGGTGGCAGGTTAAAGCAAGCAATGCTGAAGCCAAAGCGAAAGCGAGTCCGAATAGGGCGAATTAAGTCACTAGTTGTAGACCCGAACCCGGGTGATCTAACCATGTCCAGGATGAAGCTTGGGTAACACCAAGTGGAAGTCCGAACCGACCGATGTTGAAAAATCGGCGGATGAGGTGTGGTTAGGGGTGAAATGCCAA
>CBDCVG010000045.1:167500-282701 GCA_965222765.1 Caldora sp.
ATCCCATTTTTTGGGAAATACTTTCTTGCCCAAGCTGTGGCAAAAATGGCAGATTTTTGTCCCTCAGCTTTGGTTACAGTATATTTCACCAGGGGGGTGAACGAAATTTGGCGTGGGATTTATAGCAAAGTATCCTCTCAAATCATTAGTTTTCCTTTGTTTCCCTATCTCCCCAACCTTTTTTTCGCTCACACCACCAGGGTTATCCTGGTAGGAGAGGGTTTAGGGAAGAGATTTTACAAGTAATTGTGCCTAACTACTTAATTTTTCTTATCAACCCTCAAATCCTAAATATAGAGGACAGCTTACAGCCAAAGCCCAGTTACTCAGGTTAGTCTAGGCTTAATTGATCATAAGTTGAGTTATATGGTACTTAATCGAGGCACTTCTAAAAAACATCCGACTCGACCACTTACGAGTTTAATTGTACTAAGTATTATAGCTGTTGTACCTGCTCCAGTAAGAGCACAACTTCCTGCTTTGATACCTAACCCTCCCGATGAGGTTAACACTTTCTCACCGTCAGCATTACCCCTTCCTGATCCTGCCACCTCCACGGGGATTAACACAGTACCCCTGAGACAATTACCACCTTGTGTATCTGTTAACTCCACTGGCATTAATACAACACCAGTAGAAGAAGCTTATCTCCTCGGAGCAGGGGATCAACTCCGTGTGGATGTTTTTAATGTTCCTGAATACAGTGGTGAGTTTGAGGTATTGGTAGATGGTACTATCAACTTACCAGCCATTGGCAATATTTCTGTTCAGGGATTAACCATCCCCACCGCCAATGCAGAAATTACCCGTCGATACAATAAAACCCTCAAACGACCTCTGGTTACTCTGACACTTGTGGTAGCACGTCCCATGAGCATTGCTATCGCTGGGGAAGTAACTCGTTCTGGTTCTTACACTATACCCCTAACTGACGAGAACAATTTTCCTAAGGTAACCGAAGCCATTAACCTAGCTGGGGGTATTACCAGAGCCGCAGCAGTCCGTGAAGTGCGCCTTCGACGTCGGAATGCGGCTCCTTGTAATCTCAATCTTTGGGACTTGTTCCAGAATGGTAATCTCAGTCAAGACATTAGCTTGAGAGATGGAGACGAGATTTTCATCCCCTCTACTACTAGTGTCGATACAGTAGAGAATACCCTATTGGCAACTGCTAGTTTTGCGCCAGAGGAAACCAGACCTGTTAAGATTGCAGTCACTGGAGAAGTAGAGCGTCCCGGACCCTACATCGTCTCAGGAACCACCGATGCAGTTGCTGAAGGTGGAGGACCTGGTGACCCACCAAGAGTCGCCCAAGCTCTCCAAGCAGCTGGAGGTGTCACCCAATTAGCGGATATGCGTAATATTCAGGTGCAACGCCTAACTAAAAGCGGCTCACAGCAAGTGATTAATGTTGATTTGTGGCAATTGTTGAAAGGAGGTGACTTCTCTCAAAATATCCTGTTGCAAGAAGGAGACTTGGTAATTGTGCCGACAGCTCAAGAGCCTTTTGCTGATGAGGTAACTGAGTTAGCTGATTCGAGCTTTGCTCCTGATATTATCCAGGTAAATGTGGTTGGGGAAGTAGACACTCCCGGGGTAGTAGAAGTTAGACCGAATGCTCCTTTGAATGACGCAATTTTAGCAGCTGGAGGATTTGATGAAGTTCGTGCTAATCGCGGTTCTGTAGAGTTGATTCGCCTCAACCGCAATGGCACAGTAGAAAAGCGGAAAATATCAGTGGATTTTGAAGCAGGAGTCAATGAGGAAACCAATCCTCCCCTGCGCCCCGATGATATCATCGTGATCAATCGCTCTGGACTAACCGTGTTTACCGACACTGTAGGTCAGGTCTTAGACCCGCTCGACTCCCTATTAGGGATATTTGATGTCTTCCGGGGTTTCTCTGAAGGTTTCGGAAACGGCAACAATAATGACAACAACAATGACAATAACAATGACAACAATTGAGAATTGCTAATTGCTAATTGCTAATTGCTAATTGCTAATTGCTAATTGAGAATTGCTAATTGGTGAGTGTCAATATCTCCTCTAGCTCCCCTATCTTCCCTATCGCTTTTTGTAAAGTTTGCGTAAAGAGCACAAACAAAAGCGATAAGTAATATAGCTGGGAGCAAAAATTTACCCCAGCCACAGTTCGGTTATCCGTAATACAGGCATGTGAGTGTGTAGATAAGGGTACAAGCCTGCCTTCCTGAGGGAAATTAAAGCAGATAAAGAAAGGGAAGCTATGTCAGCATTAACAACTGATCTTGCTGCAAAATTGGGATGCAGAGTACCCATGAAATTAATGGAAAATGTGACCCCACCCTCAAATCTCAGAGGAGACAGAGCCTTAGCTGCTATTGTTTTTACCGATGTGGAGTCCTTTACTGCCAAGATGGCGGCTGATGAAATGCGGACGTTAGCTCTCATTCAGCGGGACTTTCAGTTGATGGAGCAGTTGTGTCAGGAATTTGAGGGGCAGCTACTCAAATCCTTGGGAGATGGCTTGTTGATGTACTTTGTGAGTGCTCAACAAGCTGTCTCCTGTGCGATAGAAATACAAAAAACCTTGGCTACGTTAGCAGGTGAACTGCCGGAGCCAGACATTCTCTACCATCGGATTGGTATTCATTTGGGAGATGTTTTGTTCAATGGTACTGATGTTATGGGTACTGGGGTAAATATAGCGGCGCGGCTGCAAACTTTAGCAGCACCAAGAGGTATTTGTTTTTCCCAAACTGTCTACGATGTGGTCAAAAGTAGTTTAAACTCATCTGTGACTTACTTAGGGTTGCGGCAGTTGAAAGGGTTCTCGGAACTCGTGCCAGTTTACCAAATTCTTTCTCCAGACCCCGTAGCCATTACCCAAAAAAGAGTATTTCTCTCCTACCGTGCCCAAGAACCTGATTTGAGTCTAGCTCAGAAACTTTACCAAGCTTTAACTGCTGCTGGGCATGAAGCTTTTATGGCAGGGGGAAGTATTCAACTCGGAGAGAATTGGCCCCAACGCATTGAGGCAGAATTAAAGCAGTGTGATTACTTGCTGCTGCTGTTATCGGAACCCTCTGCTACTAGTGAAATGGTGACAGAGGAAGTCCGAAGAGCCAGAGAATTAAGGGATGCTCATCCTGAACGTAAGCCAGTGATTTTACCCATACGGGTCAACTTTCCCCGAAATGCGCCCCTCAATTACAATCTAAGGGGCTATCTAGACCGGATTCAGCAGCGGGAGTGGCAATCAGAAGCTGATACTTCAACCCTTATCCAAGAAGTTCTGGATATCTTGGCAGCAGGCACTACCTTAGAAGAAAGGACGGAAACTGAACCAAATGTCCCCTTAGCTTGGGAGACTCTCGATAGTCCACCTCTACCAACGGCAATGCCAGAATTGCCAGAAGAACAACTGGATGTAGCTTCGGTTTTTTATGTGGAACGGCCTCCCATTGAATCTCGTTGTTATGAGACAATTATTCAACCAGGGGCATTAATCCGCATTAAGGCTCCTAAACAAATGGGGAAAACTACCCTGATGGCAAGAATTCTCCATCAGGCAGGAGAACAGGGTTATCGTACTGTACCATTAAGTTTTCAACTAGCAGATAGTAAAATTTTTAGTGACTTAGATAAATTTTTAAGGTGGTTTTGTGCCAGCGTCGGGCGGCGACTAAGGTTACCAAATCAGCTGAATGATTATTGGGATGAGATTTTTGGCAGCAAGGATAACTGCACTGCTTACTTTGAAGAATATTTGCTGGAAAATATAGCTACTCCCTTGGTTTTGGGCTTGGATGAGGTAGATTCTATCTTCCAATATCCGGAAATTGCTGCTGACTTTTTTGCCCTACTGCGAGCTTGGCATGAGCAGGCGAAGAGTAGAGATATCTGGAAAAAACTGCGCTTGGTGGTGGTGCATTCAACAGAAGTTTATGTGCCAATGGAGATTAACCAATCCCCATTTAACGTAGGGTTGCCCGTAGAGTTACATCCGTTTACTGATGAACAGGTGTACGATTTGGCAAGATTGCATGGACTTAAAGGTGAGACTGAGGATTTTGTCCCCCTAATGGCAATGGTGGGAGGGCATCCTTATCTGGTAAGATTAGCCCTCTATCATCTAGCGCGGCAAGATATTGCCTTGGAGGAGTTGTTGCAAACAGCTCCCACAGAAGCAGGACTTTATAGTGATCATCTGCGACGGCACTTGTGGAATCTCCAACAAAATCCTGAACTTGCCGCAGGCATGTGGCAAGTGGTTTCCGCCACCGAACCAGTACGCTTGGAATCAGAAGTGGCTTTTAAGTTACACAGCATGGGATTGGTACACCTTCAAGGGAATGAGGTAAACTGCCGTTGCGATTTGTACCAGCAGTATTTTTGCGATCGCTTAACATCAGGGTAGCGAGGGGATGAAGTATATTCAGGAAAGTCTTTCGGTGCAGGATAGTATGAAGTATGAAGAGCAAACTATCAATAACCAACAACCAATAACAAATTACCAATATCAAATTGGTGGCAGTTTGCCAGTAGATGCTCCTACTTATGTGAGGCGACAGGCAGATGAGGAACTTTACAAAGCCCTGAGGGCTGGGGAATTCTGCTATGTGCTCAACTCCCGACAGATGGGTAAATCTAGCTTGCGGGTACAAACAATGCAACAACTGCAAGCTGAAGGATTTGCTTGTGTAGCTATTGATATTACTGCTATTGGAAGTCAGAATATTACTCCTGAACAATGGTATCTGGGATTTATTAAAAGTTTGACTATCAGTTTACCTGTTTCTGTATCAGGAAGAACGAAATTAAGTAAATGGTGGCGTGAGCGGGAAAATTTATCTCTCTTGCAAAGATTAGGTGATTTTATTGAAGAAATACTTTTAGCAGAAATTGAGCAGAATATTGCTATTTTTATCGATGAAATAGATAGTGTTATTAGCCTGAATTTTCCAGTTGATGATTTTTTTGCTCTCCTGAGAGCTTGCTATAACAAACGGGTTGATAATCGAGCTTATGAGCGTCTAACGTTCACCTTGATTGGAGTAGCAACACCATCCGATTTGATTGCAGATAAAAGTAGGACACCGTTTAATATTGGCAAAGCAATTCATCTAACTGGGTTTCAAATGCCTGCAGCTTTGCCTCTAGCTCAAGGATTGTCAACTACCGTAGAAAAGTCAGAGGCACTGCTGCAAGAAATCTTAGCTTGGACAGCGGGTCAACCGTTTCTAACTCAGAAGCTATGCCAACTAGTAGTACAACAAATCCCATCCCCAAATCCCAAATCCCAATTCCCAAATCCCAATTCCCTGATTCCCCAGATTGTGCGATCGCAAATAATTGAAAACTGGGAATTTCAGGATGAACCAGAGCATCTCAAAACCATACGCGATCGTCTGCTGAGGAATAAGCAAAGTGCTGGGCAGCTCTTGGGACTATATCAGCGTATTTGGCAACAGGAGACAATTTCTCTTGGTGACAATCCAGGAGAAGCAGAATTGTTGCTATCAGGATTAGTAGTTAAACAAGAAGGTAAATTAAGAGTTAGTAACCGCATTTATCGAGAGGTTTTTGACCACAATTGGGTAGAAAATGAATTAGGAAAGCTACGACCTTACTCAGAAGCAATCACAGCTTGGTTAGCTTCCGACTGTCAGGATGAATCACGGCTACTGCGTGGCAGAGCCTTGCAGGATGCTTTGACTTGGGCAGCAGACAAAAGTTTGAGCAATCTGGATTACCGCTACCTGGCAGCTAGCCAAGAATTGGATAAGCGAGAAGTACAAATTGCCCTTGAAGCACAACAACAGGCGAATGGGATACTCAGCCAAGCACAAAAGAAGGCTTGGCGGCTGCTTCGTATTGGCTTGACAGGATTGGCTGTTAGCTCAGTTTTAGCCTTAGCTGTAGGAATGTGGTCTCATTGGGCCCTCAAAGAAGCGCGTACAGGCATGAAGCTAGAACAGGCGGGAGTAAGTGCCCTGCGACAATTTGAATCAGGAGAAATCGAAGCTTTACTCTCAGCAATGAAGGCTGGGCAAGACTTAAAAGAACTTATTGGAGAGCAACAGCTCCCTCTAGACAAATATCCCGCTATTAGTCCTTTGTGGGTTTTACAAACGATTCTCGATAATATCCATGAACGCAATCAATTTGACACTCATCAAGGGGAAGTCTACAGTGTAAGTTTTAGTCCCGATGGGCAGTACTTAGCTACAGCGGGAGAGAATAGCACTGTCCGCTTGTGGGACTTATCTGAGAAACGACCCCGTCGATTCAAAGGTCATCAGGGGGAAGTCTACAGTGTAAGTTTTAGTTCAGATGGGCAGTACTTAGCTACAGTAGGAGAGGATAGCACTGCCCGCTTGTGGAACTTATCCGGGCAACAGTTAGCTCAATTCAATGGTCATCAAGGGAAAGTCTACAGTGTAAGTTTTAGCCCTGATAGGCAGTACTTAGCCACGGTGGGAGAGGATGGCACTGCCCGCTTGTGGAACTTATCCGGGCAACAATTAGCTCAATTCAACGGTCATCAAGGGGAAGTCTGGAGTGTAAGTTTCAGTCCAGATGGCAAGAGTCTAGCTACCACAGGAGAAGACGGCACTGCTCGTTTATGGAACTTATCCGGGCAACAGTTGACTCAATTCAATGGCCATCAAGGTCCAGTTTTCAGCCACAGTTTTAGTCCAGATGGCAAGAGTCTAGCTACCACAGGAGAAGATGGCACAGTCCGACGGTGGAATCTGTTTGGGCAGCAGTTGGCTCAATGGAAGAGTAGCCGAGACTTAGTCTACAGTGTGAGTTTTAGTCCGGATGGAAAGCGCCTAGCTACGGGGGGAGCAGACGGCATTGCTCGTCTGTGGGATTTGTCGGGGCAGCAATTGTCTCAATTCAATGGTCACCAAAACTGGGTTTATAGTACGCAGTTTAGTCCAAATGGACAGAGCTTGGTTACTGCTGGTCGAGATGATACCCTCCGTCTTTGGGATTTGTCCAAACCAGATAACCTATCCAGAAGCCATCTGCTGGAATTAAAAAGTCATCAAGGTGAAGTTTGGCAGGTAAGCTTTAGTCCTGAGGGAGAATATTTAGCCACAGCTGGAGAGGATGGTAAAGTCCGACTCTGGAATCTATCTGGCAAAGAGTTAGCTGTACTCAGCAAGCCTCAGAGTCAGCTCAAAAGCGTAACTTTTAGTCCAGATAGACAACACTTAGCTACCGCAGGGATGGATGGTACAGCTCACATCTGGAACTTTTCTGGACAAGAGTTGATCGAATTGCAAGCTCACCAAACTCCCATCCACAGTATTAATTTCAGCCCAGATGGACAACTTTTGGCTACCGCAGGCAAAGATGGTGCGGCTTACATCTGGAACTTATCAGGGCAACAACTAGCTCAATTAAGAGGTCATCAGTCTATCTGGAGTATGAGCTTTAGTCCAGACGGGCAACGCTTAGCTACCGCAGGCAAGGATGGCACAGTAAGACTTTGGAGTTTGTCAGGGCAGCAACTCGTGCAATTTAAGACTAAGCAGGGTGGGGTCTTAAGTGTAAACTTTAGTCCAGATGGAGAGCGCCTAGTTACTGCCGGAACAGATACAACAGTTCGACTGTGGGACTTGTCGGGGAAGCAAGTAACTAAATTTAATACTAATCAGGGGGGGGTTTTGAGTGTCAGTTTTAGTCCCGATGGGCAACGCTTGGTTACAGCCGGACAGGATGGCACCGCAAAACTGTTGCTATTATCAGGACTACAGATTACTCAATTTAGAGGACATCAGGACAGGATCTACAGTGCTAATTTTAGCCCCGATGGCAAGTATGTAGCTACAGCAGGCAAGGATGGTGTGGTGCGATTGTGGCAAGTTGAAAGTTTAGATGAATTGCTGGAACGAGGCTGCAATTGGCTGCAAGATTACTTTACTAACCATCCTAAAATTTACCATAGACAAAGGTGCAGTTAACTTTTTGTCTAAGAGCTCAACCGGCAGATACGAGAGAGAGGCAAAATATTGAAGATCAACAAGACTGATTTATTGGCAAAACCTCCCGATGTACCACTAGATGATGCCACTCCCAACCTGTTATCTCAAGTGGCAAAAGAACTAATTTGGCTGGGTGGTAGAGCAATTTATCAATATTGGTTCCAGCTTGAATGTCAAGGTTTTGAAAACCTTCCCCAAGATAGAGGTTATATTATTGCTGCTAATCACAATAGTCATCTTGATGGTCCAGCTATTATTGCCGCTCAAGGGCAACACATCAATCAAGTTTACAGTTTGGCAGCGAAGGACTACTTTTTTAATCACCCAGCCAAAACTTGGTTGTGCCACAATTTCTTGAATATGATTCCCTTTAAGCGTCGAGGAAAATTTCTTGACTGTTTACCAACCTGTCAAAGGGTAATTGCTCAGAACAAATCCATCCTTTTGTTTCCCGAAGGAACTCGTTCTGTGATGGGTAAACTTCAACCTCTGAAGCTGGGTTTGGGAGTATTAGTAATGAAGTTGAATGTACCTGTAGTTCCCGCTTATATCCAGGGAACTTATCAGGCTTTACCTAAAGGGAAATACTTCCCACAAAAATATCCTATTCGGGTTAATTTTGGCTCTCCTTTAGAATTTAACCATTACCAGGCACAACAGCATATGATTGATAATCACCAAATCTATCGAGAAATCGTTAATGATGTCTATGTTGCGATTCAGGAACTTGAGTTTAAGGTACTAGATCGCTGCGCGGAATTAAGAATTAAGAATTAAGAATGCTTATAGAGTAAGGTTTCTATAGATCTCAAATTGGTCGGTTATTTCCGCCTAGCTGTACTAGGTGTTAGGTATTGGGGCAGTTTACAGGTCAGTTTCCCTTCTACCTTTATACTCCCTCAAGAGCAAGATGGTTTTTGTGCCTCATCGCTACAATCAATGATGATGTCTAGGCGAAAGTTATCAACCAAGTTGGTAAGAGTTTTAGCAAGAGTTGCTTGAGTTGGAGGAATTTGTTCAATTAAATGAAGAACTTGCCGATCATCAATTTCTGATGCAGCCAAGTGTAACTGTGCTAACCATTCAGAAGACATTACCTTCAAATCTGAAGATCGTAAACTGGTAGCGGAAGAACCACTTTGGGTAGGAGCTGTCAATCCTGATATCTCCTGTATGGTTGGGTTTTTTGGTAAATTCTTTTGATAGGTATAACGTACTCCCAAATGAGTTGCCATTTTTTCAAAGAGGACTTCTTCCCGAAATGGTTTATGTACGAAGTCGTCGCACCCGGCTGATAATATAGCTTCTCGCTGCTCTTCAAAGGCACTGGCAGTCAGAGCAATAATGATAGTATTGCTTGTTTGTTGTTGGTTGTTTGTTGTTTGGGAAGAAAATGCAGCTATATTATCTCCCTCAGCTCCTCCAGCTCCCTCATTAATGCGTTTCCCCAACTCCCTTTCTCTGGATTTAATCTGTTTAGTCGCCTCATAACCGTCCATAATTGGCATTTGGATATCCATCCAGATGAGATGAGGTTGCCAACTCTCCCACAAAGCAATTGCTTCTTCTCCATTGGAAGCTTCCCATACCTCAAACCCTAAAGGTTCGAGTAGCTCAACTAAAACCTTCCGATTTTCTATTACATCCTCAACTACAAGAATGCGATAGTTAGGTTGATTTGACTCTAAGCCAATTACTCGTTGTGTAGAAGTTATTATCTGGTTATCAGCTGTAGTTGTCTGATTAACCTGAATAGTAAAGGTAAAAGTTGCTCCCTGAGATAGGGTGCTGCTGACGCTAATTTCTCCTCCCATCAGGTGTATAAATTGTTGGCTAATGGTTAAACCTAAGCCAGTCCCTTTCATTGATTGAAGACCCGTTTGAGTCTGCATAAATGGGTCAAATAATTGATTTAATTCTTCTCGAGCAATCCCAGGACCAGTATCTTCAACTTCAAAGAGAATTGTTATTGGTTGTTTGTTATTGGTTGTTTGTTGTTTGGAAATCTCTTCCTCATATCTCCGTCCCCGCATCCCTGAGTCCCCAAGTCTCTGCGTCTCCCCAGTTGCTAGTCTCACGCGCAGCATCACACTACCTTTAGTGGTAAACTTAATAGCGTTGCCGAGAAGATTAATTAGGACTTGACGTAATTTGCCTTCGTCTGTTTGGATATATTGGGGTAAGTCAGGAGCACATTCAAAGAACAGCTGTAAACCTTTGAAATTGGCTTTGAGTCTCAACATCTCTTCGATTGAATAGAGTAGCTGATACAGATCAAAGCGGTTTTCATTGAGGACAAGCTGACCAGCTTCAATTTTAGACATTGACAAAATCTCATTAATCAGCTCCAGCAAATGCTCACCACTGCGATTGATGATGAGTAGATGTTCTTGGTGCTCTGCTCTTAGAGAACTATCACGAGCCATTACCTGGGTAAAGCCTAAGATCGCGTTGAGGGGGGTACGCAGTTCATGAGTCATTTTTGAGAGGAATTGGCTTTTGGCATGGGATGCTGCTTCTGCTGCTTCTTTGGCTTGGTGTAGCTCTGCTTCTGCTTGCTTGCGTTGAATAACTAGGGAGGCAATTCTAGCCAGGGATTCGAGCATTTCTAATTCTTTCTCATCCGGCGATCGCGACTCGTTGAGATACATAGCAAAAGTCCCTAAAACTTTGCTGGTATCAGATTTAATTGGCTCAGACCACCAAGCTCTGAGATTATGGGCTAAGGCTTGCTCTTTTAAAGACCCACACAAGGGATCGGTAGCAATATCTTCGACAATCATGCGCATACCAAAATAAGCCGCAGTACCGCAGGAACCGGAAACTGGCTCAATGGGCAGTGGATTAATCACTTGCTCCCAGGTATTGGGTATTTTCTGACCCACGTAAGGATGCAAATACTTCCCATCTTCGGAAGTTAACAGAATAGATGAGCACAGATGGGGAGCCAACTGACCGACTTGCCTGGTTAATTCCAGTAAAACTTCGTACAAAGAACGGTCTTCAGCAACCATTCTCAGGACTTTGTTTTGAGTCTTGCGTAACAACTCCCTCTGCTGACGCTCGGTGATATCTACAGCAATTGAGGCAAAGCCAATTACAGAAGCATTTTCATCTACTAGCTGTACATTGTACCACTCGCAGGTGATGACTCTACCATCTTTGGTAAGGTTTTCATTGATACTATAGTTGCTCCCTGGCTGGATGAGCAGTTCGCTATAGATTTTACGCACTTGCTCTGTTGCAGTTTCAGGTACCAGAAATTCACCGTGATTACCAATGACTTCATCATAGGTATAGCCAAATATTTCTTCAGCGGCTGGATTCCAAGTGACAACCCTCCAGTCCGGAGAAAATTCAATAACGGCTAATGGCGTTTGCTCTACTAAAAAGGAAAGTCTTTGTTGGGAAGCTCTCAGTTGTTCTTGAGCCTGATGCCGACTTTGAGCAATGGCAATTAATTCACCGACAAATCTGAGTAAGCTAATATCTTCTTGAGTCCATACTCTGGGTGAACGGACGGCATCTATACCAATGAATCCAACTGCTTTTTTCGTGTTACTCATACTCATTGGTACTATGAGTAGCGACTGGATAGATAACTGTTGTAGCTTTGCCTTCTCTGCTGTGGTTGCTGCTGAGAGCTCTTGAACCTGTGGTATGTTGAGAAGATGATGCCTAGTAAGCTGCCGATGGAGCCACCGGAAATTCTTAACCTTTACTTCCTGATAGTAGGCTATTGATGGCTCAATACCTTCACTGTACCACTCATAGGTCATGCTAACTTGACTTTGGTGGTTGTGATACTGGCAAATGTAGCAGTGATCGCTGCCAATGAATTCGCCAATTGCTTTGAGGGTATAATTGATCGCTGAGTCTAGATCTCGATCAAGGAATTGCCTGGAAATACTGCTTAATAAACTGTCTCTATTAGCTCGATGTTGCAAGGCTTCTCCTGCCAGTTTGCCCTCGGTGATATCAGTAATCGAGCCAAGTAGGCGAATCGGTTTACCTTTTTCATCCCATTGTCCCTGTCCCCGTGCGAGAAACCATCTGTAGTTACCGTCTTTGCACTGCAGGCGATGCTCGGCAATGTAGTGGGGGGTAACCCGAGCGAGGTGATCTTGCACCGCATCCATCACCCAGGTAAGATCTTCTGGATGAATGCGACTGTGCCATTCATGTTTATGGTTAGCAATTTCGTGGTCTTCATAACCCAGCATTTCCTTCCATCGAACAGACATAAAAGCTTCATCGGTTTTGATATTCCAGTCCCAAATACCATCACCTGTACCGCACAGAGCTAATTGCCAGCGTTCCTCACTCTTTCTCAGAGCCTCCTCAACCATTTGGCGCTCTCGGATTTCTTGCTGTAGTTGCTGATTTTGCCTATCAAGTTCTCGGCGTCGCTGTTTTTCCTGTTCTAGGAGATTGGCTTGGGCGATGGCAATTCCCATTTGATTTGCCACTAATTCTAGGAGCTCAATTTCTTCTTCCTTCCAGTGGCGGAAGCGATCGCACTGATGTATCACAATCATCCCATTTGGTTTGCCCTGATAGGAAGTACGGACTGCTAGCATTGATTTAAGACCGCATCTGTGGAATAAACTGGAAAATTTGGCTAGCAGAGGGTCAGAATAAACGTCATTGGAAATAGCTACCTGGTCTTGTGCTAGAACCGTCTGGGCGTGAGGATTGCCCTTAACAGGAAATTCTACCTTCTGAATCGACTTTATCCCTGGTTGTTTGTACTCTGCTACACCGATAATTCTAGGAGGAGGAAGTTCAATATAGGTATGAATTAAACAACTACTTACTTGGAAAGCTTGACCGATTTGGGTAGCTGCTGTTTGAAAGATTTCTTCTGGTTTTAAACTAGAACGAATCTCTTGAGTAATTTGATGGAGTAGTAAAGAGCGCTGAATTTGGCTTTCCATCACAGCTTTAGCATTCTCTAGTTCGAGCTCTGCTTGCTTACGCTGTGTGATGTCAAAGCCAGAACCGATGTAACCAGCAAAACTACCATCAGGGGTAAATCGGGGTTTGCCAGCAGCGACAATCCAGTGATACTCACCATCAGCATGCAACAGACGGTATTCCACCTCAAAACCCTCCCGACACTCTAATGCTGTTAAGAAAGTCTCTAGATAGTATTGTTGATCGTTAGGATGGACATTTTCGAGCCAGCCTGAACCTAACTCCTCTTCTAGGGAACGTCCCGTAAATTTCAACCAAGTTTTGTTGAAAAATGTGCACTGACCACCAATTCCCGATACCCACATTAGGACGCTCGTGCTGTCTGCCATAGCTCGGAAGCGAGCCTCACTCTCTCGTAGTGCTTGCTCTGCAGCAATCCGCTCTGTGATGTCGGTCTGAATCCCAATATAGTTAGTTAACTTACCTGTCTCATCTCGGACTGGGGTAATGGAGCATTCGTTCCAAAATGCCCTACCATCTTTGCGATAGTTACACAGAACAAACTGACCCTCTTTCCCTTGGTTAATTGCGCCTCGCAGCTTTTCAACAGCAAGCTGCTGTTGATTTGTGCCTTGTAAAAAACGGCAGTTTTTGCCAATAACTTCCTCTGCAGAGTAACCGGTGATACGCTCAAATCCTGAATTAACGTAAATTATTGGGTTATCTGGCTGTTGTGCGTCGCTAATGATAATGCCGTTGCTAGAAGTTGCGACTGCTCGCTCTAGTAATTTCAAACGCTCTTCCTCTTGCTTGCGTTGGGTAATATCACGAACTGTCACCGCGAAGCCGTCCCCTAATTTCACCGCTACAATCTGTAGGTAAGCCTCTATACCTTCATGTTCATAATAAAATTCTTGCTCTTGAGGTCTACCGGTTTCCACTACAGAAGCATAAAGAGCAAACAACCCCGTTTCAAGATTACCTGGCATTTCTACCAGTAATTGCTTTCCTACTAACTCCTCTGCTGTGCGTCCCATCATTTTTTCTGCAGCGGGGTTGAGCCAAAGCCAGCGAAAGTCAATGATTTGTCCCTGATTATTCCGAATTGCCGAGAACGCCATCATCCCATCTAGGGAAGTATGTAATACACCTTCAAGTAAGGATTGGGAATATTCGAGGGTCTTGAGGTTATTAATAGTTTCTGTGATTTTTTCTAATTTTAAATCCTTAGTTAAAGCTGAAAGTTTTCGTTGAGTTTTTTGCAACTTCAACTCAGCAACTACCCGCTCTTCTATCTCTTGTCTTAGTCGAAAATTTTGATTAGTACATTGTCTTTGTAAATTTTGGATCGTGAGCTGATTTTCAATACGGGCTAAAACTTCTTCCACCTGAAACGGTTTGGTAATAAAGTCTACTCCTCCAACTTTAAACCCTTTAACTTTATCGGGAGTTTCATGGAGAGCACTCAAGAAAATTATGGGAATATCTTGAGTTGCTGGCATGGCTTTAAGTCGTTGGCAGACTTCATAGCCATTCATCTGAGGCATGATTACATCCAGCAAAATCAAATCAGGGGGAGCTGTAGTAGCAGCATTCAGTGCTAGTTGTCCAGAGATAGCTCTTTGTACCTTATATCCGTGCTGAGTTAGCATATTGGATAAAAAGCGCAGATTACTTGGTTGATTATCAACCACTAGGATTTTGGTTGGTTGATTATCTATTAGCACTGATGATGTTTTGCCCATAATCTAATTTGAAAATAGGGAATGGGGAATGGGGAATGGGGAATTTAGAATGAGTGAATTTGGAATGAGTGAATTTAGAATTGGAAAATAATAATTATTGAATTACAGCTTTAGTTAAACGGACAATTACATCAAGACGAAAATCATGAGCTAAATCCCTTAAGGCATCAGCTAAATTAGCTTTATCTGGTGGAATTTGCTCTATGAGTTCAAGAACTGACTCTTCCCTGACTTCGTTAGCTGCATGATATAAGTTGCTTACCCATTTGGTTGGCATTGCTGCCAATTCTGGGAGAAAAAAGGTATTTTGTTTGCTAACTGAATTAAATCTTAGCTGTACTTTGGTTGATGCTGGTAAATCTTCATAAATATAACGCACTCCCAAATATTCAGCAATTTTGGCAAAAATTACTTCTTCAGGAAAAGGCTTACGCACAAAATCATCAGAACCTATCGTTAAAATCTCTCCTCGCCTTTCTTCAAAGGTGCTAGCAGTTAGGGCAATAATGATGGTATTTGTTGTTGGTTGTTGGTTGTTGGTTGTTGGTTGTTTGGAAGTTTGTATATTTAATTTTTCCTTGTCTCTCTCATCTGTACTTCTCCGTGTCTCTGCGTCTCCGTATCTCCGCGTCTCCGTGTCTCCCCAACTTTCCTCTTGAGCTCTAATCTGTTTAGTTGCTTCCAAACCGTCCATTATCGGCATCCGCGTATCCATAAAAATTAAATGAGGTCGCCAACTTTCCCAGATAGTAATTCCTTCCTTACCATTGGCAGCTTCCCTGACTTCAAAACCAATTGGCTCTAGCAATTTGACTAACAAAATGCGATTCTCTTTGGTATCATCAACTACTAAAATTCGATAATTTTCTTGCTCAGGTTCTAAACCAGCTACTCTTCGATTTGGTTGCGTCACGGCTTCAGAGATATCTGCCTGATTTGATTTAATATCAAATTTAAAAATTGTTCCTTGACCTAAAATACTATTGACGGTAATATCTCCACCCATCAACTCCACAAATTTCTTAGTAATAGTTAAGCCTAAACCAGTTCCTTCAGCAGATTTAATGCCTGCGGAAGTTTGCACAAAAGCATCAAATAAATTATCAATTTCTTCTGAAGTAATCCCAAAACCAGTATCTTCAACTTCAAAGATAATTTTTGTTGGTTGTTGGTTGTTAGTTGTTGGTTGTTGGTTATTTGGGAATCGGTCAATATCTCCCCCAGCCCGCCATCTCCCCATCTCCCCAGCTTCCATTTTAACTCGCAGTTTAACATGACCATATTCAGTAAACTTGATGGCATTGCCTAGGAGATTGATTAAACAGCACCGCAACTTTTGCTTGTCGGTCTTGATATATTGAGGAACGGCAGATGATACAATAAAGCTTAAGCCTAATTTTTTGTCTGCTGCTTTTATTTGTAGCATCTCTTCAAGTTCATCCAAGAGGCGATACAAGTCAAAGCTGCGTTCATTGAAGGAAATTAAACCCGCCTCAATTTTCGATAAATCTAAAACATCATTGATTAACTCTAGTAGGTGCTCGCCACTACGATTAATAATACCCAAATATTCTCGCTGATCAGTAGTAATTTCCACGTCGCGATTCATAACTTGGGTAAAACCTAAGATGGCGTTGAGGGGAGTTCTTAGCTCGTGACTCATATTTGCTAAGAATTCACTCTTAGCCTTAGAAGCAGCCTCAGCAGCAGCTTCTGCTTTCTTGCGTTCCTGAATTTCCAGTTGCAGTTGTTGATTTTGTTCCATCAATTGCCTTTGCAGTCTCCGGATAGTAAGTTGATGCTCTACACGAGCTAAAACTTCTTCAACCTGAAAGGGTTTGGTGATGTAGTCTACCCCGCCAGCTTGAAAGCCTTTTACTTTATCCGTCACTTCATCCAAGGCGCTCAGGAAAATTACTGGGATTTCCGCCGTTTGAGGATTACTCTTGAGTTGCTCACAGACTTCATAGCCATTCATATCAGGCATTTTTATATCAAGCAAAATTAAATCAGGTAAAGCAGAAGCCGCAGCCCTGATTGCCATTTTGCCCTTAATCACGCCCCGTACTTGATAGCCCTGTTGAGACAAAGTTGCAGATAAAACATGCAAATTTTCAGGAGTATCATCAACAATTAAAATAGTGCCTTTTGTCATTGGTCATTTGTTATTTGTTATTTGTTATTTGTTATTTGTTGTTTGTTATTTGTCATTGGTCATTTGTTATTTGTTATTTCCTTCCTTTGTGGTCTCTGTGTCTTTGTGGTTCACTCAATCCCTATTCTTCTCCTCCCAAGGAAGTAATTTCTTCAATTAAATCGATAATGCGATCACAACGAAAGTTATTGACAAAATCAGCAATTGCTTTGGCTAGAGGAGCCTGGGTAGGAGGAATTTCCTCCAGCAACTGAAAAATTCGCTCATTATCAATAGCATCGGCAGCATGGTACAATTCTCTCACCCACTGTTCTGGCATCGTCACTAGTGCTGAATGAAGCACAAAGGAACTAGGTGAATCCCCTTTTGTTTCTGGGACTTTATCCTGCTGTGCTATCTCCGGTAGACTACCTCCCCCCACACTACCTCTTTTCCTCTCAGTGGTTGGCGCTAATTCCTCATAAAGATAACGCACCCCTAGATATTGAGCCATTTTGTCAAAAAGTTCCTGCTCTTGGAAAGGCTTGCGAATAAAATCATCACAACCTGCTGATAAGACAACAGCTCGCTCTTCCTCCCAAGCGCTAGCAGTTAGAGCAATGATCGCAGTTGCTTGACCTTTTAAATGGGCTTTAATATGTTTAGTCGCTTCATAACCATCCATTACAGGCATCCGCATATCCATCCAGATGAGATGAGGCTGCCAACTTTCCCAAATTTCAATTGCTTCCATGCCATTACTGGCTTCTTTCATCTCAAAGCCTAGAGGATTCAATAGTTTAATTAGTAGTTGACGATTGTCCCATTTGTCATCTACTACCAGAATACGATAGCTGGGTTGGTTTGGTTCTAAAGCAATTACCCGGCGCGTCAGTTGTCTGGTTTCGATATCAGTGGTATCCACTACACCAATGGTAATATCAAATTTGAACAGGGAGCCACACCCTACCTCACTGCTAACGCCGATGTCACCTCCCATCAGCTCCACAAACTTCTGAGCTATGGGCAAGCCTAAACCAGTTCCCTCTTGTGCTTGTTTTCCAACTCTGGTTTGGCTAAAGGCTTCAAACAGGCTACCTAACTCCTCTGGAGCAATACCAGAGCCAGTGTCTTTAACTTCAAAGATAATTGTTGTTTGTTGTTGGTTGTTTGTTGTTGGTTGTTTGTTGTTTGGGAATCGGGAATTGGGAATCGCTTCCTTGTCTCCCTTGCCTCCCTTATCTCCGCGTCCCCCCCATCTCCTCATCTCCCCGTCTCAACTGTACCGATACCCCACCCTCTGAGGTAAACTTAATGGCATTATTGAGCAGATTAATCAATACTTGGCGTAACTTGACTTCATCTGTGTGTACGTATTGAGGAACATCAGGGTGACAGTCGAAAAACAACTTTAAGTGTTTTTCCTCAGCTTTGAGGTAGAACATCTGCTCTAAGTCATCCAGCAGGCGATAAAGATCGAAGTTAGTTTTATTAAGAGTAATTCGTCCTGCTTCAATTTTGGATAAATCCAGTACATTATTGATTAGGTTAAGCAGGTGTTGCCCGCTCTGATTAACAATTTTGATATTGTTTTTGTGCTCTTCAACTAGGCTGGAACTGCGAGTCATCAGTTGACAAAAACCCAGAATGACATTCAGAGGAGTACGCAATTCATGGCTCATATTGGCGAGAAATTCACTTTTGGCTTGATTGGCAACTTCCGCTGCTTGCTTTGCCTGTTGCAGTTGAGCAGTCCGTTCAATTACTTTTTGTTCTAGAGAAACATTTAATTGCTCCAGTTCATAATTGACTGCTTGTAATGTTTCATTTTGCTCAGCTAATTTTTTATCCTGAAAATAACTCCGAAGGGCTTTGGTAACTGTTAAATTTAGATCCGCTGCATCCCACGGCTTAGCAATGTAACGATAAAGATTAGCAGCGTTGACAATATTACCCACATCAGCAGCATTAGCTTGTCCGGTTAAGAGTATTTTCAAAGTTTTGGGATACTGGACATGAATCTTAATTAGCAGTTCATCTCCTTTCATACCTGGCATAATCTGATCAGAAATAATGAGGGGGATTTCTATATTTTCAGCTTGTAATTCATCAAAAATCTCGATTGCTTCTTCACCGGTTTGGGCTAATTCAATATCATAATCACTGCCTAGGTAAGTAGTTAGCTGATCCCGGAGACTAACCAGCACGACTCTTTGATCATCTACACAAATAATTGTTCCTTTACTCATCTACCTTCTCCAAACCAGATTTGAGTACTTCAATTAAGGTGGCTTCATCCCAAGGCTTAGGTAAATAGCGATGTAGGTTAGCCTTTTGTCGGGTGCGTTCAATTGACTCTTCATCAGCTTGTCCTGTCAACAGGACTTTGGTAATCTTAGGGAATTCTTGATGAACTTTAATCAGAAATTCATCTCCTTTCATCTCAGGCATCAGCCAATCAGAGACAATAATTAAAATATCTATCTCATCTTCGTTTAGTTCCTCAATTATTTCCAAGGCTTCATCAGCGCTTTCAGCTAATTCACAGAAATATTGACTACCAAGATTACGGGTGATTTGGTCTCGGAGACTTTTTAAGATGATTTGTTCATCATCAACACATAAAATTACTTTTTTAGGCATACGATATTAGGTGTTAGGTGTTAGGTGTTAGGTGTTACTACGACAAAGATAAAATATGGTGATCTTTCCTCAATTATCAATTATCAATTATCAATTATCAATTATCAATTATCAATTATCAATTATCAATTCCCGTAATCGGTAAAAAAATACTAAATGTTGTTTTACCTGGAACCGAGTCTACTTCAATTCTACCTTGATGCTTTTCAATAATTTTGCTAACAATGTTCAAGCCCAAACCACTACCTTCCCCCATTGGCATGGTGGTAAAGAAGGCTTCAAATATTTTCGTTTTAATTTCCGGGGAGATGCCACAGCCGGAGTCAGTGAATTGTACCACTACTTGATTATTTTCCTGGGAGACGTTGATTACTAACGTGCCTTGGTAATTCATCGCTTGGATAGCATTATGTACTAGGTTCGTCCAAACTTGATTGAGTTCTTCTGGATAACAGAGAATCTCTGGCACATCTTGATAGTGTTTGACTACTTCAATACCCTGTTTTAATTGGTTTTGATAAATAGTTAGTACTACATCAATCCCTTCTGTAAGTTGTGCTCTGCTCATTTCTCCAGAATCACTCTGGCGAATATAACTTTTGAGAGCAAAGACGATTTTAGCAACTCTTTCTACTGCTAATTGAATATTTTCGCTGTTGTTTTGCTGGGTTACTAGGTTGTAGGCTGTGTCTAAAATCAAGTGGCAATTGGAGTCTTCTAGAAGGGGGGAAAAGGGAGTAATATCTTGGGTGATCCCTAGATAAACTAAGCTATTGGCTAGGGTGTCAGCATCATCAATTTTAAGTACTTTTAATTGTTTTGTGAGGGCACGTTTGCATTTGCGTTCTTCTCTAAAGGAAAGAGTTCCTTGATGTTGTTTGTTTGCTGCTAATAAAGCGAAGAAGTCAGCTTGTCGTTCAGGAGAGATTTGTTGGAAGAGTTGGGGTAATTGGTGTAAGGAATTGTTGAGAGCAGAGGAAATATTGGCAATGGAAGCTTGGATAGCTCCCATCGGGGTATTGATTTCGTGAGCTACCCCAGCAATCAATTGTCCTAAAGAAGCCATTTTTTCTGCTTGGATTAGTTCTTGTTGAGTAGCTTGGAGTTGTTGGAGAGTGCTGGCTAGTTCCTCATTTTTTTTGCGTAAGGCTTCCTCAGCCCATTTGCGATCGCTAATGTCTCTGGCAACCCAAAGTGCACTAGTATCTGAAATGGGGGAAATCCTGGCACTAAACCAAAGTTGCTCTTCACTAATAGTAAGACTATAGTCAAAATTAAGCGTCTGCTGTGTAGCTAAAGCTTGCTCAACTTGACTTAGCCAAGGCTTTGCCGTTTGTTCTTGAAAAAATGATTCCACTGTCTGGCTGATTAGTTTAGCATCTAGTTGCTCGGCATAATTAGGATTCATCGGTGCAATTTCGATATTCTCCAGCTGGTTGCCTTGCATACTAACAATTAGTACCAACTCAGTCATTGCCTCGAAGAGCGCACGCATTTTTTGCTGGGAAGTTCTCAGATGAGTCTCAAGAGTTTGGTGCTCGTCAATTTCTTGCTGTAGTTGTTGGTTCACCTGTCTGAGTTCAGCTGTTTGTTCATTAACCAGATTTTGCAAGGTGTCTACGGTGGGATAAGCTTCTAGGGGGTTCATGGCCTGATGATTAATCAGAGGATAGTTTTTCTGATGCTGAATGATTTAGAATTTAGAATTTAGAATTTAGAATTTAGAATTTAGAATTTAGAATTTATCAAATTCTATAACCCATTATCCACAATCTTTTTGTGAATATCGATATCACAGTTTAAATGCCGAAGAGCTTGTCTGCCCTAGTTCTCCATCTCCACATCCCCGCGCCCCCATGCCTCCTTCTGCTCGGAAGCTCCTTTGCCAATTGATAAGTACACCCTAAATGTAGTTCTTCCTGGAGCGCTCTGTACTTCTATTTTACCTTGATGCTTATCAACAATCTTGCGGACGATATCCAACCCCAAGCCGCTACCTTCTCCTACTGGTTTGGTGGTAAAGAAGGGTTCAAAGATTCTTTCTTGGATTGCTGGAGGAATACCAGAACCAGAATCAGTAATTTGGACTACTACCTGATTAGCTTGCTGAGTGACAGCTATCTCTAGCTTGCCCTGATTATTCATGGCTTGAATGGCATTATGAATCAGATTTGTCCATACTTGATTGAGTTCTTCCGGGTAACACAAAATTTCTGGAACCTGTTCATAGTTTTTGACTACTTCAATACCATGTTTAAACTGACCTTGATATAGGGTGAGCACTAGATCAATACTATCAGTTACTTTAGCTTTGGTCATTTTGCCAGAGTTATCCTGACGAGCATAATTTTTGAGAGCAAAGACAATTTTTGAGGCTCTTTCTACCGCTAGTTGGATATTCTTACTATTGTTTTGTTGTACTGCTAAATTATAAGCTGTGGCTAAAATCAAGCTGTGGTTAGGGTCTTGTAGTAAAGGTAGAAAAGGGGTAATATCTTGGGTGACACCCAATTTAACTAAGTTAGTAGCACAAGTTTCAGCATTATCTACTCCTAGACCTTCTAAGTCTTTTTTGAGGGTTCGTTTGAATTTCCTTTCTTCTCGAAAGGAAATATGTTCCCCACTTTCTTGGCTAGCTGCTAATAAGGCAAAGAAATCAGCTTGTCGTTCAGCAGAGATTTGTTGGAATAGTTGGGGTAGTTGGTACAACGAATATTCGAGAGCGTTGGAGATATTGCAAATGGATGCTCCGATTGCTCCTAAAGGAGTATTGATTTCGTGAGCTACTCCGGCAATCAGTTGTCCAAGGGCAGCCATTTTTTCTGACTGAATTAGTGCTTTTTCTGCTTGCTTACGTTCGGTGATATCGTTGGAGATGGCAACAAGGCATTCTTGTCCTGAAAGATTAATTATTTCTGCTGATAAGAGTGCTGTTTTCACCGCCCCTGATTTGGTACGGAAACTGAATTCATAGTTGCGAACCACACTATTACTGGATAATATTTGGAAGAGGGACTGACGGTCTTCTTGATTGACCCAAAGATTCAGGTCTACGGCGGTGTAACCGATGATTTCTTCACTGGTGTAACCAGTAAATTGACAGAAACTTTCATTCACCTCAATATGCCTGCCATCAGGTAAACTGGTGATGGTAATGGCGCTGGGACTCGAAGCAAAAGCTTTAGAGAACTTTTCTTCTGATAATCTCAGTGCTTCTTCGGCTAATAGACGTTCAGTAATTTGCTGTTCTAGTTCACTAGTGCGTTGAGCAACTTCTTGTTCTAGAGTACAGTTATAATCAGCTAATAACTTTTCAGCACGTTTGCGTTTAGTGATATCGTTAAAGGCAACAATAGCGTAGACAATGTTGCCTCGTTCATCATAAATAGGTGTTCCCCGACTTTCTAAGGGGATTATTCTTTCACCTTGATGAATTTCTAGATCATCAGCAGTAGTAGTTTCCCCTTTCAAGGCTCGCACGATTGCCAACTTTTCTACAGGGTAGATTTGATTGGTTCCTGCTTGATAAATTTGATAAGCTTCGGCTATTTGCTCATGCCCTGCTGAAGAGACAACTCCTTTACCGAGTAACTCAATCGCTTTCTGATTGGTGTATTGGGGTTTACCACTAGTATCAATCACCCCCACTCCCACGGGCATCGCTTCTAAAAATTGAGTTAGCCTCTTTTGACTTTCGCGCACCTCAGTATAGAGGGTAGCATTAGTAATGGCGATCGCAGCTTGCCCAGATAGTAGTTGTATGACTTCTAACCGATTAGGGGTAAAAGCTTCGCTAGTCAAATTATTCTCTAAGTAGACAACACCACTTAGGTTTCCTTGATTCAGCAGGGGCGCACACAAGATAGATTTGGTTTGATGTTGTTGGATGTAAGGGTCATTGGTAAAATTACCCTTACTCATAGCGTCATCCAATACCACCGTTTCTCTGGTGCGTGCCACATAATTGATGATTGATTTCGGTAGCTGGTTATCAACGGGAATCGACTGCAATACAGTAATGCTATCACCACTGTTCAAATCCCCCATCTCCCCATTGCCGGAAGCTTCAATTAATAATTTACCTTCCTCATATTCTGACTGAGCCTGGGCAGGTAAAAGGAGAAAGCCAACTTGCGCTCCAGCATTTTGAATCAGAATTTGCATCAAGGAAGCTAGTAACTTATCCAGCACAATTTCACCCCCAATTACTTGGGAGGCTTTCATTACTGTAGCTAAATCTAAGACTTCCCCTAACTGAGTGCTAGATGAACCACCTATAGTTGTTGTACGAGCTTCTGTTAAGCCACTCGCAACCGACAAGGTTAATAGCTCGGGGTATCTCGCTTCTAAATCTTTAACTTTTGCGATCGCTCCCCAGCGAGTATAGCAGTAGTGGGCATCACTGAGATAGACTTTAGCAATTTTCTGTTTGCCCCACCCGAGGTAGAAGTTAGCAGCAAGTTCGTTAGCTAGAGCTTCTTCTTGAATGTAGCCATGTTCTTGAGCTTGGGCAATGGCGCGATCATATAATTCCATTGCTTCCATATTTTGCCCAAGAACTCGATGGTATTCTGCTGCCACCAGCTCCAACTTATGTTGATAGTTCATCGGAGCCTCAGCTGCCCATTGTTTCAACTTCTCTTGATTGGCGACTACTTGGGCAAGAAAACTTTGCTGCTCAGTTTTTGGTGCAGTAACAGATGCTGTTATTTTTACCAAAGAATCATAGAAATAGAATTGAGGAAGATATACTGTACCTAGTGTTTCATCTAAATACCTTGCTGCTATACTAGCGTTCTCAAGAGCCTCACTAGTTTCTGCAAACAAATAGCAGAGCGTCAATTTGTATAGATGTAGGGTAAATAGGGCAATTTGGTCATGAGTTTGTTGATGGAGCGGTAATCTTACTTGCTCGTTATATGCCTCACCAATTAACAGGCAAGGGTTCTCGGTAGATCCCATCAAATTTAAAACTACTTGCCGCAGCAATTCATTCCACTGCCAAACTGTTTCTTGCTTGAGCTGATGGATAGCTTGACTGTAAGTAGTTATTTCTTGTTCTAGTTGAGTAAGTTCTTGAGAGCAAACATAGGCATGATAGGAATAGATGTGAGCTGCCATAGCTGCATCCTCAAACTCTCCTGCTTCCAGTGCCAATTGATAAGCTTCCAAGGCAAGATTGAGATTGCCTTTAATGGGTTGATGCCAATGGTAAAATCCGGCAATTAATCTTGTCAAAGTTTTCCCTCTAACTGCTGTGTCATCAAAATTCTCCGATAATGTAAGAGCTAATTGTCCAAGTTGACGTGAGGTAAGAGCAGCAGTAGGGGCGAATGGCCATTCGCCCCTACTTTCATTGTTAATATCTCTTACAACTGTCCGGAGAATGAGTCCATAGGTAGCATAAGCTGGAGCAGATAGAGTAGTATTCCCGTATTCCAGGGATAAATTCACCATCTTACAAATAACTAGTGGCATGAGTTTAGGTGCTGCAATTACAACAGCAGTAAAAACTCTGTTCATAATCGCCATAGCCGCTAGATGCTCAGGATTAGTCATTGCTGGCAGATTGATTAACTCTTTAATCTTTTTCCCTGCTAGATTGGCTTTTGTTGCTGCTAACTCCAATTGAATCTGCTCTATATCTGGTTGTTGAGGAAAGGAAATACCCATTAGTTGCAATATATCCAGAGTTAGCTTTATTGCTTTCAATGGTTTATTTTGAGCTATATAGGTTTGCAGCTGAACTTCGTAGACTTTTACTTTATCCCCTAAAGTTTTAGCTCGTTGTAAGATAATCTCTGAGAGTCTTGCTACTTCCTCAAAGTTAGTGCTTAAGTATTGAGCTTCCACTTCCTCCACCCAAAGATTAAGAGTAAGCTCATAGTTAGTTTGCCAACTATTGTCTACCAAAAGTTTTCGTCCTGTCTGCAAATACCTAATAGCCGCATCATAAGCAGTAGCAACCTTAGCTTTTTTCCCTGCTAGCAAATTTAGTTGAGCTACTTCAACCCGCTCCTGTTGAGAGTTCATCAGTTCCCAGCCAAAATTAAGTTGATCTACAATCTTAAATATTTGCTCTGATAAGACTTGCTCTGTTGCGATCGCGATCGCGCTTGGGCTATCATCAGCGGATGCTCCTAGACTCGCTATCGCTGCGCTATCAGAATAGATCCCTTCTGCCTTCTGCCCTCTGCTCTCTGCCTTTTCTTGTTCAGTTATAGTATGCTGTAACAACAAACGACCAATTTGCCAGTGAACTACTTGTCTGTCAGCTTCAGAGATTAAAGTATAAGCTGCTTGTCGTATCTGAGTATGAGCAAATTTAAAAGCTTTAATTAACAGTTCCTCATCTAATGCTGACTTCGGCAAAATTAATTGTAACTGAACTGCCACCGTTAAATCTTGGAAAACTGCCACTGCTGATTTTTCACAGATAATCGAGAGGGTATCTAAATCAAACTCTTCACCAATACAAGCTGCTAACTGTAAAACTTGCTGAGTGACATTGGGCAGTTTTTTTAACTTACTAATCATCAATTGGGCCCGATTATCAGTGACATGGATTGCCTCAATTTGCTTCACATCCCATTCCCAGCTGAGAGAATCAAAATCAAAAGTAATCAGCTTGTCATGGTGGAGACTTTTGAGGAACTCTTTGACAAAGAAAGGATTACTAACTGTTTTACGCTTTACTAATTCTGCCAAAGATTTAACAGATTCTGTATCTTGATGTAGAGTATCAGCAATGAGCTGGGTAATCGGCTCTAGTTTTAATGGTTCTAAATTAATTTGATTAATCGCTGCTCCTGCTTTTTGCAAACGCTTAATCGTCATCATCAAGGGATGAGTGGGACTAACTTGGTTATCCTCATAAGAACCAATTAGCAATAGGTTGAGATGACTAGAATCCTGCCTCAGAAATTGATGAGTGGGAGCATCTTGCTCCTTTTCCCTAATTTTAGGGAGTAAGATGCTCCCACTATTGTTTGTGGAACTTTGGGATATTACCTGATTAGTTGTAACTGATTCAGGGTTATTGCTTATACCAATCTGGGTATTTTCTGGACTCAGTATTCCTTCTATCAATTGGAGACTAGCAGCATCTACCCACTGCAAATCATCGAGAAAAATAACCAAGGGGCGATCTATTGAAGCAAATAGTTGAATAAAGTTTTGTAAAACTAGCTGAAAGCGATTTTTCGACTCTGTTAGTCCTAACTTTGTCACAGCTTGCTGTTTACCAATAATCAGTTCTAATTCGGGAATGACGTCAATAATCACTTGAGCATTGACACCCAAAGCTAACAGGATTTTTTCTCGCCATTGCTCTAACTGAACCTTACTTTCAGATAACAGTTGTTGTACTAATTGCTGAAAAGCACTAACTACAGCAGAGTAAGCAATATGTCGTTGAAACTGCTCAAATTCACCTCCAATGAAATAACCTCTATTTTGGATGATTAATTGCTGAAATTCTGCTACTAGTGACGACTTACCCATGCCGTAATCTCCGGCAATGAGCATAAGTTCAGTTTTGTTATTGGTTTTTGGCTTTCCACTGGTAATCCTCTCAAAAGCAGCCAACAATGTTTCAAATTCTTGCTCTCTACCATAAAGTTTTTGTGGAATTTGAAACCTGTCAGAAATATCATGCTCACCGGGGATAATATCTTCAATCTCTCCTCCTGCTTCTAACTGCATCAAGCAAATAACTAAATCAGCTTGAATTCCCCAGGCACTTTGATACCTATCTTCAGCATTTTTTGCCAACATTTTCATCACAATATCCGACAAAGCCTGAGGAATTTCTTCCCTCCTGCCTCCTGCCTCCTGCCTCCTGCCTTCTCTAGGTGTTACTGGCTGTTGAGCAATATGACAATGTACCAACTCCATTGCATCACTAGTAGCAAACGGGAGCTTCCCTGTAAGTAGTTCGTAGAAAGTTACACCAAGGGAGTAAAAGTCCGTGCGATAATCAAGAGAGCGATTCATCCGTCCCGTTTGTTCTGGTGACATATAGGCTAAAGTGCCTTCTAAGAAATCGGGAGGCTGTAGGGTAGGATCTTCCCAGATTAGTTGGGTAGAGATGCCAAAATCGACAATTTTGACTTGTCCACTTTCTAAGTTAAGGACAATATTGGCAGGGTTAATGTCTTTGTGGATAACATTGCTGTTGTGAATGTCTCCCAAAATCTCGGTAATTTTGATAGCAAGGTTCAGAAATTCCTTGAGGGATAGTTCCCATCCCGGTTCATCTAGCAGTTGCTTTAAGGATTTCCCCCCAAAATCCTCTAGTATGAGCACTAAAGTTCTCTGATACTCCTCTAAGCCATAAGTCTTAACTACCCCTTCTAAATTCAGACTGCGGGTAATTTGATATTCCTGCTTATAGCGGGTAAGTTCTTGGGGTGTGGGATATTCTTGCTTGAGTACTTTGAGGATAACGGGTTGATTATCCTGTTCCCGAATGCCTCGATAGATGAGAGAATCGCTGCTCTCGTCGATTTGGGCTTTAACTGTAATACCAGCTAGGGAAATCATAAGCAATTCACGCATTCAAAATTAAAATTACAAGGCAACAAGCAAGAGTGAGTGGAAGAGGAAAAGGGTTTCAATCTGTCCTAGACTTTGGTGTCTACTGTGATAAAACCTAAGATAGTCAAGGCTCTCAGGTGGCTTTGATGACTCATCTTGGTTGCATCATAGGCGAATTTTCATGATTCTTCATGTAGAGAAAGAGGGAAAATGGGTCAGAGAAGTCTTTCTCCTTACCAGAAGGAAAATTATCCAGATACTTTGCTTTTATATTAGAAATTTTTTATAAAAAAAAGGTGAGAAGAACAACTACACTAGGTGGGATTGTACTTTGTGCTGCTACCAATGAAGCCTCCTACTCTATGAGGAGGCGAAAAAGACGTCTATATTAGTAGTTAGAGAGTCCTTTGTACGCTTTGACCAACGACTAATGACCAATGACCAATGACCAATGACCAATAACCAATGAGTAATTTGCGTCAACTGCTGCTGCAACTTGATAATTGCAGTTACAAAGCCTACAGAGATATCAAAGGTAGCTACAACTTCCCTAACTTCACCCTAATTATTGATCGCACTCAAGGAGATCCTTTCGCTGCACCGAGTAAGTTACGGGTACAAATTCCCCAGTCAGTTGCTGGTTTTCCCCCTAACCTCTACAATTCTCCCAGTCGGGAAATTGCCCTACGAGATTACCTAACTCGTCAGTTTGACGAAGCTGCAGGAGAAAATAGTTCCTACCGAGGTAGTGGTAAGAGTGGACTGATTGCTATTACCCACGTAGGACAAGAAGTGTTAGAACGTACCTCAGCCTATATTAGTCCAGAAGTTCTGGAAGTACGGTTCCTGGTAGGACTCCCGGCTCGTGGGCGTCGTATCTCCGGATTTCAGGCAGCAGAAATGTTATGTGAAGATATCCCCGAAATTGTTGACAAATCCCTCTTGTATGCATCTCTGGATCACCAAGAAATTCAGCAACAGGTGGAAACAATAGAAGATGCTGACTGGCTGCGTCAACAACTAGCTGAACGGAGTCTAGTTGCCTTTATTGCCGATGGGGCGATTCTACCACGCCGCAGCGGTGTTGATGCGAGACCTTTACTGGAAGAAGCTGTACCTTTTCAATCTCCACCCCAGTTGCAAGTTGAGTTTACCTGTCCCAACCGGGGTTTAATTACTGGTATGGGAATTCCTGCTGGTGTCACTCTGATTGTTGGCGGCGGCTATCACGGGAAATCTACCTTACTTAGAGCCATGGAATTAGGGGTATACAACCACATCCCTGGAGATGGACGGGAATTAGTCGTAACAAATCCTGCTGCCGTGAAAATTCGTGCTGAAGATGGGCGCTCTATTGCAGGAGTAGACATCTCTCCTTTCATCAACCAACTGCCTCAAAGTCGTCCTACCACTAATTTTTCTACTCCTAATGCCAGTGGTAGTACTTCCCAAGCAGCAAATATTATCGAAGCCTTGGAAGCTGGTACTCAGTTGCTACTAGTAGATGAAGATACTGCTGCTACTAATTTTATGATTCGCGATCGCCGAATGCAGCAGTTGATTGCCAAAGACAAGGAACCAATCACCCCGTTTATCGATAAGGTACGGCAACTATACACCGACTATGGCGTCTCCACTATCTTAGTAATAGGGGGTAGCGGCGATTACTTTGATGTCGCCGATACGGTAATTGCCATGGACAACTTCCAACCAGCTGAT
Source organism: Caldora sp. (assembly GCA_965222765.1). Classification (GTDB taxonomy): domain Bacteria; phylum Cyanobacteriota; class Cyanobacteriia; order Cyanobacteriales; family Coleofasciculaceae; genus Caldora. The sequence continues at coordinate 197,179 of CBDCVG010000045.1, forward strand.
GTTACTAGCAAAGCCAAGGAAATTGCCCAACAACATCGTAGCGAACGCACCTCTGAAGGGGGCAATCAATTCGGCAAAATTACCCCTCGTATACCTTTACCAGAGAGTATCGACCCCAGTCGAGGTCACCGAGAGATCAAATTGAAAGTCCGGGATGTGGATGAAATGGTATTTGGTACTGAGGAGATTGATTTAGGTGCAGTAGAGCAGATTGTTGAAGCCGGACAACTAAGAGCAATTGCTGAAGCGATCGTTTATGCTAAAAGACAGGATATCAATGGTAAACGTACCCTCCCAGAGATTTTGGAACAGGTGATGGCAGATATTGATGCTCAAGGATTAGATATCCTTACACCTTTTCCCCAAGGAGACTTAGTCAAGTTCCGCCGTTTTGAACTAGCAGCGGCTCTCAATCGTCTACGCACGCTAAAAGTCATACCAAAAAATTAAAGTAGCGTCATACTTAGGGTTTGCTGAATAAGTCGTAACTTTCGGGTTTGAATAGGTGGTAGGTGGTAGGTGGTAGGTGGTAGGTGAGGTTGGAGGTGTTAGGTGTTAGGAAATTTCCCAAGTCGATGCCTGTGAAATTGAGCCCATCGATGCAATTTCCTTGGACTTGTTTGGCTTGCCATAGGATTGAAAGCCTCGTCACCGCATGGCTTCCACACTTATGCAGCAAGCCCGAGGTAGGAGGAAAGAGGGCTCCAAGGTAGGATCTGAGGTAGTGTTTCTGATTTTCGTAGCGGGCGGTGCGCCGCCCGTGGGGCGGCTCTTCAGAAACTAAAATCATTAGGTAAGTGGGATATTCACACCTATCCTGTCAAAGCTATCAAGCGAGTTCGATTAATTCGTAGAGCTGATGGATATTATTGTCAGTTTTGTCTTGACATTGAATGTGTTGATGTTCAGTCTCAGACTGGGGAAGAGGTTGGGTTAGATGTCGGTCTTGAATCGTTCTACACTGATTCCCATGGCTACCAAGAACCCAATCCCAGGTTTTTAAGAAAAGCTGAATCTGACATCAAGCAAGCTCAACGTCGTATCTACAAGAAGAAGAAAGGTTCAACAAGACGCCGCAAGGCAACAGCTAGATAGGGTTTGCTGCAAAAGTGTGGAAGCCATGCCAGACAAGGCTTTCAATCCTATGGCAAGCCAAACAAGTCCAAGGTTTTTGCATCGATGGGCTCAATTTCTTTGCACCGACTTGGGAAATTTCCTAACACCTAACACCTCCAACCTCACCTACCACCTACCACCTACCACCTAACACCTATTCAAACCCGAAAGTTACGACTTATTCAGCAAGCCCTAGATATTCCAGGAAACACTTAAGGGTAAGTAGGCAAAGGAATGAACACGCTAAAGGACTAGCGCGTAACTTATGCAAGTCTAACGACTTAGTAGCCTATGAAGACTTAACAGTTAGCAATATGCTCAAGAACCACTGCTTAGCCAAGTCAATTGCTGATGCTAGTTGGTATCAGTTCAGACAGTGGATAGAGTATTTTGCTCACAAGTTTGGGAAAGAAGCTGTTGCAGTCCCACCGCAGTACACCAGCTCCGAATGCAGTCAGTGCAAACGAGTAGTTAAGAAGTCTCTCAGCACTAGAACTCATTCTTGTCAATGTGGTTGTGTTCTACATAGGGACAATAACGCAGCAATCAATATTTTGCTTAAGGCAAAGTCTAGGGGAGGGCATCCCCGAAGTAACGCTAAGGGAGTAGCCACCTCTACTTTGCTTGGGGCAACCCTGGTAGAGCAAGTGGCTACAAGGAACTTAGAATCCCCGTCGCTTTAGCGCGGGGAGTGTCAATTCTTCTGCTTATGAGTAGAAGCTACAGATAACTCCTTCAACTGCTTCTGATCTACTACACCAGGAGCATCAGTGAGCAGAGAACGAGCTTGCTGCGTTTTGGGAAAGGCAATTACATCCCTAATTGACTCCTCTCCTGCCAGTAACATCACCAACCGATCTATCCCGTAGGCAATCCCTCCGTGGGGCGGCGCACCATATTCAAAGGCCTCCAGAAGAAACCCGAACTTACTATAAGCTTCCTCAACAGACAAGCCAATAGTATCAAATACCCGCTGCTGAATTTCTGACTGATAAATCCGTAGACTACCACCACCGACTTCATAGCCGTTAAATACCAAGTCGTAAGCTTGGGCTCTTGCGGTCTTCAGGTCATTTATGTCATCAGGGTGGGGTGCTGTAAATGGGTGGTGTAGCGCCTCTAAACGCTTCTCATCTGCGTTCCACTCAAACATGGGGGGCTCCGTGAGCCAGAGCAAATTGAGCTTCTGAGGGTCAATTAGCCCTAACTCCTCACCAATGACTAACCGCAGGCGATCCAAGGTTTTGTTAACTATCTCCCTAGAACCAGCACCAAAGAGCAGCAAATGACCAGGTTGAGCACCAGTCAGTTCTAAAAGTTTCTTTGTCTGCTCCTCCGTTAGATTGTCTTTAATCGCTCCAATCGTGTCAATTGTGCCTCCTTCCTTAACTCGGATGTAAGCAATTCCTTTGGCACCAACTTCGCTGGCTTCTTTGAATAAATCACCACCTGGCTTAATCCGCACATTGGAGATAGTTTCATTCCCTTCTGGAATTGGCAAAACTTTAATAATGCCTCCAGCTGCTACAGCACCGGAAAAGACTTTAAAACCACAGTCTTTGAGCAACTCAGAGACATCAACCAGTTCCAAGCCAAAACGAGTATCTGGTTTATCACTACCGTAGCGCTCCATAGCTTCGGCATAAGTGAGGCGGGGAAAAGGTCGAGGTAGGTCAATACCTTTGACGGTCTTAAAAATATAACCTACTAATTCTTCATTGAGTTGGATAATCTCTTCAGTTGACATGAAACTCATTTCCATGTCTAGCTGAGTAAACTCTGGCTGTCGGTCAGCTCTGAGATCTTCATCCCGGAAACAACGGGCAATCTGATAGTAGCGGTCAAAGCCTGATACCATCAACAACTGTTTAAACAGTTGTGGAGACTGGGGTAGGGCATACCATTGTCCAGGATTGACTCGAGAAGGTACTAAATAGTCCCTGGCACCTTCAGGGGTGGAGCGAGTTAATATCGGTGTCTCAACTTCAATAAAGCCTTGCTCATCTTCCAGGAAACGGCGCATCGCTTTGGTTACCTGATGACGCAACCGGATATTTTTGCTCAAGCGATCGCGTCTTAAGTCTAAATACCGATATTTTAGCCGCAATTCTTCCCTCACGTCTTCTGTATCAGCTGTCGAAACCTGAAAAGGTAGCTGCTTGCGGACGCTATTGAGCAGTTCAATCTCATCAGCGTAAATTTCCACTTCACCAGTCGGCAGTTTGGGATTAAGGGAGTCTGCTGGACGTTCCGTCACTCGCCCTGTAATACTTACCACATATTCATTCCGTAGGGCATCGGCATCTCCATAGGAATCTGGGGTGCGCTGAGGATCGCTGACAATCTGGATGATGCCGCTCTTATCTCGCACATCTAAAAAAATTACACCCCCGTGGTCGCGGCGACGGTCTACCCAACCACATAGGGTAACTGTTTCTCCAATATGTTTTTTTCTCAGTTCGCCGCAATAATAAGTTCGCATAGTTGCTGATTCACCTAACTTTGGCTTGAGGGTGGAAAATTTTAGGCATCAAGCCTGAAGTCTATATTGACATCATCCCCGACCAAATCAAAGATTAGCGCTAAATTGTAGACTGGTTAACTATGTACGATAAGGTACAGAAATTTACTTCCATAGAGTGGGACAAATCCGCTGTTCCAGCTAAATTTTTTGCAGGGAAAGCACTCCAGGGTTGCATCAACGATGTTTACTAGCAAAGATTAGGAATTAGTGATTAATCCTTGCATTGTGGTCAAGGACAAAACTATCTAATCTACAATTCCCTACATAAGGAATACGTAATCATGACAATCAATACAGCCAAGCTGGAGAGCATTCTCCAAAATTTTGTGACTGGTGCAAGTGACGTTCAGGGAGCTGCCCTGGTTTCTCCTGATGGACTCCCCTTAGCATCGAGTTTACCAAGCGAAATGGACGAAGAACGAGTATCCGCAATGTCGGCAGCAATGCTCTCTTTGGGTGAGCGTATCGGTTCTGAATTGTCCAGAGGTTTTCTAGATCGCATCTATGTTGAGGGGGATCAAGGTTATGGCATATTAACCAACTGTGGGGAGTATGCCGTTTTACTCGTTTTAGCTAGCAAGGCAGCTAAACAAGGAGTACTAATGCTGGAAATTAAGCGCGTGATCCCAGAAATCAAGATAGCTTTAGAGCCAATCCGAAAAATAACTGGAGCTTATGATAATCAATCGTAGTTGACAAAATTAATCCTGAATGATAAGAGGAGTGGAAGATTAAGGGCAATGCTATTGCCCCTAAATACTATGGGAACGACACCATGGCTATGGGTATATCTACCTGATGTTTTCTCTCGCAACCAGTTAATGACTTAACTTCTGCTTCTAGGCAGAGATTCAGCTATAAAGTATAGACTAAAATAGTTAATTTGTGTAATCTTTAGAATAACAAATATAAAAAAATTGGTAGTTATTCACACTTCAGTTGGACTATAAGAGGATTATTCCTTGTTGAAAGCAAATATTTAGATGTTAATGTAACGGAAATGGCAATTATAAGTACTTTGGTCGAGTTCTCCCTACCAGAACTATTTCAATTTCTTGATCAGGGAAACAAAACTGGGTTGCTCACTCTGCGCTTCCAGACGGATAAACTTAATCCGGACAAAAAAAACGTCCGGCATGTTTTACTCCACCAAGGTCGCATTGTGGCTGTAACTAATCGCCTAGATTACCAATGCTTGTTGGCAATGATTTGTCGCCGAGGTTGGATCAGTCCGGGGATGTTGCGTAAACAGGTTAACCGCTGTCCTGCCAATATACCAATTGGTCTTTACCTCAAGACCCAGGGGTTTCTACAACCAGAACAGCTGAGATTACTGTTCCACGTCCTAGTACTGCGGCAAGTCTGTGGTTTGTTTCGACTTAGAGATGCTCAATTTAAATTTGACTCCAAAACCACTTTACCAACAACAGAAATGACAGGGTTAAGCCTTAGTGCGACTGAAGCAACATTGATGGGTTTACGAGTGTTACGAGACTGGACTCCCTTGAGAGATAAACTACCAGCTCCAACCTCTGCTCTATACAGAGTCGTTATCGGTAAGCGTCACTTACGGCTAGATTCTCTCGAAGGACGAGTCTGGCAGTTAGCAAATGGCTCAACTCCACTAAATGTAATGAGCAACCAGCTCAAGCAACCGATAGAAATTATTTTGCAAACAGCCTTCCGACTAATCAGTGTTGGTTTAGTAGCCGAAGTACCAATGATTGCCACCTCTCGCCCTACTGGAACTATACCAGAAAACTTACCAGAGCCAGTTAGCATTGCAGCAGATCATAGTAGAGAAAACAATGGGCAAGAATTGAGCAATTCATTTGTCCAAAACTTGCTGGGTTTCCTGAGGAGTAGCAAGTAAGAGTGGAAATAATGCGTCTGGTGGTGACTGGTTCAGTGGGTGCAGGGAAGTCTACTTTCATTCGCTCAGTTAGTGAAATTGCTGTCGTAGATACAGATCGTATCGCAACCCACGAAACAGCAGCTATCAAGAAAAAGACTACAGTAGCAATGGACTTTGGACGCCTGCAATTTGCCCCACAAATGGCATTGCACCTATATGGCACCCCAGGACAGTCTCGCTTTGATTTTATGTGGGATATCCTGATCAAAAAAGCTCATGCTTACATCCTTCTAGTGGATGCTCATCGTCCCAGTGATTTTCAATCTTGTCGCCGAATTTACGCATTTATGCAACAGCGCGTGAATATTCCTTTAATAGTTGGTTTAACCCATATGGATTGTAAAGGAGCCTGGTCACAAGAAAATGTAGCGATCGCGTTAGGGTTTGTCGATCAAGAAAAAAGACCTCCCTTTGTAACCCTCAATGCCAATCAAAAAGGATCTGTGGTGAACGCTCTAATTGTACTGATGCAGCACTATGTCGAAGGTTTACAAAATGCAGTTTAGACTCCAATCAAGAGAAGGCTACTTCAGTTATTTCATCTGGAGTTAAGTGAGAATGGACAACTTTACCATCCAAAAACCAGACAATACGCTGACTTAAACGGGCGACATCTCGCTCATGAGTGACCATTACAACAGTGATACCAGTAGAATTAAGCTCAGCGAAGATATCCATTACCTCAGCCGTAGTTTGAGAATCCAAGGCTCCAGTTGGTTCATCTGCTAACAGTAAGACTGGTTTATTGACAATAGCACGGGCGATCGCAACCCGCTGTTGTTGTCCTCCAGAAAGCTGATTGGGCTTATTGTTCATGCGGTTTGCTAACCCCACCCGCTCCAAAGCTTCTGTAGCCTGCTCTCGTCGAATCCTGGGAGAAATTCCAGCATAAACCATTGGCAATATCACATTGTCCAATGCTGTCAGTTGTGGCAACAAATGGAATTGCTGGAAAATAAACCCAATCTTAAGATTGCGAATCCCAGCTAAATCAGCATCACCCAATTGCGCAACATCTAAGCCGTCTAGGTAGTAGCATCCAGATGTAGGTCTGTCAAGACAACCAATAACATTCATGGCTGTAGATTTTCCCGATCCAGAAGGTCCCATGATCGAGCAGTACTCCCCCTGTTCCACGATTAGATTAACATTATCAAGTGCTCTAACTTCCGTATTAGCAGAACCGTAAACCTTGGAAATTTTTTCTAGGCGAATAATCACCGGTTTATGAACCGAACTATACGAGGCAGCAGGTTCCATAATCTAATTCCCAACTTCCCAACTTCCAAACAACAAATAACAAATAACAAATAACAAATAACAATTTCAAGCACTTCTAAGGGCAACAATCGGGTCAAGTTTAGCTGCACGCTGCGCTGGTAGAATACCAAAAAATAAGCCAATACCACCAGAAACACTGACAGCGAGCAGGATTACTCCAGGGGAAATACTAGTAGATAAAGAAGTCACAGCACCAACAAGTAGGACACCACCAACACCAATTAGGGTACCGATAATACCACCTGCTGCAGAGAGAATCACCGCCTCAATCATGAACTGAATAAGAATATCTTGCTCTGTCGCACCAATCGCTTTACGGAGACCAATTTCTGATGTACGTTCTGTTACCGATACCAACATAATATTCATCACGCCAATACCTCCGACGAGGAGAGAAATACTAGCAATTGCTCCCAACATCAGGGTTAATGCTCCTGTGATAGTATTGACAATTCCCAAAATATCCTTTTGAGTACGGACAAAAAAATCATCTTCGTTAGTGATTTTGTGCCGCAGCCGCAGGAGATTTTCAATCTGAAACTGAGCTGCCCCAATCCTATCTTTGTCTTTGGCAGAAACAGCAATTAAACTGACTTGTAAACCATAAGGAGAAGTATTTCCCACCAGTCGATTAGCCATTGTAGTTATGGGTACATAAGCAACATCATCTTGGTTTGTTCCCAAAGTAGTGCCTTTAGCTTTCATTATTCCCACAATCTGAAAACTCGCATTCTTAATCCGCAGCTGTTTGCCAATGGGGTTTTGCTTGCCAAACAGTTGTTCTGCTAGTTCCGGACCTAGTACTGTAATCTGGTTGTTACGCTTGAGATCGAGTTCTGTAATAAATCGCCCTTGAGCCATTTCAAAGTTGCGCACTGAGAGAAACTCAGATGTTGTTCCTGTTACTTGAGATTGAGTGTTTTTATTGCGGTAGGTGATTAACTGAGGAGCCCTAAGTTCAGGAGCTGCCTTGGCAATAGCTCGTACCTGAGATGCGATGGCTTTAGCATCTTCAAAAACCAAGGTTTTGGGAGTTTCAAACCTTAACCTGCGAGTTTTGCGAGAACCTGGAATCACAAATAGCAGATTTGGTCCTAAAGCCTCAAACTGCTCAGAAGCTAGCTTCTGAGCACCTTGTCCAATACCTACCATTGCAATCACCGAAGCATTGCCAATGATAATGCCTAACATTGTTAGTCCACTGCGGAGTTTGTTGGCAACCAGCGTAGTGGAGGCCATTCTGATGCTTTCAACAATATCTATTCTCCTAGGTTGTCCTAGGTGCTGATGGTTAGATACCGATGAGTGAGTATTGCCTTTTGTCTGTTCTCGTTTCACTATTAGAGGAGAATAAAAAATGCCTTATATTAAAGTATGGAACTACTGTCTGCTCTCATTAGAACCTATCTACACCTAAGTGATAAGGAGGAAGATACCTTACACTAACATATTTATCTATGGAAATTTTTTTTGAAATTCACACCGATCTTCCCAAGGAAAGTCCTGGTGGAGAAGAATACACTCGGCAGGCATTTCACATGCTTCCTTCACTATGCCAACCAAACATTCTAGACATTGGTTGTGGTCCAGGAGCACAAACATTAGAACTAGCAAGGTTAACTGATGGTCACATTACCGCGATCGATACTCATCAACCATTTTTAGATCATCTTCAAGCTCAAGCAACTACACTGGGTTTGCTCGACCAAATTACCTGCTTAAACCAATCAATGTTCGCTCTATCTTTTCCTCAAGCAATATTTGATTTACTTTGGGCTGAAGGATCGATTTATATCCTTGGCTTAGAAAAAGGTTTAAAGCAATGGCGTACTTTGCTCAAACCTGGTGGCTATTTGGTTGTGAGTGAACTAGTTTGGTTGCAATCTCGACCACCAAAAACTATTCAAATTTTTTGGGAAGAAAACTATCCAGGAATGAGGACATTAGAAGAAGTGTTAAATCTCATTCCTGAGTGTGGATATGAGTTAATCGGACATTTCACTCTTCCAGAGAAGGGATGGTGGAACTACTATCTGCCGTTGCAAGCAAAAATCAATCACCTTTGTCAGACATATAATAACAATTTAGAGGCATTAGCTATTCTAAAAAATGAGCAGCGTGAGATTGAAATGTACAGAGAATATCACGATTGGTATGGTTATCAGTTTGTTGCTCTGCAAAAATCATTTAATGATTTTTCCGTTTGAGATAGATAGAATCCTTACTCTATAAGCATTCTTAATTCTTAATTCTTAATTCCGCGCAGCTGTACTAGTCTCTTGAAGCCTTCTGGCAAGGCAATGAACACCCGTTCTCCCAGTTCTAATCCCTCCAGAATTTCAATTTGGTCTTGAATCGTTGAGCCAATCGTTACTGGTTGAAATTGGGGTTGATTATCTTCACTCAGAACCATAACGCCAGTTTGACTGCCTTCGGTAACAACCGCAACTATTGGGACAAGCAAGGCATCACTCAGTGTTTCTCCCAGAAAAGTAAGGTTAACATTCATACCTGAGCGCAATTCTTGTTTAGCTTCCGATGAGAGCGCTACTGGAACCTCAAATGAAGTGACGTCATTTTCCTCTACTGCCGCTGGTGCTACAAACTTTACGTTACCTAGGAAAACTTTGTCGGGAAATGCATCTGCGACAATCTCCACTGATTGCCCTGGTTGAATTTTCCCTATATCCACCTCTGAAACATTAGCAAGAACTTGCAGACCCTGAGAAATCTGTACAATTGCACTGGAATTTCCGTCTCGTGTTGCCGAAGCTTGTGTACTGGGAGTCACAAAACCTCCTTCTGTGGCATATCCTTGGCTCACAATGCCCGAAAATGGTGCCTTAATGACTGTGTCTTCTAACTGAATTTGCGCTGTTTGCACTTGAGCTTGAGCAGCTTCAACAGCAGCTTCCAACTGAGTAATTTCTTCTATTCTCGTACCATTGCGTAGCTGCTGTAGGGAGAATTCTGCCTCTTGCACGGAGGCTCTAAGCTGCTCAATTGCTGGACTGTTACTGTTTTTGGTGTTTTGTAATTGCTCTAGGCGTTGTTGCGCCTCAGTCAGGGTTGCCTGAGCGCTACGGGCTTCTGTTTGTACCTGATTAAACTGATCCTGGGAAATAGCTCCCTGCTGAAACAGAGAGCTATTGCGTTTTACCCGTTCTTGAGCCAAATCCAGCTGTGAGCGGGCAATTTCTACTTGTGCTTTTGCCTGCTCAATTTCATTAGGATTGCCAGCTTTGGCTTCATCAAGACGTGCTTGAGCTTGAGTTAAACGGGCTTGAGCTTGATTAATTTCTTCAGTACGATTGCCAGCTTTTGCTTCATCAAGACGTGCTTGAGCTTGTTTGAGATCAGCTTGAGCTTGTAATAATTGTGCTTTGAGCTGTTCACTCTCCATCTGTGCCAACTTTTGTCCCTTTCGTACTCTGTCTCCCTGTCCAACGTACAGCTTTTCCAAAATACCGGAGGTTTTGGGACTGAGGTTCACACTTTTAACAGCTTCTACTTCACCACTGCCGCTGATCCGCAGAGTAAAATCTTGCGCCTCCACTGACACTGTTAGTTCATCAAGGTTAATTTTGCTGGGTCTTGCTGCCATGATGAAGTAACCTGTAGCAATCACCACCAAGATGGCAGCTGCAATTAGCTTGATTAGCCAAGGAAAAGGTCTCTTGAGTTTACCAATTTTGGGGATTTCCATGACCAAGGTATTCGGTAGTGCTGATTGCTGTCTATTGAGTACAGCAAAGGGGATAAGACGATTTTTAAAATGATTGTACCCACAATGTGGTGTGTTACGCTGCGCTAACACACCCTACGATAGGTAGATTCAACATTACTTCAGGCTGTATCAGTCCCTCTATTTCCATGTTAGTGCGCAATTTAAGGAGGATTATTGCCAACCTTGATCTAGTATGTAAAAGAGAAACAGATTGTTAACTTACTAATTGGTAAGATAGTAAATCCAGCTTATCAGGACAAGTAAGATATGAGCGAGCAATCTGATACCGCCCAGAAAATACTTAGCGTGGCTCAGCGACTTGTTCAAGAGCGAGGCTATAATGCCTTTAGCTATGGGGATATTGCGAAGGAACTGGGTATTCGCAGAGCTGCTATTCATTACCATTTTCCCTGCAAAAATGACCTAGGACGAGGACTAGTGGTTCGTTATCGGGAAGCCTGTCGCCAGTTACTACAGCAGATAGATCTCGAAACAGAAGACCCCCAAGACCAACTTAGGCGATACATCCAAACCCATGGGGAGATGCTTCAGGATGGTCAGATGTGTTTATGTGGGATGCTGGCAGCAGAGGTCACAACTCTATCTGATGCAATCACGGCGGAGGTGAAGGCATTTTTTTCTGAACATGAGATGTGGGTAACTCAGGTTCTGCTTAGAGGTCGGAAGCTTGGGGTTTTTGACTACAAGGGTCAACCAGAAGCTACGGCTCGGATGTTATTGTCTAGTCTTGAGGGAGCCATGCTCATTGCCCGGTCTCAAGGAGACCTGAATCAGTTTGACTGTGTTGCTCAAGAACTACTTGCTGGTCTAGGAATCAAAACCTGAGTTCAGTCCGTTCCTTGAGGAGGAATATTTTTTTATTTGACAACTTACCTATGTGTAAGTATATTAAAAAATAAGTTTCTTACTTGTAGGTAAGTAAAAAATGAGACTAATAGTACTAGCAAGAAACAAGTCCGGATCTCATTGAATACCTAAGGTGATTTCCTCGGAAAGAATGTACCTATCGTAGGGTGTGTTAGCGCAGCGTAACGCACCACGTTGTGGATACAATCTCTATTTGAATAATCGGTGTCCAAGTCATTTTCTAGAGAAGGAGCCTCGTGATGTCCGTTCCAACGTTGCCAACCTCAAAATTCTGTTCTGCGATACCAACTAACCCTAAAACAGTTGAGTTTCTTACTCCTCAAGAAATTGATTTTCAACGGCAAGTCCGTCAACCTATTGCCTCAGCTGTAGTTGCTGACTTTAAAGCTATCTTTGAGCGAGATCCAGCTGCCAGCAACTGGCTGGAAGTGTTGCTTTGCTATCCGGGACTCCATGCTCTAGCAGGATATCGGTTAGCTCACTGGCTACACCAACGACGTTTGCCTTTACTGCCACGCTTAATTTCCCATATCGTTCGTTGGTTTACCGGCATTGAGATTCATCCCGGCGCCCAAATTGGTAGGGGTGTGGTAATTGATCACGGCATGGGGGTTGTCATTGGCGAGACTGCGATTATCGGCGACTATGCCCTAATTTACCAGGGTGTTACTTTAGGGGGCACTGTTGACATCCTCCCTCCGCTATACCTCGTTAGAGGTATAGCGGGGGATTCCCAAGAGTTCTTGGTTCGCAGTTCATCGAGCCGACTTAGAACCAGAGCGTCTCCGTTCTTGAGCCAGAGGTCAGTTTCTCCCTGCGCTTTCGAGCTTTTGGCTCCGGATTCTGTATGCCCTACAGTACCGTTTAAATATTCAGCTAATAACAATAATCCTTTTTTCAAGATGTTTTTGGCTGCGTTATGGTCCCGGTCTAATACCGTTTTACAACTACTGCATTTATGTGTTCTGCTGCTAAGTGTTTTCTTCACCTTCGCCTTACAACATGAGCAATCAACAGTTGTATTGTGAGGCGCTACAGCAATAACTATCACACCATACACTTTGGCAAAGTATTGAAGCCATTTGGTGAATCGATACCAAGATGCATCGCTGATGGATTTAGCTAGCTGGTGATTTTTTACCATGTTTTGTATCTTCAAGTCCTCGTAGACAATTAAATCTTTCGACTTAACTAGCGCCAAAGCATCTTTACGAGCTTTGTCTTCACGCTGTCTACTTACCTTCAGATGTTGCTTCGCTAAAGCCTTGCGTGCCTTGTGGTATCTGTTAGACTGTTTCTTCTTTTCAACATGTTTCTTGGAAACCCGACGTTGAAGCATCTTTAATCTTCGTTCGGATTTCCTCAAATATCGAGGGTTGTCAACAGTATTTCCATCGGAATCGGTATAGAACTCTTTTAGTCCTAAATCAATTCCCGTCATTTTCCCTTGAAATTCATGCTCCTCTCGTCTATCCCAATCCACTAAGAACTGAGCATAGTAGCCGTCAGCACGTCTTATGACTCGAACTCTTCGGATTTGTTTTTCCCTGGTCCAAACTAAATCCCTAGAACTCCACAAATCCATCATTCCGACTTGAAAACCATCAGTGAAAGTTATAGTCCTTCTCTCAGCAGACAATTTCCACCCTGAATTTTTGTACTCGAGGGAACGACTGAATTTTTTGTAGCGAGGATAGCCTTTTTTACCGGGTTTTCCTAATCTACAGTTTTCATAAAAACGCTGAATGGCAGACCATGCCCTATCAGCGTGAGCCTGCCTTGCTTGGGAGTTAAGTTTTTTCGCCCAAGGGGCAAGTTTGTCCTTAGCTAGTAGGGCGCAAAGCTTTTGGAGGTCGTTACGAGTGACCCGTCTGTTATCTTCCCAATAGCGCAAACAGGTGTTGCGGATGAACTGCCCTGTTCGGATTGCTTCATCCAACTTGCTGTACTGAACTTTGGTTCCTTTGAGCTTGGCTTCAATGACTAGCATGAGACCAAGCATAACATATTTTACCGACTGCGAATACAGGTAGAATTATTTGGATTCGCTGGCGCTCAATTGTTAGCTGGTCGGCATTCATCTCACCGCTAAACCATTGGCGGTACTCGGCTACGCCTCGATCAATCCGCCTCGGTTATAGCGGGAGCCTTCTGCCGACATTAAGGTAAAGAAACTGGCAAACGCCACCCTACCTTAGGCAGAAATGTTGTGGTGGGAGCTGGGGCAAAAGTGCTCGGCAATATCCACATTGGTGATTTTGCCCGGATTGGGGCTGGTAGCATTGTGTTGCAGAATGTGCCTGCCCATTGCACTGCTGTTGGAATACCAGCTCGCAATATTTGTCGGTCAAAGGATCATTCGGCGCCCTTAGAAAAGGGTAATACTCATAATCCTGAAGCCATTACTCAGCAGTTGTTACAACGCATTGAGCAGCTGGAAAATGAGGTTGAGAAGTTGAAAGGGCAGTCTAGCTCTAATCTCAAAATAGACGCGGGGACGCGGGGACGAGGAGACGCGGAGAAATTAATAGAACTTACGCACTCAAGTATTATGGTGAGGTGATAGTGAAGCATCTGAGCCGTCTGCGAGATCCTTCGCTATCGCTCAGGATGACGTAATTTCTTACGGTGCGTAAGTCCTAAATTAATTGTCACACATAGTGGTGAAATTGTTTCATCGGGACTGCCTTATTATGAATTTGTACTTCTAATGATCAGAAAAATTGGATTTGGGTTGCTTTGGGTCGGCTTTATTACTTATGCTTTCCTCTTAGCTCCTCCGGATCAGCCGAACACCGCAGAATTAATTGCCCAACTTTCCTCTGGAGCATGGCAAGACATCAATCCTTTGGTTGTTGGTCTCTTCAATATTATGGGTGTCTGGCCGATAATTTATAGCTGCTTAATGATCATAGATGGTAGGGAGCAAAAGCTTCCTGCTTGGGCTTTTGCAATGGCATCTTTTGGTGTGGGAGCATTTGCTATATTACCGTATTTAGCATTAAGGGAACCCAATCAAGAATTTATTGGTTCAAAAGGAGTATTACTCAAGTTTTTAGATGCTCGCTGGTTTGGTATTGCCATAACTTTGGGAGCGATTGTTCTATTCAGTTATGGGTTAAATGGCGATTGGGGAGACTTTATTAGCCAGTGGCAAACCAGTCGTTTTATTCATGTGATGAGCCTAGATTTTTGCCTATTGTGCCTCTTATTTCCAGTCTTACTAGGAGATGATATGGCACGGCGAGGTATGAAAAATTCTCCTTGGTTTTGGGCAGTAGCATTAATACCATTACTAGGACCACTCTTGTATTTATCTTTCCGTCCACCTCTGTCAGATGAAGGGAAGGAAGAAGTTACTAGTACACAGCAACCAGTTTAACGCGAGTGCTGCGATCGCTTGTATAGGGACTTCCAAATAAAAAACATCCCATTTGTGTAAATTTGTAGTGGGAGCATCTTGCTCGCTTTCAGTAATGCCAGGGAGCAAGATGCTCCCACTACTATTGTTTGTGCAACTTTGGGATGCTCCCAACATCTAGGCCGTTTGGAGATCCTTCGCTATCGCTCAGGATGACATAATTCCCTTACGGTGGATAAGTCCTAGATTTTTGAGCAGATTGAGTCATCTTGAGATGACTTCAGCTCTTAACAAGGAACTTGAATTCCTTGCTGGACATAGGTTTTACCTTAAGTTGACACGTATGACCGACGTGTGCGCTCAACCAAAATGGAGTGAGTACCACGCCACTAGAGCTTTGTTCCACATTCAGGACAAAATTTGTTACTAGCAATATTGCGAGCACCACAGTTACTGCAATCGATCGATTCTGCGGTTGGTTCTGGCTGCTTGCGCTCCGGTAAACCGATCATCTGAGCATTACTCTTGCCAGGAGCCACCATTGGATAACAGTTTTCGTCTTTGGTTACCCGTATATCCGCCAGTACAGGACCATCATGGGCAAGGATTTCGGCGATCGCATTTTTGAGTTCATCCCGACTTTGGACAAGTATACCTTTAACACCATAAGCCTCCGCCAGTTTGACAAAATCTGGCATCCCGACTTCCATATTCGATGAAGAGTAGCGCTCTCCAAAAAATGCCTGTTGCCACTGACGCACCATCCCTTGCCAGCCGTTGTTAATAATTACGGTTTTCACATTGATACCGTACTGTGCCAAAGTACCCAGTTCCTGAATATTCATCTGGACACTGGCATCACCAGCAACACAGATTACTTGCTTGTCTGGCAAGGCGATTTTCACACCCATGGCTGCGGGTACACCATATCCCATTGTGCCTAAACCACCACTAGTAATCCACTGGCGGGGGCCATTTTTGAGGAATTGTGCTGCCCACATTTGATGTTGACCGACATCGGTAGTGTAGTAAGCATTGGGTGCTTGACGTCCCAACTCCACAATTACTTCTTGAGGGGAGATACTATCGGGATATTGAGGTACCTGTAACGGGTATTCCAAACACCAACGTTTAATGCGTAATAACCACTCTCGGGTTTGATCTGCTTTCGGTGAGATACCTAATTCTTCATGGCGACGCAATAAATTAGTAAGCACTAACCGCACATCTCCAACGATTGGCACTTGTGGTGCTCGATTTTTTCCTACCTCCGCAGGATCAATATCGATGTGAATCACTTGAGCATTGCAGGCAAACAGATCAAGTTTGCCTGTTACCCGGTCATCAAAACGGGTACCTACGGCAATCAGCAAGTCACACTCACTCACAGCAAAGTTGGCGTAGGCAGTACCATGCATCCCCAACATTCCCACAGATAAAGGATGGGATTCATCAAAAGAACCTTTACCCATCAGGGTTGTCGTGACTGGAATTTGGAAGATTTCTGCTAGTTGTTGCAGCTCAGCATGAGCACTCGAAGCGATCGCACCGCCACCTACATATAGTAGGGGTCGTTTAGCTAAACGCATAAGATTGAGTGCCTGGTTAATTTGGCGCGGATTGCCTTTGACTGTAGGGCGATAACCCCTTAACTTAGCTGTAGTAGGTTCTATCGGTGTATAGTCAAATTCCTCTAGACCAACATCCTTAGGAACATCAATCAACACCGGACCAGGACGCCCTGTACTAGCAATATCAAAAGCTTCGGCAACAATCCGCGCCATATCCCTGGGATCGCGCACTACATAAGAATGTTTGACAACCGGCAGGGTAATACCATAAATATCAGTTTCCTGAAAGGCATCAGAGCCAATTGCAGCACGAGTTACTTGACCCGTTACTACTACTAAAGGAATCGAATCCATATGAGCAGTAGCAATACCGGTAACCAAATTAGTGGCACCAGGACCAGAAGTAGCAAAACAGACACCCACTTTACCAGTAGCACGGGCATAACCGTCTGCTGCATGGGAGGCTCCCTGCTCGTGTCGCACCAAGATGTGCTGTATTTCACCTCTGGCTTCCCACTTATAGAGTTCGTCGTAAATAGGCAGAATTGCTCCACCAGGATAGCCGAAGATATGCTCTACACCATGACGCTTGAGAGAGTCAATTAGAGCAAACGCACCTGTCTGGCGACTAGTAGTTTTCGGTAGTGCTGTTGCTTTGGAGGTTGTGGTGGTATTAGAGATAGTTGGGGACTGCACCGAATTAGCCTCAAATGATAATGATGATGTTAGTTTAAGTTTTGTCTTTAGGTATCGAGGACTCAACGTTTGTTTAACATTTCTTTATCTTATATATTTTAGCTTCAACCTCCATAAACTACTGCTCGCAATGAACAATGATAATCTTGCCCCTCTATACACAAGATGAAAGGGCTATAGTATGAACAACCTGCCTTTGCTCAAAGCAAATTATGTCCCCCTCCCAAACAGAATCAGTTGCAGCTGAGCAAGAACTTATCCCCCAAAAGGAACAACTTCAGATACAATCTCCAGACATTAACCATTTGGTGACTGAAGACGATACTCCTGTGGATAACTTTATTCAAGAGAAGCTACAGCGATTTTTGGTTGAGTGTCTCTACAGCTCTCTAAAGTTGGAGATTCCCTTCCTTGCTGCTGCTAATGTAGGACTGTTTTATGCCATTAAGCAAGCACCTTTAGTGCCAGATGTAATGCTCTCTTTGGAGGTAGCAGTTCCTGAAGACTGGAGCCAAAAGAAAAATCGCTCCTATTTTGCCTGGGAATTAGGTAAACTCCCAGAGGTAGCGATTGAGATTGTTTCTAACAAAAAAGGGGAGGAGTTAGGCTCTAAACTTAAGGACTATGCTCGTGCTGGGGTAGCTTACTATGTGGTGTTTGATCCACTCCAAAAACTAGGAGAGTCAAAACTACGAGTTTACGGCTTGCGGGAAGGTATCTATACAGAGCTAGAGAATAGTTGGATGGAGCAGGTTGGTTTGGGACTGACCTTATGGCAAGGTGAGTTTGAGGGTATAAATTACAATTGGCTACGTTGGTGCGATCGCGAGGGAAACTTGCTATTGACAGGAAATGAGCGAGCCACAGAAGTAGAGAAACTCTATATGTTAGAACAACAGCGAGCTGAACGACTGGCTTCCTTGTTGCGCGATCGCGGAATTGATCTGCAGGAATTATTGTAGATGAGAATTGGCGGATTATTGAGATGAAGTGCCTTGTTTATTGAAAATAAAGTGAACAATAAAATTTTAGAAAAACTCAATAATATTGGTATTCGCTTTGTACGCATCCTGTGGTGTGACAATGCTAATATTATTCGCACTAAGGCATTGCACCGGGGTACTTTATCAGATTACCTCAAACACGGTGTTGGCATTTCCGCTGCTCAGCAGGCGATTCCTGTAATGTATGACGCTCCAGCACCGGGTAGTGGTTTAGGGCCGGTAGGAGAGGTACGCTTGATACCAGACTGGGATACCTTTACCCCCCTACCCTATGCCCCTGGTCATGCTCGTGTGTTAGGAGATATGGTTAAGGATGGTTATCCTTGGAATCTTTGTCCCCGGAATTTTCTCAAAAGGATGATTGCAGAAGCGGATAGTGAAGGGTTGGAAGTAGTTGCCGCTTTTGAAAATGAGTTCTACCTACTGCGGCGTACAGCTGATGGTATTGTGCCAGCAGATGAGACGGTGTTTGCTTCCACTCTATCAATGGAGCTTCACAGGCAGGTGATTGATGATTTAGCTGAAGCTTTGGTGAAACAAGGGATGTTGGTAGAACAATATTACCCAGAATCAGGTCCTGGGCAACAGGAAATCTCCATACTCTACACTCAAGCACTTCCAGCAGCGGATCAGCAGATTGCCTTTCGGGAAACTGTGCGAGCGATCGCAATTCAGCATAACTTGACTGCCTCATTTTTACCCAAAATCTTTGCAGACAAGGCAGGTAATGGTTGCCATCTCCACCTCAGCCTCTGGCAGGATGGGCAAAATCTGTTACCCAGTCTCGAAGAAGATGGGGGACTTTCTGAAGTTGCCCGTCGTTTCATTGCTGGTATTCTTCACCACCTCCCAGCTCTGATGGCTCTAACCACTCCTAGTACCAACTCCTACCGACGGATTCTACCTCACAGTTGGAGTGGAGCTTTTAGGTGTTGGGGTATGGATAATCGAGAGGCAGCGGTGCGGGTACCGAGTAATCCTCAATTACCTAGTCCGACTCATTTTGAACTGAAAACTGTAGATCCTTCATCTAATCCTTACCTCGCTTTAGGAGCAGTAATTGCTGCGGGAGTGGATGGTGTCCGTCATTGCTTAGAGTTGGGAGAAGCCGTAACGGTAGATCCCGGAACACTGACCGAATTAGAACGTAGTGAACGAGGGATTGAAAGATTGCCTACTAATTTAGGGGAAGCAATTGAGCAACTTAGCAACAATCAGGTGCTGTTGGATGCTTTGGGTTCGGAGCTAGCTCAAGCTTATATGGCAGTTCGTAAGGCTGAGTGGGAAGGGATGAAGGATTTAGATTTGGATGGGGAAGTAGAACTTTTGTTAGAGCGATATTAGATAACCTGGGTTAGTTATTCAATTGAAGTGCGATCGCATTTTGCTGTAGATTGGGTTGACGAAGGAAGCCCAACATCTACAGCTTTTTTTGGCTGTTATGGTGTATCTGCTGTTGGGTTGCGCTAGCGCTCCACCCAACCTACGGGTTTCGGAAGCACGCTTCTTCTAATAGGATTTGGGATCAATCCCGTGAGAAAGCAAAAGTTCTTCGAGACGTTGTGAGCGTTGTCGTTCAGCTTCAAGTTGTTCTTGGGCAATTGCCGAACGCTCAGTTGGGTTTAAAATCCAATCGCCTTTAGCATCATACCAACGCAACCAGAGACGATTAATCCATTCATACTCTCCGAACCACAATCCTAAACCTACTCCAGTTAAAATACGTTAAGAAAGTGAATTGTAGGTTTCATTTATACTCCCTAAAGTTATTGCTTATACTTCTTAGAGTCGAGATGAGTTAAAATACCCTATTTTTGCAACTATTTTTTCTGCCAGTGAGCAAATAAGTCTTCATTTGACCCTTACCCTTGACATCAATTATTCCCCGTTCTTCAAAGATAAATTTGTCCGATAATAATTGATAAGTTTCTTCTGTTACTTGAATACTACCTGGTATACCTTGGGATTCCATACGGCTAGCTATATTAACGGTATCACCCCACAAATCATAGATAAACTTTCTTAGTCCAATCACCCCAGCGACTACTGGTCCACTATTAATGCCAATCCTAATCATAAAAGTTTCCCCTTGCCTAGTCCTGAAATGAGCAATTTTCGATTGCATATCTAGACCCATTTCGGCAATTGCTTCAGCGTGGTCGATGCGAGGATTGGGGAGACCACCAACCACCATATAAGCATCCCCAATGGTCTTAATTTTTTCCAAGCCATGCTCTACAGCTAGTTCATCAAACTCCGAAAATATTTGATTGAGTAAATTAACTAGTTCTATAGGAGATATCTTGGTTGAAAGATGAGTAAAGCCAACAATGTCGGCAAAGAGGATACTTACATCGGTAAAACTTTCAGCAATGGTGCTAGTTTCTTGTTTGAGGCGACCAGCAATTGGCTGAGGCAAGACATTTAGTAATAATTTTTCTGATTTATTTCGTTCTATTTCTAATTGGTAGTTATGGAAAAAACTTTTGCGCATATACATTTCTATGTTATAGCTGGCAAACATACCAATGAAGTTTGCTGATAGAAGGAAAAAATTAGGAGTTAATAAAGTTACAGAAGAAGCACCAATCACGAAGAAAGCAACTAAGTTGTAGAGGGCTATAATAGTTAAAATTACAACCACACTATAAACAAATCTTAGGACGATAAAGGCATAGGCATACATCATAATTATGATAATAGAAACATGAGTATTGGTATCTAATGTATGATTGGTACTAAAAGCAACAATCATCATGATAAAAATTAAACCTAGTGCTGCTAATAAAATACTAATACTCCAGAATATTTGGAGAAAACGTTTAAAATAGTTGGAGAAACTTAGAAAAAATATGGTAATTAGCAGAGGGCAAATGATGACATAACGAACAAACCATAAATTTGCTTTTAATTCTGGCGAAACGGTAAAATAATCCAAGATACCAAAAATTAAATACAAGAAAATACCTGTAAGTATGCCAATACGTCCTTGCCTTAAAGATTTGTTATAGTAGTAATTCAAGAAAGCTTGTTCAAGCTCTCCAGAAAATTGTAAAGTTAAAGGATGTAATTTCATATTTCAATGCACACCCAAACATGATAAACAATCAATTATATCAGATATCAGGACTAAATACTAAGTACTTTGATTCAATCAATGAATTAATTCTTAATTCTTAATTCGCCGTCAGGCGCTTATTACTTCAACCAACAAGCCCTAATTACTTATCCCACTGATACCAGCGATAGTAAGACCAAAAATTAAAATTAGTACCAGGAGCAATAACAGTAAGCCGATAAGACTACTGATAATCAACCAAGAGATAAACGCCCAGCCTCGTTGATGGTTTTGAAAATCTTTGATGCTCTCCCAACGGCGGCTTTTCCAAGCCCATTCATTACCTTTAATGCCTAAAACAACTCCCACAATTGGCCAGGTTAAGCCTAAGGTTAAAGGAAGGGTAATAGCACTAACATCAACCCAAGCAATTAGTCCAATCCAAACTTGATTGGAAAGACACCATAAACCTGGTAACCAAAAGGCTCCCCAATTCCATCCTGAGATTTCTGGTGGAACTTTAACGGATTCATCAAAAACTTTTCCGCAACCAGAATTATTTACAAGTGCAGGTTGATATTTACCCTTTTGTGGTGTCACAGCAATAGTATTGCTCATTTGCGTTGCTGAGAGATCAGAATTAACTGGTGGCAGTTGTTGCAGAATTTCCTCAGCTGAGGTGAAACGCTCGGAAGGTTGTGGAGCAACCATACGAGAGAGAATATTACTCATTTGCTGGCTTAGGGATAGTTCCTGTTGCCAAAGCCAGTTTAGGGTATTAGGATCGATGAGATCTTGGGGTTTTTTTCCAGTCATTAACACTACAGCCGTGACTCCCAAGGCATACAAATCACTATGAGGAGCAGCAATTCCTAACCGCAATTGTTCTTCAGGAGCGTAGCCAACTTTACCTAAGCGAGTCAGACTATTAGAAGCAACAGGATTTTGAGAGTGTACGGCGGTTGGTTCGAGAATTTGTCTGACACCACCCAAGTCAATCAACACCGGTGTATGATCTCGAGCACGACAGATGATGTTATCTGGAGAAATATCCCGGTGAATGATACCTACGGTATGGATATAGCTTAAAACTGGTAGCAGTTGCTGAAAAATATCAATAATTTCCCCTTCACTAAAGGTTTGTCCAACTGCAATTCTCTCTTCTAATAAAGACTGGTAAGTTTTGCCTTCGATATAGTCTTGAACTAAAAACAGCCGCCTTCCCTCGCGAAAAAATTCCCAGAACCGGGGAATTTGGGGTGATGAGAGCTTGTGCAACATTGCTGCTTCCCGTTGAAATAGTTCCTCTGCTTTCTGGAGAGCAGAAGTTCCTTGATTCTGTGGTGTCAGCTCTTTGAGGGTAACCAGCTCATTAAAACGCCCCGTATCTTCTGCCAGGTAAGTTTTACCAAATCCTCCCTGTCCTAGTTCTCGTTTGATAATATAGCGATCGCGTAAGCGGGTGCCGGAGATGGTATGGCTGGATGAGGTGCTAGTATTTGGTTGGGCTATAGGGACACCACAGCCAGAACAAAAACGGCCATCAGTGGGATTGACTTTTCCACAGCTTGTACAAGTAATCATCTTTTATGCAAATACTCTATTGACCAATGGTTTGTCTGTTCCCACTATTTGGAGTAACCAGGCTCTCTCTTCGATTCTAGCTAATCCTGGTTCTGACAGGGTGACAAGCAAGCTGAAGGTTGGTGAAATATTTTGTAAAAATTAGCAATTAGCAATTATCAATTATCAATTATCAATTATCAATTATCAATTGATAAATAAGCCTGATCTTAATAGCAATATTTATCACTACTATCTGCCTTGGGATGGTTTTCTCCCTTCCGCATAGCTCCCAGTAGGGTGGAGACAATTACACAGCGTCTATATTCCCCCCCATGTTTGCTTCTTAGAGTTATACGTCCTAAAGCTTGTATGGAGGTTTGTCCACATTGGTTTCTCGGTTTACGTACTGGGCAACCTTGGTAGTTGAACTGGACTCGCCAAGGACCATTTGGGGTTTTTCTGGTGATGCTTGTTTCGTATTTGCCTTTATTGTTGATAGATTGGTCAATGATAGTATTTGATTCTAAGTTAGACCATAAAGCATCGTTAGTCATTACATAATTTGGAATAAATTCTTGATTATCTGCTGGATGAAGTGACCATTGATAAATTTCTTTTTTTTGTATCTTGACTTGTCTAAAACTAACTTGCCAGGTAGTTTTATCCCGTCTGGCATTGCTTTTTGCTCCTTGCATTACTTGGTAAACTTTGTCTATCGAGTGGTTGAGACTCTGACGACTGTTAAAAGCAATCCACACAGGAGCACTGAAGGCACCAACAATCCCAATGATTGCGACTACAATTAGGACTTCCAAGAGAGTAAACCCCTGGTTAGAGGAACTAAATCGCTGGACTAGCATTAATTAGCAGATGCACAGATACAACCGTTAAGGTAGTTTACCACCCCTAGATTGAAGATCTGATACTTTTATTCGCTACGATGAGGAAGATACACGATCGCGTTTTTTCTTACACTATCTTACTATTTTCAACCATCTGTAAGCTTCATCGAAACTTCATCTAATTTTTTCTAAAGTAACAAAAGAGCGATAAACTACTGGCGTTGGGTTACGCTATCGCTTCACCCAACCTACTTATTCCCTCATTTTAGGTGTGTCGCGCCACTACAGTCACCAGAGTTGCAATATTAAGTATTTATAACTACGAAATTATACGGTGGTCAATTCATAAATATTGAAGTAATACTGGAAAAGTTTGTCTCTTCAAAGCAGAAAAAATGTCACTTGCGTCAAGAGATCCCTATGCTGACGGTACGTTAATAGTGAACGATGGTGGAACTACCATTCGCACAGTTGATGGTAGTAATAATAATTTAGCCAATCTTGCTTATGGACAAGCTGACACTGCGTTTAACCACCTTGCACCCAGAGAATTTGAAGATGGAATTCAGTCACCTGCTGGCGTAGCTAATGATGCACAAGATAACCAACTTACTGATATAAATGGTGCTCCAGTTGTCCGCCAAGCTATTCCCATCTTTACAGCAGCAGACCAAACTCAATTAATTGCCAGAGGCTTTACTGTAGTTGCTAATACACCAGGACTAACTAATGATGACACAGCTCCTTTTGCCTGGACTGACCCGCAAGATCGTCCCAGCACTCGCGCCATTAGCAACAGTCTATCTACTTTAGGGCAAGGAGAATCTCTTCCCAATGCTAATGGCATAAATGCCTTTATCTGGAGCTTTGGCCAGTTTGTCAACCATACGACTGATCTGGCGGAAAAAGGCAGGGAAGAGCCAAATACTAACCGTGTCGGCTCCCTTAATTTTCCTATTGATATTCCCGAAGATGACCCAGATTTTCCTCTAACTATTCCCCCTACTAATGGGGTTTCGATACAAGCAGATGGAGGTTTGGAGTTTGACTTTGAGCGGGACGCTTTTGAGTTAGGTACTGGAGTCCCCGGTGCTAATCCTCAGCCAGGAGAAGCCATTAATATCATTACCACTTGGCTGGATCTCTCTTCAGTTTATGGTTCTAGCGATACCGTGGCTACGGCAGTTCGAGAATTTTCTGGTGGTAGGCTGAGGGTTTTCTCCAACGACACCAGTAGCTATAAGGACGATCTCAAACCTGTGGATACCGAGCAACTTACTGGTGGAGGTGCGTTTGGAGGATTTGGTTTCCTCGCAGGTGATGCACGAGTTAATGAGAATGATGGTTTGGCATCCCAGCATACCCTCTGGATGCGTAACCATAATCGCCTTGCTAGAGAACTGTCCAGATTCCATGGTGACTGGACAGACGAGCAAATTTTCCAACGTGCTCGCCAACTTAATATTGCCCAGTTCCAAAACATCGTCTTCTACGAGTGGTTACCTCTGTTGGCAGGTACTCCTACCGCTTATAATGGCTATGACCCCAGTGTCGATCCTACTATCTCTGATGAATTTGCAGTTGGCGCTCTTCGCATTGGCCATACCCAAGTCAACGATAGTCTACAAAGTATTGATGCTAGCGGTAATATAACCACTATCAATGTCTTCAATTCTTTTGGGTCGCCCAATATTAGTACAGGTATTGATGTAGATAATATCTTGCGAGGACAGGGCAGGACTGTTACTGAAGATGTTGATACCAATATAGTTTTTAGCTGTCTTCCGGGAGAAGCCCCACGTCCTACCCCGTAGGGGAGGCGTGGGATGAATCCCGGCCAGGCTCTAGACACTTGGGACAACTATTCATGCTACAATATAAGATAAACAAAGGTAACAAAGCCTAAAATGCTGGTTACCAATAACTGAACCTAGACAACTTGAAATATGGGGTTCCATCCAGTAACTGTTCTTTTACTGAACTATCTGTGGGTGGGTAAAATTTCAACAGTACATAGATTGAAATAGTATGTGTGTATTGAAAAGGGGCGGTGGGGCATCCCGTCTCGTTAATAAAGCTCAGTTAATGTCCGACGGGATACCGGGAGTCGCTGAGAAGCCCACACTTACCCGATAGGGAAGTGTGGGAGTATGTCACTTTGCGTAATGCCCTTGTCCCAGGATTAATTGGCTCTGACCTTTTCGCTGCTAACCAGCAAAGAGGACGCGATCGCGGTATAGCTGATTATAATCAAGTGAGGGCTAGTATTGGTCTAGCCAGGGTAGAGAATTTTAGCGATATTACTTCCGACACTGTGCTGGCAGGTAAATTAGAAGCCCTTTACCCCACTGTCGAAGACATTGATTTGCTGGTGGGATTATTTGCAGAAAATGCTGTAGCTGAATCTGGTGCAGGGGAAACTCTCCAAGCAATTTTACTCGAACAGTACCAACGGATTAGGGATGGAGACCGCTTCTGGTTTGAAAGAAGTACTACCGATGGTGGTTACTTGACTTCAGAGGAAATTAGCCGGATTCAGCAGGTAACTTTTAGCGATATTCTCAAACTCAATACCGAGATTACAGATATTCCCTCTAATGGTTTGCTCGTTCCTTCCACTGACAACCCCATTGTGGAAGATATTCTGGATTTAACTGGAACTACTTTTTCCGGACAAGCAAATGTTTCCGTCACCAGAGAAGCGGGTCTAAATAATACAGTTGGCTTTTATGTTATCAATGATACAAGTGGGACTGTAGTAGATCCCGTAACTGGTCAATCCTTTACTCCTGACCAAGGAACGGCTTATCTCCAAGTAGCTATTGCTCAGAGTGTGGCTGACTTTAGCGTAGATAATCTCACCACAGAAAATTTCAATGTTAACTTTACCAGTGGAAGTATTCTTGCTCCCTATATTATTCAGAATGGGACAATAGAAGATTTTAACAATGGCACTGCCCTGGCGTTTACTGCTTTTGAAGCAGCTAACAGCGATGGAGAGAACCATGTTATCTCACTGGGAAGTAGTGGAGACAATATTTTCCAATTTGCTTTCGAGGATTGGGTTGGTCCTGCCAACCAAGGAAGCGATCGCGATTTTAATGATCTGGTAGTTGATATTACTTTTGTTTGAGGAGTGCAACTTTTCCTTCTGACTTGTAAGTAAGGAGCAGTCAACAGTCAACTTTCAACTTTCACTTCCAGTTCACCATTTAGCTTGACAAACTGCTTTCTAGAAGAATCGTACACCCAAGCTTTGAGGACTGTTTTTCCTAGTGGCATAAATTTAGGAGAAAAATCAACTAACCATCTTGCTGTGGTGTATCGCTGGGAGTTAAGCTTTTTAACAATATCAGGACTAGCCAAATTGACATAGGCACTTGTGAAAAAAGACTTTTTACTTCCATGAGAAAGTAAGACTATTTTCGGCATTTCAATACTATCTGGCAGTATCGCCCATCCTGATATAGTTAGATGCTCATTCTTTTTTATGAGTAATGGATTTTGGCTAGCAGTGGGATTAGTAATATGGCCATAATTTTTGGCTGGTTCAGAAATAAAATCCATAGTTTTGGGAAAATTTCTAAAACCTATTTTATCAAGAGATTCTGCATAAGCTTTTACTTTAATAGTAGAAGGATAAAGTTCTATTAAACAGCTATTATTTGATTCACTCCATCCAGCCATAAAATGGGATTGATCCATAAAATGGCAAACGAACCCAAGGATAACCAAGGAGCTGTATAGTTTACTACTTTAATATTTTTGATACAATAGACAGTAAATAACAAGAAAGCAAATAACAATATGAATCCAGCTATAGCTGCAATCATGGGAGTACGTATTAAAGATGCACCTAACAAGGTTAAAAAATAATTGACTGCGACTAAAGGTTGTTTTAAAAATAAAAATATATCAGGATGATAACTGGGCTGTTGATAGCCAATAGAATAAACTAAAAATGAGATTATAGAAAGTCCAATCCAGAAAATTATTCTTCTCAAACGCTCAATATAATTACCATTGATAGAAGCTACTGAAGGCATTACAGCTAGCCATGTTAGTAAACCTTGTGCCGAAGAAAAGCTAGCAACAAAACAGAAGATAGCTGCCAGAGACAGTCTGGTTTTAGTAGAGAAAGGATGAGATGAACTAAGAACAAAAATAGTTGTTACCACACAAGCATTAATCATCAAGCAGGCTAAGGTAATTCCCAATAACCAGTTCTCATATTGCATTAAGGAGAAAAGCAACATACATGTCAATATATTGGCTAAATGCACAGATATTTGTTTTTTGGATACGACTTGCTGGCAAGAAAGATTGTAGATTAGCTGTAGGGTAGCATTTCAAAGTTCAAATTTTCATTATCAGCTATCAGCTGTCAGCTGTCAGCAGTAAAAATGCTGACATCAACAATGAAGCTCATGCTATGGATAATGTCAGAATTGAAAATAATTTGGTTAATGGTAGTATAGTTGCTTGTTCTAGTCTGAAAGGTAGTGGAAATACTATCTCAAATAATTTAGGTAACGATAGTGGCAAGCTTAAAATTTATTGTCATGTCCAAGTTAGTAACAATGAAGGTTTTTTTAGTTCAAAAACCTTGCACTTTCGTGGAAAATTCCCTAACACCTAACACCTAATACCTAACACCTCCAACCTCACCTACCACCTAACACCTATTCAAACCCGAAAATTACGACTTATTCAGCAAGCCCTAACTAGAGGTTGCTGCTGTCTCATAATTAACAAGTTTAGATTGAGGGGATTCTGGCATCCTAATGTATCTGCGTAGCGCTATATTAATTAGTAGATACACAGATACTACAATCGTTAAGGTAGTTTACCATCCCTAGCATTGAAGGTCTGAATAGTGGAGTTAATCAGCAAGTAACTCCAATAAAGGTCGAGCAATCCAGTTGAAACCAACTTTGAGTTGGTGATCTACAGTAGGCATCCGGTAGAGATAGGCAAGACGCCGCGCTATGTGAGCTAATGGTCCATCCAGCTTGATCCCTAGACCAGCAAGGGTAGCATTATCTGTTCCCAGGGTCATCATCTCCCCCAAATTCTGGTAGCGGAAGGGAAGCAGGGGACGTCCTGTAATGGAGGCCCAGATATTCCAGGCAGTGTAGTCTGCTTGTTGGTAGGCTCCTTGAGCTGTAGTAGGAACTTGCTGCTCATTTGCATCTTTACAATCCGCCAAATCCCCCAGAGCAAAGATTTCTGGATGATCAACTACCTCTAGGGTTGGGAGTGTCGTTAGTTGTCCACGCTGGTTTTGCTTGAGGGGAAGGGATCTCACTATGGGTGAAACGGTTGTACCTACTGTCCACAAAACCAAATCTACAGGGATAGTATCCAACTGTCCTTTATATAACAGAGAAATCTTGTCCGCTTCAACAGAGTCAATTTCTGTATCCAAATCAACCCAAACCTGGTGTTCATTTAAAGCTTTCTGCGCCGCCTCTTGATTAAATTCAGGGGATCTCTTGAGAATTGCATCACCTCGTTCAATCAATCGCAACCTTCCCCGTTCTCCTAACCGTTCTGCCAGTTTGCAAGCTAACTCCACCCCACTGTAACCGGCACCAACAATTGCTACCCGGATTTTATCCGCATCGGACTCTTCCAAAATCCGCAGCCGTTCCTCCAGATGATAGGCATCAGCGATAGTGCGGAATGGTAAAGTGTACTCAACGGCTCCTGGTACTGTATCAAGGGGAGTCATTCCTCCTAAAGCCAACACTAAGTGATCGTAAGAAAATCCGGCTCCTTCTTGTAGGTGTACCTGTTGCTCTTCTATGTCAATTCCGGCTACAGTAGCTTGAGCAAAGCGTACTCCTGTATTCGCCAACAGTTCTTCAAAAGGTGGGGCAATTTCCCAAGTTTGTAGTTCGCCTGTAAGTAGTTCGTACAGTAGGGGTGAAAATAAGAACCGATCATTACGATCTACCAGGATAACTTCCGGTTGTTGCACCTTTTCCCAAGGTAGCTGGCTCAAGCGCAAAGCTGTGTAGAGACCTCCAAAGCCTCCACCAAGAATACATATACGGGTGGATTTTTCACTCATCTGAAGCTCCTGTGGTCGCTACCGCTAACGTTATCAGTGGACGGACGTTTCAGTAGGGAAACTTCTTCTAGGATAGCAATATTCAGTTAGGTGGTAGGTGGTAGGTGTTTTTTGCTATTTTTTTACCAAATAAGTGCTTTCGTTTTTTATGGACAAAAACTTATGTCTGAGCTACCACCCTTGAATACCGATACTATTTGGGCAATTCTGAAAGAAGAAATCGATGATAAGACAGTGAACAAACTTGTCTGGCACTGTCTGGGTTATCGCTATGACATAGCAGTAAGCCAGTGGGACATCACAGGAGTTTCCCAGGAATGGCAGGAGGCATATCCTGAACCGCCAAATTTTATCGAAAACCGTCCTCCAACGGTAAAACTGACTCGCTCTATTCCCAAGGAAAATAAACAGCTGTTGAAAGAGCAGTTAGGTTTCAAAGGATACAAAATCGGAGAATTTGGTCCCCGGCAGACTCGCAGAGCTACAGCGGCAAATTGGCTATTGAGTTATATGAAACAATTGCAGACAAATTAAATTATGTCTACCTACTTAACAATTACCAATTTTCTTAGGTGATCTCTGACAATGAAAGTACCTGGGGGACGGTGCGTTACGCTTTGCAATGCTGGTGGCGAAATTAACATTCCGAAATATTGGCAACAAAACGAAGGTTTTTGAAGCCCCCCAGCCCCCAATTCTGGGGGAGCCCGGACTCAAAGTCCCCCAATTTTGGGGGATTTAGGGGGCATTCAATAGTCTGACGATATTACGAAATATTTCGCCACCAGCGTCCGCTTTGCTAACACACCCTACAAAGGGGACATTCTTTCTAGGAAATCATGTTACAGTCCATTCCCGATAAGGATGAATGGAGCCCAGTAGTAGGGGTGAGCAAAACTAGCTGCTGTAGGATTAGTTGAAGCACCAGGTCTATTTTCAACTCCAATACTTGCCCGTTGCTCACTATTTTCTGTAGTTATCTCTTCACCCTGTAGCAGACTCAACTGAGCTTGACGCAGAGCTTGAGCTTTGGTTATTGGTTTCGTTGGGGTTCCCTGAGCTAAATTTTTGTAGAAACGCTGCATCAACAGACTGGTACTACCATCGTTTACTTGCCACAGGGATGCCATTACAGCTTTGGCTCCCCCATTCAGGAAATAATAGCTGAGTCCAGCGATTTCACTACCATCTTGTCCTGTATCTCCCAATGCTGTCTCACAAGCTGACAGTACCACCAGATGGATTTTGCTCAAATCCCGCAAGTTTTGGATATCTTGAATGGGTAGTTGTTTACCATCCCCTAGTAACAAGTAGGAAGCATAGGCATTGTTGGAGACAAACTCTCCGTGGGTGGCGATATGGAGAATGAGATGAGTTGCTAAGTTATCCCGTAAGGCTTTGTAGTTAAAGGCTTGGTTAAGTAATTCTAATCCAGGATAAATACCATGAGTGTCATTGGCAGATTGGCGGACGATCGCATCAATTTCAGCTGGTACATTAGGTAAGGGATTGAAGCCAGATTTCGCTTCGGAGAGTCCCAAGGCTAGCACTGAGGTGTTATCGGTTCCTGATGGTAAGCGATCGCTGATTCTGGTTAAATTGGCTGAGATAATAGTAGAGATATTATAATTCTCAATCAGGTAGCTTTCCCCATCAAACACCGCACTCATGGGAATATAGCGGGTAACATGGTCGAGGGAAAAGACCAAGTTTTGCATCTGGTTATCTTCGAGTTCCCCTTGTAGAGATTCGGGAATTAGCCAATCATAGAGTAGTTTACCAGTTGCCTGGAGTTCGGTAAGGTCAGAGTTGGGGTTTTGTAGGAGTTGGCGAAACTTGACGACGGTTTGACTGAGTTCCTTGAGTCCAACTTGAGGAACTTCGATACTCTTAGTAATACCACCTTCTGCTGCCCATAAAATCCAGAGTTTGTCTTCTAGGACCAAAGGATAAATTAGCACAGTTCCCGGTTGAGCAGAGACAATGGCTTCCGCATTACCTCCGAGGTGGCTAGGATCGAGGAAAGCTTGATCTTTTTCCAGGCGATCGCGAATAATTTGTTGTAGCGATCGCACATTTTCCTCAAATTCTTTGCTAATCACCTCCCGCTGATCTAATAGTTGACTACGTTGTTCACATTGCTGACACTGTTCAATTTTCCTTCCCAGAGCAATCAGACTACCGTGGGTTGATAAGATTTCTGCTTCAGTGGGGTTGGTGGCGATACCAGTAGCTTCTTCCCCTCCAGCGCGAGTATCTTTGGTGAAGTTGCGTAATTCTTGAACTTTCAGTAGTTCTAATACTTGCTGTGCTTCGAGGATACGTCCTTGGGAGAGTAATAAGTCTGCTAAACGGCGATAGGTATCGGCAACAGTCTCGGTATAAGCTTTTTGTTCTTCAATAGTTAGTGTGTTTAAATCCTGTCTGATACCTTCTGTAATGTTGACAGCTTCTTTATAAAAAACGATCGCTAGTTCTGGTTGGTTTTGTTTCTCTAGAAGAGCACCAATATTGGCGAAAGTAGTTCTTTCTCCTGGAAAATCTTTGAGTTCCCTAAAAAGTGCCAGTGCTTGGCGATAAGTTTGCAAAGCTTGGGTATAGTCACCCATTTTAGTATGAGCTGAACCAATATTATTAAGGATGAAACCATTAGCACCAGGATCGCCTGTAAGGTTTTGGGAGAATTTTAGAGCCTCTTGATAATACTCTCTTTGCCCTGGAATAGTCACCCATCTCCAAATAAACAGAGCCGATATTGTTGAGAATGTCATATTTCTCAAATAAATATATTTCTTGTTTAGATAAAGCTTGCTCGAAGAATTGCAAAGATTGGTCATACTGCCCTAGCTTACTATAAGCTAAACCAATTTTATTAAGGGCAAAATTTAATACCCTTTCCTTCATATATGTATTGCTGATAGTCTCTGCAGTTGGTAAAGATAGCTGAAAAAATTGCAATGCCTTCTCATCCTGGTTGAGGTCGCTGTAGACTAATCCCATCTCAACCAGTAAAAATGCTTCGTGAAACTTGTCGAGATTTTCTTGTCTTACCTTTACACCTGGTCTTTGTCTGATGTCTGTGGTGTAGGGTAATTTGAGAATAAGAGGTATGTCAAGCAGGGCAATTTGTTTTGAGAGGGTTAATGCTTGCTGATAAAATTCCAAAGCGCGGGAGTACTGACCCAGGTTACGATAAATCCAACCCATAGCGTGGAGGCTATGTGCTTCGGCTCTATGATCTGCAAACTCTCTATCTATGAACAAGTTGAGCTCTGTTATCTCTAACCGTTCTTGCCAGGAAATATCTCCTTTCCTGAGTTTCTTTTCAAGTATAGAACCCTGTACTGAGTAACCCAAACCTGCTTGGAGATACCATTCATGTTCGAGGTAACTACGCATAACATCAAGTATGAGCTGTTCTTTCTGGCTATTACCATCAGGTGGCTCACTAATTTTTCTGATACTCTCTAACTCCTGACGAAATAACTCCTCTACCTGGCGATATTCACCTGCTTTAAAGTAAGTATTACCAATATATCCAAAAGTTT
Source organism: Caldora sp. (assembly GCA_965222765.1). Lineage (GTDB taxonomy): Bacteria > Cyanobacteriota > Cyanobacteriia > Cyanobacteriales > Coleofasciculaceae > Caldora. The sequence continues at coordinate 230,352 of CBDCVG010000045.1, forward strand.
CTGCTTCACTTTTGTACTTCGTCGAGTTCTTGGTAAATCTCTAGTGCTTGTTGATGTAGTTCCAGTGCTTGGGAATACTCCTCCAAGTCAGCGTAAATCACCCCCATCTTGTTAAGAGTATCTGCTTCTCCAGAGCGATTTCTGTTTTCTCTTTGAGTCGCTAAAATTTGCTGCAGCTTCTCTAGCTCTTCTCGTAAGTTTACAACACCAGCAAATTCCAACTGTTCTCTAGGCAACTGTTGCTTAGTAGTTGCCATTGCATCTGAGATTTCCAGAGTAGTTCCTGGTAGTTGTAACAGTAGTAGGGTAGCAGTAATCACACCGAGATGGTTGGTATGCGATCTGCTTGCAGCAGCGCTTCGGTATCGCACAGCAAAAATCCTCCACCAGCAGTTGAGTAAATTCTTGGCTCTATCCTAAATTATCTGTGGGTTAAGCAGAAATTACGCAAATGCTAACCTACTATATTGGATAGACACTAACGTGATTGCATCTAGACTGACTACTGAAGCTGTATTTGCTGTTGCAATTTCAATTCTTCTATTACTTGAGCTTCTGCTTCAACAAAGGAGGTATATAGATCATCAATCTTGGAATTTATAGCTTCAAAACTAACAGCTAGCGCAAAAGGTACTTCAGCATTTGTATCCTGGTTCCATCCTGTATGTCCAACTACCGCAATACAGAAGCCTTCGCGTAGCTCATAGGATTTTACAGTTGCCCAATCTTTCTGAACAGTTCCCCTACTTCGAGAGAGTTCTTTGACTATGCCATCAATTCCTTTTGGACTTGTTTGATCTTTGCCTAATTGTCTTTTTCCCAATGTCCATTGAAACAACCCTTCATCTTCCTCAGTTTCTTCTGATAGCATCATAGTTTTTGAGAACTCTATCAAGAAAACGATCAGGATCTTCTCCTCGTCTGCTACAAGTCCAATCTAACCAAGTTGAAAGATATTTCCTGTAATTACGCCGGGTACGACGAGGTTCAGCTACATAAGAAAGGGTAATTTCAATCCGAATGTCAAAACCTTCTCCCTTGAGGTAGGAAATGTTCTGGCACTCTTACTTGGTAAACGTTAGCTTGTCGAGCTTTAATGCGTTCTAACCCTCTAGTTGTTAGCGTTACACGATTTGGGGCATTGCCCAGAGCGCGATTGATATCTGGAATACCATAACCCATAGTCCGAATGGCACGATAAAGTCCCTTCGCATCCAAACTATTTGTCCATGCTGGTAAGCGGGCTGATTGAACGATGAGTGCGCGGTAAAGCAGTGTACTTTCTTCAGGGAATGCTGCTTCTAAGGCGGCAGCAATGTGTGACTTTAGGAGTAGCAAATGATGTACCTACAGCATCGGCACTAACAACTTTACCACCATCACGGATTGAACGAATTAATTCTGGGCATACTGATTCTGGTGTAGTAAAATTTGGTGAATTCTGTGAGTCAATCACGTAGTCACCACCATATTCAACTACTTCTGGTTTAATCGTATCCCAGATGCCTGGACCTGAACAGGAGAAAGAAGAAGGATGATTCTCTTCTGCTATTGACTTTAGAGGTGGATTACTGTAAGTGTTGTGAGCAACAGAACCAACAGTTAGAGCTTGAAAACTCTGTGCTGGATTAGCGACTCGTGCAGAAGGTTTTAGCAAATATTCTGGATAGTTACGCCTAGCTTGTATATGAGTGGCAATTGAAGGACGTGCGACAAAGTTTCTTAGTGCCTCAATATTGCCAGCAGCAACAATGAAAAGAACATCATTTTCCCAACTTAGTTTATCAATGGCTGCTGCCCAAGGAGTCATTGATTGGGTGCGACATGGTGAAATTCCAGCTATTGAGTGGTTATAAATTCGTGTTCTAGTTTGGCGATAATAAATCGCCAAAATCTCCTCTAAAACATCAGGTGGAAAGAGTAGCTTAGGTAATTCGTTTCGAGCATCAAGAATTCTAGCATTTTGAAGCCAACATACTAGCCTTGCTGACGACTTGTTTGAGGAATACCTCGTGGGTATAAAACTGCTCCTGCAACTCTAGTGCCATGCCCACCACCTCGACAATAATCAGCAGTCATATTTTTTTCTCCAGGCACCCAAGATTTAGAGAGAGTAGGATTAATTGCAGCTTTTAACTTAGGGTGAATTTCTTGAATGCCGCTGTCGATAATACAAACTTTGGGTGTATTTCGTGGAGGTGCTTCTAGTTCAAACTGTTCATAATCAGATTCAGAGGTATTAGGTGTAACAGATGGAGCGATAAATTCATCAACTTCGCTGACATCAAATATATATGGAAAGTTGAGGACCAAATCCTTCAAACCGTTACCAAGTATGCGAATACGACAGGAAAAGCTATCAGGTAGGCGTGAAATACCCACTTCTTCACCTTGAACAGACTTCAAAATTTCTCCACGATATAGTGGTTGTCGAATAAATTGCTCGAACTGTTCTTCTCTGACTAAATACAGATCATCCCACTCTTTAGGTGTGAGATTATGTTTATCCAGCCATTGGTTAATGCTTTTTTGGAATTTTTCATTGTTTTTAAAGCGTTCCCGCTTAGGACATCTAGAGTATTGCTCTTGAATATTGATACAAGAAATACCTACATCTACAATATATTCTTGATGATCTGAAATTTTATTCCATTGTTCTTTAAGACTAGGAGAAAGGATATATTCTGGTCGCTTAGTCCCCTCCAAAATTTCCCATATTGCTGGAACCTTGCCACCACCATGTTCGGACTTAATGAATTTCTGAATCTTGCTTCTGAGTTCTGAGAGTTCTACATCTGCTGATGCTCCAATGATGTAAGCCTTCTTTTAGATCGGCAACTATCTCAATCCCGAAACTTTTCAGTGCATCTGCATCAAATAAATTAGGATCTACTTGCAAAATAAACGAAACTGCATCTGGAAACTCAGGTTTACCCTCTTCCTTACGCTTTTCACGTTCTGTTTCCCAATTTGAGATAATAGATGAGATAGAAGACTTTAGCTTACTACCATGTCCATCTGCATTGCCTCGATTAGCTAGAGTTTTTGCAGAAGGTTTGCTCTCCACCTCCTTGGAAATGCAGCAGTTCCTTGATTGGTTAAACGTAGAGAGTAAATGAGAAAATTGATTTAATTGCTCAGACATGAAAAGCTATAACGTCTTGAATAGATGCCTCTAAGTGTTCCTGGATGACAAGTTCTTCCCGATCAAGAATGGCACGTTTGGCTGCATCTTGAGCAACTCGAACAATCTGTGCAGCTGAAAATTTATCCAGTTTTTGCACAATCATTTCCCAGTTAATTACGCCAACCTGAACTGAGGAAAGTGTCTGTTTTAATATAGCCTCGATTTCTACTGCTGTAGGCTTTGGCACCTCGATTACATCATCAAATCGTCGCCATACGGCTTCATCCAAAAATTTAGTTAGATTTGTAGCAGCAACAAGCAAACTATTTGACGCTTCGTATTCATCAAGTAATTGTAAAAAAGTATTAACAACTCGCTTAATTTCCCCTACTTCCTGGATATCTTCCCGTGATTTAGCGATCGCATCACATTCATCGATAAATAATAAACAAGGAGTTTGAGATGCTGTTTCAAATACTTCACGCAAATTCGTTGCAGTTTCTCCCAAAAAGGAAGAAACCATGGCATCAAAGCGCACTTTCACCAAAGTAAGTCCTGTATTCCAAGCTAGACGCTCAGCTCCCATCGTTTTCCCACAGCCGGGGGTACCGTAGAGTAAGATTTTTTGGCGGTAGCGTAAACCGTGATGAGCCAGTCGATCCCGAGCCACATATTCTCTTTCAATACGGCGAAAACGATCTTCGACAATATCTGAAAGAATCATGTGGTGTCGTAAACGCTCTCTAGGAATAGTAACGATAAAGGGATGGTTGAAACGTTGCTTACTCGACAGCAGAGTTAGGGAGTGAGCATCAGGTGTCTTAGAAAGAGTACGACTAGAAGGTATAGAAGAAATCCCATTACGAGAGATATCAGGTGAAACTGGGGACTTCTCAGGAGAAATCTGACGGGATTGATGATTGCTTCTCTGGGTAATATTTTCGAGTTGTTCAGCGAGGATAGTATGCCCTTTTTTGCGTTCTTCCTCAACTACTATAGATAGCATACTTTGGATCGCCGTTTGATCCTCACTGGCGATCGCTCTAAATAGCCGTTTGAGCAACTCTCCTTTCATTTTGCTGATTGACCAGTATATAGTATCATTGTACTATATTTTGTACTACTAGGCATGGTTACTTGCAAATACGCAATTCCTTGCTATCTTACATTGCCACAAGAATTTTGTGCTCTAGTCAATGGGGATAAAACTCAAGACATAGTCAATTAAAATCGCTCTTTTGTCACTCTCGTCAGACAAATTCTCAAACCTCTATTTGACAAGGTTTTCCGAAAATTACACTATTGTTGAGTTTCTATCAAGCAAGCGATCGCTACACTTCAAAACCTCTATTAGAAAGGTGGTAAGATTAGCTCAGATTTGAGCAAACACTCAAAAGCATTGAGCATCAACTTAATGCTCCTGCTCTATCAACTGACCAATATGCTTGAGAACAGCAAGAACTTGATAGAGCTCATTGTCTCTTTCAAGAGATAGGGCATATGAACGGTTATACAGAGGAGTAGCGGCTCGTTTTAGTTTAACAAACACGAATTCTCGACCATTGACCAAAAAACCAAACATTGGCTTATCAGTTTGGGTATGAGTCAGCATATAGGCTAGAGCTTGAGGAAGGGCTTCCATCACATCGAATTTGGTACTTTTGGATTCGATAACCAGTATCCAAAGCCTATTGTGTAAGACTAAGACATCTATCTTCCCTCTAATAATTAATCCTTGATCTTCAGCCGCAATTTCAATAGAAGTTTCAGTTTTAATAGAAAAAGGTGCTTGATAAAATCCAGCTAAATCTAGTAAAGGAGACAGAATAACCATTTTGACTGACTCCTCAAGGAGAGGACGGCGATTAACCAGGTTAAAATAGTTGCTTTTTACTCGATCTAAAGCACATTTTTCTTCGTTTGTTAGGGATGGTAATTTTTCTAGCCATTCAGTAAAAAAGCCAGGATTCGTTGCTAGTTTAAGTCCGAAGTGTTCTTGGAGTTCTTCTAAACTGATATCTTTAGCCTGAATAGTTTCAACCATACTGGGTAATGCCTACTAAACTTTCTAGTTCATCTACTACGCGCCCTAACTCTTCCACTAATGGTGTTGACTCCGTAGAACGGAAAGCTTCTAGTACAGAACGGTAATACCAAAGGGTTCCATCTTTGCCACCATGGAAGTATTCCCACAAACTATCTCCCAATCGACGATAGTCATACAGTATTGATCTAGCATTATGTAGCTTGTCGGAGGCTGAAACTAATCTTACCGAACTTGAGGCTGTAGGGATGTGAGCAATATACGCCTCTTTGCGCTGACGCCAAGGAGGCTTGGGTATGGTATCTGCATCAGTGCAGCCATCAACAATATCCGTTACAGTATCTCCAAAACGACGGCGAATTTCCTCGCGGGTGGGAGCACCACCTTGGTCTTCAATGGCATCATGGAGGAGTGCTGCGATCGCTTCATCTTCATTTGCTCCATATTCTAGAGCAATACTGGCAACACCTAACAGGTGAGTAAGGTAGGGAACACCGCTCCCTTTACGAATTTGGTTGGCATGTAGTTGAGCAGCAAAAGTCAAAGCGTCTGTAAAGCGTTCTGAGAGCATCATTAATCGCTATTTTTTTCTTAATTCTTAATTCTTAATTCTTACTTCTTAATTCCCTTGCCTCGGAGCTCCCAATCTCTTGCCACTTGGTCTATGCTATAAAAACGCTGCCAAAACAAGTCTACTAGCTTGCGAGGCAGAAGTTTGGTCATCAAGAACAGCATCGTTTTACCACCAGTTGCAGCAATGTAGCGGGGACGGGGGTTATTTTCAGTAAGTGCCTTCTCAATTATCACTGCTACCTGTTGAGCACTCCAAGTCAGAGCAGCAGTACGCTGTTCCATTTCTTTAATTGCCGCGATTGCCGCACGATAGGGGGTTTCTTCTGGTTTTGGTACAGTCTTGGCCACTTGCTCACTAGCAACCTGAAAAAATTCGGTCTTTACCGGTCCTGGTTCAATTACACTGACTTTAATATTAAATCCTTCTAACTCCATACGTAAGACATCACTAAGAGCTTCTAAGGCGAATTTAGAAGCGCTATACATCCCCCCAGAGGGAAATGCGAGACGTCCCCCTATAGAGCTAACATTGATAATTCGTCCTCCTCCTTGATGACGCATGGTAGGGATTAAGGCTTGAGTTAGGGTTAATGGCCCATGAAAATTGACAGCGAACTGTTGTTTTGCGTATTCTGGCGGAATCAGTTCTGCTGGTCCCATTTGTCCGTAGCCTGCATTATTGACAAGGGCATCAACTCGACCAAAACTTGAGAGAGCTAATTTTGCTAAGGCTTTTACCTGTTCTAATTGAGCCATATCTGTGGGAACCACCAAGACATCAGCACCAGCTTTACGGCAATAAGTTGCCACCGTCTCTAGTTTTTCCCGGTTACGAGCAGCAAGCACCAAACGAATACTCAAAAATTCAGTAGCTAACCGTTGCGCCAAGGCAGCACCAATTCCAGCAGAAGCACCAGTGATTAAAATTACTTGTTCAGATAAAGAGGAAGACTGAGTCATATTTGAGTAGACTTCTTGCAGAAGTTGGCAAGAGGGGCAAGTTAAAAGGCAAGGGGCAACGGTGAGTATCTTAGAAGAGAAGTGTTACTTCTACCAAATCTATGTCTCTTCCCTCCTGACTCAAAGACTCGGTGTTTCTTCAAAGATTAGCCATTAGCTATTAGCTAGCCATTAGCCATTAGCCATTAACCATTAACCATTAACCATTAGCCATTAACCATTAGCTAAAAGAAACCTACACAGTAGCCTAGACGTCTAAGCAAAGGTATCCTTAAGAGTTGCGACCAATATGTTGTGAGGATCAGTCTTATGCCCAAGTGGGTATTCTTTCCTTCTGTATATCGATTGGGACAACTGAGCCTGGATAGTTTTATTGCCTGGTTTGCTTGTAACCTTGCCTTTCTGATTCGCTTTGAAGGAAGTATTCCCACCAATTACCAAACTCTAGCTTGGATGTTACCCCTGCTAGCAATTCCTGGACGTCTAATTATCCATACTGTTTTTGGTGTATATAAACAAGTATGGCGACTGTTTGGCATCAAAGATGTCATCACTCTTTTCAATGCAGTCACCTTCTATTCTTTTCTAGTTCTAGTCGCTACCCGCCTGATTATTCCCCGCTTTGCTTACTTTGAGGGTATTCCCTTAGGGGTTGCTGTCATAGACTGGAGCTTTGCAGTGATGGCGATGACTGCTCTACGCTACACTCGCCGCTGGTTATTTGATCGTCCACCAAGAAATAACTTTTTTCGAGCTATCCTACCAAAAAGACTACCATCCCAAGAGCAACAGCGAGTGTTGCTAGTAGGAGCAGGGAGAACAGGTTCCCGAATTGTTCAGGAAGTGCGGCAAAATCCCCAACTGAATCTAGAAATTGTCGGCTTTGTAGATGATGATCGAAGCAAGATTGGGCGTAAAGTAGAAGGAGTGTCAGTTCTTGGGTATTCTGAGCAGATGGTGGAGATTGCCCTCAACCTTGAGGCTGATGAAGTACTAATTTGTATGCCCTCTGCTAAGGCAGCAAAAATCCGCAAATTAGTTAATCTCTCCCGTGATACCTCTGTTAAACTCAAAGTCTTACCAGGACAAGCAGAAATTTTACGCGATCGCTCTTTGACTCGCCAAGCTCGGGCAATCCAAATTCAGGATATCTTGGGACGTCCAGAAGTTCGCCTAGACTTGTGTACCGAATATAATACCCAATTTCCCGCCGCGCGATCGCAAATTCAAGGTAGCACAGTCTTAGTCACTGGAGCTGGAGGTAGCATCGGTTCAGAAATCTGCCGCCAGCTAGCACGCCTCGAACCCCAACAGCTTCTCCTCCTAGGAAGGGGGGAAAACAGTATCTTTCTGATTGAGCAAGAATTGCGCCGAGATTTCCCCCACCTCAACGCCACTCCCATCATTGCTGATATCCGACATCAAACTCGCATTGAGCAAATCCTCAAAACCTGGCAACCTCAAATTATTTTCCACGCTGCTGCTCACAAACATGTTCCTTTAATGCAGCACAATCCTACTGAAGCTCTGGAAAACAATAGTCTGGCTTCTGCTCATCTGGTACAGCTAGCAGAGAAGCATAAGGTAGAAACCTTTGTACTCATCTCCACAGACAAAGCTGTTGATCCCTGCAACTTTATGGGATTAAGCAAACGCTTGGCAGAACTAATGGTGAAAGCTTATAGTGCTACGAGCCAAACTCGCTGCTTGGTAGTAAGGTTTGGCAATGTTCTCGGTAGTCGCGGTAGCGTTGTTCCCATCTTTCAAAAGCAAATTGCTAGAGGGGGGCCGGTTACCGTCACAGACCCAGCAATGACCCGCTATTTTATGACTACTCCTGAAGCTTCTCAACTGGTGATTGAGAGTCTAGCAGTGGGTAAATCTGGCCAAACCTTAATCCTAGATATGGGAGAACCAGTAAAAATTTTGGATCTAGCTCAACAAATGATCCACTTAGCAGGTTTTACCCCAGAAATTGATATTCCGATCCAGATTGCTGGCTTGCGCCCAGGAGAAAAACTCCACGAGTCTTTGGTAGGCTCAAAGGAAAAGGTTGTGACTACAGAGCATCCCAAAATCATGATGGTTTCTAGCCAACCCCCATCCCCCGAAGTACGGAACAAGGTGATTACCACTCTTTCAGCAGCGACAGCAGCTAGTCTTCCTACTGAGGAACTCTGGTTCACTGCTCACCATTGTCTAGCTCTCCTGGAATCCTCTCTTGCTGTTAAATCCTTTCAGGACTTATCTTGAAAGTTAGTCAATTGTCCTTTGTCAATTGTCCTTTGTCCTTTGCACCAATGACCAATGACCAATGACCAATGACTAAACTATTATTTGCTAATGGCTGGTTCTTTTTCGTTCCCTACTTGTTGCTATATCTATATTTTAAGTCTACTAACTTAGCAACATCTACATTACATAATATTTTTATTATATTACACATATTCAATTTAATTTTATTTTTTATTTATTTATACAACAAAAATAATTACAAGCAAATTCAATTAACAGAAATTTTATTCTGGCTATTGCTAGCAATTATATTTCTGCAACCAAGAGCTTATCTCGAGTTCCCGTCTGATCCTTGGGAACATTTCCGCAGAATTTTTTCTTGGTCAGCTTATTCTTTAGTAGGAGATAATCCCGATAGTAACAAATTTACTTATTTTTTGGGCTGGACGTTGATGTCTCATATTCAGCCATTATACAGAAGAGTTGCTCTTGATCTCTACAGTGCGTTTTGGCAACTTTTGCTCGCCTATCAGTTTTATGTATTAGCTTTTCGTTTGGGGTTTGACCAATACTGGGCAAAAGTTCAAGTAGTCGCAACTATATTTTTATTTGGCACTAACTTGTTTAGTTTCTACAGATACTATGCTCTTGCTTCAACTCCGTTAGCCTACATTGCTTATCTCCGGTCAATTATTATCTTAATCAATGCCAAAAACGGTCAAGTAAAGCAACTTGCTTTACTTATGCCCCTAGCATTGATCATGTACTACAACCACATTCAAGAGTTATTATTATTGATCGTATCTGGTATTGCCTTACTTGTGGATTATCTCACTAATCAGAAGAAGCAGATAAAAACCATTATATCTATCTCAGTAATTACTATTATCATTGCTTTTTTACTGGGAGCATATGTTATGAGTAATCCTCAAGTCATGCCGACTATATCCAGAGATCGCCTAAGTCTTCCCTATGTATCCCAATGGGCAACTTTTCGCATCTGGGATCCAAAACTATCTTATTTTGAAACCATCGCTATTCCTGGTCTAATAAGCTTGGTATTAGCAGTAATTTGTATCTCAAAGCACAAAACCATAGCTATATTGACGCTAACCCCATCTTTATTAATGCTTTTTCCACCGTTTGTCCTGGGTTTTATCCTAGTGTCAGGTCAAATGGGTAATGACATTACCTACCGACCCTTATATGCATTTCCATTTAGTTTTATGCTCGTCTTGGGGTTGAGAGAAATTCTGATCTTATTCATTAGCAAGCTGAAGTTATCTATCCCACGTATTCAGTTAATATTGTCAATTTTTATTATCGCCTCAATTATATCTATACCCCCGATTGCCCCCTATCGCGGCAGATTTTGGTTTCAATTTTACACACCACCGGCAGAATTATCTTTACAAAACATTGATACCACAGCACAATGGTTTGTGGAAAATCGGCAGCTAGATGCAAAATGTTTATTGATGACTGATGGGGCTACTAATTTTACTTTAAAGACTCATTTAGCTTTGAATGTTGTCAACCGACTAACTGTTGAAAATCCTAGCAACAGTCTAACCGACGAAAATACCTTGAAAAACTACGTTAAAGCCAATAACGTATGTAGTGTATTGGTAGCCATACCAGATAAAATGAACCCACCTCCTGTCTCAATGGTAGGACAGCTATCAGGACATTGGTATGCTAATTTAGTTCACGACAATCTAGCAGTTAGCCAGGGATTTGCTAATGTCGCAGACTCTCTACTAAAAATGGGTTGGACTAAAACCTTTATTCCTCCTTGTTACTGGCTTTATGAGAAAGGGAGAGTAGAGAATGAAGAATGAAGAATGAAGAATGAAGAATGCAAGAAAAATAATCACAAATTTTATCTATATCCTGACTTGCTGCTGGGGAAAGTTGGCTTCACCATCGCTTCCAGTAAAATGTTCACTATTAAAGTTGGACATAAAATACTGCTATGACCACTACTTCGACACCATTTGACTTATCCTAACTGTAGCCTGTATCAGTGATTTTGAGCTATTTAATCAAACCCCAGTTTATTTCCAAGAGGGTTAACTCATCCCCCGGAAGACAGTACGGGGGATGAGTTAACCTTCAAAGAGTTTCGTCATGCTTGTCAACCTTGCAGCTAATCTAAGCTGGGTACCTCTACCCAGCTACCCGTCTCATGGGATTGATGAGTTAAATCCATCAATAGCTGAGAGTATACCCCTTCCTTCAGGGAAGGTATTATCTCCTTACCACTATCAATACTTTGTACCCATTGGTCAACCACCCGAATAAATGGTGCTAGACGTCCATCGGGGTAAGTTTGAGGGAATGCCAACCGCTTGGGAATTTCTACTTCTGTGAGAGTTTCTCCTGCTGGTGCTACCAATAGCTGAAAACCATGCACATAATCCTTCTGATTACTGCTACCTAAGATTAAAGTACCGCGATCGCCATAGACTTCGACAAAATGTCCTCGCCCCTGATAAGTCACAGAACTAATACTTAGTTGGCAAGGGGTGCCATCTGCTAATTCCAGCAATAGTAAACAGGTATCATCAGCATCTACTGGTTTTAATTTACCACCAGAGGTGGGGTCTGGTCGTTCGGGAATTGCCGTACTCAGTAAGGCACACAACCGCCGTATCGGACCAAATAGCCAACTGATGTAATCAAAAGCATGAGAGCCTACTGCTCCCAAAGCTCCTCCACCTTTATCTTTTTGAGCATACCAGTTCCAGGTGCGTTGAGGGTCTGCACGACTTGATACCAACCAATCAATTTTAATCAGCCGCTTCTGTCCCACATAACCATCTTCCAGATATTCTGCCAACCTTTGCCATGCTGGTACAAAGCGAAATTCAAAATCTGGCATCGCAACAACTCCTTGAGTTGTGGCTAGCTGGTAAAGCTCCTGTACCTCTGCTGCTTGAAGAGTCATTGGTTTTTCTAGCAACAGATGTTTTCCGGCTTCCAAGCTAGCTTTTGCCATTTCATAATGCAGAAACGGTGGTGTAGAAATGCTCACTGCTGCTACTTCTGGAAGAGCCAAAACCTCTTCGAGGCGATCGCAAGCATGGGGTATTTTATTGGTAGCAGCGATCGCTTTTGCTTGCTCAATGTCTCGGTGATAGACAGCAGCTAGTTGAGTTCGAGAGTGAGCCTGAAAGCCAGGAATGTGAATTTTCTGCCCGAACCCAGTACCGACAACTGCTACACCAATTGGCTGCTGTTCCTGGGAAGTATTGGAAAAAGAGGACATGAATTTACCAAGAAAATGGGTCTAAAGCCCCGTCCTAGAAGGAGGGCTTTTATGTTAAGATGAGGTTAAGCTATCAAGCTTAGGCAAGAAATTTCAGCTAGAGATAACACCTCCCTGTAACAACGGATCTAATTGACCCTGAAATTCTAAAGCGTAAATATCATCACAACCCCCAATATGTTGGTCGTTGATAAAAATCTGCGGTAGAGATCTGCCTCCATTTGCCCGTTGAGCCATAACTGCCCGTGCCTCATCATCGCCATCAATGCAGTATTCGGTATATTGCACTCCTTTTTTATCCAGCAATGCTTTAGCACGGATACAGAAGGGACACCAGCTCCAAATGTAGATTTCAACTTTCGATTCCATAGTATTGCTTCAATTGTTGAGTAACATTTCCTAAAGTACTATGTTTCTCCCAGCTACACCGTATAATCCCATTCTCTAAAACCTCTATTTCTCAGAATTAGTCCGCAAAATTTGCTAAGGGACTCTAATGTGATCAAACTCACTAAAATATTGTGGTAAAGATCACATGAATTTCTGTTCAAAGTCGAGACATTAGGGAGTCTAAACTGCTAACCTTTAACAGATAGGCAAAGCGATGGTAATGTTCCTCCATTTTGCTATGTCAATCTAGAATAAGGAGGACTAAGCTCACAGGTGCAGCTCCCAAGCCTATGCTAGCTCAGCTAACCGGTATCCTTAAAAACGCTTCGAGCAGCTGGTGAAAAATACTCTAGTTGTAAAATCTTGTTTGTGATCAATAGTGGTAAGTGATCTTTTCCCGGTAGGTTCAACTTTCGACCACAAGTAGATGGCAACTTTCAACAAAAAAGCGCTTGTCCACACTCTAAAAACTCAAGGCAACTTAGACTAGGCTTGAGAACTCGCTTTAATCAAAGAACTTAACGCTCCTGCACTCACCGAATGAACCTCGTAAAATCTTAACTAATGGAATGCCAGAATCAAACCAAGAAAACAATGTCTAGTACGCAAGACCTATTTACGATTCAGTTTTGGGGCGTTAGAGGAAGTATCGCCTGTCCAGGTCCGGAGACTGTCCGGTATGGAGGCAATACTCCCTGTATAGAGATGCGAGTTGATGGAAAGCGTCTGATTTTTGATGGCGGCACTGGTTTGCGAGTTTTGGGACAGTCGCTGCTATCCCAGATGCCCACGGAAGTTTATATGTTTTTTACTCATTCCCACTGGGATCATATTCAAGGGTTTCCTTTCTTCGTTCCTGCTTTTGTTAAAGGAAATTGCTTCAATATTTACGGTGCGATCGCTCCCAATGGTGCGACAATTAAGCAGCGCCTCACAGATCAGATGCTTCACCCCAATTTTCCAGTTCCCATACGAGCCATGCAAGCTGATTTGCATTTTCGTGATCTCGAAATTAGGGACAAGGTGGAGATTGGAGAAATTAAGGTAGAAAATTTGCCGTTGAACCACCCGGGTGAAGCTGTAGGTTATCGAGTTTCCTGGGGTGGTTGTTGTGTGGCTTACATCACTGACACAGAACATTTTCCTAATGGCTTAGATGATAATGTCATCCAACTGGCTCGTGATGCTGATGTCATGATTTACGATGCCACCTACACTGATGAAGAATACTATTCTCAAGTATCTAGCAAGGTGGGTTGGGGTCATTCAACTTGGCAAGAAGCCGTTAAGGTTGCCAAAGCTGCAAATGTGAAACAGCTGGTGATTTTCCATCATGATCCTCTACACAACGATGATTTCCTCGATCATGTTTGGGAACAAGCGACTCAGGAGTTTCCTCAGACGATTATGGCTCGCGAAGGTTTGTCCATCGACTTGTTTCAACTTCATGAGCAAAAAAAAAACTGGGTAGCTCCCCAAGAAGAGATAGCCAAGGTTTAAGGAAGCAATTAGCGATTAGTGGTTATTAAAATGCACTAGCCAGAAACGACTTAAATATGTAAAAATGTAAAGCGTGTGGGTTACTTCTTCTCTTACCACTGCTTTAACACCAACCGCTGTTGCCCTAGGAAACTTTGATGGCGTCCATCTCGGGCATCGGCAAGTTATCCAACCAATTTTGCAGGCTACCGGAACTTGTAACACAAATAGCAGTACACTATCTGTAGGAGATTGTCAATTTGAGCTGGAAAATACCAGTTTGCCAATCCTCAAGGAAAATTTGGAGAATCAAGCAGCCCAAGGTAGAGGACATGTGTATCCTACTGTCGCCACCTTTAATCCTCACCCCCGTGAATTTTTTTCAGGTATTTCTTGGAAACTGTTGACCCCTCGCTCAGAAAAGGTACAACAATTAGGTATCTTAGGGGTTGAACAGCTAGTCTTATTACCCTTTGATCGGGAACTCGCTTCCCTTAGTCCCCAACAATTCGTTGAAAAGATTTTAGTACAGCAGTTAAGTGTAAAGCAGGTGAGTGTGGGAGAAGATTTTTGCTTTGGGCATCAAAGAGTCGGAACCTCAGCGGACTTAAAAGCGATCGCTTCTTCTTATGGTATTGATGTTACTATTGTACCTTTGCAAACTTATCAAGGAAAACGTATTAGTAGCTCTATAATTCGTCAAGCTTTGGAGCAAGGGGATATTACTCAGGCTAACCGACGATTGGGACGTCCCTACACTCTCACTGGCATGGTAGTGAAAGGTCAACAGTTAGGCAGAACAATTGGGTTTCCTACTGCTAACCTGGAACTACCGCCAGAGAAGTTTTTACCTAGGCAAGGGGTCTATGGTGTAAGAGTGTATGCTCCCTCCCTAGGTTCACCAATATCCTCTCAACCTGGTGTGATGAATATTGGTATGCGTCCTACCGTCAGTGGTAAAGCTTTGAGTGTAGAAATTCACTTGCTAGATTGGTCTGGTAATTTATATGGGCAGACATTAACAGTCAGCTTAGAGCAGTTTTTACGACCGGAACAAAAATTTGCTTCCCTAGATAACCTCAAAACCCAAATTCAGGCAGACTGTGCAGTAGCAAGAGCATTTTTCGAGAAGAGGACATGAGAGAGACTTGGAGATGGGGGAGTTAGGGGAACTGGGGGAGACACTCATCAATTCTAAATTCTAAATTCTAAATTCTAAATTCCCTATCATGAGGCAACTTATTGAGCAGCTGACAGAAAATCTAGGTCAGACAATTGTCGGCAAAGCTGATGCCATTCGATTGGTTCTGGTGGCTCTGTTGGCAGGTGGCCATGCTTTGCTTGAAGATGTTCCTGGTGTGGGAAAAACTCTCTTAGCTAAATCTTTGGCTCGTTCCATTGATGGAAGGTTTCAGCGCATTCAATGTACTCCCGATCTTTTACCTACAGATATCACCGGCACTAATATCTGGAATCCTCAAAGCCGGGAGTTTGAATTTCTCTCTGGACCAGTTTTTGCTAACATCCTTCTTACAGATGAAATTAATCGGGCAACCCCTCGCACCCAGTCGGCTTTACTAGAGGTGATGGAGGAGGAGCAAGTTACTGTAGATGGGGTTTCCCGTAGTGTACCTCAACCATTTTTTGTGATTGCTACCCAAAATCCAGTAGAGTATCAAGGGACTTTCCGGCTACCAGAGGCACAAATGGATAGATTTATCCTATCTCTAAGCTTGGGTTATCCTACCGAGGAGGAAGAACTCCAAATGTTGCAACGACATCACGAGGGTATGCCCCTATCAGCCCTAAGTCGCTGTATTTCTACGGAAGAAGTGTTAGAGTTACGGCGTCTTTGCTCCCAGGTGAAGGTAGAAAACTCGTTACAGCAGTACATTATCAATTTGGTAAGAGCTTCCCGCACCCATGAACAAGTAACATTAGGTGTCAGTCCTCGCGGTACTATTGCTTTGCAGCGAACTGCTCAGGCACTGGCTTTTCTGGAAGGTAGAGACTATGTAATTCCTGATGATGTCAAGTTTCTGGCACCTCATGTACTTGCTCATCGTCTGATGACTACAGGAGGACGTCAAGCTAAGCCTATCATTGAACAGCTGCTGCGTTCTGTCAATATTCCTTAGAGTTGTTGCATTGAGTATGTCAAAGCCTGTGAGGTCAAAAATTCGACTGGGCAAACGAGGTAAATCGCCTACAGTTCTGTTCCTATTGCTGTTTGTCTGGAGTATTTGCTTGGGATGGGGAATGTCCCTGGCAGTAAGTGCTAGACAACCAGAGAGTATTGCCCAAGCTACCACAACGATATCAGGTTCAGTTGATCCAATTCCAGAGCGTTACCAACAAGGATACAAACTTTACTTGGAAAACTGTTCCAGCTGCCACATTGCACTACCACCAGAGGTGTTGCCGACAGACAGTTGGCGTCAGATTCTTCTAGAAATAGATCAGCACAACGGTAAGAAACTAGAAATTATTGGTCCAATTGTCCAGATTATGTGGAACTATCTGCGAGCTTTCTCTCGTCCCCAAATTAGACAGACTGAAGATGAACCCATTCCTGAGCTGGTTCGAGAGTCTCGTTACTTCAAAGCTTTACATCCACGAGTTGACTTACCTAAACGTCTAACTCATGAGAGTTGCATCACTTGTCACCCTGGCGTTGCTCAATATGATTATCGTACTCTAACTCCGGAGTGGGAAAACTCTCTTTGAGGGAAGAGTTGCGGTAGATCCCCGACTTCTTCTTCCGGTTTGTCCAGTTAATCACTGGCTCAACCAAGAAGTCGGAGATCTTGGTTGCTTTTAATACATTCTAAATTCTTAATTCTAAATTCTTAATTCTCAATGCATTCCCCAAACTTTGATAGTGTTGTCTCGGCTGCCACTAACAATTGTCTGCCCATCTAAACTGATATCTACGGAGCGAACTAAGTCTGTATGTCCCCTAAGGCAGCGAATTTGCTCACCTGTAGGCAAATCCCAGATTCTAACAGTGTTGTCTCGACTACCACTAATAATTGTCTGCCCATCCGAGCTGATGGCTACAGATTGAACCGAGGATAAATGTTCTCGGAGGGTACGGAGTTCTTGTCCTGTGAGTAAATCCCATATCCTAACAGTATTATCCCGACTACCACTAACAATTGTCTTACCATCTGGACTAATTGCCACTGAACGAAGTTCGTCTGTATGTCCTCGGAGGATACGGAGTTCTTGTCCTAGTTGTAGATCCCAGACTCTAATAGTATTGTCCCGACTACCACTAACAATTGTTTTACCATCTGAACTAAGAGCAAGGGAATAAACCTCCCCTGTATGTCCTTGAAGAGTACGTAGTTGTTGTCCCGTAGGCAAATTCCAAACTTTGATGGTGTTATCTCGACTACCGCTAGCAATTGTCTGACTGTCTGAGCTAATAACCAGGGAGTCAACCTCTTTTGTATGTCCCTTAAGGTGATAAAGTTCTTGTCCTGTCTCAAAATCCCAGACTCTGATGGTATTATCCCGACTACCACTAACAATTATCTGACCATCTGGGCTAATAGCAAGGGAATAAAATAAGGATGAATTTCCCCTCAGGATACGAAGTTCTTGTCCCGTTTGTAAATCCCAGATTCTGATCGTATTGTCCAAAGCAGCACTGACAATTGTTTGCCCATCGGAGCTAATGGCTACAGACACAACCCAAAATAAATGTCCTCTAAGTGTGTAAAGGAAATTCATTTTGGGTTTGATATGCGCCTCTTTTGTCAGTTTCTGAAGCAGCAAATTTTCAGCAACTTGTTGTACCTGTTCTGATTCATCATTCAGGACTTGAATTACCAAACTCCAGCCTTGAGCCCCATATTTGGGTACTTCATACAGAGCAGCAATTTTTTGCTCAATATTAGCGCTTGCTAACTGCCTCTGCAAGCCTTCCACCCCCCCTAAGACTACACCATTCTCTGGAGCTGAAACTTGACCCCCAAGAACCATATCAGCTTTTCTCGGCTGTCTTTTTTCCGATTCAATACAATCCTCCTGCTGGGGAAACCCAGAAAAATCCTGCCGTTCTAAATATAGGGAAATTAGTTGTTGATAATCTTCTCCAGTAATGATCACTCTTTGTAGTCCTAATCCACGAGGTTGCAAGATATAGTGAAGCCGATCCTGAGCGTCTAGATTATCAGGACTAACCATTGCAACTAAAACCGATAATTGTTCAGCTTCCGGTTTTAGTTGAGGCACTAGGGATAAGGGTACTAGGCGATAGCGATAACATAAATCAATCGGAATTAGTTGCTTAATTAGGTGGCGAACTCTTTGGACAGCAATTTCATTAATTTTCGGTTCTATAGATTCAACTCCATAAAGAACTTTCAACTCAAACAGCCGAAATTGCTTGTACTGGCGTAACAGGTTTTCCGAAAGTGGATGCCCTGTCATTAATTCTAATATTTCTGTCAAAGGGCGACCTGATCTGTAGCTTTCTACCAGCGCTTGCTGCATACAATGGCTTTCTATGTACCCCAACTGAATCAGTTTCCTACCAAAGGGGGAAACATAGTTCTGGAGATGAACATTGCCTGCACCCTGTATCCTACTCATCGTCTTTCTTTCCACTGATAATTTAACTAATGGGGGTTTGGAGGTGGATAAGTCCCCTGCTATTCTTCGAGTCGTCACCTTTCCGCTGTCAGTGATTTTACTTAAATTAGATCCTCAAACATATTAACTTAATATATTAATTTAATATCTTGTATTTACTCGTTGAATATTCTTTTTTATTAAAAAGTATTTTGTAACAAATAATAAACAACCAATCAACAGATATGAATCCTTATAAATTAAGAATATATGATTAACTAATAATTATTAGACCTCTCCGAAAAATAAATAATTTGTGTTTTAATAATATTAATTGTGTTTTTTATAAGATTGTATGAGTTCTCTATTCGAGCATATTCAAAATCATCCGCAAGATGCACAGCGTTTACTTGGTCTGAAATATGAGCAGCTAGAAAAATTGCTAGAAAAAGCCAGAGAGCTACATTATAAAAAGCTAGCATCATCTGAGGCTAAAAAAGTCAGAATTATTGCGGCTGGAGGGGGTCGAAAGACCCTACTTTCTCTCGAATAACAAGTCCTCCTTACTTTAACATATCTGCGACATTTGACAACATTCCAATTACTGGGAATTCAATTTGGAGTCAGCGAAACAACCGCCAATGATACCTTCAATTATTGGTGTCCTATTTTGGCAGAGTTATTACCGGCTAGCTTACTTGAACAAGTAAAAAAAACTCAAGTGACAGTGAAATCATCAAAGAAATACTACAGGAATATCAATTAATAGTGGATAGCTGTGAGCAGCCAATAGAAAGACCTGGAGCCTATGAAGAACAAAAAAAAATACTATTCAGGCAAGAAGAAAAATCATACTCGAAAAAATCAATTAATTGGCCTAATGGCAAGGATATTGTTGATGTAATAGCAGGTCAACCTGGTCCTAAAAGTGACGTTAAATTATTTCGTGAAACTCAAAACAATTTTGACGAAAATCAAAAGTTTACTGGAGATAAAGCTTACGAGGGAGAAGCATCGATTAGAACTCCTAAGAAAAAACCGAAAAAGCGAGAATTAACTGCAGAGCAAAAAAAGAAAAATCAAGAACTAGCAGTTGAAAGAGTGATAGTAGAACATGTAATTCGTCTAGTTAAGATATTTAGAGTAGCTCAAGAGAGATTTCGATTAAATACCAGAAAGTATGAACAGATAATTGGCATAATTTGCGGGTTAGTGAGATTAAGGATTGGTGCATTAATACTACCAATATAATTAATTGAATGTCTATTATTGATGAATAAAAACAATAAAAATAGATAATAAAATGAGAAATTATTAACAGTAATTGGCTCAAGTACCTATTTGAGCGTAGAAATTGGCTCTAATTGAAATTGGCGATTATAAGACTGAAAGCCAGTTACATAGGCGTATTGAGTATTTTCGGAGAGGTCTATTAATCAGACCTACATTGACACCGGCAAGGGATTGTCTGATTATGACGTTAAGAAACTCATTCCCCAGCTCAAGAAAGAGTATCAGTGGTTAACCCTGACTTATTCCCAGTGCTTACAGCAAGTCTGTTTAAACTTAGGAGTCGCTGTACGCGAAGCGTCACTGTAGGTAGGGCTTGCTGTATAAGTGTGGAAGCTATGCAAAACAATGCTTTCAATCATATTCCAATCCCTCCAGGTCCCAGGTTTTCTGGTAAAATGCCTCAAAACCCTTGCACCGCGATCAGGGAAAATGTACCAAAAAGTTGACTCACCGTCTACCCAACCGGAAGATTTTGAACTTTCCTTTAATGTAAAGTTGTGTGAAGAAAATCGTTGGGTCATTCTGGCGAACCTGATTCCTTGGTCAGAGTTTGAATCAGAATATGCTCAAAATTTTTCCGAAGAAATGGGAGCGCCAGCGAAACCATTTCGGATGGCACTCGGAGCCTTAATCATCAAAGAAAAATTAGGAATTAGCGCTCGAGAAACGGTCGAACAAATCAAGGAAAACCCATACCTACAATATTTTATTGGCCAAAAGAGCTATCGCAATGAAGCACCATTTGAAGCTTCAATGATGGTGCATTTTCGCGAAAGAATCAAAGGGTCACTGATTCAAAAAATCAATCAAAAAGTAGTCCAACGAGGTCGAGGATTTAAGCAGGAGGAACCCCCCGTAAAAAAGTCACCAGGAGAAAAAACAAAAAAAGGAAATAGAGGTCAGCTCTTAATTGATGCGACCGTTGCCCCTGCCGATCTTAAATATCCCACAGATGTAGAACTGTTAAATCAAGGCAGGAAAACCACCGAAAAAATAATTGATATCCTCTATAACTCCCTGAAGGTAAAACTGGATAAAAAACCAAGAACTCACCGCATTATAGCAAGGAAAGAGTATCTGAAATTCGCCAAAAAGAGAAGACCTTCTCAAAAACAAAGAAGAAAAGCGGTGCAGAAACAACTCCAATATCTCAAACGAAATTTGGGACATATCGAGAGATTAATCGAGAAGGGAGCTGGTCTAGAACTCTTAAGCAAAAGGCAATACAGGAACTTATTAGTATCAAGTGAAATTTATCGTCAACAGGAGTGGATGTGGTCAAATAACAAGAAGAGTATCGAAAATCGTATCGTTAGTCTAACTCAACCTCATATCCGTCCAATTGTTCGAGGCAAAGCGGGAAGCCACACAGAATTCGGAGCTAAGTTATCAGTCTCTTGTGTAGACGGCTATGTATTAATCGAACGTATCAGTTGGGAAAACTATAACGAAAGTGGAGATTTTATCTCACAAATTGAATCCTACAAAGACCAGACAGGAGTGTACCCAGAATCGGTTCATGCGGATAAAATTTATCGCACCCGAGTCCATCGGGCTTGGTGTAAACAACGAGGTATTCGCTTGAGTGGAGTCCCTTTAGGAAGACCTCCGGTAAAGGTAAGTCCAGAAGTAAAAAAACAGGCTCAAGAGGAGTATTAACATCAGCTATGAAACGAATCCTCTTTCTCAAGTAGGGCTTATGATTTGGACAAGGCAACCGTCTAGTTCATTTCCCACCCCCTGTTTTTTCTAACTTTTTCAGCAAACCCTAGGTAGGGCTTGCTGTATAAATGTGGAAGCTATGCCATACAAGGCTTTCAATCATTTTTTTCCAGCCCTTGTATCAAAGAGATTAGCAAAAGCTGCTGCTGTGGGCGATCGCCTATAATATTTTTATAATCGCTAGAATATAATTGTGTTCCAATGGGGGCTTGTTACTTGGGAGTAGATTGAGTCATTGGGCAGGCGGCTGTAGGTACATCTGTTGCTCAAATACTAACTGCCAATACTGGGATTTACACTATTCTCAAGAAGTGGTAAAAACGCCGTGGACTTTGGTTATTAGACAGGGGTTTTAACCCCTGGCAGGTTATCACCGATCAGTGCAAGACTCCCATGAGCTAGGCACACAGCAAAGGATAGAAGTGTCTTTCCTTAGCCTCATCCCCACTCATACCTTATTACTGACATGTCTCATTTCACAACTATCAAAGTTCAAATTAAAAACGGCGAAGTTCTGCATCAAGTATTGCAGGAGTTGGGTTACCAGGTAGAGTGCGATACTAAAGTGCGAGGATATCGAGGCAACACCATGGAAGCTGAATATGTGATTCGGCAAAACAATGGCTATGATTTGGGATTTCGTCGCACTGAGGAAAATTATGAATTAGTGGCAGATTTTTGGGGAGCAAAAATTAATCAACAAGAATTTGTTAATACCATTAGCCACAATTATGCTCACAAAACCCTAATGGCGACAGTGCAGGAGCAAGGTTTTGATGTGGAAGAGGAAGAAACTTTAGAAGATGGTACAGTGCGAGTAGTAGTTGGACGTTGGGTTTGATGGGAGGATGCGGAGACGCGGAGGCCCGGGGACGCGGAGATAAGGGAGACAATTCTCAATTAACAATTAGCCATTAGCAATTAGCCATTAGCTTACTACATCATATTCATTGGATCTACATCAATTGTCAGGCTAACATCCTTAGGACAACGCTCTCGCAACTGATTCATATCGAATAACTTCACAGATACATCCGGAGGAAACTTGAGCAAGATTTGCCACCGATAGCGACGAGCAACTCGCATAATGCTTGCAGGTGCTGGTCCTAAAATTTCGTAATCTGAGCTTGCCTCCATCAACCAGTCTGCCAACTCCTGTGCAGTATGTTCTACTACTGCTCCATCCACAGCACTCAGTCTTAAGAGAATTAGCCTTCCGTAAGGGGGATAGTTCAGTTGTGCCCTTTGTTCTAATTCTGTCTCAATAAAAGACTCATACTTGTAACCTTGTACCGCTTCAATTACTGGATGTTGGGGGGAATAAGTTTGAATTATAACCTGACCAGGATCATCCCCACGACCAGAACGACCTGCTACTTGAGTAAGGGTTTGAAAGGCTCGTTCTGCGGCTCGGTAATCTGCCAAATGAAGTAGTCCATCCGCTGCGACTACACCCACTAAAGTTACTTGAGCTAGATCCAGTCCTTTAGTAAGCATTTGTGTACCTACCAACAAGTCAGCCTCTCCCTTGGCAAAGCGAGTAAGTAGGGTACGGTGAGCATCCTTAGTACGAGTGGTGTCGCTATCAAACCTAATAACACTCAACTCAGGAAACTGCTGCGCTAACTCCTTGGTAACCCGCTGAGTACCGCTACCAAAGAATTTCAGATAAGGGGAACCACATTCAGGACAACTGCGGGGATGCACCTTGGTATAGTTGCAATAGTGACATCTGAGTAACTCTGTTGCCCCTTCGTGAGTGTAGTGGTAAGACAAAGAAACATCACAATTAGGACATTCCACCACATAGCCACAGCTGCGACAAGAGACAAAGGTACTGTGTCCTCGCCTAGGAATAAATAAGATACCTTGTTGCTTTTTTTCTTTGAGCTGTTGCAAACTCTTTTGCAGAGAACGGCTAAAAATCGATCGATTCCCTTGCTGCAACTCCCGCCGCATATCCACAATTTGAACAGGCGGCATGGGACGGGATTGAATGCGTTCTGGTAATGATAGGTAATAGTTGTTTGTTGTTTGTTGTTTGTTGTTTGTTGTTTGTTGTTTGGGAATCGGGAATTGGGAATTGCTCTCCTTGTCTTCCTCCTCTCCTTGTCTCCCTTGTCTCCTCATCTCCCCCAGCTCCCCCAACTCCCCATCTCCCCATCTCCCCATCTCCCTAATATTTACCCAACTCTCCACAGAGGGGGTAGCAGAACCTAAAATAAGGGGGCAATTTTCTAATTCAGCACGCCATTGAGCAACGGTACGGGCGTGGTAAGTGGGGGCTGGTTGGTCTTGTTTGAAACTCGAATCATGTTCTTCATCAAGGATAATTAAACCCAATCGAGGTAAGGGGGCAAAAATTGCTGAACGAGTACCAATAACTACTTGAGGCTCACCGGGAAGCATTTGCCGCCAGGTGTCAAAGCGTTCGCCCTTATTGAGGGCACTGTGATAGACGCTGACTTTTTTCCCAAAACGAGCGCGGAAACGGTCTGTTAGTTGGGGCGTTAGACCAATCTCTGGTACGAGAACCAAGGCAGATTTGCCTTGCTCTAATATTGGCGCGATCGCTTGTAAGTAGACCTCAGTTTTTCCAGAACCTGTTACACCATGCAACAGTACTTGAGCAAAACCATCTAAACCAGTAATTATTTGTAATGCACGAGTTTGAGTAGATGTTAATACTTTTGGTTTATCACCATATTTTAATGAATTGGTCGCATTTCGCAATCTTTCTCTAGACTGAATTACCACACAGCCTTTCTGTTCTAAGGCTTTAATAGTTGAGGAACTCGTATTGCAAACTTGCACTAAATCTGTCAACCACAAATCCCCACCGCGACGCCGCAGTACTTCCAAAACTTCCCTTTGTCGTGGAGTCAGTTCCAGAGGAAATCTATCTGTCACTAAGGTCACAGCTTTCTGCACTTTGGGACGTGCAGGCTTGGGAACCTCCAAATAACTTTCCACCCAACCTCGTTTGCTTAATTCACGTAATCCTCTGCTTGCTCCTCTCACTTGCCGCTGAAGATAGGAAAAACTATAGTCTTTATCTGGTTGTGCTTGGAGTAATTCTAAGAGCTGACGAGCAGTGGTGCTGACAAAAGTATCTGCCCCCTTAGGGAGCAACCCTTGATTCAGGCGAACGCGACGCTGGGAACGGCTCAGCAATCCGGGGGGTAGTGCCCCTCTCACCACTAACATCAGCGGTGTATAGTAGTAGTGAGTAACTCGTTCTAACAGTTGCCAGAAGGAAGCCGGGAAAAACCCGGTGCAAACTACATCCTCGACTTCCTTGATTTTAGCTGGCATCAAATCCAAGGGAGGTGAGTCTAGCAACCGAATTGCGATCGCTCCTAACTTTTGTGCCCCAAAGGGTACAGTTAATATATCTCCCGGTTCAACTGCCAAGTTTGGTGGTAAGCGATAAGTAAATAGCCCTTGGGTTCCTGGACAATCCACTAGGACTTCAATCCAGCGGTTGACTTGATCACCAGATTGATAAGATGCCCCAGGCTCGGCTAGTACTAGACTTGAACGGGGATTAAACATATTGTGAACCCTGCTTACCCAAAATTACTACCAGATTTTTGTAGGTTTTGACTTCAAATGAGTCAATTGTAGCTATCTTCACTTAAGAGTCTCTAGCAACTCCTGAACTCCTGTTTATTGCTTTCATTTTCCCTGCTCCCTGATTGAATCAACCAAGTACTTTATCACTATCGGTAGATAGGGAATGCAAAACGATATGAGATTCTGTTAACATAGCAAATCCAGCCTCCTAAAGTGATGTAAGTGAGAGTAATCACCAGTGATCCAGCTCACAGTTTAGGTTCGTGAATTAAGTTTATGTAGATTTACTGCTGTGCAATGTGAAAATTTCTAACTAGCTTCAATAGCGGCGCAAATTTTTTGGTTATCCTTAGAGTCCTAGTTTTTTTCTAATTCACATTGATTTTATCCATAGAGTACATACACCAATTTTGTTTAAAGTTTTGTATTCAGGTAACTAGCCAAATTGTGGAGGTTACCCTTAAGATGAGTATTTCCCCATGATGAAAGTTGTAGATTATTTTTTAAAGAGTTGATATCACTTACTCTTACCGCTTTACCATTCTTCTCTTTTGGCTGTGTTCTCACCCATTGTAGGGCCTGGTTCGCCAATAATGTTCCCTGCTGGCTCGGGTATAGAAAAATCCGTACTTAACAACCCTTTGCCCATTAACAATCAGTTCCATTTTTGAAAAATTAACATTGAAGGAAAGTTCAATATCATTGTTCACCTTGTACTCCCTCAACCATACAGAGCAACCTTTTCATAAATTTTCACACAATCCAAACTCAAAACACTCTATGAATATTTCCCAATTGAACTCAAGTGATTCTTTCAAATCTACGGAAGATATCAATTTTTCTAACCCTGATCTGATGGAGACAGCAGTAGGCGATTTGAATCTAGTAGCAGTGGAATTTTCCGATTCAGAGGAGGAGCTAGCAGTGACTCGTTCCTTCGGGTATCGCAAGACTAGCTCCGATGACAATGTGGGTGCATTTTTTAAAGAGATGGCCCGTTATCCATTGCTCAAGCCAGAAGAAGAGGTAGAGTTGGCTCATAATGTCAAATTTTTAGTAACTATAGATCAACTGCAAGAACAATTGCAGGAGGAATTAAGACGCAAGCCAACCAAGGCAGAACTGGCACAAGCAGCTAATTTTACAGAAAGTCAGTTAGCATATCGGCTCTATCAAGGACGTGTTGCTAAACGCAAAATGATTCGCTCCAACTTGCGCTTAGTAGTCTCAATTGCTAAAAGGTATCTGAATCGAGGAGTACCTTTCCTAGATTTGATTCAAGAAGGTGCATTGGGACTAAATCGCGCAGCAGAAAAATTTGATCCAGAAAAAGGCTATAAGTTCTCCACTTATGCTTACTGGTGGATTCGTCAGGCAATTACCCGCACCATTGCTAACGACGCTCGCACCATTCGCTTACCAATTCACATTGTTGAAAAGCTCAATAAGCTCAAGAAGGCTCAGCGAGAGCTCAAGCAAAAACTGCAACGCAATCCTACAGAATTGGAACTAGCGGAAGCCTTGGAAATTAACCGTGGGAATTTGCGTCATTTACTACAGTTGCGCAGACGCTCCCTTTCTCTCAATCATCGAGTTGGTAAAGGAGAAGATACGGAATTGGTAGATTTGCTAGAAGACAATGAACTACGGTTGCCTGAAGAGCAGATGAATGAAAGTATGATGCAGCAAGAGATTTGGGATGTATTGAGTGATGTCCTAACAGAGCGAGAAAAAGATGTCATCTCTCTACGCTACGGTTTGGCTAGCAGTGAACCCTACACCCTTGAAGAAGTAGGTGGTATGTTCAACCTCTCCCGTGAACGGGTGCGTCAGATTCAAAGCAAAGCCATGCGCAAGCTGCGCCGTCCCCAAGTTGCTCGACGCCTAAAAGGCTGGTTGAACTAGTTAGTTGTTTGTTGTTGGTCATTTGTTATTAGTTATTGCTTAATAATAAATAACAAATTGACCAAGAATTTTTCAACCTATTCCTTGCCTATAATATGTGGAATATTTGTAGAGATGCGCTTGCTGAAATATGTCCGTACAGCTATTGATGCATCTCTACTTTTTCTTGCCTCTGCTTAGGAAATTAGGACTTACGCACCGTAACGGAATTATGTCATCCTGAGGGATAGCGAAGGATCTCCAAACGACCCAGATGCTTCACTAGCATCTCAGCATCAGGACTTACGCAAAGCCTCTATTTGTAGGGTGTGTTAGCGTAGCGTAACGCACCTTTAGACTCTATATGTGGTGTAGCTGCGTAAGTCCTGAGCATGATAGTTGAGTGCGTAAGTCCTAGAAATGTTAAATTGATTTTGTAATGGTGCTTAATAGATGATTCTGCCAACAGAGTATCACCAGCGTCGCGAGCAGTTGATGGCAAAAATAGCTAAGGGAACTGCCATCTTTCATAGTGCCCCAGCTGCTGTTATGCACAATGATGTCGAGTACAATTTTCGACAAGATAGTGACTTTTACTACCTAACGGGTTTAAATGAGCCAGAAGCAGTAGCGGTGCTAGCACCTCATCACGAAGAACACCGCTTTGTACTGTTTGTTCAAGCCAAGGAATGGGAAAAAGAAGTTTGGTCCGGTTATCTGACTGGGTGTAGAAGCTGCTAAGGAAAAATATGGTGCAGATGAAGCTTATCCAATTGCCGAGCTAGACGAGAAGTTGCCTCAGTATCTAGAAAAGGCAGAGCGAATTTACTATCATCTAGGACGCGATCGCAATTTCAACAATGTAGTGATTAAGCATTGGCAACAGTTGATGGCGGGCTATCCCAAGAGTGGCACTGGTCCAATGGCACTAGAATCTACTAACACTATACTCCACCCCATGCGGCAACTCAAAAGTCCAGCGGAGTTAGAGATGATGCGTAAAGCTATTGCTATCTCTGTAGAAGCTCACAACCATGCTAGGGAATTTGCTCAACCAGGACGTTACGAGTATCAGGTGCAAGCAGAGATAGAACATATTTTCCGACAGCAGGGTGGCATCGGACCAGCTTACCCCTCAATTGTTGCCTCCGGTGCCAATAGCTGTATACTGCACTACATTGAGAATAATCGGCAGATGCAGAATAACGATTTACTACTAATTGATGCCGGTTGTTCCTATGGGTATTACAACGCCGATATTACCCGCACCTTCCCAGTAGGAGACAATTTTACCCAAGAGCAAGAAATCCTCTATGAAATTGTCTTAGAAGCACAACTAAAAGCGATCGCACAAGTTAAGCCAGGTAACCCCTATAATCAGTTTCACGATACAGCAGTGCTAGTTCTAATAGAAGGCTTAATTGATTTGGGACTCCTCGCAGGAGATGTTGAAGAAATCATTACAGAAGAGAAGTACAAACCTTACTATATGCATCGTACTGGTCACTGGTTAGGTTTAGATGTTCATGACTGTGGAGTTTACAAGCATGGGGAAAATCCACTAATTTTGCAACCAGGTCATGTGGTAACAGTGGAGCCAGGACTGTATATTGGTCCTGAGACTAAGCCTGTAGAAGGACAACCAGAAATTGATCAACGTTGGCGAGGTATTGGCATTCGGATTGAGGATGATGTGTTGGTTACATCCTCAGGTAATGAAGTACTAACAGCAGGTGTGCCGAAATTGGTGGAGGATTTGGAATGTTAGAGAGCAGTGGAGCGGGGGAGCTGGGGTAGCTAAGGGAGATATTTACCAACTCCCACAAAACAAATGACAAATAACAAACAACAAATGACTAATCCTTCAACTGAGCCATCATCGCTGCTTCATCCCAGTAAGATGAGACTTGCTGAATCTTACCAGCTTCATTAACCTCAAAAACACTGATACCCTCAGTAGTAACTTGCCGTCCATTCTTCCCTAATACCCGCATTGTCCACTTGACTGCTGCACCATTTCCAGCAATAAAGATATGATCTTGTGAGAGTTCCAGTTTCTCAAAGACCATAGATAAGAGTCCAAATAACTTCTGAAAATCTTCCTTTGCTTTAGGTGGACTTCCTACTGGATCAATGATCACCGCATCTTCAGCAAAGTTTTCCAGCCGGTCTTCTGGATTCATAGCTTGCATCTGGGAAAAGTAAGCAGCAACAAGCTTTTCAATAATTTCAGTTGACATTCTATGATGTTCCTTAAGGGAAGTACAAGCAATCAATTATCCAATTTTTGGACTAGACTTGCTTATTTTACTCTTTCAGCTCAAGGGATTAGATATTTTTTATAAAACCCAAGAATTAGATATTTTTTTTATAAAATTTTTCCTTGTAAGTAGCCTACGCCAACATTAAAGATGTGATAGGCTAATCAATCAGTCGGTTCTGGTGGGAACCAGCCATCAGAGGTAACGGGGAAAGTTCGGTGCAAATCCGGCGCTGTCCCGCAGCTGTAATAAGACTATGATTCAGTCTCAGTAGCCAGAATGCCCGCCGATGTGTAACTAGTACAAAATATTCATCTGCGAGGTATGGATGATACTAAAAACAGCATTACAACAGTTGGTAGGTTGGCTGAAATCACTTTTCAGCAATATAGGGCAGAAGGCAAGAGATAGCTTGAGAATGCTTACACTTCAAAAAATCAACTTCTCACCAACTAATTGCTCTTGAGAATCTTTTCAATAATGTCAGTGTGGTGGGAAAGTAAGTTGCCTAGTTTTAGTTCACCTGGCATCAAATCAATAGTCGTATATTCTAATAGTTCGCTCACCAAAGTGAGGCAGTTCTTCTAGCTAACTAAAGCAGGCATTATGGGAGAAAAGCCCCCGAACTTAAAAGAAGAGCATTGAAATCAAGGAAAATCTTTTTTTATTTCTTCTTTTACGAAGAGATATTAGACCAAATTCATCAATTATCAATTATCAATTGTCCATTGATAAACAATCATCAACAACGTGAACACTCAACACAATCTTTTTGTTTGCACCACCTGCGCTAGTACGTGGAAAGAAGGAAAGCGAGTAGGCATTAGCGGCGGACAAAAACTGCTAGAGCAATTATCGCACCTTCACCAAGACTGGGACTTGCAAGATGAATTCTTTATTCAGCCTGTAGAGTGTATGAGCGCTTGCAGTCATCCCTGTGCTGTCTCCTTCACTGCTGTTGGGAAATACACCTATTTGTTTGGTGATTTAGCTGCCGCTGAAGAAACCCTACCAGCAATCTCTGCTGCTTTACTTGATTGTGCCAGTCTATATCATGCTAAAGCTGATGGTTCGTTACCTTGGTCAGAGCGACCTAAACTGCTCAAAAAAGGTATCCTAGCTAGGATTCCACCGTTACCACAATTAACTGTTAATTCTATCGAAACTTGAGGCATCTATTGTGTTGAAAATGCAAACAACCAAGCTCCAGACCAGAAAAAAATGGTTTAACGTTAGTGCAATTACCTCTTGGAAAGTACTAGCAAGGACAATTGCTCTAGTAGTAGGAATTAGCATCCTACTAACAACGACTCCAGCAACTGCACACCATCCCTTTGGCGGTGCAACCCCCTCCAACTTCTTTGAAGGCTTGCTCTCTGGGTTTGGTCATCCCATAATTGGTCCTGATCATTTTGCCTTCGTTGTCGCTGTTGGTTTGCTAGCAGCAATCAAGGAACGGGGTATATTTATTCCCATTGCTTTTGTCTTAACAGCTTTGGCAGGAACAGGAATTCACTTAATGAGTCTAGATTTACCTATACCAGAAGTAGTCATATCCGCTTCTGTGCTGGTATTTGGCATCATGCTGGCACTTAAGAATAGCCCCAATTCAACCGTCCTGATAGTTCTTGCTGCGATCGCAGGTTTGTTTCACGGTTATGCTTATGGTGAAGCAATTGTGGGAGCCGATATGACACCACTAGTAGCTTATTTAACAGGTTTTACTCTAATTCAATTAGCGATCGCATTGGTTGCTTTCCAGATTGGGAAATCTGCTATAAGACAACTTACCGAGCAACCCACCTTGTTACTGCGATTTGCTGGTTTCACCATCGGCGGTGCTGGTGCCGCATTCCTCTCCTCTGCCATCCTTGGTTAAGGGTGTTAGGTGTTAGGTATTAGGTGTTAGGGAAAAATGTAGGAGTGAGCATCTATTATTTTTCCCAATTCTCAATTCTCAATTCTCAATCCTTAATTCTCAATTCTCAATTCTCAATATGCATAAAATACCCGTTACTGTAGTTACTGGCTTTCTCGGTGCTGGCAAAACTACTCTGGTTCGCCACTTACTGCAAAACAATCAGGGACGCCGCATTGCCGTTGTTGTCAATGAGTTTGGCGAGGTAGGAATTGATGGCGAGTTATTACGTTCCTGTCAAGTTTGCGAAGAAGACGACCCCCCGACAGACAATATTGTTGAACTAACCAACGGTTGTCTATGCTGCACTGTCCAAGAAGAATTTTTCCCTACCATGCAACAACTGCTCAAGCGCCGAGAGCAGATTGATTGTATGCTGATCGAAACTTCAGGCTTAGCTTTACCTAAACCCTTGGTGCAAGCCTTCCGCTGGCCAGAAATTCGCAATGGTGCAACAGTTGATGGTGTAATAACTGTAGTAGACTGTCAAGCTCTAGCTGCTGGTACTCTGGTAGGTGATCTAGATGCATTGGAAGCTCAACGGCAAGCTGACCCCAATTTGGAACATGAGACCCCGATTGAGGAGTTATTTGAAGATCAATTGGCTTGTGCGGATTTAGTCTTACTTACCAAAGTGGATTTGGTTGATGAACCAAGCCGCACTAAGGTAATGGAATGGCTACAAAAAGAGTTACCCTCTGGGGTAAAGATTGTCCCCTGTCGCGATGGACAAATTAAGCCTGACATTTTATTGGGTTTTAATGCAGCTGTGGAAGATAACCTAGATAACCGTCCTAGTCATCATGATACCGAAGAAGACCATGACCATGATGAAGACATTACCAGTGTGCAATTTGTCTCAGAACAGGCATTTGAACCAAAAGCTCTGATAAGTAAACTACAACAGTTACTACAACAGCAGGAAATTTACCGTATCAAAGGCTTTGTTGATGTACCTCAAAAACCAATGCGTATGGTGCTGCAAGGGGTAGGTAATCGTCTGGAAACTTTTTATGATCGACCTTGGCAAGCAATGGAATCTCGTCAGACGCGCCTAGTACTAATTGGTCATCAGCTTGATCAAACTCAAATTGAGCAAGCAATCAGAAATTGAAAATTGCTTGCTCAATTTTCCAACTCAAAAAGGTTAACTAATTTTCAGGACTTGTCTAATTAGTTTTACCGTATCAGTCACAGGTTGACTAACTCTAATAGGTAAGAGATTACTAGGATTGTTAGACATTAGCTGGTTTTGCAATCTAGATTTATTTCCACTTATACCAGCTTGATCGCTTGTCGAGAGACTTTCAAGCATATCAAACATATAGGTATATCCCAGTAATCTCTTCCCTGTTTGAGTCTGATACCCTCGATAGTAGGGGACTACATTTTCCCCAAAAGCTTCTAGATATTCTTCACTATTAATATAGGAATCAATATCAGCTTCATAACCTTGACTATCCAGAATCTGACTATGGTGGATAGTTTCTTGATAACTGTCGGGAGCGCGACCCAGAAGATGCTTGAAGTTTAATTCATGGGAACGATAGCGGGGACAATTATCAATGAATCGGGATTTATACAATTCTGATTTTGCCAGGTGACGAACAAATTCGCGCACAGTCATATTACCCTGTTTTAATTGCGATTCGGCAACAGTTAATCGCTCACTTTCCAAAAGATAAGCGTTACCCAAAACTTGTTTATATAAGGCTCTAATGACTAATTCTGCATCTTGCTCAGAACTACCAGGAATAAACTTAATCGAACCGGCATCTACTAGAGTTTGATATTGTTTTTGGCAGATAATAGCTCTTTGAGTTAGAGATGAACTATTATAAAGAGGATAGTCAATAGGTGTTATTTGCTGAGCTTGTGTTTCTTTAGACTCCACACTTTGGTGAGTTAGAGCATCAGCATCTGAATTGGGGACAAGAGCCTTAATTGGATTAGAGTGATTGCTGAGTAGGGTTTGGTCTAATTCAATATAAGTATCTCTGTTATTTGAGCGATCGCTACTAGAAGCGCCCCGCAACAATTGGAACGAATGGGTAAATCCAGCCAGATTTTTACCAGTTTGAGTTTTATATCCCCTCCAGTAAGGAACTATACTTGTCCCAAAACTTTGAAAATATTCATCACTATCAAGATAGGAATCAATTTCCGCTTCCCAACCCTTCTCTACCAAGAGCTTAATATGCTCGGAGATTTCCGCCTGATTTTCGGGAGCGCGACCAAGCAAATGTTTAAAATTTAATTCAATCGCTCTTAAATTACTACAACTCTCCAAGAATAAAGCACGATATCGTTCGGATTTGGCTAATGCGCGGACAAATTCCATCACAGTAATTTGACCGCTACGGAGTTGAGATTCAATTTGGGGTGCTCTCTCACTCTCCATCAGATGGGCATTACCAAAACCTGCTGATAAGCTGCTTCAATGACTTGCTCTTGTTTGTCAACAGAATCTCCAGTAACTAATTCGAGCGGCTTACTATCGGCCAAAGCCCTTATATAGGTCTCACTGATTGAAGCTGTCCGAGAATCCTGTGGGTATTTACTTACATATACACCTACACCTAAAGCTTTGGCTAAGTCAAACCCTTTAGGATTGAAAACTATTGGTTTCTTAATTTCCGCTTTTAGTAAAGAATGCTGCAGTTGAGAGCGCTTGCTGGACATAATAGAGTCAGCAATAGAGCGATCGCTGCTACTTGAACCTTTAATTAGCTGAAAAATCAGATTATATCCAGCTACATTTTTGCCAGTTTGTGTTTCATAACTGACGTAATAGGGGACAGTATCGCTCCCAAAATTCTGCTTGTATTCTTGGCTATCAAGATAAGAATCAATTTCAGCAGCAAAGCCCCTCTCTATCAAAATAGCCAGATGTTCGGATACTTCTTGCTGACTATCTGGAGCGCGTCCGAGCAGATGCTTAAAGTTTAATTCGATCGCTCTGATGTTAGAGCAATTCTCAAAAAATAGGCGGCGATATAAATCTGATTTGGCTAAGTCCCTAATAAAATCTTGAATAGTTAGTTGTCCATCTTTTAACTTGGATTCAGCACTCAATAATTTCTGACTCTCCATCAGATGAGCATTTCCAAAAACTTGCTTATAAGCTGCTCGAATAACTATCTCTATTTCTTCGAGATCAGTACCATCAAATAATTTAATTGGTTGACTTGACCGGGCAGCGGGAAAAGTAGCAGCAGCTTCGCGCGCTTTATCTTCTTGCCACCAAGTATTTGAGGGAATAGGAGTTTCTAAAAAATCTGGTGTTTTATATCTATAGCTATTAATTTCGAGATCTTTGAAAGTATTATATTCTACTGATTTTAAAGGCGATATCCTCGGCACTGAAGTTGGAACTGTGGAAAGAGGATGAATTTCAGTAGGTTGACCGCCAATCAGTGCTTCTTGTCGTTGATGCGAAGTGTTTTTAAAAGTCGATTGATCGCTACTAGAAGCGCCCCGCAACAATTGGAACGAATGGGTAAATCCAGCCAGATTTTTACCAGTTTGAGTTTTATATCCCCTCCAGTAAGGAACTATACTTGTCCCAAAACTTTGAAAATATTCATCACTATCAAGATAGGAATCAATTTCCGCTTCCCAACCCTTCTCTACCAAGAGCTTAATATGCTCGGAGATTTCCGCCTGATTTTCGGGAGCGCGACCAAGCAAATGTTTAAAATTTAATTCAATCGCTCTTAAATTGCTACAACTCTCCAAGAATAAAGCACGATATCGTTCGGATTTGGCTAATGCGCGGACAAATTCCATCACAGTGATTTGACCGCTACGGAGTTGAGATTCAATTTTGGGGGCTCTCTCACTCTCCATCAGATGGGCATTACCAAAAACCTGCTGATAAGCTGCTTCAATAACAAGTTCTAATTCTGCTTCAGAAGTGGAATTAATTAACTCGACTGGCTGACAATCTGAAAAAGCATTGAGATAAGTGTCACTAAGTTGAGTTCTTTGGGGAGGAATAATATTGATACCAGTCTTTCTGGCTTGTAGAGCTCTTGCTAAATCAAAGCCTTCAGGATTGAATTTTTGTCGAGAAGCTCTTATTACTGAAGGGCGGAATAAAGTATTTTGCATCATAGCGTTGGCAATATCTCCTGTCTGAAAACCAAGATGTATTTTTTATCTAGAAAGGAAAAAGTATCGGTAGAGTTTAGGAAGCTGGTATCTTAGATGGTCAACCTAGTCGTCTCATCCCCTACCTGCGCTGCGCTTGGTGGGGGATGATATGACTAGGTTAAAAACTCTTGACAAATTCATTTATACAATGTTGCCAGCGCTGTTTTTGTCAAGAAGTGTAAAGTGGCTGATAACTTAGCAGGTGTCAAGACTTTTCCAAGACCCTTCCAAGAGCAAATCGTGGAAACCTTGCAGAGACGCGCCACAGCACGTCTCTGTTTATGTATGCCGAATTTGGTGTCAAACCTATTCATTGACTTGCTCGAATAGTCAATAGACATCTCCGAAAAAGAATCTGAAATCTTTTTCCTGTCTAGGTGAAAACCTAATTTCCGGAGATGTCTAATCAACTTTTCTGTTATGAAGCGATACACACAAGTCAGTTGACTAGCGCGTAGCTGTTAACAGCTCCAAATAATTCCCTCCATTGTTGGATATCAGCGCTACGATATTTTAACTGCTTGGTTGCTTGCAACTGGGAATTAGCTTTTGGAGTCTGAGATGGGTAGCTGTTAACTCCTGCAAACAACTCTCTCCATTGTTTGATATCAACACCGCGATACTTATCGCAAGCCTTCATGGAAGAGGTTTGTGTAGTAGGTGAGGTGAGTTGGTCGCTAGCACTCTGATAAGTAAACTGCATCTGCTGGTTCTCCAAAAAAGAAACTTTGTAAATCAGCCTCTACTCAATTCTCTGGTCAAGCCTAGAAGCTTACGCAGGATAGTTACAAAAGTTAATATTAGCAAAAACCCTCAGCTCGATGCTGAGGGCGACCATCAAAGCAGTTCTAGTAGGTAGGATTACCAGCATTATTAGATTAACGTAACAATATGAAAAATTTGTGAAAACTTGAATTTAATGTTTCAACCGGTTGGGTTCAACCATCTCCGAGCGTCACAGAGCTGTGTACCGAATCCCCTCGGATGAAAGCGAGGGGAGCATCAATGTGAGAAAATTTAGCTGAGTTTAACAATAGAATTTTCAATGGCTTCAGTTACTTCCCATTCTGCCAAGCATAAAAAGTCAAAAGCTCTCAAACCAGGTAGCCGCCGTCCAGCGAAGGAACTCTGTAGCGAATGTGGTCTATGTGATACATACTATATTCATTACGTTAAAGAAGCTTGTGCTTTCTTAAACCAGCAGATTGGCGAACTTGAAGAACAAGCCCACGGACGCAGTCGCAACTTAGATAATCCTGATGATTGGTACTTTGGCGTCAATCAAAAGATGATGGCAGCTAAGAAAAAAGAACCAATTGCAGGAGCTCAGTGGACAGGAATTGTTAGTAGCATTGCGATTGCTATGCTTAATAGCGGCAAGGTTGAAGGTGTTGTCTGTGTCCAAAATACTAAAGAGGACCGCTTTCAACCCATGCCGATAATTGCTCGTACTCCAGAAGAAATTCTCGCAGCGCGGGTAAATAAGCCAACTCTCTCACCTAACCTTTCCGTACTAGAGCAAATTGAGCAATCCGGGCTGAAGCGACTGCTCGTAATTGGTGTCGGTTGCCAAATTCAGGCATTAAGAGCAGTGGAAAAGGAGCTAGGCTTAGAGAAGCTCTACGTTTTGGGGACGCCTTGTGTAGATAATGTTACCCGCGCTGGCTTACAAAAGTTCCTGGAAACTACCAGTCGCTCACCAAAAACAGTGGTACATTACGAATTTATGCAAGACTTTCGGGTTCACTTTAAACATGAGGATGGCTCCATTGAAAAAGTGCCTTTTTTCGGTTTGAAAACTAACCAGCTCAAGGATGTTTTTGCCCCCTCTTGTATGAGTTGCTTTGACTATGTGAACTCCCTGGCAGATTTAGTTGTCGGCTATATGGGAGCTCCTTTTGGTTGGCAGTGGATTGTGGTACGGAATAACACTGGGCAAGAAATGCTGGATTTGGTGCAAAACCAACTAGAAACGCAGCCGGTAAGTTCCAAGGGAGATAGACGTCAAGCTGTGCAGCAGAGTATTCCTGCTTATGATCAAGGAGTTACTCTACCAATGTGGGCGGCAAAGATGATGGGGGTTGTAATCGAAAAAATTGGTCCCAAAGGTTTAGAGTATGCCCGTTTCTCTATTGACTCCCATTTCACCCGCAACTACTTATATGTCAAGCGCCACCACCCAAAGAAGTTAGAAGCTCATGTCCCTGAGTATGCTAAGCAGATTGTGGGGCAATATAAGTTACCAATTGATGGCTAATGGTTAATGGCCATTGGTGACAAGTTAAGCAAAAGAGCAATTTGTCACCAATGCCTAACACCTAACACCTAATCAACTAAAATCTCGCAACATTTTTTTTATCTCTATATTGTGCATCTCTTCCTGACCAATTTGACCACGGGCAAATTCTTCGAGATATACGCTAGCATCTTCTACCAAATCAAGTAACTCTTTATATAGTTCTAGCGCCTTTTTCTCATGGTTGAGGCTTTCCTCGAGAATATCCTTGACTGAATGTCTATAGGTTTCTTCAATCGGTGCAATCCGCAGACTAGGATGCCCTTCTAAACCAGTGAGAATTTCTCCTACCTGTTGAGCATGAAGCAAAGACTCAGTTGCCTGTGCCTTGAAAAAATCCACAATGGGAATTCTGTTAGGTCCGATCACCATCAGAGAATAGTGGGTGTATCGCACGACACCAGCAAGCTCAAATTCCATGATGGTATTTAGTAGGTCAGTGGTCTTTTGATAGTCAAGCTCTTTCATCAGTTTTTAGTTTTGACTTGGTAGGTTTAGATTTATGCACTTTTGTTATAGTAAGTTACTTTCTGTGTCCTTGCCGGTTTAGGGCGTTGGTCAAGAAACCCTGTTTCTTGAAAGCCCTCCAACTGGCGGCGCACCGCCCCCTAAGAATGAAAGAAACAAGCCAAATCCTCTTCCCTTCTGCCTTTTGCTTTCTGCCTTCTGCCTTCTTTCTTAAGAGAAATACTGATATTTCCTGGTTTTCCTCACGAGAAAACTGGTTTTTCAGAATAACGACGAATTTTGTCAGATGCCCACTAGGGGCATTGCAAATTTTAGGAAAAACTTGTCTTATGGGTTTTAGTCTGTAAACTCTTGTAAAGGCAAGTGGAACAATAATGAGCAGACAGCTGCTAATCTTAACCAGTCTGACTTTGATGACAACTGGCTTGCTATTGGGCTGTGCCCAAGGTGAAAATCAGAGCGAAACCTCGGCACAACAAGAGCAGGGAACGTTAGAAATTCGGGCAAATGGTGAGGACTTTGTCCGAGAGGGCTTTGTCTCCAAAGATGATTGGAAAATTTCTTTTGACCATTTTTACGTTACCCTGGCAGATATCACCGCTTATCAAAGTGATCCTCCCTTTAATGCTGAGGCTAACAGTGAGATCAAGGTAAAAGAGAAAGTCAGCTTTGAGCAAGCCAAAACTGTAGACTTAGCAAAGGGCGATGAAAGTGCCGAGCCAATCCTTATCCAAAAGTTTGCAGAGGTTCCTGCTGGTAAATATAATGCCCTTTCCTGGAAGATAGTTAAGGGGAAAAGTGAACCTGCTGAGGCTCAGACAATAGTCATGGAAGGTACGGCGGAAAAAGATGGGCAGACTATTGACTTTACGGTCAAAATTGATAACGAATACGAATATATTTGTGGGGAATTTGTCGGCGGTGAACGCAAAGGCATTCTTAAAACAGGAAGCACAGCTGATTTGGAGTTAACCTTCCACTTAGACCATATTTTTGGTGATGCTGATGCTGCAGCAGATGATGACATTAATACTAATGCTCTGGGTTTTGAACCCCTAGCTGCTTTAGCAAAGGATGGCAAACTAGAGGTTGAGATGTCTCAATTAGAGTCAGAGATACCAGCAAAAGACTACGAAAACCTAGAAAAAGCACTGGTTGGACTCGGTCATGTTGGTGAAGGCCATTGTCAAGAATCTATCAAAACTGACACCAAGAAGTAAGAGAAACTTTATTCTCCTTGACCAATAAATCTCGACAACCTCAACAACAGTGAATATGAAGTGGAAACTTTTAATCCCAATTACTATTGTTTCAGTTTTTGGTTGGTCTCTTAGAGCTAGTGCTCATGGTGTCAAAATTGAATACCAAGCAACTGAAGCGATCGAAATTCAAGCTCAATATGACACTGGCAAGCCTATCTCTAATGCTCAAGTTACAGTTTACGCCCCTGAGCAACCATCTATCCCTTGGCTGACCGGTACTACTGATACAAACGGTAACTTTGCCTTCGCACCTACTCCCTCAAAACCAGGGAATTGGACAATAAAGGTGCGCCGAGCCGGTCATGGTGACATTATTAATATTACTGTTGCTGAAACTGAAGAAAATATGGCAACAGATATTACTTCAGGAGCAGGAGACAATAATCCCAAAAGTCAGGGACTGATGATTCAATCAACCACTCAGTCTTTGACTCCTCTCCAAACAATCCTCATGGGCGTTTCCGGTGTTTGGGGATTTATTGGTACAGCACTGTTTTTCCGGCGAGGCTGAGAGAAAACAAAGAGGCAGAAAGATCTTCCTTAGTCCCCAATTCTAAATTCTAAATTCTAAATTCTAAATGCACATTTCTGATGGTATCCTCCCAGCATCTACCTGTATCCTTGGTTATGCTACTACTGGGGGTCTAACTTGGTACTCTCTACGTCAAATTAATCGAGCGGAGAATCCTCAACAGAACATTCCCAAAGCATCCTTACTAACCGCTGCTTTTTTTGTTGCTTCCTGGATTCATATCCCAATACCGCCGAGTAGTGTCCATTTAATCCTCAATGGACTATTAGGGACTGTTTTGGGTTACCATGCCTTTCCAGCTATTCTTATCGGTTTATTCTTTCAAGCAGTGTTTTTCCAACACGGTGGTTTATCTACTTTGGGGGTGAATGCAGTAATGATGGGAGTACCAGCAATTTTGGCTTCTTACCTGTTCCAGTTGCACTACCTTATTGGTAAAAACAACCGCTTTGTGATTGCGATGTTTGCCTTTCTTGCTGGTGCTGGTGGCTTGGGGATAGCAACTTTGATATATATTGCCTTGAACATAACTAGTATTTTTATAGGTATTGGTGCTGAAGCTCAGCAGACAGCAATTTACGGAATTTTTCTTGCCTATATTCCACTGATGGTAATTGAAGGATGGTTTACAGCAGCAGTAGTACTGTTTTTACGGCGAGTCAAACCAGAATTGCTGGAAAGTAAGAATTGATAATTGATAATTGATAATTGATAATTGATAATTGATAATTGATAATTGATAATTGCTAATTGCTAATTGCTAATTAATAAATACTTCCCTCTTCTCCGCGTCGGGTGTGTCTCGCCAGCTCCCTATCTCCTCATCTCCCCTTTAGCTCACCCCAGCTTGTGGTGTCTATGATATTAAGAGAGTCTGAGATCAACATAACTGAATCAGGGATAACGCATTTACCAAGTTAGGCTCTCTATGCTCAGGCTGTGTAGAATACACAGCTTAGAAATCCTTCTGTTCCCGTAGCTAAATGATTTACTGTATCAATCCCAAATGTGAGCAACAGGAGAACCCTTCACATTTAAACTATTGTCAAGCCTGTGGCTCTCAATTGCTCTTGAAAGGACGGTACCGCGTGTTGCATCATCTCAAAACTGGTGGTTTTGGTCAAACTTATGAGGTGGATGATAACGGCACAAAGAAAGTGCTGAAAGTGTTGCGTCAGGAGCAGTTTACTCACCCAGAACAA
Organism: Caldora sp.; assembly: GCA_965222765.1. Taxonomy (GTDB): domain Bacteria; phylum Cyanobacteriota; class Cyanobacteriia; order Cyanobacteriales; family Coleofasciculaceae; genus Caldora. The sequence goes on from CBDCVG010000045.1 coordinate 271,581, forward strand.
ATAGAAAAAGTCGTAGCTCTATTTAAGCAAGAGAGCGAAGTTTTGAGTCAGCTCAACCATCCTGGAATTCCCAAAGTTGAGCCAGATAGCTATTTTAGTTACTTACCTCAAAATCGCCAACAGCCACCAGTGCATTGCTTGGTGATGGAAAAAATAGATGGCTTAAATTTAGATGAATGGTTCAACCAAAGGGACTATCAACCCATTACCCAAGGGCAAGCAATTGACTGGTTAACACAACTATTAGGTATCTTAAATTTGCTCCATCCTCAGTATTTTCACCGAGATATTAAACCCTCTAACATTATGCTCAAAAAGGATGGGGGACTAGTATTGATTGACTTTGGTTCAGTCCGGGAAGTTACAGGAACCTACTTTGGTAAATTACCAGACAAGGATATAACGATGATTTGCTCCAAAGGCTATACTCCTTTAGAACAAATTGAGGGTCAAGCTGTAGCTCAATCTGATTTTTTTGCTTTAGGTAGAACTTTAGTATATTTACTTACAGGCACAGACCTTACGCAGTTCAAAGAAGAATCACCAACGGGTAAACTGATTTGGCAAGAACATGCACCACAGATTGCCGATGAACTCAAATGTTTGATTGATTGGCTCATGGAACCAAGCATTGAACATAGACCTAGGAATACTCAAGAAATTTTACAACACCTGAACCTAGTAAAGTCAGGCAATACTAATCAAGTAACCAAAATAACGGTCAATCATCCGCACCAAGGCACTACTCACTATCCTGAGACTTCCCTACCGCCAGATAACAATCATAGTAAGATACTTAACTCACCATTGCCCCAGGTTACAGGAGCTCAGATGAATTACTGCATCAACCCCAGATGCCAACAACGCCAAAATCCTACAAATGTAGAGTTTTGTCAGTCCTGTCATACTCCTTTACTGATTAAGAATCGATATCGCTTAGTTTCCTATCTCCGTAAGTCAAAAGCTCTAGACAATGCCGAATTATTTGAAGTAGAAGATTTTGGTAGTGAGGCTGTGATTGGGGATAGGTACAAAGTTATGAAAGTCTTAAAAAATAACAGTTCCTTGATGGTGAGCTTATTTAAACAAGAAGCAGAAATTTTAAAAAATCTCGATCATCCCGGTATCCCTAAAGTAAAACTTGGTGATGGTTACTTTAGTTTTGATATTCATTGCCAATCTAGACAACAAAAATTATTACGTAAAAATAAACCATTGCATTGCTTAGTAATGCAAAAAATTGAAGGAAAGAATTTAGCTGAATGGCTCAAACAACATGAAAATGGTAAAATTGATTATCATCTAGCTTATCAATGGCTGGTAAATCTACTGGAGATAGTTGATTATTTACACAAAAAACAGTACTTTCACCGAGATATTAAACCATCTAATATTATGCGGTGCTCTAATGGTCAGCTGATATTGATTGATTTTGGTACAGCCAGGGAGATTACCCGCACAGTAGTAGAAATTTTGTTAGGTACAGATGTTATTGGCGCCAGGATTCGCTCTGAAGGCTACACCCCCCCAGAACAAAAAGATGGTATGGCAGTTCCCCAATCAGATTTTTATGCTCTAGGACGCACCTTGGTTCATTTGTTGACTGGTATACCTCCCATTCATCTCGAAGAAGATACTCAGACAGGGAAGTTGAAGTGGCAAGAACATGCTCAACCAATCCCAGAAGCACTAGCAAATTGGCTGGATTATCTCATGGAGCCAGATTTCCGCAATCGACCGCCCAATGCCGCTTTTATCTTAGAGAAGCTGAGGGATAAAAATGTGGATAATTTACCATTTCCTTCAGTAATAGCTCTCTCAACTAGTACAATTGAAAAATCTGTACCCTTATGGTTAAAAATTCTTAACTTTGGAATTTTCTCAATACTGCTAATTACTGGACTGCTCTGGTTCCAAGCTAGACAAGAGTTTCGAGAAAGACAACCAAAACAGTTATCAAAGGTAGCCTCTACAGTAAATTATCCTGCTGAAGTTAGAATTAAAAGGCAATAGGCACTCTTTGAGTGGTGATTAAATCAAAGGAATATTTCGTTCTACTGCAATTGCCATTTTGCTAAAGGCAAACTTAAAAATAATCTCAAGAAAGCTTAAAATATGTCACACTTCACTTGTATTAAAACGCAAATTAAACAAGTAAATTCTCTAGTAAAATCCCTGGCAGATGTGGGATTTAATCATGTGGAAGTTCATGAAAGTCCCCAGCATCTCTATGGCTATCAAGGAGATGTGCGCTCTCAAACAGCAGAAGTAATTATCCGCCGCCAATATATCGGTAGTGCCAGCAACGATATTGGCTTTAAGCGACAGGAAAATGGGCAGTTTCAGGCAATAATTTCAGAGTACGATCGTTACCAATATTCCCAACAATGGCTAAATCAGCTAACTCAGCGCTATGGCTATCATGTCCTTATGGCAACAGCACCAGAGCAGGGTTTTACTGTTGAAGAGGAAGAAACTCTAGAAGATGGTACAGTGCGGGTAGTAGTGGGAAGATGGATTTAGCGATCGCTCTGGAAATATGAAGAAAGATGTGACCTCAACAAGATCATTAGCTCTCTCATCTAGTCATCTTCGTCTAGAAGCCTTAGAAAAAGAGCAAAAATGGCTTCTCAAACAGACTAAGAGAAAACGGAAGGAACTGAATAACTTTGTGGAACAGATGCGTTCATTAGCAACAGAAATCTTTCAGCAAGGTACTCCTCACATAAAGAAACTGACAGCCCTTGACACCGAAATCCATACCTTATTCGAGGAAATCTTCCGTACCAGGAAACTTGGAAAAAAAACGAAGAAGACTATTGAAGAAATTTACCGTAACTTACAGTTACAGAGAATTATCAGTCCTCAGTTCAAAAATGAAGAGGCAGAAACAGAGCTAGATGAACTTTTTGAAAATCACGAATCCGAACCAGATTTTGCTTTTTCAGAGGAAGATCATCCCAATTCAGGTACAGAGGAAAGGCAAAAAGTTCCACAACAGCAAGTAGCTAGAACTAAGGAATCCAGAAATATTCGCCAGACCTTTTTGAGATTAGCCGAAATCTTTCACCCCGATAAGGTAATGGACAGCGAGAGCAATTTGCGCCATACGGAGATCATGAAAGAAATCAATAGAGCCTATCAAGAGGGTGATTTGGCGCGACTACTGGAAATTGAACGGCAACATCAAGTAGGTGAATCGATTGGTAACGGAACAGAAGACGAGGTAACTCGAAGTTGTAATCGTCTCGAAGAGGAAAATGAGTTCCTCAAAAGCCAATATGAGAACTTGAAACGGGAACTGCGCCTAGTGAAAAAAACTCCGGAAGGAGTAATGGTTTCTGATTATCGCAAAGCCAAACGAGAAGGAATTGAGCCCATTGTCGAGATGATGGAGGAAATGGAATCACAAGTTCAAGGAATTGAGCAGCTGCGAGATTTTATCAGGGATTTTCGAGAGCAGAAAATGACCATCAAGGAATTTATCAACGGACCAGCCTTTTGGCATCAGACGCCTCAGGAAGTGATGGAAGACCTCTTCGAGGAGATGTTTGGAGATTTGATTGAAGTCATTTTTTAGGTATTAGGTTTTAGGTATTAGGTTTTAGGTTAAGAAAAGAGAAGTGAAGAGAGAAATATATTAAAATATGTAAAGAAACTGAACAGAGAAAAGCCGAATGCGCATTGCAATTGTTGGTGCAGGACTAGCGGGGATGGCGACGGCAGTTGATTTAGTAGATGCTGGCCATCAGGTAGAAATCTTTGAATCTCGTCCCTTTGTGGGGGGGAAAGTCGGTAGCTGGATAGATGCTCAAGGTAACCATCTGGAAATGGGGTTGCACGTCTTTTTTGGTTGCTACTACCGATTTATTTGAGTTGATGCAGAAAGTAGGTGCATTTGAGAACCTTCGCCTCAAGGAGCATACCCACACCTTTATTAATAAAGATGCTCGTATCGGAGAGTTGGATTTTCGCTTTATCACTGGCGCTCCTTTCAATGGACTCAAAGCCTTTTTTACTACTTCTCAACTATCTGTTAAGGATAAGCTGCAAAACTCGATAGCTCTCGGTACTAGTCCCATTGTTCGCGGTTTTGGTGGACTTCGACGGAGCAATGAAAAGCATCAGAAAGCTCGACTCCATCAGCTTTGCTGACTGGTTTCGCCGTCACGGTGGTTCTGAGGGGAGTTTAAAACGGATGTGGAACCCGATCGCTTATGCTTTGGGCTTTATTGATACGGAAAATATTTCGGCTCGTTGCATGTTGACAATTTTTCAATTTTTTGCTTCTAAATCAGAAAGCGTCGGTACTGCGGATGCTGGAAGGCTCTCCTTATGAGTATCTCCATAAACCAATTATTGAGTACTTGGAAGCGCGAGGTACGAAAATCTATACTAGACGGCGAGTGCGGGAGATACTATTTACTGAAACTGGTACAGAAACTCAGGTGACTGGCTTAGTCGTTGCCAAAGGTGAAACCGAAGAAACAATCACTGCTGATGCCTATGTCTGTGCCAGTGATGTCCCTGGAGTGCAACGTCTACTACCAGAAGCATGGCGCAAGTGGTCAGAGTTTGACAAGATCTACCAGTTGGATACCGTACCAGTAGCCACAGTACAGCTTCGGTTTGATGGCTGGGTGACAGAGTTACATGACTCCCAAAAGCGGCCAGCAGTTAGCAGAAGCAGCAGGAATCGATAATCTACTCTATACCCCTGATGCAGATTTTTCCTGCTTTGCTGACTTGGCTTTGACTAGTCCCGGTGACTACTATAAGCAAGGAGAGGGTTCACTCTTACAATTAGTCCTAACTCCCGGTGATCCATTTGTTCGACAAAATAACGAAGCGATCGCTAATCATGTTCTGCAACAAGTTCAAGAGCTATTCCCCTCCTCACGAGAGTTGAACATGACCTGGTACAGTGTAGTTAAGCTGGCCCAATCTCTTTATCGGGAAGCACCTGGCATGGATCCCTATCGCCCCAACCAAAATACACCCATCAGCAATTTCTTCCTGGCAGGCAGCTACACCCAGCAAGACTACATTGATAGTATGGAAGGAGCAACCATATCAGGACATCAAGCAGCTCAAGCAATTCTGGAAAATGCTTCTAAAATTACGGAAACTTCCCTAGTAGTTAGTTAATAGAAATGTAATATAGCTAGTTTTGGACTGACACGGAGACGCGGAGACACGGAGATGGAGGCATCTGGGAACTGTTAACGCAGCGGAACGAAGTACGGAAGATATTTACCAAACAACAAATAACAAACAAACAAACAACAAACAACAAACAAAAAACAACAATTTCCATGACTGATTGGCTAGAACATAGTGTGCAAGTTGAGGTAGAAGTTCCTATTGACTTAGCCTGGAACCTCTGGTCTGATTTAGAGCAAATGCCCTATTGGATGAAATGGATTGACTCAGTTAAAGTACTAGAAGACAATCCAGAACTATCCCGCTGGAAACTAGCGAGTAGTGGCCTAGAATTCAGTTGGCTCTCCCGCATTCTCAAAGTGATACCCCATCAAATTATTCAGTGGGAATCTATAGATGGCTTACCGAATCGAGGAGCAATTCGCTTTTACGATCGCCATAGTAGTAGTATTGTTAAGCTAACTATAGCTTATGCAATTCCTGGCGTTCTCGGTCAGTTGATGGATAATCTGTTTCTAGGTCGCCTTGTTGAATCTACCATCCAGGCAGATTTAAATAGATTTCGAGAATACGCTCTGAAAGCGAACAGAGAATAATGAATTGATAATTGATAATTGATAATTGATAATTGATAATTGATAAATTTGGTTTAATATTTCTCCTTTCTCCGAGAAAATAATTAAAAATTCTTCTAATTATCAATCCTCTTTCTTGATTGAAGAGCTAATCGAGGGGTAATTCACTCATTATTCATTATTCATTATTCATTATTCATTATTCATCACTTCACAACCCGAATCAATCGACTTATTCAGCAAACCCTAATTATTGTGCTGCTGCCTCCCGCAAAGCTTCAAGATTTGAACTACAAATTACTTTGAGATTGTTGGTAATCTTCTCAATATCCAATTCCACCATTGGTGGTGACTAAAGCTTTGTTCACATATATAGCAAAATTTAGTCCGATTTTTTATTAGCCCGAAATGAGAGAATAGAATTTAAGTTCAAATAGATCCGTCACCCAGCTTATCCAAATTTTGCCTTAAAAATTCTATTCTTTAACAAAATGATTTCATTGGAATTTCGGGCTAAAATAGCGGGTTAAATTTCATTACATGTAAACAAGGCTTAAAACTAAAACCTATCATCATCGTTCTTAGTTGTTACGTGAAGATACGTCTGATCAATGTCCATTTTCAGTATGTGGATTGCTCAAGGAAGGTATCTCGGGACTAGTAACTGAGGTCAGTTGTGAAACGGCGAAACTTTTGAACTCTCAACTGTCTATCTACAATATTCCCCATATTTCCATCACCCCACAAGGATGCAGGTGAGACATTGTTCAATTTACTTACTTACAAACACTGCACCCTGTAGGAACACCAGAAAATACTGATTTTGTTTTACAATGGGTGTGTGAGAGAATTGTTTATTTTTCTATTTTTAGATTTTTAATGTTCTCAGAAACGCTAATAATTTTACTTACAAAATGATGATACACAGTTATTGGTCTCATTGAAAAGGAAATCAACTGAGGTTGAGATATTTTAACTTTTGGTGTCTAATATGTCTAATAGTATTGGTTTGTAACAAACAATATGGTCCTTCAATAAATATCACAGCCTCATTGGGACTTCTTATTATCCTAGAAAAACAGACAAATTTCCCTAGTCATCATCTCCTGAGAAAGGACCTTTAGATATGGTTGACATGTAGGTTTAAAATATATTTCAGTTACAAGAAGAAGGACGATCCTCAGCACACATTATTTCTGAGACCTCAGCCACACCACCTGATCCAAGGATTGATAAGTGTCATTAATTTCACACAATGGTCAGAAGTAGCGATACTTTATGACGATAGTATAGGTAATATGACATTAATGCCACATTTTTCTCCATGAATGTAAAACAAACACAATCTGAGACAGATTTTTAAAGATGTTTTCCATGAAATTCTTCCACGAATGAAAATTACACCAACCAAGACAAGAAATATTGTCCTGGCAAAGATAAAATTTCAATTTATTTTATGGTTTGAAAATTTTCAAAAAGCTTATTTGATTTCTTTCAGATAAAATGCACCTAGTGTACTTTTTGGAAGATCTTTCAAAGAAATCCATCAAGGTGTTTCCTGTCCATATTTCTGGAATGCACAATAATAACTCTAATGAAGGATTCATTGATATGTGTCTGACAACAGCAACAACAACTCTAGACATCCACAACTTTGCAGTTCTAACTACAACTGAAAATGCCCAACTTATTTCAAATGTAGTAGGTATCTTATTTGTACCCCTTTCAATGCTAACTGTTACAAGCAACGCACTTTTTGAGGGTGAGGGAATCATATTCAGTGGAAATGATAAGGCATGAGGCATCAACCAAGGTTCCCCACAAAAGTTTTCTTTGAAATACATGTTTTTAGCAAAATAGAAATAGCGCATTTATTAGATCCTCGGTTTAGTCCTTATTTTCGCAGGCCTTTTGGCTGATTTCATGATGGGTAATTCAATGCCTTTCCAGCTTTTATGCTGATGAGATGATGTGGCACCCTGCCGGAAGAGCAATCACTTCTGATTGGTTTTACAATGGTTGTCTTTTAGGAAAATTTTAGTCATGCTTTGGACAAAAAATTCTGACTAAACTTAGATAATTTTTTCTCATAGACAACCATTATAAAACAATTTTCGGACCAGTGAGAAGTAAGTGTTCTTCCTTCAGGGTGTGTGGGGGCAGTCAATCAAATCAATTGTCTATTACATCACTTCACAACATTGTTACGAGCCAGCATGTGAAGCTCCTTATTGCTGTTAAATTTGTATTTACAGGCAGCCAGACTCGGATTGAACGATTCTTCCTTCTACTGGATCATTGTAAACGAGGATCTGACCCTTCTGGCGGCCGTGGACGGGTGGTTGTGGAAAGATTCCAATCTACTGGGTCTGCATTACCACTACCCGACCCTTACCTCCAGAACGTGCAGTCCGGTTGATGCTCGACTGATGCAGCTCATCCCGCCAAACACAACGGTGTGTTCATCTTAAGCCTTGTTCACACGTAACATCTGCATTTGCGTTTTCGTCATAAGTCAAGAATGGGGTTTATGGCAACAAGTTCCCAATTAGATAAAAAATAAATCATATTAAGAGATTGCCCATTTTTTATTATCACAGTTTCACACACTGAGTTAGTTACTATATTTTGAGTGACACGTCTTTTTATGTGCCACGGCGTGTAATGATTGGAGATTTAATGAAATTATGTGATGTTGATTCCCTAAATTTTGTCCACTTTTTATAGAAAAATATTTCCTGATATGTACCTACAACAGCATGAAATCCCTTTGATGAATTTTGAGCAAGAATTTAATGAATAGCACAGCATACAAATTGGAATATAATTGTGGTCCAGATAAAGGGCCATTGCCTGACAGCTGCGTTGGCCAATCGACCTCTTGTGAACTACCGCCGTAGAAACTGCCAGTCCGATGCTGGGGTCTCACCCATTTGCGCTGTGACATATATGACAATTTTACCATTGACTTTCAATAAGATGAGGTGCAAGTCCACAGTTTCCGAATACGATTCCAATAAACCAAAGTAAAACGAAATGATAATGTGTTTGAAAACAAACTGATATTGGAGATTTAATGAAAACATTATGTAAATTTTTTTGGGAAATGATTACCAAGATTAGAATATCAATTGCCAAATCATTATCGCACTTAAGACATATATTCATAGGTCTCAGAAAAGTACATAGTGGATGGATTTCTGATATTTGCCAATGCAATCAACTTGTTGAGAAAACAAGGAAATTGGATAAACAGCCCAGGGTTTGAATGCTACAGACAGGATATTACAATCTGGAAAGGGGGCACAGATTTGAGAAAAACCGCCTCGAGTGTAAGACCTAAATTGAGCTTCCCTGAAATTCAGCTAAAAAACATATATGAAACTTTGTTTTAAAGCGTAATTGGTGACTTTACAACTTGTGTTAGTGGCAGTACCTATGAATCATAATCAAATTTTTATTGTGCATATTTTGCATTATATTAACAAGATTGATATTTGTCCAATGCGGCACTCTGCTGTAAAGTTTAGGCAAAATATGTGGTTTGCCATAAATGCATTTGTTAAACAAGAATGCATTCCAGTAGGATGCGTACCGCCTGCATGCTACCATACCCCCAAGACATAGACCCCCAGACAGAGACCCCCACAGACAGAGATCCCAGTGGACAATGACCCCCTGGACAGAGACCCCCCAGGACAGAGACCCCTGGATAGAGACACCCCTGGACAGAAACACCCCAGATAGAGACCCCTCATGACCCCCTGTGACATTAATGACACACAGGTGTAAAAACATTATCTTTCCGCAACTTTGTTGCGGGCGGTAACAAAGTTTCATATGAACCAATCTAACTAATATTCATGCAATAACATACCCTACTAAATGGACCAACGAGGAGTGAACTAAAAAAAACCTTTTACATGCAAATTTATGTTCTTTAAAGTTTGTTAGTAATGGAAACCTAATACTATTCCAATTCATCTTGTGAAAAAAATTCATCTTGACAGAGAAAACTGAAAGGAGTCACAAATGACATATACTTTGATAACGCCGGATACAACGGCAATGTACTATTCGACGTATCAGCCATTGACAACTACGCTGGCGATGACGTTTTACAGGAAACTGTAATGGCAACATGGAGCCCAAAATCTGGTCTCAACATAACTGGAAGATTCTTGTTTCCAAACACATTCAAAGATTTCCGAAATATTACAGTCAAAATTGGTGTCAGAGAAGTAGGGTTATTTTCTACAAAATTGAATTGAATTTTTATCCCATTTTCTTCTTCAAATTCTGCATGATACCCACTACTTCATACTTACAGGAACATCCATTCTTAATGAAAGAGACAAATGGTAACAAAACTCATTGGAAAGGCTTCAGCGTTGATATTGTTAAGGAATTAGCACAAAGGTTAAATTTCAGGTAAAGAAAATAGCTTCTGACAATAACGTAACAAGTCGTTTGTCATTTCCAAGTATTGATATATTACAAAAAAGATCAAGGTTGAAGCAAGAGATTATCCAATATTTTCTGTGTGAAGCTACGAGATTGTTGAGTCCCTGGATGGTCAGTACGGGAGTCCTCTGAAGGACGGGACCGGGAGGTGGTCTGGAGCGATTGGGATGTTGATGAGAGAAGTGAGTACAAATTTATTGCAGAGGTTACCTCGCAGCCTTTATTACCGCCCGCCAACGAAGTTGCGGGAAGGTAATGTTTTCAAAGGTGTCTGTCAATCTGTTCACGGGGGGAGTGCTCCCCCTCCTGGAACCATGCCTCCTAGGACTGTACGCTCCTTGGGACCATACCCCCTCTCATGGGACCATACCCCCCCTTGGGACCATACCCCCTTGAACCATACCCCTTTGGACCATACCCATCTGGAACCACAAAAGCGGGTGGTACACATTCCATTGGAACGTTTTCTTGTTCCATAGATCTAAACTGAACAACGGAACTTTTAGTATCTACCATGTGACTGGTCGTACTAACAAACGTTGCTAAAACGCAGTTAAGCCTTGTTCACCCATAACGAAATTTAGCCTCATATTGTGGCCCAAAACTCTTACTAATATTCTCACTGAAATTATTTACTGCAGCCAAATGAAGTTGCGGGAAGGTAATGTTTTCAGTCGTGTCTGTTCATCAGTCAGTCATTCTGTCCACGGCAGTGGAGGGCCCGATTTGACCATTACCCATGATGCATTGGACTTCACTGTACAGGGTCCCATGTCCCCACCCCAGTCCAGACATGGGACCTCACTGTTCAGGGACGACTACAGCTTGCTAGTGACATCTGGTGGCTATGACTGGTGACCTGTTCAAACTTGTTTACTTGAGGACTCCCCCCACTGGTGCTGACATGCTGACATTTGGT
>CBDCVG010000046.1:0-13425 GCA_965222765.1 Caldora sp.
ATCTCGATAACCCCGACTCCTCAAAAGTTCTATCTGCGTCTCGGCTCCCAGAATCTGAGCCCGTAGGTTATTAATGATCGGATCAGCACTCAGGGCAGAAGAGGCATAGGCTTGCTCTGGATTCAAACCCAGTCTTGATCCCAAGCTAGCGATTTGAGCATCAATACCTTCTAACTGTAGTTGAAGCTGCCGCTGCTGTTGTTGGCTACCAGTAATGCCACCAACTAAGCTACCATCTTCAGCTGCCAATAAAGCTGGTCCCTCAGTACGAATATACAGCTCTAAATCCTGTTCAGCTGTTTTAAGTTCCTTGTCCGCTTCCTCCAACTTCGGTTCAATAGACTTGATAATTTCCCTCAGCCGCGTTGTGTTAATCAAACGACTTTGCTCAACCATCTGCTCCATGAGGATTTCTAAAACGTCCCCTGCTTTTTGAGGATCCTTTTGTTCAGAGTATTTAACCCCAATTACTTTTGGTTCATCTTTCTTAGGAAAATCTATTTCTACATTTCTGACAATGTTTTTTGGTTTAGTATTCGCTTTCGCTGCTGCGGCTTTAGCCACATTTTCCGCTAGCAGCAATTCCTTGTTGAGTTGCCTACCTTGTTCAGAAATCTGTCCTCCCGTTTCCGAAAACAGCCTGGGAGGAGTGTTATAAGCTAGAACCCCTTGAGCTACATAACTAGAGGGAGGCGGTGGCTGGAGAGCAACAACACCTGATATCCCCACAATTAGACTAAAACTAGCAAGTCCAATCAACTTATGCTGATCGAGGGCGATGAGATAGCGTTTGATAAAAGGTGGGGCCATGGCTGTTTTGGGAATTTAGAATTTAGAATTTAGAATTTAGAATTGGGGATCAAGTCGAAAATTATTGATTTTAACTCAATTGCCGCTGAAAACATCGAAAAACCTGATGAAGCTAAAGATATTGGCGAAGGGTTGAGTAATGAAATTAAGGGCAAAATTAAGTTGACCAATGAGGTTGCGACCGACAATGATAACATCATTATCTTGGAGCGGGACATCTTGGGAGACATCACCCGTTAGAGCAGCTTTGCCGTTGAGTTGTTGGCTAACAGCTCTACCAGTTTCTGGATCAAAACGAATGAGGGCAATGGCATTGATCTTAACTCCATCTGGGTTGGGAGCGATCGCGGTTAAAGCATCAACAAAGGTACTACCATTGGGCAAAGTAACGTTGCCAATTCTTTCATTAGCGTAGCTCAAGACACGGATGTTGATTTCTTGCTGAGCAACATTCGAGCGAGAAATTAAGGTGCGATCATAATCATTAGTTGTGCCTATTTCTGTCTTCAACACAATTACTGCATCACCATCCTGGAGACGAAAATTCGGCAAGCTCGTCCCATTTTGCAGGGCGCTAAACAAGTCAATCTGCTGCTCAATAATAGAATTATTTGGTAAGCGACGACGCACGACAATAGTTCGCAAGTCAGCTTCCGTTGTAGTACCACCAGCCTGTTGTAGAACTTCGGGGAGGAGAGTGCCAGCGGGCAAAGTATAATAACCCGGTTGAGATACTTCTCCAGTCACTGTTATCTTAGCTGGACGCAAACCGGCTAGTGCAACTATCGCTTCAGGATTCACCACAAATTCATTCAAGCTAGTTTCAATTTTTTCTTTAACTTGTTCTAGGGTAAGTCCCAATACTGACACTTTTCCTGCTAGGGGTATTAAAATATCTCCTTCTAGATCAACATCATCTTGAAAATTGAGGTCAGGAAAGTTGAGTATCTGTACTTGAATTGAATCTCCTATTCCTAGGTGATAGAGATTGAATTGAGGGGATGGACTGCTCTGAGATGGTTGTTCTGGGTAACCTAGGGGCGGAATTGGATCATCAAACTCAAAGGTATCAGGGCTAAAGGTTTCGTCAGGAGAAAAAACCGGTACTTGGGCATAACTGTTTGATTGTATCTCTACGCTAGCCAAAGCTATAGAAGGCAGAAGAAGGCAGAAGGCAGAAGGCAGAAGGCAGAAGGCTCCAAGGAAAGTTGACTTGTTTCTCATCTTCTTTTTCGGCGATTCCATCAATGAATGAATTCTTAATTCTTAATTCTTAATTCTTAATTTTTAATTCTTAATTCGCCTTCAAGCTCTCATTACTCCCACTTGGTGCTTGAGCAAAAGAATCTGTCATCAGAGCAGATTGGATCAATTTTGCTAGAGATGTTGCTAAAGGTTGAGACTCTTCAATTTTACCTAAAGGTTCAATGGGAATCTGAAAGCAAACGGCAACCCAAGGAACTCTTGTGCGGTGCAACTGAGCGAGTTGATCAGTCCAGAACCAATGGCTAGGAACAGGGTTACCTCCTTCTGGCCAAGCGTACCATTGCACCATAGCAAAGGTCTGTCGCCCATTCCAGGCACGAAATAGGCGGGCTCTTACTTGAGCTGTCGAGGTTGTTGGTTCTGATGTTTCAGCAGTAAACAGGAGCTTGGTGTAGGAATCTGTCTTCCATTCCCCATTTGTTTGTCTTTTGGCATAGGTTTGAAAAAATCCATGGATATCCGCCCACTCCACCTGAGGTTGTGACTTAGGACCATTTTGCGGAAGTAGCAGCAGGCGCACTGGCTTTTGGTTATCTTGTTTGATTGTCTGAAATGACCATTCATTACCACCAATATTCAAGGTAGCCTGCTCAAGAGTTTGCCAGCCGGGAATCTCTAATCCTTGGTTGCGGATGGCTTTGAGTTGCTTAAGGTTAGTAACTGATGGTAGCTTTGCCCAAGGCCAGTTTCCCGTCCAGTAACTCGGTATTGCCCCAAATCCCACCAAGACTAACAAAAAACCTACTACGGCAATTCTTGAAAGCAGAGACCATTTGTTCATCGACTGGGGTAGGCTAAAGGATTTCATTTATGAGAGAGACATTGAGTCAAGATGGTTTCGCACTGCCTTCTTAAGAAACATAGAAATAATTTTCAAGATAACGCTTCCAAAGAAATTGAGAGGATAAAGCTCAAATGAGCGCTCAACCTTCGTTTTATCCCATTCTGCTTCAAATTGCCATTGCTCAACAAAATGAGAGCCGATTAAATTTAGGGGACTCGAAAAGTTATCTATACGAAGAACCAGTTCTTTTTGGGGAATAAACCCGATGACGGTTTCAATATGGGTAGATCCGTCTGTGTTCTTTACGTGAAATCGAGTTCCGATTCTATCCTCATTTAAGTTTTCAACTCTGGCATTCTCAATGCCAGGAATAGGGCCGTAACCTGCAAAACTCTGCCATTTGGACACATCAAAGATCTGCTCACAAAGGGCGGGGGGCGAAAGTTCCACGGTGGTAGCTACAGTAAACTTGATCATTTTTCGTGATGCCTTAAGGTGATTTCCTCCGAAAGAATGTACCCATCGTAGGGTGTGTTAGCGCAGCGGATGCTGGTGGCGAAATTAACATTCCGAAATATTGGCAACAGAACGAAGGTTTTTGAAGCCCCCCAGCCCCCAATTCTGGGGGAGCCCGGACTCAAAGTCCCCCAGAATTGGGGGATTTAGGGGGCTTCCAGTCGCTTTACGACATTACGAAATATTTCGCCAGCAGCGTCGCGCAGCGTAACGCACCACGTTGTGGGTGCAATCATTTTCAAAAATCGCTTAAGAACTCTTACGATTGCTTGAGTCTGTTGCTTTTTTTAAAAGAGTTAATTTGTCAAGTTAAATTTACTATATTTAATAATTCAGAAAAAATTCATCCTAATTAATCTTCCTCTCAGGATTAACTTAATATCAACTCATTTCGAGTATGAGTTAGCCCAGTAAATTAATACTTAACAACTAATGAAACTAAATAAACTTGAGAACCATGGCAGATAATTTTGCAGGACAACTGGATAATTCAATTATTATCGAAGATCAAGAACGTGTAGTCATCCGAGAAGAAGTTATTGCTCCTATCGGAGAACCAGCTATAGATATTCCTGGGGATAACGCTCGGCTGAAAGTTACATCCAGTGGTTCAGTATTGGCTGATGATCAAGGCAATACAGCAGTTCAAGTAAGTGGTGAAGATGTCACCATTGCTAATGTTGGACTGATTTCCGGCGCTTTCAATGGTTTAACTTCTACTGGCAATGACCTAAATTTAGTAAACCGAGGAACTATTACTTCTGACAGTCGTGCAGTTGATTTAAATGATGGTGACGGTATTACCGTACGCAATTTTGGTAGCATCCTTGGAACTGATAATCAACGCAATGGAACTTTTTATGTCAATGGATTGCTAGATGATGCTACTATCATTAACCGACGCAGTGGTGTAATTGACGCCGGGGAAAACAACTCTGGTGACGGTATTTCTGTTCAAGTTGGTGCTAGTAGCGAAGACGCACTCAACGATAATATTAATCTTATCAACCGTGGAAATATTGCTGGTCGGGGTCAAGCTGAGTTTGCTGGAGGACGATTAACTCCCAATGGCTCTAGTGGTGTACGCTTCTTCAATGGTTCTGGGGAACCTGAGGCAACTGTAACCGGCTCTTTCACTAACTCTGGTTCCATCACCGCAGAAGTAGATGTCGGTTTCTTGGGTGCAGTATTAGTCGAAGATGGTGTTAGTTTCCAAGGCACGATTAATAATCAACGCCAAGGTGTCATTAGTGCTCCACGTAACGGCTTATATATCGGTAATGCTAACCATGACTTAACTATTAATAATGATGGTTTGATTGAATCCGGTAGTCGTGCAGTTAACTTAGATGGTGATAACGTTACCTTCAATAATCGTGGAGATGTCTTAGGTACAGGTAATCAGCGAAACGGTACTGTTTATATTGATGGCACAGGGGATGACATTACCATTAATAACCAACGTCGTGGTGTAATCGATGCCGGGGAAGGTAATTTGGGTGACGGTATTTCCATTCAAGTTGGTGCTAGTAGCGAAGATGCACTCAACGATAATATTAATCTTATTAACCGTGGTAATATTGCTGGTCGGGGTCAAGCTGACTTTGCTGGAGGACGATTAACTCCTAATGGCTCTAGTGGTGTACGTTTCTTCAATGGTTCTGGGGAACCTGAGGCAACTGTAACCGGCTCTTTCACTAACTCTGGTTCCATCACCGCAGAAGTAGATGTCGGTTTTTTAGGTGCAGTATTAGTCGAAGATGGTGTTAGTTTCCAAGGCACGATTAATAATCAACGCCAAGGTGTGATTAGTGCTCCACGTAACGGCTTATATATCGGTAATGCTAACCATGATTTAACTATTAATAATGATGGTTTGATTGAATCTGGTAGTCGTGCAGTCAACTTAGATGGTGATAACGTTACCTTCAATAATCGTGGTGATGTCTTAGGTACAGGTAATCAGCGAAACGGTACAGTTTATATTGATGGCACAGGGGATGACATTACTATTAATAACCAACGTCGTGGTGTCATTGACGCCGGGGAAGGTAATTTGGGTGATGGTATTGCCATCCAAGTTGGTTCTGGTAGCGAAGATGCACTCAACGATAATATTAATCTTATTAACCGTGGTAATATTGCTGGTCGGGGTCAAGCTGAGTTTGCTGGAGGACGATTGACTCCCAATGGCTCTAGTGGTGTGCGT
The DNA here is from genome assembly GCA_965222765.1 of Caldora sp. Lineage (GTDB taxonomy): Bacteria > Cyanobacteriota > Cyanobacteriia > Cyanobacteriales > Coleofasciculaceae > Caldora. Next base: position 5,586 of record CBDCVG010000046.1, read on the forward strand.
TTCTTCAATGGTTCTGGGGAACCTGAGGCAACTGTAACCGGTTCTTTTATTAACTCTGGTTCCATCACTGCAGAAGTGGATGCAGGTTTCTTGGGTGCAGTATTAGTCGAAGATGGTGTTAGCTTCCAAGGCACGATTAATAATCAACGCCAAGGTGTGATTAGTGCTCCACGTAACGGCTTATATATCGGTAATGCTAACCATGATTTAACTATTAATAATGATGGTTTGATTGAATCTGGTAGTCGTGCAGTCAACTTAGATGGTAATAACGTTACCTTCAATAATCGTGGTGATGTCTTAGGTACAGGTAATCAGCGAAACGGTACAGTTTATATTGATGGCACAGGGGATGACATTACTATTAATAACCAACGTCGTGGTGTAATCGATGCTGGGGAAGGTAATTCAGGTAGTGGTGTCTCGGTTCAAGTTGGTACAGCTAATGGCTTAGATGCTGGCATTGACGATTTGGAAACCTCAGCGGATATCACCAACCAAGGTATTATTCAAGGACGTGGAGATGGCAACGTTCCTGCTGGTGTACGCCTTTTCCTTGGTTCTGGCCTTACTGAAGCAACCTTTACTGGCGATATTATTAATGAAAGGCGGGGTTTAATTGCATCTGAAGAGGAAGCTGGTATTCTCATTGAGTCAGGCGTTGTTTTTGACGGCGAAATTGTTAACGATGGTACGATCGAAGGTGGTAATGGCTTAGCAATTGATGCTGCTGGAGCTTTGGGTGATATTAATGTCATCAACAATGGCACTCTCCTAGGTGATGTCAGTTTAGGTGACGGGAATGATACCTTTATTCAAAACTCTCGCCAAGGTGTCAATGTTAATGGTTTTGACGGTGATGATCTTCTCGCTAGTGGCCGAGGTAACGATTTGTTTACCGGTGGCTTAGGAGCCGATACTTTCCGCTTTGGTACCAATTCTGGACAGGATATTATCACTGACTTCGAGGTCATTGATACCCTTGATGTTAGTGCCATCTTTGATGATATCGCTCAAATTTTTGGTGCCGGTGGTGCAGCAACTCAAGTCGGTGACAACACAGTAATCGACTTTGGTGGCAATGATTTTGTAACCTTAGAAAACTTTGAGGTTGCTAACTTGAGTGCAAATAACTTTGTCCTTGGGTAACCAAAGGACAAAGCAAAAACCTTGTAGAGACGCGCCATGGCGCGTCTCTACAGTCTGAAGATAACGAGGTTATGTATGCTGGATTTGGTATTATCAATTGATAGTTGATTAAGTTGGCAACCAAAATATCTCTAAGTTTTTGGCTTTCCATTCTTCTAATTTTTCAAGCATTTTATCGCTTTTTGGGTGAGACTGATGGCGATCGCCAAATCAGTAAGTTTTCGGTGTTCCGGATGATAGAATGGTGACATACTCCCACACTGACCCTATCGGGTCAGTGTGGGCTTCTCAGCGACTCCCGGTATCCCGTCGGACATTAACTGAGCTTTATTAACGAGACGGGATGCCCCACCGCCCCTTTTCAATACACACATACTAGTTCAATCTATGTACTGTTGAAATTTTACCCACCCACAGATAGTTCAGTAAAAGAACAGTTACTGGATGGAACCCGATATTTCAAGTTGTCTAGGTTCAGTTATTGGTAACCAGCATTTTAGGCTTTGTTACCTTTGCTTATCTTATCTTGTAGCACGAATAGTTGTCCCAAGTGTCTAGAGCCTGGCCGGGATTCATCCCACGCCTCCCCTACGGGGTAGGACGTGGGGCTTCTCCCGGAAGACAGCTAAAACAATATCCGCTCGAGCTACGCCACAATATAGCCATCTGGCGGTTTAATGCAGAAGTAGAATGATAGCGCTCGACTTATGACTCTCGATAACTTTATTACCATAGATGATACCGCTCTGTCACTAGAGCAAAGCCTGTACTATCTCAACAGCGCCGGTAAACTGCAACCGGCTTTAGTCGAAATTGCCAAGCAGTATTTCTTAGAACAAGAAATTGCCGCAGCAGGTATCCGAGAACCCCTCGCAGAACAGATCGAACAATTCATGATTGAGTTTCGGGTGCAACAAAAACTGACCACTCCAGAAGCCTTCCAGCAGTGGCTATCGGAATATGGCTTAACCTACGCCACCTTTAAGCACCAAATTCAGACGCGGATGAAGCAGGATGAACTGAAAGAGCAGATTGTACGCGAGAAGGTGCAAGATTATTTTGCCCAAAATCAAACCAACTTAGACCGTATCGTCTTTTCCCGGATTGTGGTCGAAACTCTGGAAACCGCTCGAAACCTGCATCAGCAATTGCAAGGGACAGAGGTAGACTTCAATCAACTGGCCAAGCAGCATTCTATCGTCGATGATGGCAAAGTTGGGGGTGCAATGGCTCCCATGATTCGCGGCCAAATGCCGCCAGAAATTCGCGAAGCCACACTCTCGGCGGAACCTGGGGCGATTTTGGGGCCAGTTCGGATTGAAGGCCGCTATTGCTTGCTGAGAGTGGAGGAAGTGTTACCGGCGCGTCTCGAAGGTGCGCTGAAGCGAGACTTGCAAAATCACTTATTTGAGGAATGGATTAAAGCGAAACTGAAGGCGATGACCATTCAACTCAATCTCGAGCCAAGCGCATAAGTGATGATACTTTAAGTATTTTAACTAATCTATATCTGGCTTTTGTCTCTCAATTTCGTGAAGTTTTGTGTTAATACAAAACTAAAGATTTTCTTTAGGTTATTATGTAATAAAATTGGAGTTACACACTGTACAAAAGTACTATTGCATTTGCGTTGTTTCAGCCGTTTGATTGCAGTTTTTGGATATAGCGATCGCTAATCTGCATTAGAAAAATTACACCAAAACGTCGAATAGACATAGCTTCATATCTAATGATTTTTGTCAATGCGTAACTCCTAGAAAATTCACTGAAGATTCAATAGGGTCAGGGTTATGAAGTGGCTGAACAGATTCCGCAACATCTGGCAAACTTCCGCGTCTACCTCCGTTTCCAGCGGTACGTTTATTTTGGAACCCATTCTCACGCCGAGTGGTTTGATCGACTTAGATGTGGAGTCGGATAATGCGGCTCTGGACTTGTATGACCCGTTGGAGCCGTTAGAAGCTCTGGAAGAAGTAGAATCTGAGGAGATCGGCCAACCCGAAGAACCTCTGGATATGGCTGAAGAATTTGATGAGTCGGAGTTGGAACCTCTAGAATTCTTTCATGCAGAATCGGAGACAGATGTAGAGACAGAACCTCTGGAATTCTTTCATGCAGAATCGGAGGAAGAGAACATTCCAGAGCCAGCACCGTTTACTTATAATTCCAGCAACGGTGTATTTACGGTAGGAGAGACGGGTAAGGTTAATCTCGATTATTTGATCGATGCTGGAAAATACAGTAAGGGCGAGATTGGTATCTTCAGTTTGGAGGGAATGGAAGACTATGAGGGAGATACCGAAGCTTGGGAAAGGGCGGCAGTGGGGCGCGCTCTTAGTAATTCTACTCTAGGGAATTTAGGGATTTCTGATGTTGAGGAAGGGGCGAAGTTTAGCGGAATTTTAGACGGAGAGTTGGAAGACTCGAACCGAGGTGACTATCAGTTTGTGGATAGTTTCTCCATGAACCCCGGGGATAAATTTGCCTTGGTGATCGCCCCCAAAACTTCCATCGAACAAGCCTTTGAGTCCGGAAAACCCCTATTTTTCTCCAACGATAGCACCTATGAGAGCTTTGCCGACGTGACGGGAGAGGGGTCATACCTTTACGGTGGAAGACTGGACGGATAACGATTACAACGATGTCGTCTTCCAGGTGAATGGTGCGCGGGGAGAAGCGCTGGCGTTAGATGACGTTATCGATCCCGAGGCGGAAGATTGGCGCGATACTGAGGTGGGAGAGCAGGTACTGGACTATATTGCTCCGGTAGAATTTGACTCTGGAGTGTTTACTGTCGGCGATAGTGGCGAAGTGGGGATTGATTTCCTCTATGACGGCGGGAAGTGGAAAGGAGAGTTAGCTCTATTCAGTTTAGAGGGATTGGAAGAAATTAATCCCAACTCTGGGGCGTTTATTGAGGAAGCTGCTTCTCGTGCTCTATCCAATTCCGAACTGGGTCATGTGATTATATCCGATCGCGCGGAAGGAGCGAGGTTTGACGGTATTTTAGGCAACGAGCCCCAAGACTGGAATAGTGGCGAATATCGCGGGGTGAAGACGTTTGAGATGAATCCAGGCGATCGCTTTGGCATGATTTTACTGCCGAAACATTCCGTGAGCAAACTCGCCGATAACCCAGCCTTGGGAGGGACTGGGTGCGCCTCTATTTTCCATGTCGAGCTTAAACCCAGAAGATGCCTATCACCTGGGACAACTGGCGGATGTAACCGGAGATGGCAATACCTTTGTCATGGAAGACTGGCGAGTTGACCAAGGTTCGGACACAGATTATAACGATTTTATCTTCCAAGTGCGCGGTGCAACGGCAAATGCAGTTAACTTGGATGAGGTCATTAATCCAGAGTTGGATTGGCGCGAGTCGGATCTGGGTAAAGGATTGTTGGCTTATGCGAAACCCTATGTAACTCCGGAGACTCCAGAACTTGGGGAAATTATCCCAGAAGACGTGTATGAGGCGATCGCAGAAGTTCGTGCTCAAGAAGCGTTAGAGTTGGAAGGAGAAGAGGAGGCGATAACGCCTGAATCTCCAGAAGAAGCTGAGTCGGAAGAAGTAAGTAGCATTTTCTCGCCTTCTCTAATAGAGGAGTTTGTGGAAAGCCTGAAACAAGACTTGGAAGAGGGCGATCGCCAGGCAGAAGAAATCCTTGATGCAAGCCAAGCAGAAATCGATCGCATTGCAGAAAACACCCAAGAATTTCTGGATGAAACAGAAACCGATTTAAGTCAAGTGGAAAGCAATGCTGAGAGTGAATTGGAGGACATTCAAGAAGAGATTCAATTGACCGAATACCAAAATTATGTAGCTAGACAAGAAGCTTGGGATACAATTAATACGGCTGGCAGTGATGTGAACGATCAGTTCTATCAGATTTGGGAAGGAATCAATACTGCCGTGCAAGAGTCTAACTCAATTTTGACAGAAACAATAGATGGGATTAATTCAGCGATTGATGATGCTAATGAACACTTAAATCAATCGAGAGAAACATTGATTTCGACCAGGGATACAACCGAGTATTGGTTGGATAATGCCAAGGATAAAATTAACGATCGCGCCAATACAGTTAATGAGGTCTTAGAACAAGCCAAAGGAAAACTGGATACATTAGTATGGACTGAACAGATTAGAGACCGCTACAATACAGTGATTCATGATAGTACCACTCAAATTAATGGACTCTGGGATGATTATAATTCGATTAAAGATGGCGCGAATCAGTCTTTGAATCATCTGAACGGACAGTATAATTCTATGCTGAATAATGCTCAGAATGCTTTCAATATGATCTGGGATCAGTATGCAGATTTAGAAGCCAAGACTGATGTTACATTGAACCAAATTTGGGATGATTACTACTCAGTCGGTGATGAAGCTATTGATGTATTCGATAGAGCCTGGAGTGATTATACTGATATTGACTGGGAATCCAGTATTGTTCTCAATCAAGCCTGGAATAGCTATCAAGCCATTGATAGCGAAGGAACCTCTGTCTGGAATCAAGCTTGGAGCGATTATACTGCCCTGGAATCTGAAGCGATCGAAGCCTTACAGCAAACTCACAACGAACAGCAGGAAATCACACAGAATTGGAGTGATTGGTCAGCAGATGAAAAGGTAGAGATTGATACGTTAGAAAAGATCTTCACTCCAGAAGATCCCTGGTATAGTCAGTTAGACCGACAACCTTTACCCAAATATAATGCACCACTAGTGGGTGTCATTGATACGGGCTTCGATCCGAGTAGTTTGCAAATAGAAGCGTCAAGAATCTCCGTCGGGACAGACTGGGTAGAGGGCGATGATAATTCCTTGCTTCCCGTTAATGAAGGAGGGAAACATGGCACGCAAATTGTCGAGTTAATTAATGACATTAACGATGAATCTCCTTTATGGTTAGGTCGTGCGGTTAAATCTGGAGACTGGGCTAAATCTCTGATTGAGTTCGTCGATGCGGTCAAAGAATCTGAAGAGTCTAATGGGGTCATTAATCTCAGTTTTGATTTAACCGAAACTCTGGAAGATGGAACTGAAGTTACGCGCCAAGAACTCACCTCTTTAGAACGGGCTGCCTTAACCTATGCTCAACAAAACCAAGTTCTGATTGTTGCTTCTGCAGGCAATGAAGGAACTGAAATGTCTGCCCTAGGTACAGCGGCTCGAGAATTTGATAATCTGCTGGTTGTCGGAGCGGCGGAAGGTTGGAAACGAGCGGATTATTCGAGTTACAACGAGATTGATTATCAAAACTACGGTCAAGGGGTCGATCTGCTAGCTCAAGGAACTTCTGAAAATGGAGCGTCGGGAACCTCTGCTGCTGCGGCTAAAGTAACGGGTGCAGCCTCTTTAATGTGGTCGGCTAATCCCAACTTGAACTATACGCAAGTCATCAATCTGTTGCGAGACAGTGCTACAGATTTAGAAACCCCAGGATGGGATAAGGAAACAGGGTTAGGCTTACTGAATATCCCAGCAGCCGTTTATTTAGCGAAAGAAGCGAAACCGGAAGTCTATCAACCCCAACAGTTGGAATTGATTCGTCAAACTTTAGAAGAGGGCAACATTCCCGAAGTATACTGGCCCGAATTTTATCAACTCTATTCTTTCTATGACTTGGAGACTAAGCTAACGGGATCGGCTTGGAGTAATAACGGCCTTGGAAGAGCTACAGAGAGAGCTACATGGGATTGGTGGGAGGAGAACGTAGAGAAGCCGGTGAAGAAGCGAGCGAAGAAGGTCTGGAACTATGTGAAGGAGAACGCGGCGGGGTTAGCAGCAGCAGCAACAGTTGGAGGTATAGGTGGAGGTGGAATTGGTGCCCTGGTTGGAGTTGGTGCTTACGTCTTGGGGGACATCATTGCGGGAGGAGATCCCGATGATAGTACAGTTCAGCAAGCTAAAGCCGAACTAAAACGTAGGGAGGAAGAAGGAAAAAAAGAGATTAATAAAGCTAAAGATAAAGTGAATAAAGCTGTTGCTGATGGAGCCGCAGCACTCAAGCAAGCTGAAGATGAAGTGAATCAAACGATCGCCAAGGGAAAAGCAGCCGTCGATCAGGCTGAAGATGAAGTGAATAAAGCGATCGCTGATGGAGCAGCAGCCGTCAATCGCGCAGAAGCGAAACTGGCTGAAGCGATCGCTAAAGGTGCATTTCCTCGAGTCATCAAGCAACTCCAGGAGGCGGTAGCAGAAACGAAGAGAACGACACAAGCAGCGATCACCGAAGCTAGAGATAACCTCGAACAAACCAAACAAGAGGTAAATGAGGCGATCACCGAGGCAAAAGAGAACCTGGAGAAAACCAAACAAGAGGTGAATGAGGCGATCGCTCAAGCTCAAGCTAATCTCCAACAAACTAAAGAGTATTATGACCGAGCTGTTGCTGAAGCAACTGCAAGATTAGAACAAGCCAAGCGGGAATTTGAGCAAAGCAAGAAAGGATTTTGGTCAAAACTAGAAGATGCCGCTACAGACTTTGCCAATGACCTAGCCGAAGGAATTAAGAGTACTCTAGATGCGATTGATGTTGATGCTGTCCTAGATGTCTTAAAGCGAATTCCCCTGGTGGGTACAGCAGTTAGTGCCTTAGAAGGACTCTATTACCTAGCGAAAGGAGACTGGAAAGAAGTCTTAAAAGCTGGAATTAATTCAGCCCTCGGATTGAACGGTAGC
>CBDCVG010000047.1:0-14585 GCA_965222765.1 Caldora sp.
ACGAGTTCTATATTGACCTGTTGATGGAGTTGCACCAACAAAACCCCAATAAAGGCTACGACGCGCAAGCCCTGAATATCAACGAACGCTCCCGTGCCAGAAGCCTCCTAGAACTCCTTGCCGAAGCTAATACCGATATCCGCAAAGGGGTTGACCCCCGATTTAGTCCTTCAGGAACGTCGCTTGCAGCACCAATTAGATGCCCTAGAACAGCGGGAAGTTGCTCTGTCTCAGAGAGAATCTACGCGAGAACAAGTCACAACCCTGAAACAGGAACGCCAGTACCTCCTCAAGCAATACAAAACCCTACAGGCGAAAATACGGGAAACGAGTCCTAGCTACGCCGCCCTAACTCAACCCCAACCCATTACCCTCGAACAAATCCAACAACAACTTCTTGACGACGATACCTTACTCTTACAATACGCCCTAGGTTCTCAACGCAGTTATCTCTGGGCAGTTAGTAAAACCAGCATCAATAGTTATGAACTACCCCCAGCAGCAGAAATCGAAACCGCTGCCAAACAGTTCTATAAATTGCTCAAAACCCCAGGTTTTAGCTTAGAAGATACCAGAGGCAGTGTTCGGGTAGAAAATGTCAAACCCACCAAAGCTGTCAGCCAACTAAGCGAAATTCTTCTAGCACCTGTAGTAGAACAATTGGGAAACAAACGGCTACTGGTTGTTGGCGACGGTGCTTTGCACTACGTCCCTTTCTCAGCTCTACCCCTACCTGAAACCTCCGGTGAGGATGTAGTACCCCTGTTAGCCAATAACGAAATAGTCAACTTACCCTCTGCCACTACCTTAAAGATTATCCGACAGGAACAAGCAACCAGGAAAACTGCACCTAAAGCGATCGCTATCCTAGCAGATCCCGTCTTTAGCTCTGATGATGATCGATTTAACTCTTCCCGAACACCAAGGAAGGGAAACGATACTCGTAGTGTAGATCAACAATTACTCAACCGTTCTGCCAGAGAAGCAGATATCAGTGTCTGGGAGAGACTGCCAGGAACCCGCACTGAAGCTGAAGCAATTATGGCATTAGTGCCAGATTCAGAACGAGTGCATGGCTTTGACTTTGTAGCCAATCGGGAGATGATAACTAACCCTGAGCTAAGTAATTATCGCATTGTCCATCTTGCAACCCACGGCATCCTCAATAGCGTTAACCCAGAACTGTCGGGATTAGTGCTGTCCTTAATCGACCAACAAGGCAATCCCCGTAACGGCTTTCTGCGCCTCCATGATGTATTCAACCTCAACCTGCCAGCTGAACTGGTAGTACTGAGTGCCTGTCAAACAGGATTAGGGCAGGAGGTAAAAGGAGAAGGACTAGTGGGGTTGACAAGAGGTTTCATGTATGCAGGTTCGCCACGAGTTTTGGTAAGTCTGTGGAATGTCAGTGATGCTGCTACAGCTGAGATGATGAGTCGATTCTATCGCTTGATGTTACAGGAAGGTTTATCGGCAACAGCTGCTTTGAGAGCTGCACAGTTGGAAATGCAACAAGAGACTCAATGGAAGGCTCCCTATTATTGGGCTGCTTTTACGCTTCAAGGAGAGTGGAAGTAATTTAGATTCAACAATTGATAATGAACAATGGATAATGGATAATTACCTCTCCTTAAAAGAAGAGGATTGAATTTAAGGAAAATATTTTCTTTTTATTTTCTTCATAAATGAAAAGGTCTTAGACCAAATTAACCAATTATCAATTATCAATTATCAATTATCAATTATCAATTATCAATTATCAATTATCAATTATCAATTATCCATTGATAATAAGTATTTTTACTTAATTCCGTCTATTTTAGAATTTAACCTTGACCCAACTAAATATACCAGAGTACTAGCAACCATACCAGGAAGTATTTCCAAAATGTCACTCGATAGATTCAATCCAAACCGCCAAATTAGTGACACAGCAACACCAGTCGCCATCATCGCCACGGCTACAGGAACGCTCACAGGTTGTCGCCAAGCACGCACGACCAACAGAGGACCGAGACCACTACCCAGAGCGGACCAGCCAGCAAGTACTGAGGCAAACACACTCTGGTTATTAGTTAGAGCAAGGCTCATGGTTATTGCTGTCACAAATACTGTTCCTAGCTTAACCAGCTTGTAGGAATGCGCTATTTGAGGAAAAAGATCTTGGGTTAACGCTGCCGAACAAGAAAGAATTTGAGAGTCTGCTGTAGAAATTACAGCGGAGAATATCCCAGCGAGAATGACTCCTACCCAAATAGAGGGCAACATTTTTATTGCCAGTTGAGGTAGTGCTAGCTCTGGATCTATATCAGCTAAATCAGGTATCAGAATCCTGGCAGTCAATCCAACCCCGATCGCCGTAACGATAAATACAAAAGCTAAGAGTATGTAGATGTTGCGAGTCAAACCAATCTTTTCGGGATGGTTAATGACCATCGCCCGAATCATAATATGAGGTTGACCCACAATGCCCAACCCTTGAAACAACCAACTGATGATAAACGGTAAGAATCCAAACTTAGAATTTGGGGTGGGGTCGAGCAGTTTTGTATCAATCTCTCCCAGTTGAGTCCAAAGACCATCAAATCCTCCACAGGCTTGCACCCCAAGGATTACTAACAGCAGCATAGCAAACAGCATTAAGATTGACTGCACTGCATCTGTCCAGATAGAGGCCCTGATTCCACCGGCAAAGCAATAAACTGTAATAATGACTGCTCCCACGACGATTCCCAAGGCGTAATCCCAGCCGAAGATTGCATAAAGCGCTTTGCCTCCTGCTAATAGTTGAGCAGCAGCATAGGCACCAACAAAAACAATGGTAATCAGTGCGGAGAGCACCACGATCAAGCGCTCTTTACCCTGACCAAGGAATGATCCGATCGTCTCTGAGGCAGTTTCCTCTGAAACTACTCGCAACTGCTTATAAACTAACAACCAGACAATATAATTTCCCAGTAATGTTATTAGCATCACCCAGAACGTGGAAATTCCTACCTGATAAGTCCAACCAATCAGCCCAATAAACATAAACCCACTGTAAGATGTGGCGAAAGCCGATAACGCTGTCAGCCAGGGATTAACGTTTCTACTAGCCAGCAGATAATCAGTAGTATTGTTTTGCTTGCGGGTTGCTGAGTAAATTCCTACTCCTGTAAACAATAATAGAAATGCTAAAAAACTTATTACGATTGCCACTTGATTTTGAAGCATATTAAATTTGACAAATGGCTAATTTATATAAACAGGACTTACGCATTTTTGTGCTTAAAAAACTACATATTTATAGCGCTATAGTTTTTCTGTGTAAGTCCTGAGCATTGTTCGTGCCTGGAAGTAATCTTAAGAGGAAACTTTTTTATTATCTTTACAGGACGCTACGCAAGCCGGATAAAGAGCTAATGTTAAGTTATCATAAGCATTTTTACTCGGTCATTATCAAATTTATTAATTAAACTTCACGAATGAATCGTGTAACAATAAGAAAAAGTAAATTAATGTAACATTAGCTAATTAAGGAGTCAAGATATGGTAGCACTGACTGAGCAAACCCAAAAGCGGCTATCAATCCAGACAGCTGAGATTGCCGCAGACACCACAACGATTCGCTCCTTGGACTGGGATCGCGATCGCTTTGACATTGAGTTTGGACTCCAAAATGGCACTACCTACAACTCCTATCTAATTCGGGGAGAGAAAATTGCCTTAGTCGATACCTCCCATGAAAAGTTCCGTCAGTTATACCTAGACACCCTCCAGGGACTGATGGACCCCAAAGAAATTGATTACTTAATTATTAGCCATACTGAACCAGACCACAGCGGTTTAGTCAAAGATATGCTCCAGTTAGCACCCCAAATAACGGTAGTGGGTGCAAAAGTAGCTATCCAGTTTCTCGAAGACTTGGTACATGAACCCTTTGAACGGCAAATTGTCAAAAATGGGAGCCAGCTGGATTTGGGTAAGGGTCATGTCCTAGAATTTGTCAATGCTCCTAACCTCCATTGGCCTGATACTATTTTCAGTTACGATGCTGGAACTCAGGTCATGTTTACTTGCGATGCCTTTGGTATGCACTATTGCTCTGAAGCTACCTTTGATGAAGATTTAGGAGCGATTGAACCTGACTATCGATTCTACTACGACTGTTTGATGGCTCCCAATGCTCGTTCTGTCCTCTCTGCACTCAAGCGGATGGACAAATTACCAGAAGTGAGAATGGTTGCTAATGGCCATGGTCCTCTGCTCAAGTATAATGTTGATGAACTGATTGAGCGTTACCGCCGTTGGAGTCAAGCTCAAACCAAGGCAGAGAAATTAGTAGTAGTATTGTACTCCTCAGATTACGGCTATAGCGATCGCCTTTCACAAGCTATTGCTAGAGGTATAACTAAAGCTGGAGTTGGGGTTGAAATGATGGATCTCAAATCCACTGAACCCCAAGAAGTACAGGAAACAGTCAATCGTGCTGCGGGAATTGTTATGGGAATGCCTCCTGCTGCCAATAAGACTGCTACTGCGGCAGTGAGTACAGTACTAGCTGCTGCTAAGTCTAAGCAAATTATCGGTGTATTTGAATCCTATGGAGAAGATGACGAACCTATCGATCCGTTATTGAATCAATTCCGTAATTTGGGACTCAAGGAAGCATTTCCTTCAATTCGGATTAAGGACACTCCTTCAGAAGCCACCTACCAACTTTGCGAAGAAGCTGGTACTGATATGGGACAACTACTAACTCGCGATCGCGGCATTAAGCAAAGGAAGTCTTTAGATAGTGACCTTGATAAAGCACTAGGTCGGATTAGCACTGGTTTGTATATTATCACTGCCCAAAAAGGTGATATCAAGAGTGCCATGTTAGCTTCTTGGGTAACTCAAGCCAGCTTCCAACCCCTCGGCTTAACGATTGCGGTTGCCAAAGACAGAGCCATAGAATCATTAATGCAAGTAAGCGATCGCTTCGTTCTGAATATTCTCGAAGAGGGGAATTATCAGAGACTAATGAAGCACTTCCTCAAGCGCTTTAAACCTGGTGATGATCGTTTTGCTGGGGTGAAGACTCAATCAGCTGCTAACGGTTCTCCTATTTTGACAGATGCCTTGGCTTACCTGGAATGCCAAGTTGTCAGTCGTATGGAGTGCAGTGATCATTGGGTAGTATATGCCAGTGTTGATACAGGGCGGATTTCTAAATCAGATGCTCTCACTGCTGTTCATCATCGTAAAGTCGGGAATTATTATTAGATCAGGTGTTAGGTGTTAGGTTCTTCAAGTAAAATCCTTGAGATTCATTAAATACTTCCAAATTGAGGGCGCACGTCGGTGTTGAGGGCGCACGTCGGTGTTGAGGGCGCACGTCGGTGTTGAGGGCGCACGTCGGTGTTGAGGGCGCACGTCGGTGTTGAGGGCGCACGTCGGTGCGCCCCTACTTATTCAATTGATAAACTTGAGCAAATCTAGAAGAATCTCAAGCAAATATGGCTGATCAATTTACAAAGGGTGGACAAGAAGCTTGGTGTCATGATCAAGGGCACTGGGGAGGATTTTTTCATACCTATGATCATTTCCAAGTACCAGGCTCAGAGGAACAACCAAGAAAAGTTCATATTTTCCTGCCACGGGATTATGAAGTGAGCCAGGAATCCTATCCAGTAATTTATATGAATGATGGTAATACTGCTTTTTTTCCAGGAGGGGCTTATGACAAAACCTGGAATATGGCTCAAATACTAACTAGGCTGTATCTGAGAAATCAGATTCGTAAAGTGATAGTAGTTGCTATTTGTCCCCTCAATCGAGATTATGAATATACTCATGCTCCTGTGTGGAACAATGACTGGGGTGGTTTATTGAACTACGCTAGTTACCTAGCTTTTTCTGTAAAAGGGTTTATTGATGACAATTACAGAACTATTCCAGATGCGGAAAGTACAATGATTTTAGGCTCATCTCACGGAGGTTTAGCTGCCTTTTATACTGCTACCCAATACCCTGATAAATTCCGCTGTGTGGCAGCACTTTCGCCCTCATTTTGGGTCGGATTAGATTCAAATATAGATGTTTCTCTCTTTGAGTTTTTTGGTCCTTCTCGTGGTTCTCTAAAGGACTCAGAACTTATAGCTACTGCTTATCAGACCCTGCAAAATACGAACCAGCGTTTGAAAATTTACCTGGACTGGGGTTTAGTGCGAGAAGATGGTTTTCATAATGCTTTTATTGAAGAACGTGCTACAGCACGGGGTCGTGAAATGCGGGAGCTATTAGTACAAGATTTTGGCTATCGGGAAAACGAAAATCTATTTGTTGTCGAAGATCCTCTAGGTCAACATACAGAAGAATCTTGGTCTGGTCGGATGGAGAAGGTACTCAATATCTTTTTTAGTGTTTAATCCTACCTAACACCTAATACCTAACACCTAACACCTAACACCTAATACCTAACACCTTTTAAGAAAAAAATGTCATATGATGTGATTATCGTGGGTCTTGGAGCAGTAGGAAGTGCGACTGCTTATCAACTGTCTTCAACTACCAAAAAAGTTCTTGGAATAGACCAATTTGAACCTCCACACACCCTTGGTTCTTCCCATGGTGATACAAGAATCACTCGCCAAGCTATTGGTGAAGGTTCGCATTATGTGCCAATTGTTCTCCGTTCTCACGAAATCTGGAGAGAGCTAGAACTAAAAGTAAATACTGAGCTTTTTAATCAATGTGGTGGTTTGATTTTTGGTACTAATCTGAAAAATGCACCGGCTCATGGCTCGTCATCCTTTCTTGATGTGACACTTACTGCGGCAAATGAGTTTTGCATTGAGCACCAAGTTCTTGAGTGTCAAGAAATGCAAAAACGATATCCCCAGTTTCATTATCAAGGAACTGAGATTGGTTATTTTGAGCCAGGTGCGGGATTCATTAGACCTGAAAAATGCATTGAGGCTCAACTAAAGCTGGCTAAAGAAAATGGTGTAGAGCTGCAACTAAATAAAAAGGTAGTTAGTGTTGAACCAAACTCTAGCAATGATGGTGTAGTAGTCAAAACAAGCACTGATACCTGGGAAGCTGAATCTGCAATTATTTCAGCTGGTGCATGGGTGAGTGAATTTCTGCCAGAATCATACAATAAGTTCTTTAAAACTTACAGACAACTTCTCTTTTGGTTTGAGCAGGAACTGCCTTACAAGACTTTTGTCGCTGAACACTTTCCTATTTTTATCAGACTCGGTGAAACAGCAGAAGAATTGTTGTATGGATTTCCTGCCATTGATGGGGAACATGGCGGTATTAAGATAGGAACCGAGCAATATTTAGATTCGTGTACCGCTGACACTATTGATAGAAATGTATCAGTTGATGAGATTGAGCAGTGCTTTAAACGCATTAGTCAGCACCTTAAGGTCAAAAATAATTGTATTAAATCTGCTGCTTGTCTATATACTGTCACTCCTGACTATGGATTTGTACTCGATACTATGCCTGAGCATCCACAGATACTTTTAGCATCACCTTGTTCTGGACATGGGTTTAAACATTCTGCTGCAATTGGGCAAATTTTGAAAGAATTAGCTATTAACCAGAAGACTGACTTTGATATTTCAGCTTTTTCTTTATCGAGATTTGGTGTTTAACTGAATAAGCATTAGAAGGCAGGAGGCAGAGGGCAGGAGGCAGGAGAAACAATTCTCTTCCATTAGCCATTAACTATAATGTTAGGTAGTTATAAAAAATTATTTGAGGGCGATGATTACGCCACTGACCACATTCCGCAAGTTTACTCCCGTTGTATTGGGTTTGGCTCTTTGTTGGACAACCTTGAGTTGTCAGTCCAATAACTATCAAACTCCTAGACAACAGAGGGTTAACACCGTATCAACTCAGGCAAGACTAGGAAACGGTAACTATCCTCTTCATCAAGCTACCTATAATGATGCCAACGGGCAATACACCTTATCTTTGCTCAATACTACTCCCCCAGTCTTCAGTACCAACAATTTGCAGATGGTACAGTTAACGGAAGCGGAAATTAAGGCTGGTAAGCAAAGTTATCTGCAAATGCAGAATAACCAAGCTATCTTGCATTTGAATCGGGATTTCCAGATTGAGTACATCCACGCGGTTACTGAACAAATCAACGGTGCAGAAACCGTTATCGTGCGGGAGGAGTCAACTTTCTGGGAACCCTTTGAGGATGACAACGAGCTGGAGATTGAGCTTGAGTTCCACAACCATAGTCCTCATTACTACCATAGTCCTCATTACTATGTACCACCAAGATATCAAAGAGGAGTAGTACTTACGAGGGGCTACTATGCCCCAACCTACCAAGAAGCGGTTACCAAATACGAGCAAAACTACAAGACTAAGCCGCCTGCTGTCAGGAATAATCAGTTGCGGACATCGGGACAACTACGTAAATCAACCCAGAGCAACTCTACTACGACTAAAGCTCAACCGACAACGAATAACAAATCAACTACTACCACAGCTCAACCGACAACGAATAACAAATCAACTACTACTACAACTCAACCAACAACTAACAACAAATCAACTACTACTACAACTCAACCAACAACTAACAACAAATCAACTACTACCACAACTCAACCAACAACTAACAACAAATCAACTACTACCACCACTGCACCATCATCTTCTAGTACCAAAGCGACAGGCTCTGGTTATGGTAAGAGCAATTTGAAGAATTCCAGCCAAGCCAAACCAAAATCTAGCACGAAGAAAAAGTCTTCTTCTAGTTTTGGTAGTAGTAGGAAGGGTAGTAGTAGCAAGCGTAGTAGCAGCAGCTCTTCGAGCTCGAAGAAAAAGCGCTAAGGGAATGCTGGGGATTTGATAGTAACTGAGAAAATGCGAAAATGCGATCGCCTTGTCAACTTAAGATGAAATCCTTGCCCCGCCTGGAGGTTAAGGGATTAGGGACAAAGCACAAAGAAAGAAATTGAACAATAGATGCTGGATTGGGCAAATGCAATTTGCGCTTACAATTACAAAATTAGGACTTACGCACCGTCACGGCATTATGTCATCCTGAGCGATAGCGAAGGATCTCCAGACGACTAAGATGCTTCACTATCACCTCAGCCATGACACTTGAGTGCGTAAGTCCTGAAAATGTTTCGCCAATAGTATTCGTTCTCAGGGTTCAAAGCCTCTAATCCGGAATCCTCCACCAAAGCTTTGTAGTATTTCCTGCAACATCTCAGAAGTCCGACTTCTTGAAGAAGTCGGACTTCTCAACCAGTCGAGCTTTTCAACCACATCAGAATTCAGGTGCATTGCCCCAAGCCTCATTCTATCCTGCACCTATGCCTAAAACTCCCCGCAACCTCCGCAAACTCTCCCCCTTTTTCCTTTTCCCGTTTACCCTTTTCCTAATCTTTCTCCTCTCCCTCCCTTGGGTGAGTGCCCAAGAACCGCCCAAACCGCAACCTTGGCAGATTGACGGTATTGTTGCTGCCCTTGATGATGGACATGACAGGGTAAAAGGATATGCTTTCGAGCAATTAGCCAAATACAAGTGGCAAGACTTGAAAGCAATGGTTAAGAAACCGGAGGATTTGACAAAAAAAGCAGTTGCTCTCCTTAAAGATGAAGAAGTGGATACAGATGCTCGCGGAAGTGCGGCAAAAGCCCTAAGCAAATTGGGACAAACAGCTGAACTTTATATCCCAGATATTCTTAACTTCCTCCAAGATGAGAAGGTAGAGAAAGATGTTCGCCGTGACACCGCAGATGCCTTAAAGAACTTCGGGCAAACAGCTGAGCCTTATATCCCAAAAATTATCAACTTTCTCCAAGATGAAAAGGTAAGTGCCTATGTTCGTGGTGGTGCAGCAATAGCTCTGGGAAAATTGGGGCAAGCAACTGAATCCTATATCCCACAAATTCTCAACTTTATCAAAGATGAAAAGGTAGAGGCATCTGTTCGTGGCAGTGCAGCAGTAGGCTTGGGGAGCCTAAAGTCAGCAGCTGAGTCTTATATCCCGGAAATTGCTAACATCTTTAAGGATGAAAAAGTAGACATCTATGTTCGTAGCGGTGCGGCGGTAGGGTTGGGCATCTTAGGACAAGCAGCTGAATCCTATATCCCGGAGTTCCTCAACTTCATTAAAGATGAAAAGGTGGATACAGATGCTCGCAGCTATGTAACACGAGGATTAGGAGACTTCAAGGAAGCAGCCGAAGACTACATTCCTGAAATCGCCAATATCCTCAGAAGTGAAAACGTAAACATAAATGTTCGTGGTAGTGCAGCAGTAGCTTTGGGCAATTTAGGGGAGGCAACTAAACTCTATATACCAGATATTCTCAAAGCTCTCAAAGATACAAAAGTGAGCGCAGATATTCGCAGCAATATGGCAAAAGCTCTGGGTAATTTGGAGCAAGCAACTGAACCCTATATCCCAGAAATACTCAACTTCATCAAAGATCAAAAGCGGAATACAGATGTTCGTGGCAATGCCGCAAAAGCGTTGGGGAACTTAGAGCAAGCTGTTGAGCCCTATATCCCAGATATTCTCAACCTTATCAAAGATCAAAAGGTGAACGCGGATGTTCGTGGCAGTGCAGCAGTAGGGTTGGGAAACTTAGGGCAAGTTGCTGAAACCTATATCCCAGAAATCGCCAACATCCTCAAAGATGAGAAGGTGAATGCAAATGTTCGCTACGGTGCAGCAGTAGGATTGAGCAACTTGGGGCAAGCCGTCGAGCCCTATATCCCAGAGCTCCTCAACTTCCTTAAAGATGAGCAGGTGAACGTCAATGTTCGTCGTAATCTAGTAGTAGCTTTGGGTAAGTTCAGAAAACTGGAGCTAAATGAAGTGGTTACTGTCCTGAATACTATCCACGAGCCCAATCAGCGGGATTTTGAACAAATGCGGTTTTTCACCTATTTCCTGGGTGGTGGCACTGATGAGGTGAAAACTCTGCTCACATGGCTGGGCTATCCTCAAAAAACTCCTCCTCAACTCAACTACGAAGACGGCAAGAAAACCCTGGAAGTCTTTCTCCAAGTCTGGGAACCCTGCCAGGAATTAAAACGATTAAGAAAAGACTTAGCAGAACAAATTGCCATTGTTGCCGCCAACAAAAAGGTTCCTTGGCGATGGCAGGACATTGGCTTACTGAAGCGCCACTACAACAACCTCAAGACTGTATACCCTACCAAAGCCACAGTGGTACAGTCAGCAATTAATAAACTCGAATTTTGGCAATGGTTGCTCAAAGCTCGCAACACCATCCTCATCCATATTACCTTTTGGCTAGCCCTCATCTTCGCCTACCCCAAATTCCCCCAAGTCCAAGCCATCTTCTTCTGGAACCCCTGGGTACGCAAAATTCTTGGTGTCGGCTACGTTGGCTTTCTCCTTACCTGGATTCCCTACCTACGCCGCAAACTGTTTGAACCCTTCAAACCCTCCCTACAAGCTGATGCAAGATTAGACACCTTTGGGAACCTTGCCTACTTCCCCCAATCTCAGGTAAAAGTTCCCGGTTCTGGAGAAACCAAACCTATTACTACAGCACTCCCCAGCATCCAAGGGCAAATTGTCTTAGAAGGGGATTCTGGGTGGGGTAAATCCATGTTCCTGCGCCATCTTGTCGCCAACTCCCGGCAAATTATTGTCTACCTTCCCGCCCAAAAGTGCAACCAAGGGGTAATTGAAGCGATTCAAGCTAAACTGCATGGACAGGCTCAAGATGCAGCATTCCTGAAAAACCTAATATATAGTGGAGCGATCGATATCTGCATTGATGGACTCAACGAATTACTGCTGATACCCGTGCCAAAATCACCTACTTTGTCGAGCGCTATTTCCGGGGTAATATCATTATGACTACCCAACCCTTGGAATGGACACCCCCTTCAACAGCAAAAACCTACTACTTACAACCCCTCAAACCTAACCAAATCCAGCAATTTTTAGTCTCCCGTCAGCCGAGGCTTCCTGAAGATGCCAAAGTCCAAGGCAGCGATTACGAAGATGCCTGCACTGACTACCTAACAACCACCCTCAATCCCCAACAACCAAAAGAAGAGTTAGAGGCAGCACAACGCATCCTCTCCAACCCGATGGATTTAACCCTCATCTCACTGATGCTCTCCCAAGGCAAAACCCCGGACTTATTTAACCTGCAAGAACAACAATACAATCAGATGGCAGAGGAATTCCTCAAAGAATGGCGCTACGAATTTCCTTTGAAAAAATTCTCCCAAGCCGTCTACCAAATGCGCCTCAATGACGAAAAAGCGCTCCCTGCCGAGGATTTTTACCAAGAGTTACTCTCTCTTGAAGACGAGAAATACAAAATGGCAGTCAGCCGTCAGTGGACAGATAGTGAGGGTAAAGGCAAGAAAGAATGGTACTTCCGCCACGACAAAATTATGGACTTCTTCCTAGTACAAAACTTCCTCGGCGATAGTGATGCAGCAGAAGCTAGGTTAATTGACCACATGCATGACCCACGATTTCGGGGCGTATACTTCTTACTGGCTACTTTACTACCTTTAGCCGCAGCTCAACAATTGCGAGAACAATTAATTCAATATGCCGCCGATACTAAAGACCATACCGTTAGCGATACCTTTGTGCAAATTTTCCGGTCTAGAGTCTGAATTGAGTTACCTAACCGAGCAATATTGGCTCGCGATCGCATGACCTGTAGAGACTTTGAATACAACTTCTCAGAGCGAGTTTTCGGGGTTGCTCCAAACGGGGGTCGTAAAACCGAATTTAGTCTTAACTTGACAGTTGCAATAAGTATTTGTTACTTTTATTTACATAAAATTTAACAAAACTACACAAAGCCCAAAGAAAACTTACATGACTATCTTAATTTCCCTATTAATCGTTGGTTGGCTTGCTGCTTCTGTAATTGTTACTCAAGCCTACTTCCAGGGTGAGCAGTCCAAGCCTATTCATGAGCGTAACTGGCGTTCTAATGTTTTTGAAATACTGTCTAAGTCTATTACTGGTAGTGAGATTGAATACACTAAACGTGTCCCAGTTTACGTGATAGACAGCTACTCCAACCGCTTTTTACCTAAGAAATAGGAGAGTAGGGGTAGCCACCCCTGTTATGCTGAGGTGCTAGTGAAGCATCTGGGCCGTTTGGAGATCCTTCGCTATCGCTCAGGATGACATATAATGCGGAATTAAGAATTAAGAATTAAGAATGCTTATAGAGTAAGGATTCTATCGATCTCAAACTGGTCACTTATTTCCGCCACGCTGCACTAGGCAACCTTAAATAAATTCTGCAGCGCCGTAGTGGTCTTTCCTACGGCGTTATTGCTATTTAACGGAATCTATCAGGATTTAAGCGTCGATTTGGTGCAACTGAACTCCCGCCTCGCAACTGAGTGCCAGTACCACCGTCAGCTGCATCAAGGAAAGGTCGTAAATCGATATTACTAGAACCTCTAATGGGATTTTTGTTGCCGCCGAGACCTAAAGTAGATAAGCCTTGGTTTAATACCTGATCCAACAACTGTGAGCCCCTATCTCCATCTACAAAAGTGTTGATACCTTGAGTTTGCTGACCACTATCAGCAACAGTCAAGTTTTCAAATACAAGGTTACGAGTTATTTCTGGATCTTGATTAGGAGGGACGGTTAGAACAATCCGACAGTCTGAGTTTCGCTGAGTAGTCACACAAATAGTATCATAATTATTCTCTACCGAAGTTCGCATCTCTAGCAAACCATCAGGGCGATAAAACTCCAAGCGTCGGCTAATCTCATTACAACGAAGTTCTGGTGTCCAGCCACCTCCCATCGCACTAGGAACTGCCCAGGGATAAGCTTGACCCGGTTTACTTTCAGGATGATACATTACAGTGTAGTCACCATTGATAAACTGACAGGTAAACCTAGGATCATTATTAGTTTGGGATGGTGTTTGCTCCTCAGTGTTCTGAGCCAAAGTAGTAGTATCCTGGAGCTGAGTGGCAGAGTTAGCTGGTATTTGATTGTTATCAAAAGCAAAAGCACTACCGCTTACCATTAAAGTGGCAACACCAGCTGCTAAACCAACTTTTTTGCTGACAAAAGATATTAAACTAAAGTTATCGTTAAACTTCTGAGGCATCATAGAATTAATTCTCCTAAATTTTATTTTACTCTCAGCTACTACTATCTCTAGTCTATAGAGACTAAGCTAATACTGATTTAGTTCCCAAAAAACACCAATTTTGATTGCTTCAAGAAGACTGGGGCTTGAGGAAAGTATCATGCGGAGGTGATAGTGAAGCATCTCAGGCATCTGGAGATCCTTCGCTAACCCTCAGGATGACATCATTCCATGACGGTGAGTAAGTCCGAAAAAGGACAAATGACTAATAAGAAAGGATGCGAAATCCCACGACTTGCATTACGTGGGATGAACTTAAGTCTATTTTGCAGAGAACTGCTTTAACTTAGAAGCTGTGTCTTCTGGAGCATTCGCATTAGGAAACACCAAAATGCCCTTAATTTTCTTGTTGGCAATTACTTCTGGTAAGCGATGTAATTGTTCATCAGAAATAGCGATTCCATCATATTTTTGGCATAATTTACTTCTTC
>CBDCVG010000048.1:0-11305 GCA_965222765.1 Caldora sp.
TAATCCTTACTCTATAAGCATTCTTAATTCTTAATTCTTAATTCTTAATTCCGCGCAAGCGATCGCTGCATCTTCACCGTATCAAAATGCCTTCAATGCTACCTTAACTATTAGGATCGATCCCGTGAGAACGAAGAAGTTCCTCAAGACGTTGCGATCGCGATCTTTCAGTTTCAGCCCGTTGCCTTTCAGTTTCAGCCCGTTGCCTTTCAGCTTCAGCCCGTTGCCTTTCAGCTTCAGTTGGAGTTAAAATCCACTCCCCTGCGGCATTGTACCAACGCAACCACAGACGACGCCTTCTGTCGTACTCTCCTTGCCACAACCCTAAACCTAATTCTAATTGGGGTATCCAAATCTTCGGTTGAGTTAAATTCAACTCCTGATAAACACCCCCCTTGAGCACGAACCCTCTTAATTGATCACTATAGCGGTCAAACACTACATAATAGGGCACCTGTAAAATTTGCTCATACACTTCCCATTTAGTCGGAGGTTCACCGCTTTTCCGTGTACTTGTGCCAAAGTCTTCCTTTTCCGTCCCTGGCGACAATAATTCCACCACCACCGTTGGAGCCACCTTTTCTTGCCACATCACATAACTTAAGCGTAAATCCTCATTCTCATAAAGCCTGGATACTCCCACTACGCCAAACCAATCTGGTCGTTTATACCAAGAATGATGACTTACATCATAGTAGAGGTTCAAATCACTACCACTAAATATCCGCTCTGGTAGATAGTTAGCCGGACGAAAAGTCAAGCGCAACAATTCCGGTTGTAGATCATGGAATTCGTCAGGCAAACCCGGTTCCTCCTGATTTTCACTCGGTAAATCATACATGGTGGGGAGGGTTTCTGGAGGAGAATGAAGCGGTTGAGTTTGCTGGTACTGGTGTAAGTAATGCATCTAGTTGTTACCTAAACCTTTTATTATCTAAGTGCCGAGGTGGACTCGGTATCAAGAGTGGCACTTTATATATGGGCACACACTTTTCCCATTATAAAAATATAGTATCAAAAAAAGAGCGATTGCCACCCGCGAGAATGAAAGGAACAAGCCAAATCCTCTTCCCTCCTGCCTCCTGCCCTCTGCCTCCTACCTTGTTTCTTCAGAGTCCCCTTTCTATGTAGCCAGATCTAACTCAGGTTATCATTGGGAGAAGTTCACAAATCCCACTTGCTTAATTCAAATATAAGGAGTGCGCAATGCAGAAACGCAAGGCTCTGATTCTCAAGTCTCCTAGAGAGATGTGCTTCCAAGAAGAGACTCTCGAAGCGTTAGAGCCGAACCAGGTTCTTGTTAAATCTGTCCTGTCAGCTTTCAAGCATGGAACGGAGATGGAGGGTTATCACGGTTCCAGTCCCTTCCTCAAAAGAAGCCTCGACCAGAAATTGCGCATTTTCCTAGACAACACCGAAGATGTTTCTAGTATCCTCTACCCAGGCACTCTGGGAAATATGACTGTTGGTACTGTTGAAGAAGTAGGTAGTGAGGTAGATTCTTTGACAGTAGGAGACACAGTCTTTGGCTGGCTGCCAGTGGCAGACTGGCATGTAAGTTCTGCTGACAAACTTTATCCCTTGGATGGATTAACACCAGAGCAAGCTTTGTGCATCGACCCTGCAAACTTTGCTATAGGCGGAGTACTGGATGGAGATATTCGCTTCCGCGAGAAAGTTCTAGTTACAGGATTAGGTGCGATCGGTCTTTTGGCTGTTCAGTATTGTAAACTGCATGGGGCAACAGTCTACGCCTCTTCCAGCTTTCCTCAGCGCCGTGAACTTGCCAGTAAGTACGGAGCAGATGTAGTTCTCAACAGGAAGGATTACAAAGATTTGGGATTAGCAGTTAAGGAAATGACTAATGGGGGTGTTGATGCTGTAATTGAATGCTCTGGATACTACATTCAACTCAAACATGCTATGCGGGCAGTACGTCAATGTGGCAGGGTTGTTTGTGTTGGCTTCTATTCCGGTGGTGCAACTGACTTGAACCTGGGAGAAGAATTTTTCCACAACCGCCTCACTTTACTGGCTTCTTTACCGGATGCTTATTGGAACAATCCGGTTCGGAGTGAAACTCCTCTCTATCCCCGTGAGCTCCATAAGTTGATCATTGAAGATTTTAAAGCAGGACGCCTGAATATTGAAGGACTGCTGGGACCAGCCTATCCTTTTGATCAGGCAAAAGAAGCAGTGGAAGCTATCTCGGAAAACCCTGTTGATGTGATTAAGGTTACCATCAAATATTGACAAATTTTTTTTCTGTGAAACTGGCATCTTGCCAGTTTAATTATTCCCATATTGGTTGCAATATCAATTATTTTTTGCTATTATTCCTAATAATGGAGAAGATGCGCACATATAAACTATTCTCCTCAACTTTAGCCTTCACCACTTATTCCCAATAGGCACTAGTGAGCAAAAAGAGGTAATTTATCAATCCAATTGTCGAAGATAACTAAACAGGCTAGAAGCCTGTTCCACAAGAGATTGTTCTAGAGAAAATAACTCTACTATTAATCAACACACAGATAAACCTCGTATTAGAGCTGTAGGTCAACGTTATCGGATTATTTATCGTATTGAGCAAGATATGGTGCTGGTAATTGTGGTAGGAATAGGACGGCGTACAGAAGGGAGCAAAAAAGATGTTTACGAAGTTACCAAGCGACTCTTAGCAAACTTAATGCAGGAGTCAGAGAGTGATGAGGAATAGTTACATGCTTAATTAAATTGACAAATTCTTCCTCTTCTGTGGAACTGGCATCTTGCCAGTACGCACAGGTTCTAATGACCTTTGAGCAAAATGCTCCAACAGCAGACGGTGGATGAAGATATAACCACCACCAACTTTTTGTAGGAAAATGCGATCGCTAGCATAGTCTAGAAAACGGGCATAGTTCCAGGGGATGGAACCATTGCGATAAAGGATAAGGCGCAATGTCAAATGTTGGATACAGGCTTTACTACTGCCAACAGTCACAGCAATTACCCCTAAAATCAGACCAATACCCAACCCAAAACTCAGCACACCTTTCTCTCCATAAATCACAGCAATTAGCCCTAAAATCAGCCCTAAAATCAGCCCAGTAATTAATCCCATAATTCCAGCATTCCAAACTGTTCTGTAAATACCTTGATTAGGAATTGTTTTTGTTGCTATATTTGCAATTTTGATTCCATCGCTCAGCACTGGCATCAGCACTAAAATCAACACTAAAATCAGTATTGGAATCTGCCCTAAACCCAACGCTGAAATCAGCCCTAAAGTCCCAGCAAACCACACTTTCTTCAAACCCTGAATTGCTCCTTTCCAAGACCAATTCAGGGTTTCTACAGTTTTTATTTCTGGCAAAAGCCAGACATCAATGAGCCCATAAATCAGCCCAGCAATCAACCCAACACTCAGCCCATAAATCAGCCCACTACTCAACCAAACCATCAACCCAACACTCAGCCCACTACTCAACCAATCAATTAAAAAACTGCCAATTCTATACAGTATCCTTTTACCTTTGCCCTGCAACCAGGTAGGCTGCATTCCCTCTATGAAAAATACTGTCTGCGACTGCTCCACTAACCTTTGCGCCAGCCAAGCCAACCAACGCTTAGTGTCAACTTCTGAATATTGTTGCTCAACCTTGAAACGAGTAGGACGATGAAACATCCGCTCAATGTAAGCATCAAATAGCTGCTGACGCCGTTCCTCTACCACTTCAGTTTTCGGCAAATCGGCAACAGCTACTCCTTGATAAGCTATAACCATTATATTGAGCATTAAAGGCGATCGCGCTAACTCCTGTAAGGCTGTATCTGTTTCCATCAAGGTTCTCAAGCCAGTCAAATCAGCATGAATATTGTCTAAATAGTGACTCACTTGTTGGGGAGTGAGGGACTTTAAATAAATGGCACTTTCCAAGTTAAGACGGTTAGACAGAGCCGAGTAATCTTGAATACGACTGCAAACCACCATTTCCGGAGCATAATTTTGGTGGAAATCATTCAAAGCTGCCACACAATTATCTCGCTGTTCCCCTTTCACCTCATCTAAACCATCGAGCAGCAACAGCAATTCCTGTTTATCTACCCATTCCTTGCCAATAGATTTAGGCACTTGATACTTACTGTTGAGTTGCCCTACTACCCAGTCATGCAAAGAAGTTTCTAAAACCCCTTCCACCCAAAATTTCCTAACCTTATTTAAGAGAGCTTGACGATTTTTGACTTGTTGTGGTGTCAAGCGACGTAGCCGCATTTCCGCATCTTCTCGTTCCCTCTCTACCCGACGACTGGTTTGGATATATTCTTGGTGTAGAGCTGTTGCTTGATATATAGACTTGCGATTATCTTGAGACGTTGCTTGATGTAGAGACATTGCCTGCAACGTCTCAGCTAACCATTGCTCTGCTTTCCTTAACTCACTTGCTTGTAGCAGATAACTCTTGTTACGTTCTGCTTTTTCCCATTTTCTCGCCCTCACCAGTAAATGAGTCTGCTCTCGCACATGACTCATATCTGTCTCAATGGCACTGATAAGCTTCTTTAAACCACTATCAAAGTCATCCCCTTCTCGGAAAAAAATCCAGTTGATCCGACCTAATTCTGGATGAACATTATCATATCCCACATCCTCTCGCACAATTGGCACCAAACGTTTACCGTGCTTAATGGCATAAGACAGTTCCTCGCCACAGACTTTAGAGGCGATAGAATGAGAGCTAATAATAAAAACAAAGTTGTTTGAGGCTTCAATACCCCGATAAATCTCTTGTCGCCAGTCTTCGGCTGGTGGAATATCATTCCAATCCACCCAAATCTTCAACTTGGCTTGTATCAGTGCCTCACATAACCGGCTGACAAACTCCTTATCCCTACGAGAGTAAGAAATAAAAGTATCGTAATCATCCCGTTGTTTCACTGAATTGGACTGAACCATTGCCGTAGGGGCGGGTTGAGGGTCAGGTGAAGAGAGCATCTGGTAACAATCTTAATACAAAACCCGCCCCTACGATATGTACAATTTAATTCACATTCTGCGTAAATTATACCTGTTCCAACTGTTCAAACACCCTCTTAGGACGCTTGATTGAAGGAAATTCGTTTCCCAGTCTCTGCACTTTCGTATATAGCATCAATTAATTGCATGATCTTGATCGCCTCAGTGCCATCTGCCATATGAGGTTCATCCTTGATAATCTTATCGAGAAAGTAGTACATGGAAGTAGGACACAAATCCTGACTCACATCATCGATATTGAGGGTATAAGAAATACCTTGTGACTCATAAAAGGTTTTGGCATTAAAGGTATATCCCTGGTTAATATTCTGCTCAAGAAGACCTTCTTTTTCCCCCAAGAGCCTAAACTCAATTAAGTTACTCTCTAATATATTGGCAGCCCAGCTCACCTGAATCATCAAGCTAGCATTATTGGTAAATTTAACAAAAGCTTCAACGGTATCTTCGACATCAAAATCTGAGCCGGATGCTTTGGCAACTTTTTGGCAGACGTAATCATGGGTAGAAGCTGTAACTGATTCTACCTCAGGAAAATCCATTAGCCATAAAACTTTGTCAAGACAATGGACACCAATATCGATGAGAACCCCTCCCCCAGACATTGATTTCTTGCCAAACCAACCACCAAACTGGGAGAATCCGCTGATATTACGGAGCCAATGACAAGAAGCTGAGTAGATATCTCCCACTAATCCTGCATCTATCCGTTGTTTTAGGGCGACAGATTGCGGAATAAATCGGTAAGAATAATTCACCATTAAACGTTTACCGGTTTCCTCGGATTTACGATGCATCGCAATGGCTTCTTCTGCATTCATCCCAATGGGTTTTTCACACAGCACATGTGCCCCATTATCTAACGCCAACATCGTCATATCTTTATGAAAGCGATTAGGAGTTGCGATGCTAACAACATCGAGATTTTCCTTCGCAATCATTTCTTCATAAGATGTATACCTAGAATAAACGCCATATTTATTGCCAACGCGCTCTAATACTTCGGGGCTAATATCGCAAATAGCCTTGATTTTTGCATTGGGATGTGTTAGATATCCATCAATATGATCGCACCCCATTCGCAACCCAGCGATACCGATTTCTAGTTGGTTATTCATATTAATTTGACTCTCTTCAGTTGAAAGATGAGCAACTATAAAGTAGCTTGGCACAATCTTAGGTTGTTTTTGGACACTGCGCAAGTTGAGCCTCACTCCCTCGTTTACGAGAATAACTAGTACCGCTGCACGGAATTAAGAGATATCCCCTATTCACACTAATTCCGCCGAAAATACTCTGATCCTATAAATCGTGATAAGAGGGAATGTATTCATAGTTATTTACTCCATCATAAATCTATCAAGATCATTAGTTGAACGAATGATAAGGGAATCATCAACTCCCATTGTCTCCGCAAGAGTAACACTAGCAGATAATCTCAAAGATGTATTATTTTCTTCATTGAAGGCTAGCTCGATTAATTCTTCTAAATGATCGAAGTATTGATTTAATTCATTAATAAATATTTTGTGAATTGAATCAAGTTGTTTTGTCATATAATCTACTTTAGATTCCAGCTTTTTAATTAATTCTTCTTCATGGTTTTGTAAATTATCTTTTAAAAATGCCGCAACAATTTTTCCTGAAATACTTCCTAATAATGCACCTAAAATTGATGCAGGAATAATTGCTTGACCTGCAACAGTCACTAAACTAACAATTGCTGCATCAGTTGCAACAAATAAAGATAGTTCAACAAACTGATCGCTGTTGATTTTACCTTCGTTATATTGTCGAAGTAAATCTCCAATTCCCATTAATCCGCTGACCATTGCACCAGCAAATGGAGCAGCAATATCTGTGGCATTAGTCAATAAATATAAAGTTCCACCTGTGAATCCCCCTTGTCCTGCACCCTTGACAATTTCAATTCCTACATCTTGCCAATCAGCTAAAGTAAAATCTCCACAAAATGGATTTTTCCCTTCTTGAAATTTGCCCCAAAAAGCCTGAGTTAAACAAACTACACTACCTGTTGCTGCACCCAAAGCTGCTGCCGGTGTTAACCCTTGAATTGAAGGAGCATTTTTGAGTTTTTCTGCACTGTCTATATCTCTTTTAGCAGACTTTAGCTCTTTTTCTTTAGAGTCCAAAGTTTCGTGAATATTTTCTTTCTGAACTTCAGCATAAGTAGCACTACCAGATTTAATTAAATCCTGTGGATTACGACCTGTTAACTGATGTATTTGATCAATCTTACTCTGAAGTTTTTCTATTGATTTATCAGATATGTTAAGATTGCTGATATTAGGTGCTTTAAACAGCTATTCTAATTGTTGATGCTGCTCACTAGGAATGTGATATTGGAAATTGTTTTTTACAAATTCAGGATATTTTTGAGCATGTTCTAAAATATGATCTAAAGTATTTTCAAGACTATTAATATATTTTGATTGAACATTAACTCCATTAACCTGATAATCTACCGGAGAAGTTCTTCCTATACCTTCAAATGTTGCACTAGGTGAACGTCCATTTAAAATATCCCATGCGCGTGTAACACCAACATGAACTTGTTCAGCAATTTCTCCATGTTTTGTTTTTGTATTGCCTAAAATATTTTCTGGAGTGCCGACAAAATCTCGTATTACTTTCATTTCCTTCATCGCTGAAGAAAAAGCAGCATTGAGGTTTTGTACAGATGTTTGAAGATTATCTGCACGAATGCTTTTGTCTAAAGCTGACCAAGTTGCTGTAACTTGAGCAGCAATATCAACATCTAACCACCTATTTTCATCTTGATTCATAATGAAGTTTGAGCATTGAGAAGTTGACTTAAAGAATGAATGCAGTTAATTAATGAGCTTAAAAGTTCTTTTTGTTTTTGAGAAAATAATTGGTAATTTTTAGGTGCTTTCTTCAGAAAATAGTCAAGAGTTTCCAAGCAAGCAGATGCTTGTTTTTTTGTCTGACTTGCAAATTTATCAATCTCTTGTTCAGCCCTTTTAAATGAAATAATTTCCTCTTCTATTTCGAGATATTTTTCTGTAGCCTCTTCAGCAATTTTGGCGTTATTCATATTCATAAATACACCTGATCCAACCAGAGCAACACCGCCAATACTCCACCCGACAGGACCAGCCATCGCTAGTAATGCATTACCCGCAGCCATACCAGCCCCTCCAGCGGCTAAAGCACCACCTCCAAGCCAAGCAAGAGCCGCATTTGTTGCTGCAGCACCGGATAAAGAAGCGATCGCCGTCCCAGTAGAAGCAGTTCCGAATGTTGTGGCGATTGCCATTGCAGCGGTAGGGCCAAAAGCGGCAACTCCAACTCCAGCAGCAACACCAGCAGCACCAGATCCAGCACTAACTGCTGTCGAAACAGATGATTTTCTTTCTAGTTCTTGAACAGTATTAAGAAAACAATTGACTTGATAACGGAACTCAGAAACTGCTTTGTTGAATTCTTTTGGAGAATTCGCCAAAACATTAACATATAATTCTGCAGCATAAATTACCTCAGACGATACTCTCTGTCGCTGTTGAAATAAATTAATACTGAGCTGTTTAACTTTTTCTCTAGTTAATTCATGCTCTTCGACAGCTATTTTTAGTGCTTTGAGAGTTTTATCTTTAACATCAAAATTCAGCATGTTTTTCCGAATTGGTCAGATGAACAGTAAAAATCGACACTATCTTTTATACTGATATTCAGCACCCTATCTGAGCAATCCGGTATTTTCCTAATTTTCAATGGTGAAGCAGTATTTTTTGATACATGAAATACTCAATTGAGGCAATTTTATAATTCCCTACTCCCTTTGTTCCTTGCTCCCTTGCCTTCTTTTATCTGAAAGTACCGAAGTAGAATTACCATCCACCCCTACTCAATTACCACTACTTTAGGTTAGGATAGCTTTGCATTAGAAGATTTTGGAGTTATCAGTTAACAGTGACCGGTGATCCATCAAGGTTAACCCATCTCTCCTCAGGAAACGAGCTGGAAACCAAAGAATATTTGCTTGTCTTCTCCCCTGCCAGGTCAATTATTTGTCCTTATTACTTCTTAATATTTTTGTGATAACAGAGTATTTTTGTCTCAGCAATTAGAAATGCTCTGTTTTTGAATGAAAAACTACAACCAACAAATAAAAGAGTTTATGAAGTTATTATGCTTCTGGTTACATTGACAAGGAATTCGGTCAATAATGAAGACAGTTATTTTTTTGCCATGCAGGATTACAAGCTTTGTTTGAGAAAGGCTTAAGAGAGATTATCATACCCTGACTCAGACTGCTGAACGCGACTGGTCATGATAGTAAACACAGTAATTTTGCACAAAATGAGTGATAAGTTGTAACAAACACCCATCACTAATCCTGAAGAATACCAATTAGATGGGAAGAATACACTCAGATTTAACAGAGTTTCCAGGGTGACAAACGGTTAAAGTATTTGATTCAGGGTGGGGTGCGATTAATCAAGAGTAGTGCTTGGTAAGACACAACCATTTTGCTAGCTTACCCCCTGCTGAAGACTATCGGGAAACACTATTCGGAAGTGTAAATGCGCGTAAATCCTACATCAGTGGCACAATATAAATCCTACATCGGTGGCACAATATAAACCTCTAGATCTCCCAAAGGATCAGCTGAGTGCATTTGCTCTTGGGGAGATATTGGCTTCTTTTGCCAATTCTCCAATCTCTTCCCAAATCCGGTTTAAAAATCCCTTGATGCTTAAGTTAAGCTCACCGAGTAGGGCTCAGGGAAGCAGAAGATTAAGGGAAAAGGCTGAGACTGTAAAAGGGGGCTATAAAGGCGGATTTGGGTTAAACCTTGTCAGGGCTAGCAATCTCCTTACTGGATGCAGTTTTAAAGCTTATTCTGTGAAAACTCAAGTGAGAGCTTGATCCTCAGGTAAGCTGTAGCGGCTCCGGTTGAGGAAATATTTACCTTTCCCATTGTCGGGGGGAGCATCTACATAAATAAGCAAGCGCAACAATGCCCACAAATAAAAGAACGAGTGTTACAGCGTCAATACCTTATCATGCAGACTACCGAAAAAACTGAACCGAAACTTGTAAAACTCAAAACTTGCCTCACTGAAATCAATGATCTTGAAGCAGCTGCATCACTTTTGTATTGGGATCAAGCGACTTATATGCCCCCTGGTGGTGCAGCTGCTCGGGGACGTCAGCTAGCTACCCTGCAAGAAGTTTCTCACAGCAAATTCACTGCTCCAGCTATTGGCAGGTTACTGGAAGATTTAGCCCCATTAGAAACCAGTTTGCCCTACAAATCTGATGAAGCCAGCTTGATTCGTGTCACTAGAAGAAAGTATGAAACAGCATTGAGAGTACCCGCTGAGTTTATGGCGAGACTCTCTAGACACAGAACAGAATCTTACGAAGCTTGGGCAAAAGCCAGACCGGCGAATAATTTTGCTGCGGTACGACCGTACCTGGAAAAAACCCTTGACCTCAGTCGGGAGTTAGCTAACTTTTTCCCTGATTATGATCATATTGCAGATCCGCTAATTGATTTTGCTGACTACGGTCTGAAGGTATCATTTTTGCGATCGCTCTTTGACGAGTTGCGGCAGCAACTGGTGCCAATGGTCGAAGCTATTATTGAGCAACCTTCTCCCGATGATAGTTGCTTATGCCACTATTATCCTGAAGCCAAGCAGCTCGATTTTACCCTCAAAGTAATGAAGGAGTTGGGATATGATTTTCAGCGGGGACGTCAGGATAAAACCCATCACCCGTTTATGATCAACTTTTCCACTGATGATGTGCGCATTACTACTCGTGTCTACGAAAACAAACTAGATCAGGCTCTGTTCAGTAGCATCCATGAGATGGGTCATGGTCTCTACGAACAAGGGATAAACCCTAAACTGGAAGGTACACCCCTTGCCTGTGGCACATCAGCAGGAATTCATGAAAGTCAATCGCGGCTTTGGGAAAATATTATTGGACGTAGTTGGGGCTTTTGGAAATACTTTTATCCCCAGCTGCAAGCTGTTTTCCCCAATCAGCTAGGTAATGTATCTCTCGATGCATTTTACCAAGCAATCAATAAAGTGGAGCGCTCATTAATTCGCACTGATGCAGATGAACTGACTTATAACCTCCACGTTATGATTCGCTTTGACTTAGAATTGAAAATGCTCGAGGGTAAGCTGGAAGTCCGCGATCTCCCGGAAGCCTGGAACGAACGCTATCGTTCTGATTTAGGAATTGTCCCCACCAGTCATACTGAAGGAGTTTTGCAGGATGTCC
>CBDCVG010000049.1:0-7534 GCA_965222765.1 Caldora sp.
CAAATTGAAGATTTGTTGGACTTAGGTCATTTAGAGCAGTACCATTACTTTGGAAGCAAAGCATGCGATCGAGCCATCGAAACACTCCAGTTGAATTCTACGTCCCAAGTGTTAGATATTGGTAGTGGGGTAGGTGGTCCAGCTCGCTATATCAGTCATAAAACAGGATGCCAGGTTCAGGGTGTGGAGTTGAGGGAAGACTTTAATAATATCGCCCGAGAGCTGACTGAACGAGTAGGATTGCATCAAAAGATCCAGTATTTAACGGGTAGCATTCTTAGCCCCCAGGTGATAAATGCGCTAGAACTCAATTCGTTTGACAGTGTGGTTTCATTTCTTTGTTTTCTACACATCAAGGAGGTCAAGCATTGTTAGATGTCTGTTTTCGTTCCCTTAAGGAAGGTGGACAGATCTACATTGAAGACTATGTTGCTAACGCTCCTCTGACACCAGATATCCAAGCCAAGCTTAGGGATGAGGTTCAAGCTCCCTATGTACCGACTCGTGATGTCTATCGCCATCACTTTGAACAGGCTGGATTTACGGACATTTGTTTTATTGATTTAACCACGGGATGGACATCTTGGGTCAAAGAGCGCTATCAGAACTTTATTCAATCCAAAAATGAATCCGTTCACACCTTTGGTGAGGATATTTACAATCATCGCAGTCAGTTCTATCAAACGATTCATAACTTGTTTGAGAGCCTTAATATTGGCGGTTCTTTAATCACAGCGCGCAAACCTTGTCAGCGCCAAACCAGTCAGCTACCTCCTGCCTATTTTTCTGTGTGCACTCGTGTATACAGTGAGCAGTATCACTTTTTCTTGGAAGACGGTTCTCTCATTGCTCTGCGATATTTCCAAACTGAAACACTCCAACACTACTCCGCTTGGTGGTGCGATACTCAAGGACATTCTAGAGAACTGCTCAACACCTCTGAAAACCAATGTTCAGAGCCTCATATTCAGATTATTAAGGACGATTGCAGTGGGAAAATTTGTCTGGCTGAAACTGATTTAGAGATTGATTTTCAAGTAGCCACTCAGCTTTCTTGGGGTGTTCCGGCGGAGAAAGAAAGTCACCCAGTGATCCACCAACCTCAACTGTTGGGAACAGTTCGCATAGGAGACCAAACTCAAACTGCAGTAGGATATTGCAAGATCTATGAGGGTAGCTATCCCAAGTTTTGGGGCTACCATTTTGTCCATGCCTTCTTTCCTAACTATGGCATTATTTGGAGTGCTGATGCCACCTTTGGGCAGGAGAAATATAACTACTTTAAGCTCCTCAATCTGCCTCAAGATGGAGAGAAAACAATCCTTCATGGAGACGCATCCTATCATCGTCAAGCCAGTGCCCACACCCAGATCAATGCTCAATCCTACCACCTAAAGTTTGAGCAAAAGACCTTTGGCTCCTGGTCAAGTGTACTGCGTAACCATACATCTACGATGGAAAGTGACCTACATTTAGACTATAAACATGCTCTTTTAGAAATAGATGGCAAGAAGATCAGTGAAGGAGTTTGTCTAAAAGAATCTTGTTTCGGTACACTTGCTTAGTGGCTATGGCTCTATAGGTCAACTATTTTTTTACAAGTATTTTTCAGCTCAAGAGTGGATAAGTAAAGGTTGAAACAACCAATCTTTGTTCAGGATTCCACGATCTTGAAAGAGCTAGTCGTATTTTTTTAAACAACAGTGAAAAGAGAGCATCGCCCAGTGACTAAACAACCTTCCAATCATCCTTCCCAGTTCGATATCCTGGTAATCGGTAGTGGTGCAGCAGGACTCTACGCTACCCTCTGCTTACCTACTGATTTACAAGTCGGCTTAATTACCAAAGATGCCCTCAAAACTGGCTCAAGTAGCTGGGCGCAAGGAGGGATTGCTGCGGCCATTGACCCCACAGACACACCAGAGTTACATTTTGCTGATACCATCAAAGCTGGTGCGGGTCTTTGCGAACCGGAGGCAGTAAAATTTTTAGTCGAGAATGGCTCTGATGCTATTAAGTCTCTCGTAGAAATGGGAGTAGCTTTCGATCGCCAAGGAAAAAAGCTAGCCATGACTCTAGAAGCGGCTCACTCCCGTCCCCGTGTCCTGCATTCTGCCGATACCACAGGGCGAGCAATCGTCGATACTCTCACTGAACAAGTCCTGCAACGTCCCAATATCCAAGTAATTTCCCCAGCATTTGCTTTGAGTTTGTGGATTAATGACTCAACAGGTCATTGTCAGGGGATTAGTGTACTTTATCAAGGACAAATTAGCTGGATAAAAGCATCTGCAGTCATTTTAGCAACTGGTGGTGGCGGTCAAGTATTTTCCCAAACCACTAATCCCACAGTAAGTACCGGAGACGGAGTAGCACTGGCTTGGCGTGCGGGAGCTGTGGTGAGGGACTTAGAGTTTTTCCAATTTCATCCCACTGCTTTAAACAAACTAGGAGCACCCCGTTTTCTGATTACTGAAGCAGTTAGAGGAGAAGGAGCCCATTTAGTAGACTCTCAAGGACAGCGCTTTGCTTTCAATTACCATTCTGATGGGGAACTAGCACCAAGGGATGTTGTCAGTCGGGCAATTTTTGGTCACTTACAACAAACAGTACCAGACCCCCATACTGCGTCTACTTGGACTTAAACCCTATCCCCTCTGAGCAAATTAGCCACCGTTTCCCCAATATCATCAAAGTTTGTCAACACTGGGGTATTGATATCTTTAGTACACCTATTCCAGTGGCTCCTGCGGCTCATTACTGGATGGGAGGAATCGTTAGCGATGTACATAGTGAAACTTCCATTAAGGGACTATATGCCATTGGTGAAACAGCCAGTACAGGAGTTCAAGGTGCTAATCGTTTAGCGAGCAACTCGCTATTGGAATGTGTCGTTTTTGCTGCTGAACTATCACGGCTGGAAATTGAATCTAATTTGGTGCATGAAGAGTCTCCTTCTGTAATTACTGAGCCAGGAGACTGGGAAACAGAAATGGAGTCGATTACCTCAGTAAAACAAAATTTGCCCCAACTAATGTGGCAAAGTGCAGGAATTTGTCGTTCCCAAGAAGCATTAGAAGTTGCAATTGCCCAAGTTAGTTCTTGGCGTCGTCAATTAGCAGCTTTAGAAGTCACTCAATACCTACTCAACTTAAAACCTAACCAAACGGTACAATTAACCTCAGCCGAAGCTCAACAGCAACTTCGGACTTGTGCCGAAACACTCAATCTACTCGATATTGCCTACTTAATCCTCAAAAGTGCTGCTTGGCGCACAGAAAGTCGAGGAGGACATTACCGTAGTGATTATCCGCAAACTTCACCCACTTGGCAAGTCCATACCTTGGTACAGGGGGAGAATTGGTATAAATCACCAATAATTGAACTTACTGAAATCAGCTCAATTACTACCGATGGTAACTTAATGCAATTTAATAGAGCCAAAACAGAGAAAAGCGCCTCAGTCAGTACTTAGGGCTCGCTGAATAAGTCGTAATCTTCGGTTTCCATAGGTGTTAGGTGGTAGGCGATAGTGACAATTTAAAGTAGCGTGCATTTTGTCAACTCCTATATATAGTGCTTTGTAAATAAAAAAACGCTATATATGGAAGACCCAAAGGGTTAGAAAAATTGATTTTTCTTCTTCCCTACTGCTCCCAGGAGGGGAACAGTAGGGAAGAGGACTTGGCTTGTTTGTTCCATTCATCGGGGGTGGCACGCCGTGATGGAATTATGTCATCCTGAGCGATAGTGAAGGATCTCCAGACAGCTCAGATGCTTCACTATCACCTCAGCATGACAGTTGAGTGCGTAAGTCCTAAACTGTTGAAATCAGCTCGTATTGTAGCAGACCATCTCTGAACTACTTATGCCTACATTTTTATTAGAAATCGGTACAGAAGAATTACCCGCAGATTTTGTTGAAAGTGCGATCGCACAATTGCAATCCCGTATTCCTCAAACCTTAGAGGAGGAATTTTTAACTCCAGAAGGGATTGAAGTGTATGGCACTCCCCGACGCCTTGCGGTACTAATTAAAGGACTACCAGAACAGCAACCCAATCGAGAGGAAGAGGTAAAAGGACCACCTGCCAAAGCTGCCTTTAAAAATGGTCAACCTACCAAAGCTGCTCAAGGGTTTGCAAGGAAGCAAGGGGTAGAACTGGATGATTTGGAAGTAAGAGATACTAAAAAGGGAGAATTTGTCTTTGTACTGAAAAAAATTTCTGGTCGTCCAGCAACAGAGATTCTAACAGAACTAATTCCCCAATGGATTTTTGGCTTAGAGGGGAAGCGGTTTATGCGTTGGGCGGATGGAGATTTGAGGTTTCCCCGCCCGATTCGTTGGTTAGTTGCACTGTTAGATGAGGCAGTATTACCAATAGAATTAGTAAATGGTTCCGAGAGCATCAACAGCGATCGCATGTCCCAAGGACATCGCGTCTTGCATCCAGAACCGGTAGAGATTTCCCAGGCGGCTGATTATGTAGCCTGTCTCCAGGCTGCTTCTGTTGCTGTAGCTCCTGAGGAACGTCGGCAAAAAATCCAAGAGCAAGTTAACTCAGCAGTACAAAAATTAGGTGGTTATACTCCCATGTATCCAGATTTGTGGGCAGAAGTAACTAACCTAGTAGAATGGCCTACAGCAGTTGTCGGGAAATTTGACTCAGAATTCTTGAATTTGCCCCTAGAAGTCGTAACGACAGTGATGGTAACTCACCAGCGGTATTTCCCGGTTTTCCAAGACACCACAGCAACTAAATTAACTCCCTATTTTATTACTATTGGTAACGGTGACCCTACCAAATCTGAAATTATTGCTGCTGGCAATGAAAGGGTAATTAAAGCCAGATTAGCAGATGGTCAGTTTTTCTACCAAGCTGATTTAAAATCACCTTTGGAAAGCTACTTACCTCAACTGGAAAAAGTAACATTTCAGCAGGACTTGGGTTCAGTACGACAGAAAGTAGTACGGATTGAGAAGGTTGCTGTTCAAATTGCTGACCAATTAGAACTAGATAAAATGCAGTGTACTGATATTAGACGAGCTGCTAATTTGTGTAAAGCTGATCTAGTTACTCAGATGGTTTACGAGTTTCCCGAATTACAAGGGATAATGGGTGAAAAATATGCCGCTGCTAGTGGAGAATCTCCAGCAGTAGCAACGGCAATGGTTGAGCATTATTTACCCAAAGGAGCAGGGGATAACTTGCCTCAGACTATCACCGGTCAAGTAGTGGGTATTGCTGACAAACTAGATACTTTAGTCAGTATCTTTGGGTTGGGAATGTTGCCAACTGGTTCCTCTGATCCTTTTGCCTTACGCCGTGCTGCCAATGCAGTAGTCAATATTACTTGGGAAGCTTACTTAGCAATTAATCTACAGCAGTTGTTACAAGATATTTCAGCAGATTTTGTCGCAACTTTTCCTGAGAAAGCTTCTCCCAGAGAATTATTAGAAGAGTTTTTCTTACAACGTATTCGTACTCTTCTACAGGAAGAAAGAAAGATTGATTATGATTTAGTCAATGCCGTTCTAGGAGAAAATGATGTTGAGTATACAGAAAGAGCATTAAAAGATTTATTAGATCTACGCGATCGCGCCCTATTTCTCCAGTCTATTCGGGATAATGGTGATTTGGACAAAATTTACGAAACTGTCAACCGTTCTACCCGTCTCGCTGCTCAAGGAGATTTAGATACCCATCAACTAGAACCAGCATTGATAGTTAATACAGAACTATTCCAGAAACCGAGTGAGCAAGCTTTTTATGATGCCTTGGTGGAATTAGTTCCCCAAACTCAAGCCTCTCAACAACAACGAGACTATCAGAACTTAGTAGAAGCTCTTACTAAAATTGCTCCTAGGGTTAGTAGTTTCTTTGATGGAGAAGAAAGTGTCTTGGTGATGGATCTCTAACCCAGAAATTCAGCGTAATCGGCTTAATTTATTGGGTTTACTGCGGAACCATGCTCGGGTATTGGCAGATTTTGGAGCAATTGTCAAAAGTTAAAAGAAAACATTTTTCTTAAGTTCAATCCTCTTCTTTCAAGGAGAGGTAATTATCTAGTATCAATTGTTCATGATCAATTGTTTATCAGCCTCATTTACCAATGATCAATGACTAATATGCAGATTACAACCCCCGACTGGGTAAAACATGCCGTTTTCTATCAAATTTTCCCCGATCGCTTTGCCAAAAGGCAGCAACCACCATCACGAGTAGGAACTTCTATGCCCCTAGAACCCTGGGATGCTCCTCCCACGCTGCAAGGTTATAAAGGGGGGGATTTGTGGGGAGTGATAGAAAAGTTGGACTACTTGCAGGATTTGGGCATTGATGCCATCTACTTTACCCCGATCTTTCAATCTGCTTGTAATCACCGTTATCATACCCACGACTACTATCAAGTGGATCCTCTCTTAGGAGGTAACCAAGCCTTCCTAGAATTACTGGAGGAATGCCATCGTCGAGGGATAAAACTGGTACTTGATGGAGTCTTTAACCACGCTAGTAGGGGTTTTTTCTTTTTTAACGACATCCTAGAAAATGGCCCTTATTCCCCTTGGCTAGATTGGTTCAAAATCGAAGGTTGGCCTCTGTCTGCCTACGATGGTTCCCTACCAGCTAACTATATCAGTTGGGTAGGTAACCGTGCCTTGCCCCAGTTTAACCACGACAATCCTGATGTTCAAGAATATATTATGCAGATTGCTGAACATTGGATTAAATTGGGCATTGATGGTTGGCGTTTAGATGTACCATTTGAGATTAAAACCCCTGGCTTTTGGCAAGAATTCCGCGATCGCGTCAAAGCAATTAACCCCGAAGCCTATATCGTGGGGGAAGTTTGGGAAGATTCCCGGGAGTGGTTAG
Organism: Caldora sp.; assembly: GCA_965222765.1. Lineage (GTDB taxonomy): Bacteria > Cyanobacteriota > Cyanobacteriia > Cyanobacteriales > Coleofasciculaceae > Caldora. Next base: position 6,879 of record CBDCVG010000049.1, read on the forward strand.
ATGGCAGCCAATTTGATGGGGTAATGAACTATCTGTTTACTGCACCAACTATTGCCTTTACCGCAGGCGATCGCGTAGTAATGGAATATGTAGAAAAGCAGTCCTATGAACCCTATCCTGCCTTAGATGCTCCTGGATATGCTGCGAAAATCGAGCATCTATTGCAACTTTACCCCTGGGAAATTCAGTTAACCCAACTGAACTTACTTGATAGTCACGATACTGCAAGGCTATTATCGATTGCCAGTGGTGGTAAGGAATCTCCTCAAGCCGAAGCTCAGGAAAGTGTTAAGCTAGCTACCTTATTATTGTTTACCTTTCCCGGCGCACCCAGTATCTACTACGGTGATGAAGTGAGTTTAGCCGGAGCAGTGGATCCTGATTGTCGTCGCGGTTTTCCTCCAGAAGTAGAATGGAACCGGGAGGTTTTAGACTACCATCGGCAGTTAATCGCTTTGCGCCATGGGCACCCAGCTCTACGCACTGGTAACTACCAGGTACTATTAGCGAAGGGAATGGTTTACATCTTTGCACGACAACTAGCAGCAGAGTCAGTGATTGTAGCCGTTAATGCTGGAACTACAACAGAGAAAGTCAGCTTAACAGTTTCGGAATTGGTATCTCAACCGAGTCAAATGTTGTATGGCAATAGTGAA
>CBDCVG010000050.1:0-33977 GCA_965222765.1 Caldora sp.
GTAACCAAAAAAACTCGTTGCTGTTGGACATTGAACTTGCTTTGCATCTCAAGCCTGTCTATTTCTAGGCTAGCGGCTAAGAAATCATCGTCATCAACGCTCAACATTTTGTGAGCTTTCCAATCCCATGCATCTTGCAATGCCTGACCCCGCAACAGACGAGATTCATCTTGACGATTGGATGCTAACCAGGCATTGATCGCTTCACTATAAGGACGCAGAGATTCTAACTGCTTGTCAATCCAAATTTGATTAAAAACTGCACGATAAATCTGGTTATAAACTTTTAATTTACCCTGTTTTTTAACAACTAACCCACTTAACCGCAATTCGGTTTGTTCAAGGCTATCATCTGCAATAATTTCTCCCTGTTGCAAAATCTGTTGATACAATCCCAACCAACGCCCAGTGCGTTCCTCATTGCTCAGAAGACGATCTCGTATCGTCCTCAAATGCTCCGGCTCATCAGAGGCTTCCCAATTGTCAATAATCCTCTCTCTAACTACCTGCTCAACCGAACGAGGATATTCCTTCTCAGACTCACAAACCATCAACTGACAAAGCTTTTGGGTAAGAAATGGCTGTCCCCCTGTCCAATCTAAGATTTCCTGGATGACTATGTGGGAATTATTGAATCTGTCTGATAATCCCTTAAGCAGCGGTTCTACCTCATTTAATTGAAATCCAGCTAACATTATTGCCTGACCAATATTAAAAGGAGTGCGTTTTTTATCCTCAATTAAATTAGATGGTGATGCTACTCCCAACAAACAAAAGGTAAGGCGATTGTATTGAGGATGATCAGCTCGTTGATTATAACAAGCTCGAAGCAAAGCAAAAAAATCATCTTTGAAACTTAATTGCAGAACGCTATCGATTTCATCAATGAAGATTACGATGGATTGGGTAATTTTTGTTAGTAATACCTCTTCGATAAACTCCTGGAAAAACTTTACTGGCGGAATATCTTTGTGTTCTTTGATCCAATTTCTAAATGAGAAGTTATCCTGTAAACCCAATCTACTAATCAGAGTCTTGATCAAACCGCCGTACCACTTCTCTGGAGTAACTTGTTGTGCTCCTAACTCCGTAATATCAACCGAGGCACAGACAAACCCTTCTTGTTGTAGTCGTTTCATCATTTGCACTCTGAGGGAAGACTTCCCCATTTGCCGGGAATTTAAAACATAGCAAAATTCTCCAGAGTGCAACTGTTTGTAGAGTTCTCCATCAGCAGAGCGTACCACATAACTACTAGCATCTGGTGGTAGACATCCGCCAATCTGATAGGTTGGCATATTCATTGGCTTTCTCGGTTAGACTCTTAATTCTTAATTCTTAATTCTTAATTCTTAATTCTGCATTCTTCATTCTTGACTAAGGTGTTCTTTAAAATACTGCCGATACAAATTACAACTCAGCACTACCTTATTCCCCTGCTTTTTCACTAACCCCATGCTGTGTAACTTATAAGTTTGCATCGGTTCTAGACGTACAGGACAATCAGCATCAATGATTTTCAACAATGCCTCTGCCAAGTCTGGGTGTTGTTGCAATATGCGCCAAAGATGTCGCAGGTGGTTGGCATAGATTCCGGCTTCTGTGGGAGCTACTTCCAGCAGTTGCTCTAGGGAGTCGGAGTCTTTGCCGTTGATGTGGTAGTGACAGAAAGCTTGCTCTACCAGATAGGGATGTCCCCCTACTATCTCCATCAATTGCTCGACAGCCGCTTGACTCCAATCCTGTCCATGTTGTCGGGCTAATTCCTGGACTTGTGAAAGGCTAAATTCTGGCAATTCAATCGCTAGTCCCACATTAAACGGGGATTCGTTAATGTTGAGGGGGATATAAACTTCTGTCGAATGGATAACAACCAACCGCAGCTGCTTCCAGACTTTTTCCACTTTCCCTCGTTCGTGCCACGCCCTCAACAATCCCAGAAATTCCGAGGCTACCTCACGGTAGGGAAAAACTCGATCTACCTCATCCAGACATAAAACTACTGGAGAGCCAGCTTGAGGTAGAAGATATTTCTCAAAGTATTCGGTACAATCTATCTTAGAGGTGGAATATGCTTCATCCCAATATTCTGCCAACTGATTCGGTATCCCCAAGCTTTGACCGACACTGATACAAAACCACTTGAAAAATTGATCTACATCGGTGAAATCAGTCCGATTGGCTAAGTTAAGATTTAAACACGCACTTCGATAACCACTCTGGACAAGCTGATCCAGAATTCTAACCATGAGTAAGGTTTTCCCCATCATCGTCGGAGCCTTAATACGAATGAGCGCACCAGGGTGCAACAATGCCTCATAGCAGGATTCTTCAATGGGAGGACGTTCTACATAGATCAAAGAGTCTTCCTCAAGGCAGTCTGTCATCACCACCTCTTTTTCTACCTTCTCATTGCATTGACCCCTATTGCTACTGCTATCCTCAAAAGCGGCAATTTCTCTCCAGTCTTGCCCCAATTGTTCGCTAATTTCTACAAAATACAGATAATCTACGGACTTCGCATTGAAGTACTTATTGACAGTAGTCAAAGACATCTCTAGCTTATTTGCTAAATCTTGCTGGCGAGCAAAACCCTGTTGCTGAAGGGCAGATTTGACTCGTGGGATAAAATCTGGAAGGATTCTTAGGGAGCGAGACATGATTGGTATTCCCAAAGCTGCTACTACAATACCTCTGTTTCAGTAGTAGGAAGCAAAGTCAGGCACAAGTCGGTTATAAGTTACTAATCAGGTAAAAGGTTTAGGCTTAGAGAATGAGTGAAGAAACTTTTGTTAAATCCTCACTACCTTAACTATTAGGATCGATCCCGTGAGAACGAAGAAGTTCCTCAAGACGTTGCGATCGCAATCTTTCAGCTTCAGCCCGTTGCCGTTCAATTTCAGTTGGAGTTAAAATCCACTCCCCTTCGGCATTGTACCAACGCAACCACAGACGATTCTTCCTGTCGTACTCTCCTTGCCACAACCCTAAACCTAATTCCAATTGGGGTATCCAAATCTTCGGTTGAGTTAAATTCAACTCCTGATAAACACCCCCCTTGAGCACAAACCCTCTTAATTGATCACTATAGCGGTCAAACACTACATAATAGGGCACCTGTAAAACTTGCTCATACACTTCCCATTTAGTCGGAGGCTCACTGCTCTTCCGTGTACTTGTGCCAAAATCTTCTTTTTCCGTCCCTGGTGATAATAATTCCACCACCACTGTTGGAGCCACCCTTTCTTGCCACATCACATAACTTAAGCGTAAATCGTGATTCTTATAAAGCCTTGATACTCCCACCACACCAAACCAATCTGGTCTTTTATACCAATAATGATGACTTACATCATAGTAGAGGTTCAAATCACTACCACTAAATATCTGCTCTGGTGGATAGTTAGCAGGACGAAAAGTCAAGCGCAACAATTCCGGTTGTAGATCATGGAATTCGTCAGGCAAACCCGTTTCCTCCTGATTTTCACTCGGTAAATCATACATGGTGGGGAGGGTTTCTGGAGGAGAATGAAGCGATTGAGTTTGCTGGTACTGGTGTAAGTAATGCATCTACTTTGTTGCCTAAACTTTTTACTATCTAATTGCTGAGGCGAACTTGATATCAGAAGTAGCACTTTATATATGGGCGCACACTTTACCCATTATAAAAATATAATATCAAAAAAAATAGCGATCGCACAAGCAAGCTCTGCCAGAAGATCAGCTGGTGCTGGTGTTGGAAGCGATCGCAACCAACTTGCCCAAGAGTGGAATAGTGCGAGCGCAATTGTACGGCAGGTACAATCTAATAAAATTGAGATAGATTATCCCTCATAGGGGTTTACTTATGTCCAAGGCAATACAATACCTAACCAATGAGCAAGGAGAACGAGTGGGTGTTTTGTTAGATTGGAGTACCTACTCTCAACTCTCCCAGTCATCGAAGTTAGACGAAGAGTGCTTGGTGGGTTTAAGTGTTGATGAGTTAAATGCTCTTGCAACTTGTACCTTAGCTGTGGCTGAGCAAACTCGTTTGGATGATTTAATCTCCAGAAACACAGAATCATTGCTCTGTGCCGATGAAGTTGCCCAATTAGATGATTTGTTGGTGAAGGCAGATCATTTAACCATTCTCAAGACTCGTGCCAGATATACCCTCAAGTGCTTAGCAGAGGATACCACAGCAGCGTGAGTGCCTATATCCGGGTTGAATTACAACAGAAAATTCGTAAGCACTTTAGTGAATGTTGTGCCTATTGTCGAACGGCAGAGTTTTTAACGGCGATGACTTTTGAATTCGAGCACATTCTACCGCTTTCAGCTGAGAGAGAGACCGTGTTTGAGAATTTGTGTTTTGCCTGTCCATCGTGTAATCGTCATAAAAGCACTCGCCAAACTGCCATTGATCCAGAAAGCGGTGAAACAGTTGCGTTATTTCATCCCCAACAACAAATCTGGACTAAGCATTTTGCTTGGAGAGAGAGAGGAAAAGAGTTGAAAGGTCTGACAGCAGTTGGTCGAGCTACAATCGAGGCATTACAGATGAATCGTCCAGCATTGGTACGAGCAAGGGGAATGTGGATTAAGTTGGGTGAACATCCACCCTGATTGAATTATTGAAGCTACTCTAGGGTCGATTGATTGTAGTGGGACTTTATATATAGGCGCACAATTCAACGATTATAAATATTACTTTCTAACTCCAACCTGAGGCAAACTACGAGCAATAACTACCAGATGATCACCAAGCAATACTGGTTTATTTTTTGGGGGATTGACTATCGTTTCTCGGTTACCATTAGTCTGTCGTTCTATTGCCAGCAAAATTGTATCAAAGTCATCTTTGAGTAACTGGGAAACTTCCCAGAATGCCATGCCAACCCACTGCTCTGGTAAGGATATGTTATAGAACTGGTTACCCATCTGCACAGTGAGCAACTCTGCCAGCACATCCACAGAACCCTGGTTCCGAACTGAGGTAGCAATCAAGTGACTTGCTAACTCCGCCGCCACAATTACATCCTCAACTCCCGCTACTCGCAGCTGTACGTTGTTTTTCCGATCAAGGAGTTGAGCGCAGGTGTAGATACCGGGATTAAGTTTTTCAATCGTCAAAGCAGCTAAAACTGTCCGTGCATCCCGATCCTGATCACTGCGAGGATGGGTAGCATCTGCCAGCAGAATTGCCCGCGAAGCATGATAAATCCCGACACTCTCCAATACATCAATGATTGTATAGTCACCAACTTTGAAGTAAAGCTGGGAAAGATCTACTCGCTTGAGTTCCTGCTCTGGTGTTTCAGTAAACTCAGCCACTATGACAATAGGATAATTCCTCATGCCCGGATCAGCATAAAGTTCTTCAACAATCAGATGTCCCACTACGGTTCCAGCCGCAGATGACAATGTGGTTACGCAGTTCATCTAGTTCCAAGTTTTTGACATCCATTACCATTTTTAGTCTTTGCATCATCACAGCAGAAACAACCCCTGTGAACACTGCAAACATCGTCAAACCCCCAATCATCACCATCAGTGTAACGAAACGCCCCGGAGCGGTTTGGGGTTCACCACCGATGGGTTCTCCTGATATTAGAGTAAAAAAGCTCCACCATAGAGCATCTGTTAAAGAAGAGAATGCCTGATTATTTTTCCCTTCTAGCAGGTAGATTGCTAGAGCACCGATGAGGATAATTAAGCCAACAATCAGAAGAACCCCAATCTGAGCACCTAGACTGGCTGCTAGAGGAGAAGAGACGCGATGCAGATTCCGGTTTAATAGAATTGCTGCTCTTAAGAGCCTTAACATCCGTAACAGGCGCAACAGGCGAAATGCTCGGAAAAAGGGTATTACGGCGATGATATCCAACCAGTAGTTACGGAAGAAGCGCTGCTTCTTCCTCGCGATAAAATAGCGAATAGCTAGCTCGATAATAAATATTCCCGTTAGCAGATCTTGAGTAAGATGAACTAACTTATACCCGACACCTTTACCTTCAAGGGCAACTTCTGCAATCACTAGAATCACTGCCAGTAGAATCAGCACAGTAAGCACCAATTCAGTTTGAGGAGCATGAATAAAGCGATCGAGATGAGACTTGAGAGTCTTTTGGTGCATCATTGGGTTCCTAGAAGGGAAGAGGTAATTTAGAGATCTGGAAGTTAATTGAGGAAACTGCAATGGATAGTGATAGTAAATTCGCTTTGCTGGTAATCGGACTACCACTTGGTGGACTGGTTTATTGTGGCTTAGGAGTAGCTCTGATGATTTTCAGTTCAACTGTACGAGAACATCCTCTAGTCTCTGGTATGTTATTCCTACTAATTCCCTTAGCGATCGCTGTATCTATTTGGATCAGAGCGTCTGCCAAAGCTTATCAATCTCATCAATAATAGACTGCCAAATAAAAAAATACCCAATCACTAGGTAAGCCAAGGGAGATGAGGGAGATGAGGAGCTGTGGGAGCTGAAGAGCTGCGCAAAACAAGGGAGACAAGGGAAATAAGAAAACATTTCCAATTCTCAATTAGCAATTAGCAATACAATTAATCATGTTGAAACCTTCTTTTAAAACCAGTACCTTGATAGTTTTATCAGGTATTTTAGCTGTAGGCTCTCTTGCTTGCAGTAGGAATGATACAGATACCGCTAACTCAATTGATGCTGCTCCAGCTTCTCCTGTTGCCAATCCTACTCCCGCTGCTGCACCTACGCCAAAACCTCAGCCTCAAGTATCACCATCACCGGAGCCAAAAGCCTCTACAGATTCCCATACCTATGCTCACGCGATGGACATCGCCACTGGTGCAATTACGATTAGTCAATCAGCGGTGTCCAGAGATGACTGGAGCTTAGTTGCCAGCCAATGGCAACAGGCAATTAACTTATTGAAATCTGTCCCTGCTTCTGATGGTAATTACGGAACTGCTCAACAAAAGCTACCGATATACCAAAGGTTTATGGCAGAGGCGAAAACCAAAGCTACTCCTCCTCCAGAAAAACCAAAAGAGGGTGACACCAGTCCAGATTATTTCTCAGTTCCTATCAAAAAGCGACGGGGTCAAATACCTGTCATTGAGGTTGCTTTAAATGGCAAGCAGAAATTTGAGATGTTGTTTGACACTGGTGCCAGTAGTACTCTGGTAACTAGCTCAATGGCAGCTACATTGCGACTAAAAGCAATAGAAATAAAAGCAGTGGGTATTGCTGATGGCAGCATAGTTGCATTACCTATCTCGCTCCTAGAGTCGATAGAAATCGATGGTCGCCTCAAGAGGAAGGTAAAAGTAGCAGTTGCTCCACCGGCTATGCCTATTGGACTACTTGGGCAAGACTTCTATGTTGGTTATGATGTTACCATTAAAGAAAATATTATTGAATTTAGGCGTCGTTAACTTTGAACGAAATAGTTGAGCGCAGTCCCCACCTAGAATTTTTAATTTGGATGGGGTGCGTTCAATATAGCCATTAGAAATTAGCAATGAACAATTAGCTATGCTGACAAATTAATAACTCCAATCCTAAAGTGAACACCATCAGTATTCACTCAATCACACTAGGCAAGAAAATTTAAAATCATTGACAGACTATATGAAGATTTCAAGAATATTTCAGTTTCTCTACCTAATTAGGTAGAGAAACTATCTATAATCAGATCTAATGCCAAATTTATAAAATTAGGCTATATACTCCCACCCCAATACTACTTGGATAAGAAGATAGTTGCTTGAATAAGCATAGAAACTGAGGGAGCTGGGGAAACTGGGAGGGAAAAATTAGAGATTATTTCCCTCTTCCCTTGTACCCGTCATATCATGTCCGGTTGAATACTTATCGTTAAGGCTGACGCGGAGACGCGGAGACGCGGAGACGTGGAGACGTTTTTATTACCGGTAACTAGGCGGACATGATATCAATTGAAAATTGACAAATCACTAGCAGGTGTTCTTAAGGGATACCTATATCCTGCTGCGTAAGGAAATTTTCCTGGGGTGTTGAGCCATTACCAGAATAAGAATAACGCAATATAAGAAATTTTTTTATGACTAGTCATGCTTCAATACCAACAAATAGGCTTAAGGATTTATCGAATCATACCCTTAATGAAGCTATTATTTCCCATCCTCTAAAAGTTACTCCTGAGACATTGCTCAAAGATGTCATCCTACAGATGAGTCAGGTACGAGAGTCTTGTTTGTTGCCTAGTATCCCATCGTCACCCCACTCAAATTGGAGGGATCAAACTCGTGCTGGCTGTGTCTTGGTAATGGAAGGACACCAGCTAGTCGGAATACTTACTAAGCTAGATATAATGAAGCTTATAGGGTTAGAAATTGGTTGGCAGAGAGTCAAGGTTGCACAGATAATGACACAGCAGCCAATTGTCCTTCGAGAATCAGATGTTCAAGATTGTTTCACTGTTCTGAAAGTATTTCGTCACCATCGCATTCATCACCTACCAATTTTGAATGATAGGGATCAACTACAGGGAATTGTTACCCCTGACAGTATTTGCCAACTGCTACAACCAGCTAATCTTCTCAAGAGGCAACGAGTAGCAGAAATGATGACTACTGAAGTCCCTTATGCTCCTGTAACTGCTTCTGTGCAGTACCTCACATACTTGATGGCAGAGTATGAAGTTAGTTGTGTCGTTATTACACAAGAGAAGGAGAATCTTGATACTCAACTCCTAATTCCAGCTGGAATAGTCACAGAACAAGATATATTACAGCTTCAGGCTCTGGAGTTAGATTTAGGCAAGCTCCAGGCTCACAGAGTAATGAGTTCACCCCTATTTTGTTTGAGTCCTCAGGATTGTTTCTGGGGAGCTTATCAACAGATGCTACAGCAACAAGTCCAGCAATTAGTAGTATATGAACCTCAGGAAGAATTACTGGGTATAATCACTCGTAATAGCTGGTTAGAGGCAGTGGAAGTTCCACAAATGTACCGCACCATCGAGTTATTGCAGCAAGAAGTTGAGCAACTTCAGTCTCAAAAGATTGAACTAATGGAACAACACAACTCTGAATCAACTAGAGAGTACACACAAAGCAAACTGGCAGAACATGAACAGACGGAACAGAAATTACAAAGAGCTAATCAAGCTCTTTGCCGGAGCTTTGCTACCAATCGTGCTCTGCTTAACGCCATACCCGATTTGATCCTGCGGCTGAATCAAGATGGGAAATTAGTGAATTATAAAATGGCAAAGGACTGCGAGATGCCGTTTCATCCCTGCCAATTCTTGGGGAAAAGCTTATATGATATGTTTCCCTGGGAAGTGGCAAAACCAGCAATGGCTTGTGTCAAGGAAGCTCTAAATACTGGAAAAACCCAAACTTTTGAGTATCAACTGTCGTGGAATGACCAATGCTGCTTTTATGAAGCACGGTTTGCTGTTAGTGACATAGATGAAGTTATTGTAATTGTGCGGGACATCACAGAGCGCAAGCAAGCAGAGACAGAATTAATTGGTAAATCCCATACTTTAGCCAATTTCAGCTCAAACCTTAAAAGACTACATCGGCTAAGTACGACAAATTACCAAGATATTGAATATTTATTTGCTGATTATCTTAAAACCGGATGTGAAATTTTTGGCTTACCGACGGGAATTATTAGTAAAATCTCAGGTAAATTCTATAATGTTCGCTCTGTTATATCTAACTTTGAATCATTAACTCCATATTTATTTCGGAATTTACAAAATACTTATTGTGCTGTAGCTTATCAAGAAAAAAAGACTATTAACTACAACAATATTGATGGTATCAACAACACCAAAAAACAGCAATCAAATCTGAATTTGACAATAGATTCTTATATTTGCACTCCTATATTTGTGAACAATAAAATTTATGGCACGTTGAGTTTTTCCTCAACCAAACCTAGAAGCTCAAATTTCCGCACCGATGAACAGGAAATGATTGAGCTGATGGCTCAAAGTATTGGTAAATTCATTGCTGCTAATCAAATGCTAATGGAACAGCAGCACGCAGAAGAGGCACTACGAGAAAGCGAGCAGCGCTTTCGTCAGATGGCGGAAAACATTCGTCAGGTTTTTTGGATGAGAGATCCTGAAACAGAACAGATGATTTATATCAGTCCTGCTTATGAGGAAATTTGGGGTCGTAGTTGCCAGAGTATGTACCAGAATTCACAATCTTTTTTAGACAGCATTCATCCAGAGGATCGAGAACGGGCGATCGCAGCTTTAAAACAACAAAAGCAAGGTGAATATGACATAGAGTATCGCATTTTGCAAGTTGGTGGTCAAGAACGCTGGATTAGAGAGCAAGCCTTTCCAATTTGCGACTCAGAAGGACAAATTTACCGCCTAGTTGGTATTGCCGAAGATATCACTGAGTATAAGTTGGCTGAACAGAAGATGCGCGAAGCTCTCGAACAAGAAAAAGAACTGAGTCAACTCAAATCTCGCTTTGTTTCTATGACTTCCCATGAATTTCGCACACCTTTGGCGACAATCCTCAGTTCAGCTGAATTGCTTCAATACTACAAACACAAGTGGACTGAGCAGAAAAAATTAGTTCATTTTGAACGCATTTACTCCAGTGTTCAACATATGACTCAGATGTTGAATGACGTGCTGTTCTGGAGTAAAATAGATGCTAAGAAATTGAAATTGCAGCCTTCTTGGTTGGATATAGTTAGTTTCTGTAGCTCTTTAGTAGAAGAGTTGCAACAACATGAAGGTAATGAACACAAAATTATTTTTAAAGGCTCATGTCAAAATCTTGATCGTGAGCACCAACTATTAGGGAAAAATTGTTGCCGTGTAGTTTATGACCAATCTAGCTCTTGTACAGCTACTTCACCAAAACCAATTCACTACCACGGTGCTGAGTCAACCTCAGCAGTAGCTGTTACTGAAGTACCTCAATGGTTGGTTTGTCTAGATGAGAAACTGCTGCGGCATATTCTGAGCAACTTGCTCTCAAATGGGATTAAATATTCACCAACTGGCAGCACCGTTGAGTTGGAACTAGCCTTTGAAGCAGGGGATGTGATTTTCCAAATTCAAGATCACGGTATTGGTATTCCCCCAGAAGATTTAACCCATTTATTTGAGTCCTTCCATCGCGGTGAAAATGTTGGCAATATTCCTGGTACTGGACTAGGGTTAGCAATTGTCAAGAAGTCTGTTGATTTACATGGTGGTCAGATTACAGTAGATAGCAAAGTTGGTGCAGGCACAACATTTACAGTTAGAATTCCTGGTAATGGAAGCTGAGCAGATGGTAGATGGCTCCAAGGTAGAACTTACGCACCGTAACGCAATTCTGTCATCCTGAGCGATAGCGAAGGATCTCCCAGCCGCAAGAGAATGCTTTTCTTTCGTTGAGTATGACAGCTGAGTGGGTAAGTCCTACAAAGAAAAGAATGCTTAAGCGAAATCTGGGGTCTAAAAGGCGGATTTGGTATAATCCAACATTGGTTAGGCTTTGTTGGGTTTTACGGCTCCTTCTACCGAACCTACTCCAGCTAAAATAATTGAAGCTTTGTGAGCTGGTACTTAGGGTTTGCTGAAAAAGATCATCTACGACATCAGCTTCCGCAACAAAGCTGATGGCTAAAAACTCAGTAACAATCTTCTGCCGATTTGGCAGCTTAATCGTCAGTAAATATTGCCAATGTCGTCGTTCTCTCGCTATCGCATTCGCGAGAGCAATCCCTATGTCAACCAGTGTCGCTTGGAAATCAATGGAAGTAGCTTCCTGCCCAAGATCGACTCTTTCTTGGTTTGGAATAATTCTGGGTTGGAAAGAGTTGCTAGATCTTGGATCAAGGATAAAGAAGTCCTGCAGTTCACCATCTTTTACTTCGGGATTCCCTACCATTAGATACAATTCATCAAGGCTAATTTTGTTGTTAATGGTCTTTGCTATCATAATTCCATCTCCTTCGTATTATCGGAGCTGCTTTGACTACTAGCCATAACTCCAAAAAAAGGCATAAAAAAATCGTGTTTTAGCAACAAAACTTTACAAATTCGTATAGTCTCCTTTACCCTGCATTTATCACAAATTTTGTGATTGTATTCTCACGCTCCGAACTTGTGTATATTTTCTCTTGGGTGTCGCGTTGCTACACCTAACCTACATTTGACGGGTTAAGCTAAAATCAGCAGGAAAGTGTTTTGTGCTTTATTGGTATTGAGGAGTTGGCAAATGCTGCGTCTAACTGGTTTATTTTCAACAGTAGGGACTCTAGCTCTCACCAGTCTCGCTGGTATGATCGGAGTCACCTTCACCACCGAGCCAGCATCCGCTCAAGCTGCTTATGGCAGTTATGTGGGGGTTGGTCCTACCTTTGGTTTAGCTGATGATGACACGGGAGAGGGTCGGCAAGTAGGGGGAGTGATTGCTGTACGCTACAAACTTTTAGAATATCCGATCTCCTTCCGCACACAAGGTTTAATTGGTGCTGGCACCGCAGTTGTACCAACTATTTCCTATGATGTTCCCCTCAACTGGCAAACTGATGTCTACCTAGGAGCAGGAGCTGCTTTTGGTAGTGGTGATACTCCTTCACCAGTGGGGGATAAAACCAGCTTTGTTCTCCAACCAGGTATAGATCACGTTCTCCCAAATACCAACACTGTTCTGTTTGGCAATGCAATTATTGCTTTCGATGCCTATCGTAACGGAGGAGGAACTGCCTTTTCCTTGCAAGGCGGCGTCGGTTTACAGTTCTAACACCAATTCATTTGGCGATGGGGTCAGGAAATCATTGAAATGCTGATTCTTTCCTAGAATCCCCTCGCCTCCTCTCCTGGTAAGGATTTTAGCTTAACAGGCAATTTCAGAACTACAGCAAATTTCATCTAAGTAGGGTAGACAAGGACAGGCAAGATGCCTATCCCACAAGAGGAAAGATTAAGGAGATGTCTTAAAACAAATTTATCAATTATCAATTATCAATTATCAATTATCAATTATCAATTATCAATTATCAATTATCAATTATCAATTGATAAAACAGCTTCATGAAGCGATCCGTATCTACCCCTAGACAGGCATCTACATTGGGGGGAAAGGTGGATTCATCCCGGCGATCGCGCAAATCTGCCAGGGACATACCTGAGGTAAACTTTCCTTCAGTTTCTACTACCATATAGACTGATTCAGTTGACACTAAATTGGGATCAATCGCCACACCGACAGCTAAAGGATCATGTAAATAACAGCCATGGAAGCCTTCGTTGTCTCGATAGAAAGCCATATAAACCCCTGTACAATCGGCAATAAATTGAGATACTGCCGACGGATGTTTCTGGGCGTAATCTTCTATATCTTTACGGGGAAGCGGTGCCTTCATCGCCACATCTAATCCCACCAGCGTTAGGGGAATACCTGATTCCATCACGACTTGTGCGGCATCAGGATCTACAAAGAAGTTGAACTCAGCGGCGGCTGCAATATTGCCTGGAACTTTTACAGCTCCACCCATAATCACAATACGACCTACTTTTTGTAAGGTAGTGCGATCGCGTTGTAGGGCTGTAGCAATATTAGTCAAAGGTCCCAATGCTACAATGGTGAGTTCGCTGCCATATTCTTGAGCTGCTTTCAACAAGACCTCAACAGCATCTTCCGAAGATGGCTCTGTGGTGAGTTGAGGGTAACGAGGAGAGCCATCGGCATTGGTGAATTGATGCAGTTCTCCCAATCCATCAGCTCCGTGGATACCTGCCGCATTAAAGGGAGGACGCACCAACGGCTTTTCGCAGCCCTTTGCTACTAGAGGAGGCTGCTTTGGTTTAACTATATCAATGACTCGTAACACATTATTGGCAGCCTGCTGAACATCAATATTACCTGCCAACACAGTCACCGCTTTTAGATCAATCTGTTGACAATTCAGTGCCAGAATGAGCGCCAAGGCATCATCAACACCAGCATCGGTGTCAATAATCATCGGAAAACTTGAGGAATTAGCCATTTTTTATTCTCCTTGTAGAATTTTATTCTCCTTGTAGAACTAGTGCAACGCGGCAGAAGTAACTGACCAGTTTGAGATCGATAGAATCCTTACTCTATAAGCATTCTTAATTCTTAATTCTTACTTCTTAATTCCGCGCAGCGGTACTAGCATCTTGCCAGTTATAAAGTAATGAGTATCACATTGCCAACGAGGCTAGTTCATCCATAGACACCATACCGTCGCCATCGGCATCTAATGTCTCAAACATCATATTGACCAAACCTTTGTTGGTGCGGTTTGTTCGTTGTGCCAATGCACTCTGTAGTTCTGTAGGAGAAATCTGTCCATCTTGGTTTTTATCAAGAAAGGCAAAGGCTTTTTTGAGAGCCTGTCCCAACTCCTCCTTGGAGCATTACTAAATCAACATTTTTTAAGCTTTTCTTGATGTAAGAACATAAAGTTGAAGCAACTTTTTCGGGTTGGAATCGTGTCCGCTGAGAGGACATACAGCACATTTCATCTTGGTGAGGTACACTCATGTAGGACAATATGCTTACCTCATAAGAGTTTTACTGTACCTCATATACCTGCAATCTGCTGTAGATTCTTTCACTTCAAAAATTTCCACCTCCATCAGGGAGCCTAAAAATTTTTCGGTAATTTCTACAAAAGTCTGGGCATTGGGATCGGCATCGAAATGGCTGGCTGGCAACAAATGTACAGCACTATGCCGCTCCTCGTTGGCATCCCACCACACCATTCAACTATCAAACCTCAGCAACAATCAATTTGTTTAAATCACAAGCAACAATTCGAGAAAATTTTCCCAGGTAAGTTCTTTGTTCCCGATTCGCTGTCGTAAAAAGGTCACTTCCTCATTGGCAAGAGGAGGCTCATCTACACTTGTCAATACCACATTCATTTCCTCTGGAGCAAGTACCCCATTGCCATCACTATCAATAGGAATAAAATAGGTGGAAAACTCATCTAGCCGCGATATCAAACGACGATGGCGCAGCAACAATTCACCGAATTCTTCAAAGTCAATCTCGCCGCTGTTATCGAAATCCATACTGGAAAAGACAAAGTTGAGTTCCTCTTCACTCAGGGAATGTCCTGCCTGCTGGAAATGATAGCGGAGTTCTTCCATAGACAAACTGCCGCTGTTATCCTGGTCAATGGCATTAAAAATATACCGTAAATCACCCTTGAGCTCCTGTGGTGCTCGCTCAAATAAAACCTTGTGGTTCTCTCCTTGCATGGCTCCCCGCAACTGACGACGAAATGCCGAAATCACCTCTTTAGCTGTGAGGTAGCGAAATCGATGTTCTTCAGGATTAGCGATAGAGTAGGGGGCAACGGGAACAAGAGAGGAGAGAGAGCGCCGCAGAATCAAAAAACACCCATATACGGCTAGCTGAAAGGGGATTGATAGAATTGGTAAGCCTAAGGTCGTCATCACCATACTCAGCAACCAGGCTAACAACGCCGCCACTAAAGCTCCAACAGAACCTGCTGCAAGGCTTCGCAGATTAGGTGTGTAGAAGATACCACCAATAGCGATCGCTGTTAACGTCGAGTTATAGCCCCACAGTCCAGCGTACAGTACATTCAAATCTACTCCCAACAGGATGCCAGTGAGCAATCCGATGGCACATCCCAGAACCGCAACCAAGGCTCCCATGGGACTGCACAATGCTAGGGCAATGATAATCAAAACCGCAGATATCATGCTGCCGGAAAAAAAGACTTGACCCACTCCAGTGACTAAAGCTGATAGAATCCTTACTCCATCTAGGGACTCAGCGGGGTTAGGAAATGGCGGTGGTGTCCCTAGCTCAAATAAGGGTTGAGGAATGTAGCTGGCACTTGCTAAAAATACCAAAGTGATGAGAATAAACGGCACCCCCATTGAAGGTAGCTTCAGATGTACAGCCATCCACAACCCTAATTTCTGCATCAACACCGTACTCAGGGCGGCACAAAGTGCGATCGCTAGTAGCCAAAACAGATTGCCACTGCCATTTCCCCAGCTACCAAAGGTGCCTAATGCTAATCCGATTAGTGTTCCATTAAAGCCAAAAATGCCGTTACGAACGCTGGCACGATCCAGATTCATCCCATAGGCTGTCAATGTCGCCGCAACAACTCCAACCATCATCATCAAGGCTACCCAAGGGGACTGAATGAAAACTGCTAGGATGATCAGTAGTCCACTAATCGGATTGTTGGCAAACGCTACTTGACCAATACCCCGTAAACTAGCATTAATCAAATCCAGTAGCGGACGACGCTCTACCGATTGGTTGAAGTCTTGCAGGGTTCCCATGATCGGGAGAGGATGTCGATGGGATACTTTCTCCGATTCCAAGAGCCGAGAGAGCAGTTCATGGAGGGGCAAAGAGTTCGTTTTGTTCATCTGAGGAGCTTCAGACATAACAATGAAACCTCGCAATGAAGAGGCAGTGATAGGGTGTCATTTTGTTGCAGAGGCTACCGATGCTAAGAATGAGTTCCCTACATTAGGCGATCGCTAATTCATTGTCAAGCCTCAGCAATTACTGCTTTAATCATACTTTTTGAGTTGAGGCATGATTAAAGCGATCGCTCGGCCAGAGTTTGACGAATTGTCTATTTGATCGATACCAATATTTTCATTCTGCTGTTTAACAATCATCTGCAAGAGGCAATACCTGAAGGCGAGTTGAGCTATTCAGTCATTACAGAAATTGAGTTATTGTCCTTTCCCAATTTAAGCAAGGAATCGGAATCTTGGCATCTGCGATCGCTTAACACAGAAGCTTAAATTAAACGCAGTTTATATATGGGCGCACACTTGTGGAATTATAAATAATAGCACAAAATAACGGTGCGTTACGCTTCGCTAACAGCACCCTACGGATTTGATGGCATCCATAATGAGTCCTGTCACGCTACTACAAGAATGTTATTATGAGATTTGCAGAGCTTTTGTCCGTCAATTAGCACAACGAGTTCGTTAGTCAGTCTCGAACCAGGCAGCAAAATTCAGAAAATGACCAGAGATAGACAAAATGATTACTTTACAGCTAGAGGTAGATATTTCTGAAGACCGCCGCTTGACTATCCAGTTACCAGAAAATTGTCAGACAGGCAAACATCAAGTTGTCGTAGTACTCAATCCAGAAGATACTTCAGTCCCAACCTTAGAAGGCAATCCTCTTAATGCAGTAGCAGGGAAAATACAGTCTTTTACAGGAATAGATGCTGTAGCCAAAAATTCTGTTGATACAATTGCACAAAATACTCAGCCGGAAAAGGCAAGTACTGCTATAGAAGAATCCGAGGCTTTTCAGGCTTTCTTGGAATCTGTTGCTGAGCGAAAGGAGGTTTATCAACGTCTTGCAGATTCCTAAATTTGTTGAGAAAGATGTTGTAATAGCAATCCATAAGTATCTAATCAACGAGTTTAGTGGAAGACCAGGTATCTTGGATGAAGGTTTGTTGGAATCAGCTCTTGCTCAACCACAGCAAACCTTTTTTGGCGAGCTTCTGCATCCCACGATTGCCGATCAAGCGTCAGCATATCTCTACCACTTAGCAAAGAATCACGCTTTTGAAGATGGCAACAAACGTACTGCTCTTGGTGTTACAGAAACTTTTATCAGATTAAATGGCTACAATCTTGAACTATCCAATGAAGAGTTATTTGAGTTAACTATCAAAGTAGCCAAAGGAGAGTTGGAAAAGGTGGAAATAGCAGAAGTGCTAGGTGCTAAACTGGTTAAAGTTTCATCATAAATCATCTTCAAGAAAGCAAAATAGGAGGAATATATTTTCGTCTCTCGCTATCTCTATCTTCCCACATTCCTCACACTTTCATTTCAGAAGTAAAAACAGATTGATAATGCTCCACTTCTGGAAACGGATCATAGTAGCAGTGCAATAACTTTTTCCATTCTTGATATTGAGAAGAATGCCGAAAACCCTCTGTGTGATCCTCAATTGTCTCCCACTTTACTAAAAGGATGTATCGAGAAGGCTTCTCAACACATCGCTTTAGCTCATGCTCAATGTAACCTTGCATTGAAGAAAGGAGCGACTGAGCTTTGGCAAAAGCAGCTTGGAAATCACTTTCTTTGCCCGGTATTACGTCGAGTATGGCAACTTCTAGAATCATAATGGTGGTCGAAAGTGTAGGTGTAGGTTGGGTGGAACGAAGTGAAACCCAACATTACAGCACTACGGGAAGATGTTAGGACATTAGAAGGAATAACCAGAAAGTCACAGAAGACACAAAGAGAATCTATAAAAGGTTGGCGTTGGGTTCCGCTTTTGGTTGCATTGGAGAGATTTTGGTCAAAGGTTTAAAAACGCTTCACCCAACCTACAGCACTCAGTCTAATCGGAATCTTGGCATCTGCGATCGCTTAACACAGAAGCTTAAATTAAACGCAGTTTATATATGGGCGCACATTTTGCCCATTATAAAAAAAATAATAGCACAAAATAACGGTGCGTTACGCTTCGCGACGGTGGTGGCGAAATATTTCGCAATATATCCCAGTTGCTGAATGCCCCCTAAATCCCCCAATTCTGGGGGACTTTGAGTCCGGGCCCCCCCAGAATTGGGGGCTGGGGGGCTTCAATAACCTTTGTATTGTTGCAAATATTTCCAATTGTTAATTTCGCCACCAGCATCCGCTTCGCTAACAGCACCCTACGGATTTGATGGCATCCATAATGAGTAGGACTTACGCACCGTCACCCAGTTATGTCATCCTGAGCGATAGCGAAGGATCTCCAGACGGCTGAGATGCTTCACTATCACCTGTTATAAAAATGCCTCAACTGCTGCTACAGTTTCTTGCAAATCTTCTTCTAGCGTAGAACAGAAGGAAGGATGCTCTTGGGCTCGGTTGATTCGCCATAGGGCTAGGGTGACATAGTGAGCAGCAACAAAGGTATTGATGTGGGGTAATTGTTCTTCTGGAAAATCTCTAATTTGGGTATAACCAGATAACAACTTGTCTAGGCACAATGCCAAATCCTGATCTTGGGGGAAGTCACTCAAAAACCTTGCCAGCTCATATCCCCAATAACCAAAACCGCAGTCAGCGAAATCAATAGGGCAGATTTCATTGTCAAATACTAACAGATTGCCTGACCAAAAATCTCCGTGAATTATACCAAACTGGTCTGTTTCTTCTCCCAGGGATGCCATGATCGCTTTTACCTGTTCACTCACGTCTTTGAAAAAGCTGCGATAAGGCTGTGGCGTTAACTCCCATACATGGGTTCCATTGTTGCTATAGCCTGCTCCATCCCCAAATAGACCATTCCAATTCCAATAAGGTCTAGTAAAATTCTCTGGTATCGACCAATGGGATGCATAGTTATGTAATTTTCCCATTAACTTACCAACCTCTTCAAGTTCAACCTGACTCGCTTGATATAGTGGTTCTCCTTTCAGGTATTTGGTTAGAGAACAAACCCGTGGTTGGGAAATTTCTGAATTATGAGCTAAAGTGTAGAGTTTTCCCTCTGATGTCGTGATGGGCTCAGGAACAGGGAGTTTGGTATCATGACGCAGGCATTGGAGCCAGCGTAACTCTGATTCGATGGCATCAATGGCTAGATAGTTTGCCCGATGGATTCTTAAGATAAAACAATTGGCTAGATAGGGACTATTGTCTGGCTCCTCTGGGGATGTATCTGGTACAGCAACTGAAAAAACTGTGTTATCACCATGGGTAATTAATTTGATTTGAGCCTGTTTGAATCCATAGCTAGCCAAAGCAACTTTTGCAAGTTCTCCCAACTTTTGTGCTTGCTGGGTTGAGGTTAAGGTTGCAAAATAGTTGGCAGTTTGATTGTCAGAGGCTTTGGCTGCTAAGGGATGGCTAAATGCTTGAGAGTCTTTAACTCGTGCAAATAAAAATTTGTATGGCTCAGGTATTTTTTTGTATTCTTGTTTGGTAATGGAAATTCTAGATTGCTTCTCGTAATTAACTGCTTCTTGAAACCAATAGCGATAATAGCTGAGGTAAAGAATTGGTCTTACCAGATTAGAGCTATTGGCAGTGCCTCCATGTAAAAGCTGATAATCCATCAGGTAACAAGAACCGATTGACACAAAAGGGACGAATGATTCTTCGGTATCTAAGCTTTTTGAACCAGGAATTCTATGAGAGCCTTTCCAAACCTGAGTTGAGCCGGTAGCCTGGGTTAAGTCAATTAGGGGGATCACAACTGTAATCGCAAAGCTGGGAATTTGGAGATCTAGTTCTTCATTTTCAAACAGGGATGGATGATCTCGATGAATATGCTGAGGTTTAGCACCTGGTAGGGAAATAACTGCTCCAAAACTCCCAAGGACAAATCCGTTGCCCAATAACTCCCTCATTAAGTACAGTAAAAATGGGTTACCGTAAACCTCAGGATTGTTGAAGGGTGTTTTGAGCTCAATAGTGAGCATTTTACGCTTGTCGCCTACTTCCAAGACATTGGCATAGTCTTTATCTTCAAAATAGGGCTTGTAGCACTCGACAAATGACTGATATAGACTGGCAATTAAGTCTTTTGGGAATAAGTTATTGATTAGAATCACTCCGTTAGCATCAAATAAACCTTGAGCAGTTTTGATTAACTCAGGATTGATTAATTCTTTCTGCGGTAAATTTGTAGGTAAGTTGATGGCTGGGGCTTTAGTTGTATTGGTATTTTTGTAAACCTGAACCACAAAATTAGACATCGGCAAAATTTATTGACTTATTACAGAAAGTTTTTTGACAAACAACCAACAACTAACAACTTGCTAACACTTGCATCCCCCGTGCTGTCTTCCGGGGGATGAGTTAATTAGGGCTTGCTGAATAAGTAACAAGTAACAAGCTTGCACATAAGTGGAAAATTCCCTAACACCTAACACCTATCTATAACCAATTACCCACCAGTACAAAAGCTGACCAAAAATAGGGGTGAGCAAATTCCTCGTTCTGTAAAACTGCTAGTTGAGCCCGTCGCAGGGCTTCTGCTTTGGTAACATCAGGTTTAGCTAACTCCTCGTAGAAGTTACTCATCAATAAAGCAGTAGCTTCATCGCTGACATACCAAAGAGAAGCAGCAGTACTACGAGCACCGGCTCGCACAGCTATCCCCGCTAATCCAAGGGCGGCTCGTTTGTCTCCGGCGGCGGTTTTGCAAGCACTGAGGACAAGTAATTCAATGGGGCGAGTCTGCTTGCTATCAGCACGCAGAAGAGTATTGAGCTCTTCAATTTGCAGTTTTTCATCCCAGGTGAGGAGAAAGGTATCTTGGGCATTACTACTAAATTCACCGTGAGTTGCTAGATGAACTACCGGGTAAGAAATGGCATTGAAGGTTGTTTTAAAGTTAATGTCGGTGAAGGATTGATTGAGTAGGATCTCAGCAGGAACTTGAGCTTTGATGCGCTTGAGTTCTTCATTGACGTTGGGCAGTGGAGCAAACCCTTGACGTGCTTCGGTTAATCCACCGGAAAGAACTTGGATTTGTTCTCTAGCTAAAGGTTTGGGGTCTACTAGTTCTAAACTGGGAGCAAGAGCAACACCGTATTTTTCTACTACGTATTTTTCTCCATCATAGAGGGCAGAAATAGAGATGTTGCGTAGTTGTCCATCCAAAACAAAAACTAGATTTTCAATGTTATTAGTTGCTAAGTCCGTTTCCATAGGAGCGATTAACCAATCATAGACTTTTTGGGAGAGGGCGAAGCGTTTTTTGTTGAATAGTCGTTCCCTTTGATTGGCTAGAGATTTCCGTAGTTGAGTTAAGGTCTCTTCTATTTCTGCCCGAGATAAATTGGTGGTGTAATGCTGTAACTTTTCTCCTGGTATAGCGAGAATTACCTCTAGGGAATTATCTAAAATAATGGTATAAAAAATTGCCGCAGTTGAGTCTAGGTTATCGATGGAGCGGGGTGTAGCATCTAGGCAGGCATCCCGAAAAAAGTTGTCTAGTTCTGCTAACTGCAGAGCTTCAATTACTGTCCTAGCTTGCTGGAGGTTTTTTTGACTAGCTCCTGGTTGTAACAATAGTGCTGCTAGCTCTCGGTAAACCGGTTCTACACTTTCCTTAAAGGAAAACTGGACATCTGAGCTAATCGCTACTAAATCACTGCGTATAGACTTGAGGGTTTTCACGGATTGAGTATAGGCAGCAATTGCTTGCTCTCGTTTTCCTTGAGCTTTAACAATCCTACCTAATTGCCATTGCCACTGGTAAGCTATATCAGAAGCATTGATCGCTTGGGCAATGAGTACAGCTTGCTCCGTCAGTTCTCTGGCTTCCTCCCAACGCTGATACTGCTCATACAAATTTCCCAAACTCCCTAGTCCATAAGCTTGGGCTCTTTTGTCCCCTAGGTTCTGAGCTTCCTGAATCGCCTTTGCTAATAATTGAGCCAGATTTTGCTCATTAGTAATTCCCTCTCCTTTCATCAAACTCCGAGCCAGATTAATTCTGGCATAAATTGCTTTTTGATTAGGGGGCAATTGGGTTAACTTGGACTGGATTTGAGGAACTAAAGCTGTTGCTTCTGACCATTTTTTTTGGTTTACCAACAGGTTCAATTGATTGAGCTGCGCCTGAATTTGGATATCTGCTGAGGTAGTTGCTTCCAAGGCTCTTTGATAATAATCTAGGGCAGCTTCTGGTTGTTTCTGTAATCTGGTAGTATTACCTAAGCTCAGGAGAGTAGTGGCAATCGCTTTTGAGTTTGGTAAATTTTTCGCGATCGCTAAACTCTCTTCTAATAATTCTTGGGAGTTATCTAAATTACCTAACTTTTGCAGAACATCACCTAGACTCTGGAGGGCTTTGGCTTTCACCAAGCTATCTGGTTCCTCTCGCAAAGTTTTCTGGATTTGTTCCAAATTTTTAGTCGCCTTACCATAAAATCCCATTGCTCGTAGGGCTTGAACTTGGTTAATCTGGCTTCTGGTATATCCGGTAGTATCGTTAATTTGTTGATAGCTTTTGCTAGCTTTTTGCCAAGTTTCTAGAGCTGCTTCCGGTTGAGCGATCGATAATTGTAATTGCCCTTGAACATCCAGGGTTTGGGCAAGTAATTTAGTACGATCTGGACTATCCTCCAATTGTTGGAGTAAGTTGAAACTTTTTGCGATCGCAAATTGTGCTTGATTCCATTCTCCAGTACGTTGGTAAACCAAAGCTAGATTTCTCTGAGCGATCGCTTCACTAACCAGCTCTCCTTGGGTAGCATAGTTATTAATAAGCTGCTTTAACAATCTCACCGCTTGAGGATATTGTCCCCTTTCATAAAGTTGCTGCGCCTCTTGTTCTAAGCTTGATTGTTGGTTGTTAGTAGCAGAAGAAGGAGCAATGGAGGCTCGGGTAAGAAGGCAGGAGGCAGAACCCACCTCTAACCCAACCCACCCCCGCCCCTCCCAGGAGGGGAGCAAGGAGGGGAACAGGAGGCAGGAGTCTTTAATGTTTATGGTATCTACTTTTCGTCTATTGTTAACTGGTGGATTACTTGTGCCCTGCTGTGCTAGTACTTTCCCAGCTTCTCCACTGCAAGCAATAGATAAAAGACAAACAGTTAAAGTCATGAGATTATTCATTTTTTACCTCTTCTTTCAATTAGTTCGTCCTAATCTCCCCGTTCCTGAGTCCGGTGCTTAACCCTCTTCTGTCAGACTCCGAAAAATGGGGGTCAAACCCTGATTCTCTCGTTAGGTGTCGTTGACTGTAATGACGGAATTTCGTCAGAATTTCGGAAAGTGACAGAAGAGGGATACCCCTCTTCTGTCAGACTCCGAAAAATAGGGGTCAAACCCTGATTCTCTCGTTAGGTATCGTTGGCTGTAATGACGGAATCTCGTCAGAATTTCGGAAAGTGACAGAAGAGGGGTATATAGGGTTTTTTGATTTGCTAAACAATATATATGGTACTTGACAAAATGCACGACCCTTTAACTTGTCACCAATGCCTAATACCTAATACCTAAGGAAGCAAAGCGTAACCGTGGGAGTGTCAAAAACGACCATACCGAGCCTTCCGCTTTTGGGTTGGATTTTCTTGATTGTATAACCATGTCCACATCTGATCTCCTAGGGAAAAATGCCACCATTCTTCTAGATGACGATGGAAACCTGCTGAGCACATGACATCCCTTAACAACTGTCGATAACCATCATAAGGTTCGTCTGGCTGAGTAGCGTAGTACTCTGGATGGGAACGGGGTGAGAGTTCATCAATAGGAGAACCCATATCTATAGGAGCACCGGTAGCATCCGCCAAAGTTACATCCACTGCTGCACCGGTGCTATGGGGTGGTGGTGTCATGGGATTGTAGCTAGGCTGTGCCCAAAGTTGATATACTTGTTGCCAAATATCTTGCTGTTGCTTATCCGAGAGAGTCTCTGGCTTGATGTTCTGTGTCCGAACTACTTCAGCAAAGGTATGGTCAACCATAAATTGTTGCACGGCTACGGGTCGATAGGCATCAAAAATCTGGATACGCCAATTGGGATATTGCTGTTGAAGTTGGGTTTGAGCCTCAATTAAAGCAGCTACTACAGTTTGGCGCAGAAAGTAGGGAGAAATATCTCCGTAAGGTGCTCCCAATTTTTCGTAGGGATGAGGTGATTCTACTGCAAATTGTTCTAAAGGAATGGGAACAAGGGGTTCTCCACACTCTTGGATAGGAATCTGGTATTGGGGTTTCATTTCAAATCCGGTTGGATAACCATAAGTTTAAACTGAGAATGTTCTTCTTCCCTGCAGCGCGGCGGTATTCAGCAATGAAAACCATTAAGGCAGTTCGTTCTCGTTTATCGACGCTTGGAGTAACTTCAAAAAATAACCAACCAGATAAAGGGAACCGCACAGGACAATTAACTCTTGGCTATCAGAGGAGTTTGAGATAGCTGCTTGTAACCCTAAATCTAATTGAGAGATAGGTGCTACAATCAGTTAACTTGGGACAAATATTTTTGGCGATCGCTTGCAGTTCTTCTGGCTCAGCTGAGCGATAATCAGGTACTGGTAGTAGGTACAATCGATCACCAGGTCTTAGTAGAGCCTTAAAGATTTCAGCATGATCTTTGGTAGAAAGCATACCCATTACCCAGGTAATTGGGAAGTTGAAAGCGCCCGACGGGCGGTGCATCCCCTCCGATGAAGGGAACAAACAAGCCAAATCATCTTCCCTTCTGCCTCCTGCCCTCTGCCTCCTGCCTTGTTTCTTCAGAGTATCTACATAGTGCCGCAGAGCTTGGGCTGATGCTGAGTTGTGAGCTCCGTCAACCAGTATCCGATGATTATGCCAACTAGTCCATTGTAAGCGCCCTTGCCAGTTGGTTTTTGCCATGCCAATTTGGATCGCTTCTTGAGTAATCTCCCAACCTTGTTGTTGTAGACTTTGTAAAGCTGCGATCGCAATTGCTGAGTTAATTAGTTGAACATCTCCCAGCAAGGGTAAAGGATACTCAATACCTTGGTAACAAGCCCATCTAGGGATTAACTCTTGATTAAGATTGAATTTTTCTTTGGAAATTTTACCTTCAGTTGCCGGTTCTACCCAAACAGTAGGACAATTTAGCTGCTTAACTCGTGTGGCAACAACTTGTTTGGCTTCTGAAGGGAGAAGTCCGATAACAGCCGGACAATTTGGTTTAAGGATACCAGCTTTTTCTCCAGCAATATCAGCTAGAGTGGAACCAAGCTGTTGCCAATGTTCTCGGCTCAAAGAAGTAATAATGCTAACTAAAGGACAATCAGATACATTAGTAGCATCTAACCGTCCCCCTAATCCCACTTCAATTACCGCTATATCTACTTGCTGCTGAGCAAAATACAGCCAAGCAGCAGCGGTAATGACTTCAAACTGAGTGGGACAATCTTCACAATCATCTGGAATTACCTCTTGAATTTGTAGCAATATTTTTGCTAATTCCTGAGTTGCAATCGGCTGTTCGTTAAGATAAATGTTTTCTGTCCAATCTACTAAATGGGGAGATGTGTAACGTCCTACTTTATAACCTGCTTCAGTCAATACAGCAGAAAGATAGGCGCAAACTGAGCCTTTACCATTGGTTCCTGCTACGTGAATTATCGGAACACTGTGATGGGGGTTGCCTAAATCTGCCAATAGTTCCTGAATCCGCTCTAAGCCTAGGCGGATACCAAAGTGCTGGAAAGAGTTGAGAAGGGAGTCAATGTTCATAAGTAGGGCTTGCTTTTTGAAGGAAATATTCAAAAATTGACAATGAACAATGAACAATGAACAATGAACAATGAACAATTGTCAATTACCTCTTCCTCAAGCAAGAAGATTAATAATTAGAAAAAAATTAATTATTATCCCCTTAAAACGACAGGTCTTGAACCAATGTATTTATCAATTATCAATTATCAATTATCAATTATCAATTATCAATTCCGCACAGCGGTACTACTTAGCCCACAAATTAATCATCACCCAAATCAGGAGCATTTTACTGAGAAGGCTATTCTGGAGGAGATGGTAGTGAGGAGGGAATTCTTTGAATTCTTCTTCTCCGAATTCTTTGTGGTGTGGAAGGTGGTTCTGGAGAAGATCTTTCTGGGGGAGTATCTACCGATGTTTCTGGGGGAGTATCTACCTCCGTCTCCAACTCCATAAATCCGAGTAAAAATTCGGTATTGGGAAAGTAAGTTGCCCAAAACTGGGAATCAGGACGACGTTTCCAGTTAGAGCGGCTAACTTCTAACAACAAAATCGGTGCGATTGCAGCTCCGTTTTGCCCACTAATCGTCACCGATACTTCTGTTACCAAAATGTCTCCATCAAAGCTACGTTGTGCTGTCGCTCTAGCAACTGCTTCAGCACGGCGCAGCAAATTTTCGTAACTTTCGTCAGACTGGCGAGTTAAGGAAACTTCGGTTCGCGCAGTATAGGCTTGGGCAGTTTGAGGAGCGATCGCAGCTATAGTAAGCCAACTGACACTTGCTAAGCCCAAGACTGTTACTATACTTATTGGAATTATTTGTGTTTGACTTATAGACTTCAATTGCCCTGACCTACTTCATTCAAACTAATAATCTTGTGTGCTCAAGCTGACCTTTCCTGAGATTTATCTTCCCGATAACCGTAGAAGTCTATTCTATACTCTGTAATCCGCACACCTGTTTGTTGCTCAATTTGCTCGAGCAAATCTTCGGGGAGTTTGACATAGACATCAATAATTTGGTCTGTATCTAGGCAATTGACATGACTATGAGCATCACTAATGTTGCCATACAATCGTCCATCCGAACGCTCAATACATTCAATAATGCCTTGACTAGAGAGCGCTTCTAAATTCTGATACACCGAGGTATGACCAATTCCTTTACCTTGTTGATTCAATCGGTCGTAGATTTCTCGGGCTGAGAGGTGCTCTTGGGCTTGCCACAGCAGTTCTAGGATGAAGCGACGCTGCCGACTAAGACGCATCCCCAGTGTCTGACATTGATTGAGGGCGTCTTCTAGTGAGCGAATGGGTTTTACAACTGCTGCTTCATTTTGCATCTTCGATTTAGTATATCTGTTATATTTCATTTTACCGATGAGACTTCATTTGTTAGACTCTGACCCCGGTAAAGTTAAGATAAACTCATTACAATTTTACCTTAATTTGGCGATAAATGTCCACTAGCCATTAGCCATTAGCTATTAGCCATTAGCTATTAGCGTATTTCTCGAGAGGTAAATATAAATTGAGTTGGTTGATTGAGGGTAAGGCAAGATTTATAGTTGGTAGTGCTTTCTACCGTCAAGCCAGCCAAGTTGCCAGGGATTTAGCAGTATTGTTTGCTGCTATTTATCGGTCAGATAAGGGTTCCCTTAGAGTACTAGACGCCATGACTGGTTGTGGTGTGCGTCCTTTACGTTACTGGTTAGAGAGTCAAGCCGATTGGGTTTGGGCAAATGAGGCAAATTTGGAGATTAGCTCAATTCTACAGCAAAATTTAGGGGAGGCTGTAGGCGCAGGGCGTTGTCAGGTAACCTACCTCGACGCCAACCGGGTATTCTTCGACTGTTACACCCGTCAAGACTACTATGATCTAGTCGATGTAGATTGCTTTGGTTCTCCAAATCCCTATCTGAGTACCAGTCTCTGGGGAACAAAAATAGGGGGACTACTGTATCTAACCAGTACTGATGGGCGCACTGCAACGGGTCACTTACCAGAAAACAGTTTGAGGGTTTATGGTGCTTATGCTCGTTCTCATCCTGCGGCTCATGAACAAGCATTGCGGCTCTTGATTGGAACGGTGCAACAACAAGCGGCGATGCAGGGATTGGGAGTTGAGCCAGTTTTTTCGCTGTTTGCAGGACAAACCTATCGGGTGATGCTGCGGGTGCTTGCTAGTCAGTCTTTGACAGCTAAAAACTACGGTTTCCTTGGCTACTGCCATCACTGTGGTAATTATCAAACTGTTAGTTGGCGTCAGTTAGGGCGAGTCAGTTGTCCTAATGACCAAAAAGCGTTAGTTATTAGTGGTCCCCTCTGGTTAGGTTCATTGCATGAAACCCAACAGTTAACCCGTAAGATATCTTTGGCCCAAGAGTGGCATTGGTTAAAGCGATTACAGTTGCTTAGCATTATTGCAAAAGAAGCTGATTTTCCCCCCTACTTCTATGACCCTGGTAGATAATCGGACGCCGAGGTTAGATGGATATTGGCTGGCGATTGCATCTGCAGCAGGAAGCTTGCAAGCTATGAGTTATCGAGCTAGTCCTACTCACATCAATGCCAAGACTATCAAAACTGATGCTAATATCAACACTTGCATTGCTGTGGCACGTCACTGTTTAAGGTAATATCTTACATAAATATTTAATCTGTATCACTTGGTTCCTGGTTGGGATTGCTAATGCTGAGAGTAACGATAATTAGAGTAACATTACTGCACTCATTCCAATAGCCAGCTGCGCTTAATATCCAGATCTGGGTGTATATCTATTTGAGTGCATAAATTTTAGACAAGCTACCCCATTTACTAGATGAAAGTATCACGGCTTGTTTAAGTTCAAGTTCAATGTACTATAAGCTGCACATACTTGGTGTATATTTAGCCCAAAAATCAAAGTTTTTTTACCAAAATCATAAAAAATGGCGATTTTTTACTTCAAATTGAGGATGCTTTTTAATGTTAGAACAATCCGCGTTACAAGCTGCTGGAGTGATGCTCCCAGCAACTCTTCCACAGGGCATAAATTCTGACTATATTGGTTTAACAGGTTAAGGAGTTTAATCGACCAATTGCGACCTTTGAAGCTCGTGACTATATAATCTACCGAAAAGGTAGTCACTGTGATGTGTTTGATGATGCCGATAATCGGCAAATCCAATTATTGGATAATCGTCTGACCCCAAAGCTTCGTTGCCGAGTACTGGATTTGCTTCTAGTTCATACAACGCATGAGATTGAAGGTCATCTCACCCAGCATATTTTTGCAGAAGAGCAGCTTCATATCTGGTATCTTGAACCTGAAAGGTGCATTTTTGGAGACTATGTGGGCTACCAAGAACTGGAATCAATATAAGAGTTATTCTGTTTGTCCAACGTAAGCAGTTTGGCTGACTACCTGTTCTTTCTTATAGGATGGAGAACAAGCTAAAAAGAGATAATTTTTGACTTCATCTTCATCTAAAACCCTAATTGATTGATGGCATCGTCACTAATTGAGACAGATAGAGTAGTTATTGCTTCCCGAAGCGTCAGAGCCATTGAAGTCCAACCTATCAGCTCTGAAGCGGCGAAAACGGGGTGTGATGAAATAAGGATTCATCGAATGTCCACAAAACTTTCAACATAGAAAAGCTGGGTAAAATACGGCACCCTATAACCGTATGTGAGGCAGCTGAATAAGCCTGTTAATGAGGCTCTTTCCGCTGTCTGGTATCGGTTAACTGGATGAGTGCTGCTATCCTTAGGGTGACTTTAATCACCCACTAAGTAAGGTTTTCATCACACAACTGAGACGATAACAATATCTCACCGTGAATGAAAGCTCTAAATCGACTTAAATACGTCTTTGGATTTGGGACTATGAATATATGAACAAAACGCCGGAGATAACAAGCGATGAAAGTTATATTATTGTGGTCTACCTACTCAATCAGTAAATTTTGACACAGGTGAAATTGTTGTAACCAGCGTGCTCCCTACCGATGAATAAACTAATTGCTCTCAGCCCTTCAAAAAACAATTTCTATCTTCTTAGCTATTAGTCTTTACTGCAGCGGCGATCAGTAGCTTTAGCAATGTCCATAGTAGTGGTGACACTAGGCTTTCCGGTGTTTGCG
This sequence comes from Caldora sp., assembly GCA_965222765.1. Lineage (GTDB taxonomy): Bacteria > Cyanobacteriota > Cyanobacteriia > Cyanobacteriales > Coleofasciculaceae > Caldora. The sequence continues at coordinate 30,275 of CBDCVG010000050.1, forward strand.
CTATTCAAATAAAGAAGAAGCTTTGCTGCATACTAACTAGCAAAACAAATGAGATTGCCTTCAGAAGCCGCGTAAGCGTTCGTTCAGATTCAGAGACGAAGATTCATCACTACTTTCTCCTCAAGACCTAAGTAAGGTTGTCATCACACAATTAGAAACAATATATCACCGTGAATGAAGGTTCTAAATCAATTAAATACCAAGGCAACCAACTACTAGAAGTTTTGGTAGAGTGGAATGGGTTTCTTGCGCGATAAGCTAGTTGCGATAGTTGGCACTCACACCTAGCACACAAAGGCCATGATGAAAATCCTTATTCTTTGTTACCCTATTTCCCTATGTAGGGTTGGCTGCAAAACTATGGAAGCAATGCCATATTTTGCTTTCAAGTACTTATGGCAAGCCAAAAAAGTCCAAGGAAATTGCATCGATGGGCTAAATTCTGACAGGCACTGACTTCAGAAATTTCCTAATCACCTAGACACCTTGGACCTGCACCTACCACCTTCAATTTAATACCTATTTAATATCACGAATAGTTACGAATGATTCTCCCAAGCCCTATGTACCGCATTCCTTACGGCAAAACTTTTCTAGAATTTGACCTTCCCCCAGGTATGCGCGGCTCCTTAGCTGTGTCTGAATCAGTACAGCCAATAACTAATGTAACAGGAGCTATTACCGAAGCTCTAGCTCATCCCATTAGTTCACCATCTATAAGGGAGCTTGCTCATCCTGGTAACCGAGTTTGCATCGTCTTCACTGATATTACCCGTGCTAGTCCTGACTGGCTCATGATTCCTCCTATTTTGCAGCAGTTGGAGGAGGCAGGGGTTCGTGATGAGGATATTACTCTATTGTGTGGTACTGGTTTGCATCGCCCTAGCACGATCGAAGAAAAGGTTACTAAGCTCGGACGAGCTGTGGTTGAGCGGTATCGTATATTAGACAACGAAGCGCAAAACCCCAAAGCCTTAGTAGACTTAGGTGTAGTTAATAATATTCCCCTCTCGGTACACAAAGTTGCTTGGGAAGCCGAACTACTGATTGCCACTGGTATTGTTGAGCCTCATCAGTTTGCAGGATACTCCGGTGGTGGCAAGACAGTAGCTGTTGGTGCAGCTGGAGAAACCCTAATTGCCTATAGTCATGGTCCAGAGTTTATAGATAATCCTAACAGCCGATTGGGTCAGATTGAGGGTAATCCTTTTCAAGAAGCGATCGCTCAAGCAGCATTGCGAGCTGGTTTAAGTTTCATTATTAATGTTGTTTTGGATAAGGACAAGCAGGTAGTATCGGTGATGGCTGGGGAGCCGGTGGAAACTCACAGGAGGTTGGTGGAAAGGGCAAAACAGCTTTATCAGGTTTCCATACCCCATCAGTATGACGTAGTTATTGGTGGAGTAGGCTTTCCTAAAGATGCCAATCTCTATCAGGCTAGTCGGGCGGCAAGTTATCTGTTTTTTGCTCCAACTCCGGTAGTACGACCGGGAGGCTACCTAATTATTCCCGCTCCCTGTCAAGAAGGAGCAGGGGAAGGAGTGGGGGAACAGCGCTTCCTGGCAGCCATGCGGGATGCTCCTGACGTAAAATTTATTCTTGAAGATGGGCGCAAGAATGGTTATCCTCCTGGGCAGCAACGGGCCTTTGTCATGGCTAAGGTACTTGAGGAGAACCAAGTTATTATTGTTGGCAGTCAATATCCAGAGTTAGTTTCTGCCTGCAAGATGTTACCAAGAGCGACAATGGAAGAAGCGTTAGCTACGGTAGCTGCTGATTTGGGTGCAGAACTGGAGGTGCTGGTAGTACCACAGGCGCTGTTGACTTTGCCTATAGTTGAAGGAATTTAGAATTTAGAATTTAGAATTTAGAATTTAGAATTTAGAATTGATTTTTGGTCTAAGGTTGGTTGCGATCGCAATCTTTTTTTGGTACTCTTTTTTTATAATGGGAAAAGTGTGCGCCCATATATAAAGTACTAATCCTGACCTCAAGAAATCCATTCCCTCTTCAGCGCTGGTTGCTTTACTTTTTTCCCTACACCCCACACCCTACACCCCACACCCTACACCCCGCCTACTCCTCAACTATCTTGTCACCCCCTGAGCTACTAGTGCAGCGCGGCAGAAGTAACTAACCAGTTTGAGATCGATAGAATCCTTACTCTATAAGCATTCTTAATTCTTAATTCTTAATTCTTAATTCTTAATTCAGCGCAGCGGTACTAGGGGCAAGGAGTGAGATTGATTGAGCTAGAACCAGGATAGCCCAGGGAAATCCATCCAGGAACAGGAGCTGTAATTTCAACCCAGGAGCGCCCCTCACTATCTCTGACTAAGGGAACAGGAATGGTTTTAAGAGTTACTCTGTCTCCTGGCAATACTCCGGAAACTCGAGAGGATGAACGGCTGGGTTGGGAACGGATAACTAAGCCCTCCACTTCATCATCTTTGTAAGCTACCAGGCGACATAATCTAGGGTTAGGCTGGGATTTCGGAGGATTGTTAGGTGGAGTGGGGGTGGCTTGTCGTTGGCAAGCTTTGAGTGTACTAGTCTGTACATAGCCAATTGCAGGAGAACTAATGGCAATCCAGCCATCACTGCCACTATCTGCTAGGGTAACCAGCTCATTAGCAGCGATAGTTCTAATTGTTTGACTGTAAATTGAACGCTGAGTGTAAACAAAGATGCGTTTTTTCGCGGCGCGGCATTGCCCGACAAAGACTTGCGCTAGTTGCAAGTTGACTTGAGATTCTAAAAAACTATGTTCTGATGTTGGCTTGATCTTGGCTGTTGTAGTCTTAGGTAAAGACGCAGTGGTAGTCTTGATACCACCTAATGTAGTTAACACTATAGCCAACAGAGCGATAGGCTCCCTCCAGGGACTCATATTTTTCATGGGATGGGGAAGTAGTCGCATTCAGCCTTAATAGTACCTTATCTTAATTAAAGTATCTTCAAAGTCATGTACGGCATTTGTTATGAGGGGTCATACATTGGTGTCAACTTAAGCTAGAGATAGGTGAAGTGTGAAGCATCTAGACCGTTTGGAGATCCTTCGCTATCGCTCAGGATGACATAATTCCCCTATTTCCCCATCTCCCTATTTCCCCATCTCCCCATCTCCCCATCTCCCCATCTCCCCAGGATTTTATGCTTCTTTGAGGTGATTAGCCCACAGTATCCTGCAGCGGCAGTTATTATGGATTTAAGGAACACCTGTGAGACTCTGGCACCATTCGGTTAGACTCCTGCTCTACCTCCGGCATCCCAGACACCAACTCGTCGAAATCGGGCTCAAATGGCTCATCCGGTGCAGAAGGTAAGCCTCCATACCCAATCTCAAAAAATTCCACTTTTGCAAGTCCCCCACTTCCCTGACAACCCTGATCAATTTCTGTGTTGACTGGTTCACCTGGTAAGGTGATTAAGCCGCGACTGGGGTCAATTCCAGGGTATTCAGTTCAAAGATACCATCAATTCCGCCACCAGTAGAACTCACAGTAATGTCGCTTAGATGAGTTAGGCTTGGGCGGAACTTAAGTCCAAAAATCGCTTGGGAGAAAATGGTGATCCTGCCTCCATTACCGGTGAAAGCATTGGCGGTAATATCGCTATTTTCGGTAGGAACGGCAACAATAAAGGGAGCATTAATGGTAATATTGCCACCATTTCCCCCACCAGGGGCAGTGCCAGCAGTAGC
>CBDCVG010000051.1:0-21906 GCA_965222765.1 Caldora sp.
ATACAGCAATGTCTTTGAGAGTGGGAGTAAGGTCATGATTTCTGGCGGATACAATGGTGACAACGAAATCCATCACGCAGATATCGGTGCAGATTCCTACTACTACTAAGGCTTCTAGTTTATTTTTGTTGATCCATTGCAGTAACCTGTTATTGCCTGTGTCTGGCTCAATAGAACCTATAAAGCCATTGATGCAGTCTTTTTCAATTAACGTGGTGTGGGGATCTTTCTCTAACCATTCCAGTTGAGGAACTAGTTTTTCTTCCCCTGATCCCTTCTCGCAATGGGTAGGATAAGGTGGTTCTGGTTTACCTGGTTCGTGGGTATCTAGAAATGCCAAGATTGGCCAACCTTTAGCAGTAAATACTTTGGCTAAACGATTAGTTTCTGCCACCATCGTCTCTATTTGTTCGTTAGGTTCAGTTGGTGCTAGGGCACCATAGCCAATAGTGCAGAAGCCATTAACCACATCAACAACAATTAAACCCGTAGGGCGATCGCCTACAATGTAGGGTTGTGGGTCAATGGGTAAGGCAGCTTCAATGGCTGCTAGGGTGGAATTGGTAGGGGTTAGAGTGGTTGCCATCGTTCTTTTTAGGTTATTCTTGATAGAGACAATTTAATATTGACTAGATATAAATACAACTAATTTTAGCTTAATATTCTTGGATAATCATTTCTTAGCATTACATAATTTACTCATTCTTGTTGTTTTAAGATATTTTCTGCCCAAATTGCATCAGTTTTGATAAGGCAGGAGTAATTGTTTGTTTGTAGTCAATATATTGACCAATAGCTTTCTAAAGTGCGAGGATTTACCGATCTACATAGAGATGTTGATATTGATGAAAGCGCTGTCGTGCTTGCAAGAAATCCCAAGAAATACAGGCAATTTCCAGATGTCGATTACCTGTAAAAGGTTGTCTTCCATGCATAATCCTCGAGTCATTCATCAACAGAAGATCTCCCGGTTCGAGACTAAAGCAGTATTGGTAGATAGGATTTTTTAGGTAGGAAAAGAAGGTTGTATAGGCTGCATAAAATTTTTCCATCTGGTCAAATGGTAGTTTCCAACTGTAGCTGTGAGAATTGGCAAAGTTGATTCTTGTGATCTTTCCGGAGTTATCCAATTCTAGGATAGGCTGAGTTCTACAATAAAAGTATTTCCATTCTGTGTAAACCTGCTTGAACTGGATGGGAGTTTGAGTCAAAAGCTGAAAATAGTCTGGATGTTGCTGACGAAAATCATTCACGACTCGAAAACCGTCTATTATCAGTGACTCCCCACCAGAGGCAGCATTTTCCACACAATACAAGCTTGTGAGTAGAGGGGGAGTGTGCCAATAGGTATAGTCGGTATGGAAGCTCATCCCCTTACCAGTCTCAGCTAAGTCCTTTCTTTCCTTTGTCGTCTTTGATGGTGCGAACAATCCGTAGTCACTGCTGTAGATTGGTCCAATGGATTCGAGCATTGGCTGCAAATCCTTAAGTTCTATATTATGCAATACGGTGAATCCTACAGTAAAAAGCTGATTGAGCCACAATTGAGGATCGGATTCGAGAGCTTCTTGCAACCTCAATATGTTTGCTTCTATCCAAGCTTTATCCCACAGGATCTCTTTATTATGGGAATCAGATTCTGGCTGTTGATTGGTGCTACCTGGTTCTGATTCATCATCATAGGCGTGACTGAGCAGCCAAGAGACTGGGAATTTACTTTGGTGAGGAGGATCTTCGTTCCAGATAATCGTCAGTTCCCCATCTTCCTCTTCCCAGGATAAGGGTTCTGGAGGCGAAGTGCGATCGCTAATTTCATAGAGCTTTTGAAAAGAAGTTGGGTGACTGCACTGCGGGCATAAGCAATTATCCCGCAACCAAATGTAGTGGAAACGTTTGCCTGCGACTGTTAAAAAGCTATCTTTGGTGATTACCTTGCTTGTCATTAAAACCTCCTGATTATTCTTTGGTGTAATGCAGTGTAATATATACAACTAGTAGAAAATTTTACTGTTTCTATAATTCCTGACATTCTTCAATCAATATTTCTATCAGTTTGGGGGGCAGGCGCTGATAGGATAGATCTAGTTGCTGGCATTTTCTCGACAATTGTTGATATTCGCTCCTATCTAAACGAGCTTCTTGCAGATAGCAATCAATTGCCTTTCCAGTAAGTCCTCGTTCAACACATTTTTCTAAAGCTAGTTTATTTTCTCCGATTTCCCCCACACATTCAAAAGCATTATGAGCTTCTAAACCCATCAATTGTCGATAATAAAGCTGTAAATCAGGACGATTAAACAAATTTTCTTTGCCTAAGAAGTGTTGAAGCTCTTGTGATTGTTCTGGGGTCACATAAGCCATATAGGATAAATAAACATAAGCACATTTAGGGCAGGATTTACACCAAGGAGGATTGGTGTTACAGGAGTAAACTAATTTGAGGTCATCTTTTCTGACTTTTTGGGATAGCACCTGATAGACTAGAGTATCTGACATAGGTTTAAGTAAACTAAAAATAGCCAGATTACTGATAAACTCTTGTTGAATATATTCTTCATACAAAACTTCACATTCTGTACTTTTACACCAAGCGTGATTAATAATCTGATTATCTACCTTAACTTGTTCGCTATCAGCACTTTTTTCATTTCCGTAACAGAGTTGGGTATAGTTCTCTTGAAGGATTATGGGAAGAATGCCAAACACTCCATAAGCTAGGGGTAAGTCTTCATAGTTTCTAATTTCAGAAACTTCTAAACCTTCTACCCCATGCAGTTTTGCTGCGGGAGAATTGAGGAATGACTCGATAATATACTGACGATGAATCTGGTGTGGCCGATTTTGGAGTTGATAGAGATGTTGTTCGTGCAGTTCAAACAACTTGTCAGGATTAGCATGGGTGTGCAGGTTGATGCTGAAACTATCAAAAGGAATATGATTATCGTCCAAGAGACGAGCCATTAAGAGACTATCTTTCCCACCACCATTACAAAGAAGCAAGGAAGTCTCCCCTGGAACTAAAGTTACTGATCTTATGTTTTTTGTAGTAACATCTTGAGCGATAATTTTAGCTCCTCGATAATCTAAATTATCAGTTTCATACCGCCACTGTCCCAAACATTGTTCAACACTTATTTGCCAGAGTTTTTGTAGATTTATTGTCCAATATTTATAATATTTTCCTAAGTCAAGATGAGTTGGCTTTAAACTTAATATTTTTAATCCATGAAATAATAAAATATGGAAATAAATTTTTTCCATATATTCTTGACTATACTTAGCTTCAATCTGATGAAAATCAACTGTTGAATACCAAAGAGTAGTGGTAAAAGTTATTTCTTTATATTGGTAAAGTAATGTAAGGTTGTGTTTTGATCGAGTGCAATCGACAAGTTTTAAGATAATATCCATTACAATATTTTTAAGCTTCAGTAATATATTATTTGCCAATACTGAGAACAACCTTTCCCAAGAAGCCTTTCGCTTGAAAAAATTCCTGAGCTTCCTTAATGTCAGATAGTTGAAAATTCTTTGCAATCAAGGGTTTTAATAGATCTTTTTCCAGATATCCAACTAACCTTTTAAACACATCTGATTCTAAGCGGGTTGCTCCAATCATTTCTAAATCCTTGTAAATCAAATCCCGCAAATCTAGAGCCACCATGGGATTGCCAATTGCCCCACAGGAAACATATCTCCCTCTTGGTGTCAGAGCTTGAATCATTAAATTAAAATGATTTCCTCCCACAACATCCAAGGCAACAGTAATTTGATGTTGAGCTAAATTAGATTCTAATGAATCATCTCGTTGATAGACATAATCAGCACCTAAATCCTGAGCCAAAGCTTCCTTTTTAGCTCCCACAATCGCAATGACTTTGGCTCCTCTAATTTTGCTTAACTGAATTAAAGCACTACCTACGCCACCAGAAGCACCGGTAATTACCACAGTGTCTGCCGCTGATATTCTGCCTTTAGTCAGCATATTTTCTGCTGTGGAATAAGCACAGGGAAATGTCGCTAACTCAATATCGGTAAGTGGAGAATTAATTGGATAAACATTAGATGCAGGAATTACTGCATATTCAGCAAAACCCCCATCTAACTCACTGCCAACATATTGATAATCATCTAAAGCGTCATTACGAATCCAACTATCAACAATAACCCGTTGCTCCAGTAGTTTCGGTTCTACATCCGAGCCAATTTCCACAACTTCACCAACAATATCAGCACCTTGAATGCGAGGAAACTCGGTTCCATGTTGCGTCCAACAAGCAGAACTATCGACATCATTTTTCTTGGTATCTTGCAGGATAGCTTGAAAATTATCCTCCGCAGCATACCAACCTGTACGAGTATTGATATCTGTATTATTGACCGAACAAGCTCCTACTTTAATTAATACTTCTCCCTGTTTCGGTACTGGTTGAGCTACTTGGGTATAGACAAGTTTTTCTGGTCCTCCAAATCCAGTGAGAATCACCGCATTCATTAACTCAGTCATAATTTTTATCGCCTTTAGAAATTCCTTAACTTAGTCCGCACTTTCATCAAAATCTCTCCCAGGCGATTCTTCCCACTCCCGTCTTTACCACAGCCCCAATAATAATCTTGAGGAGCATTTTCTACAATTAATTCTTCTGTCGTACTTAATAAAACTTCACCAATATCGTGATTCGTTTGAAACTTACCAAGTAAACCTCGCTCCATCACATCTTCTTTGACCTCCTCCCAATCTTCACGCAGAGGGCGACTACGCTCTCGTCCCATTTTGGCTGCATCAGCAGGAGTTTGAGCTAATCTAATTGCTTCTAGATGTTCAGTCCCCACAAATTTTTGAGCTTGGAAATAATGCTCTGAAGTTTGCCACCAAAGCCCATCGAGTTCAAAACCGTGGGGAGAGAAGTTGGAGAAACAACCATAAGGCTTTTCTGATTCATGATAAAAGTAAATGGTCATTGCTGGTTAGCTCACAGACGAAGAGGTAAATGTCTTTGGGTTCGGAACCTACTACGAACAATTATCGCAAGTCAATAGTAGTAATTTGACTCAATTGAAGCAAAAATGAAATTTTCAGCTCTCAAAGTCTTTGATTTTAATCATATGGTAAAGACACCAAAAAAGCTGTTGACACTATAGGAATTTCTGGAATTACCCGAAACGCAACCAGCTAGTGAATATATTAACGGAGCAATAATTCAGAAAGCTATGCCCCAAGGGAAGCACAGTATTCTTCAAGGGGAATTGAGTTTTGTCTTAACAGCTACATTCAGATCAGATAGAATAGCACAAGCTTTCCCGGAATTGCGCTGTACCTTTGGGGGGCGATCTATTGTTCTAGATCTGGCAATTTTCCTTACTCAGCGCATTCCGAGGGATAGTAATGGGGATGTTGCCAATGTATTTAACCTCCATCCAGATTGGACAATTGAAACCCTCTCTCCTAATCAAAGCCACACTAAAGTTGTTCGTAATATTCTCCACTGTCTTGATCATGGTACTCAAATGGGCTGGCTGCTAGATCCAGAGGAATCTTGTATTTTTATCTATGGTGCAGATAAATTAGTTAAGGTGTTTGAAAAAACTGATTTGGTATTACCAGTGCCAGAGTTTGCCCCAGGGCTTCATCTTACAGTGGAGGAGATATTTAATTGGCTCAAATCATAAGGGAAGGAGGTAATTATCCATTATCCATTGTTCATTATCAATTATTGAATGTAATTACAGACGAAAATGTAAAATACCCCACTGCATATATCCTTGCTGATAATATTCAATCCAAGGTTCAATGCTTTTGAGGGTTTTCTGGGCAAATTCAGTTGAAGTAATCTTGACCACCTCCTCATATCGCTTCCTAACTTCCTCTCCAAATCGCCGATAGTGAATAGGCACATTTTGGGAAAGATCAATAAAATTTAATTCCTCAAACCCTAATTCTTTAGCTGTCTGGCGATAAAAACTCAAAGAACCCATATTATCAATTCCCAGACGCTCAAAGGCTGGTTGCAAAAACCCTGGTGGACAAGTTTCGCTTTGCATGGGGTCAGTAAAAATAAATTCACCCCCTGGCTTTAATATCCGCTTAACTTCCTCAAACAAATGAGTGCGATCGCTGCTGTGTAAAATAGCATCTTGAGACCAAACAATATCAAAGGCATGATCAGGATAGGGAATCTCTTCAAAACTCCCTTGCTTTACGTCAACTAAATCAGCTAAACCCTGTTTGTGATTCAGTTGACAGTTGCGCTCATTTTGCAGCTCACTCAAATTCAGACAGCACACCTGACAACCGTAGGTTTTTGCCAAATACCTCCCTGCACCACCATAACCAGCACCCAAATCAATTACTCGCGAGTTCTGATTGAGATTTTCCAGAGTTTGAGCAATAGTTTCTACCGTGCGTTGGGAAGCATCGTGTATGGGTTCATCAGCTTGTTTGTAAATCCCATAATGAATGTGTTCCCCACCCCAAATAGTGGCATACAAACGGTCAGTTTCTGAGCCATCGTAGTAGGTTTGAGCAATTTTGACAGCTTCGGAATAAGTAGTACTCATCTTGAAATTAAATCAATTTATCAATCCTCTTTCTTGATTGAAGAGGAATTGTCGATTGTCAATTTTTGAACCAGCCTGTAACCAGAGTTCATGACATTTCTAACATCCTTTGAATCGGCTTCAGTGCCGCTACCCGGATATCTTCTGGCAAGGTAATTTCCGGTGTCCGATTCTTCATTGATAAATACAACTTCTCCAGAGTATTCAGCCGCATGTGGGGACATTCATTACAAGCACAATTATTCGTTGGTGGCGCAGGAATAAATTCCTTGTGGGGTGCATCCTTTTGCATTTGATGAATAATTCCCGGCTCAGTTGCCACGATAAATTTTTCGGTAGAAGTTGTTTGGCAGTATTTCAATAAAGCTGTAGTTGAGCCAACATGATCTGCATGGCGCAAAATTGCTTGCTCACACTCTGGATGGGCAACAATTTCTGCTTCAGGATTATTTATTTTGAGCTCGACGATCTTTTTCTCCGAAAAGATCTCGTGAACCATACAAGACCCTTGCCAGAGTACTAAATCTCGTCCAGTTTCCTCCATTACATAGCGACCAAGATTTTTATCCGGAGCAAAAATGATCGGTTGGTCTTGGGGAATTTGATTGACAATTTTGACGGAATTGGAACTGGTGCAGATAATATCACTCATCGCTTTAATAGCAGCGGAGCAATTAATATATGACACCACAATATGATCAGGATGAGCTGCTTTGAAAGCAGCAAATTCCTCAGGCGGGCAACTATCCGCCAGGGAGCAACCCGCATCTAAATCCGGCAGTAATACCAATTTATTCGGATTAAGGATTTTGGCAGTTTCTGCCATGAAATGTACCCCAGCAAAGACGATAACTTCAGCATCTGTGGCTGCCGCCTTCTGTGAAAGACCCCAGGGAATCACCAATATAGTCAGCAATATCCTGAATATCAGGTTCTTGATAGTAGTGAGCAAGAATGACCGCGTTTAATTCTCGCTTGAGGTCTTCAATCGCTGCAAACAGGTCATTGGGAATCAGGGTATTTGGTCGTGGGGTAGTTACAAACATAGTTATCTATTACAAATTTGCCACAAGGTTAAGCTCAATCATTATTGCAAAGCAAGCATTATAAGGCAAGCATTGCAATTTGGGTAGGACTAAATTAATCTTGCATTTAAATTGGTATTTTTGAAGTCCAGACCTTTAATGAGTTAAAACTGTCAGGCGGACTAGCATATGGTCGTTTAGGCATCAATTTAGGTAAATTAAAGTTCCTAATTGAACTTTTTGTCAGGTAATCATGTCATTGAGGGACAGTTATAGCATTCTGATGACTCTGCGCCAAAATACTTGGTTATCCTCGCAGAGAAGAGCTGAGGGAGCTGGGGGAGGATGAGCAAAAAAAGGGTGGGGAGATAGGGAGATGGGGAGATAGGGAAACAAAGGAGAACTAATGATTTGAGAGGATACTTTGCTATAAATCCGACTTCATATTTCGTTCACCCGCTGGGGCAGAAAAACCCACCCAATAATAAACGAGGGTTTGAAAGGCTGATTTAGTATGATTTGCCAACCTGACATGCTCCTGGGAGCTGCAAGATTTGGACACATTTGGGTATCTTTATTTTAAGAAATCACCTAAATCTCCTTCCATGCAAGACTTTTTCCTCTTCTTCGTTCCCTGTTATCCCCCCTCTACGAGCTTTAATATAGGTAAGCATTTGCCACTTCCCTCTGTCTCAAGCAATTAGCAAAACCGAACACTAATAAGGCAATGACAAAAATTTTGGTGATTGAAGACGAAGAACTAGTGCGGGAGAATCTCCTAGATTTTCTGGAGGCTGAGGATTATCAAACCATTGCCGCTAGTAATGGCAAGATTGGTGTTGAATTAGCCCAAAACTACTTACCAGATTTAATTATCTGCGATGTGATGATGCCGGAACTTGACGGTTATGGTGTACTCAAGAAACTGAGCCAAAATTCAGCCACAGCAACGATTCCATTTATCTTTCTCACCGCCAAAGCTGACAAAATTGATCGACGGGAGGGAATGGAACTAGGTGCGGATGATTACCTAACCAAGCCATTTACCATCAAAGAATTGAAGAGGACAATCGAAGCTAGATTGGGAAGGCGAAGGGAGATTAAGAAAAAATTTGATGATTTGCGTAATAGTATCACCTTGGCTTTGCCCCATGAAATGCGGACTTCTCTCAATGGTATTCTGGGTTCTTCCCAGTTAATGATGGATCCTGGTTTCCTAGAAACCGAGGAAATCCGGGAAATGGCAGAAAGTATCTATAAGTCAGGTAAACGTTTATTAAGGTTGACGGAGAATTTTTTACGGTATACAGAAGTGGAAATTTTAGCAACAGATCCAGAGCGAGTTGAGAAATTGCAAAATAGTTCGAGTAACTATCCTAAGGAGATTATAGCTAACCTGAGTCGAGAAATAGCACACAAGCTAGGAAGGACAGCCGATTTACATTTGGAAGTGCAAGAAGCATCTGTGCAGATTGCTGATACCAGACTGAAAACCATTGTTGAAGAATTAATTGATAATGCTTTTAAATTTTCCCAGGTGGGCACACCAGTGCAGGTAGTTAGCACTGTACAAAATGATACTTTTATCCTATCGGTGAATGATGAAGGACGAGGTATGACTAAGGCTCAGATTTCTGATTTGGGGGCTTACTTACAATTTGAACGTAAACAATACGAGCAACAAGGTATAGGTTTAGGATTGGTCATTGCTAAACGTTTGGTTGAATTACATGGGGGGAAATTAACGATAGAAAGTACACCTGGACAACAAACAACTGTCCAGGTTAGCTTACCTCTATCTCGTTAGCAGTTATTTTATTTGTTATTGGTTATTTGTTATCGGTTATTAGGAAACAATTCTCAACAAAAAACTAACAACATAGGACAAAGAACTAGATGGCAGGACACAGTAAATGGGCAAACATTAAGCGACAGAAAGCGAGAGTGGATGCTGTTAAGGGCAAGACCTTTGCTAAACTATCACGAGCAATTATTGTAACGGCTCGTAGCGGTGTTCCTGACCCGGATGCCAACTTTCAGTTACGGAATGCCGTGGATAAGGCAAAAGCTGCTGGTATTCCCAATGAAAATATTGAAAGAGCGATCGCGAAAGGGGCTGGTAGACTAGGAGCTGATGGGGACAGCCTCGAAGAGATTCGTTATGAGGGCTATGGAGTTGGTGGTGTAGCTGTTCTGATTGAAGCTCTTACTGACAATCGCAATCGTACTGCTGCGGATCTGCGCTCCGCATTTACTAAAAATGGGGGCAATCTTGGTGAAACCGGTTGTGTCAGCTGGATGTTTGAGCAACAGGGTGTTGTGACTCTAGCTAGTACAGTTGAGGAAGATCAGCTGCTAGAAATTGCCTTGGAAGGGGGAGCAGAAGATGTCAAAATGGACACAGAAGTATCTGAGGTATTTACGGAGGTCAGTAACCTCGAAACCTTAAATCAAACTTTGAAGAATAAGGGTTTACCCGTGATTGAAGCAGAATTGCGGTGGATTCCAGGGAATACGGTGGAGTTGACTGACCCAGACTTAGCGCGATCGCTCCTCAAATTGATGGATGCTCTAGAAGAGTTAGACGATGTGCAAAATGTTACCGCTAATTTTGAGATGACCGATGAACTAATGTCCCTGAGTATGAGTTGATAGCCAAGTTGCATCCCTTTGGCTGTTCGCGTCAAAATAAAGATTAGTAAACATTATTATATTTTATTACTAATAATTTGACAAATGGCGTTAGAACAGCTAGATAGAACAGCTTCGATACCCGAACAAGACTTTGATTATGATCTGGCAATTGTCGGTGGCTCGATTGTAGGAGCAACCCTTGCCTGTGCTTTGAAAAATTCTGGGTTAACTGTGGCGTTAATTGAATCACAACCTCAATCTGTAGCCGTGGCAAGGAGGCAAGCTTACGCCCTTTCGATCCTCTCAGGACGCATTTTTGCAGGAATTGGAGTTTGGGAGAAAATATTGCCCCAGATTACCAATTTTCGGCAAATTCGCCTTTCAGATGGGGATCATCAGGGTATCGTGCAGTTTCAATTAGCTGATTTAGGTACAGAAGCTTTGGGGTATGTGGGAGAACATCGTCCCTTGCTGAGTTCTTTGCAAGAATTTTTGGCAGATTGTAACGACATCAGCTGGCTGTGTCCTGCCGAAGTAGTAAATGTGGAGTATCAAGGATCTGGAGCAAACATCCAAGTCAAGGCAGATGGTGTGGTTACTCAGCTCACAACTCGCTTACTAGTGGCTGCAGATGGAGTGAGATCCCCTCTCCGCAATGCTGCTGGCATTGGCACTCACGGCTGGAAGTACTGGCAATCCTGCGTAACAGTAAGGATTAAACCGGAGAAGTCCCACAATAATACTGCCTTTGAACGATTCTGGCATAGTGGACCAATGGGAGTTTTGCCCTTACCAGATAATCGCTGCCAAGTAGTGTGGACTGCACCCCATGCAGAAGCAAGGGCTTTGAGAGATTTAGCAGAAAAGGAGTTTCTAGAACTGCTAGAACATCGCACAGGGGGATTATTAGGGCGCTTAGAACTCGAAAGCGATCGCTTATTGTTTCCAGTACAATTAATGCAAAGCGATCGCTACACCCAATCGCGACTAGCACTAATTGGTGATGCTGCTCACTGCTGTCATCCAGTGGGAGGACAGGGGCTGAATATGGGCATTCGAGATGCTGCTGCTCTAGCCCAAGTACTGCAAGAGGCGCACCAGAAAGGGGAAGATATTGGCACAATGGCAGTACTCAAGCGCTATGAACGTTGGCGTAAATGGGAAAATTTAGTGATTTTGGGCTTTACTGATACTCTAGACAGGATGTTTTCTAACAACTGGTTGCCATTGGTAGGGATTCGTCGGTTGGGTTTATGGATCTTGCGCCGGATTCCCCCGATTAAAATTTATACTCTGCAATTGATGACAGGTTTGAAAGGACGTGCTCCCCGATTAGTATCTCTGCGCGGAATTAAAAATTAAAAATTGGTAAACATAATAGACGTCTCCGGAAATGAGGTTTTTATCTAGACAAGATAAGGGTTTCATATTCTTTTTCGGAGATGTCTATTACGTTTTTATTCTCAATTGGTCGCTATTTTTGAGAATATCTGAACTTGCGATCGCTTGGTCTCCCATCGTGTCGTAAAAAATATTCTATATCCAATCTCCTCACGATTCGCGATTCGCAATTCCCCCATCTCCTTGCTTGATTGCTTGTCCCTGAACTTGCTTAATATCCTGTGTACTTTGCTGCTGAAGCACATCTGTCCATTGCTTAGCTAGAGTAATGATATCCGATGGCATCATAATCAACGTGGTGGTGTTGTTCTCAGAGCCAATTTCTGTGAGCATTTGCAGTCGGCGTAATTCCAGAGCAGCTGGATTCTCTACTATCTTTTGAGATGCCTCTGATAGTTTAATGGAGGCTTCCTGTTCTGCTGAAGCTTTAATTAGGCGAGCCCGTTTTTCGCGAACTGCTTCTGCTTCCTTCGCCATCGCTCGTTGCATGGAAGTAGGAATTTCAACATCCTTAATTTCCACCCGCTCAATCACCACACCCCAAGACTCAGTGATTTCATCAACAATCTCTTGAACCTTGAGGTTAATCTTGTCCCGGTTTTGCAGAACATCATCCAAAATATTTTGCCCAACGACATTCCTTAAAGTAGTCATTGCTGCTTGATAAACTGCCATCTGGTAGTTTTCAACTTTGTTGATGGCTCTGGATGGTTCAAGGATGCGGTAGTAGAGCACCGCATTAACTTTAATGGTTACGCTGTCAGCAGTAACAGCTTCTTGAGGGGCAATATCTACTGTTTTAGTGCGGATATCTACTTGAGCTTTTTGGTCTATTAGAGGGATAATCCAATACATCCCTGGTCCTTTGACACCTCTTAACCGACCTAGCCGAAAAATGACACCTCGCTCATATTCTCGGTCGATTTTTACCCCAGTTGTTCCCAGTAATAAGGCTATAGCAAAAACAGTGCCCAGAATAGTTTCCATCGCTGGCTCCAGTGAGAATCTCTGCTAACTCTATTCTAGGTAGTTTCTATTGAGGGTGAAGGAATTTAACGTAACTATACCTTTAGTAACAGCATAGTTATTAATACATCTTAAAAAAGGATAGTTGCCTGAACCGTATTTATAAAAAAAATCTTAAGATTAGTACAGTCTTGATCAACAATAAAAATCTCTATTCCCTATTCCCTATTCCCCATTCCCCATTCCCCATTACCCAACCAGCAAGATATCAGGTTGTTGAAAATATTGGAGATGTGATAGTATCTGAGCTGTCTTAGTGGAAGCTGGATATGTAAATTATACTAGCGCTTCAGAATACTAGCGCTTCAGAATACTAGCGCTTCAGAAGCGACCTCAGCTTTCCTAAAACATGAACTCAATTCTAGCAATTACTTTTTGAGTCAAATCCTTTGAGGATGGGATAAATATGATGTTAAAGCTACAAGTATTTACAGGAACAACGTTAGCACTTTTGCTCTCTGTAGGGTCTGGATATCCAGTGCTAGCTGCCGAGACTACCGAGAAAACTGCACAAAAGCCGACAAATTCTCAACTACTAGCCCATGCAGGGGATAGGGAAACTATCTCAGGTATTGTCACCGATATTGATGGCGATGTGGTGACAGTAAGGACACCAGATGGCGAAACCAAAAATTTGTGGATTCCAAAAAACAAACAAGAAGAACTGGGAATCGAAGTTGGCGATGCAGTTAGCGGAACTACACACGAGCCTGATAAAGACAAAATACCTGTAGATTTTGTCACTCGTCGTGAAGTTACCCCTGTCAGGATCGAGCTAACTGAAAGGGAACAACGTCGAACTACAACAACACGTCCAGCTCCAACACGTCCAGCTCCCGTATCTCGTCCAGCTCCACGTCCAGCTCCAGTTCAGAGTAGACCAGTACCAGGACTTTGGTAAAGTTTGGTGTATTTGAGAGTTTCTTGTGGGATGGGCGTCTCGCCCGTCGCTGGGTGAGCGAAAAAGTTTGGGGAAACGAGTAGGCAGGTGTGGAGAATTGAAATCCCAATTCATATTTCACGTCACCCTCCTTTTCCCATCTAAAGCAGCTCTCCCTGCTCCCCCTGTGCAGCTTCTTAATCTACTGGCGTGGCACAGCTAAATGGTGTATTACGTAGGTTGGGTTAGCGGTAGCGTAACCCAACATCGGAGTACATTGTGTTGGGTTTCACTTCGTTCCACCCAACCTACAGTTTTATGGGTCTCATGCTACTACACTATTTTCCTCGAATGACTGGCAAACCTAACCAGTTACTCAGTTCATTGGCTAGCCAGTCTAACTCAATTTCAGAGAGTAAGCCGCCTCCACCAATGCCGAACTTTTTAGCTCCAGCCCAAATATTGATTTGTGGTTTAATCGCCAACTTCTATTTGATATCCTCCATGATATGTGTGGTAGGTAGTCTCGGTTCTTTCTAAGTTCAAGATATGATGCCGTGAAGTAGAAAGAGGATGATAGTACTTACAACCAAACAGCTGATACCATAAGGAAATTTTCTCTTGGTCTAGCTTCAACCCGACTTGTCCAAAAAAAAGCAAACAAAATCTGTAGAATAAGCCAAACAGATACTCCCGGCCCTAATAAACTGAATAAAGGATCAATCCATACTCCAGAATTCAAACTACTTACTGCGATAGCTAAAAACCCATTCCAGATGACAGCAAATCCAATGATAGGCAATAATTTAAGAGTAAAACCTTTCGGTGGAATGTAAATTTTCAAAAGATTGGGGTTTTTAATTAAAACAACCTTAGAATTTTCAGGTTTTACTGGGACTAGGAGTGGAATTGGTTGATTTTGTGGAGTTTCCTGCTCTAGAGCTTGCAATGCATGATCAGCAGATGCCAATCGCTGTTCAAGGGATGGTTCAGTTATCCATTGCAACCAATCAATGAAGCTGTTTGAGAGACTAACATAATTTTCAAAGCAGATCTTCAAAGTTTTTTGAGGTAGATCAGCAGGATGCTGTCCCGAAGCCAAATATATTAGGGTTGTGCCTAAAGCGTAAAGATCAGAAGCCGGTACTGCTCGTTCTCCAAACTGCTCAGGTGGCATATAGCCGTAGGTTCCCACAATTGTTCTTGTGGCTCCTTCACTGGCAGCAGCTTGTACAGAACCGAAGTCTACCAAGTACACTTGACCTACGCTATTTCCAGAACGATTGGTTAGCAAGATGTTACCTGGCTTGATATCACGATGGATGATCGAGGGATAACGGTTATGAAGATAAAGAAGAACTGCTAAGATTTCTTTGGCAATTTCCTTCAACTCGGTTTCGGTAAATGTTCGTCCAGCTTTGACTTGTTCTTCTAAGGACGAAGCGTTGATGTAGCTTTGTACTAAAGCAAAGCCTTTACCTGAATTTGTCTCAACATCGAAATAGTCCAGGTAGCGAGGTATAGCTGGATGGTTAAGCTCCTTCAAGATCTTGGCTTCGCGCTCAAAAAGCTTAAAATGTTCCCACTTTAATCCACCATTAAAGAGCAATAATTTAACAACAACTAAATCATGGGTTTGTTGATCTAGAGCAAGTAGAGTTTTTTGACCAGGTTTCTCTCTTAGCTGCCGTTGAATTTTGTAGCGTTCTCGCAATATCTGATTCACCATAAGGACTACCTTGGAAATGTTAGTAAGCCAGCTTATTTCTACTTTGTTCTAATTGCGAGAATTAACTACATGCTTGTGGACAACCAATACAGAGAAGATTAACAATTATTAATGATTCTTGAGAAACAAGGCAACAGGCAAATTCTAAATTCTAAATTCTAAATTCTGGCTCCTGCCTCCTGTCTTCTTCGTTAACATCACTCTAAGTTATCACCAACCTCAGGAGACACTGTTTGTTCATTGTTCTCAGACTGTTGATTATTCCACTGTTCTAATTGTTGACGCCGGAGATTATCGATCGCACTGTCTATCTTTCCAGGAAGTTCACGTCTATATTCAAAAGGGCTGATTGAACCAGCTTGTTGCGCATTATGAATCAAGTCAAAAGGGTCAAAGCTTTCCCCTGAACCAGAGAAAGCATTTACCTCATTTTGTGGTCCGATATCTCCTAAGGATTGGGCTCCCCCCGCTTGTTGTGCCCAAGTAGGTTGGGGTAGCACAGCGGAGGTAATGCCGAGGGCTACAGTTGAGATGCCGATGCCTAAAGTAAGGCGAGTTAGTAGCTTTGACGGAAATGCAGAAAGGAACTGAGTACTAATATTCATGGCATTTTACAGAGCAATGTTCTCGTTCAATGATTCTGTGTTAGTAGTGGGAGCGTCTCGCTCCCTAGAGGTGAAACGCGAGCAAGATGCTCGCACTACTCTATCCCATCATTTTAGTGACACGACTAAAACTGTAGGTTGGGTTGAGCGATAGCTAACGCACCATCTCTTAGATTTGCTGGACTTTCACCTCTCAAAAATCACCTAAGCAAAGCGGCGACGCAGTAGGGGTTGGATTGCCAGTAACACCCCAGCAGCAAAAGTCAGGAGTACCAGCAATGCTCCACCAAAGCTAATGGATGCCCAAGGAGCTTCGATCACAATACTAGCTAAAGACCAATTGCTGTGCAGATAAAGATAGCGAATGGGTTCGATAGCATAGCTGAGAGGGTTGAGACAAGCGACTACCTGCAACCAACCCGGCATGAAAGAAAGAGGTGCAAGAGCAGTGCTAGCAAACAGTAATGGTAGGGTCATAACAAAAATAGCTGCAATCAGCTCAATATGACCAGGTAAGGCAAAAGCTAGTCCCAAACTCAAAGCAGTGATGCCGACAACTAATAAGAAGATAATCAGTCCAATCATCCCCAAGCCTGCTAGGTTGGGTAAACCTGCTCCCAAAAAGGCACTAGCTGTGACAATTACTACTGTTTGCAGCAAGCTGAGAGCAATTATATAAATCGCCGAAGCAGCAACAATAGAAAATCTGGAAGCCAAAGGTGCTACTAGTAAGCGATTCAAGAAACCAAATTCTCGATCAAACATTACTGGCAGCCCTGCATTTAAGGCTCCTGCAAAGGCAGTGAAGACAATCACCCCTGCACCGAGGAATTTGCCATAGCTCAAACCATCCCCAAACAGTCCTTGGGGAGCATTCTGAAATAAAGCACCAAACAGAATTAGCCACATCAGCGGCTGAATCAGCCCAGCAATTAAAGTGGAAGGACGCCTTTGTAGCTGAATAAATAGACGCTTAGTTAGAGCGAGAGTTTCCTGGATAAATTCACCTAAACCAGGAGTATCACTAACTGGAATTTTACCTGCTGCCTCTGGCTGCAAGTTAATCTTAGGTTTAGATGGAGTAACTGTTGTGCTCATAGTTAGGTGTTAGGTGTTAGGTGTTAGGTGGTAGGTTGTTATCGCATACTTTGTTTGCGTTCTGCTTTGAGATCTCGTGTTCCAGCAGTAGCTAGTTCAGCATCCATTAAAGTTTTACCTGTAGCGGCGAGGTAGACATCGTCTAAACTAGGTCTTGCTTGAGCAATGCTAAAAGTAGGTAAATCTGCATCTTGCAAGGATTGCTGAATAGTTAGTAAAGCATCGCTTTGGGGTTTTACTACTAGGTTGAGGGAGTTACCCTGAGCGTTATTGATAATTACTTCTTGTACAAAGGGGAGAGCTTGCAGCAAATCTTTGGCTGTGTGTGCCTCTTCTGTTGGTGAAAACTCTCGGATGCGCAGAGTAATGCGATCGCCTCCTATTTGATCTTTTAAGTGGGAAGGTGTACCCTCCGCTATGATATGACCCTTATCGATAATCGCTACTCGGTTAGCCAAGGCATCAATCTCTTCTAAATAGTGACTGCTCAGCAAAACTGTGGTTCCTGCCTGCTGCAATTGGCGCAGGAACTCCCAAACTACAAAGCGACTTTCAATATCGAGTCCTACCGTTGGTTCATCTAGTACCAAAACCTCCGGTTGATGGAGTAACCCTGCTGCCATATCCAAGCGGCGACGCATACCACCAGAATAACTACCAGTTTTTTTATCTGCGTATTCCTGCAACCCGAGAAGCTCAATCATTTGATTAATGCGTTCTTTGGCAAAGGTGCTGGGAAGATGATAGAGATCCGCTTGCAGCGACAACAACTCTCTACCCGTCAGCATCTTATCTAGGGCAACTTCTTGTGCCACATAGCCGATTCTGCGGCGCACGGCCCTAGGGTTGTTAAGGGCAGATATCCCAGAGACTTCGACTTTACCAGCATCTGGTGCTGTTAAGGTACACAGACAGCGGATAGCTGTCGTTTTACCTGCACCATTAGGACCAAGTAAGCCAAAAATTTCACCAGGTTCCACTTGAAAGGAGATGTCCTTGACGGCTTCGACATCACCGTAGCGCTTTTGGAGATTCTGGACTAAAACAGCGGCAGCCATAATTATTACTCAAGCCGGTCGAGGCTACACAAATCTAAACAATCTTTCTTTATTATTCTAAGCTCGACTTTATCCATTTAGCAGAATTATCGAAATGCGATCTCGCTAATAAACAAGGGTAGAGATGGTGGTAGCTCAAAAGAAGATAATAGAGAAGCTATGCCAAGAAATAAGCTGGTACGCATCTAATTTGCAACTTTTCACTGACGCTCCAGACACGGAGAGGAATTAGCCCATTTTTTAGAAGATGCAATTTCAGTGCGTCTTAGCTTAGAAAAGCTCAAGTTGGTGCTTCTTTTCCCCCTTCTCTCATACCTCAATTTTCCATCTGAATCCTTACAAGACCAATAATGGGCGATACTGGTATCGAACCAGTGACCTCTTCCGTGTGAAGGAAGCGCGCTACCACTGTGCTAATCGCCCCAAAAATCTCAATGTACCATAAGGTAGTACTCAGTAACAACTCATTTCTATTGCCCTATTTTAGTTGAAACAATCCACTACAAATAGAGGCTTTGGGTAAGTCCTGAGGAAGCAGAATCAATCCCCTTGAGGATATTCATCCCACAAAGTTGTAGTTAATCGCAGACTTTGGTGATTGCCATCTCCCAAAATCAAATGATCTAGGAGAGGGATACAGAGTAATTGTGCCGCCTGCAATAGCTGTTGAGTTAGGGAAATATCTTCCCGACTAGGTTCAACAATACCAGTGGGATGATTGTGAGCAATAATTACCCTTGTTGCTCCTTGACGCAGCACTTCTCGGAAAATATCACGGGGATTTGCTAATGTCTCAGTCGCTGTTCCAATGGTGAGTACTTGGGTTCCTAGTAAGCGATTTTTAGCATCCAGCAACAGAACTGCAAATCGTTCTTGATTTTGCCACATTAAGTCGTGACTTAGGGCAGCGGCAGCTGCTGCGGGACTATCAATTATTGTGCTTTCTGCTGGTTTAGACAGAAATGCCCGCTTTCCTAGTTCAACTGCAGCTATGATCGTTGTTGCCTTAGCTTGACCAATGCCATGAATTTTGATTAACTCTTTCGGACTGATGTCCCTTAGCACCTCTAAAGGATCCCGTTGGTGTTTCCCGAGTTCCTGCAATATGTATTGTCCCAAACCTACTGCTGAGAGCTTTCCTTTCCCTTGACCTGTTCCTAACAAAATTGCTATGAGTTCTGCTGTTGCGAGATTTTTAGCTCCCACAGCCATTAATCGTTCACGAGGGCGTTCACTTTGTGGTATATCGGCAATTCTCAGGCTATAAGTCATATACAAAAATAAATAAGCACTTAACCCCTTGGGGATGATCTTTATTGATCCCTTGTTAAGTTCCTAAAATAATATTCAGGTTACAAAATCTTGAATAATCTGGCTGTAGCTGAAAATAACTACGACAAATTTCTTCCATAACGAAGAAACTGGTAGTTTCTTTGTTATTGAACTCTAGAGCTCTAAAGCTAGGTTATCTAATTGATGAATATTAGCAGCTTTGAGCATGTGATAGGTAATTAACAGTTGCGTAATCGCCAGCGGAAAACTTTGGAGGGTTTCCCCCGTTGTACCTGTCACCTTACCAATGTCTTGATTGCCTTCAAGACTACAAAATTTACCTAAAAAAGGAACTTCATTACACAGCATTCGCTCCAATTCACTCACCTGCTCACTAGTCGCATGACCATCAATTTCCAGTACATCAACCGGTTTACCCATATCTCGGTCAAGTTCTAAGCGAATGGCTGAACTGAGATGGGTGCTACTAGGATTAATAATTTCGGCTAAGTCTGGATGGGGTATGGTAGGTCTGAGTACTAGTTTCACATTAAGCAGTAAGTCGTTCTGCTCGAAAGTATCTTCAGGAGGGTAGAAGGTAACAACAATGTCTGACCATTTGCGCTGGGGACGGATAAACTGCTCTGAGTCAGATTCACGCTTTCTGAGTTGCTCGAGAACCTGTTCTTTAGTGTAGCCTCGCTTATAAGTATCCCGATTGATTTTCCACTGACTCCTGAGAGACTCCGGTGGAGCCAAGTATGCTTTGACGTCGTAGCACTCCCTTGCTGCACGGGTAGAATAACCAAGCAATCCTTCAACAATCACAAACTTTCTGGGCTTGATATATTCTGGTGGGTCGAACATACCAGTACTGTGGTTGTAAATGGGTTTGAGAATTGGTTGTCCAGTACGTAGTATTCCTAGATGCTGCTGAATGATATCCAAGTAATTACAGTCGGGATGTAATGCCGAGATTCCCAGTTCTGCTCGCTGCTGGCGGTCATAGCGGTGATAATCATCTGTACAGATAACCGTGACATCTTCTGAACCCAATACTTGAGCAATTCCCTTGGTCAAAGTTGTTTTGCCAGCGGCGCTATCACCGACGATACCAAGGATAATAGGGCGATTAGTCATGGTTTTGATTACAGGTGAAACTAGTAGATGGGTTAGTTTTCAAAGTACAGCTCGTACACTTTGATTTTTACAATGGGATAGCCCTATTTTCTCACACTTTGCCAGATGAAAAAAATGCTGGAAAATGCCTACCATTATAAATAACCTAATTTTTACTAGCAAACTCAGTTGCAATCTCATCTGTTTTTGTCGCCATAATAAAGTCGTTTTTGTGTAAACCAGAGATGGCATGAGTCCACCAAGTTACTGTTACCTTGCCATATTCAGTCAGTAAAGCTGGGTGATGTCCTTGCTCCTCAGCAGCATCTCCAACCAGATTAGTAAAAGCGATCGCACTTTTAAAATCAGGGAAGTCATAGCTACGCTCCAATCGTAGTTCTCCATTTTGTTCGACTATTTCCCAATCAGGAATCTGAGGCTTAAGTTGGGCAATTTCTTCCTGAGTAGCTACTGGAGCATTTTTACTACAGGGTTCGCACTTTTGTTTAGTCAGGTTTTCCATCGTCATTTCTCCATCTGAAGAGCGAATTTTATAGTCAAATTGTATTCAAACACAATTTTTATCCCTAAAGAGCCCTACTTTTGAGGATAAAAACAGCGGAAATAATCTTTTAACGAAAGTTTTACCGAGTAAAGCTTTGTCAATGCCAGGAGGCGGAATTGAACCGCCGACACGAGGATTTTCAGTCCTCTGCTCTACCAACTGAGCTATCCCGGCTTACTTTTTTTGACGCTTAACTAAGGTAACAAACTTGAATAGGAATTGGCAAGTAAAAATTTTAAGAGAGGAAACTAAGCATATAAGACCTTGTGATCGCTTGTGGCAAAATATGGGGCGCTACACCACATATAGAGTTAAAGGTGCGTTAGTTACACTAACACACCCTACAAATAGAGGCTTTGCGTAAGTCCTGTTTATCTTAAAAGGTCAAAACAGAGCGAATGGACTCTCCTTTGTGCATCAAATCGAAGGCATCGTTAACTTGTTCTACAGGCATTACCTGGGTGATGAGGTCATCAATATTTATTTTGCCTTCCATATACCAATCAACTATTTTAGGAACATCGGTGCGACCCCTTGCACCACCAAAAGCTGTACCCCTCCAAACACGCCCAGTAACTAGTTGGAAAGGACGAGTGCTAATTTCTTCACCAGCACCAGCAACACCGATAATAATAGACTCACCCCAGCCTTTATGGCAACATTCCAAAGCTTGGCGCATAACCTTGACATTACCCACACACTCGAAGCTGTAATCAGCTCCACCTTTAGTTAATTCCACCAGGTAGGGAACTAAATCTCCCTCTACTTCCCGGGGGTTGACAAAATCAGTCATGCCAAACTTTTCAGCTACCTCTCGTTTAGCTGAATTGATATCTACTCCCACAATCTGGCTAGCACCAACCATCCGCGCCCCTTGGATGACATTGAGACCAATACCTCCGAGTCCAAACACGACAACCCTCGCTCCTGGCTCAA
>CBDCVG010000052.1:0-13566 GCA_965222765.1 Caldora sp.
TGGATGGCTACCAAGTATGCGAACAATTGAAAGCAAATCCGGAAACTCAAAATATTCCGATTATCTTTCTGAGTGCCTTGTATGAAGTATCGGATAAGGTGAGGGCTTTTAAGGTAGGTGGGGTAGACTATATTACTAAACCGTTTCAGTTAGAAGAGGTTCTAACCCGCGTTGAGAATCAGTTGAAAATCGGTAGGCTACAAAAACAACTAACTCAACAAAATAATCTACTGCGCCATCATAATAGAGTACTAACAGAACTTGCCAGTAATCAAGCACTCAATCAGGGAGATTTGCCAGCAGCTTTGGCCCAAATCACTCAAACAACTGCCCATAATCTTGAGGTTGAACGGGTTAGTGTCTGGCTTTTTGGCCCAACGCGCACGCTTATTCAATGTCTTGACTTATTTGAATGGAGTCTGAACCAACATACTGCAGGGATTGAACTGGTGGAGACTGACTATCCAGCTTATTTTCAAGCTTTGAGGACAAACAAATTAATAATAGCAGATGATGCCCATACCGCTCCCGAAACTTGCGAATTTTCTGAGTCTTATCTAACTCCTTTGAATATCACTTCGATGTTGGATGCTCCCATTCGATTAGGAGGAGAGACAGTGGGAGTTTTATCTAATGAACATGTTAGTACTGCTCGTAGCTGGACAGCTGAAGACCAAAATTTTGCTCGCTCTGCCGCCGATTTAGTATCTTTGGCTCTCGAAGCAAGGGAGCGCAAACTTGCTCAAGAAGAGCTAAATAACCGCCACAGATTAAACCGCTCAATTCTAACTTCTGCTCCAGTAGGCATTTGTTTAACAGATGAAAACGGTTACTTTATAGATGTTAATCCTGCCTATTGTCAAGTATATGGATTCACTCAAGAAGAACTCATTAATCAACCATTTACCGTACATTTTACCCAGTTAAGCTCAGCTAAAAAATCAGAGTTAATTAAAGAATATCAAGAGTTTATTCAAGTCGGAAATTATGACCAAGGGGAATTTACTGTATCCCGCCAGGATGGTTCAGAGTTAATAGTTGATGTCAAGCGGAGCTGTTTTCAACAGCAGGATGGTAAACGTTTTGTTGTTACTACCATTTTGGATATCACCGAGCAAAAACGAACAGAGGAAAAGCTTCGTACAGCACTTGATAACGCTGCGAGCTCCCAAGCTTCTCTTGCCCAAGCCCAAAGAATTGCCCATATTGGTAGCTGGGAATACAATGTACTGACTAATAAATTTATCTGGTCAGAGGAGCTATGCCGCATTTTTGGTGTTGATCCAACCCGCTCCGAACCAAGCTACGACCAACTCCTCAAACGAATTCATCCTGATGACCGCTCTTTGTGGAAACAAACCGCTGCCCACATGATTGCCCAGGGTGGAGCTTGCGAATTTAACTTTCGGATTGTACAACCCAATGGTCAAATTCGTCAGGTTGAGGCTAGAGGAGAATCGGTAGTTAACTCAACTGGAAAGGTGATTCAACTTTTGGGAACGGTACTTGATATTACGGAGCGCTACCAAGCGAAAGTAGCTCTGCAAGCAAGTGAGCAGAAGTATCGGAACTTAGTTGAAACTTCCCAGGACATGATCTGGTCGGTTGATGTCCAAGGACATTATACCTTCGTCAATCAGGCTGCCAAACAGATTTATGGTTATGAGCCCTCGGAAATGCTCCGTCGCCCGTTTACAGATTTCCTTCCTAGCCAGCAAAAGCATCAAGAACTCGTAGTTTTCCAAGAGCTGATAACAACAGGGTCGATCTTTCAGTATGAGACAACTCATCTAACGAAAGATGGCAGACCGATTAATTTGATGTTTAATGCGATCGCACAGCAGGATGAGCAAGGCAATGTCATCGGGATAACAGGGACAACTAGTGATATTACCGAGCGCAAGCACACAGAAGATGCACTGCGCCTGATTGTCGAGGGGACAGCTTCGAGTACAGGTATGGAATTCTTTCGCTCCTGTGTCCGTTATCTGGCTCAAGTGTTACAGGTTCATTATGCTGTAGTCACAGAGTTCGCTGACGAGGGTAAAACTAAAGTTCGTACCTTGGCATTTTGGATGGGGGAAGGGTTTGGTGGCAACGTCGAGTATAACTTAGCTGGCACTCCTTGTGACAATGTTTTAGCTGGGATGATATGCCATTACCCAAAGGGTGTGCAACAACTTTTTCCTCAGGATCAAGATTTAGTTGACTTAGGGGTAGAAAGCTATTGGGGTAGTCCCCTGACTACTTCAGCTGGTGAAGTCTTAGGTCATTTGGCAGTGCTGGATCTCAAACCGATGGTATACAATCCAGGAAAAGAAATGATTTTGCAAATTTTTGCTGCACGCACAGGAGCAGAAGTAGAGCGTCAGCTGGCAGAACAGGCATTACAAGCCAGTCAAGAAAAATTTGCTGGGATTTTAGATATTGCTGAAGATGCAATTATCTCTGTGGATGAGAAGCAAAGGATCCAGCTATTTAACCAGGGTGCGGAAAAGATTTTTGGTTACACTGCAAATGAGATTATTGGTCAATCCTTAGATATTCTAATACCAGAGACCAAGCGAGAGCTTCATCAACAACACATCCGTAATTTTGCGACATCAGAAGCCAAGTCTCGTAAGATGGCAAACCGCTATAGCAACATTTTCGGTTGTCGCAAAGATGGTACTCAATTCCCTGCTGAAGCCTCAATTTCCCAGCTGCAAGTACCTGAGGGAGTGCTGTTTACAGTTATGCTCAAAGATATTAGCGATCGCCAACGCTCAGAAGCAAGCCTACAACAGGCTCTAGAAGCAGCAGAAGTTGCCAACCGCGCCAAAAGCGAATTCCTAGCGAATATGAGCCACGAACTTCGCACTCCCCTCAATGCGATTCTCGGCTTTACCCAAGTGATGAGCCGGGATACCTATGTATCCATCGAACAAAGAGAACATTTAGAAATTATTAGCCGCTCCGGTGAGCATTTGCTGGAATTAATCAATGACATTCTAGAAATGTCCAAAATTGAGGCAGGTAGGAGTACTTTCAAGCAAACCAGTTTCGACTTGTATTACCTGCTGGAGGGTTTGGAAGAAATGCTAGGCTTAAAAGCCCAACTCAAGGAGTTGCAACTCATTTTCGAGCAGGCTCCTGAGCTTCCCCGATACATCCAAACCGATGAGGGTAAACTGCGTCAGGTTTTAATTAACCTCTTAGGTAATGCTATTAAGTTTACCAAGGAAGGCGGTGTCACTTTACGAGTGAAAGTCGGGAGCTGGGGAGATAGGGGAGCTAGGCAAGACAAGGGAGCTTCAATTGAATTCTCCATTCTCGATTCCCAAACAACAAAGGACAAACAACAAAGGACAAACAACAAAGGACAAACAACAATAATCTTTGAAATAGAAGATACTGGTCCTGGTATTGCTCCTAGTGAACTGAGTTCAATATTTGAACCTTTTACCCAAACTGCCACAGGACATAAATCTAATGAAGGTACTGGTTTAGGATTATCGATTAGCAATAAATTTGTGGAATTAATGGGAGGAAAACTCAGTGTCAGTAGTGTGTTAGAGCAAGGAACTGTGTTTAGATTTGATATTCCGATTAGCCTTGCTCAAGTAATTGATAATCCCATAGTTGAAACTTCTCAACGAGTAATTGGGTTAGCCCCTAACCAAAGACTATGTCGCATTCTGGTAGTAGAGGATAAATGGACAAATCGCCTCCTACTCTTCAGACTTCTGACTATAGTTGGTTTCTCTGTGCGTGAAGCTACTAATGGTGAAGAAGCAGTAGCCCTATGGGAGAGTTGGGAACCACACCTCATTTTGATGGATATGCGGATGCCAGTAATGGATGGGTATGAAGCAACTAAAAAAATTAGGTCTCATGTCAAGGGTCAAGCAACAGTAATTATTGCTTTGACAGCAAGTGTTTTTGAAGAACATCGGGCAGCTGTTTTATCCGCAGGTTGCGATGACTTTATTCGTAAACCTTTTCGAGAAAAATTGCTCTTAGCCAAAATTAGTGATTATTTGGGAGTGAATTATATCTATGAAGAACAGAATAAACTCAAAAAGATTAAAGAGGTAAACACTATTTCAGACTTAAAACTTGAAAATTTAGACTTGAGTGTGATGCCTCGAGAATGGCTCTGCCAGATTAATTTAGCAGCAGAAGCATGTAATGATGAGAAGATTATTGTATTGATCGAACAAATACCAGAGCAACATAAGGAAGTGAAGTCAGCTTTGACTAAATTAGTCAATGGTTTCCGAGTAGATTTAATTTTTGATTTAACTCAAATATATATGTAATGAATAACCATTTAACATTTATGTTGAGTGACTCTGGGTCTTACAATAGTGAGGCCTCAAATGGTGCTTCGTTGCTGTACTCCCTTCGACCAGTGCTAGACTCGGTTTTGTCAGTGCAGGTACAATGCGATCGCTAGCCATTCTTGCACCAGAGAGATTGCGGGCGACAGGCCCAACCTGTAAAGCTGCTAACCCTCCCATTATAAATAATTCGCAGCGAGGCCAACGAAGATAAACATCAAGAACCGGCAAGCCATTAACAATTGCGGTTGGGAAACTATCCGAAACTTCTCTCAGCATAGGATTTGCCCTCACATCTAACTTCGTTCCCGTTCCCAGCCAGATGCGATCGCACTGATGCTCTGTGCCATCATGGCAGCGAACCTGCCAATAATTATCCTGCCATATCGCTTCAACAATTTGGCACTGTTCATGGAGCGAAATTTTCCCATTGCGGCAGGCACGTCGTAGCTGCGTCATTATTGCTGGAGTGAGAGAACCCCCATTGCGAGCCTGTTGAATCATCTGCCAACGGTTCTGCCAATCCGTTTCAGCCCAAAATTCCTTCAAATATTTAGGTCCTAGCCAGCCTGGATCAGCATCAAATAACTTTTCTTGAAAATCCCGTCGTGCCATTAATATTACCTGGGCACCACGAGCCACAGCTCCTACTGCTAAATGACCAGATGTTAATCCACCTCCCACAATCAGAACTCGTTCTCCTGCCAGTGAGCATGAACGCAAATCGACATCATGGGAATGACACAGCCGATCTTGAGGATAGGGTGTACTGATATGACTTACCCAGTCCGGCAAGTTGGGAGTACCACCTCCTGTTGCCAGAACAACCCGTCGAGCAATGACTGAATCCCCATTGTCTAACCAGAGGCGAAAGTGAGTCTTCCTCATTTGAGTTAGGGGTTCAAGGCGAGTTACTCGGGCTGGGACGATACACTTATCCAATTGCTGCTTGTTGATGAGATGCAAGCAAAAATCCTGAAAAAGCTGAGTGCCAGGTAAGTCGTAAGGGGGATGAAGCTCTGTGGGGCGAGATTCGGCAAAGCTCCGCAGTGCATAGGGATTCGGGTCGGGGTGGTGAACGGCAGGCGACCTGAGATGAGGAATTTCTAAAGCGGCAAAAGCGTGAAACCACTGGCTCATCCATTGACCACTCTGATCAAAAACTAAAAATTTACCCTGTATCTTCTGACATTTGTGCAGGAGATGAGCGACTAAGGTTAGGGCATGGGGACCAGCACCAATGATGGCAATGTTAATCTTCTTAGGTAGGGGTGCTGAAGTATATACCATGCAAAATTAAACTTTTTAAATAATGATTATCGTTTTAATTTTATTCTAAAATAACAGTCATTACCCAAAGTATTATCCATGATTATTGCTGTCGCTGGTTTACCGGGAGCAGGGAAGACCACTTGGATTCGACAACAGCTAGCTATTGCTAACCAACCAGTGCAGTATTTCAGTCCTGGTTCTGATCCAGTTCCCATTGACATGACCTGCATTGCCGCTGAGTTTCCCGATGTCAAAATTCTGAAAGAAGATGAGGAAAATCAATTATTAAACTTGGCTGGGCTTGAGTCGATTACTTATCTAGAACTGGGATTTCATGTGGATTTAGCGTCAGTCGAGCCAGTGTTATCCGTGTTAGATGACCTCTCAATTCATCGCGTTGCCTTGATGCCGCCAAATATACAAAATACAGGATGGCACGCTTGGGCTTCAGAGGTTGTGCCGGGAGTTACAGTTGAACCAACAGGAGGAAAACCCGAGCTTTGGCGTGCGCCGATTAGTGGTCAAGTTTTAGATCCAGCAAGCTTGAATGTCTTTTGGTACGAGTTAACTCAAGGAGCCTATGGCAATGTTAACCGAACTAAGGGCATTTTTGACCTAGCTGATGGACGAGCGTTTCACTTTGATTTTGTAGCTGGAATTCCTGATAGTACCTACACCGAGTTAACTGTTCCCCGTTGGTTAGAAGGACGTCCTGAGCGCTTTAGTGGGATTGAAGTTGTAGGTGTTGAGTTGGATCGGGAAGCGATCGCACAAACCCTCAAAGATTGTTGTTTATCCGATGCTGCAATTCATCACTACCAACAACAAATCCAAGAATCATTAGCCATTTCAGATGAAGATTTAGAGGAAGCATGAAACTCGCTGTTATCTCCTGCATTCACGGTAATTACGAAGCCTTAGATGCTGTTTTATTTGATATCGATCGCCAAAAAGCTGACAAAATTTTTTGTGTGGGTGACTTAGTAGGTTATGGGCCTTATCCCAATGCCGTGGTCGAACAAATTCGCTCGTTGGATATTCCCACTTGCCAGGGATGTTGGGATGAGGATGTCGTAGAAGGATTAAACGCTTGCGAATGTTCCTATCCTTCACTATTAGCAGAAAAACGCGGACGACTTGCTCATGAATGGACTAACGAGCAAATTTACCCCGAAACCCGAGAATTTTTGGCTCAACTGCCTCATAGCTTCAAAGAGGGAAACCTCTGTTTTGTTCATGGCAGCCCTCACAGCAACCACGAGTATTTGTTACCCGAATTAGACGCTTTCTTAGCCGCTGAACGAGTCATTGCAACAGGTGCTGACGTACTTTTTTGTGGTCATACCCATGTTCCTTATGTCCGCAACTTAGATGCTAGTCAACTGCAAGTCAAAGTGAATGCAGCAGGCAAGCAGCAGGAACAAACCTTTAGTGCTCCTCTCAAACGCATTGTCAATGTGGGTTCAGTCGGAGAACCACGTCATGGACGTCCGAATGCCACCTATGTTATCTACGACACCGATACTGAACAGGTAACTTTGCGAGAAGTCGAGTACGATTACCAAAAAACCTGTACCGCGATCATTAATAAAGGCTTACCTGCTATTTTTGCTTGGCGTCTAGCACAAGGACTAGAGTTTGCTGAAAAAGCAGATGATCCAACTCATGTGTGTGCACGGTAAATTCATTAATGGATAATTGATAATGGATAATTGATAATTGATAATTGGTAATTGGCAATGACTCTTAGCCCCCTTTTGAATTAGAAAATTTGTTGTGTAATAATGATTGACAACTGGGCAATTTTAAGTGGTATCGAAGGTAATTTAGCTGCCTATGAAGCTGTTCAAACGGATATTAAGCATCGGCAAAAATGGGTGGAAAATATATATATTTTAGGAGATTTCATTGGACTCAAGCCTGAAAGTGAATCGGTGGTGCAGCGAATTCGGAACCCAAAGCCCGGTGAACTTTCTCCCCAAGTTTGTACAGGTTGGTGGGAAGAGCAATGCCTGATTCTTTATGGGTTGGGTACTACCGGCGAACCAACTCAACTGATCAAAAAATATGGTGCTGATGCTGTCACATCCCTTTGGAATAGTGTTTCTCGCAAAAGCATTGAATGGATTCGTACTCTAGATTTCGGCTTTTTTGAACTCGATTGCTTGCTGATTCATGGCAGTAGCTTGAGTGTGGATGATAAGCTGACTCCTCAAACCCCTCCTTGGCAGATGTGCGATCGCTTGATGCGTATGGGGGCGAATAACTTGTTTTGTGGGCGATCGGGTTTAGCGTTTGAGTACGAATTGCAAGGGGGTTCCGTGTCCTCAACGGTAACAACTCTTGAGGGTGAACAGCAGGTTCAGACAGCGACAGCATCTCCCCGTCGAGTCATTGGCGTGGGTAATGTGGGACGAGAACCTGGTAAAGCTACTTATACTCTTTATTCCCCAGATACAAACCGCGTAGAATTTAGGACGGTGCGTTATGGGGTAGGTAAGGGATTTCAAACCTCTTAATCTGTGCCAAAACTGTATGCTGTCGCCCAATTAGGAATACATGTAGGTTGGGTTGAGGTAACGGATGCGATCGCCAGTAACTATGTTTCCGTTGCTAGCCAGATGCGCTCGCACTGATGCTCTGTTCGATCATGGTAGCCCTCGTTGCTATAATAATCATCCCAAACTATGATAATGATTATCATAATCACAATCACCCCTTAAGTGATGGGTGTGTTGTGAGGCAGGAGTGAATTTCTGTTGAATCTCGAACTAGGGTGTGAGGAATGTAATGTCAAAAACGTGGTGGAAGGCTTTACTCGTGAGTCCAGTGCTGTTTGGGGGTACTTTAGCTGCCTGGGAAAGCGCACTGGGTAGCGAAATATTAATAATAACCGAACTGGAGCAACAACCAGTGGCAGAAATTTCAGTAGCCGCGATACAGGATAATGATGCAGAAAACGCAGAAGATGAGATAAGTCAGCTCTCTACAAAACCATCCCCTGGTGCGTCCCCAACCTCTTTCAGTCGCAGTGACGCCGATACAGAACTTAGTGGCATCCGAGACGGCTAATGTTTTGGAACAAATTGAGCAGTATAGCAATGAAAGCGGTGCTGACTCCCTCGCTCAAGTCACTAATGTCTCTCAACTGCGGGATGTTTCTCCGGGAGACTGGGCATTTGAAGCACTGCGAGATCTGGTCGAACGCTATGGTTGTATTGATGGATATCCTGATGGCACTTATCGCGGCAACCGTGCCTTAACCCGGTATGAATTTGCGACTGGATTGAATGCCTGTTTGCAACAAATTGGGCGTATACTGAGCAGTGGCGACGGTTTTGTTACTAGTCAGGATTTAGAGGCGCTGCAACGGCTGGCACAAGAGTTCCAAACAGATTTGGCAACGTTTGGTACGCGGCTGGATACGCTGGACGGTCGCTTGGCCTTCTTAGAAGACCATCAGTTCTCCACGACTACCAAGCTTCGAGGAGAAGTCAGTTTTTCTGTCAGTGGTGCATTTGGCGACGAAAAAGCAGATGGCAGTGGTGAAGAGGTAGAAGATAACATCGTTCTCAACAACCGAACACGTCTGTTTTTTGAGACAAGCTTTACAGGCAAAGACTTGCTAGGTACCCGCTTGGATGCTCTTAATACCATTCCCTTCGGTCCTGGTGAAGGCGATGATCCTAACATAACTGGAACGAGTATGACTCGCCTCGCCTTTGATGAGGGGAGTAACAATAGCGTTCGGATTGGGAAGTTGTTCTATCGGTTCTCAGTGGGTGAAACGGGAGAGTCCCATGACTCGGAAGAAGAGGAACACGGACATGGACACGGACATGGACACGGACATGGACATGGACATGGTGCTCCCGAAGGTGCGAAGCTCTCATTTGTTATCGATGCCGTTGGGGGTGAGTTTAATGAAAACTTCGCCAACTTCAACGAATTTTTCTCGGAAGAACTTACGGGGGCAATTTCCCGTTTTGGGCGCTTCAATCCCATTTACTACCAGGGATTGGAAGGTACGGGAGCAACTCTCACGTATAGCTTTAGTGACGCGCTCAACTTATCTGTAGGCTACTTGGCACCGAATGCCAGTGACCCCAGTGAGAAAAATGGGCTGTTTAATGGTAGCTACGCGGCTATTGGACAGCTTAGTTTCGATCTTAGCGATCGTGTGGGTTTAGGTTTGACTTACGTGCGAGCCTACTATCCTGGAGGACAGGTGGTTGTCTCTGGGGAAACGGGTAGCGAACTGGCAAATGTGCCGTTTGGAGAAGATACAGCCACTTCAGCCGATCACTTTGGGGTCTCTACACGCTTTCGCATCAGTCCAGCCTTCACGCTTTCAGGTTGGGCAGGGCTGACAAGAGCTCAGAGTGAAGTTGATGGGTTGAACGATGGTATCCCGGTTAGCCAGGGCGATGATGCCACTATTTTTAACTGGGCTGTCACCCTAGCATTACCCGACTTTGGATCAGAGGGCAGTTTGCTTGGGTTCATCGTGGGACAACCCCCGAAGGTGACTGATAATGATATCGGTCTTGAGGATGGTGACACGTCTTGGCATCTGGAGGCTCAATATCGCTACCAACTTACCGATAATATTGCCCTTAACCCAGGTGTGCTTGTGATTCTTAATCCAGAACACAACAATAATAACGACACCATTTGGGTGGGAACCCTTCGTACCATCTTTGAATTCTAAAACGTTCCGGGGAGTAACAGGCGTTGCTGGCGAATAAGCATTTTCAGCTAGCGCTGCCTGTTACAGCCTGCTTTCCCGAAGGTTGAGCAATCACTAAGATATTTGATGAGTACAGGGTTCACAGAGTCCGAAAAATTCTAGGGTGTGATAGTAGATTTTGAACGGAACTGAGGGCTGCAAATGGTCTTCAAATCCTTGCACAGGACAGTGATCGAGCGGGAAAGACTGACCACATTGCAAACAGGTCAGATAGTGCTGATCGAGGGCAATGGGGCTGTACAGCGATTCACCACTTACACCCACTCGGTTCTTGATCAACCCGTAAAGCTTCAAGGTTTCCAGTGCCCGATACACAGTTGCCAACCCGATCGCCTGTCGTTCACGCAGCAGGCGATACAAATCCTGGGCTGAGCGGGCATCCGCTTGGCTTAGCAGGACATCGAGCACCGCTTGCTGATTGCGAGTCAGACGGGGTGAATGGGTTGCACTTTCTTGAGATGATGAGTCACTTTTCACGGCGGGTGCTGTAGAATAAGCGAATGATAACCATTATCATTATATTATGAGCGAGACTGAAACCTCAACCCTTGCACCTCAAACTCCGCCAACAGAAATCGACCCCGCAGATTCTGGACACCAAGCCAAATCGACTATGCCAGCGATTGTGCATCGTCCTCGACGGTTGCGACGAACTGAAACCCTGCGTCGTATGGTGCGGGAAAATAGCTTGCGCGTAAAAGACTTAATTTACCCGTTGTTTGTCATGGAAGGGGAAAAGCAACAGCAATCAGTGCCATCAATGCCTGGTTGCTCCCGTTACACCCTGGATTTGTTGCTGGATGAGGTGAAGCAGGCGTATGAATTGGGAATTGGTGCGATCGCTTTGTTTCCCCTCGTTCCCGAGAACCAAAAAGACAACGCGGGGACAGAAAGCTATAACCCGGATGGCTTAATTCCTCGCTCGGTGCGAGCCATCAAGCAAGCCGTCCCCAATATTCTGGTTTTTACCGATGTTGCCCTTGATCCCTACAGCAGTGAAGGGCATGATGGCATTGTGCAGGATGGCAAGATTCTCAACGATGAAACGGTGGCGGTGCTGGTAAAACAGGCACTTGTACAAGCAGAAGCCGGAGCCGATTTCGTTGCCCCTTCAGATATGATGGATGGTCGAGTAGGCGCAATTCGTCGCGCACTAGATGCGGAGGGTTGGATTAACGTGGGTATTCTTGCCTATTCAGCCAAATATGCCTCAGCATACTACGGGCCATTTCGCGATGCTCTAGACTCGGCTCCTAAATTTGGTGACAAGAAAACCTATCAAATGGATGCTGCAAATGCGAAAGAAGCAATCAAAGAAGTCGAGTTAGACATTGCAGAAGGGGCAGATATTGTCATGGTTAAGCCTGCTCTAGCGTATATGGATGTTATTTGCCAAATCAAACAGCACACGAATGTACCTGTTGCAGCTTATAACGTCAGTGGTGAATACGCCATGATTAAAGCTGCTGGGGAAAAGGGTTGGATTGATGAGAAAAAAGTGATTTTAGAGACGCTGACGAGCATGAAGCGAGCCGGTGCAGACTTGATTCTAACTTATTTCGCTAAAGAAGTGGCGTTAATGTTGCAGTAGTGAGGGAGTGGGGAGTAGCCCCTTGATCAATGGATAATGGATAATTGATAATTGATAATTGGTTAGTTTGGTCTAAGACCTCTGCAAAAATGCAAGAAAATAAAAATTAAATATTTTCCTGAAGTTCAATCTTCTTCTTTCAAGGAGAGGTCATTATCCATTATCCATTGTTCATCATCAATTATTGACTTAAAATTTAGCTCATTCTAACTCTTTAGGGAGCTTTGAGCTTGTTCAAATCGCTTATTGACTTCTTCCCAATTCACAACACTCCACCAAGCATCAAGGTAGTCTCCTCGGCGGTTTTGATAGTTTAAGTAGTATGCATGCTCCCAAACATCGTTACCCATGATCGGATAGTTGCCATCAAGAAAAGGACTATCTTGGTTAGCTGTGCTCGTAACTTCTAACGTTCCATCCTTGGTCAAAACTAGCCAAGCCCAGCCACTACCAAAACGTTTTTTTCCAGCAGTATTGAATTCCTGCTTGAAGGTTTCAAAGTCCCCAAAAGTATCATTAATTGCTGAGGCAATCCGACCAGTGGGTTGGCTTTGACTATCAGGAGTCATAATTTCCCAGAACATCGTGTGGTTGGCATGGCCTCCACCATTATTGCGTACGGTAGAGCGTATATCTTCTGGAAGGCTACTGAGATCACGCAATAACGCCTCCACCGATTTACCTTTCAATTCTGGGTGTTTTGAGATCGCGCCATTTAAGTTTTTGACATAGCCAGCATGGTGCTTATCATGGTGAAAAGTCATCGTCTCGCTATCAATGTAGGGAGCAAGAGCATCGTAGGCATAGGGCAAAGGGGGTAACACAAACTCTCCGGCCTTGGCGTGAGCAACAAGGTTAGTCTCGGAAGATAGGAATTTAGTATTCTGTACTCCTTGACTAGTGGAGGCTGTTGCAAGGCTGTTAACGGGCTTAAGGCTTACCCATACTAAAGAAATAGCCAGCACCAGTGAGAAAATGAACCGAAATGAACGTTTAATCTGCATAAGTTTAACCGATTTAGAGTCGTCGCTTTGTAGGCTGGGTTAAGGTACGAAAACACAAAAATTGCAAGTCTTTGCAAACCTAACTTAACGTTGGAGCGGATGTGAAGGCAAAAGCGCTGGGCTCTATTATAAAATGCTATCACACCGCTCAACTTGAACGTTATGCTGTCATATCCCTCTTCTGTCACTTTCCGAAATCAATGAGTAAGAAAGAATCGAAACTATCCAGAAGACAAAAAGGATTGAAATTGATTAATGTCACTAATGAGCTGATTCAATCCCAGCAATAACTTACGATTCGGGACTTAAACAAAAATCAAGCCCAAATCAAGCCCAAACTCGCTTGGGTTTGCAGCAAACACTTCTCTATTGTGTGTCAACCAATCAAAGAAACGGAAAGACATAGCTGTATGAAACGCTTCTAAAGCTTCAGTAAATGTGTTCAAAGGTTATAGATTTACTTTTTGAAACTCTCTGAAGATAAGCTTTTTGCTACTTCGTCTAAACGCATTTTTACTTCAATTTCTTACTCTTTTAATCCCGCCAAATAGCGTTAACTGAAGTCGTCAGGGAATAAAATAATAATAATTATCATTCTCCGCCCAGCTCCAGAAAGAGCTGGTCTGT
>CBDCVG010000053.1:0-77293 GCA_965222765.1 Caldora sp.
ACCAACAATATTAATTCCTAGCTGTTGAGCAATTTTGCGGGCATCAAGATCATCGACAATGAGTAAGTCTGCTTGAAGGGACTGAGCTAAAAGGATAGCTGCTTGTTCACCTAGTTGAAGACGTTGCAGAGGGGTATAATTCCCTTCGGGAACCGGACAAATTTTCAGCCAGGTGGGTGGCTCAGCAATCCAGTTTTGTAGTTGAGCTGGAGCACCAATTGCTTGCATCTCTGCTTGGACAACATCTGGGATAGTGATAGTTTGATATAGTCTCGGTAAAAGGTCGAGCTGATTGATTAGCAACAGGTAGAGAATCGGTGAGGTATCAGATACAACGTTCACAGTTATTGCCTACTGCTATTGTTGGACTTGCTCAAGAGTGTGGAGATCCTGATTAAAGTCAGCAATCGTGTAGTGGAGGTAGGCTTGATGTTGTTTGAGGAAGGCATCTACTTCAAAACGGTTGAGATTAAGGATACGTCCAACTTCAGCACCGGTTAGATTTTGAGCTTTGTATGCCTCAACAACAAGTGTTTTAAGGATCAGCTGAGGGAGATTCTCTAACTCAGGTTCTAGACTTTGGATATATTCATCTGGAATATCAATCGTAATTTGCATGATTCAGGTTCTGTGATTGGGTTTTTCACTATATTGTATTCTCAAAGGTGATGGGCCAGTTTTAAAGTATAGCGATCGCTAATTCACTACGCAAATCAGTTTCCGTCAGTTGGAGGTTGTCCGGTAGTTCAAGGGTGATTTGCATGATTTATGCTTTGTAATTGGTTTATGGCTTAAGTTTATCTGTTGGGTTTCGTTACCTCAACCCAACCTACAAGATTTGCGATCGCACTGTAAGGTTGAATAGGGAACGCGAGCAAGATGCTCGCACTACTTTTCTTTACACTCAATGGGATGATGCTATTGGAACAGAGCGATCGCTTCCCTTGTGTCCTGAAGTTTTGTGCTATTATTAGTGATAATGGGATAGGTGTGCGCCTATAGATACAATCCTCTGTAAGCTCTTTAGTTTTCACGCAACAAGCCACCCAAGAGATTGCTTTCTCTGGTAGGTTGGGTGGAACGAAGTGAAACCCAACGAGAGTTTACACCGGCGTGTTGGAAAGGAGCGATCGCTAGTTCAGTAAGCAAATCGGTTTGCTGTCAGTTGGAGGTTGTCCGGTAGTTCAAGCGTGATTTGCATGATTTGTGCTTTGTTAATAAGTTTATCGATTATTATCCGATCACACAAAAAGCAGCCCAGTAATAAGGTGATTGGAAAGGTTTTTGTTTTGGCTGCATCTTCCTGAACCAATTGAATAAGTCAAATTTCTGAGTAGCAGTTAGAGACAAATGGCTTGTCCACTCTTCTAGTTCTTCTGTAGTAACCTCTCGCAGCCATATTTGAGCTTGGTTGAGAGCAACAGCGACAGTTGATTCTGATTGTAGGTTATGATAAAAACGAATCATTAATAAAGTTGTAGAGAAGTCATGCAATCTCCAGAGGGGACTGACAACTTTTGCACTCCCTGCACACAAAAAAGCACCGGAAAAACCAATATACTCATCACTAGTATTAGTAAAATCGATTAGTCCAGTTTCACAAGCAGAGAGAGTAACCAGACGACACTGCTCTAAGTTGAGACTGTATATTTCTGCTAAAGTGAGACGATCTTGTCGGTCATGCACTTCACCATTGGGTAAACTGGAATGATGTTGCTTAACAGTTTCAACTGGTGCTTCTGCAAGAACTAGCTGTGATTCCCAGGGATTCTTACGGTTAAAGTAACCGTGACCACAGAAGTGTAAACAGTGTATAGTGTTAAGTGGAGCTTCTTTGACAGCTGCTTTGGTGGCCGCTGACTCTATGAGAATATGAGAGTGCTTAAAAAGGACTCTCATATTGTTGACTTCCAGATCTGTAAGATGTAAATCTGCTGTAGGGTTTTGTACAGCAAACAAGTTGGTAAAGTCGGGGCGTTGTCTGCCTTGAACAAGTTGTAATACTTGGTAGCTAGGAGCATAGCGCACACCTCCATAAAAATAGTCTAAAAGACATGATTTTTCTATAACTGGTAGAGCATGAAGTGGGAAGATATGCAGAAACCGATGAGGTATTAATATGAGCTGGTTGCATGTTTTTGATAACTGAGTAAGAATCTCATCCAAATGCAAAATATTTGACAATTCCTCTAATCGCAGTTCTAATTGAGAATTCCAGTTGTCTACTTCGTTGTTATATTTTTGTAGATATGTACTAGTAAAATCAACTAAAGCTTGTAATTCATCAGCTGTGGATTGCCATACACTAACTCTTTGCCCTTTTGATAAATAGGGTTGAACAATGAACGCAATAATTTTATCATCGGTAATGAACCACTCGATAATAGCGGTGTGCTTATCAAGGACAGCTTGGAATTGGTCAAATCTGAAGCCAGCACCAATAGGCAGATACCTGTTTTGCAGCTCATTACGTCGCTGTCGCAATTGCATTAGACGTTGTGCTAGGACAGTTAGTTCATCGGTTTTGTAGTTTTGGACTTGATCCTGAGCGATAACGATTTCATTTTCAATTTGTTGTAGTTGAATAGCAATTTCTGGAGGGAAGAGGTTATGGAGCTCACGACGGAGAATTAGTTCTACTAGATTGCGGGTTTTGCTGCGTTCGACGTATTCTATTGCTTCAGTGTAGCGGCTCATTTCCAGGCAAACTGCTACTATGCTTTGATATAGACTATTCCATTCTTCAGCTAGTTTCTGTTTAGTGACATTACCAGAATGGATCTCGCCCCGCAGTAATTCTACCGTTTCAATTGCTGCCTCAAAGGTATCGTGGGCTAAGTGTAATTGGTTAGAGGTTTGATAGGCTAGTCCGAGATTCAATAATGTTTGAGCATTTTTCTGGGGAAAAGCATCACGGGTGAAAACTTCCAGAGCATTACGATAAAGTGTGATCGCCTCTTCAATATTCTGAGCCTTATCTCCCATAATGCGGTCACGGTAAGCATTTCCTCGATTCATTATAATCATTGCCCAATCAACAGGAAAAGCATCGCGGGTGTGAATCATCAAAGCATTACGATAGGCTGCGATCGCCTCTTCAAGATTATCAGCTTTATTTCCTATAATGCGGTCACGGTAAGCAGTTCCCAGATTCATTTGAATCATTGCCCAATCAATAGGAAAAGCCTCGCGGGTTTGAACTTCCAGAGCATTACGATAGGCTACGATCGCTTCTTCAAGATTATCAGCTTTATCTCCCATAATGCGTTCACGGTAAGCATTTCCTAGATTCATTTGAGTTGTTGCCCAATCAATAGGAAAAGCCTCGCGGGTTTGAACTTCCAGAGCATAGCGATAGTCTGTGATCGCCTCTTCAATATTCTGAGCCTTATCTCCCATAATGCGGTCACGGCAAGCATTTCCTCGATTCATTATAATCATTGCCCAATCAACAGGAAAAGCATCGCGGGTGTGAATCATCAAAGCATTACGATAGGCTGCGATCGCCTCTTCGAGATTATTAGCTTTATCTCCCCTAATTCGGTCACGGTAAGCATTTCCTAAATTCATTTTAGTTGTTGCCCACTCTACTGGAAATGCAGCTTGAGTATAAACTTGTAAAGCATTTCTCAAGCATAAAAGTGCTTGTTCTATGTTTTCTGTTCTGTTTCCACTTATGAGTTCTAGATAAGCAACAGCAAGATTTTGTTGAGTCTCCGCCCATTGCTCTGGAAATGTCTCGCGACTATAAAGGTGCAAAGATTCTTGATAGTCTGCAATTCTTTGTTCAAGATGTTTTGTTCGCTCAAGAAAAATAGAACCTATCGGATTGTTATTGGTGTCTTTATTAGTGATATTGATGTCGTCTAAATTCAGCACTCTGACTGGCACTCCCCAACCATTCACCAGCGTTACCCGAATCTCTCCTTCAATCTCCTCCTGCGCTGCCGTCAACAAGAACTTAGCAGCACCATAAGTCCCACCAAAACGATGCAACACCACTGCTGGCTCTCCCATAGGCTTGCTACTAAACAGAGGGGAAGTTTCCAACATACAGTAAATAGGATACTCCTCCTCCTCATAGGGCCATTCATTCCCAGAAGGTTGCAAATCAACTGTCATCAGATAAGTCTTACCCACCTGCGCCTCACGGGGGTAGCTAATCACAGGCTGAATAGATAAAGGTAACTGCTGAGTGTCAGACATGAGGCTGTCCTCCTGATCGCTTGAGCCGGAGTACTGTCATCGGGTTGCCGTAGTAGACATACATGAAGGTATAGATGAAGGGTAGCAAGTCTTGTGTGGTTGGTTGCTCTGGTAAACTCTTAACTACCCTGAACCGTAATTCTCGCAATAGTGCTGCTACTGATAGATTACGCGATCGCAAAGATTCATCAATCAACTCACGGGCAAACTTGGCTGCATGGGCATCTCCTACAGCACCAAGGGTGCCAATTACTCCTCGTGCTCCTTTGGCTAAAAATAGCTCGACAAAACCTGCACAATAACCATGAGGAAGCCAGGAAGGCGCTTCTTGACGCCCTGAATGACAAGCATTGATAAAGACAATACTGCGAGAACCTCTAAAAAGATTGAGGGAACACTGACGTAAAGCCAATAGTTTTAATTGTTGTTCTTTCTTATCAGATGAACCAAGAGTAATTTCGTGTAGCTTTTTACTAAAAGTACCGTGGGAAGAAATGTAGACAAAACCACAACTAGAATCATTCCGCTGTAAATGGGTATGGAAGGCTTTGATATTATGGGTACTGCTACGGTAGATCACTGCTTGTAATCGTTCTAAGATATTTAACTCTGGTCCGACACCATTTAGTTCTGTATCAAGTACATAAGCAATCGCATTACCACAGCACTCATCTGCTTGAAAATTCAACAGTAAATCTTGATCATCATCATCGATAACCTTTCGCCAGCGTACTGTGGTAATCAAAGCTCCCAGATATTGATGCGGTTGCTTGTAGGGTGAGAGTTCTACCATCTCCCAAGGAATTTCAAAGTCGGTGTGATCTGCAATTACTAAGCATAACTGCTCACTAAACTTTTGTCTTAGTTCCTTTAACCAGATGCGAATCTTCCGATTTATATGGGAGAACACACTTAGAGTATTCCGAATATCTTCGGGAGCCACTCCGTCTCTAACTAAACTCCCTAAGGAAAAATCAGGTGGCTTCTTTGGCTGAGTTTGTCGTAATGGAGTAACTGCATTACCACCCCACACCGAATACTCATTTCCCCCATCCTGATAAATGTGCAAAATCGCTACCTCTGGCGGTAGCTTCATCGTAATATAAAGCTCATTAGGCGGGAATAGTTTTTCTGCTGTTGCAGTTTCTACCTCCTCAGGTAAAGGTA
Source organism: Caldora sp. (assembly GCA_965222765.1). Lineage (GTDB taxonomy): Bacteria > Cyanobacteriota > Cyanobacteriia > Cyanobacteriales > Coleofasciculaceae > Caldora. Next base: position 5,374 of record CBDCVG010000053.1, read on the forward strand.
GTGTAGTTTGTTTAATGTCTGCTTTTTCTGAAGCTTCAAAGGGTAGCTGTTTGGTTCGACTTAAACCTGTGGGTGAAGTTATGGCTCGTTGAGTGATGGAAAGCTTAGATTTCTCCGCCATCATGCCACCTCCCCAACCTGAAGCAGTGGAATCAAAATTACTGCTGCTCCCATTGCTTCAGCTAATTCTAAGGGTAAATCCCCATACTGTTTTGGTTGAGGATTCAGCAGCACTGCCTTCACCCCATCCAAGTCACAGATGCGCTTAGCTACCTGCAAACCATCTTCAACCCCTTTTCTTTCCACCGGCGGCAAAACCCTACCTAAGCGACTAGCTTCCAGAGGCACATTCCCCCGCCCATCACTAATCACTACCAGCACAGCTTGTTGCACAGTACTGCGCCCGTGTTGCATAGCATGGCGTAGAGTCTGCAAGGCTAAATCTAATCCATGAGCCAGAGGAGTAGCTTTACCTCTTCCTGCCTCAATCCCGGCAGTAATTTGAGGTACCAGAATACTTTGTGCCATGAGCTTTTGAGCCCTTAACTCATGGCGTGCATCCACTGCTCCCACCTGAATCAAACAAATACTAGCTCGTTCGATATATGCCCAACTCAGATAGGGTAATAACTCCTCTTGCCAATTACAATCCCGTAGACAAGTGTGATCTAAAATCAGCATGAGCATTTGTTCGGCTACAGGTGCTCGGCGATAGCAATGTAAATCTGTTGGAGACAGTAGCAGTCGATTACTATTAGTGGTTGAGAGTTGGCGAATCGGCTGAAATTTGGCGGCTTCTAGTAATGTCCTCACTAAGGCTAAATCCTGGAAATTGGCTACCTTCTCCACTCCAATAATGGCACCACGAGCAGCAGCCTTAAATCGGAACCGACGGCTAGGCAACCGTAATGAAGCGGCTTCCCGCTCAACCGATGCTTGATCTTCTGGGTAAGGATTGGTGGGAACAGTGAATTGTATAGTTGGCTGTGGCTCAGGTTCATCGGATTGATACACTGGTTCCCTGACTGTTACTGATTCAGGCTGAGTTAATTTTGGTTTTTCTTCCTGAGGTTGAGACGGTTTAGGCTCTGGAATTGGCTCAGAACTCACATCTGATAAATCCTCTGTCTGCTGTTGCCGAGTAGCAGGTTTCAACCCAATCATGCGAGCCGCCGCATCAACCTGTCGCACCGTCATCTCCCCAGCACCTTTCCACCGGGTATACGCTAGAGCCAGTCGTGCCAAGGCAATCTCCCGGCGAGGACTGTATACTTCCCGGGTTGTCGTATATTCCAGTATCCGAGCTATGGCTTCTGGGGTAATTTTAGGAGAGATCAGTCGAGCTTTTTTCAAGCGATCGCAAATTTCCGTTGGTAGCGGTTCCGGCTTCGCTGCTTTTCCTAACTCCCCCTCGTCAATCCAGGCCAGAATTGCTGCTGCTCGCTCTTCAGTTGTAGTAACCTGTCCACTCAATCTTAGGGCAAAGCGGTCTAGCAAGTGAGGAGAAACCATGCCCACCTCACTACTAGCACAGCCTGCTAACCAACAGCAATTAGGTTGCCAAGAATCCTGTTGCCCATGACGCTCCAGATGTGCCACATCTGCTCCCATCAGCACCACACAAGCCCTTGTTGCTGCTAAACTCAGTTTCGTTAAATCCGGAATTACTACTAACCTCAATGCCGAGTCTTTTTGTCCCCCGGTTAGCAAACCCTGTTTCCAGCTAAAAGGCTCTCCTCCTGATTCACCACCTAGCCCTAAACTGCCCCACAAGTCATCCTCAGTTTCAAAAGTTCCTAACGTTACCGAGACAATAGGATATCCAGTAACCACCTCCAACATCTGAGCAGTAGTTTGAGCCACCAGTCGTACTGTCCCAGGAGAGGCATCAAACATTAGAATAGTTCGTAGGCTCGGACTAATAGCAGCACAAGCTAGTGCCGCTGCGCGGAATTCTTGCATTCAAAATTCAAAATTCTTATAGAGTAAGGGTTCTATGCTGCACTAGTGGAAGAATTAAGGGAGACGCGGAGACAAGGTGAGAAAGTTGATCCATTTTTCTTTCTTGCCTTTGTGTCCTCTGTGTCTCTGTGGTTAATTACTCAACACCTAACAAATCCTCCAAGGTATAAGGACAGATTTCTGGAAAGACTATCTTATATCCTGTCTTTTGTTTCACATATTTTAGAGCTTTTTCATAAACTTTTGCTTGATTTTCCTCTAAGTGATTGCGTAAGTTTTGGGTTAGGTCTTCATTAAGTTGGGTTCTAAAACTCATAATTTCTGCTTGCCAATGATTGGCATTATATTCATATTCAGCAGTCCAATATTGCAGAAGAAGCAAATGCCTGATAATCTGTTCAAGGAACCGTTCAACAGTTTTTTTGTCTCGCCGACTCAACTCTTCCAATTCCTCAATTAAATGTTCCTTATCTAACTCATTAAATCGGCTTTCTTTTAAGAGGTTAATGGTTGTAGCTAACCATTGTTCATATTCAATCTCATAAAGTGATGTTAAGTTACTTATAATTGTCATTTTTGCTTTCTCTACATATTCTAAAATTGGCTTCAACAATTATCAATTATCAATTATCAATTATCAATTATCAATTATCAATTATCACTCAAAATCTCCCTCACCCGCTCCTCATCTTCATCAGTCCAAGACATCTGATTGTTCTGGAGAACTTCAGGGCGACGATGCTGAAGTGCCAATCGAGCTACTGCTGCTACATGGTGGTTGGTTACCTGTTTCTTACCCTCGCGTGCTGCATAGGCACGAGCCGCTAAGGCAATAATGTAATCCCCTCGATTCCCTTCCGCCTTAAAATCTACTGCCAACCTCACGCAGTTTTCGGCAACAGGTTCGGGTAGCTTAACAGTATAAAAATTCTGCCGTGCTTTCTCTAGTAATGCCCTGCGTTTACCATCTAGTTCCAAAGCTTCATCAATATAAGCTGAGGATTTACCCGCTTTGAGCTGAGATACCGCTTCATCAAACTCCAAAACAGTTTGCAAAATCCTCATGCGCTCAGCTTCATCCGTTTCAGCTGTTACACTCACCATTAAACCAAAGCGATCGAGCAATTGGGGTCTTAATCCCCCTTCTTCTGGGTTCATGGTACCCACCAGAGTAAAGGAAACAGGTTTCTGTTCACTTTGCCCTTCCCGCTGTACCACCAGTACCCCAGTTGAAGTCACATCCAGAATAATATTGACGATATGGTCATCCAGAAGGTTAACCTCGTCGATATAAAGTAAACTACCATTGGCTTCTTCCAGCAATCCTGGCTGGGGAACAGGCTTACTCTTCATCAACTCATCAATTCTCCAGCCCCCCACCACCCTATCTTCTGTAGCATTAATCGGCAGAGTAACTGGGAGGTTACCATAGAGCATTTGAGCAAAAGCCCGCACAGCAGTAGACTTCCCTGTTCCCCGTTCTCCATGGAGCAATATTCCACCAATACGGGGCGCAATGTAAGCCAGCTCCAGCGCCAACTTAATCTGCTCCTGACCGACAATCAGCGTATAGGGTAAGATTTGAATTGCAGATTTTCCAGTCACTACGGTTGCTTAGGCTTTTCCTTGAGTGTCCATTTCATTGTGACCTGCATCTGTGCTTCTCCACCAAATTTGGTGAGTACGGCACCAACCTCAGAATTGAGCTTGATCGCTAATTGCACTTCAAATTCGTTAGGTTTGACAGTATCGTGCATTTGGTTGACGCTGCGTACCGACTCTACTGCACATTTACGAGACAGAGCCAAACCATCTCCAAAAAGATTACCCACAGCCTTGAGAGACTTTTTGCCAAGGCTTTCTCGTACATCCTGATAGGGATTATCCGAGTCTGAAACTTCAGGTATTTCATCTACCTCAATGTAGATATCGACCTGTTCGCTGTCAACTTCGCTGGTACTTGTGATAATTGGCACAGATAGCTCTCCACTTAAGAGTTAACTATTTTTTTGAGAAAATTTATTTTACTTCTTGAGTAAGATGCGGAAATCTCCTAACTATACTCAGTGTAGCTAATAGAACTAAAGACGCCAAACCTGCTGCGATCGCGAACCTGTCGATGAACCATGGCTGTGACTTGTTTGCGATCGCTAAACCTTTTCCATCCTAATCAGAAGATATAATACCAAGCCGCTCTCAAAATTGGAGTTTAGACTATTAATAGTAGGACTATTTGGTGCAATAATTACTGCACTACTCCCAGAGGGCTGAGATAAGCTTAGACGCATTCACCTTGCATGTTTCGGACAGGCAAGATGCCTGTTCCACAAGAAGCTACCGAGTTATAAAACTCAGTACTCAGGACTACTGGGGGAACCTACGTATATAATTTTGAATGACACTTCTTTGGGAGCAAATTGATCTCAAACAAAAGCGTCTATCTAGTGTAGAGTTCTATGTTAGTTGTTCTTAGTTGATATGTGGTAGGCTAACCTTGCTAGCTGTGCTAAAAACTCTTCGGGAAGTAATTGCGCATTGGTGGTCTGAGTTTACGCTCCAGACCAAATTGATGGCAGCGGCAACGCTAGTCGTCTCTTTAATTATGAGCGGCTTGACCTTCTGGGCAGTGAATACGATTCAACAGGACGCGAGACTAAATGATACCCGCTTTGGTAGTGACCTGGGTCTGTTACTAGCCACCAATGTAGCCCCTCAAATTGCAGAAAACAATCTAACGGAAGTCGCTCGCTTTTCCCACCGCTTCTATAGCAGTACTTCTAGTGTGCGTTACATGCTCTACGCTGATGAGGATGGTCAAATCTTTTATGGGATTCCTTTCTCTGAATCTGAAGTGCAGAATTCCTTAACCATTCAGCGTCGCATTGAGTTACCGGATAATTACGCCGAAAACTCCGATTTGCCAATGGTGCGGCAACACCTGACTCCTGATGGAGAAGTGACTGATGTCTTTGTGCCCCTAACCCATGAAGACAATTACTTAGGGGTATTAGCTATTGGCATCAACCCTAATCCGACAGTAGTTGCTTCCTCGAATTTAACAAGAGATGTCACCATTTCTGTCTTTATCTCGATTTGGGTAATGATGATTTTGAGTGGAGTGCTTAATGCCTTAACCATCACCAAGCCAATTAAAGAACTGTTAGTAGGGGTTAAAAATATTGCTGCTAAGAATTTCAAGCAGCGGATTGATCTACCTTTAGGAGGAGAACTAGGGGAACTTATTGTTAGTTTCAATGAAATGGCAGAGCGCTTAGAGCGCTATGAGGAGCAAAATATTGAGGAACTCACTGCTGAAAAAGCCAAGCTAGAGACTCTAGTTTCCACAATTGCTGATGGTGCTGTGCTGATTGATACCAATTTGCAGGTGGTGCTAGTCAACCCAGCAGCGCGACGTTTTTTTAGTTGGGAAGAAAACCTTGATTTGGTGGGAGAAAATGTCCTGCACCACCTACCTACATCTGTTACTAGGGAATTAACACGTCCCCTATATCAAATTGCAGAAGGCGATACATCAAAGAACAAAAATCAGGAATATCGTGAAGGAGGAGAGTTCCGTATTACTCTCACAGAGCCGACAGCTCGTACCGTCCGAATTCTCTTAACTAGGGTACTTGATCAATACCGTGAGAGCATCAAAGGAATTGCCATGACGGTGCAGGATATTACCCGTGAAGCGGAGCTGAACCAGGCGAAGAGCAATTTTATTAGCAATGTTTCCCACGAACTAAGGACGCCTCTATTTAATATAAAATCTTTTATCGAAACTCTCCACGAATACGGTGATGATTTAAGTGAAACCCAGCGTCGGGAGTTTCTTGAAACCGCTAATCGTGAAACTGACAGACTAACCCGCCTGGTTAATGATGTTCTAGATTTATCACGACTGGAGTCCTGTCGAATTTATCACTTTGAACCAGTAGATCTAGCTCAACCAATAGATCAAACTCTACGTACTTATCAGTTGAATGCTAAAGATAAAGGGATTGAACTAGGAAAGGATATTACCCCCAATTTGCTCCCCGTTTTAGGTCATTATGATCTGTTACTCCAAGTATTTGACAACTTGGTTGGCAACGCTCTGAAATTTACCGAACCAGGTGGAAGAGTGATTATTCGTGCATATCAATTAGATAATGAATTCAACCACCAAGATGTAAAAGAGAGAGTGCGGGTTGAAATCTCTGATACAGGAATAGGAATCGATGTAGAAGATCAAGAGGCAATTTTTGAGAGATTTTCTCGCGTAGAAAATCGGGTTCATACCCTCGAAGGAACTGGGTTAGGTCTTTCAATTGTCAAAAATATTATCGAGAGACATCATTCTCGGGTACATTTAGTCAGTGAAGTGGGTGTTGGCACTACTTTCTGGTTTGATGTAGAGGTGTCTGAGGAAAAAGACCAATTGGTAGAACCACTGCAACAATTGGACACTGAAGTAATAGCAAATCCTGGTTAGGGCTGGGGAGCTTTTTAAGTAATGAGCGCCTAACGGTGAATTAAAAGTTGATGGAATCGCTTTACCTATTACTTAAAGCCATGAATAGTAATAGTCCATGTCCAACAGATGCTAGGATACTCAGCAAAGTTAAAACTAAACAAGCGATCGCAACTAACAAATGCTTGTGCCCTTCAGGAGTGCTGGGATTTAACCAAGGCATACGGCTAATAACATATCCACCGAGAAAACCTCCAAAGTGTCCCCAATTATCAACTGCGGGCATAATAAATCCAATCAGGAACAGGATCACTGCGTATTTCCAATATTTTTGCCCAACCGCACCATCACCAGTAATTTGTCCGTAAGCTACTAAGGCTCCAAATAAACCAAAGATACCTCCTGAAGCCCCGATTGATAAACTAGCACCGTGTAGAATCTCAGGAAGTTCATTAAAATATTCCCCAGCGATGCTAGTCAGCAGAGAGCCAATCATGCAAGCAACTGTATAAATAAGGACTAGTCTACCTGCGCCGTACAGTTTAGCCACAAAGGGACCAACATCATTAATCCACGCTAGGTTAAAAGCGATGTGCAAAAGTCCCCCATGCAACCAGCCTGAACTAAGTACACTCCACCATCTGTCGAGTTCAAAAACAGGTATGGCTCCAGTTGCACCAAACAGTAGCAAGCTTCTACCACTAGGAGAAAGCAAGTTCAGTGCACCACTATTTCTAATGCCACCAACGTCAACGAGCAAAGTTGCTAAGTAAAGTCCGATGCAACCCCAAATTACTAAGGAAATGAAACCATAGTCGTAACCTCTACTGCGTAAAACTTTGGCAAAACCCCAAATACCAGGGTTCTGGCGTCCGCAGTGTGGACAAACTGATTCCTCGACTTGAACTAATTGGCTACAAGAAGGACAAACTATTGAGCCACTAGTCTGTCGTTTAAGCAGTTTGAACATTACAGTATTCTCCGCAGAGTTGCGTTAATCTGATTTACTTGGTTGCTCCCACTAACAATATTTTGGCAACTTTGGGATGCACCCACCTTGTCCTCCTTGTCTACCTTATCCCAAAATTAAAGTACACCTCTGACTTACCAACCGCCACCAGCACCACCGCCATCACTGCCACCACCACCGAAACTACCACTGTAAGAACTGCTGCCGTAATCGCCACCAGCACCACTACCACCGCTACTACCACCGCCGAAACTACCACCGCCGAAACTACTGCTGCTACTGCTACTGCTACTGCTGGTGTAGCTGCTATTATTACAGCTGCTAGAGCTACTGCGAGTTCGGTTACTGCGAGTTCGGGTACGAGAAGTAGACTTAGGAGTGTAACTTGTGTAAGTAGAGCTTTGTGAGTGCGATCGCTTAGTTACTTGAGGATAAACTCGCTGTCGTCTTCTCACATAAGTAGTAATCGCGATCGCTAATGCTAAGCCAACGCCCCCAACTATCTCTCTTCTGTCAAACCGGGTTGAAACGTTGATTTTACGTTGGCTATAATGCCGGAAATTCCTAGAAATATCTCAGAGTGACAGAAGAAAGCTATGACATAAAGCAGCCAAGAAACACCAGTATCTTCACCTTTGAGAACCACAATTAGTGCTTGAGTGCCTGCCAGTGTACCAGCATCAAAGTTTCCCTGTTTAAACTGTGGGGTAATTTTGGTATCAATAATGTTGGTGACTTCAGCATCAGGCAAAATTTCTGTAATACCGTAACCAGTTTCAATTTCCACCCGGCGCTCACCTTGGGAAATCAAAAACAGTATGCCATTATTTTTATCTTGCTTGCCAATTCTCCAGTGATTAAACAATGCTGTGGTAAATGCTTTAGGAGAATCATACAAAGCAGTTTGTGGGACTGTAACTACAGCAATTTCTGTACCATTTTCCGCCTCCAACTCAGAAATCAATTGATTGAGTTGAGCTTCTGCCTCATCACTGAGAATCTCTGCCATATCCGTTACCCAACTGCCATTTAGCTGCCGAGGATTGGGTACTTCTTGGACAGTGAGAGCTTGACTGGTAAGGGGTGTAAGTAGAGTGGCAAGACACAAAGGACTTACCCAAAGGGTATGCTTAATTTGGCGTGCTAATCCTTTCATTACTGGAGTCTCCTGAATCAAAATTTCTCTAAGCCTTACCTGTAATCTTCTACAGGGGTTATCTATGTCATTCCAGAAAATTGGTAATTGGTTAAAGTCAATAGTCAGTAACTAAGCTCTTAAGTTCGTCTATCTGCTGTTACTTATTGCACTTGTTGATCTTTCAACTGAAGTCTGGGTAACTTTTTCCTCAAATAAGAAAGTAATAGCTGGCTTATTGATATACAGGAATGGCATGTTCACCTGCTTCTGTTGCTTATTGCTTTGTACTTCTACCTCACTCAGTACGATGAAATTTCGTGAATTTTTAGTACATCTGAAAGCTGTAGCCAAGGAGCATGGCGTATCTAATGCCGAATTGGAGGTTCTGGCTCTAGCAATGGAAGGGAGATCTACCGCTGCGATCGCTAAAAGTATCGGTATTAGTGGTGATGCTGTGCGCAAAAGGTTCAGTGAAGTTTACCAAAAATTTCAGATTGGAGGCAGAGGTCCGGTTAAGCTGACTAAACTACAACAACTCCTCATGTTTCGCTATCAAGCTCAGCTCAAAACCCAGATCGAATCAATTTTGCGCAGTGGAGAGTTGGCAGGAATTTACCTTCAACCGCGATTCGTCTCACACCGAATTCTTTGAATCGGTGTTGAGATGAATCGCGGGCAAAGTTTTGGAAGATAACGAGTCAATCAATTCGTAGAAAGAAAGGTTCATTACGTCGCCTAAAAGCGATTAAAAAACTAGGAATTAAACACCAATTATGTCGTCAAAGACGAGTCACTGAAAAGCTCACACTTACTCGTAGAGAAGTGTGAGTACGTCACCAAGAAGGGTATGAAGCATATGGTGAATTCTTCAAACGCATTGGAGCAGAACCTCATCAAAGTTGCTTGCTACTCACTAGCCAAGAAAAACTTAGCGAAATTTCCTTACTTTGCCGCCAGCAGTTATGGAAGTAACTAATCACTGGAGTTTAGACTAGTTCCCGGTGTGAAAGATTGGTTCATGGTTCGAGGTTCGGGGTTCGGAGTTGTAAATTCGGAGTTGTTTTTTTTGTTTCGAGTTATTCAGAAGCGATAGATTGTTATCGGCTTCCCTTAACTCCGAACTCCGAACTACTCACCATTCGCTCATAGCGAATCCCCAATTTTTTGGTCCAAATGCTTCACCCGAAACAATAACTTCCATCCTCTATGGATCAACCCACCGCCCGTCAGCTTTGATTAAATTAATCAATTCCTCCACACCTCGGGTTTCTGGAACTCTTTTAATTTCCTCTCTTCCCCGATATAGAGAAATATAACCGGGCTGTTTACCAACATAACCATAGTCAGCATCTGCCATTTCACCAGGACCATTCACAATACAGCCCATTACTGCTATATCTAAACCAGTTAGGTGCTTGGTAGCGTCCCGGACTTGGTGCAATACTTCTTCTAAGTTAAATAAAGTACGACCGCAGGAAGGACAAGCAACATACTCTACCATCGTTTTCCGCAGTCCCAAAGCTTGCAGAATACTGTAGCAAACAGGTATTTCTTTCTCGGGAGCTTCGGTGAGGGAGACGCGGATAGTATCACCAATACCTTCAGCCAAAAGAGTCGCAATGCCAGCGGTAGACTTGATGCGCCCATATTCTCCATCCCCAGCTTCTGTAACACCTAAATGCAAGGGGTAATCCATACCCAAGGCATCCATCCGTTGTACCATGAGGCGATAGGCTGCTAGCATTACTGGTACTCGCGAGGCTTTGAGGGAAATTACCAAGTTGTAGAAGTCCAATGACTCACAAAGGCGAATAAATTCTAGGGCAGATTCCACCATTCCTTCTGGAGTATCACCGTAGGTAAACAGCATCCGTTCAGCAAGGGAACCGTGGTTGACGCCGATGCGCATGGCTTTACCCTGCTCCCGGAGAGAAACTACCAATGGTTCCAAAGTTTCACGGATTTTGTTGCCAATTTCCTCAAATTCCTCTTGGGTGTATTCCGTGCGCTCAAATTTTGGCTTCTCAAAAACATACAACCCAGGATTAATCCGCACCTTATCAACGTGCTTGGCAACTTCTAGGGCAATTTTCATGCCGTTGTGATGGACATCAGCTACTAGTGGTACGATTTGGTAAGTCTGGGCTAATTTCTCCTTGATTTGAGCTAAAGCTTTAGCATGACCGATACTAGGTACAGTAACGCGAACAATCTCGCAGCCCGCTTCATGAAGACGGCGAATAGCAGCAACCGAACCATCTATATCTAGGGTGTCTTCATTAATCATCGATTGCACCACTACGGGGTTGTTACCACCAATAGTGGCACTACCAACTTGTACAGGTCGGGTCTTGCGCCGATGAATGGTAGTATCGATGGGTGTTGCCTTAGGGGCAGTTGGAGGCGTGATCAGTGTTTGCATAAACTTTTTGCTGACTTCTGTAGGGAGAATATCAGGTATTTAGTGCTATTTATTAGATTGTTACAAATATGAGAGTTGGATGGTAGTAGGGGTAGTTTCTTCCGGGGTTGGCTTTTTCATCACCATGCTAGAGCAGCGCGGCGGAAATAACCCACCAGGAAAGAGATCGATAGCATCCTTACTCTATAAGCATTCTTAATTCTTAATTGTTAATTTCGCACGGCGGTACTAGGGTATTGAATATTTGCTCAGTTAAGGAATAATAGTAGTTTTGATTAATTTCCAGGATGCTCTGAGCAAACTCCACTGCAGTTGAAGATATTCGACTAGTTGGAATTCGTTTGAACAGATCTAGCGTATTTGTGGTCGATACCATCGCCAAACGCTCTAACCAAATACGGGATCCCTCAGAACTGAATTGCGCTGCTTTACAGAATGCATCCAGTGTTTTCAGGGGTTTTTGTCGCGATCGCATCTAGGACTAAACCTTTGCCTAGGGCTCTAAATCTTGCCTTCAAACCACTGGTACCAAATTATGTTACCTAATACATTAACAGTCAAGGTGATACCTCCTCCACCCCAACCCAGCATAGGATTGTAACCATTACGGCTGAGGTTCTTCATCCATAAATGGGTGAGCTCAGTAGACACTAACTGATCTGCGACGAGGGGAAAGAGGTACATTAGAGCTGCACCAAAGATAAGCCAGCCTACCATAGAGGTCAGAAGAAAGATGGTCTTGGCTGTAGATTGGCTACCCATAAGCGATCGCACTTAATAACTAACGTTGAGATTAGTATAGAGGATGCATTACTCAGTGTAGGTATCGTAAATTTTTAATAAACATATAGTCATTCATAGTCATTTATGTCATAATGTGGACATGAAGCTTTCAGAATATGCCAAAAAAGTAGGAGTGAGTTATAGAACCGCCTGGAGGTGGTGGAAACAAGGGACTAACTAAGGTTATCAACGGAGAAGAGCATAGCTGAATTAACATCTAATGGACAGTAATGTTACTAGCAGAAAGACACATTATTAAGAAAGGACATCGATTTTGGACCCAGATAGATAATTTATCTTGGCAGTCCAAAAATCTTTACAACTCAGCTAATTATATAATTCGTCAAAACTTTATTTATGGCTATGGCTATTTGACTTATAATCAGATGGCTTCACTGATGAAAACAAAGGAGCAATATCAAGCCTTACCCGCTAAAGTTTCACAGCAAATATTAAGAGCATTACACCGTAACTGGAAATCATTTTTGGCAGCATCATCAGAATTTAAGACTAATCCTAATAAGTTTCTCGGAAAACCGAAAATCCCCGGTTATAAAGATAAAAACAAAGGGAGAAATCTTTTAGTTTATACAATTCAAGCTCTGAGTAAAGTCGCCCTAAAACAGGGTTTGGTTAAACTATCGGGGACTTCAATCGAGTTGACTACTAGAGTTGCTAACTCTCTAGCTGAAGTGAGAATTGTCCCCAAATGTGATTGTTATGTAATCGAGGTTACTTTATGAGAAAAATGAACAGTTCTTAGTTCCTAATGAGAAGATAGCCGCCCTAGATTTGGGGGTAGATAATTTGATGGCTGTAACTTCAAATCAACCGGATTTTACTCCTTTGTTGATTAATGGCAGACCCTTAAAAAGCCTGAACCAATTTTATAACCAACGTCGTGCTTTCTTACAATCTAGATTACCAGGTAATCGTCAAACTTCTCAAAGAATTCACCGTCTAACTCGCTGTCGCAATCAGAAAGTAGATGATTATCTTCACAAGGCTAGTCGTTATTTAGTTAATCTCTTGACACAGCAACAAATTACCACTTTAGTTATTGGCAATAATCTCGGCTGGAAACAAGAGATAAACTTAGGGAAAGTCAATAACCAAAAATTTGTGACTATCCCCCATGCTCGATTAATTGACATGATTACTTACAAATGTCAATTAGTAGGAATACATGTGATTCTTCAAGAAGAATCCTATACTAGTGCTTCTAACTTTTTCAATAATGATCCGCTCCCAGTTTATGGACAGATAACTGAAAAACCAGTTTTTTCAGGAAAAAGAATAAAGCGAGGTTTATATCGTACAGATGGAGGATTTCTCTGTCAATCCGATGTGATGGGTTCCTACAATATTTTAAGAAAAGCATTCCCAAATGCGTTTACTCGCTATGGGATAGAGAGGTGCGTAGTTCACCCCAGGAGAATTAATCTCTCAAAGTGAAAGTGAAAGGAATTTCTGAAATGAAATTCAGTCTGTCTATATTTGACTATACTTTTACCAACTATCTTACCTCTGTTTATCCTTGGCTGGAAATTTCAAGTTTGCCCAAGTCTGCTGTTCAGTAGTGGTAACATCAGTTTCAGAAGCTTCTGATGAAGACTCCTGTGTTTCTACAGCTGTTGTTGATGCCAGCACTTGCTCCTCTGAAACTGCTGAGCTGACACTAGTAGCAGCAGCTTTCAAGGTTAGCTGAATAGTTTGAATATCACCTTCACTCGCTGCGTTTTTCAAATCCCGTTTAAAGTGAGCATTTTTAATTGCTTCTTCTTCCGAGCGAGAACTGGTATTGAAACATTTTTCCAAAGCTTCGTTGATCCCGATGCGGCGAGACATTGTCCGATACTGACGTTCTGTGTCTAGCAGCTTTGCCATTAGTTCTAGATGCATGGCATCATCACCACAAATTTCTTCTAAAACCTGCCATTCATCACTGCCTAAAAGACGATTATCTGCTCCCGGACGGGGATCATTGAAAGTTTTGCCAGTGACTTTTTTATAGATACGGGGTAAGCTGTCATCAAATTCGTGTTTTTCTTCTAACCAGATACGACGAATTGCACTAAGTTCTTCTTCGGTAATTAGGGTAATATTCCGCATCTCTTCTGGACCATCGCTACGAATTTTGGTTTGAGCTTCTAAAACTCGTCGCAGCCAATGTTCTCGCCATTTTTTAGTATAAGGCCCAGGAATTGGTTCTACTGAAGTTTTGCCTTTGTTGTTGCGCTCAAACAATTCTACTTTGCCGTAGATGCGACGAAAGTCTCTGCGATCGTGATCTTCCTGGAGATCTAACTCGTTGCGGATATCTAGTAGAGGCTGCATCCATTCTTTTTCTTCATCATTTTGGATCATCGCCTCCATCGATCTATCTTTATTTACCATCGTACAAACCCAGCAGCCAAAGCGGGAATCACCGCAGCTAGGCGTAGAAGTATCAATTACCAGAGGACATTCATTGTCTGCTGTTGCACCCCGGTACATAGTAAATAAGTCTTTATTACTGTTTCCCCAAGGATTCTCCCACTGATTCAGGTAAATCCAAACTTCATCATTACGCCAGTCTTCTATTGGGGTATAAACTAGAGAGTTGGGTAAGCTTTTATTCGGACTAAGGCGATTGCGTACTCTACCTTCTTGATGCTTTGCCATAGTAGCTGCACGCTTAGAGCTTTCGGCTTTGCGAGTACCTAAAACCAGAATAGTTTCACCGCTGACTCGAACCATCTCACGGATGAAATGATTAGCAGGATTGATTTTCAGACGTACCGTACACCAACGAAACTGGTTGCGGGGCGCTGGGTAGCCTTTACCAATGAGATTTACCCAAAATGTGTCTTGAACCGCTGGTTGGAGTAGATGGGGTACTATAGGAATTTCTTGCTCTTGAGCTGCTATTTTCATGCGCTCTAAGGAGTTGCGTACCCAGGCAGATACAATTGGGTTCTCTACCAACGTGTCTGTACTGATGACATTAATCTTCTTAACCCGCTTTTTTAGTGGGAGAGCTGCGATCGCATTCCAAATTAGTTGTAGAACTGTAGTACTATCCTTGCCCCCGCTATATCCGATAACCCAAGGAATTGCATCTAGACAGTATAATTCTTGAATTTCAGTGGTGAGAGCTTCGATATCTGCCACCAACTCACTAACTGTGCGCTTCTGTTGCTGGTTTTCTCGCTGTTGGGATTTCTTCATTTTAAACTTGATACAACAGTACTCCCATACAATTTAAGTATTGCACATTGTCTAAGTTTTTAAAAACTAGTGTCAAAATATGCAATTTTTACCTATAGTTTTTATAAACTAGTATTATTTTTCTAAAACTATAGTGAAAGATAGTGTAACTCCCCCAACTAAAGACCTTGCCAGCCAAATCTTAGAGCAGGAAAGCCAAGAGCGACAGGCACTAGCCCTACTCCTGGAGCGGCATTTAGCGAGAAATGATCAACTCCTAGTGCAGAAAACCAAGATGGGTAGTACAGAAGCGTTTATTGGCGCAGTTACCCTAGAGTGGTTAGCCATTAGAGTACGTTTTGCTTCTCAACTACCCCTGTTTCAACAAAAGTTTGACCCTCAAACCAATAACATAGTGAGGGATGCAGAAACAATTGAAGAGCTTCAGCAGCGTCCTCTCGATTGGTCTCGTCAAGCACCTTTAGCACAATACCTTGCAGCACGAAAGACTCACAAGTTTCCTGCAGTTTTGGTGGTTCTTAGCTCCCGGTGGGTAGATGAACCTAAGGCTACTCAATGGGATCAATACAGACGCGCTCTCACCTCAGCTGCTGAGTTCACAGCTTTAGATAAAGATGGGACAGTAGGATTACTGGATGTCTCAGAAAATGTTTCTATTTTCGCCTTAGATGGTCAACACAGACTCATGGGCATCCAAGGTCTAATGGAGTTAATTAAAACAGGTAGGCTTCAGAAGTATAACAAAGCCAAGAAACCGGCAGGCTCAGTCATTACTATGGATGACTTGACTAAAGAATATCAAGTAGAGCCTGCTTATCTCCAAAGTTTAGCCCACGAAAAGATTGGTATTGAGTTTGTTCCTGCGGTTGTCCAAGGAGAAACCCGTGAAGAAGCACGACGGCGAGTGAGATCTATCTTTGCTCATGTCAACTTAATGGCTATTAGGTTGAGTAAAGGACAACTGGCTTTGCTTAATGAAGATGATGGTTTCTCCATTGTTGCCAGAAAAATTGCGGTGACTCATCCCCTACTCAAAGAGTTGGAGAAACGTAATCCCCGTGTCAATTGGGATAGTGCAACAGTAGCAGCTAAGTCAACAGTTTTGACTACCCTGCAAGCTCTTAAGGATATGTCTGAGCTGTATTTGGGGTATAAATTCCTTCATTGGAAGCCTTCAGAAAAAGGTCTAATTCCAATGCGTCCTGAGGATCAGGAATTGGAAAGGGGGTTAGAGGAGTTTAAAGCGTTTTTCGATTATTTAGCAAGTCTACCTAGCTATCAAAAACTCGAGGCTGGCACAGAAACTCCTCAGTTGAGGCGGTTTAGTCATGAGAGAGGAGCCGGAGAAGGCAATTTACTTTTCCGTCCCGTTGGACAAGTTGCTCTAGCTCAGGCTCTGGGAATTTTGGTATTTCAAAAAGGCTTATCCTTGGAAAGTATTTTTGAGAAACTGCGGCAATATGACACCGAAGGTGGCTTTAGTAGAATGGATGCTCCTCAGTCTCCCTGGTATGGAGTTTTGTATGATCCCAATCGCAAGCGGGTGTTAGTTTCTGGACGAGATTTAGCGACTAAGCTGATTGTGTATATGCTGGGGTGTATTCAAGATAATTTAGAACGTGCAGAACTGCGCATAGCTGTCGCTGATGCGAGAGCTGTAGGGAGAAATCAAGCAATGAGTTTTGAGGGTAAATTTGTGAAGCCAAAGGAAGTAGGACTACCGCCTGTCCTGACGTGAAAGTAGGGGCGAATGGCCATTCGCCCCTACTTTCAACATAAGCATTCTTAATTCTTAATTCTTAATTCCGCGCAGCGACATTAGCTCTCACTACTGTTGGTAGCATTACAACCCACTGGGTAGGCTGAGTGATAGGTAGTAGCTTGTTTGCCAAACCAATTGTAACGATGATCCCGAATTTGCTCATAGGTGCGATCGCCTAGCCATTTCATTCCAGGCATTGTTCTGTACAGCTTGACAAATAGATCACCCACTGGTAAAAGACGAGCAATCTCTTCTGCTGCATCACTGCCTTGCCAACGGCGCTCTGGAGACAAACTATCAATTAAAATCATCCCCATTTGGCAATCTTGGGCTGTTATTCCCCAATCTTGCAAAGTGGCTTCATCCTGCATCGGCACGTAATCAAATAGCTGTCCTTGATCTAGGTTTTCTAGCACCTTTACCAAGGTGACACAAAGATTACAGTTACCATCATAAATAACGTGATATTTCATCTTGGTGTTTTGGGTTACAGTCCTCACTCGCACTTTGGATCACAATTGAGTTTTGTATACTAAAAGGCAAAAACTTGTTTGTCAACAAAGTTAATTAATGAAACCCCGCATCATCGTCTGTGGCTTGGGTCTTACTGGATATAAAATTTTTTGCCTACTCAGGCAGCAGGGAACTGCTGTTGTAGGCATCAGTGACCGACCCCTCCCCCATATAGGGGAGAATATCATTGTAGGCAATTTACGAACAGCTTCTACTCTGCTAGCTGCAGGTATTCAGGATGCTCACACTTTGGTGATCTCTACAAATGATGATGCTCTGAATCTGGCAATCCTTACCCAAGCACGGGTACTCAATCCCCAAATTCGTATTGTTAATCGCTTGTTTAATCAAACTCTAGGGGAGCGTTTAGATCAAACCCTTCCCTACCATGTGAGTATGAGTGTTTCTGCTCTAGCAGCTCCTGTATTTGCCTTTGCTGCTTTGGGTAGTCAGGCGATTGGGAAGTTGGAGTTGTTCAATCAAACCTGGCCGATTTATGAAGAATTAATTGACGAAGCTCACCCTTGGCTGGGACGCCAGTTGAGTGAGCTGTGGGAAAAGCGATCGCGAATGTTAATCTACTACTTACCTGCTTACGGTCACCTAGATTTAGTCTCAGCAGTAACTGAAGGTAAGAAGTTACAACTAGGCGATCGCTTAATCATTGGTACTCAGCCTAAAATCCGCAGCCATCGTCGCTCATGGCTTCGCAAATTCCTCAAAGTTGTCACCAACTTACGCCAGTTTCAGCGCCATGGTCAATCCATGTTGATGGTTACTCTCGTCTTGCTGTTGACAATTATGGCGGCAACAGTAACCTATGTCTGTGTTAATCTCAATACCTCAATTGTGGATGCCCTCTATTTTTCCGTCGGTATGATTACTGGTGCTGGAGGGCAAGAAGAAGTGGCAGAACAATCACCCGACAGCATCAAAGTCTTTACAGCCATCATGATGTTAGTTGGCGCTGGGGTAATTGGAATTTGCTATGCCCTACTCAATGACTTTATTTTAGGAACCCGCTTCAATCAGTTTTGGGATGCAGCGCGGGTTCCCAATAATAATCACTATATTGTCTGTGGATTAGGAGGCATCGGTATTCAAATTGTCTATCAACTCTATAGCCTCGGATATGAAGTGGTAGTCATTGAGCGGGATCATAACAACCGCTTTCTGGCGACTGTCCGTTCTTTAGGAGTACCGGTAATTCTGGAAGATGCCAGTTTATCTGCAACCTTAAAAGCCGCAAACGTTCATACAAGTCAAGCTCTACTGGCAGTAACCAGTAGCGATATGACGAATGTAGAAATTACCCTGAGTGCCAAAGCCTTAGCTTCCAAGTTGCCGGTAGTGGTGCGTCACCAAGATCCAGAATTTGCTTTAACGGCTAAACAGGTCTTTCATTTTGAAATGGTGCTAAGTCCAACAGAATTAGGGACGCCTTCTTTTGCTGCAGCAGCCTTGGGGGGACGAATTTTGGGCAATGGCATAACTGGTAATACCCTTTGGGTAGCTTTGGCAACCTTAATTACACCAAGACATCCCTTTTGTGGACGCCAGGTGAAGGAAGCAGCAATGAGTGCTGACTTTGTGCCCCTATACCTCGAAACTCATGAGCAAACTATCCATGCTTGGGAGCTGCTGGAAATTTGTCTCCAGACTGGTGATGTATTGTATTTGACTATGCCTGCAACTGGTTTGGAACAATTGTGGCGTGTAAGTCCTAGTCAACTGATTGCCAGTTGATACAAATTCAGTATCGATAACCCTCTTATGTCCGGACTCTCAGGAGGTAACAAGCAGGCTGAAGTGCTTAGCCATCCTGCTTTTAGCCCATTCATTCAGTAAAAAGATGAAAGTTTCTCTTTGGGGGACCAGCCCCCCAAACCCCCCGATGGGGGACGGAGCGCCTCCCCCATACCCCCTACGCAACGCTTCGCTTAGGTTTATCTAATCTAGCTCGCCCGGTTGTGTTAATACCCCTCTTCTGTCACTTTCCGAAATTCTGATGAGATTCCGTCATTACAGCCAACGATACCTAACGAGAGAATCAGGGTTTGACCCCTATTTTTCGGAGTCTGACAGAAGAGGGGTAAGACTTTATTTTACCAGATGTCAATGTGGCTCAAAGGTTGATATAAAAAAGGGTTTTGGAGGGATTGTTACCCTTTTAGCCGGACTGTAGAGACGTTGCATGCAACGTCTCTACACGGTTTTTGCAGGTTGTCTAATCAAAAATTTATCAATTATTAATTATTAATTATCAAGCGAATAGCCAGTTAATACTATGAGATTTAAAAGTACCCTCAAGGGTACTGTCTAGTTCCTCTCTATCTCCTAGCATAAGAAATAGATTGAGTTACAGCACTTTTTAATTGCCTAAGCTACAAGCTATTTGTATTCCTTTAAGTGCCCTCAACTCAAACCAAATCAAATTCAATTGAACGATGGTTAAGAAGAAACCGTTTCAACCAGGGTCCAAATATTTCTACACTAGTAAATGCAACCAAAAACAATTTCGGTTCTTTCCTAAACAAGAAGAGGTAGTTGCTACATTCAGTTCACGACTTAGCCAAGAAATGCTGGACTCAACTAGCCAAGCTATTTCTTTACCAGTGGAAGGGAGAGATTTAAAACGTCGATTTGGTGTATTCCATACTTCACCTGAAAATACTCTGGAGAGTGCCTCTCAAGGGATAATTGCCGAAACGGATATTGTTAATACTATTCCGGCAATGGTTGACCAAGAGGGCTTGACTCGCTATTTCTTTCCTGATGAATGTACAGTACAGTTTCAACCAGAAATTAGTAGTGAAGAAGCCGAACGTCTGATTGAGCAAGTAGGCAGCTCAATTGTTCGTAAGCAACGCACACCGGGCTATTACACGGTGATGGTTCCTGAAGGCAAGGAACTATTTGAAACAATCCGCCAATTTTCTGAATTAGACCAAGTTGCTTTTGCAGAACCAAGTGAGTTTGGCTTGAATGATGCATTGGCTTATCTTCCCGATGATCCCAATTTTGACAGGCTTTGGGGGCTAAGGAATACCGGGCAAACTGTGAATGGTACAGCAGGTACTTCTGGAGCTGATATCAAGGCACCACAAGCCTGGGAAATTACCAGAGGAAATCCCAATGTTGTCATTGCTGTGATTGATACGGGTGCTAATTTGGATCATCCTGAGCTAGCCACTAATATCTTGTCCAGGGATACCGAAGATTGGGACTTTGCTGATGATGACGATAATCTTCCTGAAGATAAGGATTGGGCTTTTCATGGAACCCATGTGTCAGGAACAATAAGCGCAGTAGATAACACATTAGGCATCATTGGTGTTGCTCCAGAATGTCAGTTGATGCCCCTACGCATCAATTTAACCTCAGGGATGAACCAAAACCGTGCCGATGCCATTAACTATGTGGTATCTCAGGCGAGGGATAATCCCAACCGTCGCTATGTAATTAATTGTAGTTGGAGGATGAACGGTGATCATGATGGTGTACACAATGCCATCATTAATGCGGTCAACAACAATGTGGTAGTTGTTGTTGCAGCGGGAAATGCCAATCAAAACATTGATGTGACTCCACAATATCCCGCCGTATACCCTGAGGTCATTGCAGTAGCAGCTACAGATCAAGATGATGTAAAAGCCGGGTTTTCCAATTTTGGCACGAAGGTTGATGTATCTGCTCCAGGCGTTAATATCTGGTCTACTCTCGATGGTGGCAACTATGGCTATAAAAATGGCACGTCTATGGCATCTCCCCATGTTGCCGGTTTAGCTGCATTGATTTGGTCAATAAATCCTGCATTGTCCAATCAATATGTACGTAATATCATCGAACAGACCTGTGACAACATTGAGCCAGTTAATCCAGGTTTTGTAGGTCAGTTGGGGCGCGGACGCATTAATGCCTTTGCCGCTCTTTCGCTAACTGTGTCTGAACTTTCTGAGCTTATGGGAGTTTGAGAGGAAAGCCTTTATAAAGAAACGTTAAGTTGAGCGTTTCTACATCAGTAAAGGAGTCTTATCATGACGGGTTCAGACGAGTGATACTCGTCTGAACTCCTCACATACCTGTTGATGAAGCGAATCTTCCATCCCTAAGGCGATTTTTGAAAGTGATTGTACTGGCGCGACACGACTAAAACTGTAGGTTGGGTTGAACGATAGTGAAACCCAACACTCGCGTTACTGGTGTTGGGTTTCGTTCCTCAACCCAACCTACGCCTAAGACACCATTTTAGGTGTGTCGCGCTACTACCATAGATACCTTTTTGCAGAGGAAATCACCTAAAGAATCTATAGTCAAGCCTTTTCCCTTTCCTCCTCTTGAGGGATATCTGTCAGGACTTGAGATTGTTAGTATTACTGAAATCTTGTACCAATGTTTATTTAAGATAAGAATGTCATTTTAAGCTATGAATACAATTGATTTAGCGAAATGGACAATAGAACGGTATGACCCAGCTCAAATTGGAGCGGATAAATATAAACAAGAGGTAGCTGAGTGGGAAATCGCTAGTGATGGGCTATCAGTATCTCAAACTAAAAATGCTAGTCCTTCTTTCTTCTACAGTGATTTTAATAGTTTAAAGAAGAGCATTTCCGTTAAGGTAGAAGTAGAGACAAATTATGATAATGATTTCATTGGCTTCGCTTTAAATTTTCAGCCAAAAGATACGAAAAACACAAACGCTGAGTTTCTGCTGCTCACTTGGTCTGCTCAATTAAAAAGACCTGGACTTAAATTATGCCGCGTCAAGGGAATTCCTCACTTCCTTGATTTTCTAAAATTACCAGTAGTTGCCACAGCCAATACCCTAGGAACAACAGCCTGGGAACACCATAAACCTTATCACTTTAAGTTTGAGTTTAACAACGACAAGGTACAAATCTGGGTTGATGAACAATTAGAGTTTGAAATTAATGATGAGTTTTCTGATGGGCATTTTGCCCTTTTTGATTGCTCTGAACAAGAAGTGTTCTTTAGTGAAATACAGCTCTTACAAAGACATGAAGGAAAAACTGTTACTTTTGCTGGAGATAACTTCTCTGCCAATCCAAAACAAGTTACAGTTAATGGAATAACTCTTACCACTTCAACTGTAGGAGGCACAATTAAGTTCTCTCCTTATACACAATACAAAGGACTTTGGTTAGGAGCGGGATCAACAAAAGCAAGTAATTATACACTTCAATTATCACAAATGATTGATTCAATTGAAATTCAGTTCAGTGCGCTAGATCGAGGTGAGACACTAACTAATTTTGTTACAAATAATGGAGCTGTAAGTATTCAATATACGAATCAAAGTAATACTGCCTTTAACGGAACTACCATATCCTGTACAACAGGATATGGGGAAGGTCGTATAAAATACTCAGGATCAAGATTTAATAGCTTTTCCTTGCATCATTCAGGAGGAGGTAATGGTGTTATAATAGAACAGATAACTATTAAAACAGCCTAAAATACACAGGATAACAGGTGTAGACTAAGAGGTAGTCCCTTGGTAAACTCAAGACTGCGATCGCAAACTCCAGTAACTAACAAGTTGGGTTAATTGGAGTTACTTTTCCCCTAGTTAAATGGGCAAGGTTTTAAATTTTGTAGGACTTACGCACCTTAACGAAATTACGTCATCCAACAGCGATAGCGAAGAATCTCCCAGGTGGCCCAGATGCTTCACTATCACCTCCGTATGACACTTGAGTGCATAAGTCCTGAAATTAAAACTCTGCACTCAAAGGTGTTCGGGGGAAGGGAATGACATCACGGATATTGCTCATTCCTGTCATAAACTGCACCAACCGCTCAAATCCTAAGCCAAACCCAGCGTGAGGGACAGTACCATAACGGCGTAAGTCTAAATACCACCACAAATCTTCTGCAGGTATACCCTGACTAGCAATTCGCTTTTCTAGAACATCCAAACGTTCTTCCCGCTGAGAGCCGCCGATAATTTCACCTATTTTGGGAGCTAGAACATCCATAGCTCTGACAGTTTTTTCATCATCGCTCAAACGCATATAGAAAGCTTTGATTTCCACTGGGTAGTCAGTCACAATTACTGGTTTCTTAAATCGCTCTTCTGCGAGGTAGCGCTCGTGTTCTGATTGTAAGTCCAAGCCCCAGCTTACAGGATACTCAAATTTACGGTCAGCTTTTTCTAACAGAGCGATCGCATCTGTGTAGGTAATCCGCTCAAATTCGTTATTGATGATATTGTCAGCGGTTGCCAGTACTGAATTATCAATTCGCTTGTTGAAAAATTCCATATCCTCTGGACAATTTTCCAGCACTGACTTAAACACGTATTTGAGAAAGGCTTCTGCTAAATCCATGTCCCCAATTAAGTCGCAGAATGCCATCTCCGGCTCCACCATCCAAAACTCCGCTAGATGACGGGAAGTATTAGAATTTTCGGCTCGGAATGTCGGACCAAAAGTGTAGACATCCCGGAATGCCATTGCCATAACTTCAGCTTGTAGTTGCCCACTAACGGTAAGATAGGCGTGGCGTCCAAAGAAGTCTTGGTTATAGTCAATTTCCTGAGTATCAGTTTTGGGAAGGTCTTTTAAGTCCAGATTTGTAACAGTGAACAACTCTCCTGCTCCTTCACAGTCACTAGCCGTAATAATCGGACTGTGAATCCACAAGAAACTTCGCTCTTGAAAGAACTGATGAATAGCATTAGCACAAGCATTACGCACTCGGAATACTGCTCCCAGGGTATTGGTACGCGATCGCAAATGTCCAATTGTTCGCAAAAACTCAAAGGAATGGCGTTTCTTTTGGAGGGGATAGGTTTCAGGATCAGCATCTCCGTACACTTGCACTGTCGAGGCTTTTAATTCAATTCGCTGCCCTTTGCCTGGGGAAGGAACTAATGTACCAGCAACCTCTACTGATGCTCCAGTGTTTAGTTGTTTCAGGATATCTTCATAGTTTGGTAAGTCCGGATTGAGTATCACTTGCAAATTTGCCAGGAAGGAGCCATCATTAACTTCCATAAAGGCAAATTCTTTCAATTCTCGCTTTGTGCGTACCCAGCCCTTAATCGTTACCGACTCATCAGGCTGACCATTTCTTAAGATTTCGGCAATCCGTCGAGTTACCATATTTTCTACTAATCAATAACTAGTACAAGAAGACAGGAGGTATAGGGGAAGAGTGCTTCATCCTTTTTCAAAAGCAGGGTCTGAATCTTCTACCTCTATAGCCAGTATTGGTAATGGTGGTTGAAAAACCCTCATTATTATCTGTAATAACCTTCTACCTTGGAGTCCTGTAGCCTTCTGTTTCCTTTTAAGGATTCAAGTATTCAAGAGACTCTACTACTTTAACGGCTTCTTCAATACTAATGCTATCACTATTACAAATGATACCACCACCTGATTCAAATGAATATCTTTGCTTACCTTGCAAAATCGGTTCTTTGAATCCGATATAAGGTCCTTCGGTAAATCCATCAAAATCAGTATAATTGAGAACTACTTTGCCTAAGCTTTTTGAATCAACTTCAACATTTTTATAATCAGAAGTCGAACTATTCTGCCAGTTTTCCGAGGAGGAGGAATGGATGCTAAAACAGAGGTTATTGGGATTGCGGCAAACTAAGTTATACACAACTGCACCATTTTGGTCGATAGCATCAGCTTCGATAATTTCAGTTTCTAAAAGTTGAACCTGAAATCCATCTGGAATATAAGTAGGCACAACAACTTTAAAACTTGTATATTGAGGATTATTTTGTTTCAAAAACTCCAATTGTTTAACTTGCTCATAATTAAGCTTAGCTGCTTGAACTATTGATTCTTTTTGTTTTACTTGGCTTTCACTTAGCTGAGTAGTTTTAGGTTTAGGTGGCTTAGAAACTTCTGATGCTGCTTTAATTGTTGCTTCTTGATTAGTAGAATTGCACCCTAGTAAGAGTCCAATCAACAGTCCAATGATTGGTTTTGTAATTCTCATAGGAAATTAAAAAACATTTAGATATCGCGTACTTAACATAAAAATTAATTTTATAAATCGTTCTATAGAGAGAGTTTTTTGGTTATAACAACTTGAAGCAGTTGCGTCAGACTTCACATAAATATCTCTTCCAAGTTTGGGAGAAATGCTTTGAAAGCAAATTCTTATAGGATTTACGCACTCAACTGTCATGCTGAGTTAAGCTCATCCCACGACTAAAGTACGTGGGATTTCGCGTTATTTGTTGTTGGTTGTTAGTTGTTTGTCAAGAAAAACTTTCTAACAAATAACTTGCCAACCAAGCGGCGGGCGGCTATCCCTCCCATCCATAGAAGAAATGGGCTTCCCGCCGCTTTCGGTGATAGTGAAATATCTGAGCCGTTTGGAGATCCTTCGCTACCGCTCAGAATGACATAATTCCTTGACGGTGTGTAAGTCCTATCTTAGTTAAGAATGCAAAACCTGAGTAGTATTACCTGAAAGGTTTTCAAGCAAAGGTTGAAAAACCCAAATCTGGAGGAATATCTTGCAGTCGTCCTGAACCAACTGCTTGGATAGCTTCCTTTAGGGAAATATCCCCAGTATAGAGAGCACGACCGATAATTACACCAGTTACATCCAAAGGTTCAAGAGCAAGCAGACTCAAAAGATCAGTAATGGAACTGACACCGCCGGAAGCAATCACAGGAATAGAAACTTTACTGGCAAGTTCTCTTAAGGTTTCCAGATTGGGACCGACGAGAGTACCATCGCGGTGAATATCAGTATAAATAATGGCAGCGACTCCCAAATTAGTCATTTGTTGAGCCAGTTCAGTTGCCACAACTTCTGAAGTTTCTAACCAGCCGCGAGTGGCAACCTTACCTTGACGAGCATCAATACCTACTACAATTTTTCCGGGAAATTCTTGGCAAAGTTGTTCTACAAATGGTTGATCTTCTACTGCGGCAGTACCTAAAATCACTCGCTCGACACCAGTATCCAACAACTGGGTGACACCAGAGCGATCGCGCAATCCTCCTCCTACTTGTACTGGAATTGGTACTGCTTGGGCAATTGCTGCAATTGCTTTTGTATTTACCGGATATCCCTGCTTTGCACCATCGAGATCAACAACATGTAACCGTGTCGCTCCCTGCTCAACCCACTGGTGAGCAACTTCAATCGGGTTTTCATTAAACACTTGCGATCGCGCGTAGTCTCCCTGATACAAACGTACACACCGACCTTCAAGTAAATCAATTGCTGGGATAATTTCCATAAATTGTTGTTTGTTGTTTGTTGTTGGTTGTTTGAGAATTGTCTCCCCTAGCTCCCCATCTCCCCCAACTCCCTATCTCCCCATCTCTGGGTCCCCGTGTCCTTTCATTCCCCAATCTCTAATTCTTGCAAAATTCTGAACCTGACATGGTTAATTGCCAATTCACCAATAGAAACCTGTTCTTTTTTCACAGGAGCACCTTGACTCTTGAGGACTTCAAACTTAATGCCTTTACCCATCTCTACGTGATACCAAGCAAGACCCATAAAAAAGCGGCTAGGGTAAGGTCCTCCTTCTACAATATCGTCTGGATTGGACTCCATAGGTAACCAACCTACTCCTGGCAGATAAAATTCCATCCAAACATGGTTAAAGTCTGGTATTAAAGGAATACCCATTTGGTCGGCATGGGCAGGACATTTGTAGCGACCTACAGTGCGACAAGCAATACCATTAAGACGACATAAAGCGAGCAATAGTCCTAGATACTCTCCACAGGAGCCAATACCCCGCTCTAAAACCACATCTGGCGTATCTATATGGGGTCTAATACCGTAGGAGAGTTTATCGTAGACATAATTGCGAATACTGTAAATCTTACGCAGCAGATTTGTTTCCCTACCAATTGCTTCTTTGGCTGCACGCTGAATAATCTCCTTATCCATAGCTAAGTTGTCATTATCTACCAGATAGCGACTTTCAAACTCTGGTGGTAACTCAGGAAGCTTCTCCACATCCCTTGGTGTCAAGCGGTATTTAATACTACAGACTTCTAGAATTGCCCTCCAACCAAACAAGTGACATTCTCCTGGTTTAAGGGTATCGAATTTAAAGACCGCTACTCGCTGGCCATTCTCAATTTCTTCAGTAAAAGGTATCCCTACTGATTCAATACTTTTAACCTTCTGTCGGTCAGTTTCCGCCGGTAGAGCAATGCGCCATTCCACCTCTTTTAACTCAACTTCATCAAGGGGAGCAAGTTCCTCGACGTAGGACATTTCGATTAAATAACTATTGGAGAGAGCATACCGATCCTTAGGATCATAGTGTAAATAGAGGGGATGAATGAAACTGCGATCGCGGTACTGTAATTCGTAATTTGGATCAGCGTTCGGGTTATCTCGGATATAGGGCTCTTCACCGGCATAGGCAACGTAGAGGATATCCTCACCAGTATCAGGATTGCGGTAAAAAGTTAAACCAGTCGGATTTTCAAAAGGTGTCAGCACGCTGAATTTAATTTCACCAGTTCCTCTGTCTAGACAGTAAACTGTCTGTTCGGCAATGTCTGAAACCCAAAGCTCCTCATCCCTTACCGTAATATTCTCAACTCCGACCCCCGGAGCATACAGCCGGGTAATTTCACGACTTGTATCCCGGCTATAGATGAAAATATACCCGGCTTTTTTGCAGGTGATATAGATAGTGGAGTCCTTGACAGCAATGCCGTTAGCTGCATAAGGGAGACTAACAAAGTGCTGTAACTGTAAATCATCACCTAGTTGGCAAAAGTAAACTTGCTCTTGTTGGGTTAGCCAAAGGGTATTTCCTGAGATTGCCAAACCAAAAGCATCAGGAAAATTTAACTCCCGAGAAGGATTTAAAATAGTTGTATTATCATTAAGGGGGTCTATTTGCAGAAGATAACCACTCCTGGCATCGATCGCAAGCAGTTTTTCCCCCCAAGATGCTATGCCTTGCAAAGCTGAGGCACCAATCGGTCTAATTGTACGTAACCAAGGATTATGTTTGGCTAAAATAGAAGAAGCTGACTCAGGAATCATGTGAAGTCTAGATAAAGATTTGGATAAGATTGCTAACCCAGGTAGTGATGCATCAGTTTCTTCTATTAAGATTGAAGCTCAGGCAGCTGTTCTATTACAAACTTGATTATCATAGATTTGTAATCCCTGTCCTGGAACCTAAACTGCTGCTATGTCATCCTTATGTATAGAATGACTCTGCTCTACCGAATAGTATAAGTGTTGCAAAATAATAAGTATAAGGAATCTGCTAGATAGAATCACAAGACAGTTGGCTGAACTCTTCTGTTGAGACTATTGATTAATTCTCTTAACTATCGCGCAACAACTCTAGTACTCGCATTATGGTTTTGTTTATATCATGGTTTTGTTCAAACGCTCATCACGCTTTCTCATTCTGTCTACCGCTTTAACTTTAGGTCTTGCAGTCAATGTCCCAGGACGGGTGCAAGCTCAAACTGCTCCATCCCTCAGTAGTCAGCTGCCAGAGCCAGGAGAAAATTACCACCAGACAACACCTTCGGCAGAAACTCTGCTTAGCAGTTCCTTCCGTGCTCCACGACGCATCTCAGGAGAAGGTCAACCTGTTAATACTGAAAGCGGAGGTAGGCGAGGTCCTCAATGCATGGAGAATAATAGTATACCTGTACCCTTGGTTCCAGCTTCTGGGATAGGAGAAACGCTTGCTGAATATCCAACGATTTCCTGGTATCTGCCCGAAACAACAGCTCAAGGAGTAGAATTTGTTCTGCAGGATGCAGATGGGCAGGAAGTTTACTCCGTTAATTATGCCTTGGCGCAGTCTGAGAAAGGTGTTGTGGAACCGGGCATTATGAGTTTAACTATTCCTCCCTTTGCCAAAATGTCTCCCTTGGAGATTGGTAAGGAATATAACTGGAAACTCAAGGTAATGTGTGACCGGGGTGACTCTTCGTCCTTCAAATATGAATTAGGAGGAGGTCTCAAGCGAGTCACCATCAACCCAACTTTAGAGCGTCGTATCCAGCAGGCTACTCCCCAAGAACGTGTTGCCCTATATACAGAAGCTCGGTTATGGTATGAGACATTAAATACAATGCTAGAACTACAGCAGGAGAGTCCTAACGATCAAGAACTAGCATCGACCTGGGATAAACTACTGAGCTCGGTAGGTTTATAAAACACTTTCCCAGAACTAGTGCAAAAAAGCAGAAGGCAGTTACCATGAAGGACTTTGCTCTATCGAATAGTATAAGTGTTGCAAAATAATAAGTATAAACATTCTACTAGGTAGAATCATAAAAGATGTTGACTTAACTCTTCTGTTTGGTCTATTGATTAATTCTCTTATTATTGCGCAACAACTCTAATAGTCGCATTATAGCTTTGTTTATATCATGGTTTTGTTCAAAAGCTCATCACGCATCCTAATTCTATCTACCGCTTTAACTTTAGGTCTTGCCGTTAATGTCCCAGGACTAGTGCAAGCTAAGTTAAACTCCCCATCTCCCAGTACTCAGCTGCCAGAGCAAGGGGAAAATTTGCACCAGACAACACTTTCGGCAGAAACTCTGCTTAGCAGCTCCTTCCGGGCACCACGACGCTCCTCAGGACAAGGTCAACCTGTTAATACTGATATCGGAGGTACTCGAGGTCCTCAATGCATGAAGCATAAGACTTTACCGGTTCTCCTGGTTCCAGCCTCTGGGATAGGAAAAACAGTTGCTGAATATCCTACAGTTTCTTGGTATTTGCCCGAAACCACAGCTCAAGGAGTAGAATTTGTTCTGCAGGATGCAAATGGGCAGGAAGTTTACTCTGTCAGTTATGCCTTGGCACAATCTGAGGAAGGTCTTGTGGAACCAGGTATTATGAGCTTAACTATTCCTCCTTTTGCTAAAATGTCTCCCTTGGAGATCGGTAAGGAATATAGCTGGAAGCTCAAGGTGATGTGCGACAGATGGGAGTCTTCATCCTTATATGAATTGGAGGGAAGACTCAAACGAGTTGCTATCAACCCAACTTTGGAACATCGTATCCAGCAGGCTACTCCCTATGAACGTTTTGCCCTATATCAAGAAGCTGATGTATGGTATGAGACATTGAATACAATGCTAGAACTGCAGCAGGAGAGTCCTAACAACAAAGAACTAGCATCTGCCTGGGATAAACTACTTGAATCGGTAGGTCTATAAACCACTTTCCTAGAACTAGGCATCAAGAACGGTTAACAACAACTAACAACCAACACTGCCATGCCACATACAAGGTTCAATTTTGGTCAATTTACTCTAGCACTCTCCCTGCCATTAGCTCTGAGTGCAAGTTGTTTAGCTCTGTTCGGGATGTCTGAAGTCCTGCTTGCCCAAGGAATACCAGAACGTTGGGAATCTCAGAACTATAAAGCACCCTCGAATATTGGTGCGCCTGGACGTACAAGGGAAGCAGGAACCCGCTCTCTTAACCGCAGTTGTGATAGTAATGGTCAACAGCTAACAGCTTTGCTTCCGAAGAGTCAATTTGGGGTAACATCGGCACAATACCCAACATTGTTTGTGTATATGCCTGCCTTTGGAACTGAGACATTGCCCATGCCAGTGGAGTTTGTTTTAGAGGCTCAAGATGGTCAAGAAGTCTATAAAACCACTTTCAAAACCAGTGGAATTCCAGGCATTTTGACTTTTGGTATGCCGACAAGGGCAGGTTTATCACCTTTGAAGGTAGATCAGGATTATCATTGGCGTTTCTCTGTGATTTGCAATGAAAATGAGCGATCGCAAGATATAGTTGTCGGAGGGGTAGTTAGACGGGTAGAACTTGACTCTACACTGAAAGAGCGGCTGATGGTAGCATCACCAGAAGAGCAAGTTGAGCTTTATGCAGAGGAAGGAATTTGGCAGGATGCCCTGTTAACTCTGGTTCAGCTACGTCGTGATAATCCCACAGATGTAAAACTAGCAGCTGATTGGGAAAAATTGTTGAAAGCTGTTGATCTTGGGGATATTGCTCAAGAGCCAATAGAGACAATGTCAACAACTACCTTAAGGGAATAAGAGTTAAGCATTGACAGAAATCATTAGATATGCAGCTATATCTATTCGAGATTTTGGTGTAATTTTTCCAATGCAGATTAGCGATCGCCTACGGTGACATTGATTTAATTAGGGCTTGCTACATGAGTGTGGAAGCTATACTATACATTGCTGTCAATAGACTTATTCAGCAAGCCCTAATTAGACAGCATCTATGTACGACAAAATTACACCTCCAAATACCGGATCTCCCATTACTTTCAAAGATGGTGAACCAGTTGTTCCCGATAACCCGATTATTCCCTTCATTCGTGGAGATGGTACTGGTGTCGATATTTGGCCTGCCGCTCAGAAGGTAATTGATGCTGCTGTCAACTCTGCCTACGGTGACAAGCGCCAAATTAGCTGGTTTAAAATCTATGCTGGTGACGAAGCCTGTGACAAGTACGGCACTTATCAATACCTACCCGAAGATACTCTCCAAGCAATTCAAGAATACGGTATTGCCATCAAAGGACCTTTAACAACCCCAGTGGGGGGTGGTATCCGTTCCTTGAACGTTGCTTTGCGACAAATTAATGACCTCTATGCCTGTGTACGTCCTTGTAAATACTACCCAGGAACCCCCTCTCCCCATAAAACCCCTGAGCAACTTGATGTCATTGTCTACCGGGAGAATACAGAAGATATCTATTTGGGAATTGAGTGGCCTCAAGGTAATGAAATCGGTAACAAACTGATTGCCCTACTCAATAATGAATTGATTCCAGGAACCCCAGAACACGGGAAAAAGCAGATTCCTCTAGATTCTGGGATTGGTATTAAACCTATCAGTAAAATTGGTTCCCAACGTTTGGTACGCCGTGCTATCCAGCACGCTCTTCGATTACCAAAAGCTAAGCAACAAGTGACTTTGGTGCATAAAGGCAATATTATGAAATACACCGAAGGAGCTTTCAGGGATTGGGGCTATGAGCTAGCTGTGACAGAATTCCGGCATGAATGTGTAACGGAACGGGAATCTTGGATTCTTAGTAACAAGGACGGAAATCCAGATATTACCTTAGAAGAGAATGCTCGTAAGATTGAGCCCGGTTACGATTCCCTAACACCGGAGAAACAGGCAACAATTACTCGTGAAGTAGAAGATGTTCTTAATTTGATCTGGGATACCCATGGTAATGGTCAATGGCAAAATAAGGTAATGATCAATGACCGGATTGCTGACAGTATTTTCCAACAAATTCAGACACGACCGGCAGAATATTCGATTCTTGCCACAATGAACTTGAATGGAGATTATATTTCCGACGCAGCTGCGGCAATCGTAGGTGGGTTAGGAATGGGACCAGGAGCTAATATTGGCGACACTTGTGCAATTTTTGAAGCAACTCATGGTACGGCACCTAAACATGCTGGTTTAGACCGGATTAACCCTGGTTCAGTTATTCTATCGGGAGTAATGATGCTAGAGTTTATGGGTTGGCAAGAAGCTGCCGAGCTAATTAAGCAAGGAATAGGTAAAGCGATCGCTAATCGGGAAGTGACTTATGATTTAGCTCGGTTGATAACCCCACCAGTAGAGCCACCTTTGAAATGTTCTGAGTTTGCCCAAGCAATTATCAAACACTTTGGTTAAGGGATTCCTAAAAACATCCCATTTCATGAAAGGTAGGGGAGATGGGAAACAACATAGAAATTAGCAATTAGCAATTCTCAATTCCCCTTGCTTTTCTTGAAGCTACTGTAGGTAGAATTAAAAAACAAAGTCAGGGTTACCTGACAATTGGAATTTCTACAGAAAATACAGACATGGCTCCTAATACTTCAAGCAACTTATCACTAACAAAACCAATTAATCCTGAGGAACCCTTACCTAGGGAATTAGTGGCTGCTATAGCAGAAGAAAATACTGACTCAGAGAACAACGATGATGATCCTGGCTACGATGAGCCAACTTGCCACTGGACTCCTACCAAACACCTAGATGAAAATTGTGGTGAAGGAGTAATATGTCCTCCCTGTGGTTGAGCTAATTTAAGCGATCGCGCAATTATTCAAAAGGTAGACTATTCTCTAGTCCCAAAGTTAGACTATATAAAACTACATAGTCTATAATTTCTTATGCCATTTGGTCAAGAGCCCCCCCAACTCCTCAAGCAACACCTGTTCTATCAGGGACGCAGATTTAACTTTGAAGTCAACTCTTTGCGTTTACCTAACAAATCAGAAGGGGAATGGGAATGCATTCGTCACCCAGGTGGTGCTCTAGCTGTACCGGTAACTTCAGAGGGTAAACTTGTCCTAGTAAGACAATATCGATTTACTCTTCAAGGACGTATTTTAGAGTTTCCCGCTGGCACAATTGAAACTCATGAAGAACCCTTAACAACTATCCAGCGAGAAATTGAAGAAGAAACCGGCTACACTGCCCATAGTTGGCAATCCCTAGGGCAATTCCCTATTGCTCCTGGCTATTCTGATGAATATATTTACAGCTTTCTTGCCCAGGATTTGGAAAAACTAGAAATCCCCCCCCAGCAGGATGATGACGAAGATATCGAAGTCGTATTGATGGCTCCTGAAGAATTAGAGCAAGCTATTCTATCTGGTGAACCAGTAGATGCTAAATCAATTTGTAGCTTAGTTCTAGCGCGTCCATTTTTGAATTAGCTGACTGTTAATTGCTAATTGCTAGTTGCTAATTGTTAAGTTGATCTTCACCTAGAAAGCAAAGCATATTCTCAGGAGAATGAGAGGTATTGTATGTAGTTGTTTGTTGTTTTTTTGACGAACAACCAACCACAAACAACAAATAACAAATAACAGTATGATTATCTTCTGGCATCGCCGCGATTTAAGAATTTCCGATAATGTCGGCTTAGGAGCGGCCCGAGAGCAAAGTCCCAAGGTAATAGGTATTTTCTGCCTTGACCCTAATATCTTAGAACGAGACGACATCGCCCCAGCCAGAGTCACTTATCTGATAGGTTGCTTGCAACAATTGCAGCAGCGCTATCTCCAAGTCGGTAGCCAGCTCTTAATCCTCCACGATGAACCAACTAAAGCGATTCCCTCCCTCGCAGCTGCCCTCAAGGCTAAGGCTGTGTTCTGGAATTGGGATGTCGAACCTTATTCCCAAGTACGGGATCAAAAAGTCACAGAAGCTCTGAAAGAAAAAGGTATTGAAGTTCAGAATAGTTGGGATCAACTTCTGCACGCACCAGGAGAAATTGTCACTCAATCTAGCAAACCCTATACAATTTACACTCCTTTTTGGAAAAACTGGCAGAAGCAACCAAAAGCTCAACCCGTCGAATGCTTAAAAAATGTTGAAGGACTAACGAAGAAAGAAGAGGAAATTACTGAGTCAGCTGGTGCAGTTGCTTTGCCTACTGCCTCAGATTTAGGGTATAGCTGGGAGAATGAACTTTTACTAACCCCAGGGGAAAAAGCTGCCCAAGAAGCACTAGAAGAGTTTTGTGACTTTCCCATCATAGATTACCAACAACAACGCAACTTCCCCAGCATTGATGGTACTTCTAAACTCAGTGCTGCTCTGAAATTTGGAGCCATTGGCATCCGTAACGTTTGGGATGCTGCGCAGACTGCCTACAGCTTTAGCCGCAGTGATGAAACCTCTGATAGTATTCAAATCTGGCAAAAAGAACTAGCTTGGCGAGAATTCTACCAACATGCCATGTATTACTTCCCAGAATTGGCAGAGGGACCCTATCGCCGGGAGTTTAAAGACTTCCCTTGGGATAATGATCCAGAGCTTTTCCAAGCTTGGTGTGAGGGTAGAACTGGCTATCCCATCGTCGATGCTGCCATGCGCCAGTTAAATGAAACTGGCTGGATGCATAACCGCTGCCGGATGATTGTTGCCAGCTTCCTGACTAAAGATTTATTGATCAACTGGCAGTGGGGAGAAAAATATTTCATGCAGAAACTATACGACGGTGATTTATCTGCCAACAATGGCGGCTGGCAATGGAGTGCCTCTAGCGGTATGGATCCCAAGCCACTGAGGATTTTCAACCCCGCTAGTCAAGCACAGAAATTTGATCCAGAAGCTGAATACATCCGGCAATGGCTCCCAGAACTGGGTTCGGTGGATACCGAATATCTAGTTACTGGTAAGATTGACCAACACGATCGCGAAGTCTATGGTTATCCTGCTCCTATAGTTGATCACAAACAACGACAGCAGGAGTTTAAGCAGCGCTACCAGGAGCAGAAAAACCGTTAATCGCTGTATATTAAGCTATTCAGGCGAAAAGTTCAATCTTTTTTTGGAGTGTGAGGATAAAGTGAAGGTTTTGGTAGTTGGTAATGGGGGAAGGGAACACGCCCTTGCCTGGAAATTGCTGCAATCTCAACGGATTCAGCAGGTGATTTGTATTCCTGGTAATGGTGGCACAGCTACTACAGAGGGCTGCCAAAATTTTCCCATAAGGGGTAATGATTTTGAGGGAATTGCCCGGTTTGCTCTAGTTAACGGGATTTCTCTAATTGTAGTTGGACCAGAACTCCCGCTAGCTGCAGGTATTACAGATTACTTACAGCAGGAAAACCTCATGGTTTTTGGTCCAACCAAGGAAGGAGCACAAATTGAGTCGAGTAAGAACTGGGCCAAAGAACTTATGCAGTCTGCTGGTATTCCCACTGCTAGCTTTGCTACCTTTACGGAGGTTGAGCCAGCTAAAGCCTATGTGCAGGAACAAGGAGCACCAATTGTGGTTAAGGCTGATGGCTTGGCAGCAGGTAAAGGAGTTACAGTTGCTGCCACGGTTGAAGAAGCACAATCAGCTGTAGAGTCTCTCTTCGAGAAAGGTTTTAGTACGGTAATCATAGAAGAATATCTCATCGGTCAAGAAGTTTCTGTCTTGGCTCTGACGGATGGGGTAAGCATTAGAACCTTGCTACCAGCTCAAGACCATAAACGAATTGGGGAAGGGGATACTGGAGAAAATACTGGTGGTATGGGAGCTTATGCTCCAGCACCGATTGTTAACCAGGCATTGATGACACGCATTGAGCAAGAAATCCTTCAGCCTGTAGTTAAAGCCTTACAGGAAAGGGATATTGACTATCGGGGTGTCCTCTATGCAGGATTGATGATTACTCCCGCAGGGGACCCAGTGGTACTGGAATTTAATTGTCGCTTTGGTGATCCAGAAACCCAAGCTATTTTACCTTTACTGGAAACTCCTCTAGAAGACCTACTGTTTGCTTGTGTCAAGCAAAACCTCTCACAACTACCACCAATTATCTGGAAACCAGGAGCAGCAGCTTGTGTGGTTGCTGTGGCAGAGGGTTATCCTGGTGCCTACCAAAAGGGTAAGGTTATTACCGGAATTGAGCAAGCACAAGCTCTAGAAGCAGCTGTTTTCTCTGCAGGTA
This sequence comes from Caldora sp., assembly GCA_965222765.1. Lineage (GTDB taxonomy): Bacteria > Cyanobacteriota > Cyanobacteriia > Cyanobacteriales > Coleofasciculaceae > Caldora. The sequence goes on from CBDCVG010000053.1 coordinate 42,014, forward strand.
CTCGGTTAGTGCAGCAACAACTGGTAACTGATGGTGGTAGGGTCATAGGTGTTACTGCTACTGGTGATACCTTGGAAAATGCGATCGCCCAAGCTTATGCAGCGATGGATTGCATTCAATTTGAGGGGATATACTACCGTAGGGATATTGGTCATCGCGCAATTGGAAATTGAAAATAGGGAATTGAGAGGGAATTTGAAAAGTTGGAAAAGGTATAATTTGTCATTCTGAAGGTCGCAAAGCGAAACGAAGAATCTTGGATTTGAGCAATTACTTAGAGATGCTTCATTCCAAATCCGGCATACATAACCCCATTATCTCCAAATTGTAGAGACGTTGCCTGCAACGTCTCTACTGGGTTTCGTTCAGATTTGGTGTAATGAGAGCACAAAACATGCAAATCATACTCATAACGAGTATGATTTATATATAGCTCCTCAGCAAAATTGGGAGGTTCACCCATGGCTCATCTCAAGCAACGTCGCTCTCAAAACGTCAGCGGTGACTTTTACGTCGATAGCAGCTGCATCGATTGTGATACTTGTCGCTGGATGACTCCGGAAGTATTTCATCGCGCCAGTGGACAGTCTGTGGTTCATCATCAACCTGGTAATGAGACAGAACGCTTAAAAGCTCTCCAAGCATTATTAGCTTGTCCTACTTCTTCGATTGGTACTGTAGAAAAACCCAAGGATATTAAAAATGCTCAACTGAGTTTTCCCATCCTAGTAGCGGATAATGTTTACCATTGCGGCTATCATTCTGAGAGTTCCTTTGCAGCTACTAGCTACTTTATTCAACGCCCTGAAGGCAACATTTTAGTTGATTCACCCCGTTTTACTCCCCCCTTAGTCAAGCGCTTTGAAGAGATGGGAGGGATTCGTTATCTGTACTTGACGCATCAGGATGATGTAGCAGATCATCAAAAGTATAGGCAGCATTTTGGGTGTAGTCGCATCCTGCATATTGATGATATTAATGCTGGGACTCGTGAGGTAGAAATTCAGCTGACTGGCTCCGAGGTATATCAATTAGCAACAGACTTATTGATTATCCCAGTTCCTGGTCACACCAAAGGCCATACTGTTTTACTCTACAAGAATAAGTTTCTATTTACTGGTGACCATCTTGCCTGGTCTGCTCAACAAAATCAACTAATTGCCTTCCGTAATTTTTGCTGGTACTCTTGGGCAGAACAAATCAAATCTATGCGCCAACTACTGGAGTACTCTTTTGAATGGATACTACCGGGACATGGACGACGATATCACGCTGATGTTGAGATAATGCGCCATCAGCTACACCAGTGTTTGGATTCGATGGCGTAACTGGCAAGATGCCAGTTCCACAATTGATACATTGGTGACAAGTTAAGGTAAAAGTGTCGTTGTCAAGGGAGCTGGGGGAGCTGGGGGAGCTGAGGAAGAGGAATAAAATTTTTCTGACACCTTGGGTATTTCCATATATAGTGTTTTTTGCGCCCTCAAACGCCATATATGGGAGTTGACAAAATGCACAATCTTTTAACTTGTCACCAATGGTCATTAACCATTAGCCATTAGCCATTAGCCATTAGCCATTAGCCATTAGCCATTAGCCATTAGCCATTAGCCATTAGCGTGTTTCTTGAAAGTAAATTATCCCTCAATATTAGCCTTGGCATTTCTTCTCAACATCTGTGGCTTAATCCGCCTCAGTGCTGATGCGGGAAAACGCCGATTCCACTCCTCATCAGAGATTTCTGCTAATTCTGTGAGAGTGGGAGCTACATTTTGTGGATAAGGCTGAAATTCTGTAACATCAGTTTCTTGGGCAAAGCGCTTATTCCAGGGACAGACATCCTGACAGATATCACAACCAGCTACCCAACCTTCTAAGTGGGATTGAATAGAGTCGGGCAATTTTTCTGCTCGATTTTCGATCGTATGATAAGCAATACAACGGTTGCTATCAACGACGAATGGTTGAGTAATTGCTCCCGTCGGACAAGCATCCAGGCAACGGGTACAGGTGCCACAATGTTCTGTATGGGCAACATCTGGTGTCAAGGATAAGTTAGTTAAAACCTCTCCCAAAAACACCCAACTGCCATATTCCCGAGTAATCACGTTACCATTCTTGGCAATCCAACCAATCCCAGCTTGCTGAGCCCATGCTTTATCTTGTACTGGTCCTGTATCAGCATAGTAACGAGCTTCGATACCCTCTCCTTGCTCTTGCAGCCAGTTAGTTAATGCCTTTAATTTTTTGTGCATTACTTTGTGGTAGTCTCGCCCCCAAGCATAACGGGAGATTTTCGCATATTCAGCACCTTTAGGACGCTGGTGAGGGGTGTAGTAGTTGAGGGCAACAGAAATTACTGATTGCACTTGAGGCATACAGGCACGAATGTCCAAGCGCCGGGGATTATTCATCCACATCATCTGAGCCTGATAATTCTGGGCTAACCAAGCCTTTAGGTGTTGCCGCGCTGAGTTGTTGGGATTGGCATCCACAGCAGCAATGCCCACTTTGTGGAAGCCCAGTAACTGAGCTTTGTCTTTCAACTGACTGCTGCTGATAGGTTCTTTCACAGTAGCAAATTCCCCACTCGCTGGAGACTTTTTTATGATTGACTAATTATCAATTATTGATTATCCATCAATAACAACCCAGTCAGGGAAAATCATCCCTGACTAGGAGAGTACAGATAATTTTTAATTAATTTTGAGCAGTTCCACATCAAAAAGTAGAGTGGCATTAGGAGGAATCACTCCACCAGCACCACGAGCACCATATCCCAATTCTGGAGGGATAGTTAGCTTACGTTGTCCACCAACTTTCATCGTAGCAACCCCTTCATCCCAGCCTTTAATCACTTGACCCACGCCGATTTTAAAAGAAAAGGGACGATTGCGATCGCGGGAACTATCAAACTTGCTACCATCCTCTAGAGTACCGGTGTAGTGAACCACAACGGTTTGACCCTTTTGGGGTGTCGCTCCGTTTCCTTCTTTAATATCGATATACTCCAAACCAGAGGAGGTTGTGATGGTTTGAGGGTTAGAAGCTTCTTCACTTTCAGAATCAGTATCCATGGCTATGAGTTTTTCTTGTTCAACAGCTGGGTTAACATTGGTTGCTACCTCGACTACCGGAGGTTGGGTGTTGGTTTGTTCGTCAGCTACGGCACTTCCTGTGTTGGTGCCAGTAAATTGAGCTACGAGCAAAACTAACCCACAGACCACTATAACCCCAAAGCTGATTATAATTTCTCTCAAAATCTGTCCTCCTGATTTAATGTTATTTAACGCCAGAGTTTATTTTCCAAGTCTCGCACCTGACGTTCCAAACGATCAATTCGACCCCGCAGTTCGTCCATTTCTGATTGGCGAGGGACACCTAAATCTTGCAACAGATTACGCATCTGCCGCTCCATATTACCCTCAAAGTTACCTTGCTCTGACTTGATCTGTTGCATCATATCATCGACAAAGGCTTGGGCTTGATCAGAGTTGATTTTGCCATCTTTTACCCATTGATCACTAACCTCTCGCAATTTTTCTGCAGCCATTGATGTTGTGCCAATTCCCACCATCAATAATTGTTTAAGCCAGTCGTTATTATCCATCTTTGTTCTCATCCCAAGGGAGCGTAATTGGACCTAAAATCTAGACTTTTCCCCAAGATGAGGAAGTCTGATTGATTTGGAGCCTATAATTCTATTTTGTGACATCTTACCCATAGGTGTCCTCAGCTCTGTCATCTCAAATCTGGTGGGTTATTTCCGCTGTGCTGTACTAGTGCAGCTCGGCAGAAGTAACTAACCAGTTTGAGATCGATAGAATCCTTACTCTATAAGCATTCTTAATTCTTAATTCTTAATTCCACGCAGTAGTACTAGGACTTACCCACTCAACTGTCATGCTGAGGTGATAAGTGGTCACACAAAATTAATTGTATATTTACTCTTGAGTTATATTTCTTATGGTGTCTGGCATCTAACTCTTGCCGCTCCTCACGAAATGCCCAATTAATTTTGTTTAGGTACTTAGTGGAGCATCTGAGCCGTTTGGAGATCCTTCGCTATCGCTCAGGATGACATAATTCCGTGACGGTGCGTAAGTCCTATCCGCGTCTGGTGCGTCTGCTTACTCGTTTTCCCACACCTTTTTTTGCTCAGCCGTTGGACGCTCAATCAATATCTCACCTCCATCCTTACCTAGTTTCATATGGATTAAGCCTTCAAAGTTAGAATTAATTACTGCGTAGGCAATCCCTCCGAGAATAAAAGGAGTTAGCAAGAGGTGAAGAGCAATCGCAATTTTGGTGAGACTAAGGTTGGTTTGGTTCTTCATTGGTATCAAACATTCAACTCAACTATCTCTAATGTCGCTGCTGAGGTTGGGAGATAATTCTCAAACTTAGGCTAACATCCCTAACTAGGTGTTAGGTGTTAGGTTAATGAAAGAAAAATCACCTGTGGAACAGGCTTCTAGCCTGTCTCAATCTCAATTAAATTAGGACTTAGGCTCCATCACAGAATTATGTCATCCTGAGCGGTAGCGAAGGATCTCCAAACGGCTCAGATGCTTCACTATCACCTCAGCATGACACTTGAGTGCATAAGCCCTAAATAAATTTGGTAACTGGCAAGATGCCAGTTCCACAATGGATATGTAAATCTTTTCTAGAAAGGTGTTAGGTCTTCTTTATTAAGTTCGGCTAGACTGGCATTAAAATAATACTTAATTCCCCTAATGGAACCGCTTGACCGCGATTTTCTGACTCAACTGGCTCGTGAGTATGATTTGTCTCCCGAACAGGAAGAAGCTTTTGTTGCAAGGTTCAGTAGTAAGGAGAACGACTTATCCATAGCTGAGTCTCTCCACATTTCTGCTAACGCTTTCCGTACTCGGATGAGCGGAGTCTATAAAAAGTTCAGCATCGGGGGTCGAGGGCCTGGCAAAAGTCGTCGGTTGCATGACTTGCTTATCCAAAAGTATCGGCCATCTCATCCAGTTCCTGATACTGGTAGTGATGAGTTAGATATTGATGCTTTGGTGCAAGATGTACGGCAGAAAATTCAATCCAGCATTCAAAAGCAGTGCGGCAAAATGAAAGTGCTGGACATGACTCAGCCTATTGGATTGAAAGACATTTACACTAATGTCAATATCCTAGAAAAAATTACTGGGCGCAGGCGGTTAGCTCTGAATGAACTCTCACAGGGTTTTGATCTGAGCTCAGAAGATTTTTACCGTCGTGGGTTTGGTCAAATTACCGAAAAACGAGTAGTAGGATTAGAAGCAGTCAAACGATATGATAAGCTGCTGGTGCTAGGAAAACCTGGAGCTGGCAAGACTACTTTTCTCAAATATTTAGCTATCCAGTGTGCCAACTCTAAAGTTCTCAGAGAGCGAGTTCCCATCTTTATTACCCTCAAGCAATTTGCCGAAACTCAAAACCAGCCTGCATTAATAACCTACATCAAGCAAATTCTCACAGATTGTGGCGTTACCGAAGCTCAAGCCATGGAGATCATTAATCAAGGCAAAGGATTAATCTTACTCGATGGCTTAGATGAGGTGAAGGAAGAAGATAGCGATCGCATTTTAAATCAGATTCAACAGTTTACCGAGCAGTATCACGCCAATTCCTTTGTTCTAACTTGTCGGATTGCCGCAAGGGAATACACGTTTGAGAAGTTTACAGAAGTAGAGGTGGCTGATTTTGATGATCAGCAGATTCAGACTTTTGTCAGCAAGTGGTTTCAAGCCAAAGCATCGGATTTAGCTGACTACTTTATAGAGCAGCTAGAAGGAAATGAGCCGATTAAGGAGCTTGCAACTAATCCTCTACTGCTGACATTACTGTGTATTGAGTTTGAAGATTCAGGAGAATTTGCCGCTAACCGTTCTGAGTTGTACAGTCGCGCTATCCATACACTGTTAAGAAAGTGGGATGCTAAGCGGCGGATTAAGCGAGAGCAGGTTTATAAAAAGTTGTCAGTGCAGCGCAAGGAAGATTTACTCAGTGAAGTCGCCTTCGTTACCTTTAAGGGCGGGGACTACTTTTTCAAACAAAGGGATGTTGAGCAATATATCGCTGACTATATTCGTAACTTACCTGATGCAAAAACTGACCCAGAAGCGTTGCTGTTAGATAGTGAGGCGGTGCTGAAGTCGATTGAAGCGCAGCATGGCTTGTTAGTGGAAAGAGCTAGGGGAATTTATTCCTTCTCTCATTTGACTTTTCAAGAATACTTTACAGCTCGGGAAATTATCGCCAAAGCAGACTTGGAGGAGTTAGCTAATTGTATTACTGAAAAACGCTGGCGTGAAGTGTTTTTGCTAATGCCTGGTATGATGCGAGATGCTAGTACACTGATGCAACTGATGAAACAGAAGATTGATTGGTTGGTTGCTAGTGATGAAAAGATTCAGCAGTTTTTGAGCTGGGTTAATCAAAAGTCTGGCTCTGTTGATGTTCCGTACAAACCAGCAGCCGTTAGAGCTTTTTACCTCGACCTCTCCCTCTCCCGAGCCCTCGACCTCTCCCTCTCCCGAGCCCTCTACCTCGACCGAGCCCTCTCCCGAGCCCTCGACCTCTACCTCGACCGAGCCCTCTACCTCGACCTCGACCTCTCCCTCTCCCGAGCCCTCTACCTCGACCGAGCCCTCTCCCTCGACCGAGCCCTCGACAGCTCAGAAATTCTTGCACTAGAGCTAAAACATTTATTCCAACAACTTAAAGACCAACTCCCCAACCCAAAAGAAGATCAAGAGCAATTCAGGCAATGGTGGGAAGTTAATGGTAAAGATTGGACTGAGCAGTTAAGAGCTGTGATGATTGAGCATCGTAATATTGGTCATGATTGGCAGTTTAACGAACAGCAGCAGGAACTATTGAAGCAGTATCACGATGCCAATAAATTGCTAGTGAATTGCCTCAATAGTGATTGTTACGTGAGCCAAGAGGTGCGACAGGAGATAGAGGATACTTTGTTGTTGCCTACGGCTGATTAGAATTTAGAATTTAGGACTTATACACTCAAGTGTCATGCTGAGGTGATAGTGAAGCATCTGGGCCGTCTGGAGATCCTTCGCTACCGCTCAGGATGACATAATTCTGTGATAGTGCGTAAGTCCTAGATTTTTGAGCAGATTGAGTCATCTTTAGATGACTTGAGCTATTAGCAAGGAACCTTAAGTTCCTTGTGGGGCAAGGATTTCATCTTAAGTTGACACGAATGGTATGCAATACGCCCCTACGGGGTAACAATTTACCAGGAATAAGGAATTTGCGATCGCGTCCGTTAAAGGCTGAGATCTTGCACCATTCTCGATAACCCACTGTTGGCGAATCGATCGATGTGGGGTCTGACCCCTCCCCAAACCGCTCCCCTGCGAGGAGAGGGGCTTTCTGACCCCTTTCCCGCTTTCCTCCCTTGTCTCATGTTCACCGAAATATTAAAAACCTACCCTTGTGAGCTTTCTGACTCCCCCTTCCCTTGCAGGGAAGGGGGCTGGGGGGTTAGGTTAAGGAATGAGGGACAAAGCAAGAAAAGTCTTATCAATTTCTAAAATTCTTGCACCGCAGAGATTGTAGAATTTATTTTCGGTAAATTTACTACACTTAATCTATCAGAGGCATTTTTTTCTAAATTCTAAATTCTAAATTCTAAATTCTGCCTTATGCCCAATTGTCCCCGCTGTCATCAATCCATTAATAGCAATGCGATCGCTTGTCCTCATTGTGGTATGACTTTTAAAGCTTATGGTCATCCGGGTATTACGTTGCACCGGACAATGGGAGAGGAGTATTTGTGCGACAGTTGTACCTATCATACTGATGATAGCTGTAACTTTCCCCAACGTCCCCATGCTAAGGAATGTACCCTTTACGATGATATTTCGCGATCGCAGTTGGAAGCCCAGCAGATTTATACTCCTCGTTACAGCTTAATTCAATCACTCAAGCTTTGGTGTCAAAGAAACCCTACTTTGCTCGGTTTACTAGTATTAGTAACTGTAAGTTTTCTACTGGCTTTTGTGGCAACATCTAATTAAAAATTGAGGTTTGTTATTTACTCATTACTCTCGAGAAACACGCTAATAGCTAATGGCTAATGCCTAATCTCTGAAATTATCACCGAGTCTCTGAGTCAGACAATAGGGAAGAGAATTGTTTTTTCCATTCAATTGGGGGCGCAGGGCGCTTCTCAGGAGCTCTCAATAAACTAGCCTGAAGTTTGGTTTACCTTAACAAGTGTAAAGCCAAGGTGATAGGTGCTTGTTGGGTTGCGCTTCGCTTCACCCAACCTACAAGAGAAAGCGATCGCACTACGATATCTGCGATCGCACTTCAATCACCTCCCCTGAAGCAATAATGCTTAGCACACTTCGAGCTTCTAGCATCAATGGAACCAGATCAGGAAGTCGATTGCTGGGTGCTACGAGAACAACAACTGCAACTCCGGCTTGTTGCAAGTTTTGCTGATGCTGCAAATTTTGATCTGTAGTCAGCAAAATAGTAAAACCCTCTTGAGCCATCAGTTGTAGCAATTCGCCATTCTTCTTCCCCGCCCACCCCATTTCCACAACTGTCCGCGTCTCATAATCAGCAAGTTCGCGTTTTAGAGGTTTTGGAACACACTCATCAAGCAGGATTCGCATAGGCAGTCAACATTTCTTTTGCTAATTCGAGGGCTGCAATTGCTTGCTCATGACTGACACTAGGAAAATGGTCTAAAAAATCATCTAGTGAATCACCTGCTTCGAGATAATCAAGTAAATTTTTCATTGGCACTCGTGTACCCATGAAAACCGGAGTTCCTCCTAAAATATCGGGATCACTATGAATAACACACGATGTAGATATCATAATAGTCTGTTTTCCACAATGCTAGTACTTGTATCTTATTATGGTAATTTGTCGCAAACACCCCCTTACTGCGATCGCACTAACCCCAAAAGTAGGTTGGGTGGAGCGTTTTTACGGTTTCAGGCGATAATTTTTGGAAGCGACGAACGAGCGAAACCCAACGTGATCGGTGATTGTTGGGTTGCGCTTTGCTCCACCCAACCTACAAGATTTCCAAAAAATCAACTCCAAAAGTAGGTTGGGTGTAGCGTTTTTATGGTTTCAAGCGATAATTTTAGGAAGTAATGAACAAGCGAAAGCGATCGCACTGGAAATAACAATATTATTAAAAAAGCACAACGAAAAAATGATTATGCAATATCGTCGGGCTAAAACTCCAGGAGCAACCTATTTTTTTACAGTTATTACCTATAACCGTAACCGAATTTTGTGTATTTTGGAAAATGTGGATTTACTCCGAAAGTCGTTTTGGCAGGTGATGCAAGAATATCCCTTTAAGATTGATGCATTTGTTCTGTTGCCAGAACATCTTCATTGTATTTGGACATTACCAGAAGATGATGCAAATTTCTCGAATCGTTGGCGATTGGTTAAAAATTATTTTAGTCGGCAATGTCAGGAACAATATCAAGGGAAGGTTTCAATTTCCCGTCACCGCAAAGGAGAGAAGGGGATTTGGCAAAGGCGGTTTTGGGAGCATCAAATTCGCGATGATCGAGATTTTGCCCAACATGTAGATTACATCCATTATAATCCAGTCCATCATCAGTTAGTGAAAGCACCAAAGGATTGGCAATATTCCAGCTTTCATCGGTATGTTAGGGATGATGTTTATCCCATTGATTGGGGATCAGAGCCAGTACAATTTGAGCCTGATATTGGTATGGAGTAACAAGTAATAATCAAGCAAAATAATGCTCCAAAAAATCAACCCCAAAAGTAGGTTGGGTGTAGCGTTCTTACGATTTGAAACGATAATTTTGGAAGTGCTCGACAAGCGAAACCCAACGTTACAGGTGCTTGTTGGGTTCCACTTCGCTTCACCCAACCTACAAGATTTCCAAAAAATCAACTCCAAAAGTAGGTTGGGTGGAGCGTTTTTGCGGTTTCAATCGATAATTTTGGGAAGTGACGAACAAGCGAAACCCAACGTGATAGGTGATTGTTGGGTTGCGCTTCGCTTCACCCAACCTACAAGAGAAAGCGATCGCACTATCTGCTTTATCTGTTCTAGGAAACACAATGAGTCTGGATGGGTTGGGCAAAATTTGATGCGTCACTAACAAAATTTAATGTAATTTCCTGTATCAGTATTATAACCTTCTGCTTTCTACCACTTACCGTACCTTTTTCAAACTATCAACCTTCTCTGAGAATAAATCAGTGAAAATATTGATCACTCTGCGATCGCGTATTTTAATATTTACACTTACTGACATGCCAGACTGGAGTTTAACATCCCGCGTTTCATTAATTTTGATGCTCTGTTGATCCAATTTAATTTTGGCGGGGAAACTATAATAAGGACGATTTTCATCCGGTGCTGGTGGTAAGACATCAGAACCAATCCAAATCAACTCTCCTTTGATATCACCAAATTCACTAAAAGGAAATGAGTCAATTCTCACATCTACTTCCATCTTTTCCTCTTTTTTGACATCAACAAAGCCAATATCCTTATTGGTGATAAATACTTTGGCAATTAAGTCATCTCCAGGGACAATTTTGAGAATTGGTTCCGGTGAGTTGCTATTGGCAACATATCCCTTACTTGCTTGTAAGTCAAAGATAACACCGTCTACTGGAGCTTTAATTTTTTGATAACCCAAAGTCAGCTCAGCTTGTTTCAACTGGCTATCAATTTCTGCAATCCTTTTCTCATTTTCGACAATGGTTTTGTTCAATTGGCTGACAATGTCATTGAATTGTACATCAATAGAATCCATTTCTTTGTCATTAACAGCGATCAAATCCGTTAAGTCTTTTTGAGAGACAGCTTTAGTATTCTCTAATTGTTTTTCTGCTTGAGCAATATCTAAATCGAGGCGTACTTCTTCCTGTTCCAATTGCTCTACTTCGGAGCGGCGTGTTCCTACCTCACTTTCTTGTCTGCGATATTGAATTTCCGGTACTGCTCCCTGTTCCCAAATCGGTTTAATCTGATCTAGTATTTTTTGCTCAGTGTCTAACCTATTCTGAGAGTTTTCCAGTTGAACTTGGTTCTGCTGTTGCCGTTTTTTTAGCTGTTCAATTTCCGATTCAGCTGCAGCTACACGAGAGTCAAGTTCCCTTCTAGCATATCGCAAACGTTCTCTTTGTTGAGCATTGAAGTTAGTCCCTGTAAAATCACCATTGAGTTGAGAGCGATAGAGCTCGTTTTCAGCTTCCAGAGCTTCTTTTCTTTTGATGATGGCAGGGAGTTGTGAGGCAAGTTGGATCAGTTCCTGCTTATTAGTGTTGGTTGGTGGTGAGGGTGGGGAACTGGGATTATCGATCGCGGCGCGATAAAATTGGTTTTCTTGTACTAACTTGGAACGAATTTTCTTCAGGGAGGTTAGTTGCGCCTCTGTGGCAGTAGGCTCCAGTTTCAGGAGTACTTGTCCTTGATCAACTCGCTCCCCGTCTTCAATTTTGACTTCTGTAACTACCCCACTAACCGGGACTTGCACTTCCTGTACAGCACCTTGGGGTTCAAGTTTACCTTGAGCTGGAACTGCTTCTTCAATTTTGGCAAAGTAGGCCCAAGTAACTCCAAAGGTAGTTACCCCTACAATAGTCCACAGGATAGCTCTTGACCAGCTGCGAGATTGTTTAAGAATAACACCTTGGTCGAATCTTTCCTTACCATTGCTTTGAGCCTGGGGAGCAGCATCTTTAGCAGTAGTAGCTATATTTGATTTTGAACCATTATTTGAGTTCATAGTTAATAAATAATAAATTACAAATTTTGCATAACTAAGAGCAAACAAAAAATAACAAACAACAAACAACCAATAACTAAACTTCAGAATCTTGTTGCTGATAAAGGCAATAGTAACTACCTTTTTGTGCCATTAATTCTTCATGAGTTCCCTGTTCTACGATCGCTCCTTTATCCATCATCAAAATGATATCGGCGTTGCGAATGGTGCTGAGGCGATGGGTAATAAATAAAACTGTTCGTCCTTTAAAGGTTTCGGCAAGATTTAAACTCACCTGCCGCTCTGTGTCATAATCTAGGGCGCTGGTGGCTTCATCTAAAATTAGTAGTCGGGGTGATTGCAAAATCGTCCTAGCGATCGCAATCCTTTGCCGTTGTCCTCCAGATAGGGATGAACCCCGCTCTCCTACACTAGAGTTGTAGCCGATAGGCAAGTCCATAATGAACTCATGAGCAACGGCAATCCTGGCAGCTTCAATGATTTCCTCCGTAGTGGCATCGGGATTAGTTAACCCAATATTTTCTTGTACTGTTCCTTCAAACAGGAGGGTATCCTGGGGAACAATACCAACCTGACGCCGCAGAGAGTAAAGTTCTACCTTATTAATATCGTAACCATCAATGATAATGCGACCAGAGTTGGGTTCATAAAGTCGTGCTAACAGTTTGGTGAGGGTACTTTTACCAGAACCACTTTGACCGACAATACCGACAAAAACCCCAGCAGGAAGCTCAAGGTTAATATTATTTAACTGCATTGGGCCACTGGGAGCAAAGCGAAAGGAGACATTTTCGTACTTCACTGCTCCTTGTACTGCCGGTAGGGGAATATTATCTCGTTCGGCTTCGGTGACTTCTTGTGGGGTATCCAGGATATCGCTGAGGCGTTCTAAGGATAGAGCTGTTGCTTGGAAGTTTTGCCAAATTTGGGCTAATCGTAGTAAAGGTCCGGTAACATAGCCAGCAATAATGCGGAAGGCAATTAATTGTCCTAAGGTTAGCTCCCCTGCTAAAACTAGGTAGGCTCCTACCCAAAGTACGAGTAAGGCAGATAGTTTGTTTAAGAAATTGCTAGTAGAACTAGCTGCAGTGGAAGTCAAAACATTTCTGAAGCCTTCACTCACATAACGAGCATACCGTTCTTGCCATTTCCAGCGCGATCGCAATTCGATATTTTGAGCTTTAACTGTGGAAATTCCTGATAATACTTCTACTAAGTAGGATTGGGTTTGAGCATTCTTTTGCGCTTTGGCACGTAGCTGTCGTCGCACAATAGGTGAAAAGATGACTGTCAGCAAGACAAACAAGGGAATTACTGCTAAAGTTACCAGCGTCAGCACCCAGCTGTAGATGAACATGACGACGATGTAGATTACAGAAAAGACTGCATCTAGCACCACCGTTAAAGCTGTGCCTGTGAGAAACTGGCGGATATTTTCTAGCTCATTAATCCGGGTAGCTAATTCACCAACTGGTCGTTTCTCAAAATAACGCAGAGGTAGGCGAAACAAGTGATCGATAATTTCCGAACCCAGAGCCATATCAATGCGGTTGGTTGTATCCACGAATAAATAGGTACGCAAGCTGGTGAGAATCGCCTCAAAGATGGCGACTACTACTAGGAAACCTCCCAAGACATGCAAGGTATCGGGAGAGTTTTGCACAATTACCTTGTCGATGATTACTTGAATCATCAAGGGATTCGCCAAACCAAACAGTTGCACAAAAAAGGAAGCAATTAAGACTTCTATTAAGACTCGGCGGTAGCGGATGAGGGAAGGGACAAACCAGCTTAAGCCAAACTTTTGTTGGGGAGTGTCTTTAGTAGGTTTTAGTAATAGTACAGGAATTTGCGGATCCGACTTTTCCTGGAAATCCTGAGGATCTAAGCGCTTGAGTCCCACATCGGGTACCGCTAGCAGTAATTCCCGTTCGTTGGCTTCGTAGAGAATAGCGATACCATCTTGCCAGTTGAGCAATGCTGGAGTTGGTAGACGACTTGCTGCAGCAGCAGGGATATTTGCCAGTTGAGCACTCAATCCCATCAATTCTGAGATCGCACCACAATGCTGGAGGGATACACTACCAGTGCGGGAGTGTTGGTTGGTAATCACGCGGCGCACAATATCCCGGCGGAAAGGCATACCCCAATATTTACTGAGCATGTGGAAGCAAGCTAAAGGAGCTTCTATGGGGCCTCTGCCGCGAATGAAGGGATAAGTTCGGGGAGTTTGCTCGGAAGAATAGCTTGGTTCTCCTGCTTGGGGTTGCGGGGGAGCGTAGGGAATATCAATTGTCGGAGTGGTTTGATCCTGGGATGGAGAAAAAGGTGAAGTGGAATATTCAGCAACAGTATGCTCCCCATCTCCATCCTTCTCATCCCAAGGATCTGGAGTAATGTCTTGTGATAAGTCCTGAGGTAAAGCTTTCACTTCTGGCTCAGTAGCAGCTCTGCTCTTTTCCACCGCCTCAGGAATCAACTGAGCAGGAATCCCCACCAAGCGCGTTGAACCACGACCTTGAACTGCTAAATTGCTAACGGTTTCTGCTGTAAGATAGGAACCAACTGGAAAGTTGGCAGGTGCTCCTCCACTAACAAACCAAGCACGATTGACATCCAGTTGACCCGACAGACGCTTACCAGCAGCCAAATTATAGATTAAGGCATTTGACCAAGCCTGAGCAGCGAGTTCTTTGAGGTCAACTTCCGCCTCAGCTCTGCGCTGGAGTTCTGCTGCTAACAAGTCAAACATTTCTACTAGGGAACAACGGGTGCGGAAGGCTTGTGCCAGGGTAGAATTGTTGAGCAGGTTGAGAAAATCTGCGGCATTGAAAGTAATACAAACTGATTCAATAGAAGCGATCGCAGTTTCACAAGGGACTTGCCTCACTAAACTCACCCAGCCGATGATTTCTCCTGGTTGGAGCAGTTTTAGAGTAATTGGTGCTTGGCGATGGGGATTGTAACCCAACAGACGAGCTTGTCCTTCATAGAGAATGGAAACTTGAGCCGGCATGTTTTCCCTGACAACAATTGCTTGACCCATGCGATAGCGTAGTAACTGACAGTTTTTAGTCAGTTTTCCTAGTTCCTTGGAGGACAACTGACTAAAAGGAGAGATACCAGCTAGAAAGTCTTGAATTGTTGTCGTATAGGTCATAGCATTGGCCAAAGTTACATTCGTTACCAGTTTTCAGTTATAGCAGGCAAGAGACACTAGGGCATGTGACCCACTGTTCACTGTCTTTTGCCCAGTTTCCTATGTCGCTCTGTATAATTACTTCAGCAATTTGATAATTACTTCAGCAATTTGGGAGCTATTTTCGCAAAATTGCTCTGGAAATTCAGCACCTAGCGACTAGATCCTAGCTTCTAACATATGCTATATAAGCATTCTTAATTCTTAATTCTTAATTCCGCGCCCTTCTGTTAATACGCCTGTACTAGATTATTACAGCTAGAATGACCCTCCCAGCTGACTTTTTTGCCAATCAAATTTAGATACTTGGTTCCAAAGTGCTGGATCTCCAAAAATCCTGCTTGCTCGGGTAAAGTTTTATAGACCCGAAATGTCTTCATAATACCCAAGGTAGCTGCACTTTCCAGAGGACCAATAAAGCTGGTATCTCTGTCAAGGAAGTAAGTTTGGTTAGCCCAGTGCCTCATTTGATTGGCATTCAGGAAGTAACAGCCAGCATGGGGATTGAGGGTGCGACGAAAGGTAATGGGAGTTTCCATGATTTTACCTTTGAGTTCCAGCTGCTCCTGCACATTTTGGAAGGGAGCAGTCACATGAGGCGCTAAATCGCCATCAATATAGGCTTTGTGAGTTAAGGCATCAGTGGAGACTTCATAGCGATTCGGTTGCAGCAGGTTCTGATCCCCAGTTTGTTGAGTCAACCAACCTAATTTGATGAATAACCAGGGGTCGTGCAGAATCAGGTCATCTTCTAAGAAACAATAGTAATCATACTGGCCGAGGCAATCCCGTAACACTGCTTGACACTCAAATCCCAGGAGCATCGGTTCTGCCTGAGTGGAATGGTGCTTATAAAAAGATGAGGGGAGAGGGAGCTGATGCAACAGATGAGATTTTCCTGTGGTGCAAACTACAATCTCAAGTTCGTGAGCCTGGGGTTGGTTGGCAGGCACCGCCAAACGTTGCCCAATATCGATGTTACATTGAGTTTGACCAAAGAGTTGATGTAAAGCGGTGATGCTTTGGGTGAGTGCTTGCAGTCGAGGTAAGGAGGTTTTGCCTTGGGAGGCATATTTCCCAGTTGGATTGGGTTCAAAGAAGTGAGCGATAGTGAACAGAATCCGCATTGCTAGCTAATTTAGGTTGAGTTCTATATACTTACTCAGCCATTTTGGAACTATTTATGCAAAATTGCTCTGGAAATTAAGCAATTAGCGATGCTTTGGCTCTGAATTGGTATACTAATTAGTAATACTTAAATCAATGCTAAAAGTATAATTTTAGAGTGAACGTCAAGACGGCAATATCTTTACCAGAAGCTTTATTTGAGCAGGCAAAGGCTTTAGCAGGTGAGATGAAAGTCTCTCGTAGTCACCTAATGGCACTAGCATTGGAAGAATTTATCCATCGCTACGAGAATCGGCAACTGCTAGAGAAAATTAATGCTGCCTACTCCAACATCCCAGATGAGGAAGAACAAGTAATCCTCAGTAGTATGCGTAGCCAGCATTGGCAAATTCTTGAAGGTGAATGGTGATTAATCAAGGAGATATCTTCTGGGTAAACTTAGATGAACCTTATGGTTCAGAACCTAGTTAGGGCTTGCTGAATAAGTCTACTGGGAAGCGTTTTGAAGTAATGAGTAATGAGTAATGAGTAATGAGTAATGAGTAATGAGTAATGAGTTAATTAGGGCAACTAAAGAGTCGAAAGTGCAAGGAAATTGAGCTAAAAGATACGAAAACCTTGCACTTGGAAGAACAAAATAGCTTGAAAGCCCTGTCTGGAATGGCTTTCACAGTTTTTCAGCAAACCCTAGTTATTGCCATCCTCCCAATTAACAATTAACAATTAACAATTAGCAATTAGCAATTAACAATTAGCAATTCCCTACTTCTCCAAAAGGATACGCTTCAGATAGACTTCGCTTGGTCCATCATCAGCCTTCAGACTCAAACAAGCTTTAAAATGAGATTGTGCCTGCTCCCAGTTTTGCTGACGATATTCCTTCAATCCAGCTTCAAAGCAATCGCGCAGTTGTGCAATAGTAGGGTCAAGTTCTCCTTTATAGCCTAGTAGTTCATACACTGGCACTGGCTTATCTCTATCACTAAAATCAAGCAAGTCGATTTCGCGAGTTTCAATGGCATCACCTGCTAACACTTTAGTTTCTTCGATCAGGAGGATGTTAGTGCCGTAAGTTTTGTTGGCACTTTCCAATTGCTCAGCTATCTGTGCTGCTTTACCCATAACTGTGTAGGATTTGGATTTTTCCGAACCAATATTGCCAACAACCAACTCACCAGTTGCCAAACCAATCCGTACTTTAATTTCCGGTAAACCTTTGCGGAATCCCATGATATCCGGCATCATCCGCCGCAGTTTAGCTAGCTGGGTGAATTGTTCTAAAGCAGCAAAACAGGCAAGCTTGGCGTGTTCCGTTTCCCCAACAAAGGGAGGGCCCCAAAAAGCTGTCACTGCATCCCCAATAAATTGATCAATCACGCCGTTGTGTTGGGTAATTGGTTCCGAAGCCAGGGTGAGATATTGATTAATCAAGTTCACTAATCCCACTGGCGTGAGCATTTCACTAATGCTACTAAACCCGGCAATATCAGAAAAAAACACCGTCATTACCTGCTTATTACTGGTATCAACGTTGCCTTGTTGTTCAATTAAAGTCTCCACAATGCGGGGATCAACATACTGTCCAAACGTAGCCTTGATGCGTTCCTTTTGTCGTACCTCATCCACCATGGTATTGAAAGAGTCTGCGAGAATGCCAATCTCATCCTTGGAATTAACAGCAACTTCCACCTCTAAATTTCCCCGTTCAACTTCCTGAGTACTCTTTATTAGTTTTTTTACTGGAGAGAGTAAACCGAGAGTGATGAGAGAGGCAAACGGTATGCCAATCCCTGTCGCAACTTTGGCTAATAACCAGCTTACTTTAACTGCTTCTTCCTCGTGTTCTTCTGCTTTGAGGGTAGAATTTTGAGTAAACTCTCCTAACTCATACAAGATACTTTGGGAGCGCTGTTCAAAATCCTGTTCGTATTGTTCCAACTGCTCTCCTAACAATTGAGCTTCTTCCCGCTTGTCAGCCTGTAAAAGGTTAAAAATGACCAGGCTGCGGTCATGAAGTTTTTGATGCTCGTTTTCTAAAATCTCTAATAACGGTTCCAAGCGAGCGAACTTAACCAGGTTAGGAGTTTTTCTGGCATTTTCAATTGCTTCTTGGGATAGCGCGATCGCTTGCTCAATTTCTTGGTCAACTAACCGACTTCTTTCCTCAAAGCTTAGCAGCTCCTGCTCCACTTGTTTGAAGTTAACTGGTTCGGTTTCATAGAAGCGCAGCACCCGTTCAAAGTGTACTTGTTGTTCTAGTACATGGACATTTACCTTGGCTACCCGTTCAGTAACTGGGGTGATATAGTCAGCAATGTCAGTCAACTCATGATTAACCTGAGCAATGCGATCGTGGTTAACATAGGCGACTCCCATCAACAAGGTGAGCATACTAGTGGCTATGCCAAAAATCTTAACTCCAATGGGAACAGTTGGGAGGGAACGTGCCATGGTATCCTTTATCTCAAATCGCTTAATATTTAATACAGATGTTAATAAGAAGTTTCAGAGTAGCGTAGCAAAAATTTGGATAATCGATTCTTTGCAGTTCCCTAAGTACTAAAATGTGAAATGTCTGTATATTGGCTCTCCTAAACAACCCACTGTAACTATCAATCGTTTAATTAACGATGAATATCAAGCAGAGCGATATCAAGGAGATGCAGCAATTCTGTCTCCATTATTTCCTCACTTAGAACTCACAACTCATCAAATTGTGGCGTTTACAGAAACTTAGTTTAAGTGCGGATGTTGTAGGTTGGGTGAAGCGAAGCGGAACCCAACAAGAATCTGTAATACCAAATCCGGTTACTACAGACCACATATTTTATTGAAAAAAGCTTGATATATATGGCTCTTAATTGACTTATTTCTGGTATAGCTAAAGCGGATTTTGTATAACGTTGGGTTTCGCTTGTTCATCACTTCCCACTCATTATCGCCTGAAACCGTAAAAACGCTCCACCCAACCTACTTTTGGGGTTGATGATGAGGCGGTATAGGTAATCATTTAAAGTTAGGCAGTGCGATCGCGGAGCTTGTAGGTTGGGCGAAGCTTGCGCGGAACCCAACAAGCACCTATCATGTTGGGTTTCGCTTGTAGTAGGCAGTATGTGGAGCAAGTGATACAATTAAGAATGCAGTCAAGAGATCTGACCTTTTCGGATCGCGGAAGCGTGGTCTTCCCTTGGCTGATTTTAATTTTAAAGGGATATAAAGCAGCATGTATCTACTGTACGTAGATGAGTCTGGTACAACCCACGACAAAAATCAACAGTATTTCGTGCTAGCCGGATTTTGCGTATTTGAGCGACAAGGATACTGGATTGCCAACCAACTCGACCAAATTGCAGCTAGGTTTGATCCTGCTGACCCAACAACAGTTGAGTTGCATGGTAGTCCAATGTTCGGAGGAAGAGGAAGGTGGAGAAGTCATCCCAAAGAAGATAGACACCAAGCAATTGAAGATGCTTTGAGGGTTTTCCTTAAATCTCATCGCAGCAATCGACTTTTTGCAAGCGTGATAAAGAAATCTGCGGTATCTCCGAAAGACCCCGTTGAATTAGCATTTGAGCAATTAGCGAGTAGATTTGACAAGTACTTAATGAGATTGCACAGGAATGGTGATACACAAAGAGGAATCATTATATTTGATAAATCAACTTATGAGACAACAATTCAATCTTTGGCAACTGATTTCAGAACAATTGGATACACTTGGGGTGTGATCAGAAACTTCTCAGAAGTACCTCTGTTTTTGGATTCAAAAGCATCAAGATTAATTCAACTTGCTGATTTAGTTGCTTACGCTGTTTTTAGGTATTTTGAAAAGGGGGACAATAGATTTTTCCCTATCATTGAACCTCGGTTTGATTCAGAAGGTGGTATAGTTCACGGGTTACACATCATGCAATGAATCACCAGGCAATTGCAGTAATATGAGCTATCACTTTTTCGTTAACCGCCATACACCATCCCAATCTTTAGCAGGGGGATTTCCCCGTAGGGTTTGCACTCGCTGGAGGTAGAGGGTTGCTGGCGGATCAGTTGTATTAATATGCAAGCATTTCTCAAAAGACTGCTGTGCCTGCTCCCAATCCTGTTGCCGATAGGCTTTTAAACCTTGCTCAAAAGTATCTCGTAGAGCGATCGCATTTCGGCTAAGTTCCCCCTGTGCGTCCCAGCAATTGGTAAACTCTTACTGGTTCTTGTTTACCCACTACCTGAATCAAATCCAGTTCTCTTGCTTCAACTGCTTCAGCTGCCATCTGGTAAGTTTCTTCTGCAAGTATCACCTGAGTACCGTATTGTTTACTCACTCCTTTGAGGCGAGAAGCTGTATTAACGGTATCCCCCATAACTGTATAAGACTTGGCGGCTTCTGAACCCATGTTACCGACTACCAAAGAACCGGTGGCAATACCAATATGTAGGTTCACTGGTGGTTGTGCTGTTTTACCTGTAGCCTCAACCATTAGCTGACGGAGCTGTTCTAATCGAGCAATTTGCTCTAAAGCGGCGTAACAAGCCAGTTGAGCATGATTCGTTTCACCAGTAAACGGGGACCCCAAAACCCCATCACCATAGTGCGGATAAACTTATCGATGACACCGGAATAGTCTGAGATGGGAGCCGACATCAAGGTTAAATATTGATTGGTGACTTGCACTAATTCATCTGGAGTTAGGGTATCGGCAATGGTATTAAAGCCATCAATATCGGAAAAGAAGACTGTCATAACTTGCCGTTCCCCTTGGGTATGAGCACCTGCGGAGTTATCCATCAGACTTTTCACTACCCGTGGATCGACATATTTACCAAAGGTATCCTCCAGCTTTTTCTTGAGTCTGAGTTCTTCTACCATCGTGTTGAATGAGTGGGCGAGGGAGCCAATTTCATCTCCTGTAGTTACTTCTACCTGAGCGTCTAAATTCCCTTGACGGATGACTCGAGTACTCCGAGTCAGTCGGCGCACAGGTTGGACTAAACCCAGGGTAACCATTGATGCAGATAACAGACCAAATCCAGTAGCAAAGGTAGCTACAAAACGACTCAGGTTTTGGACGGATTTCTGATGTACCTCTGCTGCTCTCGCTGCTTCGACGATGAACTGTTCCAACTCTAGGAAAATCTTTCCAATTTCTTCATTAAAGTGATCTGCTTCTGTTTCTAACCCTGCTTCTAACTGATGCGCTTCCTCAAACTCCGATGCGGCAAGCAGCTCAAATACAGCTACGGTATGATTGTGGAATTCCTGGTGCTCTGCTGCAATTTGCTCTAGTATTGGCTTAAGCCGAATCCACTTTTGCCGATTAGCACTAATCTGAGCTTGGTTGGCTGCCTGGTTAACGAGTTGAGTAACTTGTGCTAAATCCTCATTCACGCGATCGCTTCGTTCTTCAAACAGTCTCTTCTCTTCTTCAATGCGCTCTAGATCCAGAGGCTCTATTTCATAAAGCTTCAGAATCCTTTCTGAATGCCGTTCTTGTTGAAAAACATGAAGATTAGTTTTAGCAACAAAGTTGGTAATCGGAATAGTGTGGTTGGCTAAACCGGCAATTTCCTGATTAACCTTTTGGAGTTGATTAGAGGAAACATAAACCACCAACAACATTAACCCCAGCATACTCGTGGCAATGCCGAAAATTTTGATACCGATAGAAATTCCCCACTGCTTTCGAGTAACCATTGTTGAGGCTCAAGTTCCAATACGCGAAAGGTCTTACTATTGAATTTTTCAGGAGTTGCTCTGTTTGCTCAGGATAGTTTGCTCATTAAAAGGCAACAAGCAACTAGCAAAGTGAATAGGATAGGTTTACTATACATTGTGGAACTGGCATCTTGCCAGTTGTCCTTTAATGTAGGAGACCACTAACCAGATACAAATAATACCTTTCATCATCAACAAAACTTTTAGTAAATTTAGCTAAGGGAGAGATACTCAGGTCATCTCTTGAACTATCGAGTTCATAGTTGAGGATTAGTAGGATCTCTGTTTTATTTTGCTGGATAAGTTGGCTGACTTGCTCCAGAACTTCAGTAGAAGTTACATCCTTTCTTTGGGTATTGAAACGCACAAAACCCCATAGACTCTTACTCTCTGGATAATAAATTTTTCGATTCAGATAACCAGCTATAGGGGATACTGCTACATCTCGGCTACCGACGATGAACTTTTTCTCTAGCTGCTGGCTTTGGATAAAGTTGGCAGTTTCTCGGCTAGCTGAATAAGGGACAAAGAAGTCCCGAGTAAAAGCAATCATTCCTGCTATTACCTGAGCCGTTAAAATTATGGTAATAAAGGCTGTTTTATACTTGGCGACAAATTGCAACCAGTTTGTAACAACTTGTTCAAGCTTCCTAGGCAACTGCTTAATCGGTTTAATTAATAAATCAGATTTAGGGTAATAAGTAGCAATCCATAAAGCAACAATCAATAAAATATATAAATGCCCGTGGTGTCTTAAGGAACCGAAAAATTTGACATAGGTCAATAGTAAGATTTCTATTGTACCAAATAGGTACAAGAATAGGGCGAATGGCTTCTTAATCAGCAAGGTTGAAACGAACAGCAATACAATCAAAGAAAAGAGAGCAAAGATTACTAAATCTAGATATCTGGAACTAGGAACTAAAATTAAAATATGACTATTCCAAATTCTAGTTACTACTGCTGCTAGATGCTGAGGGTCAAATTGTAGCATCCAGCCACTAAGTCCCCCTTGGGATGTGGCATCTGCGTGAGGAATTATTTGTACCAGGGAGCTAAGAATACCTAGAATAAAGATAAGGAGACTAGCAATAATATTAGTTTTGCTAGCTGTGGAACTATAACCAACTCTTGTGCTTAAACAATATTCTCCGATGAGAGTTAGTCCCAATGCTGTAGCAATGAACAGACAGTAAGCATTAGTATTTGCCATCAGCAAGAGAATGACGGCTAGGAGGAGATAATCCTGTTTCCTCCGCTCAAACAGGGTACAGAAGACAAACAGTAATAATATACCAATGGCGTAGTTCTTGCTAATGACTAGATATTCATAGATGGAAAAGTACCCAAAGGTAAATAAGACTTTTTGTAACTTGGTAAATGGTGAGTACCTGACAAATAGATAGACAAAGCTACTACCAAGCAGCAAATGAAGAATTTGCATGAATACTGGGTTGTCAGTAAATTTACTCACTAGGTAGAGACAGAAGTACCATAATCCAGGATGACCTTCATACCTCATTTGGTAAAATAGATCCAAGAGCGAGTTACTATCTCTGCCAACCATCCAAACATGCAGTTCATCTCGCCACATAGCATGGTTGAGGATACCGACTAATCCTAGCAAGAAATATATGGAGACTAAGAATAAGATAAACTTATTATTTGCTCTGGATATTGTCTTTGATTGTTCAATTGGAGGAGATGTCATTGCAGTTTTTGGTAGGGTGGCATTGCCTACCCTACCACTTTGCCAGCCACTGTGAGATCAGGCGATCGCACTTTCTAACTAGTTGTCAATACTATTAATATTGATTGCAATCTTGTCACGATCGCTTCTATCAGTTGACCTATGACGAGCAGGTTTGCTATGTCTACGACCAGCATCTCGATTTGGTACAGACTCTCACGTTACAAACAGAGCAAGGCTGGGGTTTGACACATGATGGCAACGCTCTCATTATCAGCGACGGAACACCGATACTTTCTTTTCTAGATCCTCGCTCTCTGGAAATCAAGAGGACTATTATTCAACTAGTCGTCAATACTATTAATATCGATGGCAATATCATCCGGGTTGCTCTGTCCCCCAACTAATTGTGTCGTTATATTGTTGTTCTTCTTCGTCGAAACTCAATGGATTATAACCAGTGACTTCCGGCTTGCAATAATAAATATAGTTCGCCAAGCAACCATTGGAATTATATTCCTTGATTTCTTTAATGAACTCTTTCGTGTATTTGTCCATAATATAGTCCGCACTTATTGTTTCCGCCGCACTTTTCCAGTCTGATTCGTCTATCAGTTTGTAAGCCTCTTCTTCAGCACTGGCAAAATTTGGAGAAATGAAGTAAATTTTATCAAATTTTTCTTCGTATGCCTCAAAAAAACTCAGAGAATCTCTTGAAAACACCCAAAGTACCGCCATCCCTAAATGTCGCATCCAAGCCGAAGTAATGAGTGATTGGGTGTGTGTTATTACCGTCTTTGTAGTAAAGCTTTTGTGCTGGAAAAGTGAGTGGAATAGCGGTAGAGCACATTAACGAAGAAACCAATTCAAGATTCAGTTGATGCTTCCGAATCTCTTCATAAACATGCTTTATACCTTGAGGAACTTCTTGGGCAACTTTTGAAATATTAGTAAGCCAGCATGTTTTCAGAGGAACAGATAACTGATCTGCTGTCGTCAGCATTGCACTATCAAATGGCAAGTCTTGGAATGTATGATAGTTTACCTGGTTGGAGATGTTTGTTAAAAGACTGTGGAGGGGAGAAGTATCGTAAGGAATTGGTGATTCAGGGTCATAGATTTGTTGAGTCGTCAGGGGAAAAAGAATGTTGTTCTTCATCTCATCCCATGTGAGAATTGGATTCTTACAAAAAGCGGCGTTTACAACAAAGGTCATTAGTGATCCCGAACTAAGACCACCAATAAATTTTACATCTTCCTGGATATTCAAGCCTACACCTGGAACACCCGGAATATTGCCAAGCAGTAAGTCCAACATTCCAGCTTCCTGAGCAATGAATGAAGCAGCTCCATTGAACAAAATTGCATTTTTTAAAGACATTATCTATATCCCCGAATTAGGGTTTGCTGAAAAAGACTGATACCTTAATCACTCAAGGTTTTGAGAAATATAGTAAATCACCGCAAGCCTTGCTCCGTTATCTCTCTAACTAAATTCTTAATTTACAAAGTCTTCAAATGTCAATATTCTGCTGTTAATGTATTAACTTATTAACTTATTAACTTATTAACTTATTAGATTGACAAAAATAATTATATATGCATATTCTGCAGCTCATTGGGTAATTAGGAAACTAAAGACATTAACTTTATGTATTTTATTAATCTCTGACTACTTATCACTATTGCTTCTTACCTTTTAAGATATATAGATAGTACTTTTCATCGTGAATAAAGCTATTGGTAAATTCAGCTACAGGAGAGATGCTCATATCAGCTCTTGAGCTATCCAGCTCATAGTTGAGGATTAACAGAATATCCGTCTGCCTTTGTTGAATCAGTTGACTAACCTGTTCTAATACTATTGTCGAATTGACTTCTGTTCTTTGGTGATTGAAGAGGACAAAACTACCCAAACTCTTAGTCTCTGGATAATAAATCTGACGCTGAAGATAACCAGAGATTGGTGAAACTCTAGCATCTTGGCTGCCAACGATAAACATCTTGTCTAAGTTCTGAGTTTGAATAAACCGGGCAGTTTCTCGGCTGGCAGAGTAAGGTACAAATAAGTCGCGACTGAAGGCAACCATGCCTGTAGCTACTTGAGCAACTAAAATGAGCATAATTAAACGATTTTTGTACTTGGCAACCCAATCAAACCAATTAGTAGTAGCTTGTTGTACTGAATCAGGTAAATTGCTCAGAGGTTGAATCAATAAGTCAGACTTAGGATAGTAACTAGCAATCCATAAAGCGGTAATCAACACTATATATAGATGTCCATAATGCCTAGCTGAACCAAGAAATTTGGCATAGGTAAATAGTAGGATTTCCAAGGAGCCAAAGCTGTAAAAGAACCAAGCAACCGGTTTTTGCAGAAAAATAGTTGAAACAAACAGCAGTAAGACTAAAGAAAAGATAGCAAAGATGATTATATCTAGGTACTTGGAGTCAGCAGGAGTGATTATTGGCAGATAACTACTCCACACTCTAGTTAGGGCTGTTGCTAGATGTCTGGGGTCAAATTGCAACCGCCACAAACTCAGTCCACCTTGTAAGGTACTATCCGCAGGAGGGAGTATTTGTGCTATTGAGCTCAGAATGCCTAGTAAAAAGATAGTGAGACTACTGATGATATTAATCTTAGTAGCAGCGGAAGTATAACCAATCCTTCGACCTAGAATATATTCAAAAATTAAGGTTACCCCTAAAGCTGTAGCAATAAACAGGCAGTAGGCATTGGCATTTGCCATCAGCAACAAAATTGTTGCCAAAACTAGGTAACTCTTTTGCCTTTGCTCAAACAAGGCACAGAAGGTAAAAACGAGCAAGATACCGATGGCATAGTTGCGACTGATAAGTAGATATTCATAAATTGGTAAATAACCAAAAACAAATAAGATTTTCTGTAATTTAGTAAAAGGTGAGTATTTAACTAATAGAGAAACAAAGCCAGTGGCAAGCAACAGATGAAAAACTTGCATCATCACTGGATTGTCAGTAAATTGATTCAACCAGGCTAGGGAAATGTACCACAATCCAGGATGTCCTTCATATTTAAGATTGTTAAATAGCTCTAAGAGTGAGTTACTGTCTCTAACTAACAGCCAGACATTGAGTTCATCTCGCCACATGGCATGGTTAAGAATACCAACTAACCCTAGACAGAAATATATTAGAATTAGTACTAAGATGAACTTTTGATTGTTAGCGGATATTGTACTGATTTTTTTTTCAGCTGTGATTTTGGGAGACACCATTGCAGTATTTGTCAAGAGGCAAGGGGCAAGGGAGCAAGGAATAGAGAACAGAAGAATAAATTATCAATTAGCAATTAGCAATTATCAATTATCAATTATCAATTATCAATTATCAATTATCAATTATCAAGGTGATGGGTAAATTAGCACTAACCTTCAATCGCTCCCCTACAAGAGAATTATCCTGGTTCTTAGGTTTGTTAATAGCAGCCCTTTTCCTGTGGTGCGTTTTTCTGGGAAACTTACCTTTACGAGACTGGGATGAAGGGTACTACGCCATTGTTTCTAGGGATATGTACCGCAGTGGTAACTGGCTTTATCCCACTTATCTAGGACAACCTTTTCTCCTCAAACCACCATTGATGTATTGGTTAGTGGCTCTTAGCTACCATCTTGGAGGTGTCCACGAATTTACCACACGCTTGCCCCTAGCCCTAGTCTCCGCTGCCGGAGTTCCCTTACTTTACCTGTTGGGAAGAGAAATTTTTCCTCATCGCCTACCCTCACTGTTTGCAGCTTTAGTTTACTTAACACTGCTACCTGTGGTGCGTCACACTCGTCTAGCCATGCTGGATGGTACGATTATTACTCTGTTGCTACTGTTATTGCTCTGTTTACTTAGAACCCGTTGGGATCGACGTTGGGCTGTTGGTATTGGTATTTGCTTAGGGCTGATTGCTCTGACTAAAGGAATAATTGTACTATTATTAGGAGCGATCGCAGCAGCATTTACCCTAGCTAATCGACAACTGACAATATTGAAGAACTTGTATTTTTGGCTAGGCTTACTTATAGGTAGCGTACCTGTCTTTGGTTGGTATTATGCTCAGTGGCAACATTATGGAGAAGTCTTTTTACAGGTACATTTCCAGGCTCAAGGTTTTGATCGCGTCTCTCAAGCTGTCTGGGGCAATAGTGGACCCTATTGGTATTATCTCATAGAGCTACTCAAATATAGTTGGCCTTGGTTGTTGTTTTTACCTGGGGGATTGTATTTAACTTGGAAGAAACGTAATACTCCCTGGGGGATGCTAGTACTGCTAGGTACTCTCATCTATCTGGGAGCCATTTCGGTAATGCAAACCAAACTGCCCTGGTATATTATGCCCTTGTATCCTTTTTTTGCCCTGGCAGTAGGAGCTCAACTTGCGGATTTTTGGGAAAACTCCCGCCGTTATCCGGGAATAATAGCAGGTATCTTGAGCTTGTTCTGTGCTGCTAGTTTAGGGGGTTTAGCTTACCTTTACTTGGTAGAACGGCAACCAATATTAATTATCATGGGTGTGGTGGTAGCGCTGATGATGGGTTTAGCGGCTTGGCTAGTAACTCAGCATAACCGAAGATTTATACCTATATTATTTGTCGGGATGTACTTAGCCTTGGGATTGTTGATGAGTTCTCAATCCTGGATTTGGGAGTTAAATGAAGCCTTCCCCGTTAAACCAGTCGCGGCTTTGATTCGGGAGAAGGCGAAGCCAGGGGTAGCTGTTTATACCTCTTTTGCCTATGGGCGTCCGAGTTTAGATTTCTATAGCGATCGCCAAATAATTCCCCAAAATCTTACAGCTCTGCAACAGTTGTGGTCAACTCAAACTTACCTGTTATTAGATCAACCAACCTTAAATACGTTAGAGTTACCCAATAGCATTTCTCTGGGTACTGCCGAAGGTTTTACTCTAGTTGCACCAAAGCAGTGAATTTAGAATTTAGAATTTAGAATTTAGAATTGGGAATTATCGAAATGTTAACTTTTGTAACTATATACATAACCTCGGAAGCTAGAGCAGAGAAATTTACTAGGAAGTGATGGAACACCCACCTTTTTCATACTATTTTTCTGGCAAAAATGACTGAGTTAAGCAATTAAGATGTATCTGAAAGGTAAAAGGGTAACCGCACCGATTATCAAAACTTTCTCATTCCCCTCTCTGACAGGGTCAAGGAACATAAGCCATCCAGCTGATGTCTAAAATAATAAATACTACCTTAGACGAAATTTACAGTAAAATGTCTACTCTTACAACGCTTTTTGTCCATCATTTTTAACTAGGGTTTACTTCATGAGTCTGAAAGTAATACCAGACGCTGCTTTCAATCATTACTCATTACTCATTACTCATTACTTCAAAACCCGAATCAATGGACTCGATCAGGCAAACCCTAGGTACATAGGTGTCACAGAGTTACTTAATTTACTAAAACCAGACATTTGTATTATGAGTTTATCAAAATCTTTTCAGTTTATCGGAACCTTGGTTGGTGTACTCTCTCCAGCATTGGTAACTTTTGCTAGCTTACCGCCACAACTACCAGATCAATCTGAATCAAAGTGGGAAGTCAGCCTTAAATTCCCGGATGAAACCCGGGAAAGAGAACGTATCAGTTCTTCAGGAGGAGGAGGTTCCCGTTCGATTAATGAGGTAGTTTCTTGTGTTGAAGCTGGTGAAACGCCTTTGAAAACTTCTCTCAAGGCTGTGATGCCGACAACGGATTTGAGTAGAACAATTGCTGACAATCCCAGTTTGTTTGTTTATGTACCCAAAACTACTGCTGAATTTGCAACATTTATTGTCAGGGATAAGAATGGGGAGGAAGTTTACCGTTCAGAATTTTTACCACCTGAAAACTGCTGGTATAGTTAAACTTTCTATTGCCGAAACTTTCTCTCTGGAGATTGATCAAAAATATAAATGGGAACTCACACTGATGTGTAACCCAAGAAATTATTTTGCTGAGGAAAATAAATATGTTGAGGGACTTTTCCTACGTACCTCACTGAATACTGAGCAACAGAAACAGTTGGATTGTGTCAAACAAACTAGAGATTTACAGAATCTGTTAGAATTCCCAGAACAAAGGAATAGCTTTTCTTGTGCCACACAAGCTCCAGGTTTGCAGAATTTGTTAAATACGGTGAGACAATCCCCAAAACAAAAAGAGCTCTTAGATAGCTTGAAAGAGTCTCCGGAAGAGGCGAAACTTTATGTTGAAGCTTTAGTATATGCTAATGCTAAGATTTGGCATGAAACCATAGATAACATGGCTCAGTTACGTACAGCTTATCCTGCGGAATGGCAAGAACTTTTAGCATCAGTGGGGTTAGAAGATTTTGCTGAAGAAAAATTATTTGATTGCTGCACAGCTGACTAGTACCGCTGCGCGGAATTAAGAATTAAGAATTAAGAATTAAGAATGCTGATAGAGTAAGGATTCTATCGCTCTCTCTCTTGGTAGGTTATTTGCGCCGCGCTGCACTAGTAAATTTACTTCTGCTTTCCTTAAGGTACAGCTTTATGTGGGCAAGGTTAAAAAAGTTTCTTTGGCAATGGCGTATTGTGGGGTTAACAATTCCTAGTATTACGGGATTGGTAATCTTGCTACGCCTTACTGGTTTTTTGCAGCTCTGGGAGTGGGCAGTTTTTGATTTATACATGCGTTTGCCACCCCCAGAATCAACGGATAAGCGGGTTGTGATTGTTGGTATTAACGAAGCCGACGTGCAAAGCCTGGAAAATGCCAACATTTCTGATCAAGTCTATGCTAAATTACTCAACAAACTAAAAGCTCAGCAACCAAGGGCAATTGGTTTAGATATTTATCGAGAATTTGCTGTAGAACCAGGTTATGAGCAACTAGTAGAGGTTTTTGAATCGACTCCCTATTTAGTTGGTATCCAGAAAGTAGCAGGGGAACCAGGGCGTGATACCGTTGCGCCGCCACCAGCACTCAAAGCTTTGGGGCAAGTGGGAGCTAATGACTTAGTCTTTGATGCAGATAATAAAGTAAGGCGTGGCTTACTCTACTTGACTACTGCAGATGGGGAAAGAGTCTATAGCTTGAGTTTTTATCTGGCTTTGCTGTATCTCGATGCAATCGGCATTACCGTCGAAACAATTGACGAATATAAAATTAGCTTGGGCAAGGCAATATTTGCCCCCCTAGAAGCTAATGACGGTGGCTACGTGCGCACTGATGCTGGTGACTACCAAATTTTATTGAATTATCGGGGAGTGAACAAACACTTTCAAACCGTTTCAATGACAGAGGTTCTCGAAGACAAATTACCTCCAGATTGGGGACGCGATCGCATTATATTAATTGGTAAGGTAGGAGTAAGCTTCAATGATTTATTTTTTACTCCCTATAGTGGTGGATTGCTTGGCCTTTCAGAACCTATGTCTGGGGTAGAAGTTCACGCCAATCTCACTAGTCAGATTATCAGTGCTGCAATTGATAATCGTCCTTTAATTCAAACTTGGTCCGAGCCATGGGAATGGTTGTGGATTTTTTTCTGGTCTGGAGTAGGTGCTACTCTAACTTGGAAATTTCGCTATTTGGGTAATAAGAAATCCAACACGATCAGGAAGAGAGCCAGTTTAATTATAGCAGGAGGTGCTTTACTAGGCTGCACCTATGGAGCTTTTTTACAGGGGTGGTGGATACCAATAGTACCACCCTTTTTAGCCTTAGGAGGATCTGCGATCGCAGTTACAGCTTATCTTGCCCGTAGTGCTGGAGATATTCGTAAGACTTTTGGGCGTTATCTTACTGATGAAATAGTAGCCAAGCTGCTAGAAAATCCTCAAGGATTATCCCTCGGTGGCGAGAGGCGAAAAATTACCATCTTAGTTTCTGATTTACGAGGGTTCACCAGTCTTTCAGAACGATTACCCCCTGAAGAAGTGGTGAAAATCCTCAACTTCTATTTGGGATATATGGCAGATGTGATTACCTCCTACCGAGGAACTATTGATGAGTTTATGGGGGATGGGATTTTAGTTTTCTTTGGTGCCCCCACAGTGAGAGAAAACGATGCTGAGCGAGCAGTTGCTTGTGCAGTTGCCATGCAGTTAGCAATGGAACCAGTCAACGCCAAAATGAAAGAGTTAGACTTGCCTCAACTAGAAATGGGTATTGGCATTAATACTGGCGAAATTGTCGTAGGAAATATCGGTTCAGAGAAACGTACCAAATACGGTGTAGTTGGCAGACAGATGAACCTAACTTATCGCATTGAATCCTATACTATTGGCGGTCAAATTCTCATTTCAGAGCATACCTTAAAAGCACTCAAGCAGCCTTTAAAGATTAACGGCGAAAAAGAAGTACTACCAAAAGGAGTAAAACAACCCATTACTATCTACGATGTTGGTGGTATCGCTGGAGAATACAACCTCTTTTTGACTCAGGCAGAAGAAGAATTTTTAGCTATTGCAGAACCCATTGCTATCCAATATATAGTGCTGGAAGGTAAGCACATGGGGGATAGATTATTTAGAGGAAATTTAGTTAAGCTCTCAGCCAAGGGAGCTGTCATTGACTTGGAGAATGCACAGCAGGAAGTACCTACTGGATTGAGTAATATCAAGCTCAATTTATTAAGCCAGGAAAATCCTGAACAAGCCAGTGAAGATATTTATGCCAAAGTTTTGGAACAACCAACAGACTCTGGTTATTTTTGTATCCATTTCACCGCTACCCCTCCAGAGGAAAAGGCTAGGCTTGACAGTCTTTATCAGTTAGGTGTTAGGTGTTAGGTGTTAGGTGTTAGGTGTTAGGTGTTAGGTGTTAGTAGGAAATTATCTTAATTTCTGGATTACAGATTTATCAGGGGAGCTCGCTGCTTTAGGTGGAGCATGTTTGTGGGCAGTTGCTACAGTCGTTTATGGGCGTTTGGGGAGTTCTTACCCTCCCCTAGAACTAAATTTAATGAAAGGAGTGATTGCGATCGCTCTAATCATTCTTACCCTCATCCTCGGCAATGAGCAATTACAATTACTTAATCTTAATGCCTGTGGACTGCTACTGCTTAGCGGTGTGATTGGTATTGCTTTGGGAGATACGGCTTATTTTGCTGCCATCAATTGCCTAGGAGCTCGCCGCGCCTTATTGATGGAAACCTTAGCACCTCCATTAGTAGCACTCATCGCGCTGATTTTTTTGCAAGAGCAGCTGACTATCGGTGCTTGGTGTGGCATTTTTGTCACAGTTATCGGTATTGCTTGGGTTATTACTGAACGAGTACCCAATTCAACAGTAAAACAGGAGCAGTTGCTCAAAGGTATTGGTTTGGGCATCCTAGCAGCACTAGCTCAAGCCAGCGGTGCAGTACTTTCGCGAGCGGCACTAGCTCAAACAACCATTAGTCCCCTGTTTTCTACCCTCTTGCGTTTGAGTGGTGGGATGTTGATTCTCCTACTCTTAGCAGGTTTGTTCCGGCGAAAGGTTGGTTTTCAAATAAAATCCTTACCATCAAAGCAAGCCTTGGGAGCTATTTTCCTTGCTGCTTTTATTGGCACCTATTTAGGAATCTGGCTGCAACAAATAGCTTTTAAATTCACTGCTGCTGGAATTGCTCAAACTCTCTTAGCAACTAGTCCTTTGTTTGTGTTACCAATTGTCGTTTGGATGGGTGAGGTAGTCAGTCTCAGAGCAATTTTGGGAGTTTTGGTAGCAATTGGTGGGATTGCATTACTACTCGGATTTAATTGATGAGTCTCAAGAAACAACGGAGTAGGGAAAAGGATTTGATAGGCTGGGAAAGCGATCGCAGTAAGATCACAAACTGTAGAATAGGCATTGTCAATTTTTCAATTTAAAGTTCCTTACCGGGCAAACTCACAGTAAATACACTGCCTTTATCTAGTTGGGAGCGCACTGTAACCCTACCTCCCATACCTTCTACCAGAGTCTTAACAATAGATAAACCCAACCCACAACCACCGGTAGAGCGAGCACGAGCATCATCTATCCGATAAAAACGCTCAAAAATTCGGGCTTGGTGTTGTAAAGGAATACCGTTACCTCGATCGCATACTTGAATTCTTCCCCACTTACCTGGGTAGTCTAACTTGAGTGTTACCGGATGACTAGAGTCAGAATACTTTACTGCATTATCAATTAAATTTAACAATACTTGCTTGAGGCGATTAATATCTGCTTTCACCTTGATAGCAGGGTTGTTGGACTCTACTTGGATGACTCGATTGCTATATTGCCTTGCCATTTCAGCAATTTCTTGGACTAACTCATTGAGTTCCAAAGGTTCTATATTAAAGTGCATATGACCACTATCTACCCGTGCTAAGTCAAGCAAATCCTGCAATAATTGGATTGTGCGGTCTGCTTCTGAGCCAGCAATTTCTAGAGCATCTCGCTGGGGTTGAGTTAGGTTACTACCTCGCCGTAAGGTACTTTGTAGATAACCAGAGACAACAGTTAGAGGTGTGCGCAATTCATGGGAAACATTACTGACAAATTGCCGCTGCTGCTCCCAAGACTCATGAAGGCGAACTAACATTTCGTCAAAAGTTTGTGCTAGTTCTTTGAGTTCACTAGGAGCATTATCCAAATGGATGTGAGCCTCACCCAAGTCATCTGCAGAGATATTTTGAGTTAACTGCCCCATCCGCTGTAGAGGTTGGAGTGAGCGCTGGATGTAAAATGCGATCGCGACGGTAATAGCTGCAATTGCTAGTAAGCTGGCGATACCCAGACTCCGAATCATGCTCAAAAACATGACTTGATCCTCGGTTATATCTTGAGCAATGTACAACATACCTAAATTTTCCCCCTTCACCTCTAACGGAGCCCCACATAATACCCAGTAGTTTCCTTTCACTTCACTAACTTTGGGTTGGAGGGGCATATTCAGTAAGGATTTGAGAGAGTTTAATCTGCTGCTAGTTTGTAGCTGGGCAGATTGAGCTGCAATCGTGCCATCAGAACTCCGTATCCACAGCACAGTGTTACTAATCGTCAAGTCATCAATCGCCTTTTGCATTCCCTTTTCTACCGTCATCATCTTGCTATAGATTTCCACATCCCGGGGCAAGCGTTGACCAATGTATTTGATACTCTGTTTGTGAGTAACTACCAAAATATCTTGCATTTTCCAGCTAATCCAGATAGCTAGAAAGCCCATACCGATAGCGGAGACAGCAGCAATTCCCAGAGTCAGCCGCATCCTTAGAGAACGGGGATCAATATTAGGCCACAATCTACCTACTTTTTGCCGCAGCTTACTAGGGAATTTTAGGTTCATGATGGGGTGGAAATAATCCTCCAACCTGAGATATCGGTTTTTTGTTAGTTTAGTCATCAGTGAATGTAGGTTTTAAGACCTCTAGCTTTTAGATTTACTCTTTATCAATGAATTGTAAAAAATGTTAACTAAATCCGCTCTTACCAATAACTTCTACATACTGAATTACCTCAGACAGGAAAATAAGGGAGGAATTAACTAAAATGCTGACGATTATCGTCTAATCAACTATGGTTAGTCACTGTGTATAATTAACAGTAGGAATAGATAATAACTGAAATTAATAAATTGTCTCTTATTAAGAATACTTAACAAATATGAGTTTTTACTGAGTTACAGAATAATTTTTACTGAAAGGGGAGCAAAGAAGAGTAAATACAATTTTTCTGACCTTTTGGGTCTTTCTATTTACTCATTACTCTCCAGGAAGAAGGCAGGGGGCAGAGGGCTCCAAGGTAGAAGG
>CBDCVG010000054.1:0-8492 GCA_965222765.1 Caldora sp.
CTTGTTACACAATATCCATTGGTATTTGAGACGATGACTCATAATGCCCTGAATTGAAGTGAATTTTTAGGTAGCTACAGCATTTATCAGCAGTTTCCTTGCCTTTTACGCAGCAGGGAAATTATATCAAGTTCGGTTTGGTTGCATAGATTATTAGTGGGGGGAGGCAACAGGCAATTCTCAATTCTCTCTCTGTGTTCCTCTGTGCCTCTGTGGTAAATTTCCTAAACTCTTCTGAAGATAGTAGACGCCCTCTAAGGCGATTTTTGAAAATGATTGTACCCACAACGCGGTGCGTTACGCTACGCGATGCTGTTGGCGAAATTAACATTCCGAAATATTGGCAACAGAACGAAGGTTTTTGAAGCCCCCCAGCCCCCAATTCTGGGGGAGCCCGGACTCAAAGTCCCCCAGAATTGGGGGATTTAGGGGGCTTCCAGTCGCTTTACGACATTACAAAATATTTCGCCAGCAGTATCCGCTACGCTGACACACCCTACGACTGTCATGCTGAGGTGATAGTGAAGCATCACCGGCCGTATGGAGATCCTTCGCTACCGCTCAGGATGACATAATTCTGTAATGAAATAACTAGATTGAAAATCTCTTATCTGCTTGCGCGATCGCATTTTGTAACTGACCAGACTCTATAGGCGCACACCTAATCCATTATCTAAAATGATACCACCAAATTAAGGCTTGGTCAAGAAAGCTCATTTTGAGGGTAGGCATTATCGATAATCTCCAACCACAGCGATATCTGTGTACTCCCATATATTTTTCATGAGAGAAAAATTAGTATTAGGTTGGACATTATTCACACCATCTCCAAAGTGTAAGGAACGTTTGCCAAGCAAAATCCTTGTCCTTACCACTGGAACTGGTGTGGGAATTTTCATTTTGACAAATTATTGGGCAAATTAATCCGGATAGCTACGACTTAGTCGGGAGCTATTAGTGTATACGCTTATTGATATTTTCCTTATAAAAATTGTTATCAAAGTAACTTAGGTCAATTTATACTTGTGATAATTGTGCAATCAAGTAGATGTTAATAGCAAAATTAGGTCATAGACTGAAGCTGCTAGTGCAGCAACAGCACCCAGTATTGATTACATCTACGGGTGTGACTATTGCTGTCATTATCCTCCGCCTAATGGGGATACTACTCTCATCAGAGTTGGCAGTACTAGACCACCTATTTCGCCTACATCCCCCAGAAGCAGCTGACAAACGAATTGTTATTGTTGAGGTTAGTGAAGCTGACTTGCAACAAATTGGTCAATGGCCGATTCCTGATCAAGTAATGGCTCAGCTGCTTGGAAAAATAAATACCTATCAGCCAAGAGCTATTGGTCTAGACCTCTATCGGGATTTACCTGTTGAGCCTGGTCATAAAGAATTTATCAAAATTGCTGAAACTATTCCCAATTTGATTGGTATTGAGAAACTAAAAGATACACGCAGTTTAGGTGTTGACCCTCCACCAGTACTGAGTAAACGCCAACAGGTTGGTTTTAATAATATTGTCGTTGATGCTGATGGTAAAGTACGTCGCAGCTTGCTCTACTTGAGTACAGATGGCGAAAGCCACGAAAGTTTAGCACTAAAGCTAGCTAAGGTTTATTTAGAAGTAGAGGGGATTAAACCTCAACCCTCAACCCTCAATTCTGACTATTTACAATTAGGTAAGGGTGTCTTTTTTCCTTTCCATCCTAACGATGGTGGTTATGTAGAAGCAGATGCTGGAGGCTATCAAATCTTAGCCTACTTTCGACATCCAGCTAGCTTTGAAACCGTTGCTTTAGCAGATGTTTTGGCAAGTAAAGTACCAGAGGAATTGTTGCGCGATCGCATTGTTCTGATTGGCTCCAAAGCAGCTAGCACAGAAGACGTTTTCTATACTCCTTACAGCAGCAGAGTTAATGGGACAGTAATATCCTTTGCTGGAGTTGAGTTACACGCTAACTTTATCAGTCAAATTCTTAGTGCTGCCATTGACGGTAACTCCTTAATCAAGGTTTGGTCAGAACCAATAGAATGGTTCTGGATTTTTAGTTGGTCTAGTCTTGGTGCTATTTTAGTTTGGCGAGGGCGATCGCAGTCGAGTCTGCTTGTGAGTCTCCTGATTGCCAATGCGTCTTTAAGTGTTGGCTGTTACTTAGCTTTTTTAGTAAATTGGTGGTTACCCCTGGTTCCTGGATTATTGGGGTTATTGGGTTCGGCAGCAGCACTCACTAGTTATATAGCTCATACCAAGGAAGAATTAAAAAGATCCAAAGAATTTTTACAGACAGTTATCAATAATATTCCTGATCCAGTTTTTGTCAAAAATAAAAAACATCATTGGATTATTGTCAATCAAGCATATAGTCTATTAGTTGGCTATTCCCTTGAGGCATTAATGGGAAAGTCAGATTATGACATTTTCCCTAAACAAGAAGCAGATACCTTTTGGAATCAAGATGAACTAATTTTCCGGACTGGGGAAGCGAGGGAAATTGAACAGAAATTTACAGATGCTTCTGGAAGAATTCACATTTTTGCCACCAAACGGTCTCTCCATAAGGATGCTGCTGGTAATCTCTTCTTAGTTGGCGTTATTCGAGATATCACCCATCGCAAGCAAATCGAGGAAGAACTGAGGCGAGCAGCGGTAAATTTAGCTCGTGACAACCAAGAACTAAAACTTTCAGAAGAGCGATTGCACTATCTAGCTAATCACGATTCTCTAACAGGTCTTGCCAATCGGCAACAGTTCCATCAAAGCTTCAGGAAGTATTTAGATTTTGCTCGTAGCAATAATCAGCAGATGGCGCTGATGTTTATTGATTTGGATGGCTTTAAGCAAGTGAACGATACCCTAGGACACGATACAGGCGATCAACTGCTCAAAATAGTTGCTCAGCGACTTACTGGTAGCTTAAGGAATACCGATCTTGTCTCACGGTTAGGTGGTGATGAGTTTACCGTCATTCTACCGAGCATTCCTCACCGGAAGTATGCTGCTAGAGTTGCAGAAAAGATTTTAGTAGTCCTCTCTCAAGTTTTTGTGCTAGAAGAGCAAGAGGTTTTTGTTACTGGTAGTATTGGCATCAGCATCTATCCGTTAGATGGTGAAACAGAGGATACTTTGATTAAGAGTGCTGATGCTGCAATGTATCGAGCTAAGCAGCAAGGTAGGAATCAGCATATTTTTTCCCATTCTCTTTAAACTTTGACCAAAGAATTAATTGCTCCTAAATTTTTCGGTGATTATAGAAACATAAATGATGTGATTTTGGTCACCTTAAGTTACATTTAACTATTTATAATGGATTAGCTAGATTTTAACTTCTTTGGCTAAATTAAGATTCAAAACCTGGGTGCTGAAGTTTAAAAACAGACTACCATTCCATTCTTAGTTTATTTTAACTTGCTCCTTATGTACCTTACTACTCGTTTAACTGGGATTGCAATTTTGTTAATTATTTTGTCTTTATTGGGTAGAAAAATAGTTAATTATCAAGTGCAACTAAATATACCTAATAATATCTCAGTCAACCAAGAATTCCCCCCTCAAAAGAGCAGCAGTTCATCAGAATTGGCTCAAAACCTAGATTACCAACCACCAGATAAAGGTGCTCCGGCAATTAGCCGAGGTGGTGGAGGTCGTTAACGACTGTACTGATTCTGATTATCCTTAGTATTGAATCAATCTGACTAAACGTACACAATACATACAGCGTATTGCAGGTTTATGAGGTACAGTAACAACAGTTAGTAAACCAGTTTTTTAAATGCAAGGGATTGACTAAATCGAGTGCAGTTGCTATTAAGACATCAACCATTTTTGAGTTAGTTGGAGAAAACTGACGTAAAAAAGCTTTGAGTTGTGACCACCAGTGTTCAATGGGATTAAAGTCAGGAGAGTAGGGTGATTGGTATAGAACACTTGCGCCAACAGATTGAATCAATGGTTCGATTTCTACAACTTTATGAGCTGGAAGATTATCCATGACAACAACAGCACCCTTCCATAGTTGAGGAAGCAGACACTTCTCTATAAAGACTTTAAATGCGTTTGAGTTCATCGAACCGTTTAAAGTCATAACAGCCAAAACTTGTTTGATGCTTATCGCCCCAATTACTGTCACCTTTGCTCCTCGATAAAATGGTTTAAAATCGTATACCCTCGTACCGTGAGGACTTCGACCACGGGTTCGTGTCAAACCGAGTAACACACCCATTTCATCAATAAATACCAAGTTGGCTGGCTCTATCTGTTTGACTTGCTGCCAATACTCACTTCTCAAGTTTTGGACTCTTTCGGTTTTCCCTTGGCTGCTGCGTAGCGTCTTTTTTTTAGTGTCAATCCTAGTTTTTGCAAGGCACGACACATCGTACTCGTACTTACCCAATGATTTGAAATTGCTGCCCAATACTCGCAATATTCTAATAAAGTTGCGTCCGGGTATTTCTCAACCAATTCAGTTAGTTGAACTTCATATCCATCTAACTCACCCTTGATTGCTCCCCCTTGTGGTTGAGGTTTTAAATCTCCTTGAGTCTTCTTGAGCCAGAGCAGTTTTTGTACAAAGCTTTTGGCTACGCCAAATCGAGAGGCTACTTTTCTGATGGAAGTATTACCTTCAGTGTAAGAAGTTACTATTTTTTCTCGGAAGTCGATGGAGTAAGCTTTCATCTTGCCTGTTGATGTACCGGCATCAGTGTACCTCATTTACCTGATCGGGTACTAATGACTTGTCTTGTCTCTGAGCACAATGGTCGTAACCACATTGCCTTTGTCGATGGTGCAGATGGTGGCTATGCTTTAGCAGCTAAAGCGATGAAGCGGAGGCGCAAGTTGCTCCAAAATCAGGCACTTCACCCTTGAAAATTGGGAATGGGGAATGGGGAATAGGAGATAGGATATGTACCTCACGGATGGGAGAGCTGCTATAACTAGCGATATTGCATTAATCTGGCAATTGGAGAGCTTTTAACTGCCCTTGAGATAACCCCAAGAGTTGAGCAACCCGTTCAATTTCCATGCCTGTTTCCAGTAGACTTTGGGCAGCTTGTATTAATTGAGCCTCAGCTTGTTCCTTGGCAGCACGCTCCTGCTCCTTGGCAGCACGCTCCTGTTCCTTAGCAGCGCGCTCCTGCTCCTTAGCAGCGCGCTCCTGCTCCTTGGCAGCGCGCTCCTGCTCTGTATCAGTTAACAGCCAGTTTCCATCACTATCGCACCAGCGTAACCAATGACCTGGGACATTTTCAAATACTCCCTCCCAAATTCCCAAACCAATCTCTAAATCCGCTAGCCAAGCGATCGCATTTTCTGGGTTGAGAGATTGTTCGTGATATTGTCCTCCCTCCAGCTTAAAATAGCGCAACTTTTGAGTGTAGCGGCTATAGACAAAGTAGTGAGGAATCCGCAAGTACTGCTCGTATACTTCTAGTTTGGCAGGAGGTTTGGTTGTAGTTGGTTGAGAACCATTTTTTCTGAGATTAACTGCTCGAGTCCCTGACTCATCAATTGCTACTTCAGAAGTTTCATTATAGAAGTGTCCCAAATCTTCCACTTCTGTACCAGGGGACAAAAACTCGATCGCCACATAGGGACTTTTGCCTTCCTGCCACAGGACATAGCTTCGCCGCAGCTCTTTACCATCATACAAACGAGGCACATTGATGACTAAAAACCAGTCGGGACGCTTGTACCACAGAGGATGGTTAACATCATAGTAAAGATTGAGGTCAGAAGTTGTAAAATAATTCTCACCAGTGTAACCACTCAATTGGAGGGTACGACTGAGCAATTGTGGCTGAAGGTCATGAAATTCATCAGGCAAGCCTGCCTCCTGTGGGTTTTCACTGGGCAAATCATACATCGTCGGCAGCGTTTCTCGTGGTGATCTTGGTGGATCGACCTGTTCGA
This sequence comes from Caldora sp., assembly GCA_965222765.1. GTDB lineage: Bacteria > Cyanobacteriota > Cyanobacteriia > Cyanobacteriales > Coleofasciculaceae > Caldora. Next base: position 5,921 of record CBDCVG010000054.1, read on the forward strand.
GTATTGGTTTATTGGTGATAGAAACCATGAGCCTTCATTAGTTTTTGGGAATGGGGAATAGGAGATAGGATATGTACCTCACGGATGGGAGAGCTGCTATAACTAGCGATATTGCATTAATCTGGCAATTGGAGAGCTTTTAACTGCCCTTGAGATAACCCCAAGAGTTGAGCAACCTGTTCAATTTCCATGCCTGTTTCCAGTAGACTTTGGGCAGCAGTTATTAATTGAGCCTCGGCTTGTTCCTTGGCGGCACGCTCCTGCTCCTTGGCGGCACGCTCCTGCTCCTTAGCAGCACGCTCCTGCTCCTTAGCAGCACGCTCCTGCTCCTTGGCAGCGCGCTCCTGCTCCTTAGCAGCGCGCTCCTGCTCCTTGGCAGCGCGCTCCTGCTCTGTATCAGTTAACAGCCAGTTTCCATCACTATCGCACCAGCGTAACCAATGACCTGGGACATTTTCAAATACTCCCTCCCAAATTCCCAAACCAATCTCTAAATCCGCTAGCCAAGCGATCGCATTTTCTGGGTTGAGAGATTGTTCGTGATATTGTCCTCCCTCCAGCTTAAAATAGCGCAACTTTTGAGTGTAGCGGCTATAGACAAAGTAGTGAGGAATCCGCAAGTACTGCTCGTATACTTCTAGTTTGGCAGGAGGTTTGGTTGTAGTTGGTTGAGAACCATTTTTTCTGAGATTAACTGCTCGAGTCCCTGACTCATCAATTGCTACTTCAGAAGTTTCATTATAGAAGTGTCCCAAATCTTCCACTTCTGTACCAGGGGACAAAAACTCGATCGCCACATAGGGACTTTTGCCTTCCTGCCACAGGACATAGCTTCGCCGCAGCTCTTTACCATCATACAAACGAGGCACATTGATGACTAAAAACCAGTCGGGACGCTTGTACCACAGAGGATGGTTAACATCATAGTAAAGATTGAGGTCAGAAGTTGTAAAATAATTCTCACCAGTGTAACCACTCAATTGGAGGGTACGACTGAGCAATTGTGGCTGAAGGTCATGAAATTCATCAGGCAAGCCTGCCTCCTCTGGGTTTTCACTGGGCAAATCATACATCGTGGGCAGTGTTTCTCGTGGTGATCTTGGTGGATCGACCTGTTCGAGTATTGGTTTATTAGTGATAGAAACCATGAGCCAACCTCAGCCCTTGCCTGAGTACTAGTCTTACTCTATCTTATGCTGATTATCCAACTATCCTATATTCGACCTATTCGTGGGGTGGGTTTGGGGAAAAATTTTGGTAATCTTTGAGCAGAAAAAGTCAGATACAGGTTAATCTGGATGGTGGTGAAAAGTTCTGTACCTTCGCCAAGTATCAGCGAATCTCTATTAGTCCTTAGTTTGTGAACCAATGACTAATAACTAATGACCAACTATGCTCACAACGGCTGCACCTAAACCTTTACGTTGGCAAAAAGTTAAATATTCACCCCTGGCACGCCAAATCGACATTTTCGGTTCGGCAGCTAAATTAGCGTTTTACTTGTGGTGGGACAAACTGGCTGGTAACAACTCCCCTAAGCAGAGAAATCGTCGGGCACAGTGGTTAGTAAATAGCTTAGTAGATTTAGGTCCGACTTTTATCAAGCTGGGGCAAGCACTATCTACCCGGGCTGATTTGCTGCCTTTAGAGTATGTACAAGCCTTAGGACAATTACAAGATCGAGTTCCAGGGTTTAGTGCTCAAGAAGCGATCGCTCTTATTGAAGCAGAAATCGGTGGCTCAATTTATAGTTTGTATCGAGATTTTGATCGTTCTCCTCTAGCGTCTGCCAGTTTAGGGCAGGTACACAAGGCTCGGTTGCATACAGGGGAAGACGTTGTCGTTAAAGTGCAGCGCCCAGGATTAGAAGGGCTGTTCAACTTAGATTTTGAAGTACTGCACCGACTGATGCGTTGGGCTAAAAGATTTCTTCCTAGTATCAAAAAGTACAATTTAGAGGCAATTTACCAAGAGTTCTTTGAGCTACTATATAACGAAATCGATTATATCCACGAGGGTAAAAATGCTGAGCGTTTTCGGAAAAACTTTAGTAGCCATTCTCAGATAGTTGTGCCAGCAGTTTATTGGCAATATACCACAAAAAAAGTATTAACTCTAGAATATGCCCCAGGTATCAAAATTGATGATCGTCAAACCTTGGAAGCGACTGGATTAAATATCAAGAACATTATTCAACTTGGTATTTGCTCTTACCTCAAACAGCTATTACAGGACGGATTTTTTCAATCTGACCCTCATCCCGGCAATATGGCTGTTAGCCACGATGGTAAGTTGATATTTTATGATTTTGGCACAATGGCAGAAGTGAAGTCAATTGCCAAAGAACAGATGATCAAGACCTTCTTTGCTGTTCAGAGGAAGGATACAGATGAAGTAATTAATACTCTTATGTATATGGGTTTAATTGAACCTGTAACAGATATGAGACCAGTGAGACGGTTAGTTACTTTTATTTTAGAGCAATTTCGAGACAAGCCGATAGATGTCAAGGCTTTTGAGCAAATGAGTAGCGAAATTTACGAGCTGTTTAAGCAGCAACCTTTTCGCTTAC
>CBDCVG010000055.1:0-15084 GCA_965222765.1 Caldora sp.
GATCGCTTGGGGAGCATCTTTCAACATTCCTACCGCCTTCCCTAAAGCTCCCAGTGCCATATCCGGAGAACCTACAGTAGACAAAGCAGTAAGTGTTCCCAATTCCAGCAAATCCTTGAGTGCACTTTCTTGCTCCGGCAGCACCGATTTTCCCGCCACTGGTTGAGTTTGTAGTGCTGCTATTGTCTGCTGATATTGCTCATAAACAGAGGTAAAGGGATCTGCTGGTAGCCTCAACTCCCTCACATTCCGCTTTAACAAAGGAGGAATATCAGGTTTAGGCAAATGTTCATACAGAGTTGCCATCAACTTAATCGGCGTCTCGATATCCATCGTGTAGCCAAAAAAAACCTCAGCAATATCAGCTTGCTGCTGATGGATATCTTGCAATTTCTTCAGCAGAGTAGATTTACCAACCCCTCCCATACCCCAAACCTGAAACAACAGCGGCTGCGACTCTGGCTGGTGCAGAGCTCTCGCGAATTCAGTGAGTAAGTTTTCTGCCGGTTGACGAGAGATATAGATTGGCTGATTAGTCATAGAGAGAGGGGAAATAGGGAACGCGGAGACGCGGAGATACAGGGACAATTCTTAATTCTTAATTCTTAATTCTTAATTCTTAATTCTTAATTCTTAATTCCCAAAACCAGTCTATTCTAGGACTTACGCACCGTCACGGAATGTTGTCATCCTGAGCGATAGCGAAGGATCTCCAGACGGCTAAGATGCTTCACTATGACCTCAGCATAACAGTTCAGAACTTACGCAGCTACACCAGATATAGCGCTAAAGGTGCGTTACGCTACGCGAGTGGCGAAATATTGGTACATATTGTAGGGGCGGGTGAGCGAAAAAAAGGGTGGGGAGATAGGGAGATGGGGAGATGGGGAAATGAGGAAACAAAGGAGAACTAATGATTTGAAAGGATACTTCGCTAGAAATGCCTTCCCTAATTTCGCTCACCCCTACCGCGATTAATAAACGTAACCAATATCGGGTTTCTCTGGCTTCCTTGAGAGCTCCTGAGGAACGCTTCGCGCCCCCAATTGAATAAGAGAAACAATATCTTTCCCAATTCCCGATTCCCAATTCCCAATTCCCAATTCCCTAGTTTCTCGAGAGCAATTTCCAACTTATGCACAAAAAATGAGTAATGAGTAATGAGTAATGAGTTAATTAGGGCAACTAAAGAGTCGAAAGTGCAAGGAAATTGAGCTAAAAGATACGAAAACCTTGCACAAGGATGAAAAAAAATAGCTTGAAAACCCTGTCTGGTATCGCTTTCACAGTTTTGCAGCAAGCCCTCTTTAGTTATGCGATCGCCTATCATATCTACCCATACCCTACAGGCGCACACGTATCCCATTATGATTAATAATACCACAAACATGTTGAGCGATCGCATCCTTGCGATCTCAAAACCTTATGACAGGCAAGATGCGAAGTGCGATCGCAGATCTTGAATTTATCAATGGATAATTGATAATTGATAATTGATAATTGATAATTGGTTAATTTGGTCTAAGACCTCTTCATTTATTTGGAGGCAACAGCTATGGGTTTCAAGAATATTTTAATTAGCTTAATTGTTATAGCAGTGCTGTTTATTGGAATTGGCGATCGCATTTTACCCCAACCCCTAAGCGATGTCAGCAGGAACAGTCGCGCTAGTATTAATCAATTCTTGATTGATTTATTCCCAACCAGGAAGCCCAAAAATCCCTATGAGGAAAGAGAAAAGCAGCTTGAGGAACTAGAACAAGGGCAAAAATAATATCAAAATGGGAATTGGGAATTGGGAATTGGGAATTGGGAATTGGGAATTGGGAATTGGGAATTGGGAATTGGGAATTGGGAATTGGGAATTGGGAATTGGGAAAGATATTGTTTCTCAATTTCAATTGGGTGCGCGAAGCGCTCCTCAGGAGCTTTCAAGAAACCTAAATCCCTTGATATGAATAGCTTCTGACTTTTTTGCGGCGATTCCATCAATAAATTCTTCATTCTTCATTCTTCATTCTTCATTCTTCATTCTTCATTCTTCATTCTTCATTCGCCGTTAGGCGCTTATAATTGTGAATCATTATTATGTCAGACCTTGACATTACTGAACGATGACTGCCCCAAAATGGTAAGGTATCGAGCAGCATTACAGCGTACTCCTAGCATATTCGCTTAAAATAGTCCCAAACCCTTTGTAGCGAGAGAGGGTCAAACTACAGTGACTCAAGAGCGAGTAAGACAAACAATCAAAAACGGCGTCATCGCAAATCCCAGCAATTATTACGTGTTATTGGGATTGCATCCTAGTGCCACACCCTTAGAAATCCGACGCGCCTATCGACAGCTAAGCAAGCGCTATCATCCAGATACCACAGAATTACCGAACCAAACAGCAACCAGCAAATTCCAAGAGCTTAATGAAGCCTACGCCACCCTAAGTAATCCACAGCGGCGTATACTGTATGACAAGAAAATTGGCTATTCACGCTTTAATGTGATTCAGGCTCCCTCAAATCTCAATCGTCCGGGAAACCAACGGAAAAATAGTTACTCGGACTCTGCTTACCTAGATCCCAATGATCGTCCCCTCTCTGCGGGTGAACTATTTGTACTGTTTATTCTGGGTTTAACCTTTCTCGGTTGTTTAGTGCTAGCGATCGCAATTGGTTTGACACGAGGAGAATCTGCTTTCCAATTCTCTACCACTACTAACTACACTACACCAACAACAGAACAGCCAATTCCCAATTCTAAATTCTAAATTCTAAATTCTAAATTCTAAATTCTCATGACTCTTCCATCAGCTGACACTCCTTTGTATAACCATCCCCTTCATGAAATCGAGCAGTGGCTGAGGTCTCAAGGCTGTGAACAAGACCCCACAGTCCCCCACAGCTGGCGTCTCGAGCAATCAAATTGGCGAGCACAACTGTGGCTGGAGAATGAAGAATTAACTGTACTTTATATAGGTGAAGGAGATAATCAACAGGAGATTAAACGCTCTTTCAAATATTCCCTTAGCAGGGAAGATATAGAAGCTGCCGTTTTCTCTGGTCCCTAAAAGTAGAGCAACATATATTGAGAATTTTAGAAGGCACAGAGCAAATCTAAAATCTAAAATCTAAAATTTAAAGTCTCAGTATTAATGTTAAATTTTGCCAAACCGGCGATTGCGTTGCTGATAGTCAGACAAAGCTTGATGAAACTGCTCTCGACCAAAATCAGGCCAAAGAACATCTGTAATATAGATTTCCGCATAAGCCATTTGCCAAAGTAGGAAATTGCTCAAGCGCATCTCACCACTGCTACGAATCAGCAAATCTGGGTCACAAACATTGGCGGTATAAAGGTATCGTGAAAACAATGCCTCATCAATCTCCTCTGGTTTAATATGACCTTGTTGTACCTGAGTCGCGATCTCACGAGTGGCTTGTAAAATTTCCTGGCGTCCCCCATAGTTAGTGGCAACAGTAAACTGGATACCTGTATTCTCCTTAGTGAGATTCATAGAACGATCAATTTGGGTTTGGAGCGAGGGAGGCAAAACAGCTAAATTCCCGACAAACTGAATCCGTACATTTTCCTCCATCATTTCCTGGAGTTCGCGCATCAATACCCGCTCAAATAAAGCCATTAAAAAATCCACTTCCTCATGGGGACGCCCCCAATTTTCAGTGGAAAATGCATAAGCAGTGAGCGCTTCAATTCCCCAATCATCGCAACAGCGCAGCAATTTTTTCAGAGCATCCACTCCCTGCCGGTGACCAATAATCCTTGGTAGCCCTCGGCGTTTAGCCCAACGACCATTTCCATCCATAATCACCGCTACATGCCTAGGTAGACGCTTCTGATCTAGATCTTTTGGTAGTTCTTTAGAGATAGTTTGCATATCATTTAAGTAGGAAAGAAGTAGATACGTAATAGCAAAGCGGCGTTACTCTTTGACCATAGTTTGCTACTCTGCACCATGCTGGCACAAAAGCTAAAGAGAGTCTACGCAATAACTGAAGGCAACCAAGTGAAAAACTTTAGAATATCTGGGTTGTAGTAACATTTTCATGTATATTTACGGATGAATCCTGAGTTTTGGAAGGGATATACTTAAACACATAATTATTGATATTTCACCTAACTCCTTCCCAACAAGTAGTTAATTGTTCTTAAAAGAACTAATAAGGGACTCACCAATACTAGTACAGCGCGGTGGAAATAACCCAAAGCGTGAAAAAGGGTTAAAAAGCTTTTTGTACAAGCTTTCTTTCCTTCTGCCTTCTGCCACCTGCCTTCTGCCACCTGCCTTCTGCCTTCTTAAACTAGTCATTTCTTCTTTTGAGAAGTAGATGAAGGAAGATGAAGTAAGCTCGAAACCAGCATTCTTAACTGAGATCTTATTTGGCGACCTAAACTACGTAGACTTGGAGCTACTGCCTCACGCTCAACAACAGTCGAAAACCGAGATTCTAACAATTCTTTCAACTTAGAGCTAGTTAACGGACGGTTAAGTCCTCCTTTTTCTGCCAGAGAAATTGAGCCTGTCTCTTCAGATACAACAATACAGAGGCAATTTTCAACACGCTCGGTAATTCCCATTGCTGCCCGATGGCGTGTACCAAGCTGCCGTGAGGCTTTACGCTCAGAAAGAGGCAAAATCACACCAGCAGCGGCAACACGGGAACCGCGAATCAGCACTGCACCATCATGCAATAACGTTGTTGTCTGAAAAATGGTTTGTAAGAGCTCTTTAGAAATTTCTGCATTGATTTGAACACCTGGTACAGACACATCCCGTTCATCAATCGGCCCACTAGTCTCCATAATTATCAGAGCCCCAGTTCGATTTTGGGATAATTCTTTGACAGCATCCACAATGTCATCAATAACACTGTCTGATTTGGGAATCGGACGTCGCTTAGCCTGAAACAACTCAATAATTTCACCCCGCCCCACCTGTTCGAGAAACCGGCGGAAATCCGACTGGAAAATCACTGCCATCGCCACAGCCGAACCAACCACTAACTTTTCCAGCACAAAATGTAACAGCTTTAGCTGGAGTTGCTCACTTATGGCTGCTGCTAGCATTAAGAAAATTAACCCCCTAACCATCCACAAGGTTCGGCGCTCGCCAATAATTAGGAGAACAAGATAAGTAAGGGCCAGAACCAATCCAACATCGATGCCGTGAAGCAACAAAGGCCCAGCCCAGCCATAACCAGGAGCAGAACCCGACGACTGAGGCATTGAACTTCAATAAAGATTAGCTATTGTGATGCTTGACTCTGGCTTGATCTTAGCGGGAGAAAGCTATTAATTGTTACTGGCTATACCTTTAAGGAGCAAGAAATTTAGGTAGACGATCCTGGCGCACAACATCTTGATAGGTTTCCCGTTCTAAAATCAAGTGAGCTTCTCCTGCCTTTACTAATACAGCTGCTGGTCGGGGTAACCGATTGTAATTAGAAGCCATGCTGTAATTGTACGCACCAGTACTCATAATAACGAAGATATCTCCTGGTTCAGTTTTAGGCAAGGTCGCTTCTTTAATTAAGACGTCTCCTGACTCACAGTGTTTCCCCGCAATCGTGAGAGTTTCCGTTAGGGGTGCTGATATCCGATTGGCGACTACAACTCGATACAGGGATTGATAAGTAATAGGACGAGGATTATCTGACATGCCGCCATCAACTGCCACGTAAGTCCGGATTTCGGGGATAACCTTACGACTACCTAAGGTATAAGCTGTAACACAAGCTGAGCCAATTAGCGATCGCCCTGGTTCGCATAGTAATCTTGGTAAGGGCAGTTGTTGCTGTTCACAGGCTTTTACCATGGCCTCACAGACTCCCTGAACCCAGCTATCAATACTGGGGGGATCATCGGATTCTGTATAACGAATACCCAAGCCACCCCCAACATTAAGCTCAGTAATTGACAAATTGTAACGGGAAGCTTGAGTCAAACAATCAACTAGAACCCCAGCGAGATCTTTGTGAGGCTGACTCTCAAAAATCTGGGAACCAATATGAGCATGTAAACCAATACAGTTCAAATTTGGGTGTTGGCTGACAAAGGCAAAAACTTCGTCTAAAGCGTTGGGATCAAAGCCAAACTTACTATCCAGGTGACCAGTACGAATGTATTCATGAGTATGGCACTCAATACCTGGAGTCAGCCGAATTACGATCCGAGTTGGTTGAGTAGCCTTAGCTAGCTCTGCTAGAGTGTGTAATTCCAGCAGGTTATCCACGACAATGGTACAACCACTTTCAATCCCTTGCTCAAGCTCAGCAGTGGATTTGTTATTACCGTGAAAATAGATTTTCTCAGCATCTACTCCACTGTTGAGGGCTGTGTAGAGTTCTCCACCAGATACAACATCAATTCCCAAACCTTCACTAGCTGCGATCGCACAAACTGCCAGACAACTCCAAGCTTTAGAAGCGTAGAGTACCAGAGACTCTCCTGGATAATAACGAGTTAAAGCCTCTCGGTACTGACGGCAAGCTGTTCTTACGGTTTCCTCATCTAAGATGTATAAGGGTGAGCCAAATTGCTCCACTAGTTTAGTTACATCACAGCCACCAATTTCCAAGCAATCGCTGCTGTTGACTTTGGCTGTCAATGGTAGCAGTTGCTGATTAGGTGAGGGATTCACCACGGAATTCTCGAGTGAGGGTAGATACTGATGTCCAGAATTTTGCAGCTCAGCTGGGTGAGTCGATAGCATAAGTAATTATTTTCCTTGGTTGGCTTGACTAGGGGAATTAGTAAGAAAAAAAAGGAAGAAGTCAACTCTGATAAATTTACTGCTGATGGCAAGCTAAATTGTACCGAGTACCCAGTCCCCAGTTCCCACTTACCTGCTTAGGCAGAATTTACTTCTCGTTAATTAGTGTACAATTAGATTACAGTAGTGAATTTTTTAGAACTTAAACCGCTAACGGCAGAGCAGCTAACAGCAGCAGTGGAACTAGACCACCTTTGTTTTGGTGGACTTTGGACTAAGTCAGGTTATGAAAGAGAGTTAAATAGCCCTAACAGCCAATTGCTGATTTTAGAAGGCAGGAGGCAGAACCCACCCCTAACCCCTCCAAGGAGGGGAACAGGAGGCAGAAGGGAAGAAGATTTGACCTCATCTATAACGAGTTTCCCCGTGTCCCCTCTCCTTTTAGGATTAGGTTGTTTTTGGTCAATTTTGGAGGAGGCTCACATCACAATTCTTGCTATACATCCCGATTGGAGGCGTCAGGGATTAGGTCAACTACTACTGTATGCTTTATTAAGGAATGCCACAAAATGTAAGTTGGAGAGGGCAACCCTGGAGGTGAAGCCATCTAATCAAGCAGCTCTATCTATCTATCAAAAGTTTGGCTTTATTGAAGCTGGACGACGCCGAAACTATTACCGAGATACAGGTGAAGATGCCCTAATTTTATGGCGTAGTGGTCTACAGACTCCCGAATTTACAGCAATCCTTACTGACTTTTACCAACAACTACAACCTCGCCTCGCCCACTGGAACTTACAGCTGAGCTTTTAGCTATCAGTTTTCAGGGGATGCTGATGCCGTAGGAGTCATTCCAATTCTAAATTCTAAATTCTAAATTCTAAATTCTAAATTCACCATTCCCATCGGTTGTTTTCAGGAAAGACAGCCGGAAAAGTTACCTGTGCTAGAATCAGCTTACACGGGCACGCAACAGGTGATGGGAATACGCCATGTTTGAACGCTTTACAGAAAAGGCCATTAAGGTAATTATGCTGGCCCAGGAAGAGGCACGTCGCCTGGGGCACAACTTTGTTGGCACCGAGCAGATCCTCCTGGGTTTGATTGGAGAAGGAACTGGCGTCGCCGCCAAAGTCCTCAAATCGATGGGTGTCAATCTCAAAGATGCCCGGATTGAAGTCGAAAAAATTATTGGCAGGGGCTCGGGGTTTGTTGCTGTAGAAATTCCGTTTACCCCTAGGGCAAAACGGGTTCTGGAGCTATCTCTCGAAGAAGCACGTCAGCTGGGACATAATTACATTGGCACAGAACATTTGCTTCTTGGTTTAATCCGGGAAGGAGAAGGAGTCGCTGCTAGAGTTTTGGAAAACCTAGGAGTAGACCTATCCAAAGTCAGGACGCAAGTAATTAGGATGCTTGGGGAGACGGCAGAAGTCTCAGCGGGAGCATCTCAGGGTCGGACAAAGACTCCGACATTGGATGAATTTGGCTCAAACCTAACCATTATGGCAGGAGAAGGCAAGTTAGATCCAGTAGTCGGCAGAATTAAGGAAATAGAACGGGTAATTCAGATCTTAGGACGCCGAACCAAGAATAACCCAGTGTTAATCGGGGAACCTGGGGTAGGGAAAACAGCGATCGCAGAAGGTCTAGCCCAACGAATTGCTAATAATGATATCCCCGACATCCTAGAGGAAAAGCGCGTCGTTACCTTAGATATTGGTTTACTCGTAGCTGGTACTAAGTACCGGGGTGAGTTTGAAGAGCGCCTAAAAAAAATCATGGATGAGATTCGTCAAGCTGGGAATGTCATCCTGGTGATTGATGAAGTCCACACTTTGATTGGTGCTGGTGCAGCAGAAGGGGCGATCGATGCAGCTAACATCCTCAAACCAGCCTTGGCTAGAGGAGAATTGCAATGTATTGGTGCTACTACCTTAGATGAGTACCGTAAGCATATAGAACGAGATGCCGCTCTAGAGCGTCGCTTCCAACCAGTAATGGTGGGTGAACCCTCCGTTGAGGAAACTATAGAGATTCTATACGGTTTGCGGGAGCGCTACGAACAACATCACAAGTTGAAAATCTTGGATGAGGCTCTAGATGCAGCAGCTAAGCTTTCAGATCGTTATATTTCAGACCGCTACCTGCCAGACAAGGCTATTGACTTGATCGATGAAGCAGGAAGCCGCGTGCGCCTAATTAACTCCCAGTTGCCACCAGCAGCTAAGGAGTTGGATAAGGAACTGCGTCAAGTGCTCAAAGATAAAGATGATGCAGTTCGTTCCCAGGACTTTGATAAAGCTGGAGAATTGCGCGATCGCGAGATGGAAATCAAGGCTGAAATTCGCTCGATCGCTCAGAATAAAAAGACTGAAGCTGGGAGCGAGGATGCCTCCCCCCAAGTGGATGAAGAGGACATTGCCCATATTGTTGCTTCCTGGACTGGTGTACCAGTACAGAAGCTCACCGAATCGGAATCTGAGAAGCTGCTGCACATGGAAGATACACTGCATCAGCGCCTGATTGGCCAAGAAGATGCAGTTAAAGCAGTCTCTCGTGCTATTCGTCGAGCAAGGGTAGGCTTAAAGAGTCCTAATCGTCCCATTGCTAGCTTTATCTTCTCTGGTCCTACAGGAGTTGGTAAAACAGAACTAGCAAAATCTTTAGCAGCTTACTTCTTCGGTTCAGAAGAAGCAATGATTCGCCTGGATATGTCGGAATATATGGAGCGTCATACCGTCAGTAAGCTGATTGGTTCTCCTCCAGGATATGTCGGCTACAACGAAGGAGGACAGCTGACAGAAGCAGTGCGGCGGCGTCCTTATACAGTGGTTTTATGGGACGAAATTGAGAAGGCTCACCCTGATGTCTTCAATATGCTACTGCAAATTTTGGAAGATGGGCGTCTCACGGATGCCAAAGGTCGGACAGTGGATTTCAAAAATACACTACTGATCATGACTTCCAATATCGGTTCTAAGGTAATTGAGAAAGGTGGCGGTAGTCTCGGCTTTGAGTTTAGTGATAATCAAGCTGAGTCCCAGTACAATCGCATCCGTTCCTTAGTTAACGAAGAACTCAAGCAGTACTTCCGCCCAGAGTTTCTCAACCGCTTAGATGAAATTATTGTCTTCCGTCAATTGCAGAAAGATGAGATTAAGGAAATCGCTGACATTTTGCTCAAGGAAGTCTTTAGTCGCTTAACTGAGCAGGGTATCACTTTGGAAGTTACAGACCGATTCAAGGAGCGCTTAGTAGAAGAGGGTTATAACCCCAGCTATGGTGCGCGTCCTCTACGTCGGGCAATTATGCGGTTGTTGGAGGATGTTTTGGCGGAGGAAATCCTCGGCGGTAGCATCAAAGATGGAGACACCGCTGTTGTGGATGTTGATGAAGAAGGCAAAGTTAAGGTGCTTCCTGGTGAGAAACGAGAGCTATTGCCTCAAGGGGTTGAGTAATTAGCCAGTTATTATCAACAATTGATTGAGTTTAACGGTAGAGAGAGGTTGCTTTCTCTACCATTTTTTCTGTATTAAGGTTTCAGTTAATTTCTTTATTGAACACACCAAATTTGTCATTCTTGGGACTTACGTACAGTCACGGAATTATGTCATCCTGAGCGATAGCGAAGGATCTCTCGGACGACCCAGATGCTCCACTATAATACGATAGTTCAATTTTTGAAGTGCGATCGCTTGACAAATGACCAACAACAAATGACCAATAACCAACACTAAACTTTTCCCCATTTCTCCAAAGCACGACGCAGGAAACCATCCGGCACAGTTTCCAATGCCAAAGACTTACCTTGGTTGAGTCTTTCTAAGACTTCAAAAAAAGCTTTAACCCCTGCTGCTGGACCATCGGGATGATCCATAATACCAGTACCAGCATTGAGAATCACATCATGTCCGTAATCTGCTAGAGCTTGGGGTACGATACCGGGATGAATACCAGCAGAGGGAACAGGGAAAACATTACGCGATCGCAAATTATCTCTAATCTTGGCTTCTTCTGCTGCTTCAAAAGGCAGACTACCATAGTGGGCGGGATAAAGTACGGCATCTGCTCCGCCATGAGCCATCAGCGTACCCAACACTACTGAATAAGCCATACCGTGGTTAGGAGCAGCACAGAGAGCACCGGCAAAGGCAGGATGAACAAAAATCGGTACATTAATCTCTGGGTTAACTGCTAAAGCATCTAGTACTGAGAAGCCGTAGGTAAGGACATTGAGTAGTAGAGCATTAGCTCCCTCCTTTACCAACAGACGAGCTTTTTCAATTAGTTGATCCGCTGCTCCTGTAAGATTAACTGCATAGAGAACAGTACGACCTGTTTGCTGTTTAACTTCATCCAGGACTTGGCGGCAAGCTTCTAGACGTTTCAGGGTAGGTGCTACTTCCAAGTCTCCTAAAATCTCATCATCTTTAATGATATCTAGTCCAGCACTAGCCACCTCTCGTAAAATTGCTGCATGATCCTCTGCCGAGAGTCCCAAAGCTGGCTTAAAAATTGCCATAATTAAAGGGCGATCGAATATTCCCAATTTTTCCCGAATACCCGTAATCCCAAATTGAGGACGCCTACCGTAATCTTCTGGGAGACGCACCGCTATTACCTTAGCTGCTCCTGCCATAGAGTATTTACCAAAAATCATGGTTAGCAGGCTAGAGATATCATTCTCCACATTGGCTTCGGGAAAACTGATAGTAACAGTACTCGAACCATCTGTTTCAACCAGACCTTGAACAACTTTACCAAGATGCGATCGCAAAACCTCTTCACGATGGGCAAAACGAGCATCCCAAGTACCAGCAGTTTGTCCTATAGCAATAATTTTGGCTTGCTGTTCGCCATCAACACCCGGTGGAAAACGGTAGTCAACTTCAATCGTCATGGGAAAGAATAAGATGCAATTGACTACAGATAACATTTTTCCCCGATATTCTGCACCCCCAACAGTGGGTGAGCGAAAAAAAGGTTGGGGAGATGGGGAAATTGTGGAACTGGCATCTTGCCAGTGGCTATGATGCCACATGGTTAAAAAATGATGAAGCAGACGCACAGACACAGACACAGAGACATTGTTCCAAGTAGTACAGTGGCAAGCTTAAAACTAGAGGTAAAAATTTTTAGATATATAAGCAAACCCATTTACCCACAATTTTAAGCTTGCTGCGCTAGTACTGCTCATACAGGGATATTAGTTTTTGTTTTAGGCGATCACGCACACTCTCTGGTGAAACAATCACAATATCTGGTGCATCTCGCAAAACTTCTCGGATAAACCAGTAAGTACTAGAAATTTGCCTCACTACTCGCCGGATTTGACCAGCTTCAGCTAACCATTCACTCTCAACATCCTCAGCTTTTGTTTTATAAGAAAAAGCTAGGCGACCAAATAAGTGTAGTTCTACTGGCAATTGAGCTAGACTTGAACGCCAAAGACCAGGAATTGACACCACACCAGCTTCTGGAATACGGTCTAGACGCAAACTCCAGTTGTGAACCAGTTCTTCTATATCCTGATTTCCTTCTGTTTCCTCACACCAGCAATCGAGATACTGTCGTTCTTCGTGGGGGATAACTTGGGCATGACGGACAGTGAAGCTCCACAAACGACCTGTTGCATCTTGATAAGATAGCTGAAACGGTTTATTGCGGTGGATATAGCGGTTAATCTCTATACGCCAAGGCGGTGGCGGATTCTCTTTAAAGTTTTCTATTTCCCTTTGCAGGGGCAATGACAGTTCACTGCGGGAGAGGAGTAAATCTGCAACGATTAGGGCTTCTTCAATCTTTCCAGCATCGGTTAAGGCATATACAGCTTCCTTTAGAGCTGTGATGAGTGTTTCTGACCAGTCATTGTTAGGAGCAATGAGCAGTTGACGACGGGCGATCGCTTCTACCAGCTTTGAAATGTTTGGACGATTCCCCCACATCATGCCAAATTCAAAGGCAATTTCTTCCAACTGAGCTTTATCGCGCTCCGAAACAGAAAGGTTGAGAGATTGAGCTTTACGATTCATTGCCACCTCTTAAAAGTATGCGCATACTTTTTCCTCATAAATTCGTAAATTCTTTATTTTGCGTGCCATAATTCAAGTAATAGCAACTTTATAAAGAGGAAAAATGGAAATAAGAATTTTTGATGTAGAGCACGGTTTTTGTGCATTAGTCATTGCAGATAATAATAATCTTATGCTTTTTGATTGTGGATACAATCAAAAAACTGGTTTCCAACCATCCAACTATCTCCTTAGTAAAAATTGTACTAGAATAGAACAGCTTCTTATATCCAATTTTGATGAGGATCACTTAGATAATTTACCTCATTTATACAATTATTTTGACATCAGAACACTCACTATAAATCCATCAATTACCCCAAGGGAATTATATCATTTAAAGCTCCGTACAGGAGGTTCTATCGCTCCTGGAATGGATGCATTGTTAAAAATGATGAAAAACTATACACCTACAATTTTTGGATTGCCAGATTTTGCAGGAATTCAGCTAGTTCATTTCTGTAATAAATTTCCAGAGTTTGAAGACACTAACAACTTAAGCTTGGTAAGTTTTTTACATTATGGGGATATACATATCGTTTTTCCAGGCGATATAGAAAAAAAAGGCTGGCTTCATCTTCTCCTTGATCAAAAATTTAGGGCTCATTTAAGTAGTGTTAATATTTTCATAGCATCACACCACGGTCGTGAAAGTGGTTATTGTGAAGAAATATTTAATTACTGCAATCCTAAAATTGTAATTATCTCCGATGAATCTATTAAGTATACTACTCAAAAAACTATAGAAAAATACAGAAGAGATACTAGTGGCTTCTACATCAATGGTTTTAATAGATACTGTTTAACAACACGATCAAATGGGATGATCAGTATTAGTCAACATCCAAACTCTAATTTAAAAATCAGTACATCTAAGTAAAGAGAAATGAATGTGTACTAAAGTAACTGCTGAATCAAATAACTAATAATTTTCAGCGCCGGTGATTTAAAGTTCATGCGACTCAAGGCGTTAATAAATGGCATTCGTACAATGCACCACTACGAGGAGGCTGGACAGCTTCAATACCACTACAGTTCTACACACAAGTTGAGGAGTAAATGTGATGATTCAAAACCTAATCGAGCAAAACTTCGATGTTTATACACGGCGAGCATGTCTCAGTTCAGCTTTAATTATTGTACTGCCAGTTGCATCTGTGGTATTAATGCTTTTCCCAAATAAATTAACGTTTCTGGGAATACTGGTGAGTTTAATAGTGAGCTTTGGTGGTGCAGCACTTCTAGCACAAGTTGCGCGTGACATGGGTAAACAAAAAGAGCCAAAACTTTTTGCCATTTGGGATGGTGGAAAGCCAACGACTCGGATGCTTAGACATAGTACAGCACCTAACGCTAAAATCCTTAATTATGGATTTCGTCGTAATTTATGGAGTATGAAACCTTTGGGTATCATACTGTCTATGCTTGGAATCTTAGCAGCTGTAATTGTTGCAGCAATGAGCTTTTTTGTTGACAAGACTGCAATCCCCCTTTCTGCTATTGCCTGTAGTATTGGAAACCTTATTTTTCTGATATTGTGGTTGTTTGTGTTTACCCCGAATTGGGTGAAGATCGTAGCAGACGCTTACGCAGAAAGATTGCTGGATGCCTGTGACAATCTGTAGTAATTTGATTATTTGGTAAGTTGAGTTGAGGAACGTAGTCAGATTCACTAACCAGAATTAGAAGTACGGGTTCGTTACCTATACTGTTGGGTTCGGCTTTGCTTCATCCAACCTACAAGATCTGCGATCGCACTTCTCCTGATATTTTCTACATTCCTCAATCTATCGCAGGGGAATTAAAAAGCAGTAAACAAAACCGAGAAAAAGATACCATCTTCCTGTAATGAACTTTCTCTGGCTCTAGTATCCACAGACACTAAGGGAATTCCCCAATCTAAACGCGCAGTTAAGCGATCGCTTAGTTGTAATCGTAAACCGAGTCCCACTGATGCCAGAAAATCTGAGTCTGGATCTAGATCAGAACTACCACCATTATTCCAGCCAGTGCCGAAATCGACAAAGGTTGCTAGCTGCAGCAGACTATCCTTTTGCTTCAAACGCAGCAGTGGCCAACGTGCTTCTGCTGAAGCTACTATGCCATTATCTGTGAGGAAGAGATATTGGCGATAACCTCTGATGGAATCAGGTCCTCCAAGAGCAAACTGCTCTAAACTTACTAGAGGTTCGGTTGCTAGCTGTATATTAGTACTGAGTAGCAAAGGGGTATCTTCTGCTAACAAGTGCAGCCACTGGGCTTGTCCTCGCCATGATAGAAAAG
>CBDCVG010000056.1:0-29061 GCA_965222765.1 Caldora sp.
CAGACCGCGGGGTTGGCTGGTGAGGCGGCGGACAACTCGTCGCTTTGAAGATGAGCTGAATGAAAGTTAAAGGCGATGGATGATGAGTTGGAGGCTCATGTACCAGAACTTGAGGAGGCGTTGCAAGGTACGGAAGATAGACATCTCTGAAGGATAAAGGGGGGGAAATCAAGACGGATTTGGATGAGGTTTTTGCTCAGATAGCGGACTATCTACGGGATGAAATCAATAGTGAGTTTGAGTCATATCGAGAGGAATTGGAGGAACGGGCTACTGAATGCAATACTTACTTAGCTGATGATTGTATCCCTGAGCTTGCGGATAAGACAACGGAGTTTACTGAGCATATTGAGCAAATCGTAACTGAGATTACCGATAAGCTCAAGGAGCTGGAGGAGTCAACTGAGCAGTTAGCACAGGAATCGGTGGATCATGTTAGTGAGGTTCAGGGTGAGCGTTTCACTGAAGTGCTAGAGAATGCTCAGGAACTGCAAGAGCTGATGGAGCAGTTGGGTGGTTTTCTTAATGATACCGGGGATACGGTGGTGACGACGAAGGATGTGTTGACTGATGCGGTGAAGACTACCAACATTGGGACTGAGGCAGCGGTAGGTATTTTTGAGGATGTGCTGAGTCTTTGGTAAAGGTGTTAGGGGTAGGTGGTAGGTGTTAGCGGATGGTGATTTTGTAGACTATTCTCCTGACTCCTGACTCCTGCCTCCTGCCTCCTGCCTCCTACTCCCCTTTCTTGAGTGCGATCGCAAATTTAGTGCAAAAAATACCTCAAAGGCAAGCCATGCGATCGCGCTGCAAGATTACAATTGTGCAGGAGAAGACGAAGCTCCTAGTGCTGAGAAACTGAACCACTTTTTGATAAACTTAGTGATTATTGCCTGAGAGAGTTGACTCTGTAAAAATTGTAAAGCTGGCTCTTGATGTGCCAATGATTCAGGTTTATATCCATAACTCGAGCAAACATCAGTCAGTTTTATCATGCTATCATTAGTAGCTGAGTCTCGCCATTTCTGAGCAAATTCTTCTAATATTGAAGGTTCGATTTGCTCCTCTAGCCACTGTAGCGCTTCTTTTTGGCCGGAAAGTTGTTTATTGTAAGACTGGTAAGACCTACAAACATTGATGAGCAAATTATCGCTTTCAACAGACACATTAGAGTTGTCACAACTTTCCAGGGATGAAGTAGACACAGGAAAGTTTTTGTCGCCGGATGAAGCATTTAGGAAAGTTAAAAAGACTAAAATAGAATTTATGGGAATACCTAAATAAATTTTACCAATAGTACCAGATCTGGCTACATGGATACCAACAACACATCTACTATTGTTCAGTAATGGACTGCCGCTAGTTCCTATCTCAGCATCCTTATTAAGGGCATAGGAAATTTGTCTTCCCAGATAGGGAGGATTTTTTATGTTGCCAGTAATAATCTCTAATTCTTTTTGATCTGAGGGATTCCAGCTAGAAAGGTAAACAGAATTTCTCTCAGTCAGTAATGAGGAATTTGCTATCCTAGCGACACTATAGAGATTTTCACTTGTAAAACTCAATAAAGCTAAGTCTAAGTCTCCATCTCTATACCTTCCTAGTGCTCGTGAAACTTTACTAGGGCTAATTAGGTGCTTAAGACCATCGTGAGTTTCTAGCGTATATTGTTTATTTTTTTCCGGTATAGTATGCTCAGCTGTGAGGACATAATAAGTTGTACCTTCTTTGGCAATGATGACACCAGAACCATGAAAATCTCCGCCAGGAAGTTGAATTTTGACAAGAAACCTCTTAACTAATATAATTTCCAACTTATTCTGAACTACTGGTTCTTCTATTGAGGCTTGATCACTAATAATCTCATTATTGCCTTGAATAGTCTCTGGGATAGAACTGACACTTGGTAAAGTTTCGAGTTCAGCAGGAACAGTTTGTGCAGAAGCTACACTTAAGCTAGTGGCCTGATAGTTCAAGACAATTGTACTGATTAATATATATGAAAACTTAGTCCAAAAATTCATGTTTATTAACAATGATCACAATCAAAGAGTTAAGTAGCTTCAAAAATTAAAATAATTTCAGCTCTTAGTGATGCGCTGATTCTTATTGCTTAAGCTTTTCTAATTGTAGCTGAGCATAGTTCAAATCTTGTTGATACTGTTCAATTTGACTTTTAGCTCTTGCATAAAAATTGCTAGTAGATGGTACTGCTTGCATATGCTCAATTGCTTTTTCTCTGTGACATACAACTAATTCCCATTGCTCCAGCGATTGAGGGTTAGATTGGAGGAGTGCTGCTGCTGTAGAACTTTCCTTAAGCCCTTCAAACCAATGAAAATCTATGCCAGGATTAGGATTGACTAGGGATATATCAAGTTTACAGGGGACTTGTGCTACCACTTTCTCAATGGGAATTGTCCAACTACGAGGCAGTTCCTCTGGTAAATTACTACAGTCAACAGGAGAACCATTCTCATACCGATAAGGGCAGGTTCCAAACAGATGCTTGTGCATACCGTTAACACCAACAACCTCACCTTGGGGATTTAGTAGTGCCCCACCCGACATCCCCTTGAGGAAATTATTGGAGGTTCCTACCTCATACCCCCCCATAAGAGGTTGCTCAAGACCTAAAAAACTAATTTGTCCAGGTACTAAGGAAAACTTCCCATTGTCGTCTGACTTCGGTTGATGGGGATAACCCACCGCAAAAACTTCATCCCCTTCTTTTAAACCTGATATAGCTTTTAGTGAAGCGACTTGGTAGTTCTGTGTACTCTGAAACTGTAAGAGAGCCAAATCATCACCGTTAAACAAATTACCTACTGCCAATTTTTGAGCGTTATATTCTTGCCCGTTATGAAGCTGAATTGTGTAGGAACCTTCTGAGCTGACGACATGTTCATTAGTCAATACTGTATAGACTGAGCCTTGTCGCTGAAGGAGAATCCCTGAACCCCAACTTCCATCTTTTGGGGAATAACACTTTGACTGTGATTAGCTGAGCTTGATTATATAACTGAGATTTTGATGGGACAGAGAAAGATGCTTGTAAAATTTTGAGAGAGTCAGCATCAGGCCAAAGCACTTGCTGTGAGGGTTTGGTTCTGTAGTCCGATTAATAAACTACCTATACATAAAACTGAACTAAGTGAGTACTGCTAGCATATCATACGAGTTTTCCTTGTTCTTAAATTTTCCCTTTAAGGGTTTACTAGTCTTCCCTAGCCATCTGACGGTTCTTGAGACAGCTGCAATTACCCTGGAAGGGAAAATTCTAAGTGGCTGTACTATAACTTACTAGTTAAAGGCTAGAATATGGTGGTGTGTAACGACTAAAAATGTAGGTTGGGTGGAGCGATAGCGTAACCCAACGCCAAAGTACATCCAGTGTTGGGTTTCACTATCGCGAACTCCACCCAACCTATTCCATCATTTTAGTTGTGTCACGCCACTTTACCCTTACCAAGGTTTTTTACAGTTACACGTCTTGCAGTACCCACCTTACGGTTAGTGAGGAACATTTTGTCACTTTGTTTGTCTTGCTCCTGTTTCCATACTAAAGAGAGCAATTGGATATTTTTTTTGAAGTCTGAATGATTACTACTCCTCTGATTCAGCATTTTGATCCTGTAACTCAGTCACGTATGCTCGAGATAACCATTTTTCCATATTGAATAGAAGAGCTATCTTGCTATCAAAACTACCGTTTCTTAAGAAGACTGGACCAAAGGTGTTTCCCCTAAGTACCTATCAACCACAAATGTTCAACTATCTTTTGACGTTGAGACGGATTTCTGAATACTGCGGTTTGAAGTGTAATTAATACATCCTTGCATGTCCCTGTGAGCCAAAATTCTGAGCAATGCAAATGAGCTGGTCGGTTATTTAAATATCCATGACTTATATAGTCTAGAGTTCCAGCTTGTTGGTGGTGTTGAAATCTTTTCGCTATCTCCTGACAGCGTTGTGCCCGACTCATACCAAATCGTTCAAAGTATTTGTCTTCCCAACGAATAAAACTCCATTTCGCGCCTCTGGAACCCTCAGTTTCATTACTGGGACTGTCTCGCTAGCTAGTATCACAAAAGAACTCGACACCACCTTGGGCTAAACTAGGTCGAGCAGTGCTAACGGTAAGCCCCATAACTGTCAAAGCTGTAAATCCTGAGGCGAGTAACTTTTTGAGCATGATTTCCCCTCTGATTAAATCCTGGTAATTGTGAAGAAATAAAGTTAATATAACATCTCAATAAAGAATAAAGGACAGATCTTGCAAAAAATTTGTGTAATTTAACTATATTCCTGTGAATTATATCGCCACTGTCTCTATACCCACATTCTGGACATTCAACTGTCATGATCTGTTTTTTCGTGAATTTTGCCAATAATTGCATTACTTTTTATACCAAGAGGGAGGAAGTTAGTTCTGTGATTGGTTTTTCTGCTTCCATATTGGTTCTCCCTCCTAACGCATGCATTGTGGGATATTGTCTAAGCCTAGACCAGCTGCATCCTCTTTTAATCTCTCATAGTTTGTCTAAGTTTTGTTTATTTAACGTTTGCGAGTATTGAACTAATCCTTCAACTTGGTCTAATTTTTCTACTTGATTTATTGCTTGCTTGCTGTTTCTCTATTGCTTTACTCCAGAAAATCTTAGCGCCATCAAGACGTGCACAATTTTTCAGAACATCAGTTTCTTGTTCGGAATTTTTAATTCTTTCCATTTTCTGAATAGCATCTAGGTGTGCTTTGTTTGCTTCTTCAATAAAAATCTTAGCTTGCCTGATCTTAATTTCCTTTTGAGCGACTTGTTGGATATTCTCAACCTGGGGGTAGACTTGAGCATTTCCAGGAATGCCAGTAAGTGGCTCAATAGCTTTTTCTATTTGAGCACGCTGATTTTCCAACTGATTCCAATCTTGAGGATCTAACATTCGAGCCTCATCCAACTTAACTTGAGCTTCTCCGAATTGCCGCTTGTAGCTTTGACAATTACCTACGATGCGACATAAAATCCCAATATAAGGAGAAGCAATCACAATAGCTGCATTCAAAAGCACCAGTCCTAGCAGAAGAGATATAGTTCTAACACTAGCTTTTTTCTTACCTTTATTCTGAATAACTGTACCCTGAACTGGACTTTTACCAGTACTTTTCCTAGGCTCTAAGGGAGGCTTAGGAAGTGGCGTTTCTTGTTGTT
Organism: Caldora sp.; assembly: GCA_965222765.1. Lineage (GTDB taxonomy): Bacteria > Cyanobacteriota > Cyanobacteriia > Cyanobacteriales > Coleofasciculaceae > Caldora. The sequence continues at coordinate 5,208 of CBDCVG010000056.1, forward strand.
GTAGTACTTCATACAGATAATACTTGAGCTTGGGAACTACATCGTTTTGCAATAGACGTTTAACTTGTTTCTCTTCTTCACCAGCAGGAATACCATCTTGACAAGCAAGAACAAGAAGTTCACAAAGTTCTTGAGTCAGCAATGGCTGACGCTCAGTCTGTAATAAGATTTGTTCAATTAACCTATGGGGACGGTCAGCAATTTCCTGAAATTTGCCATCAAATTCTTCAAGGATATGATCAACTTTATTGTTGACAGTACTAGTGATACTCGTTTTTTCTGACTCTGGAACCATATCAACTCCTTAGGAACGATTACGGACAATACTCTTTTTAATGAATTCTTGCTCTCGCTTATTCAGCTTCCTTAAATTCTGAGTGTCTAACCAGGTGAGTGCTTCTTTTAATTCTTGTCCTTGCAATAGCTGAGATTTATCCTGGCAATCAGAATCTATCCAGGCACGAAGTTTTGTGGCATAAGGGGGTGAAGATTCATGGTTCTCTTCAACAGATAGCATGGATGGGTTAAGTCCACAGTTCTCTAGGACTTTTGCCTCAATTAAGTCAATAATCTCTTGACTGAGATGGCTCGCCTTCCTCAGGTTTGCTAAAAATTCGCCACTAGGTAAATCCGGATACTGCCGTTGAATCACTTGAGTAAATATGTCCTCATAATCGATTTCTGCCTCAATCATGCCAGCAGTTTCATGAATGAGAAATCGGCGAAGATTATCCAAAAGCATGAGTTCATCTTTAGCTGGGTAACCTCGTTTAACTATAGTGTAGGTTTCTCGGTAATACTGTAAGTGTTGTCTGTATCTTGCAATAACTTCTGCACTAATTGAGGCAATAGTTTTAGAATTTAACCCCCGCTCTTGTTCCAAGTTTTGCTTCTGCTGGGATAACACCCGCTCAATAACTTCCGAATTAAGAGGATAAAGCTGGCGAATAGCTTCTTCTAGTCTCTGTTGACACCATTGCCTATCTCGCTGGTAATCGGCAATTACTTCTTCTTCAGTGAGTTGAACCCTTACTGTACTCAGCTCTAACTCTTGTTGTAATTCTTGTAACTGCTGATGAGCGTCATCAGGAGCTAATCCTTGCCGATAAAGAGCTATGCAAAATGCTTCTCGGTACTGTTGGAACTTCTGCTCATAGGCTTGTGTCAGTCGCGATCTAATGGCAGTAGCAATCTTGCTATTTATTTTTAGGCGTTGCTGTAATTTTTGCAACTGTTGTAAAGCAGCCTGAGTAAATGGATACTGTTGTTCCAGTAACTGAATAGTTTGTTGTTTATAGAAGTTTAATTGTTCCTTATACCTTTGGGTAATAGATTGTTCAGCTACATTAATGTCTCCAGGCATCAAACCTAATTCTTGGTTTAAAGTTTGCAGTATTTTAAGGGATTTTTGATTAATTATATCTTCTAGTACTTGTATCTCCTCTATTTCTTTGCTCAGAGAGGTTTGTTGGTAAATTTCCCTATCGATCGCTTTTCGATATTCACTAACCCTTTCATCAAAAGAATAGGAACTATAATCCGGAATAAATTGATTGTTAGCACTGACTAAACCTAGAACTATCGATTCGCTTTTCATTGCAAATGATACAGGAGTCTGCTTGTATCCAGGGATATTTTTACTAACCCATGACTTAGTTTGATTGTGGACAAACTCATGAAGGTTATGATCTTTAATTACTCCGTCTTTATCTGCTGCTGCACCCTGAAATCCCTGAATTAAATGGTAAGTAAATACTCCATGTTTTAGCTTTGGATGCTCCCACGATCTTTGGTCGTGATCACAAGATAAGATGGCGCAAAAACCCCTACTCTGGGTAGCTTGTTCTTCCAAAGCTCTTGCTAACCCTAGAACTGGATTAGGTTCGCTCTCCTCTACTTCTCCTCTTGCTTTACCCAACACGCTAATAATACCGCCACTATGACAAGCATCTAGCAAGACTAACTGCTTACAAGCAGAACAATTCCGTAACTGCTGTAACACTTCATCTAGAGCCAAACCTGTGTTAGATAAGTTTTTTAGTTGAGTATCTGCTAAACACAAAAATGGCTCTTGACTTTCCCTCTCTATCTTCCCGTGTCCAGCGAAGTAGAACAAGATGACATCTAGCGAGTTAGCTTTTGAGGCAATTTCCTGTAAACTATTCTTTACAGCTTCTTGTGTGGGAGGTAACTTGGCATCATCATAATGAACCAAAAATTCTCGTTTTTTGAATTGCTCAGTTGCTTTTGCTAGTGCCTCTTTTAATCCTTGACAATCAGCAACCGCATATTCTAAAGAGTTCCACGGCTTTTTATATTGATTTACACCCACCAGTAGCATCCAGATTTTGGCAGAGCCTGCTTTTAATTGGTTAAGGGTCTCATTAAAAGTTGGAATATCCCGCCGCATAGTTTCTGCACCGTCGATTATCTTTGGCTTAAGCTAAAAAGCATTTAAATTGATTAGTCCTAATCTCCGCATCTAGTGAGTCAGCACCAATTCACAATTTTTCATGCACAATAGCTTATTCTAGGCTCCTTTAGCCAGTCAGTTAAAAACCGACTTAAGCTATTGTCCTAATTTAAATTTAGGGTGGGTTATGTCAACTTAAGTAAGTACTATTTTGCTTAAGATAATTTGAGTATTTTGTCAATAATAACTTTGAGAGCAATCTAGTTTACTGTAATTATGGAGTATAACGCAACAGTTGTTTTATCTACCCTGACTATTCTGAAAGCTTGACATAAGATTCTGCATCTAGCTGGCACAATCGGTATTTTCGTAATTGACAATATAAAAGAGTAATTGGTGATACATTAGATACTGAATTTAGCTAGCTTTTGATTATTTTTTGCACTTTTCTACATACACATGTGCAGGACGGGTTTTGCAGGCATGAAACTGTCACATAGCTGTAGGGTATGTTACTGGAGTTTAGACTATGACAAAATCACTCAGTCTTCCTTTGAAGCTGAGTGATTTTGTCATAGTCTAAACTCCAGGATCTAAGGGCGACCCTTCCTCCATTATCATCAACGAAGTTGGATTGAGGAAAAAGCGAGATTGAGACAGACACCGAAGCCTTTTCCACCTATTTTGCTTGATAGGGTTTACCTGACAACTGAAACAGAAGAAGCTGATAGTTGACAGCTTCTTCGCTGAAACTTAAAAGACCAATCCAATTAAGCAGAATTGGGTAGAGAATTGAGCATCAATTTCTTAAGTGCCATGCGCAATTCATCTCGTCCTTGGAAATTTTCAAGGCGGTAAACCACCTTCCCATCTTCAAAAAAAAGCACTGTCGGCAGAGATTGAAGTTTATAAGTATTGGCAAGCTTGAAATTATTATCAGCGTTAATCGTTACTACTTTGACTTGATTGCTCCATTCCAACTGAAATTCTCGTAGTATCGGTTGCATTATTTTACACAATCCACACCAAGGAGCCCAAAAGTCTACTACAACTGGTTGAGAACTGTTTAAAACCTCTTGTCTAAAAGTCCGCTCGTTAACAGACGATACCATGGTTCTTCAGAATATATAAGTTTTTACAAATCTTTAGATTTATGCTACATCTAATCGGGATCATCTGAGCAAAGGATTTTGAGCCAGAGTAGTTTTACCTACCAGTTAATATTTCCCACTCCTTGAATTAAGTAGGGATGTACCCACCACAGAAACAAGATAAAAACAATAACACCCAGATAAGCAGGACAGAGAAACTCTTTCCACTTGATAGTCTGGTGTCCTTGGAGAATTGCCAGGAAGGGCATCACAGACGTGCGAGCTTTGGCTACCTCAAATGCACTCCCATACCGTGCTAACATGCGTCTATCGCCATGCCAGACGGCAAAGAGATGATGCAAAATTAACCCTGTTGAAGTAAGCAGGGTGAAGGTAGTACCAATCCAAAGGGTATGAGCAATACACCAAATTACCTGTCCCACCATTTGGGGATGCCTAGTGATGCGAATGATGCCAGTCTCAAACAGATGAACTTCGGGCTTTTGGATGGCAGCAATTTCTAAGAGGTTGAAGGTCGCTGGATAGAGAAACAAGAACGAAATTGCTGAAAGCACCCAGACAAGTGATTGCATTCCGGCAATTCCTTGAACCTGCCACAGCTGCAAGCCATCATAGCGATGATTGATAAAGTAAATAATTAATACAATAGCTAAGGGGAGGCTAACTAGGGCAAACAAAACACGATACAATCTGGCTCCGATGCGTTGTTCACCCCAAGGTCTTAGGGCTGCTAAGCCACTGTGAGCGATCGCAAAACCCAACAACAAAACACTCATTACTAAGTGGCTGGAAGTCAGCCAAGGAAAAAACTTCATAAAAAATTCATGGAAATAGACTCTTGAAACACCCGATTCTACCAAGTATTGGAGATAGACTTGAGCCCGTGGTGTGTTACTGTCAATGTCAACAAAGGTTTATATATTCATTAGGGGCAATCCATCGCTTGAGTCAAACCCCATCTCTAATTCAAATGCTGGTTGCCTCAGTTACTCTTTGCCCTGAGGTTTAGCCTATGTCTGATCTTCCTTTCACTTTAGATCAACTCCGTATTCTCAAAGCGATCGCTTCTGAGGGTAGTTTTAAGCGTGCTGCTGATAGCTTGTACGTTTCTCAACCTGCTGTCAGTCTACAAGTGCAAAACTTAGAGCGACAGTTAAATGTGCCGTTATTTGACCGGGGCGGACGCCGTGCCCAACTTACGGAAGCAGGACATTTACTCCTGAACTACGGAGAAAAAATCCTGACTCTTTGTCAAGAAACTTGTCGTGCTATTGAGGATTTACAGAATCTTCAGGGTGGAACCTTGATAGTGGGTGCCTCTCAGACAACAGGCACTTATCTTCTCCCACGTATGATTGGGATGTTTCGACAGCGTTATCCAGATGTCGCCGTACAATTACAGGTTCATTCTACTCGCCGTACTTCCTGGAGTGTTGCCAATGGACAGGTGGATTTAGCAATTATCGGTGGTGAAGTGCCTAGTGAACTACAAGACACTTTGCAAATTACTCCCTATGCCGAAGATGAGCTAGCACTAATTTTGCCAGTTTTTCATCCCCTAGCAAAAGTTCCCACAATCCAAAAAGAAGATTTGTATAAATTGCAGTTTATTGCCTTAGACTCCCAATCCACAATCCGCAAGGTAATTGATCAAGTCCTAGCTCGTTGTGGCGTTGATACGCGACGTCTTAAGATTGAAATGGAGTTGAACTCTATTGAGGCAATCAAAAATGCTGTGCAGTCAGGATTGGGGACTGCTTTTGTTTCTATTTCGGCAATCGAAAAAGAGTTACAAATGGGGATTCTCCATCGAGCTCCAATCAACGACATGACTGTTAAGAGGGTGCTCTCAGTTATTACTAATCCCAATCGTTACTGTTCTAAGGCAGCAGAAGCTTTCAGCCGGGAAATTTTGCCAGAGTTTACTCCTAATGGCTGGCGAGAGGCAACCGTAGCTTCGGCGATGAGGGTGGGACATACACTCAAGGCAGCTTCTTCTCATACTGTAGGAGGATGACATTTTACCGACGCTGATAAAAGACGTGCCAACAGCCCGACAGGCATTATCAAGACAGATACATTTCTACACCTTCATATTTTCTTAAATCCAGGGATTGAGCCTCACTAACCGAGCAGTATTGGTACGTGGGACTTTTACTAATTCAGCTAAAGTGAAAAAAGACACAAAAAAACTCAGTGGTTTGCTTGTTGATTAGGTCTCACTGTCCTCAGTTGTGCCTATGTTTTAGTCCTGAACCTTGGAAACATGGAAATTTACTGCACCCGTCCTGGCTGCCCTCGCCCTCAAAACTTGTTTGCCGATCTTGATGATAAAGTGACCCTCCAGACAGCACAACAAAAATTCTGTACTGCTTGCGGTATGCCACTAATTCTAGTGGGACGTTACCTACCATCAAAATTATTGGGTAAAGGAGGCTTTGGAGCAGCATTTTTGGCCCGCGATCGCTATATTCCAGGTATGCGTGAGTGTGTGGTAAAACAGTTTCAGCCTTCTGGCAATTTGAATCCCCAACAGCTGGAAATTGCACAAAATTTATTTGCACGGGAAGCAGCAGTTTTAGAGCAACTCGGTAGACGCCACCCGCAAATCCCCGATTTGTTTGCTTTCTTCCCTTTGAGTGTTCATAGCCAGCAACAAGGTAAAGAAGACCAATTTTTCTATCTAGTCCAAGAATTTATTGATGGACAAAACTTGGAGGAAGAGTTAGCTGCTAAAGGCACATTCTCTGAAGCTGAAGCTTTGGAAGTGCTGGAGGAAATCCTTAAAGTGCTGAAATTTGTCCATGAGAATGACTCAATTCATCGAGATATTAAACCTTCTAACATCATGCGCGAACGGAGTGGGCGTTTGCATTTGTTGGATTTTGGTGCAGTTAAGCAGCAGGTAAGCCAAGGAACAGGAACTACAACAACTGGAAAATCCACAGGTATTTATTCTATGGGATTTGCCCCCCCAGAACAGATGTCTGGTGCTCAAGTTTACCCTTCAACAGACTTATATGCTCTAGCAGTGACGATAATTACTTTGTTGACTGGCAAAGATCCAGGTGATTTGTATGACTCTTACAGTAACCAGTGGAACTGGAGGGGCTATACCCAGGTAAGTGATACCTTAGAAGCAGTCTTAAATCGGATGCTGTTACCAACGCCTAATCAACGTTTTAGTTCAGCTCAAGAGGTGATGGATGCTCTGAAAACTCAATCAGCACCCCTACCACCTCCCATCGCTCCACCAACCTCACCACCGCCTCCCATAACTCCACCAACACCAACACCGCCTCCGATATCCCAACAACAGCAACCTTCCCAACCGCCAATTACCCCAACTCCCCAACCTCAGCCCCCAGTTACCACTAAAAAACCAGCTTTCTCGCTAATAGAAGTTTTGGGAGGGGCAGCGTTTACAGGATTTACAGGGGGATTGCTATCTTTTCCTCTTCGGAGCTTTCTGGGGTTATCAGGAATTAGTATGGGGCTGCTAGGGATGATTGTCGGTGGGCTGATTTATGCTCAATATCGCCGTTGGATTGATAGCAAGGATTCAGTGATTTTTGCCGGGATTGCTGTGCTTTTGATGCTTATTCCTGTCTTAAGAGCTGGTTCTTCGTTAACTTTTGTAATGGCGATCGCAGTTTTAGCAGGGGCAGCAGCAATTGCTGTAACAGCCATCTTTCGTCTAGTTTATCTGCTACTATCTCAGTTTCTTTAAATTTGTTATTTGTTGTTTGTCATTTGTTATTTGAAGAATCCCCTCGCCTTAAGGCAGGGGAGTGTCAAACTGAAGGGAGCATCCCCAAGTTGCAAATTCATCATTTATTAGCTATCAGCTTTTTGGCTAAATGCTGAGGTGCTGAACGCTAAAAGCTTATTAGCTTATGTCCAAAAAAAACGAAACTACAGTTCTTATCCTTTCTTTAGCCGTCACCCTTGCTCTGGTGGCAGCTGGGGTGTGGTGGTTTAAATCACCGCCACCACCAAACAGTTCAACTCCATCTTCAACGACATCAACTGAACCAATATCCTCAAATCAGCCAGCAAAACAACGTTTCAGTGCAGGTGAGCAACTGTTAATTCCTTCAGACACAACTCTAGAAAAAGAAGCTGCTATTAAAGCGATCGCAACAGGTAATTATCAAGAAGCTGTAGCTAAACTGGAGGCTTCCCTCAAAGCTCAACGCAATGATCCTGAAGCACTCATTTACCTCAATAACGCTCGTATTGGTAAGCAGAAGTCCTACACTATTGCTGCTTCGATGCCGATTGGGAAGGAGGTAGATGCAGCTAAAGAAATGCTGCGGGGTGTGGCTCAAGCGCAAAAGGAAATTAATGAGGCAGGCGGTATTGGTGGTGTACCTTTAAAGGTGCTGATGATTAATGATAATAATGAACCAGAAGTTGCTAAACAAGTTGCCCAAGCTTTAGTGAAAAATTCAGATATATTGGGAGTTGTTGGTCATTTTGGTAGTGGAGTTACCTTAGCAGCAGCTGAGGTTTACCAAGCTGGAGAATTGGTAATGATTTCTCCCACTAGTACCTCAGTAGAACTATCTGGAGCTGGTAAATATATCTTTCGTACTGTGCCTAGCGATCGCTTTGCGGGTAGTGCCCTTGCTAGTTATATGCTCAAGGAATTAAATAAACAAAATGCTGCTGTATTTTTTAATTCTGAAAGTAACTATAGTAAATCATTAAAAGATGTATTTACTACTACAGTATTTGGTGAAGGGGGAAGGGTTGTATCTGAGTATGACTTTGCTAGTTCTGATTTTAATGCAGCTGATGCAGTTAAGGAGGCGATGGAACTGGAGGCTGAGGTGTTAATGTTGGCTCCTAATTCTGCCACTCTTGAGCAAGCTTTATTTGTAGTGCAAGTCAACGACGGACGTTTACCGATGCTGGCAGGAGATAGCGTCTACAAATTCAAGACGCTGCAAATCGGTGGAAAAGATGCTGAGGGTATGGTGTTAGGAGTGCCCTGGCATATTTTAGGAGATCCAGATGCTGAGTTTCCCCAAGCAGCGAATCGTTTGTGGGGTGCAGATGTGAACTGGCGCACGGCTTTAGCTTATGATGCTACCCAAGCCTTAATAGCTGGTTTGAAGCGCGATCCTACCCGCAAGGGAATTCAAGAAACCCTAGTAGCATCAGGATTTTCCGTCCCTGGCGCAGGGGGAGAGATTCGCTTTTTACCCTCAGGCGATCGCAATCAGAAAGTCCAGTTAGTTACTATTAAACCAGGCAATAGATCCAGCTCTGACTATGATTTTGTCCCACTAAGCGAAGAATAAGGCACTTTTGAAGGCAGGGGAGATGGGGAGACAAGAGAGAAATTCCCTATGAACAATTAGCAAACAACAAATAACAAACAACAAATAACAAACAACAAACAACAATTCCCAATGAAGCGCAAGAATCCAGCAATTTTCTCTTTACTCTCCCAAGGCATGATCCTTGTTGCCACCTTCCTACTATCGGTTGGCTTGGTTAGTGCCAAACCTCTTCAATCAGAGTCTCCCACAATGACTCTTGCTCAGGCAGACAATCGACAGCAAGAAGAGGTGGAGGAATTGCTCGATGAATTGCAGAAAGAAAGGCAAGTTCAGGAGCAGGTGCAAGCTGAAGCTAATCGTGCCTTTAGTCGGACAACAACCTGGTTCAATGTTTTGCTGGCAATTCTGGCTTTGCTGTTAGCTGCCACAATCGTCGCTCTATGGATACTGCGAAGAGCGGTAATTCGAGAGGTTACAGAGATTGTCAAGACACACCTGGAGGAATTGGGAGGTTTGGAAAGTCAGCTTGCTAGTGCCAAACAAGAAGTTAGCAATATCTCTGCAAAGAGCTGAAGCCATAGAAGGCAATCTAGATAATAGAGCAGAAGCATTCCAACAGGATATCGAAAGCCACAGGGAAACCTTATCTAAACTAGTCTCCGAACTCTCTGAATTTAAAACCCACAATATTGAAGAACTAGAAGCACAGCTGGGAAGTACTCAACAAAAGTTAGTGCAGTTGGAGTCAAGCTTTACAGAACAACTTTCTGAGTCACAGTCGGCTACTGACAAGCAAAAAGAACTAACTCTACAAAAATTAGCAAAATCTGAACTGGAGTTTACTGAGCAACTCGCGGAACTCCAATCAGGAGCTCAGGAGCAGAAGCAACTTGTCTTTGAACATTTTGGCAAGTTAGAAGCTGAACTTGCTCCCCAATTGGATGAACTACGCCTTGAATCTCAGCAGCAGGTTCAGCAGCAGAAAGAACAAACCTTAGCAACCTTAGGAAAATTGGAGGCTGAGTTTAGTACTGGGGTGTCGGAACTACAGTCAACGGCTGATGGGCGCAAGAATGAGCTAATCAAGCATTTAACAAAACTGGAGACTGAATTTAGTGCTGGAGTCTCGGAACTACAGTCAACGGCTGATGGACGGAAAAATGAACTTCTGGAGCAGTTAGGAAAACTCAATTTTGAATTTGCCACTCAGTTATCAAAGTTACATTCGGATGCTCAGGAACACAAAAATAAGCTGGCTGAGAATTTACAGAAGCTTGAAGCTGAGCTAGCTACTCAAAAGTCAGAGCTACAGTCAGGTACCCAAGGTTATAAAGACGCAATACGTCAGCATCTAGAGCAAGCAGAAGCTGAATTGGCTAGTGGAAAATCCCAATTACAGTCAGATCTTCAAGCTCAGCAGGAGACAATGGGTAAGTATCTAGAGCAGGTGGAAGCTGAGTTAACCACAGGGAAATCCCAATTGCAGTTGGATCTTCAAGCTAAAAAGGAGAAAATAGGCGAAAATATACAAAAACTGGAATCTGAGTTTGCTGCTGAACTGTCAAAGTGGCAATCGGGGACTGATGAACGCAGGGAACAGATTTTTCAGAATTTAGAGAAATCCCAAGCTGAGCTTGACGAGCAACTATCGGCTTTCAAGTCAGATGTTCGTACTCAAAAGGATAAGATTAGCCATAATCTTGAGAAACTGGAGACTAAGTTTGAGGCACAGCTCTCCCAATTAAACCTCGGCGCTCAAGAGCAGAAGGATCTCACCCTCCAAAATCTGCAAAAAACAGAAACTGAACTAGCTACTGATTTATCGAAGTTACACTCAGACGCTCAAGTTCAAAAGGACGAAATTCTACAAAAATTGGCTGAGGTTACACCTCAATTCATCTCCGACTCATTCATCGCTGAAGCGCAAGAGAAAATCCAGCTCCTGACAGCACAACTCGATATATTGCAGTCTAATCATCCTCAACTATTCCTCAAGGCGGATGATTATATTCAACAGGGAGATAACCTATTATCACAGAAGCGCTATGAAGAAGCGATCGCTAATTATGACAAAGGGATTGAACTTCAGCCAAATATTCCTAAGGTTTGGCAACAAAGGGGCACAGCTCTGAGAGAATTAGGAAGATATAAAGATGCGATCGCATCTTTAGATAAAGCTTTGGCAATTAATGGCGATGACTCTGATAGTTGGTATCAACGAGGCATTGCCCTAATGGAATTAAAGCAGTATGAAAAAGCGATCGCAACTTTTGATGAGGTAATTCGCCTTCAGCCTACTGAGGAAAAAGCTTTGTTAAATCGGGGTATTGCCTTAGCAAGGTTGAAGAAGTACGAAGAGGCAATAGCTTCTTATGATCAAGCAATTGAGGTTAACTCCGATTATCATGAAGCTTGGGTAAACAGAGGGGTAGCCTTAGGCATTCTACAGCAGCGTGAAGAAGCTTTTACTTCCTTTGATCGAGCTACTCAATGTCAGCCTGAGGATGCCGTTGCTTGGCTAAATCGAGGTCTTGCTTTAGAAGAATTGAAACGCTATGAAGAAGCCATTGCTTCTTTTGACAAAACCATTAAATTTAAACCCAACTCCCACAAAGCTTGGAACCACCGAGGTTTTGCTTTAGTTCAGCTAGAGCGAGATGAAGAAGCGATGCTGAGTTTTAACAAAGCTTTGGAAGCTAAACCTAACTATGCCGATGCTTATTACAATAAAGCTGTTTGTTGTGTACTGCAAGGGCAAGATGACTCAGCTTTAAAAAACCTACAACAAGCAATCAAGCTTAATCCCAGCTATCGACAACAGGCAAGAACCGACCGAGATTTTGAGGTGATTCGAGATGATGAATGGTTCAGGCAGTTAATTAGGGGCTAAAATTCACAAATTGACAATGGATAACTACCTCAATTATCAATTATCAATTATCAATTATCAATTATCAATTATCCATTATCAATTATCCATTATCCATTATCCATTATCATTCTCCAAAACACCAAAATAATGCTAGCAAGGCAACCACCAGTGTTAGAGAAGTTAGAGGTTTCAAGGAATCGAGGATAGCCACAGGAAACAATACAAGAGTTTCTGAAAACAGCCAATTGCTAAATAGCGCTAGCAAAATTAAAATAATAAACGGCATAGTACCTCCACCAAAGTAATCACAAACTGAACTATAGTATGTGGCAGACAAGGTACTGTCACATTCGTTGCTCTCAGATTGCCCAAAAGAAGTTGGAATACTAGTAGTGGCGTGACACAGCTAAAATGCTGGAATAAGTAGCTTGGGTGGAGCGATAGCGTAACCCAACACCGGCGTATATTCTGTTGGGTTTCACTTCGTTCCACCCAACCTACAGTTTTGGGCGTGTCACGGCAATAGACACTTTATCATGTAAGACCTGATTAGACTGATGTTAAGAAAGCCATGATTCTGAATAATCCCTAGCTTGAGAGCGATGAGAGTCTCAAAACTCCTTACTCAACTGGGAGTAAAAGAGAAGTTCAAAAATTATCAATTATCAATTATCAATTATCAATTATCAATCTCGCTAGGAGTAGATAAATAATGCGACGATTATATGTAATTAGTGTCATTTCTTTGATAGTAGCCTTAAAAGCTATACCTGTCTTATCCCAAGAGGAAAATAAAGAGGCAAATTTTGACAGTTTGACTCTATCACCTGGTTTTAACCCAGGTCTTACTCCAGAGGGAGGGCAAGTTGGAGGTTATACAAGTGGCTCTTACTCCTTATCATCTATTGCCAATAGCGATCACAACGGTAACCCCTGTGTTGGTTTTGGTGATACCACTGCAGATCACAAGCTGGTTTTAGAACAAGATTTCTCCAATCTCAGTGTGCGCGTCAACAGTGGAGGCAAAGGTACAACCTTAGTGATCCAAGGACCTAATAGCCAAACCTTTCGTTGTGCTGATGGGATAGAATCCACTAATGATGCCACCGTCGATAATAACACTGTCACAAACCTGACTTGGGAGGCTGGTACTTACTGGATTTGGGTAGGTACAGTTGACCCTGAACAAATGCTAAATTACACCCTAACTGTGCGAGAGTAGCAAGGAACGGTAAGATAGTCAGTGGTTGTACCGTTCATTGGGTAACTTGCTTGTGCTATCTGCCCTAATTACTGACTTTCGCATTATCTTTGAGCGCGACCCTGCTGCTCGTAACTGGCTAGAAGTTTTGTTCTGCTACCCTGGTTTGCAGGCATTACTGTCTCACCGTTTCTGTCACTGGCTACACATTTTGGGAGTTCCCTTGATTCCCAGATTACTTTCTCAGTTTTCCCGCTTTTTGACTGGTATTGAAATTCATCCTGGTGCCACTATTGGTAAAGGAGTTTTCATTGACCATGGTATGGGCGTCGTGATTGGAGAAACTACCATTATTGGAGACTACTGTCTTATTTACCAAGGCGTCACCTTGGGTGGTACTGGTAAGGAAAGTGGCAAGCGGCATCCAACCCTGGGAGAAAATGCTGTAGTTGGTGCAGGTGCTAAAGTTTTAGGTAACATCCAAATTGGTAACAATGTTCGTATAGGGGCAGGTTCTGTTGTACTGCGAGATGTCCCTTCTGACTGCACGGTGGTAGGTATTCCTGGTAGGATAATCTATCGTTCAGGGGTTCGAGTAAACCCGCTAGAACATGGTTCCCTACCTGATTCGGAAGCCAATGTTATTCGCACTTTAGTAGACAGGATTGAGTCTCTGGAACAACAACTGCAAGATTTGTCTAGTAAACAATCAGCAGTGACTTCCCTGGCTGATTCGTTATCTTCGGAACTTTCTGCTGTAGGGGCAAAAACGACTGTCGGTGAAAATTGTCAACTTCGAGATAAAGAAATTCGACAGTTCTTGGATAGTTCTGGTATTTGATACTGTTTCTGTGGACTCTCAGGGGATGACAAGCTGGCTGAAGTGCTTAACCATCCTGATTTTAGCCCATTTATTCAGTAAAAGATGGAAATTGCTCTTTGGGGGACCAGCCCCCCAAGCCCCCCGATGGGGGACGGAGCGCCTCCCCCATACCCCCTACGCAACGCTTCGCTTAGGTTTATCTAATCTAGCTCGCCCGGTTGTGTCAATAAGGGTGTCAATAAGACCTCATTTCGTGAGATGTCAATGTGACTCAAGGGTTGATCTAGAAGGCTTTCGGAGGGCTTGTCACCCCTTCAACTCAATTTGTATTGTTCAACAGCTCTCATGGAGCAAGCTCCCCATCCTATCACCACAGATTTAGTTTTAGTTGGCGGTGGTCATAGTCATGCGATCGCTCTTAAAATGTTTGCCATGAATCCTCTTCCTGGCATTCGTTTGACCCTGATTACCGATACTCTCCACACTCCTTATTCGGGAATGCTACCGGGTCACTTAGCGGGTTTTTACAGCTATGATGAAGCTCACATCGACTTGCGTCGTCTAGCTGTCTTTGCCAAAGCGCAATTATATCAAGACCAAGCAATTGGTTTGGACTTAACTAATCATAAGGTGATTTGTGCTCATCATCCCCCCGTTGCCTTTGATTATTTATCTATTGATATTGGCAGTACACCGACAACAATTGGCACGCCTGGTGCGGCTAAATATGCTATCCCTGCTAAACCCGTCCCCCAGTTTTTGGCAGCGTGGGAGCAAATCACCACCCAAGTCCAAGAAAATCCTACCTATCCTGTCACTTTGGCTATCGTTGGCGGTGGAGCTGGTGGAGTGGAACTCGCTCTCAACGTACAAGCAAAATTGCATCGCATCTTGACGGATGCTGGTCAGCCAAAAGAGAATTTACAGATACATCTATTGCATCGGGGTACGCAACTGTTACCCCAGCACAATAGTTGGGTGAGTCGTCACTTGAAAAAAATTTTATTGAAGCGAGGGATTAGGCTTCATTTAGGGGAAAACGTCAGTCAAATATCTGCCAATATCAAGCAATCCCCACTCCTCAAAATTATTTGTGAATCTGGCTTAAAAATCGAATGCAACCAATGCTTTTGGGTGACTCAAGCTTCCGCCCCCAGGTGGATTAAAGCCTCAGGACTAGCCACTGATGAACGTGGCTTTATTCTTGTCAACGATACCCTGCAATCAATTTCCCATCCCCACATCTTTGCTACGGGAGATATCGCTACCATGCAAAATTACCAGCGACCAAAAGCTGGAGTATTTGCTGTTCGGCAGGGCAAGCCTTTATTTAACAATCTACAACGTATTATCTTAGGACAAAAACTCCTCCCTTACCATCCCCAAGCCCGATATTTAAGTTTAATTGGTACCGGGGATAAAAAAGCGATCGCATCTTGGTCATCTTGGGGTTGGCACTCACCTCTGTTGTGGCAATGGAAAGACAAAATTGACCGCAAATTCATGGATAAGTTTGATGATTTACCTTTAATGGAAGAAGAGGATAGTCAACCGCAAATGCACTGTGCAGGCTGTGGTGCAAAAGTCGGTAGTACAACCCTAGAAAAGGTACTCAAACAGCTTACCATCCAGGGAAAACCTGATATTATTATGGGACTGAGTGACCCAGATGATGCAGCGGTTGTGCAAGTGCCAGCAGGTCAATTGTTGGTACAAACTGTGGATTATTTTCGCAGCCTGATTGATGATCCCTATATCTTCGGTCAAATTGCCACCAATCACTGTTTGAGTGATATTTTTGCTATGGGAGCAACTCCTCACAGTGTATTAGCTGTTGCTACCATTCCCTACGGAACCCAAAAGAAGATTGAAGAGACTCTCTATCAATTGATGTCGGGAGCTAATAAAATTCTCCAAGACTGTAATACTTCCTTAATTGGAGGTCATACTACTGAAGGAGCAGAATTAGCCTTTGGTCTATCTTGCAACGGATTAGCTCATCAAGAGCAACTATTGCGCAAAAGTGGGATGAAACCGGATCAAGTAGTGATTTTGACTAAAGCCATTGGTACAGGAACTCTCTTTGCCGCTGATATGCGCTACCAAGCCAAAGGTCGCTGGATTGAGCAAGCGATCGCATCTATGTTACTCTCCAATCAAACTGCGGCTCAAGTCCTCCTGCAATGTGGTGCAACAGCCTGCACCGATATTACCGGATTTGGACTGTTGGGACACCTGTTAGAGATGGTAAAAGCCTCCCAAGTTGGCGTTGAATTAAATTTAAATGCCATACCGATTTTGCCAGGAGCTAGAGAAACTATGGAAGCGGGAATTACCAGTTCTCTACATCCTCAAAATTTGCAGCTGGCTACCTATATTAATAACTCTGACGAGGTTAGCGATTTAGCCAAATACCAGTTATTATTTGATCCTCAAACATCTGGTGGACTGTTAGCCGCGATTCCTGCTGAAAATGCTGATGAATGTCTCAAGAAGTTGCAAACTTGTGGCTATGAGCAAAGCTGTTTAATTGGTAGAGTTATTCCAGCTCCACAAGCAATGCCAATCAATCTTTAGGTTCTGAAGGTAAACAAGGACAGGCAAGATGCCTATCCCACAAGAGTTTTATCATTGATAGGGCTTACGCACTGTTAGGGATAGCCGCCCGCCGCTTGGTTGGCAAGTTATTTGTTAGTTGTTTTTTGTACAAACAACTAACAACTAACAACAAATTTGGTAGTTTAGATTTTGGGTAGTGCGAGCGTCTCGCTCGCGCTTAGGTGAAAAGCGAGCAAGATGCTCGCACTACTTTCTTTGCCAAAAAAGGGATACTTCTTTTTTGTAACGCCTTATAGCTGACAGTCTACTCTTTAAGCTTCTCTTTTAGCCATTTTCACTAGAATCCCAATAATTTTCTTAATGTCACTCATATAATATTGATCATTATCGATATACGCTACATTTTTTTCCAGCTTCACAAACCTCCATTCATCGCCTGTTGTTACTGCGCCATATACAGATGAAGAATCATGATTTTCCTCTTGATTAAAGAGTTGAGCGGCATACATTTCAGCAATACATTGACCTAATCCAGAAATAATATTTTCATTTTTAGCTTCAACTATGGCAATTACCGGTACATCTAAATATAATTGTTCTTCTGATCCGCTAATTAGATAATCACAAAAGCCATTCAAACCTTTTGCTTTATCTACATTAAAATCAATTCCTGAAAAGAGACTTATTTTTTGAGATAATTTTTCTTTAACTTCAAGTAATATATTAATAATTATCAGTTCTGACCTGGCTTTCTCCGTATTAATTGCTAAAGCTAAAGGTACATTCCTTTTTAAGGTCTGTGTGAGATAATCACTGATTTTCAGCTCTTCAATATCTAAAAAGAGAGAAAGATTTTCTACAGTCTGTATATTGAAATCAAGCTTTACTTTCTTGAGTGTAAAGTCACTGTATGCCACTTAAGTCTCCTTATTCTCAGCATAGGGTTGAAATTGAGGAGTGTGAGACTATTGTATAATATTCATAAGAACTAATACTTAACACCTCTTTTTGAGCTGACTCAAAGGAGAGGAATTGAAAAATTTCAGTATTAGCAAGTAAGGTGCGTTAGGCGCTTGTTTGGTTAAGATAAAGAACCTTTTGTTGTTTTGCGCCCTAACGCACCGTTATCGTTTGTTTTTGTGCGTTAGCTATTAGTAATGCACCCTACAAGATTAGCGATCGCAGTTAGAAAAGGCTTAAATTTCGATAACTTCGTCTTTGGTTACGCGAATCCTTACTCCATCTCGGCGAGAAAACTCAAATCCACGGAAGCCTGCTTCAGGATAGGTACGAGCATGATCCATAAGTAATCGAATTGCTACTCTTTCTCCTAATAGCAGTCCTTCATCACCATCACTGCGATAATGGACACCTCCAAAATCACGTCCATGGGCAATATTGGAGCCAAGTTTGTCAAGTTCTCCACCAATTGTTAAGGGAGTACTACATTCATAATTAATCAGCTCATTGGTCTGAGGATTAACCTTAACATAACCTCTTGGTTTATCCCCGGATGGTAGGGGTGGTAATGGAGCAGTATCATCAAACATGGCTTTGAGTACTGTTGTACAGGCTCCAGCAACTGTAGCATGACCAGAGGGATAGGCAGGATGGGCAGGAGATCCTTCTGGATACATTTGAGTTAGGAGCAAGTTGCCATTGTTCTGGGTTCGATTGCGCACAGCATTGAGAATTTCCCCTCCGAGATTGAGTAAGTCTGGGTGTAGGGAATAAGGATTATCAGTAGGATTCTGAGCCCACTTAGCCCGAAGATTGGCATCTGTTAAATCAGTAATTCCTTTGAATGTAAAGTGAACCCTTGCTCCCATGACTTCTGGACGTAACCGTCGATAGGCACGCCACTTTTGCGCCCACGCTGCTTTAAATCCGGCAATACAAGCATCTGCAATCAAGGTGAAGGCATCAGGTGGCCCCATGGTGTGACCATCTCCTTGATTCAAAATTCGAGGACCAGTAAATTGGCTGCTGTATGGGAATGCTGGACTTGTTGGGGTACCACGGAAAATAAGGATATACAGGGCGTTATAGTAGGCTTCATATGGAGAGTCAACATGAACAAGACCTCCCAAGTGGCGACCTGTATCAAGAAAAGACTCTAGATAATCACCATTATCCTGCTCATAATCACTAGGCTTATATTGCTCAGGTAGCTCTCCATTTTGTACCTTCACAAAATTCTCTTCTGTTGTTAGAAACTCTCGTGTTGAGGGAACAAAATACTTCTGCTCTCGCCGCATTGCATCGAGATCGAGGTTACCAACCCCAATTAGATTACCTACAAATGGTGCACATCCTGAGGGAAATAGAGGGAAGAAAGGTAGCAACAGAAACTGGGAGATGAATCCTTCTTTCTGATCACCTTCAGTTGTTCCACGATACAGTTGCCGTGGTGAAACAGAACCATCTGCTTCCTTAGGACCTGTATAGTCATCCCCAAAAGATTCCATAACCCGCGCGATCATTGCGGCGGTAGAATTAGCGGTAATCCCACCATATTCAGCAAATCGGACATCCCGTAAAAGAGCCGCACCGTAAACCTCTAACATTTCACAAGCAGCCTTTCGACTACTCATGGAGGGTGGTGAGGGCATACCTACCTGACCAACATCTGCACCAGATTCTTCAAAAGAGAAAGCTGATTGTGGATTAATGAATATCCGTCTCAGATTGTCAGGATCATGAGGGATTTGTAATCGAACTCGACCTATCCCCTCAAGATTACCTGTTTCTAATGCCTGGACTAGTTTTTCGTACTGCTTAATTCCTTCATCAGTCAAGACACCACTCTTATCATGAGACAGCAACTTGCTAAAAGAGGCTTCGTAAGACCTATATAGTGCTTCATCACCATTACCATCTAGAGGATCAGCTGAGAATTGAAGAAGTTGCCTGTCTGCAGCCTTGACACGAATTTCATAGGCCTTGTTTAGTTTTGCGTCCATACAAAAATCTCTCCAATGCTTTTTTAGAGCGGTCAATAAAATTTGAATTCGGAAATCTGAGTTTTCACTTGATAAAGAACAAAATGTTCTTTTGCGCCTAACGCACCGTTATTGTTTGTTTTCGTGCGTTACGCTGTCGCTAACGTACCCTACAAGATTAGCGATCGCACTAGCATCGCAATGGCTGAGAGAGCAGTATTTGCAAAGGGAACAAAGATTCACAGCATGGACAATTAATTGGCGATACACAAACACAGTTGGGTATGCAATTAAATGTAAAATCGTCGATTATAAACTGCTGTGGCATTACAGATTGTCGCCTTTCATCTCTGATTCCTCCAGCGCTAACAAGGCTGCGGCAGTTAGGGTTTACTGATTGATTCGGAAGTCTCATTCTTGCTATCCTTCTAGAAGATTTACTAGAAATTATTGCTTTTATTTCAACTTGATGTACTAACTAGTTGTATTAGGATTGTTGCAAGTTTGTTAGATAGACAATGCACCCTACAAAATATGCGAGTCTAAAAGTTGTTAGTTAGAGCTTGGTTGTTGTGATTGAAAGCAAGTAAAACTACAACTACCATTTACTCCATGATTGACACCTTGCACATTACCCTTTCCACAAGTATCAATTGCATCCTGACCACAAGGTGATATTTCTTCGGGATTTGTAACTAGTACAAAACTTGGAAATCTTCTTATTTGTTGTGGCCAAACTGTCTGCTTGCACCTATCGATAGCTCCTTGTAATGTAATACGCATGGTATTTATTGATTGATTAGGAAGTCTCATCTTTGTGTTCCACTAAAAACTAAGATTCATTAAGTTGTAATCGTTGTATGTAGCGATCAAAGGATGCTAAGCAGATTGACTACCTTACAAACCACGATCGCACTCTCCCCACACTCACCGGACATACATCACTCACATCGACTGTGAAGCGATACACTTTTCGAGCTTGTTCAAACACACGCCGGGGGTTAAAAAACGTGAGCTTGACATCCCAACACTCGGAATCTGGACGACAAAGTGGACTAGGTTCCACCTCAATCGTGTCGAGATCCATCTCTTCCCGAATAGCGGACTCGAAAATCTGTTCTACACTCAGAGCATTAGTAGCTGAGTAATTGATTGCTCGCTCTTGAGGTGTTATCCCCAGATTCCGCAATTCGTAGTAAATCCTTTCCAGGAAGTTTTCCACACCTTGTGCTGCTGACTCATTGGGAGAACTTCCACAGATTGCTTCCATCAAGGCTGATGTTGTCCAGCTATACATACAGCGCAGCGTAGGAACAATCACAGGCACAGTTTGGCCAGACATCAGCATCATTTTTCCCATGATTACACCAGGAATCGAAACCCGCTCAACGCCTTCTGTCAATTGTTCTCTGAGAAATTGGCGCAACCGTTCAAATCCCTGTTGAGCATAAGCACCCTGAGGCAGAATGGCATAGATGGGGGTATTATCCAAACTGAGTGTCCAGGTAGTCGCTGCTGTGTCCCAAGGATTCTCATCGAGGTATGCTAAAAGTTGTCGAGGGTCTTGAGGATTGGCTCCTTGACCCATATGTTGCTGGATAGAGTCCCGGCGAGCCTCTGTGCCGAAGTCATACCCCAGCTGTCCTAAGGCATAGACCAATTGTGCAGATCCGCCGCCGCTACAACCACAATCCGCAGGTTGTATGGCGCTGGGATTTACCTGAGCTGATGAAGGTTGAATTTGCACTGCCTGGGGTATCACTTCCGAAGACACAGCAGTGTAAGTTGCCGCTTGCATTGTAGGGACTTGTTGTTGAGCCAGAGGAGGTGGATTTGCCTCCTCAATAGTTGCAGGTTGCACTGTTGCTACTTCTACATTTTCATTCATGACTTCTCCTTGTTGAAGAATGATTGACATTGCTCCTTGGACATTGAGGCGACCTGCCAAAAGTCGGCGACAATCCGGTGCCGGTTGCTCCTCACAAGCGATCGCACTTTGAAGGATGGCAGCTCGAACCGCTTGAGGATTGGGAGTTTGACCTCGTTTGACTTGGAGACTCAGTAGTAGAGCGGCGATGCCAGAGACAATAGCTGTGGCATAACTGGTTCCACTACTGGTAGTGATACCCCCGCCGGGAATTGCTCCGGGTATGTTTTCACCCAGTGCCAGAATTCCTTGATTTTGATACTGTTCACCCCAATTGCTGAAATCTAGGGGTATTCCTGCGCTATTCATGGCACCAACTGCCAGAACTGATGGCAATGCACCGGGAATATGTAAACAGTCGCACCCTTCATTACCTGCGGCTGCCACAATCAGGATGTTATGCTCCAGGCAATGGCGAACAGCATTGGTAAGTAGTGGATCTGCTTCTCCACTAGGTGTTAGTTGTCCACCACTGATATTGATGATCTGAGCACCGTGATTGGCGGCTACAAGGATGGCTCTGGCTAAATCGAGTTGGGAGCAAGGCGCAATTGCACCTCCTTTACCATCAGTAAAGATGGGAATTAATAAACCCTGACATTGAGGAGCGATGCCTTGAACTGATTTAAGATCTTGACCAAAGATGATGCTAGTAACCTGTGTACCATGTTGAGCTGCCGAGCCTTGATGGGAACTATGGGAGGCAAGGGAGTCTAGTTGAGTGAGTTTTGCACCTACAAGACTGGGATGGGATTGCTCCACTGAACCATCTAAGACGGCAACAGAAATTTGAGGTGCTCCTAATGTTTCTGTCCAAAGAGCGTGTAGTCCAGCAATGGAATTACTTGTAGCAGGGATTAGAGCAGACATAAAAGAACAGTCTCAAATCTTAAAGCAATCAAAGCATTAGAATTTGATTGCTTGGTACTACAAACACGATAGACATTGGCTTCAATCCTTGACAGTACCCCTGTGGGTACTCTTTAACTAAAATAAAATGTTGGGCTAAGTCCCACGTTCTAACGGATCAGCGTGTGGATACAGCCCGACCAACAAACAAACGCCGAAGGCATCCACACACAGGAAAAGGGTTGAGCCAAATAGCTCTTAATCGAGTTTTGCCTCAGCTGAAGGAGGGGATGTAAGCTCAAAAGGTGGGCGTAAGTCTGTCTTGAGGTAGCGATATAAGTAGGTTTGGTATATCGCTAATATCACCTTTTTACCACTAACAATCCAGCGTATTCTCTAGCTCCCAAGTCGAAATGCTGGCACTGTACTCCTTCCAGATCTGATGCTTTAGCTTCAGATAGGCCGAGACCAATGGCTGACCCAAGGCAGGAGTCAAAATTTCGTCTGCCTCCAAATTGCGCAGCGCCTCTAACAGGTTGCTCGGTAAACGCTTAACCTTGTCCGGTGGAAGGGGATCTACATAGGTGTTGTTGTCGTAGCGGGGTCCAGGATCGCGCTGCTGGGTAATACCATCTAATCCGGCAGCAATCAACGCTGCAGGCAGCAGGTAGGGATTGACTGCCCCATCCGCGAGACGCAACTCAAAGCGCCCCGAATCCGGAATCCGGATCAAATGGGTGCGATTGTTGCCGCTGTAGCTAATCGTACTAGGCGACCAAGTCGCGCCCGATGTTGTGACGGGAGCGTTGATACGCTTGTAGGAGTTGACTGTCGAATTGGTGAATGCACAGAGGGCTTCGGCCGAATGTAACGTGCCTGCAATGAACTGATAACCAAGTTTGGAGAATCCCAGTTCGCTGTTGTCGTCGTAGAAAAGATTGGTTTCTCCTGCCCGATCCCATACTGACAGGTGAATATGACAACCGTTTCCCGTCAGATGGGGGAAGGGCTTGGGCATAAACGTGGCACGCAAGCCGTTTTTCTCGGCAATCGCCTTCACCATATACTTAAAAAACCCATGGCGATCCGCCGTCACCAGCGCGTCATCGTAGAGCCAGTTCATCTCGAACTGACCGTTAGCATCCTCGTGGTCATTTTGATAGGGTTCCCAGCCCAACTCCTCCATACTGTCGCAGATTTCGGCGATAGTGTCGTAGCGGCGCATCAGTGTCTGCTGGTCATAACAGGGCTTGCTCTGGCGATCGCGTTGATCCGATAGCTCGTATCCTTCCGGCGACAGTAGAAAATATTCGCATTCCACCCCTGTCCTCACCTGGTAGCCCAGTCTCTCCGCCTGTGCCAGCACGCGCTTTAGTACCAGGCGCGGCATTTGCTCAATAGCCTCTCCGTCAACGGATTGGAGGTCTGAAGGTAGCCAGCCAATCTCCGGTTGCCAAGGGAGTTGAAACAATTGGTTTGGATCGGCAACTGCCAACACGTCGGGATCGGCAGGAGTAATGTCCAGCCAAGCAGCAAACCCAGCAAAGCCAGCTCCTCCTGCTGCCATTGTGTCGATTTTATTGGTGGGGACTAACTTCGCCCGCTGCACGCCGAATAGATCGGTAAACGAAATCAGGAAGTAGCGGATCTTTTTCTCGCGAGCTAGTTCTGAAAGCAGCTGAGTCATAGAAGTTTTAAGTTAAACCAAGAATGTGAGTATAGATGCTTATCGACACAACAATGCCTAGATAGCGGTGTGGAGAAAGTTTTTGTCTTCTGGATTTTGATATCACCGCTTTTTGTAAATTACAATAGCAGAGAAAATGGGTAGCTAGTACACTCCGAATTTAAACATCAAACTATGT
>CBDCVG010000057.1:0-18942 GCA_965222765.1 Caldora sp.
ATGCAGCAAGCCCTAACTAGCTTTGACTTTTGCCTGAGGTCTAGTTATATAGTCCCAATGCTCTATCGTAGTGGAACATCGACAGTATTTCACTCATTAAGTTCTAGTAAACCAGCAGGGGGTGTAATTTCAATCCGGCTATTTTGAAGGTCTACAACTGGAGCAATTTCCTTGACAAAGGGAATGAGAACTGTTGCTGGTTTAGCTTTCTTGCGTTTGGCTTTGCGTATCTTACTGATTCTGTTAGGAGTAGGAGCGTCTGGTTTCGCTGGAGCTATTTCCGGTTGCTGATGCAATTGTACTTCTAGGAGGGTATTACCAGCAGGGATTACTTCTACCACCATACCGATTAGTTCCCCTGTAAATTGGTTAAAGACTTCTAGATTGAGTAAATCCCTTACATGATATTCATCTTCCCCTAGTTCTGGGCGATCGCTAGCTGGTACGAGTAGCTTGGAACCCCGTAATGCTTCTGCTTGGTTGCGATCGCTAACTCCTGCTAACTGTACAACAAATAAGCCTTTGCCATGCAGAAAACGCCCAGCTAACAGTTCTACTGGTTTAGGTTGAGCCTCACCCGTTTGCTGTAACCACCGTTGTCCTGGTTTTTCAAAGCGTTCGGGGAAGTCAGTATTAGGGTATACTCGACACTCTCCTTTGAGACCTTGAGGGGAAACTATGGTACCGATTTCTAGCCAGTCGTCGTTATCCACACAGCAGAAATTTATGTATACTTTTGTATCTTATGATATTTCCGGTATTATTAGTCATTATAGATCCCAAAACTCAAGAGAGGAAATTGATGGTGAGATCAATCCCGATATCACTCTACTGCCAGCCATTTTAATGACTAACGAACTCTCCCTCAACGAAATCTTTTGTTTGTGATAGCAACATTGTTGGTAGACTTGAAATTTCTCCCAGTAAATTAAGGGAATAGCTTACAGCTAACCTTTAACTAATGTTAACCAGTGTAGAGCGTCTATTGTTTCTCAGGGCTGTCCCAATTTTTCAAGAACTGCGGGATGATTTTTTGGTAAGGCTAGCCTCTGTTATGGAGGAACTATACTATCCCGCCGAGCATACCATCTTTACCGAAGGGGAGGAGGGGCGATCGCTTTATATCGTTGTCTCGGGTTTGGTTAGGGTTCACATTGGCGATAGAGAGTTGGCACAACTTAAGCACGGAACCTGTTTTGGTGAGATGTCGCTGTTTGATGCCGAACCCCGTTCGGCATCAGTCACAACCTTGGAAAATTGCGAATGTCTCATGCTAACCCAGCTGCAACTTTATGATGCGATCGATGAGACACCGGGAATTGCGGTTAATATAATCCGTCTGCTTTCCCGTCGTATCCGAGAACTTAACAATAAGGTGAATGCTTACGAGATCAAAAAGCTAGCACCAGATTTCAGTGGTGCTGGTAGTTGGGGGAGGGAATTGGGTACTTCCACATAAACTCTCGTGGCACAGGCTTCTAGTACCGCTGCGCGGAATTAAGAATTAAGAATTCATTGATGGAATCGCCGAAAAAGAAGTCAGAAACTACTCATATCAAGGGATTCAGCCCCAAATATAGGATTTTAGTTTCTGAAGAGTGTTTATTCTTCCACTTGCCACAAATCGCTGCTTAAAGGTTCATCGAGAATTTTTTTCGGTCGCAACACTAAAATTAGCCTTCCGAGTAAACTGATATCTGGAGCTTCTGGAAACCACTGAACTTCTACTTGTCCTGACTGCTCGATCGCAAAATAGCTATCTCTGTTCCATTCACAACTGTTTCGGTCTAGGACTAATAGTACTTCATCAGGTTTGTTATTTGTTTGACCAGGTAGCTGACTAGTATCACACAAAATCACCACCGGGTTTTGTGCCTTCCGAACTACTTGCCAACCGGGTATGGCTACCAAAGCTTGTTTATCTGATGCCTCAACTATGCCGAAGGAACCTGTAGACTCAACAGGAGAAACGGCTTCCCACTCAGTTATTGTTAGTGGTAACTTACCAACCACTGGTAACAAGCTAGGCATAAAGTCGTCAGCTTCGAGGCGATAGAAGGGTAATCTGGGAGGCTGATGCTGGTTACCGCCAACACCTTCGGTAAGTAACTGCTCAATTTGTTGCCGCGCCTCCTGGCTATGAGCAAACATTAAACCCCGTGCAATCAAACGAGAGCGTTCTGGTAAGCTGTTTTGATATCTAGCAACTTTCCAATACTGATAGGCAACAACATCACCGGGATGATTGGAAAATCCTGGCGGTGGGTTACTTCTCCGGGAAAACTCCTTGAGTGCTTTGGCTACTTCACGAGCTCCCTCAGAGTCAAGGTTTCTGGCAACGATAAACTCAGCTGCAGTGGCTCGTTCTGGTTGAGTAAGAATACGTAGCTCATACAATGTATCCGAGCCAGTACGTTCAAAACGCGATCGCACATTTTCTGATACTCCCACCTTCATTAGGGTATCGTGAACCTGAGCAGCCACAATCACTTGATTTTGTTGGATTGGCTCAAACCCAGTTGCTTCAAAAATTACCTGGGCACTATACCCCGCTTTTTGGAGCTGCTGACAAGCCTTGCCCCATTCAACCCAGTTACTTTCTTTGCGCCGCAGCAATTGCAGCAATTCTTCAAAATTGACGTTCACTGAGTCGGTTTGAGAGCTACCATCAGGAGTGCCTGGTGTAATTTCAGTCATCTATCTTAGTTAAGATGTTAATTTACTTACAGTTATGATTGTGAGATACAATGCATTTCTAATATTGATACTATCAGCTGCTAGTTAATGAGTTTAGAGCGATCGAAAAAACCCAAGATTTTGGTGGTAGATGACGAACCAGATAATCTCGATCTACTCTACCGAACCTTTCGACGAAACTTTCAAGTACTCAGAGCTGAAAGTGGAGCTGAGGCTTTATCGGTACTAGCAACTGAAGGAGAAGTGGCAGTCATTATTTCCGATCAACGGATGCCGCAAATGAAGGGAACGGAGTTTTTGAGCCAAACTGTTCCTCAGTTTCCTGATACAGTGAGGATTATCCTGACAGGTTTTACTGATGTTGAAGATTTAGTTGAGGCAATTAACTCTGGTCAAGTATATAAGTATATCACAAAGCCTTGGGACGCTAAACATTTAATCGAACTAGTACAAAGTGCCGCCGAAACTTATGAAGTGCTCAAGCAACGGACAGAAGAAATTCATTTAGCTAATGTACAAAAAGCACTGTTAGCAAAAATTTTACAGGTTGCTCAGGAGTCAGATAATTTAGTTTCTTGCCTGATAGCGATCGCTAAACCTTTTGCTGAAAGTTTTGCGGCAGACTGCTGTATCTTACAGGTAGTCGAAGATAATCAGCTGGTTGCTGAGCATGGAAGTTATACCAAACTCCAAACGATTGAAAATTCTCTAGAAAAAGACCCCTTGATCCCAGAAGTGCTCAGCAATCAGAAACTAATAGTTTGGACTAATGCTCCCCCTGCCAAATCCCCTGAGGTTACCGAATATTACCAAAAGATTGGTATTAAAATGCACTTGCTTGTACCGGTTCTCTATCGAGGTGAAGTCTTAACAATTCTATCCCTTCAGTGGCAAGAAAAAACGAAGCCTCTTCTAGAGGAGCAACTCAAACTCATTCATCTGTTGGCACAGCAGCTTGGTTTAGTGCTAACGATGATGCGTTCTAATTGTTAATTGTTAATTGTTAATTGTTAATTGTTAATTGCTAATTGTTAATTGTTAATTGTTAATTGTTAATTGCTAATTGTTAATTGCTAATTGTTAATTGCTAATTGTTAATTGTTAATTGCTAATTGTTAATTGCTAATTGGGATTCCCTATGAGAGATAGTACAGTTAAGCCAGCAGCTTCAGAAATTCGCGACTTGTTTGATCGCATTGCACCAATTTATGATCAACTGAACAATTGGTTAAGTCTTGGTCAACACCGGGTTTGGAAGCTGATGGCAGTAAAGTGGAGTGATCCTAGACCTGGGCAGATCTATTTGGATGTATGCTGTGGTAGTGGTGACTTAGCCCAGTTACTAGCATCTCAAGTAGGAGCGACTGGTCAAGTTTATGGGGTAGATTTTTCACCAGCTCAGTTAGCGATCGCCAAAGCTAGGGTAGCTCAGAAGTATCCTCCTTTGCCAATTAACTGGGTTGAGGCAGATGCCCTCAATTTACCATTTGAGGATAATTATTTTGATGGGGCAACCATGGGTTATGGACTCCGCAACGTCACGGATATTCCCCTTTGCCTGAAAGAGTTATACCGCGTTCTTAAACCTGATGCCAAAGCCGCTATCTTGGACTTTAATCGCCCAACTCAACTAGCAATCGGCTCTTTTCAGCAGTGGTATCTAGAAAATCTTGTTGTCCCCTGTGCTAGGAACTTTGGATTAAAGGAAGAATATGCTTATATCATCCCTAGTTTAGAGCGCTTTCCGACAGGGTTAGAACAAATAGAATTAGCTCGTGAAGCTGGATTTGCTAGTGCCACCCACTATCCGATAGCCGGTGGTATGATGGGGGTTTTGGTTTTGAGTAAAGATTAGAGGACTATAGCTTTATTACAATCATAATGTAGCTCTAATTTTTCCACATTCATTGAAAAAAATGTACTTCTTCAGACAAAATGCAGAATGTGAGTTATGACATCTCCAACTAGTTTACCTACTCAGTCTCAACCACCTCTTCCTCCTAGGCAAACCCTGCCTACCATGTATGATTTACCCAGCGAAAATCCGGAGGAACCTGGTTTGCCAGACGAGTTTCACTTTTTACAACCCCAGCTGCTCTATCTAACTTTCCAGCCAACTACCTGGAGTTCTGAACTCGTTTACGCTGCTGCGGATTTGAATCTATATTATGACTTAACCAATCCTCTATGGTATAAACGTCCTGATTGGTTTGGTGTGGTTGGAGTTCCTCGTCTATATGAAGGTCAAGATTTACGTTTAAGTTATGTCACTTGGCAAGAAAGAGCTAACCCTTTTGTCGTAGTTGAGTTATTGTCACCTGGTACAGAAGAAGAA
Organism: Caldora sp.; assembly: GCA_965222765.1. Lineage (GTDB taxonomy): Bacteria > Cyanobacteriota > Cyanobacteriia > Cyanobacteriales > Coleofasciculaceae > Caldora. The sequence continues at coordinate 5,033 of CBDCVG010000057.1, forward strand.
GATTCAGGTAAGACAACCAGGGAAGTGAAACAGCCACCTACCAAGTGGGAAGTTTATGAAAAGATTCTGCGGATTCCTTACTATATAATCTTTAGTCGCTATACAAATCAAATCCAACCCTTTCAACTAGTGGGTAGTCGTTATCAATCAATCAACCTGACAAATGGAGCTATTCCGATGCCAGATTTAGGATTAAGTCTGGGTTTGTGGCAAGGCTCATTTCGAGGGATTAAAAGACAATGGTTACGATGGATGACTCTGGAAGGAGAGTTAATTCCTCTTCCGAGTGAAGTAGCTACAATAGCGCAGAAACGAGCTGCCGATGCGGAGAAAGAAGCTGCCGATGCCAAACAAGAAGCTGCCGATGCCAAACAAGAAGCTGCCGATGCCAAACAAGAAGCTGCCGATGCTCAGCTCAAGGCAAAGCAGTTAGCAGAGCGATTGCGGGAGCTGGGAATTAATCCAGATGAGATAGGGTGTTAGGTGTTAGGTTTTAGATAGATTTAACTAAGTTCTGCCTAACCCGATTGCTGTTTTGAATCTGTCTAACCTTTGGCTACTCGTTGTTCCTCCAGTAGCAGGGGCGGTTATTGGCTATTTCACCAATGACTTAGCTATCAAAATGCTGTTTCGCCCCTACAAGCCTATCTATATCGCTAAACGTCAGCTACCCTTAACGCCTGGTTTAATTCCCCGCAACCAGGAGCGCCTTGCGAAAAGAATTGCTGACACCATCATGGGTTCCTTACTGACACCGACGGAACTACAACGTCTAGCAAGGCGTTTACTGGCTCCGGAGCAAGTTCAAGGAGCAATTTTATGGCTCTTAACCCTTGCACTAGAGCAAGTTAGATTGGACAAGGAGCAGAAAACCGCCAAGATTCTGGCTGCTATTCTCAGAGATTTTTTGGGGGATTCATTACCTCGCATACTAAAAGTCTTAGCTCGTCGCGAGGATTTCTTGGAACCCCAACTCAACCAAATTTTTGACCAAATTCTACTAGAGTTTGAACTCAATGAGCAACAAGCTAGAAATCTTTCCAACTGGATCCTACAGGTAGCCTTACCGCCGGATGTCTTGCGGCAGGCACTGATTGATTTGTTAACGGATCGTAACATTCAAATAATTGATGAAGGATTTCGGGAGAAAACCACTGGCACCTATTGGGTTGTAGCAAATCTATTTGGCTTAAGGAATGCACTGACTCGCCTGCGAGCCTATTGTTTGGATGAGAAGGAAGCAACTAATGCTCGTTTGGAAGAGTTAATTATTTCCCTAGGAACTCGCGAGCACCTGCGGGAATGGTTACAGGAACTTTCACTACAAAATTTGCCTGTGTTAACTGTGCGGCAGCTACGTAAGACAATGACTAATACAGTTCGTAGCTACATTCAAGAGCGAGGTGGTGACTTACTTCAGGAATTTAGTCGCTCGGTTGATTGGGAAAGAGTTGCTGTACTAATCATTAACCGATTGCGAGAATCGGAGACGATGAATACATCCCTAGAGTTGATTAGCAAGGAACTAGCATTGGTGTTGGAACGCTATCTGGAGGAAGACTTGGAAAGACTTGTCACTCGGATAATTCCCATTTTATCGATCGATGAGGTAATTGTTGAACGGGTTAAAGCTACTTCACCACAGCAACTTGAGCTCTCAATTCAAGGGATCGTTAGGAATGAGTTGCAAGCTATTGTTAATTTGGGTGGTATTTTGGGTTTTGTGATTGGAGTATTGCAGACGATTGTGTTGTTGTTGAGGTAGAGAAGGATAAGTAATGAGCGCCTGACGTTTCTCGTAACTGGCAAGATGCCAGTTCCACAATTGATACCCTACACCCTACACCCTCACTCCGAAGGAGTGTTTCTCAAGAGTAATGAGTAATGAATAATGAATTCCAAATTCGCTTAGCTCAACTTTCAGATGTAGAACCTATCTTGGCTTTCTGCCAAAATACCTGGGAACATCAAAAAGATTACATGCACTTAGTGTTAGATCAACGGATTAGTAATCCTGAAAGAAAAATTTTTGTGGTTACTCTTGATGATCTTCCTGTGGCGATGGAGCAAGTCGCTATTTTATCCAAACAGGAAGCTTGGCGAGATTCTTTGAGAGTAGATACTCGTTATCGAGGGCTAGGTTTATCTAAATTACTAGATTCACATATAAATAATTATTTATCTCAAGTAAATATTTACATAGCACGTTACTGTGTCTATGCTGACAATGAAATAATGTTGAAAATCATATCTCACCGAGGAGACAAAAAAGTAGGTAGTTGTAGTCTGTTTAAAGCTGATACTATTGCCTCAAAAGACAACAACTTAATTCAATTAAAGCTAAATGATTTTGATTCTATTTGGTCTTTAATTACTCAGGAAAGTTTATTAAACAACAGACAAGAATTTTACACAAGATTAATTACCACCTGTCAAAATATTACTCATGAGTTATTGAAAGAATGTCTTCTTTTGGGAAAAGTTTTCGGATTAAAACAAAACGAAAGCTTACGAGGGATCGCTATTCAAAGTTACTCAGAAGTTTCAGAGGAAGAGTTTTATCTTGGTTATGTTCATGGAGAGCCAGAAATCTTGAGGGTGCTTCTGGGTGAATTATGTAAATTAGCCTATTCTTTAGGTAATTCAGTGGTTAGAGGTGTTTTTCCTTTGAATGATACTTTTAGTAATGCTCTTTCCCAAGCTGCTTTTCAAAGAATACATCAAGTTGAAGCAGGGATATATCTCGGAGCAGGTCAGTTTTGACCTACATTCCGCAGGTTGAAGAGAAGAGCTATGGTATTTTTGAACGATGAAATCAATAGCATCTTCAATTAGAGTACAAGATCTTGACCACTGCGGCATAGTGGCTGGGATAATTGACCAGATGGGACTAGTCGAACAAATTAACCGAGAACTCGGAAGCCACCCCCAAGAAATTGTTAGTGCCGGAGTAGCAGTCAAAGCGATGATTCTCAATGGGTTGGGCTTAGTAAGCGCTCCCCTGTACTTGTTTGAAAAATTCTTTGTGGGCAAAGCCACCGAACATCTTCTGGGAGAGGGAATTGAACCACAGCATCTCAACGATGACCGTCTCGGAAGAGTATTGGAACAACTCTATGAAGCGGGACTGACCCCTCTATTTATCAAAGTAGCCCTAGAAGCGGCTTCCAAGTTTGGGGTAAACAGTGACAGTCTGCACCTGGATTCGAGTTCCTTTCATGTTCATGGAGCTTATCTGAGCAAAGACTTACCCCCTTCACAAGAACCAGCAGCGATCGCCATTACTCATGGTTACTCCAGAGACCATAGACCAGACCTCAAGCAATTCATAATGGATTTGATGTGTAGTGGGGATGGAGACATACCATTATATCTACGAGTAGCCAGTGGTAATGAATCAGACCAAGCCATTTTTGCCCAACTGATGAGAGAGTTTCGAGAGCAATGGCAGTGTGAAGCTTTGTTTGTGGCAGATGCTGCTCTCTATGGAGAGGAGAACATTCAATCATTGACCCATCTGCAGTGGCTCAGCCGAGTTCCGGCAACTATCAAAGCAGCTCAAGAGTTAATGGAGCAGTTGTCTGAAGAAGCCTTCAATCGAGCTCAATTAACTCGATACCGTATAGCTTGTGTCTGTAGCACCTATGGTGACATCAAGCAGCGATGGTTAGTTGTCGAAAGTGAAGCGAGAAAAGAAGTTGACCTGTTGCACCTCGAACAAAAAATTCAACAGCATCATCAGAAAGCTCTTCATCAGCTCAAGCAGTTAGAACAGCGAAACTTTGCCTGTGCTCCTGATGCCATGACAGCAGCACAAGATTGGAACAAACAACTGCGCTATCATTGCCTCACTCAGATAGAAGTTGTGCCACGCCCTTACTACAATCAGCCTGGACGACCACGAAAAGGTCAAGTTCCTGATGGCTATCATTATCGTGTGCAAGGTAGCTTGACCTTGAAAAAAGAAGTTGTTGCCAAAGCTCGTAGAAGGGCTGGACGCTTTGTTCTAGCTACCAATGTTCTAGACTCTGAATCCCTGTCTGAAGACAATATACTCTGTGAGTACAAGCAACAACAATGTACTGAAAGAGGTTTCCGTTTTCTCAAAGACCCAATGTTCTTTACCAGCAGTGTTTTCCTCAAGACTCCTGAGCGTGTAGCTGCCTTGGCGATGGTGATGGGGCTATGTTTATTGGTCTATACTTTGGCACAAAGAGCCTTACGCCAAGCTCTTGCCAAAGCTAAGCAAACCGTATTGAACCAATTAGGTAAGCCTACAGCTACCCCGACAATGCGCTGGGTATTTCAGTGCTTTCAGTCGATTCATTTGGTCATCATGGGGGAATGTGAGCAAATTGTCAACTTAACCCAGGAGCATCAAAGGATTCTTCAGTTTCTTGGTGCTCCCTGCCAAAAATATTATCTACTGGTCTGACCAACCTGCGGAATGTGGGTTTTGAAAGAACAAAAGTACTATAACCCACATTCCTCAAAACAAGCCAAGCCTTGACAAGACAAATCTCTTCTTTTTTGACGTGGAATTGTTCCCTATTCCCTATTCCCTTCTCCCTGCGTCATCAGACGCTCATTACTTTATCTACTAATCCTACAATCAATGGTATGGGTAAAGTCACCATCAGTGTTTACGGAAAATCTTTCCTCAGTCATTTTCAAGGTTATGTCACCGAAGTTGCTTAGATAATTTCCTGAGCGACGGTAATCACTCCCATCTATACTCTCTGCGTATAAATAAAATTTTCCATTTCTAGTTCTTATATCTCGAACATCAGTGGTTAGTACAATGTTTTGATTTGGGGGTAGTGTCCACCAACCTAAAGTTACCCAATTGTCAGTTGTGTCTGTAATTCTAACAGCTATCTTAATAGCGTAGATACATTGACTCTTAAATAGTATTTTTCTACCTGGAATATAGCTAGGTGAAGTGAAAATGCTTTCTTCTGGCTTTGCACAAATCACTAGAGGAATGTTCACCCGCCACTGCACCCAACAGCGTTGAGCATCAGCAATCTTAGGTGGGATGGCCCAAAATGCTAGTGTAGATAACAAACAACTAGTAATAGCTGATTTTAGTTTCATAAGTATTTGTCATTTGTTGTTTGTTGTTTGTTGTTTGGGAATTGTAAATATCTGGTTTGTCTGCCTCATCCTCCCTATCCTCCCCAACTTCCCATACTCCCCCATCTCTCCCTACTTCCCGAGACTGTCTGGAGTTCCGTAGAAAATTCCCCTACCATTAGTGCCAATAAACACCAGTCCAAACTGCTGCCAACTAGCTTCCATCCCATTAGGTTCATTACCAATGGGTTTTTCTAGAGAACCGATGCTTGTCCAAGTTTCTCCTTTGTCGAGAGAACGGAAGATTCCTGACATTTGTTCTGGACTTTCTCCCACTTTACTAACACTACCCCTAGTATTCCCCATGTCAGCAACTTTGCCATAAAGATAAAGCGCTGGAGTTGTGCTTCCTGGCGGTGGCTTCCCAAAGGCAAACAGATGTGCTCTTTCTACGGAGGAAAGTTTAGCGAAAGTCTTGCCACCATCAATAGAACGGAATAAACCTCTTTTGTCCAAACTCAGCCAGACTTCACCTTTGACTCCAGGAACTGTTTTGAGTGCGTACCAATCCCATTTATTATAAGGCAGGGATGAATGTACAACGCTAAAGGATACACCTCCATCAGTAGAGCGATAAACTTTACCTTGGCTGTAGTAGTAAAAGGTTTCACCATCTACTGTATCTGCTGCTAGGGGTTGCTGCCAATACCATGGACCCTTAGGACCATCAGGTAATCCTGATACTGTACTCCAGGAAGCACCATTATCAGTTGTCCTGAGAGGCTGCCCCTCACTAACGGTTAAAACGAACAAATTGGGATTAGTTGCCGATAATGCTACTCTCAACGGCATAGTGTTGGTGGGAAATGAACGGAATTGCTGCCATGTCAACCCACCATTTGTAGAAGTTGCTCCTGTATAATTGGAGTTCCAGCGAGCACCACCAACACGAACAAGGCGCAACGGCTGAGTGATAGAGTAGTCAATATCAAAAGTTTCCCGCCATTGAGGAGTACCTTGCAATCTATTGGACGGATAAGTTTTGAGTCCATTATTGTGGTAAAAACCACTGACATCAGCAGTGCCACTTAATAATACAGCTCCCTGGGGAGGGGCAGTTAGAGCACAAGCAACTATCTCTTCATGTCCTTGCTGATAATTAGTCCAGACTATTGGATTAGCATTGATATTTGTTGTCTGCCAGATGCCAAACCCATTAGTCAGCCAAACTTTTCCTGGAACTTTGGGATCAAATTCCATCGCAGAAATCCAGATAGAAAACATGCGGTCATCCCACCAAGGAACGGTATGATTAAGGGATACCTTAAGTTCTATCCAAGTAGTTCCTCCATCTAAGGTTCTGTAGATTTTACTCGATACTGACTGACTAAAGGCTACCAGTATATCGTTGGGATTGTTTGGGTTAACGGCTAAGGCATTGAAGAAGGCAGGTTTGCCACTGGGGGTGATATTGCTCCAAGTACCTCTGCTATATTTACTCACCCCAGATTTATGGGTTACATATAGCACTCCGTTACTAGTCACACTCAGGCGCTGTGGGTGTTGGGGACTCCCTGTAATTTTGCTCCAGGTAACGCCTGTATCAGTAGATTGATAAATCCCGTCTCCATAAACATTCGCGTAGACTAAACCGGGCACTTGCTTATCGAAAAGGATACCCAGGATACCAACACCTTTTGCCAGCTTAGGGGAAAAAGTAGTAACTTTAGCCCATGTTGCCCCTGCATCCACTGACTTCCATAACCCATCATGCCGGGAACCAAAGAAGATGAGCTTCGAGTCAAAAGGATTAACTGCTAGTCTCATTCCTGCCCAACGCTGTTCCCTATTGCTATCCATCCCCAAGTCTAAGTTCAACTTAGTCCAGGTTTTTCCTTGATCCGTAGACTTAAAAATTGAACCCTTAGGCTTCCATGCAGAATATTTGCCTGCTGCCATATAGACGATATTAGGATCATTGGGATCAACCGCTAGAGCTTCTCCCCCATAGTAGGTTTTCTGGGCAAAGGGAAAGCTATCATTTAAGGGAATCCAGCTTTTATCAATAGCGTTCCAGCGATAAAAACCACCAATGTCAGTTCTGAGATAAACCAGATCCTTTTGTCGTGGATGCAGATAAACGCCTGTGACAAAACTACCTCCTCCAATAGCTACATTCTCCCAGCGATAACCATTTCCTCCGACAGCATGGACAATTGATTTTGTCGGTGGAGTAGTTTGAAGCTGTTGGTTACTACTAGCGCATCCAGTCAGAACGGCAATTAAGACAGGAGCCACAGCCCAATGGATAAGTTTTAGTATCATACAGGGAGCAGGAAATAGAGAGGGAGATGGAAGTAGTTGTAGTTCTAGGGTGCATTAGGCGCACAATCGGTACCAATTGTGACTAGATGTTAGAACCTGTTGCGCCGTAACGCACCACCTGGAAACAAAATATAGAGTTTAGGAGTTCAGGAGTTAAATCTATGCCTGGTAATTAAAGTAATCAAAATATGGTTGGAGTTCTTGATGCAACTGATCATACTTTCTTGCTACTTCTGGTAACAGGCTAAGGGGACGGGATTCAACCAAAGTGTCATAGGATAGAGGCGACTCGGGTTGCACTTGAAGAAAATTCAAAATACTTAGTACAACTTTTTCTGGTTCTTGGGATAGCTCTTCATATCTGAGAGTGATATAGTCTGTCTTCGGCAATGAGTTGACATTCTCGATGAAGTAATCTAACGCCTGAGAGACATCTCTACTTGCAGTACTTAAAGAGCGCTGGAAAAACAAGGAATTCCTTAACCGCCGATACCAAAGACGCCAATAATTCTCATAGAGTTTGGCATATTGCTGGGAGATAGTGGCAATATATGCATTCTTAGTAGACAGCATCGAAAGGCTAGCTTTCAACTGAGAATTAATGATGTGTATTGGATGGCGATGAATGAAAATGAATTTTGCTGTGGGAAAAACACTCTTGATATACCCGAAGTTAGCAAAATCCCAGGGATTCTTGAGCAACAAACTCTTCTGTGGTGCGGAAATAAATTGAATTTTTTGACATAACTCTCTAAAATTTTGCAAATTTTCAAGACATATATGAGTTGGTTTGCCCGCATTTTCGAGAATAAAGCCATACTCTTCTGGTAGCCCTGCTGTCACAGCTACTTTATCAATGAGTCGATTTTTTAAGCCGAGAGCTTGAAAAAGTTCGTTTACTTCTTGTTGAGCTTGCTGTTCTGTGTTATTTAATCGATTGCACAAAAGTTCATTGTACTTAATAATGTGATAAGTATTGACAAAATTAAAGCACTCGGTTTCTGCTAATAACTTGTATAACAAGGTCGTCCCAGAACGATGGTCACCCATAATCAAAATGGGTTGAAATTCTACTTCTTGCAATAGATGCAGATAAGGCGCATCTGGATTACGACTGATACTTAATAAATGTTCTGTGTCTGTTACTTGAGTTGGCATAGTTACTCTGTCCAATTACAAAAATGATATCAAATTAATATTTAGTGTTTCTTGTTTTTCTGAGACTGGTTATACTAAATAACTAGTCCAAAGCTAAGCTATCACAACTCCCCCTAGAAGATCCTGTTTCTTAAGTAATTGAGAATTGCCTCAAAATAAATCGCAATTTTTTCAATTCGCGTCACAGAATATAAATAATCTCTGAGCAACTTCTGATATTCTGCCTCAACTCCCCCAGACCGTTGATACATTCCCATTCCTATAGCTAGCATTTTATTAGTATATCTGTGAAATTGATGAAAATTTTTCCGCATCCAATAGGCTGTCATAATACTGGTCTGAGATTGTATTCTTTGCAGGTCATTCCTTCTAGCGTAAGCGTTAGAACCATGAAGCCGATAAATAGCTAATTCCTTCTCTAAAATCATACCTTGACTCAGCCCAAATGCTGTCCATGTTAGATAGCTTTCATTCAGACTAATTCCTTTTGCTGTAGGCATTGGTAAAATCTGCTTTAAGAGTGAGCGAGTAAAACAGAGACCGCTAGTAGATTGTGGCAGGAGGGGGATTTTTTTTCTCGTTTTACCACTTTTGATGTGTGGTCTTAAATCATACTCGCACTTGATAGTATCATTATCATTGTCCCTCTGAGCTAAATTGTTAGAGCTTTTAGTAAAAGAAATTTCCCCCTCAGCTTCCACCTGCTTAAGTCGATGAAAACACCAGCATTGTGTTGAGTAATCTCTTAAAGATTTCACTACTTCTGTAACTTTATCCGGCAAAAAAATATCATCGGCGTCCAAAAAACAAATAATATCACCGCGACTGGCTGCAAAGCCCGCATTAAAAGCAGAGGCTTCTCCACCATTTATCTTGAATACTGGAGTAATTTTATCCTTATAACTGGCAATAATCTCCCGCGATTTATCAGTGGAACCATCATCTACTACAATGACCTCAGTATAGGAGTAGGTTTGGTTCAAAGCACTGTTAATTGTCTGCAGTAAAAAATTTTCATAGTTGTAGTTACAGATCACAACACTAACTAAAGGGTTATTTGTCATTATTTGCACTCCTAACTTTTTTAATCGGATATTGATGCTTCACTAGGTTTCTGGTCTTTACTATAGATTCATATAAGCCTGTTTATTAAGTTTGGTATTTCCCTAAGCAGTAATACTTACTTGACAAGTAATGGTAAACTATGAAAATCTACTCCCTGAAGTACATATAGATATGACGCATTTGGATTGGGAGCATCCCAATTTAGCATATTTACTCTATCGAATTCCAAGAGTTATCTTATTATCCCTCTTTTATCACTATCGTGAGACAATCAATAGGTAAAAAATATTTTTATACATATGCTAAATCAGGTGACTGCCGCAATAGAAAAGCTCAGCCCTAGACTACGTAAAATTATCGGTAATATTAGCTGGTTATTTGCAGATCGCATTTTACGCTTAGGGGTAGGTGTCGTTGTCGTAGCCTTGATTGCTCGTTATCTGGGACCAGAGCAATTTGGATTACTGAATTATGCGATCGCTTTAGTAGCATTATTTCGTATCTTTGCAACTTTGGGCTTAGATCGGATTGTGATACGTGAGCTAGTTCATACTCCAGCTTGTAAAGAGGAAATAGTGGGTACTGCTTTTATCCTCAAGCTCCTTGGGGGTATTCTTGCTTGGCTATTAGCTGTTGTCACTATTTTTCTGATTCGTCCAGATGATACCCTAAGTCACTATTTAGTAGCAATTATTGCAGCAGGAAGCATTTTTGAAGCTTTTGATGCCATTGATTTTTGGTTCCAGTGGCAAATCAAATCAAAATATACAGTTCTTGCTAAAAATACAGCTTTTATCATAGTTACTTGTATCAGAATTATTTTAATTAATATGCAAGCTCCTCTGATAGTTTTTGCTATAGCAATTTCAACAGAGTTTTTTTTAGGAGCAATTGGTTTGCTCATTGCTTATCAATTTAATAGACAAACTCTACTAGCATTACGTCCAAGATGGGAGAGAGCTAAAAGCTTGCTCCAAGAAAGTTGGCCTCTTATCATTGCCGGGGTAGCAATTATGATTTATCTGCGGATAGATCAGGTTATGCTGGGTCAAATGGTGGGGGATGAGGCTGTGGGAATTTATGCAGTGACCACGCGCATCTCTTCTGTTTGGTATTTTATCCCCATAGGCATTGTCTCTTCCGTTGCTCCTTCGATTACTGAAGCTAAAAGAAGTAGCGAGACCCTTTACTATAGCCGACTGCAAAAGTTGTTAAATCTGATGGCAGTATTAGCTTACTCTATTGCCATTCCTATGACTTTTTTGGCAAAGCACATACTTGTCATTATGTTTGGTGAAGACTATGCTCCTGGTGGTAGAGTTTTAGTGATCATGGTTTGGACTTGTATGTTTTGGTTTTTAGGCATTTGTAAGTCACAAATTTGGATCATTAATGAGGGTCGGACAAGATATAACTTAATAGAAAAATCTCTAGGCGCTCTTGTTAACGTTTTATTGAATTTTTGGTTGATTCCAATCTATCAGGAATTTGGTGCAGCGATCGCAACATTAATTTCTTATGCATTTGTTGATTATATAATGTGCTTCATCTATCCTCCAGCCAGAAGAATTGGTTGGGCAATGACTAAAGCACTAACTTTAAACTTTTTTATTCAACGCAAACAAAGTTAAATAGCTTAATAAGAAATCGATTTTGATTACATCAGCTTTTAAATGTAGGATAATTGATTGTTAAACAGCGATAAAAATTCAAAAATGAAGATAATTTATGATCACAGTTTAAATGCATATTAGCTGATCAAGAATGAGCAATCAAGTATGTATAAAACTGTAAAGTAAATTTTTATAACACATTATATGATGTGGTAATCTCTTTTAGGTATTATTGACGTTTGCAAATTCAATTATTAATAATACTTTTAGTTATGACATTAAACTCGAATAAATACGTAACGGTAATTCCCAATCCCTATCCAGAGGCTAGGCTCGGTCACAAACTTAAAGAGATATTGACAGCTTTCATTTTAGCTGAATGGTTTGATTTAAATTATCTGCACAATCCGATTCCAGATTATGGAGATGGCAACAGGAATTGGATGATGAGACATGGATTACTGTCGATGCTCATGGCAGGTTGAATAGGGAAGATTTTATCAATGTTATGAAGAATTAGCAGCATAGCTTATGGAGTTCATCACTGGAATTTCTGAAATATAAATTAAAAATTAGCGGTAGAAATTTAACCTAAAATATATCCTAGAGTGTGTATATTTTAGAATTTATTTTTTACAACACCAAACAAATACCTTCCTGTAGATTTACATACAAATGTCTTCTTTCTACATTGGTATATCGAACAACAGCATTTTCTTAGAGAGGAGCGATGAAGATCCTTGGCATCTCAGCTTACTACCATGATAGTGCAGCCGCCTTGCTCATTGATGGCGAGATCGTGGCTGCTGCCCAGGAAGAGCGTTTTTCCCGTAAAAAGCATGACCCCCGATTTCCCTATGAGGCGATCGCTTACTGCCTCAGCGAAGCTGGAGTCAAACTTAAAAACTTAGATTATGTCGTCTTTTATGAAAAACCTTTAATTACCTTTGAGCGGCTTTTAGAAACTTATCTAGCCTATGCACCATTAGGATTTCGCTCCTTTCTCCTCGCTATGCCTGCATGGCTTAAAGAAAAGCTCTACCTCAAGGCAGTACTTAAGAAAGAGCTAGCTGCATTTGGGGACTGCCATAAATCCCAGTTGCCTCCCCTACTATTTACTGAGCACCATCAATCTCATGCCGCCTCCGCCTTTTTCCCCAGTCCTTTCGAGCGGGCAGCAGTTTTGTGCCTGGATGCTGTCGGGGAATGGGCGACAACTTCCTGCTGGTTGGGTCAAGGTAATCAGCTGACACCGCAATGGGAGATTAACTTCCCCCACTCCCTAGGGATGCTCTACTCAGCCTTCACCTACTACACCGGCTTCAAGGTGAACTCTGGGGAGTACAAGCTCATGGGGTTAGCCCCCTATGGCGCACCGAAATATGTAGACCAGATCCTAGAAAATCTCTTGGATCTGAAGGAAGACGGGACATTCCGGCTGAATATGAATTACTTCAACTACACCACTGGTCTAACTATGACCAACCGGAAGTTCGATCAGCTATTTGGTGGTCCGCCCCGCAAACCAGAAAGCAAGCTGAGCCAGAGGGAGATGGACATTGCTGCCTCAATCCAGAAAGTAATCGAAGAGATAGTGTTGCGTTTGGTGAAAACAGTACACCAAGAGTTGGAGGAGGATTATTTGTGTCTAGCTGGTGGTGTTGCCCTCAACTGTGTGGCCAATGGGGTAATTGTGCGTTCAGGTCTTTTCCAAGATATCTGGATCCAACCAGCAGCGGGGGATGCCGGTGGGGCTGTAGGAGCAGCTTTAGCAATTTGGCACCAATACCAAGACCAACCTCGCTTAACTAAAGGTGGGGATAGTATGGGGGGTTCTTATCTTGGTCCGAAGTTTACCTCTTCAGAGATTCAGAGTTATCTAGATCGAGTCGAAGCCAAGTACCAGTGGCTCGAAGATGGCGAACTGTTGCCGCAATTGGCAGAAATTTTGGAACTTGAAAATGTTGTGGGTTGGTTCCAAGGCCGGATGGAATTTGGACCTCGCGCTTTGGGGAGCCGTTCGATTATTGGCGATCCACGCAGCTCCAAGATGCAATCGGTGATGAACCTGAAAATCAAATACCGCGAATCCTTCCGCCCCTTTGCCCCTTCAGTTCTAGCTGAGCGGGTTTCAGAGTACTTTGAAATTGACCGCTCCAGCCCTTACATGTTGCTGGTAGCGCCAGTGAAAGAGGAGTTGCACATTCCTATGACCTCCCAGCAGCAGCAACTATTTGGAATAGAGAAACTGAAGGTTCCCCGCTCAGCGATTCCTGCTGTCACCCACGTAGATTACTCAGCTCGGATTCAGACGGTTCATCAAGAAACTAATCCCCGCTACTACCAACTAATCCGCCACTTTGAACAGAAAACCGGCTGTGGGGTGTTGGTGAATACATCGTTTAATGTTCGGGGCGAGCCAATTGTCTGCACTCCAGAAGATGCCTACCGGTGCTTCATGCGCACTGAGATGGACTATCTAGTACTAGAGAATTTCTTGTTAACCAAGTCGGAACAGCCGCCTTGGAAGCAAGACGATTCTTGGAAGGAAGAATTTGAGTTGGATTAGAAAATGTACCAAATCCCTAAACTGAACAGAAAAGAACTACGCGATTTTGGACTGCTCACACGGCACAATTCTGGTAGCTCTTTTTGGCCTGTTAATACCCTGGC
>CBDCVG010000058.1:0-13926 GCA_965222765.1 Caldora sp.
CGAGCGAGAGAATTAGGGCTTATTGATTAGTATTTTCTGTTGTTGCTGATTATTTATGTTCGTTTATTTGTCATTACCGATAGAGAGTATTAATGATTCAAAATTTAACAAAACCAGGGAAGCTAAAATTTGTTGTAGTTGATGACCATGAATTTATGTTGGATGGAACTATTAACGCACTGCGACAGCAGTATCCAGAGGAAGAAATTATTAGAGCTACAACTGCTCAGAGTACCCTAAATCAAGTAGCAAAATTGCAGCCTGACTTAGTCGTGGTGGATCTTTCTCTTCCAGAAACTTTGGGCAAGACTGCCACAATCAAGACAGGAATTCAAGTCCTGAAGACTTTGATCACGAACTATCCCAACCTCAATCTAGTAGTACTCAGTTGTTATACTGAGGCACTGGTACATATTAAACCTGAAATTGAAGCTCATCAAGGGGGATTTTTAGTAGTCGATAAAAATCTTTCGAGTAAGGAAATGTTGGATAGTGTTTATCTAGCACTCAGGAAAGAACATAGGATACCACTAAAAATCATAAGAACAGAAAAAGTAAATTCCAAGTGGATTGATTTGCTCAATTGTGCATTTCAAGAAGGATTGACAGATCGGGCAATTGCTCAACGTCTGAATGTGGCTGAGCGAACTGTACGTAAGTACTGGCAAGAGATCCAAAAATTTCTAGACATTGATCCGAAACAATGTAGGGCTCAGGGCAAGAATCTCCGAATTACAACTAAAATAGAAGCTACGAAAAAGGGGCTTTTGGGTTAGCATATTGCTTGTTGTCGGTTATTTTTGATTAGTCGTAATAAACTTGTGTATCATGATTTTTGGAACAAATTAATAAAGTTTTGGCAAAAAGAATTTCCTATATGGCGTGTGGGAGCACTACCAGGTATGGCAATCCTGGTACTGGTGATTATCGCTCGCTTAACTGGCTCACTCCAATTACTCGAGTGGATGACTCTTGATTACTTTCTGCGTCTGCGTCCTCCTGAACCCAGAGATGAGCGGGTTCTTATTGTGGGTATTGATGAAAAAGATATCCAGAGTGTCGGAACCTATCCTATACCAGACCGAGAGATTGCAACATTACTCAGGACTTTGCAGAAGTACAAACCTAGAGCAATTGGTCTTGATATCGTCAGAGATATACCAGTTGAACCTGGTAACACTGAACTAGTTGCTGCATTTAAGGATATTAAAAATCTTATTGGTGCTGAAAAAGTGTTACCAAAAAGAATTGATCCACCACCAGCATTACCCCCTCAACAAGTTGGTTTTGTAGATGCCATTCTAGACAAAGATGGCAAGCATAGGCGATCTCTTCTTGGTACATTCACTCCCCAAGGTTACAAATTTTCCCTATCTCTACGGTTAGCAGAAACTTATTTAGCTGCTGAAGGCTATTCCCTCGAAAATTGTATTCGTGACCCTTATGCTATGTGCTTTGGCTCAACTGAGCTATCTTGTTTTGGTTCAAATTCTGGGGGATATGTGAGAGCAGATGATGGTGGAGTTCAGGTACTCTTAAATTTTCGTAGTGGTGGAGAAAAGTTTAGAACTCTGTCTCTGACAGATATTCAAAAAGGTAATTTTAATCCAGATTCGATTCGCGATCGCATTGTTCTTATTGGTATAACTGCACCCAGTATTAAAGATATCGTCAGAACCTCCGCTGTTCCTCATCTAGACCCTCCTGGACAAGTTTATGGAGTAGAAATTCATGCCCATAGTACTAGTCAAATTATTAGTGCAGTTCTTGATGGAAGAAACCCTCTTAAAAACTTGGTCTGATGGGTGGGAATATCTGTGGATCTTCTGCTGGGGTTTTCTGGCAATTGGTTTGGGCAGGTTCACTCAATCTCCGTTGAAAAACCTTTTATATGTTGCTGTTGCTAGCATTAGTCTAATTGGAGTTGGGTATGTTTTCCTAATTGGGGGCTGGTGGATTCCTGTTGCACCCGCTCTATTAGTAGTAACACTCAATGCTGTAGGATTGAGCGCTTTTGCTTTTTATCAATATGACCGAGCTTTGAGAGCTCAAATTGCTGTACGTCAACACGCCATTGAAGATACATTTAATGTTATTCATAATGGACCACTGCAAACCCTCGCTAATGTTTTAAGGTCTCTTAGAGATCAAAACTTATGCCAAGAACAATTACTGTCCGAACTAGAAAATCTCAATCATGAAATCCGGTCAGTGGGTGAATATCTGAAACAACAAGCTCTAACTTCAGAAGGAAGTCTTCTTTTAGGTAATGGTGTAAAAGTAGACTTAAATCTGCCAATTCATGAACTTTTTTATGAAGTACACAGCAATACACTCGAGCGCATATTTCCCTGCTTTACAACTCTTAAAGTAACAGCCCGTTCATTTGATCCAATAGAGACTCGATATTTAAGTATTGAGCAAAAGCGAGGGCTCTGCCAATTTTTGGAAGAAGCTTTGTGTAATGTGGGGAAATATGCCCAAGGAGTAACCCGTCTCAGTGCCATTGGTACAGAAAAGCAAGGTTGGTATATCCTTAGTATTAAAGATAATGGAATAGGTAGCTGCTCATCTTCTGAAGGTACAGGAACGAAGCTATGCAAAATGTAGCGAAACAATTAGGAGGAGAGTTTCGACGAGAATCTCTCCCCAAACGAGGGGTTCTGTGCGAGGTAACTTTTCCTGTTGCAAGTCGTAAATAGTGCAAGAAGGCAGGAGGCAGAAGGCAGAAGGCAGGAGGGAAGAAAGCTTGTACAGTAAGCTTTTTAACCTTCTTTTACTGGTCGGTTATTTCCGCCGCGCTGCACTAGGGCTTGTCTACGAACTCAATTGATGTAACTAATTGTTACACAAATCTCTACTTTGTATAAAAAATCAAGAATT
The DNA here is from genome assembly GCA_965222765.1 of Caldora sp. GTDB lineage: Bacteria > Cyanobacteriota > Cyanobacteriia > Cyanobacteriales > Coleofasciculaceae > Caldora. Next base: position 2,884 of record CBDCVG010000058.1, read on the forward strand.
CTCCCTGAGAAGTATTTAGCAGCTCAAAAATTATTTTTTTGCTGTCTATAGATATAGCTTAACTAGATTTTTTTGTGCAAAAAAGATATTATGATTACTCGCATTTTATTGCTTCTTAAGCAATATTCTAATAAGAAGCTGGTAACCAGTTGCTTTTTGAGCTTATCGTTGGTTTTAGTTCCAGTTGCTTTAGCTAATGATTTTGAAGGAGAGCCTTCTTCTCCTGATGTAAAAACAGATGGAATCGTTGCTAGGATTAGGTATACGCCTCCTAGTGACCAGAAACCCCCTGAGGGTGAAACAAATACTTCAGGCACTAGAGGAGGGTGTGAAGGAACTGAAGGTCCACCTCTAACAGCTCTTGCTCCTCAAACCCACATTGGACAAACCGTTTCTACCCATCCAACTTTGGCGTGGTTTGTACCTGAGTCCAAACCTTTTACGATTACATTCAGGCTCTTCGAGTATGGTTCGGATAATACATTACAACGATTGGGCGATCCGATTGAGTTACAGAGTACACCAGGAGTAATGAAGCTATCTTTGCCAGCAAATAAGGCAGGGCTAGCAGTGGGCAAAACATATCTCTGGGAAGTTAGAATCCGTTGTGACGTTAACAGCCCATCAATGGATTTAGTGACAAGGGCAGAAGTTGTAGGGGTAGAAATGCCAGAAGGTTTGGAAAGTAAGCTCTCTAGCACAGATGAATCCTTACAGAGAGCATCTGTTTATGGTGAAGCAGGTTTATGGTACAACGCTTTAAGTGAAGCTTTAGTATCTGCTGAAGAAGGAAAACTCGGAGAGGCGGGTTCAAATTTGTTAGAAGATCTTGCTAAGTTGGAGGAATGGGAAAACGACTTTGAGGGCGGCTTGGAGTAGGAGATAGAGTTAGGACTTACGCACCGTCAGGGAATTATGTCATCCTGAGCGGTAGCGAAGGATATCCAGACGCTCCAGATGCTTCACTATCGTTCAGGATGACACTTGAGTGTGTAAGTCCTAAGAGTTTCCAAGTAGGAATATTTTTATGACAAATGGACTTTTTGTCGGTATGGTTACCTTAGATTTGGGTTTACCTAACTAAGAATTTACCGAGTAGTAATCAAAAAGTAGTAGCTTCTGACTATACAGTAGCTGCTGGTGGTCCAGCAACTAATGCCGCAGTCACATTTAGTTATTTAGGTAATCAAGCAGGCATTTTAGGGGTTGTTGGCAAACACCCGATTACTGAGCTAATTAGAAGGGATTTGGAAACTTATAGGGTGGGAATTTTTGATCTTGACTCCACCAATCCTGAACCACCCCCAGTTTCTTCTATTATGGTTACTCAAGGAAGTGGCGATCGCGCGGTGATTTCCCTCAACGCAACTAAGATGCAAGCTAGCCGTGATCAACTGCCTATTGATATTCTCTCTGGCATAGATATAGTGATGATTGATGGTCACCAAATGACAATCGGACGTGAGATTGCTCAGTTAGCGAAAACCAATAATATTACAGTCGTCATTGATGGCGGTAGCTGGAAGCCAGGATTTGAAACTATTTTACCCTTTGTTGATTACGCAATTTGCTCTGCTAACTTTTATCCACCGGGTTGCAATAACTCTGAGGAAGTAATTACTTATCTTACGGAGGCTGGAGTTCCTCACATTGCTATTACCCAAGGGGAAAAACCAATTAAATACCATAGCCTAGGGATATCAGATGAATTACTGATACCTCCAATTACAACAGTAGATACCCTAGGTGCTGGTGATGTTTTTCATGGAGCCTTCTGCCACTACATCCTTAGAGAAAATTTTACTGATGCTTTGAATGCAGCAACAAAAATTGCTTCTCGTTCCTGTCAATTTTTTGGCACTCGCCAGTGGATGCAAGGAGAGTGCGTAAAACTTGTCCCTTCGACAGATAGATAAACAGAGAGACAAAATTCCAAAGACTACCATACCCCGATTGGTACTTGTGCCAATCGGGGCTTATTTATTGGAAGACTTGCCTCAAGCAATCCAAATGCAATGATTTTAGCTATAACTGCAACCAAAGCTCCTATTCTTCCGGAATATGTGCTTTGGCAGGAGTAATTAGAGGAGTGTGCCGTGTTTTAGATAACACCTCTGATGAAAGCTAGTGAGGTTTTGAAGAGATATAACAACGGTAGAAGAGACTTCCGCAGTGAATGTCCTCAGGGGTCAGTGTTTCAAAGGAAAAAACCTGGAAGGTGCAGACTTCAGTGAGGCAGATATTCGGGGGACTAATTTTACTAATGCTTACCTCAAAGGTGCTAAGTTCTGTGGCGTTGAAGGCGGGATTGCAAGCACCGGAGGAACAATTTTTTTGCTACGCCATTTTGTTTCTTCTAGACATTCCTAGCAGGATTGAGTGCCGTCAGCGCTAACGGAATTTTGAGAGTTCAGCTTACCAATACCGTATTTGAGCAAAATGCCTTTCTTGTAAGTTTAGTTGTTTTGGGACTGTTATTAAGCTTCGTTTTTATCTCGGCTGATAAGGGTATAAGTGCAAGCTTGGGAACTTTAATTGGGACAATGCTTCGTCGCTGGGATGGTGGCTGCAATAGGACATACTGTGGAATTTTTGAAGGCATACAGGCTGTGGTGGTCTGGGTTAGTGGTATAGGTGGAGCTTTGGCTGTAGCAGTAAGTACATCCGGAGCTTATTGCTGTTACTGTAGTTTTAGCTGGAACTCTAGCCGAACCTTTAACAGGTTTTGTGACTTTTAGCTGGAGCCTTAGCTAGCGGCTGTAACTGGAGCTGTAATTAGAGTTTCAACTCGGAATGGAATTGATGATGTTCAGCAATTGTTTTTAACTTCAGACTGGAATTGGGCTTCTATAGATTTGGTTTGGAGTTGGACGTTTGCTTGGGGTGTAATAATTCTGGGGAGTTATGTTGGTTGGCGAACTTTAGCTGAAGACGAAAATTTTTCTTGGCTGCGGAGAATTACCATTCCCTTTGGCACTATCGGAGGTACTAGCTTTCACAATGCCAATTTAACTAATGCTGACTTTTCTCAAGCTGAGCTCAAGAGTGCGGATTTTAGGCAAGCTAACCTTACCAGCACTTGCTTCCGACAAACTAAGAAACTCGATTTTGTTCGCCCTGGTACAACTTATCTGCAAGATATTAAAGTGCGGCAATTGTTGATTACAGGGCAAGGAAAGGACAAAAACTTTGACGGCTTTTCCCTACGAGGGATCAACCTACAGGGAGCAAACCTAACAGATACTAGCTTCATCAGTACTGATTTAAATGAAGCGAATTTGCAAGATGCTGACTTATCCAGAGCCAAACTGGTACAAACCCAATTAGATAAGACTGATTTAACGGGTGCAACCCTCACTGGAGCGACAATTGAGGATTGGGGTATCACAAGTAGTACAAGATTACAGGGGGTGAGGTGTCAGCATGTTTTTATGCGCTTACCTACCAAAGATTACCCTAACCCCCGCCGCAAACCAGATAACTGGGATGAGGAATTTGAGGAGGGGGATTTTGCTGACTTTATTAAACCCATAGTTGATACCCTTGACCTCTATCATAACCAGGGAGTTGACCCTCGTGCGATCGCAATTTCCTTTAAGCAGTTAGCTGAAAATAATCCTGATGCTGAATTGGAGATTGTAGCAATGGAAAAGCGAGGTGAGGATAAGTTCTTACTTCGTGCGGCAACTGCAGCTGCAGCCAATCATTCTCAGCTAAATGCTGAGTATTTTAGGACTTATAACCAGATAAAAGCCTTGGCAGAAGCCGAGGTACAGGCGCTACTAGCAGAGAAAGATAGCCGAATTTCTAGTTTAGAGAATATGGTAGAAACAGCGCTACAGCATCCGAGTTTTTATACACCAACCTATAACCATCAAGGAGATAATATTATGTCACAAGCCCGTAAAAAAGTTTCTAAATTTAACAATAGCAATGCTCAGTTTGGTGGAGGATTAGTAGATGGCGATACCGTTCATGCTCAACAGATAGGTGGAAATATCAATAATTATCCTCCAGAGCAAAGACAAAGCTTAGCAGGTGCAGTAGCAGAAATTCAGCAACTTCTGCAACAACTCGAACAAAGTTATCCGAATGCTACCAAATTTGAAAAACAGAGTGCTTTAGCTGTAACTCTGCAACAAGAGATTAAGCAAAACCGGACATTCAGGGCAAAGCTCAAGAATGCTTTAAAAGAAGGTGGCATCGAAGCATTGAAAGTATTGTTTGCTCCGATTGGCATTCCCATTGAAATGGTCAGGGGCTGGATTGAGGCGGAAGCCGAGAATAAGTAACTGATATTTAAAGTCTATGAGAGTGTAGAAAGATCATCAACGACTTTCATCCGTCCTCGGTAAAGAGCGTGCAATAACCGGTCAATAGCAGCTCTCTCTTCTTCTGTCAGTGAATCATCTAACATTGCTGCCATCAATCCATATTGGTCTGCACGGGTGATGTAACCAGAGATGCTAGCCTGAGCAAATAACTCTGATATAGCGCCAGGTATAAGACTTACTGTAGCTTGCATTGAATAGAATAATAGTTAATTTATCTACGTAGCTCTAATTTTATTCTTTTTCAGGAGTTTAGGGATGTGGGGTCAGACCCCACAAATTTGCTGAGTGTCGGGAGTATCGGGAGTGTCGGGAGCAGAAGAAGCACACTACGGATTTGAGGATTGGGGTATTGTGTCAGCTAGGATGCCGAATGTTAAATAAAAATTATTCTTCCCAATTCCCAATTCCCAATTCCCAATTCCTCATGATGAATCAAAATCTGAAACCTTACCTACATTACTTGATGTTAATTGGGGTGATTGTCTTGGGAGCAGTTTTGAGATTTTGGCATCTGGACTTGAAACCACTCTGGCTAGATGAAGTAATTACAGCTTTATTCGGTTTAGGAAGGAACTACGATGACTTGCCTCTAGAGGCAATATTTCCCCCCTCGATGCTAGAGACAATTTTTACCTTCAAACCAAATGTAAGCTGTACAGAAATTGCCGAAAACCTTGCTAATCAATCAACTCATCCCCCTCTGTTTTTTTGCTTGATGCATCAGTGGCTCAATTGGGTAACACCATTAGATGAATCCCTAAGCTGGAAACTGCGATCGCTACCAGCTTTAATGGGGGTGATGGTAATACCAGCGATTTACTGTCTCAATCGCTTTGCTTTCTCCCCAACTGCTGGATTAATGGGAGCTGCCTTTATGGCTGTTTCCCCTTTTGCTGTCTATCTCTCGCAGGAAGCACGTCATTATACTTTACCAGTTCTGTTAATCACCCTAGCACTGTTGGCATTATTGTCAATTCAGCATTATCTCCATTACCGAAGGCAGCTACCACCATTAGTTATTTGGTTGTGTTGGGGGACACTAAACAGCATTGGTTGCTATGTCCACTATTTTTTTCTCCTTGCTTTCATTGCTCAGTTGCTAACTCTCATCGGCTTAATGTACTGGCGACGAAAGTGTTTACCTAGTGGTAGTTGGGTGTCGGTGATATTAGTAGTGCTGGGAGTAGCAGTGAGCTATCTGCCTTGGCTACCAATTTTGTTAGTAGATTTTGGGAGTCCAGAAACCAGCTGGCTTCCGGAACCGGAAAATGTCGCACCCTTATACCAAACTTTGGTTGCTTGGCTAACGATGGTGATTGCTCTGCCTGTTGAAAGTCAGCCATTGTGGATTCAGATACCATTTGCCTTGTTAACCATTACATTTGGCAGTTGGATAGGCTGGCAATTTTTCCGAGGAGTAAAACAACTCTGGCAACAGCCTCAAACTCATTTAGCGACTTTCACTCTTTTAGGTTTCATCCTTTGTGTAGTACTGCAATTTGTGGCGATTATCTACCTCTTGGGGAAGGATATTACTATTGCTCCTAGGTATCATTTCGTCTACTACCCAGCTGTGTGTGCTTTGTTAGGAGCCAGCCTACTGCAAGAAGGCAGAAGGCAGGAGGCAGAAGGCAGGAGGAAAGAAAGCTTGTACAGTAAGCTTTTTAACCTTTTTTCACTGGTGGGTTATTTCCGCAGCGCTGCACTAATTTCCAGGAAAAGGAAGAGGAGGGAATGGGAGAAGTTACTCCCTGTTGGTATTGCTTTATTGAGTAGTATCCTAGTGGTTTCTAATTTGGTGTTTATCAAACCTTTCCATCCCCACCAAGTAGCACAGGATATGAACCTAGAGCCAGCTGCTCCTCTAATGATGGTGGTGGGATATCATAATTTTCAAGAGGTTGCCTTAGGGTTGAGTTTTTCTCTAGCAATTGAGCAACTGAAGTCTAGTGTTTCTGAAGTTAATGCTGATACTTATTTTACTTTCTTGAAGATAGAGCCAGGATATCATTTAGTTTGGCAAAAATTATCTGAGTTACCAAAGTTGCCAGTACCACCTCAGAATCTTTGGGTAGTGGGTCCAGGACTAATACTACCAGCTTATCCGCCTCAACTTCTGGTTGCCAATCAAACAACTTGTACCCTTGATCCTACTGAGCATTACCGGATTGGCATTCCCTATCAGTTGTATCGATGTCGGGGTACTGATGATTTTTTGTATACCAATTAGATGGCGTGTAGCTTAAAATATTATCGGTTCGTTACCTCCGGCTTCTCCCTTCACTGGTTCACATTCGACACTACTAGTTGCTACTGCTTGAGGATAAACTTGAGTAATTTGACAAGACTTTTGAATAGGATATGATTCCGCAGATTGTGAACGAGGTCCTTCCCAAATTGCTTCCAGTTCTAAGTTATATCCAGAGTCCCTAGAAGAGACATCAGACCTAACCTTCCACAGTCTATCTTCTTGAACTGGCGAGAGTTTTATTTTAGCATTATCCGCAATATCTGCTACCCACTTTTCTCGCTCTTCCTTCAATAACAACTTCTCCACTTCTGACCAAAGTTTACCATTCAACTGCTCTTTGAAAGGAGATTCCATTGCCTCTAAAATTTCAACTCCTCTAGGCTGTAGTGATTGAGTTGGTGCAATGTTAATGACAAAAGCACTCTCGGCAAAGTCATCAGCAAGTAAACTTGGGTATTGTATTAACCAGTTTTGAATCACGAAATAGAACTGGAACCAACAACTAAGCAAGATATTAATACCAAACAAAATCACCAAGTTTTGGCGCTGTGGTGGTGGCGGTGTCTTCGCTACTAATTCATCTTTCTCTAATCCCATAAAATTTGGCGCAGCTGCAATTATAGCTGAGATTATGGGCCATGAAACTAAAGCTGCTTGTCCTCCTGATTCCGGGGTGGTACCAAAGAAAAGCATGGGAAACATGACAAAAAGATAGATACAGACTATTACACCAGTAATCCAGGGGCTTAAGGGCAAACCTTCTTTTTTAGGCTTTGCTTTTGGATCTCTATAAAGCCAGAATTTTTTGTTAGCAGTTGTCCCCCAATAAACACCCATAATCAGAAATATTCCCACCATACAGAATAATAATTTTCTAATAATTCCGTCAGTAAATAATGACATTAAATAAGAAAATATACTGAGTAAAATTAGAGTTTGATAAGAGAATATACTGGGAGGGATGAACATATTGACTGTTTTTTTGATAGAATCTCCTATCCATCCTAATAAAACAACTGTCAACAAAAATTCAATGCTTTCTCGTATAAACTTAAACATGGCCTTGATCCAATATTATTAAATCCACAGTTTGTTGAGGAAGAAACGCATAAACAAAATTAGCATAATACCGCTATAACTATAGGCATTAGCTAAGAGGACAGCTGTTACTTGATTGGGGTTACTATATACAGTTGCCTGATTAAAGCGATTAGCTAAAGTTTGCCAGTATAGTCTTCTAGCTGTTTCCTGTTCCTGATCTTCTTCATCAGTAATTGGCATATCTTGTAATGAAGCTTGTAAAAAGTCTAGTCCTTTCAGCTTAATGAGAAAGGTAACAAAAAAAATAGCAATGCCTACAGAAACTGTGAGTAAAGTAATTTGTTGTGTCTGACTATCAGAAATGCGATCAAAGAAGATGAAATTAATTACTTCTTCTTCTACTTCCTGGGGAAGCCAGTTCTGAACTAGAAAAAACAATAACCAACTAATAATTGTAGCCAGAAGATTAATCGATATAGCATACTTAATGCTGGTTTGGCGACCAACATTTAACCTTTGGTAAAAAACTCTGGCTTCTAGGGCGATCGCTACCAATAGTAATAAGGTTTGAAACACGATCGTCTCTAGCGGCAAAACGGCTTCTTTCATGCGGTATGCTCCTTACCCATCACTGTAGCCTTTTAGAATACTACAATTTTCCTTCTACTATTGCCATTGCTCGGATGACCAGGCTTCCATTTTATGATCTAATGCATGAGTAGAATGTTGGCATTGGGGTTAGTTTCAAAAATTGATAATGACCAGAACTGGTATTGGTATTCGCACAGCAGTTGAGCGTTCTGAGCGCTTAACCGGTCAGATTCACGTTTACGATGGTGCGGGAAAAGGTAAATCGCAGGCAGCTTTAGGTGTTGTTTTGCGCTCGATTGGACTTGGGATTAATTCCGCAACTGGCAGCCGAGTTTTGTTGCTGCGGTTTCTCAAAGGACCTGGACGTTCTTATGATGAGGATGCAGCCATTGAAGCCTTACAGCGAGGTTTCCCCCACTTAATTGACCAAGTGCGTACTGGACGGAGTTCATTTTTTGACCGAGATGAGGTAATACCATTTGATGAAGCTGAGGCAAAACGAGGTTGGGATGTCGCTAAAGGAGCGATCGCCTCTAACCTATATTCTGTAGTTGTCCTTGATGAGCTTAATCCTTTACTAGATTTGGGGTTGCTACCAGTAGAGGAAGTGGTGCAAACCCTCAAACATAAGCCTGAGAGTCTAGAAATCATTGTTACAGGTCGGGGAACACCCCAGTTACTACTGGATCTGGCGGATTTGCATACGGAATCTGTTCCCCATGATCATCCGGTATCTAGAGAACAAGGGATTGAAGGTATTGAAATCTATACTGGTGCAGGTAAGGGTAAATCTACCAATGCTCTAGGTAAGGCTCTACAGGCAATTGGTAGGGGAATTAGCACCGATATGTCCCACCGAGTACTGATTATGCAGTGGCTTAAGGGAGGGACTGGCTATACAGAAGATGCAGCAATCGCAGCTCTCAAGCAATCTTACCCAAATTTAGTCGATCATCACCGCTGTGGTCGCAATGCGATCGTATGGCGAGGGAAACAACAGATAGCTGATTATGTAGAAGCAGAACGCGGCTGGGAAATTGCCAGAGCGGCTTTAGCTTCTGGTTTGTACAAAACCATCATTATGGACGAACTTAACCCCACCGTTGACCTAGAATTATTACCAGTCGAGTCAATTGTGGAGGCGCTGTTGCGTAAACCCCGGGATACAGAAGTGATTATCACAGGTCGTTGTTTAAATCAACCGGCATATTTTGAGTTAGCCACTGTCCATTCAGAGATGATTTGCCACAAGCACTACTGTGATCAGGGTGTAGATTTGAAGCGAGGGGTAGATTTTTGACAAGATGAATGTTGGTCGAATTTGGGCAGTTGCCTCCAATGGATTTCGAGAAGTTATTCGCGATCGCGTTTTATATCTGATTGGCTTTTTTGCTCTGTTGCTGATCATTGCTATGCGGCTATTGCCCGAAGTCGCTACCACCACATCAGATAAAATAGTCATCGATTTTGGTTTGGCGGCAATTGAAATTTTGGGCGTGATTGTAGCAGTGTTTGTTGGTACTGGTTTAATTAACAAAGAAATTGAGAAGCGCACTGTCTTAGTTTTAATTGCCAAACCTCTTTCCCGCAGCGAATTCATCCTCGGCAAACATTTGGGACTTTCCGGTGTGCTAGGAGTCCTAGTATTCGCTATGGCAGTAAGTTACCTGGCTCTGCTGAGTTTGGGTAGGATTGATTACCCTCTTGCTAGCATCCTGGTTTCCAGCCTTTTCCTCTTCTTAGAGCTATGTTTAATTACAGCAGTAGCTTTGGTCTTTGGTGTCTTTACCAGTTCACTCCTAGCAACAATGCTCAGCTTTGGAGTTTACTTGATGGGAAATTTGAGCAGGGATTTAGTCGAGTTGGGGAACTTGAGCAAAAACTCTAGTATTCAAGCAATGACTGAGGGACTTTACCTGGTTTTACCAGATTTATCCCGCCTTAATTTAAAGAACGAGGCCGTTTATAGCATCTTGCCCTCAGCAATGACGCTTTTGAGTAATGGGGTATATGCTTTGTTCTACACTACGATACTTTTAGCGATCGCGATTTTGCTCTTCTCCCGACGTCAGTTTTAAGAAGACAGGAGGCAGGAGGGTGTGGGAAGTGTAGGGAGGCTGGGGGGAGATAGAATCCTTACTCTATAAGCATTCTTAATTCTTAATTCTTAATTCCGCGCAGCGGTACTAGCCTGCTCTCCATAAATTACTGGTTGTTGTTGTAAACTCAGGCAGAATAACAGACTCAATGCAATCAGCTGCTCGAAACCGTTTAGCAAGACCAAATTCGCCCTGCTCACTATCCATGTTGTAAATAGACAGGGTTGGCTGCTTGGGATAGCCAATGTAACGCATACCCCCAAGTGCTGCATAATCAACAACCCAATACTCCTGTATCCCAACAGATTCATACTCAGCTAGTTTAGTCAGATAGTCATCTCGCCAATTGGTTGAGACGACTTCGATGACTAAAGGTGGAGCAGTGTAGGCCATTGCGGAACTAGACAGTCCTTTCATTCGTTGCCATTCAGCTTGCTCAAAGACAACAATATCACCCCGCCTAGCTGTTTCTCGTCCAGATCGTGAAGCGATCGTAATTAATTTGGAACGTTTAGGAACGAAGGGCAACTCTTTTTCTTGGCAATGCAATTTGAGCTGAGCACAGATATCATCTGCTACATCTTCATGGTTAGCAGTCGGGTCACTCATTGGCACAGGCTCACCCTCGATTAACTCATATAGCTTGCCACTACCATTATCCCAAGCAAGAAACGCTTGTAGGGACATTGGTGACGGTGAAACAGTCAAATCAACAGCTTGAGCCATG
>CBDCVG010000059.1:0-198662 GCA_965222765.1 Caldora sp.
CGTTCAGGCAAAATAATCGGATAGATAACTGCTGCTGTGGGATCAATCTGATCAATTAACTGGGGTTTAGCTTCCCAGACAGGCTGCCCGAAAGAAGTTTTCTAGTTGCGCTAGTTGGAGGGATTCAATTAGCTCACGAGCTTGTTTGAGGTTATTTTGACTCGGGGTTGGGGATTGGGAATTATTCTCCTGCTGCTCGCCTGTGGCATCCGGCTGTAAGAGCAATGCCACTAACTCTCGATAGATGGGTTCCACTGACTCCCGAAAGGAAAATTGCACTTCAGGATTGATGGGCTACTAAATCGCTGCGGATAGAAGCAAGGGTTTTGACTGCTTCAGTATAAGCAGTAATTGCACTGATAAAATTTTTTCTAGTTGTAGTACATGGCTCCGTATTTCTACAGAGAATTCGCCCTAGCTGCCATTGCCACTGATACATAATATCCTGAGCACTAATTCCCTGTGCGATCGCTAGAGCTTGCCTAGTCAGATTTTCAGCTTCAAACCATTGCTGGCTTTGTTCATACAATTTACCAAGATTGCCAAGGGCGTAGGATTGAGCTCGTGGATCTCCTAAAGTTTGCGCTTGTTGAACAGCAGTGGCTAAAAGTTGGGCAGAGGAGGAAAATCCTGCTGGAAGCTGCATTAAGCTCTCAGCAAGCTTAATTCGACCATAAACTGCTATCTGAGTTGTGGGCAAGTTAGCTAGCTGAGATTGAATTTGGGGTAATAATGCTTGAGCAACTGACCATTGCTCAGTTTCGACTAGTAAACTAAATTGATTCAGCTGAGCTTGTAGTTTGCTTAGACAAACTGCTTGAGCTGTTCCAGGATCAAGCTGAACTTGCTCCCCTTCCTCTTTACCCTTACAGACAGCAACAGCTTGTTGGTAGAACTCCAGAGCCACTGCTGGATTTTCTTGAGCGCGGGCGATGTTACCTAAACTTAATAGTGCGGCTTGGATATCTGGAGGAGATTGGGAAGCTCTGGCTACTGCTAAACTTTGCTCCAAGACTTGCTGGGAATTGTCTAAATCCCCCACCAAGCGTAAGGTATTACCAAGATTGAGTAATCCTGCTGCTTTGAGGGGAGAGTCAGATTGATTTGCCAGGGTTTGCTCTACTGTTTCTAAGATAGTTTTAGCACGACGATACAAACCTAAGGTTTGTAGAGCTTTTGCTTGATTGAGCTGAGTGCCAATAATTCCCACCTGATCCCCAGCTCCGGCATAAGCTGCTTCAGCTTCTTGCCAAGTTCTCAGAGCTTGTTCTGCCAGATTTTGAGCTAGCTGTAAATTGCCCTGATTGTTCAGGACTTGAGCCAGGATAAATTGGTGTTGAGTTGTTAGTTTTTGGTTATTGTTGAGTAAACTGAGACTTTGGCTAATGGCAGCTTCTGCCTCCTCCCACTGTCCTAATTGCTGATATGCCAAACACAGATGGCTCAAAACTAGAGCTTGGTTGATGATATCTCCTTGTTTAGCAAAGATTGCAGCACGTTTCTGACCAAACTTTAGCTGCTTCCAAGAATCGACCAGTTTGGTAGAGTTGTTGAGCAAGTTTGTTATTTGTTGTTGGTTGTTGGTTGTTGGTTGTTTGGGAATTGAGAATTGGGAATTTCTCCGTTGTCTTTCCCAGCTTCTCCAGCTCCCCCAGCTCCACGTCTCCGTGTCTCCTCTCATCCCCCCATTCAGTTCTCCCCTTGGCTGCTGGAGAGGTTCAATTGATGGCAAGGCATGGACACCGAAAGCAGTTATTGTACCTAATAAGCCAAAAAGGATGAAAGTGAGGAATACTTTTTTAGTTAGATTTTTTACTAATGCTCTCATCCGCTCAGAAATTAATAATTTGAATCCCAGGCAGATTGTGCTGTAAGATTTCAGCTTGGAGAAAAAACTTAGCGATCGCTTCAATAAGAGCTTTCTCATTTTCTTAGTGGATTACATTTAAAGCTACGAAGAAATCTGGTCCCTTAAACTCCCGATTTCTTACTTGTTGGCTACTGTAATAAACGAACATATTGCCACCAGCAAAGTAATCGTCTCGTCCTTGATAAGCTTGATGAACAGCTTCAATCAAAACATTCATGGCGATGCGGTGTCGATTACTTTCCAAGGGTTCTCCGTCGTCAAAAATTAAATCCTTTGGGGGCAGTGGGGGAGTCCATTCTTCCTCGATATTTAGTGTTTGAGGTGATGATGCGCGAGTCAGTTTAGCAGACATAGTGATCTTCGGTCAATTTTTCAGACCAGTCTAGCTTAGAAGTGGTGAATAATGTGTAGATGGAAAATACAATCGAGTGTGTGGGAATATGTCTTAAGCGTCTGACGAAAATATTTTTTCCTCTTCCGAAGCTCCCTGTTGCCTTATTCCTCGATAGAATAAATTACATTGTCTGAACAAAAACGCCGTATCTTTCGTCAAAAAGCACTCGAACGCTTATCTTCCCCGGAACAGCTAGATAAGTTAATGCAAGTGGTTAGTCCCTTCGATTGGCTGCCATTGGGTACATTGGCTATTTTCGGCATTTTAGGGATAGTTTGGAGCATCTTTGGTAATCTTCCCATCACTGTTACTGGTAAAGGAATTCTGATTAATCCTCATCGGGTGGTACAGTTTCAATCTCCTATATCAGGACAATTACAATCCTTAAATATTCGCAGCGGTACCTGTGTCAAAAAGGAGGACATCCTGGGCATAATCGATCCCTCGGAGCAAAAACAGCAGTTGCAACAACAACGACAGAAACTAGCCCAGTTGAACCAACAAGTTGCCCAAACTACTTTAGTGCGACAACAACGGACGTTGGTTGAAACTGAAACGATTATTGCTCAACGCAGTAGTTTACAACAACGGTTACAAAATACGCAAAAACTGACACCTAGTCTCCAACAGGAAGGATTAAATAGTATTTCTAAGCAGCGTCGCCATCTCCAACAACGCCTAGTAGATGCCGAGGAATTAACCGTTGTTTTGAAGCAGCGACTAACCAACCAGCAAGAATTGCAACGACAAGGTGCCATTTCCCAAGAACGGGTATTACAAGCAGAACAAGAATATCGGCAAATTCGTCAGGATATTTCGGGAATTCAAGCAGAGTTGCAACAGTTGCAGGTACGGGAAATGGAACTCGAACAGCAATATTTGGACAACCTCAATAATATTACCCAAATTAAGGCTGAGTTGGAACAATTAGACAGTCGTAGTAAACAGCTAGAACAGGAGCATTTAGAATCTAGCAATAACGAGAAAAATCAAATTCAGGAAGTAAAGCAAGCGATCGCACGGTTGGAAAAGGAGGTTGCTGATAACAGTACCATTAAAAGTCCCCACAACGGCTGTATTTTGGAAATAACTGCCACTGTAGGACAATATCTCAATCCGGGAACCAGTTTGGGAACGCTGCAAATAGGAGGAAAAGCTGGGGAAATGATGAGCATTACCTATTTTGCGGTGGAAGATGGTAAGAAGATTCAACCCGGAATGGAGATTTTAATTACACCGGATACGGTAAAACGGGCCAGGTTTGGGGGGCATTGTTGGGAAAATTACTCAGGTTTCTCCCCTTCCCATCACTTCCTTAGGTGCAACTTCTGTAGTCGGAAACCCAGAAGTAGTGCAAAGATTAATGGGTGAGGGAGGAGGTAAAATAGAAGCTATCGCTCAGTTGCAGCTTAATTCCGAAACCTTCAGTGGGTACAAATGGTCATCCTCACAAGGACCAGAGTTAGCAATTTCCCCAGGAACTACCACAACAGTAAGGGTAACAGTAGAAGAGCGATCACCTATTACCTTTGTTTTGCCCATTTTAAGGGAATGGAGTGGGATTTAGGTGTTAGGTGTTAGGTGTTAGGTGTTAGGTGTTAGGTGTTAGGTGTTAGGTATTAGGTGTTAGGTGTTAGGTATTAGGTGTTAGGTGTTAGGTGTTAGGTGTTAGGTGTTAGGTATTAGGTATTAGGTGTTAGGTATTAGGTGTTAGGTATTAGGTGATATGTACGTATATAATATTTAGTATGTACGTTGAGCTCCAAAATTATGAAACGGGTTACACCAACGGAACTACGAGGAAATCTATACAATTTATTGGATGAAATCCTAGAGACTGGTATCCCTCTAGAGATAGAACGGGGGGGAAAGCATTTACAAATCGTTCCAGTCGAGAAGGTGGATAAATTACAGAGGTTGATTTCTCGTCCAGAGGTGATTGTGGGAAATCCGGAAGAACTGGTGGAGATCAGTTGGGAGCAGGAGGTTAGTCTTGATTTACCTTGGTACCCATGTAGTCGTATGGCTTTATGGGGGTTTGGGAAATAAGTTGAGTGATTTGGCAAAATCTTTAATTAATAACCATTCGGTTTATATTTCACCCATCGTGCGGCTGGAGTTGGAATAAAAGATAAAAATATTTTGGCAAATTACGTCCATGGAAAATGGAATTGATTAATTTTCAGCGAGGACTTAATGATTTAATGTCTGGGCTTCGGTGTCGCTTTCGGTGATTCAATCCCAAAACGACTCTTGGCTCTGCTCTAAACTTTTCCACAAGTACCAACAAGCAATACTGCGGTAGGGCTTCCATTTCTGCCCCAACTCTTCCACTAATAACCGAGTTGGCATTTCCTTCAATGCATACAGATTCTTGATTGCCTTGCGCAAAACTAGATCATCAACGGGAAGAACATCTTGACGATTTAAGCTGAACATCAAAAGCATTTGAGCTGTCCAACGTCCTACACCCTTTATCTGAGTTAGTATCTGGATAATCTCTTCATCATCTTTTGTCTCTAATTCCTCAAGAGTTGGCAAATCTGAGAGGCTTTTCTGAGCTAAATCTTTAAGGTAGCGAATTTTAGGACGTGAAATTCCTGCCTCACGTAATCTCTCATCAGATGTTTCCATAATGGCTTTTGCTTTCTCCTCTTTTGAGTCATAATCAACGTAAAGTTGAACAAATCTTTGATATATGGCAGAGGCAGCAATAGTGGAGATTTGCTGCGAGATGATACCTTTTGCTATTGCACTAATTAAATCTGATTCTGAGGATACTTTGAGTTGGCATGATCCTACAGCAGAGATTAGTTTCCCTAAAATGGAATCTGATTGCTGGAGAAAGTTCGTGGCGGTATCATAGCTTTTAAATGTTGAACTTTGGTACATCTCTTTTTAGAGTAGTTTAGACTCGGTTGTTATTTTAGAAATGGTTTTTATTATGTCCCTATGACGGAAAAAGCTCTACGGGAACTTGCCTCAATCTTCAATCCTACCAACCAGATTCCCCCAGGAGACACTCCCCTCTTAATTGCTGTGGGTGCTGTGGGAAAAGCCTTAGGGATTACTATTCGTCCTCCCACATCATCAGAAAAACTCTACCAATTCTCAGATCCTGTAGCACCAATCGCCAATGCTTCTGGATTTCGTACCCGCCGAGTCACCCTTACTCCTAACTGGTGGAAAACGGATTGTGGCCCTCTGTTGGGTTTCATCTCAAATCCAGTAGAATACTTACACTTTAGTGCTAACAAGGCAAAGGGCAGAAGGCAGAAGGCAGAAGGAAAGAAGCAAGTTTGGAAGGTGGAAGGAAATGATATTACTCAAGATGAACGTCTTCCTGTTGCCTTGCTACCAGTAAAAGCTGGTAAGTATGAGATCCTTAACCCGATAACATTAACCCGCACTCCGTTAAACCGAGCTACTGCCGCTCAACTCGACTCCATCGCTTATACTTTCTATCGCCCTTTCCCAGATCAAAAACTGACAATCACCGATATTCTACAGTTTACCTTGAGAGGTCATATCACCGACTACCTCAAGGTTATCCTGGTGGGAGTTATTGCCAGCTTATTGGGGATGGTGACACCACAAATTACAGGTCTCCTCATCGATTATGCCATTCCCGATGCCAACCGTGAGTTATTAATTCAGATGGCATTGGGATTATTCGCCGCTGGCTTGGGGGTATTGATTTTACAGCTGGCTCAAAGTTTTACTATCTTAAGGTTGCAAACCCAAGTGGGTTTGGAGACGCAAGCTGCGGTTTGGGATAGATTACTGAAACTTAAACCCGCCTTTTTCCGAGACTATTCTACCGGGGATTTACATAATCGCGTTTCTGCCATTATCCAGATACGTAATCAACTGAGCGGGAGCATTTTACGCACCCTATTTACTAGTTTGTTTGCCCTGCTCAATCTGGGATTACTAATATATTACAGTTTTCCCCTAGCCTTAGTTGCGATCGCAATTACTGTAGTAGCGATTATTGTTACTACCATCTCCGGTATGATTACCAGAAGGAAGATGCGCCCTCTTCAGGAACTTGACGGGGAAATCTTGGGGCTAACGGTACAGTTAATTGATGGCATCTCTAAACTACGAGTCGCTGCGGCGGAGTCAGAGGCGTTTGCTTACTGGGCAAAAAAATACACTTCCATAGTGAAACTGATGTTGAGTACCCAGTTAGTGGAAGATTTACTCGCTTTGTTTAATGTTATCTTGCCAGCAGTCAGTTCCATGCTACTGTTTGGGTTAGCTGTAGTTTTATTGGGACGCTCAACAGCAGCCACAGGATTATCTACAGGTAGATTTCTGGCATTTAATGCGGCATTTGGTACCTTTATCGCCAGCGCTACCCAGTTAAGCAATACGATTATTGATATCTTAGATATCACTATTTTGTGGGAACGGGCTCAACCTATTTTGCAAGCCTTACCGGAAGTGAATGCTCAAAAGTACCATCCAGGAAGGCTTTCCGGTGAACTTCAATTAGAACAAATATGTTTTCGCTACCGTCAGGATAGTCCTTTAGTGTTAGAGAATATCACCCTGAAAGCCCAAGCGGGGGAATTTATTGCTGTAGTTGGCCCTTCAGGAAGTGGTAAATCTACCATCCTACGCTTGCTATTGGGATTTGAAGCTCCAGAATCAGGAACTATCTTTTATGATGGCAAAGATTTAGCGGGATTAGATATTACCGCAGTGCGGCGACAGTTAGGGGTAGTACTGCAAAATGGGCGGATTATGAGTAGTTCGATTTGGGAAAATATTGCTGGGGGTGCGATTGTTACCCAGGATGAGGCATGGGAGGCGTTGGAGATGGCGGGGTTAAGGGATGATATTGAAGCTATGCCGATGGGAATCCATACGATTATCAATGAAGGGGGTGGTAATCTTTCCGGGGGACAGCGACAACGGTTATTTATCGCCCGTGCTTTGGTACATAAACCGCAGATTTTGTTATTTGATGAGGCGACATCGGCGTTGGATAATCGTACCCAGGCAATTGTCACTCAAAGTTTAGCAGAGTTGGGGGTAACTCGCATTATTATTGCTCATCGTTTGAGTACGATTCGTCATGCGGATCGGATTTATGTGTTGCAAGGGGGGAAGATAGTTCAGCAGGGAAGTTTTCAGGAGTTGGCAGGAGTGGAGGGGTTGTTTGCCGATTTGATGGCGCGACAGATGCTGGATGCCCCCTAAATCCCCCAACTTTGCTATCCATTAGGCAAAAGTAGTCGAAACAGTGATAGAGACTACGATGTAGAAGCAAGTTGTGAACCTTCAAACAAATAGTAGAAGGTCGAAAGCCCTCGCCAGAGGGTTTTCAAGCCAGGTTCGCCATCTCCACTACGAGCCAAAAATCCACCCAAGCGTGCAATCCAAATCAAAGCTTGATGAAGAGTAGGAGGTTTTTTCGAGCGGTTTTTGGGTTGAAATTTACGTCGTAAGAGTTTCCATTCTTGCGGAGAGAAAACCACTTGGCAAGAAGCATCGGGATTCAGTCGAGCTTGATAAGTCAACCACATTAGTCGCCAAGCAACAATGTTATAAGTCGCCAGTGCTCTTTCTAAACGCTCTCGAGTTTGAAGTTGAAGTTTTTCCACACCACAGCCACTTTTTAGGGTAAAGTGAAAACGTTCGATGAGCCATCGATAGCTATACCACTGCACACATTGCCAAGCTTGTTGAGAAGTCTGATTGATATATCCTAAACCTTTGGTTGCTTCATGTGTTGTATACTCCAAGTCTGTCGTATCCTGTATAGCCAGTACTACTCCTGCTTCTACAGACCTCCTGACTACACCTTCCCTGTGTGAAGCCAATATTTGTGTTTTTTTCACTTTCTCATTTGACCAAAATCTATAGATACTTTGGCTTTTGTTCGCATTACCACTTGCTTTCGGTACTGTTTCTCCTGGATGTTCGCTTAAGAGCAACAGTGTCTTTCTCAATCTTTTGGCATGGCGTATGTCCTGAAAAATTTTGGGTTTATTTCCTGGCTTATCCAATCTTTCATTTGTTCTTCTTCATCCCCTGATTGACTTTTTCTTCTGATACTCTCACAACATACGCCAAGCTGTCCACGAAGTGCGAACACCATTTTTCCGGTTGATTGAGGGGAGCTCTTGTTAAGTTGATACTACAACTGGGAAAGATTGGGCGGCGCAGCGGAGGTTGAAGCGCTCCCCTACGGTGTCTGACCACCTTGTAGAGTACTCTTGCTGGGGAGTGCTTCAACCCGCCCAATCTAGCGCAGCGCTTCCCAGTGGCGATCGCTCTGAGCTGAATTTAGCGATTGCCTACGGCACCAGCGTAGCTGATCGCACTCTTGGGAGACCCCTGTTAATCTAATAATGGCTCTCACCACTCCCTTCCCAATCCTTAACTGAATCATCGTCTCTATCACTGTTTCGGCTACTTTTGCCTAATGGATAGAGGGGGTTAGACATGGTAAGTTTTGGAGGTGGTTGGTAATATTGACAGCGCTCTTGGATGGTTTTTAGTGCTGTGAGGGCTTGATTGAAGTTATCTCCGCTATTTGCTGTGGCAAAGTTATTATCTTTAAGTTTTTTTATTAGTTCAGGAATATTGACATCAGAACCAATTTTACCTAGAGCTTCTGCTGCTCGCCAACCCAGATTAGAGTCGGAGTCTTCTAGTGCTTTGATTAGTCCAGGAATAGCCGCTTCAGAGCCAATTTCACCTAGAGCTTCTGCTGCTTGCCAACGCACATTAGAGTTGGAGTTTTCTAGTGCTTCAATTAGGGCAGGAACCGCAGCATCAGAGCCAATTTCACCTAGAGCTTCTATCGCAAAAATACACGAAATAGGAATGTCAGAGTGTTCTAGGGTTGCAATTAGAGAAGAAACGACAGCATCCAAGCCAATTTTAGCTATAAGATCTGCCATACTAATAGAATCATTATCATCAGAGTTGTAGTCTTGTAGGGTTTCAATTAGAGCAGGAACCGCAACATCCGAGTCAATTTCACCTAGAGCATCTGCCGCAATGCTACGCACAAAAGGGTTGGAGTGTTTTAGGGCGTTAATTAGGGCAGAAATAGCTGCATCCGAGCCAATTTCACCTAGAACATCTGCCGCCTCAGCAGCCACAAATGCGTTAGGATGCTCTAGGATTTTAAGTAGTGCATAAATAGCTGTATTAGAGCCAATTTCACCTAAAGCATTTACCGCTGCATTACAACACACATTAGAGTCGGAGTGCTCTAGTGCTTCAAGTAGAGCAGGAACCGCAGCATCAGAGCCAATTTTACCTAGAGCAATTGCCGCATTACGACACACATCAGAGTCGGAGTGTTCTAGTGCTTCAAGTAGAGCAGGAACCGCAGCATCAGAGCCAATTTTACCTAGAGCAATTGCCGCATTACGACACACGTTAGAGTCGGAGTCTTCTAGGGTATTAATTAGGGCAGGAACCGCAGCATCAGATTTTGTTGTTCCTGCCAAACTCATTTTAAACAACCGAGGCAGTGGTAACCCAACCACCAAACCTACTGTTTGCTCCTGAAATTTACCTTTAACCTCTCCTGCCAACCTTGCTCCTAAGAGCCAATCTACCTCTAAAGCTAACTTCACTACCCGCACTGCCTGCTCGAGATCCTCCAGCAACTCCATCATTAGTGCTAAAGGCTCAGTCCATTTGAGATAATTCAAATAGTCCCACTTCAACTGTTGATCACTGAGACTTGCCAATCGCAGCAACAAGCTCTCTGCCGTATAATATTCCTGAAGCAGTTGATGGTTGAACTCAATCTGATTACTGCCTAGATCAACTTGAATTAGGTGATGCTTGAGTAAATCTTTCAACCAGCGACAAGCATCATAATCTGGAGCTTCTACCTTACCTCGCAAAAACTCCGTCAGCTTTACCTCCGCTTCCTGCTTGCCAATGGCAACCATTAGCTCCGTCTTGGATTTTCCCTGAGTCATCACCCAAGCTAAATGTTGCAATAGCCTCTGCCACCAATCCCGTGATTCTTTGTAAGTAGGGACATCTTGTTTGATTTTTTTGTCATAAATCTCGGTAAAGCGGCGAAATACCGAACCCAAGTTAGAGGGTACTTGGTTAGAGTTGTTAGCAAATACAGAGCAAAGCATCCACAACAGCAGGGGTGTTTCCCCAAACTCTCGCAAGCGACTACCCAACTGCTTGAGCATCTGCTCCCCCTGTTGCGGCAAATAGGCACAGACAAACTGCTGCATCTGAGTTTCTGTCAGGGGTTGCATTTCCAGTTTCTTGGTAATGTTGAGATCCCCTCCTACCCCCAAATCCCTAGTGGTGAATACCATTGGTGTATTGGGGTAGTCTTGGCGAAACACCCTTACTTGCTGTCGAGCCTCTCCAGAAGGCAATTCATTAAATCCATCCAACAGCAGTAACAATCTTCCCTGACGCAGCCACTTTTTCAATATCTCCTCATCCACATCCAAACCCGGATCATGTTGTAGAAGAAATGCCTGCACCCTCTCCAACACCGAATGCTGATAAAACCGTAACTCCACCAACACAGGAATTCTCGGAAAATCCTTCTCTCCCCCAGCTCCCCCAACTTCCCCAGCTCTCTCCCTCTCAGCTTCTTCCAATAACAACCGTACTAATGCCGTCGATTTCCCAGAACCAGGACGACCTACTAACAATACATGATCTGGGGCATATTTGCGCAATCCTTCCAGAACAGCCAGCCGTTCAATTTTCTCTTTCCCTTCCTCCCTCTTTTCCTGCTGTTGCTCAACCGTCTGCACCATCAAATCTAGCAGTGGAGAAAATTGCTTCTGCTCATCCTGTTGTTTCCCCACCACATCCGTGATGGTATAGCTTTCCCACCATTGGGCATAATTCCGGCAAATTGAACAAAGATAGGGATGTAACTGGTTCCTGTACTCGTTTACCACTGCTAGTTAGGTGCGAAGTATTAGGTTTTAGGTTTTAGGTTTTAGGTGTGTAGGGGTAAATGCCGGAAGGGTGAAGCATTGGCGAAGTAAGATTCTTATCCAAGAGGCGATATACCAGCACCAATGCTGTCACCCCTACAGTAGGAAATGCTGGTGTTATTAGCGATCGCTACTTTCTTTTCCTAGATCTGACCATATTTACTTGATAATTTCGTTGTGCCAATCCAATTAGCTAAAATGACCAATAGAAGTTTTTTCAGTTCGCTGCTAATAAACAAAATGACTAGGAATCGTCGGGATTTTATCAGATTGCATCTAGCTCAACCAGATCATGCGGGAATAGTTGTCTGTACCGAAGATCCAGATTTTGAACGACTCGCAACACGAATTCATCAGATGATTTCAATTGAAGAGAACATATGGGGTTAACTCATTCGAGTTAATCGCTTACAACAATAATGACTCTTCCAGAGTTAGCGATCGCTATTTTCTTTTCCTAGATCTAGCTATATTTGCTGATAATTTCGTTGTGCCAATACCATAGATGATTTCAATTGAAGAGAACATATGGGGTAAACTCACTCGAGTTAATCGCTCACAACAATAATGACTCTTCCAGAGTTAGCGATCGCTTAAATTACTTTATATATAGGCGCACACTTTACCCATTGTAAAAACAAATATTAGCAAAAAATAATCACCATTGCAACTAACTTGCTGTAGAACCTGGTGCGTTACGCTCCACTTTGTTACGCTAACGCACCCTACTGCCGTGACACAGTGCGATCGCTATTTTCTTTTCCTAGATCTGGCTATATTTACTTGATAATTTCGTTGTGCCAATACCATAGATGATTTCAATTGAAGAGAACATATGGGGTAAACTCACTCGAGTTAATCGCTCACAACAGTAATGACTCTTCCAGAGTTAGCGATCGCTTAAATTACTTTATATATAGGCGCACACCTTACCCATTATAAAAAAATATTAGCAAAAAATAATCGTCATTGCAACTAACTTGCTGTAGAACCTGGGCATTTGAGACGGGCAAGATGCCCGTTCCACAACATTCCTAAACAGTACTAGAATTATGATATAACCATCTTCTAATTACTGAGATTTTGTCCTCCTCAATCCGGTTAATCAATCATCTCTATCACCGCCGTCACTTCTTGCAACTGAGCTTGTTAGCCACAGGATTAGCTTGGGCTTGTTCTACACCAAACAAGCAATCTCCACCAGGTAAAGTTTTAGTGATTGGTGCAGGAATTGCTGGCTTATCTGCGGCTCGCCAATTACAATCCCAAGGTAGAATGGTTACAGTTTTAGAAGGACGCGATCGCTTGGGAGGAAGAATCTTTACTGACCCGCTCTTTAGGTTTACCTATAGATTTAGGTGCTTCTTGGATTCATGGGGTTAAGAGAAATCCCATTGCTAAGTTGGCACGAGATTTTCAGCTGACAACCCTTCCTACTAACTATGAATCCTTGAAGCTGTTTTTAGATGGTCAAGTTGTGTCTCCAGATGCAGTGAAAAAGGGTCGAAAACTTACCGAAAAAATTCTCAATACGGCTACATCTTGGGGAAATAAGCAAGACGAAGATCTTGCTCTTGATGCTGGTATACAAAGGATTTTGGCAAAAAAGCAGTTTTCTGCTCTTGAGCAGCAACTGATAGAATGGTGGCTTGATGCTGAAGTTGTCGGTGATTTGGCTTTAGACCTAAAGCAATTATCCTTGCAAGAATGGCAAGAGGGGAAAGATTTTGCTGGAGCTGACTACCTATTTCCTAATGGTTATGATCAAATTATTGCCAAACTAGCTGCCGATCTTGATATTCGCCTCGAAGAAAAAGTTGTTGAGATTAAATATGGGAACCAGGAGGTAGTAGTAACAACGGAAAAAAACAGTTTTTCTGCTGCTGCGGCAATTATAACTTTACCTCTGGGAGTGCTTAAGTCGAATACTGTTCAGTTTGTACCACCGCTTCCCCCAGCCAAACAACAAGCAATTAAGCGTCTCGCCGTAGGTCTGTTAAACAAAGTTGTGCTATTATTTCCTCAACAATTTTGGGACCGGCAAGAGATTATTGGCTCCATTAGTCAAAACCCTACTAATTTTTCCTATTTTCTCAACTATGCTCACTATCAAGATGCACCTGTTTTAATAGGTATAACTGGAGGTAGTTATGCTCACCGGATAGAAGGTTTATCAGAACCAGAATTAGTAGCCCAAATCATGGGAGATTTACGTAAAATTTACGGTCAAGCTATCCCCAATCCCCAAGCTATACTCAAGACAAAGTGGGCAACTGATACTTTCGCTTACGGAGCTTATGCTGCGAGTCTTCCTGTCGGAGTCACAAGTAAGGAGCGAGATATCCTAGCTCAGCCTGTAGACAATCTCCTCTTTTTTGCCGGAGAAGCAACTTCTTGCAACTATCCAGGAACAGTTCACGGTGCTTTTCTTTCTGGAGTTCAAGCTGCATTGAAGGCAGGAGGAAAAGAAGGCAGGAGGCAGGAGGCAGAAGGCAGAAGGCAGAAGGTAAGAGGGAAGTAGGCTTTCACCGGTAATTAGGGCTTGCTGAATAAGTCGTAACTTTCGGGTTTGAATAGGTGTTAGGTGGTAGGTGGTAGGTTAGGTTGGAGGTGTTAGGTGTTAGGAAATTTCCCAAGTCGGTGTCAAGAAATTGAGCCCATCGATGCAAAAACCTTGGACTTGTTTTGCTTGCCATAGGATTGAAAGCCTCGTCTGGCATTGCTTACACACTTTTTCAGCAATCCCTAATTATAGGGATTTTAACTGACCTGAAACCATACTATCCATGTTAGTTCTCCTGTATGTGCGATCGCCTCACCTCAAGGATACAACTTGGGTAATATATGAAAGAAATCCATCTAAGATTCTGAACTACTTCCTCAACTTTCACCAAGTCCTAGTTTTGGCTGAGAGTACTTCATTACGGCATACATACCAAAAGTAGTATGCCAGGTTAACCAAAGCCAGTAGTTTAGTTCCATCTTCTAACATCGTTGGAGTACCAGTACCTGGCAAAGACAGCCAATCTACTAAGGTAGAGATCACAAATAAACCAAAAGCGACTAGTAGGAGGAAATAAGGAGTAGATGCTATTTTGCGACGGAAGAACAGACTGTAGGCAATAATAGCAGTTCCATATAATAGGGCTGTAAATGATTTAGGTATACCCAATAACTGATTGGCGATTAAAGTTATTCTGAATATATCATCAATCAGCAATATTGCCAATATAAGTGCAGAGCAGACAATGAAGCGATTAATTTTACTTTTAGGTCGAATATTGTTAATTAAACCAATACTGAAAGAACAAATAGCCAAAGAAAAACACCACAATATTTCAGATAGATTAGTTAAATAGCTCTGTAAGGGATTTCGATGAGTAAAAGGGTCTGCAAATAATTGCATTATTAGTTTGGCTTTTCTCCAGTTTGGTTCACCCGTCTTAACATAAACTGTTAACACTAAAAACAGTAGTATAATGATACCGTTCAAAAAAATAAGAGAGGGGTGTTTAGATAGCTTCCTTAGAGGATTGTTGACTAACTTAACTAAGAACTGAAGCTGATTTACAATCATATTAATTAGATTCATCACCAATATAAATAATCTTATTTGTAACTACATATACTTAACTGTTTATAGTCTCAGACAAAAATGAAAATTATAACTTCCAATTCTCAATTCCCAAATCAGTATGCATAAAACTACAAAATTAATCATCAGCATAGTTTTGACCATCTCTTGGATGTTGAGTGCTTGTGGAACAAATACTCCTACTCTTGGACTAGCACCAACTAAGCAACTAGTACAAAAAGCGATCGCGCTTCAGGTAAGTCAAACCCAACAGCAATTGAATCAACGGTTACAATCCCTCCCTTCCACATTTGACATTACCCAGGTAAAACTCAAACAAATTGAACCTTTCTTTATTGGAGATTTAGCCACCTACCGTGTTTTGGGTACATACAGCCTCACTATTGCTCTGCAAAAGCAACGGGTGACTCAGCAGAACAATCTCTTTGATATCTATCTACAACGGCAGAAAGAAGGTAAAACTTGGCGTCTAGCGGTACCTCAAGCTATTGCTCAAGGTAAACCAACTAATTGGCGCACCTATCTAATTCCTTGAAACATTCCCCTATCAAACCTAGCAATTCTGGAAGGGGATTGTCATCTTTAGCAGCAATGATGATAATTCCCTATTCCCCATTCTCAAGGTAGATCTAATACTTTCGACGAAAAAATTTCCTATGCCTTCTCATAATAGTCCTGTATCTTAAAAATATTGCCCCACCTCGATCCCCAACCTTTTTTGGGGTTTTCTAGGGTGGATTCTAGGACAGGACAGAATAAATAGTCTCCCGTAAAATATCTTCATGGAACCCAGCAGCTCCCCTGATCCTCCCATTTCTCCTGAGCAACTGATTGAACGCTTTGGAGCAATTACCCGCAAAATTCGTCAGTTTCTGGATTTAGATTACATCCTGAACACTGCCGTCACCGATACGCGGGAGCTACTCCAAATCGATCGATTGGTGATTTACCGCTTCAATCCCGACTGGAGTGGCTATGTGATGATTGAGTCTGTTACTTCTGGCTGGATACCTCTGTTGAGCCAAGTCATTGATGACCCCTGTTTTAAAACAAAATGGGCTCAGCGTTATCAACAGGGTCGCGTCAGGGCCATGTCAGATGTCTACAATAGCAATATCCGCCCCTGTCACTTGGGACTATTAACTAGGCTCCAAGTACGTGCCAACGTTGTTATCCCGATCCTACCAGGAAACAACCTCTGGGATTATTAGTGGCTCATCAATGTTCTGGTCCTAAGCAATGGTCTAAATCAGAGGTGGATTTACTCAAGCATCTAACGCTACAAATCAAGAGCGCAATTAGGCAAGCAGAAGCAGCACGGCAATCCCAAACAGTATTGTTAGAAAGTCAGCGAGCCGAAGCAGAACGGCAAAAGCTCAACCAAGAACTAGAAGCCAGAGTTCAAGAGCGTACTGTCCAACTGCGACAGGCAAACGAACAACTCGAAGCGGAGATTGCTAAACGGTTACAAGTGCAGCAGGGACTTCAACAGAGCCAGATCTGCCTCCAGTTGATTAATGCTATCTCCACTGCTAAAACTACAGACTTGTCCAAGGAGCAAATTATCGAGCAAACCCTCAGCAAGATTGGTCATTTTTTCTCCAACCTCGGTGTCAGCTACAGCATCCTTGAGGGAAACAGTAAGTTAAGGATTATCCAAACAAGTGAACCCCCAAGGATGCAACTACCTAAAGGCTTAGCTGCAGATTTAAAATCTGTTCCAGACTATTTCAACCTTCTCCAGCAAGGAGAAATAATGATTACCGAGGATGCTACCCAAGAGCCTATGTTGACACCTCTTGCTGGCTGGATGCACTCCTGCCAAACTCAAGCCTTGTTGGCTGTACCTCTGCGGCAGTCAGACAAATTCATAGGCTTACTGAGCCTTCATTCTTCAACTCCCCGCACCTGGAGTGAGTATCAAGTGGGAATGATGATGGAAATTGCTGATTATCTATCTTTTAGTCTCCAGGAAGCTCAGGAACAGCAGAAACGTCAGCAAGCAGAGCAAGCTTTAAGGGAAAGTGAACGCAAATTCCATGCCATCTTTAACCAAACCTTCCAGTTTATTGGACTAATGTCACCAGAGGGTATACTACTCGAAGCTAATCAGAGAGCACTGGAGTTAGTTGGACTGGAAGCTGAGGAAGTAATTCATCGTCCCTTATGGGAGGCAGACTGGTGGAAGATTTCACCGGAAACCCAAGCAGGATTGCAAAAAGCGATCGCTCAAGCAGCAGCGGGGCGCTTTGTCCGTTACGAAGTTAACCATTTTAGTCCTGAGGATACTGTTGCTACCATCGACTTTTCCATCAAACCTGTGCGGGATGAAACAGGAAAAGTGGTGCTGCTAATTTCAGAAGGTAGGGATATCACTGAGCATAAGCAGGCTCTTGAGGAACTGCAAAAGTTCAATGAACAGTTAGATACTAAAGTTCGGGAGCGAACAACCGATTTAATAGATGCTAATCAACGACTGCTAGCAGAAGTTGAAGAACGACGGCAAGCAGAACAGTCATTGCATCAGACTCAGGAGATGTTTGGCCAGTTAACAGAACATATCCAGCAAGTTTTCTGGTTAGCGAGCGCAGATTTGCAAGAGTTCCTCTACGTTAGTCCCGCTTTTGAGAAAGTTCTGGGAAAAACCGCCGATACCCTCAATGAACCTCTAGTATCAGGTATGGACATCTTCAGAAACTCTATACATCCAGAAGATCAAGAACACGTCCAAGCAAGCTTGAATCAAATTCAGCAGAGGGAATATAGCCAAGAGTATCGCATTATTAAACCAGACGGTGAAGTGCGCCGGATTTACTGCCATACTTTTGGTATTCCCAACGAGCAAGGTGAAGTCTACCGAATTGCCGGAATCTGTCAGGATATTACCGAACGTCAATTTGAGCAATTACAGCAACAAAGTCTAGCAACTCAGGCTGAAGAGCCAACCAAGATGCTCAATAGTATCCTGCGTACCTCTGTCGATCATATCTACCTAATGGATCAAGAAGGTAAGTATCTTTATGCCAACCCTGAGGGATTAAAAGCTTGGGAATTGGAGCTAGGAGATTTAGTTGGCAAAACTTGGCAGGAACTTGATCTTTTGGTGGAAGTGAGGGACACTTTTGAGCTTCGGCGGCAAGAGGTATTCAGTACAGGAAAACCTATAAGTGGGGAAATGCAGTTGACAACGGTAGATAGCATTCGTCATTACCATTACGTGATCAATCCGGTGTTGAGCAAAAATAACGATGTCGAGCAGGTAGTAATTATTAGCCGAGATATCACAGAGCGCAAGCAACTCGAAACAGAATTACAAGCTAGTGAACAACGATTCCGCACTGCTATTGACAATATGCCCGACTGCTTTGCGATTTACTCAGCAATTCGAGATGAATGGGGTCAGATTATAGACTTTTCAATTGAGTACATTAATAGCGCTGTGGCAAACAGTAGCCACCTGACTAAAGAAGAGCAAATTGGTAAACGCTTGTGTGAACTATTTCCCGCCCATCGGGAAACCGGACTATTTGCTGAATACTGCCAAGTAGTAGAAACAGCTCAATCTCTAGTCAAAGAATCTTTTATCTATCAAGATATCTATAATCTTAGCCAAGAAAAAGCTTTTGATCTCCATGCTGTTCAACTGGGTGATGGCTTAGTTGTCTGTTGGCGGGATATTAGCGATCGCAAGCAGGCAGAAGATGACTTTAGAGCGTCCTTGCAAGAGAAAGAAAACTTGCTTAAAGAGATGCATCACCGTACCAAAAACAACCTGCAAATTATCTGTGAGTTGTTAGAGTTGTACTCTCAATCTTTGGGAGATCCAGAGATTATTAAACTTTTTGAAGAAAGCCACAACCGAGTCAAGACAATCTGGCAAATTCATGAGCAACTCTACCAAGATGATAATTCGGCTCAGATTGACTTCCCTGAATATATTACAACCCTAGTTGATCATATTTGCCGCTCCTACGATGCTGATAACCGTGCTATTACATGTAATGTTAACGCAGAGCCAATCTTACTAACAGTTAAAACAGCTCTTCCTTGTAGCTTGATTATTAATGAACTAGTTTCCAACTCCCTAAAGTCTGCCTTTCCTGCTCAACAGGGGGGTGAAATTGGCGTCAGTATTCAGAACAATCGGTCGCAAAATCAGTTAATTTTGACCGTTCGTGATAATGGAATAGGCATTCCAGAAGATTTGGACTGGCGCAATCCCAATTCCGTTGGCTTGCAGCTAGTGCGTAACCTAACCAAGCAGCTTGAAGGTAGTATTGAACTCAATCTTACCCAGGGCACTGAATTTCAGATCGTTTTGACTAACCCCAATCCAATATTCACTGAATATTAACTTTTAGATGAGTTTACCCTGAATTGATAGCGCCAATTTAGGAAGAAGTAATCAAGGCGAAAAACTTAGCCAAAATTTGTCAAAATCATTGTGGCAGACTACTAGTTTTACGCCTATTAAACAAAATCTTAGAGCCATTTGCATCTGGCAAATCTAGCGACTGGAGCTAGAGAAAGTATCTAGACAATCGCTAATCATCTGGACAACTTCGTATCGAGTGGCAGCTTTTTTGCCTCGAAAAGTTTTGTTAGGGTATCCCTTGATGCAATTATAGTTTCCTACTAGGTTTTGCAAAGCTGGGAAGCTTTGGTCACTTGGCGACACATCTTTAAATTCAGAAAGAGATCCTCCATAAGCTGTAACAAACTTGTTATTGAATATTTTGTCTAGGTCAGGTGCCTCTGCTTCCTTTATCAATTCAACATCTAACATAAATTTGGTCATCTCTTGAGCTGCGAAGGGCATATGCTTCATGGTATTACCAGGGCTAAAGGCTTCTAGGTTTTCTTCAATGGAGAAAAATTTAGTTCCCTCTTTAAGCTTGTCAAACTTGTTTTTATCCTTGATACCGGATCGTGTCAACATAATCTCCTCAGCCTCCTTGGGATTTTTTTCTATGAAGTCTAGAATCGAAAACCAGGTATTGACTATAGCTTGGACTTGATCTGGGCGTTCATCAATCAGCTTTTGGCTAACCACTAAAAGATCTGGAATTGCCCCCGGAAATTCCTTGGAACTAATTAGCTCTTTACTACCTTTCCGCTCCAAAGCCTCCAGCCAGAAAGGAGACCAGACACCCACTGCGTCAACTTCACCTGCTTTAAATGAATCTACAGCTTCTGCTGTCTTCAGGTCTTTAATTTTGACATCACTTCTAGACATGCCATTCTTTTCCAGAGCCAAAGACAGAAGAAAATCGTCTACCAATTTTTCTTCTAAGGCAACCGTTTTACCCTTGAGTTCCTCAAGACTATCAATTTCTTCAGAGACAATAATCTTGTCATTTCCTGCTGAGTTGTCGTTGACTAGCACAACTACTTCCCCATTAACAGCAGTTCCCGCAAAGGAAATGGTATCATTCAACGTTTGGCAATTACCGTCTATTTTTCCCGCCTCCAAGGCTTGCATGGATTCCTCATAATCGTTGTACCACTTCAGTTCTACATTAGCTCCGTTTTCCTCAAACAATCCTTCTTCCTCTGCGATCGCCCAAGGCCACCACCCATACCAAGTGCTGTACCCGATAACAATTGGTTCAGATGCTTCTTCAGTAGTGGAAGATACGTTGGCGTTTGAGTATAAGATTGTGTTTTCTGGAGCCAAGCCGCAGCTAACTGCGATGATCAGACTGAGTAAAAAGACAGCACACAACGGCAAAAAAAACTTGCGTATTTTCATCAATTCTCCTTATTAATTTGATAAAAAGCATGTATAAATTTTTACTAATAGTCGAATTTTTATCAGGATTAAATATGTAAAGAAAAGTATCAAAAAATGAAATACAGTTTACTCAGGACAGTCTTTTTTGTTAACTATTCCATCAGGCATAGTGGTGTTGCAAAAGTTAGTATTCCAAAGTGTGGCTCCATTGAGATCAGCATTACTGAGGTCGGCATTACTGAAGTTAGCATCAATGAGACTAGCCTTACGTAGGTCAGCATTACTGAGGTTGGCATTACTGAAGTCCGCAGAATGGAGGTCGGCAGAATGGAGTTTTGCCTCAATAAGTTTGGCTTTACTGAGATCAGCAGAACGGAGGTTAGCCTCAATAAGTCTGGCGTTACTGAGATCAGTTTCAATGAGTGTGACATTAATAAGTTTGGTGTTACTGAGGTCAGCATCACTGAGATCAGAATCACTGAGGTCAGCATCACTTAATTTGACACCATTTAAGTTAGTATTACGGAGTTTTGCTTTACGAAGTTTGATCTCACGAAGGTCAGCTTTCGGAAATTCTCGATCATTTAAAGAGTGACCAGCCTTATTCACTTCTTCAAGAGCCTTCTTTAAATCGGAACTTTTTACTTTCTCGCTGGGCTGCTGAATAATTTCCCAGAATGGTTTCAATCTCAGATATTCCTTAATTTCAACTCCTACAAATATGGCTAAACTCAGAGGCATAATTAATCCAAACACAACAAGCTTTAGATAGTTATTCCGTCTGTGCTGAATACTTTGCTGGATAAAAGATTCAGCTAACTGTGAAAGACTCAAGCAATCATTCTGTTGTTGTCGAAAAGTCTCTGCGTCTGCCAATTGTTTCCCTTGTAATAAATAACCCTGAGACTTTTTTTGAAATTCCCACTCTTTAGCAGCCCCTTCAATCTTATGTCTTTGTTTGAGGCAATTCCGGTTCTCATTAATCCAACTGTGTAACAAAGACCAGTGACGGATCAGGGCTTCATGAGCTACATCTATGACTGTAACGTGACCTGAGGCTAAACCTTTTTCTCTTAACTCACTGGTAACAACTAACTTCTCATCGACCAACTTTTGAAGTACTGCATCGATCTCTGCCTCAGAATGCTTGGAGGTGACTAAATCCCGTTTCAAGACCCGCCTTCGGGTATCTTCTGTACCTTCACCTTCTCCTGGCTGGGTCAAGGCAAGAAATATATACTGAGTGGTTGACTGCTCCTCCTCAGAAAACTCCTTGTATACTTTCGTGGCTCTTGCTTCGAGTGTTCCTGTTACTCCCCCTAACTGGATATAGGTCTTAAGTTGTAGATAGCCTTTGGTATTCTTCCACAGCTCCCTCAGTGTGTATTGCAACAGTGGCAAGCGACCAGGGGCATTCTCCACGTCGTCAAGCATTTGCTTCACCAGTTCTAACTCAATTGCCAGGTTCACCCGCTTAGCCGGTTCAACAATTGCTTCTCTCAATTCCTCGCGATTCATCGGTGTTACCGTCACCAAATGCTGCTGAATCTGATTTGCTAGTCCGCTATACTCCTGCTCCAGACATTTGCCAAAAAAATCAGCTCGCATTGCTAGAATCAAACAAAGTTTTTTGTCTGTCTGTGCTAAAGCTCCTAACAGGCATTGAAAAAACTGTTCTCGCTTTCGACTATCCAGATACGGGGTAAAGACTTCCTCAAACTGATCCACCACCAGCACCACCCGCGTTTTAGTCGAAGCCTGGATCAGTTGGCGCAGCCCCGTGGCTCCTTCCTCAATCAGTTTTTCAACTTTACATAACTGAGTTGCTCTCTCTATGTTTGATAACTCTGGGTCTACAAAGGCAAGTGCCAAATTATGCAAAGGACGCTCACCTGGTGTGAAAAGGTGAATTTTCCACTGGTCACTACCAGGTATCTCACGCCCCAATTTCACCTGATGGAGTAACCCAGCTCTGAGGACTGAAGACTTACCGCTACCAGAGGCTCCAATAATCGTTAGGAAGCTTTCCTGACGCACCTTGTTGATGAGCTGAGCCGTCAGTTTTTCACGCCCGTAAAAGTATTTGGGGTCTTCGTCATTGCAGTCAAAATAAAGTAACCCTTTGTAAGGACAAATTGCTTGGGTAGGTTCTGAAGTAGTTTGCTGTTGTGGAACTTCACAAGTGCGAGTTAAGTTAATCGGCTCACCAAAGTTAGTAAAAGTCGGACGCTGGGTTGCTCCTTGCAAATGTTGGTTGATGTAATCCACCAAACTATAATTAGTAACCCAACGCTGGGGACATCTGCTGGGGTCAAGTCCTTGTAGTAGTACTTTGGTCAAGACACTGTAGAGGCTACCAATCTCCTCATAAGACACCTCAAATTCCCTAGAAGCAGCGATAAAACAACGATCTCTCCCTTGGCCTTGTTCTCCAGGGTCAGCTTCTTGCTTAAAATTGAGTAACTCTCCACTATGGCAGCAATCTAGCCAGACAATCTGCTGCTTAATCGGACTCTCTCTTAACAGTTCTCGCAACCATTTCAAGGACAATCCGTTAAATTCTATGTTGGGATTCACATCGCTGGTTGCCAGAAACCCTTCTGGAGGGCCCCAAGTTGTACGTAATCCATGTCCAGAAAAGTAGAATAAGGCAGTATCGGGAATACTCTTTCCTTCGGGTAAAAACAGTTTAACCAGTGCTTGCTTGAGTTCTAGCAGTTTGACTCCAAGCGTCTCCCCCACGAAAGGATGATGAGTTTCTCGACTAATTGCTTCCGGCAACCGCCAGACATTAAACTCCCCATCCTGTTCCAGCCTTTGTGCAATCGCCTCGGCATCTTTTGCTGGTGCTTGTAGGTTAGCCAAGCCTGAGTATTGGTAAGTGTTAATGCCAACAACTAGCGCATCCTTACTCATTGACCAAAATTCTTCTAGATTTCGCTAGACAGTTTTTCGGTTTGAAGATGCATCAGTCCGGATAAATATTTAACTCCTAGTATGAATACTTTAATTGTTAATTTTTCTCTTAAATACTGATGGTACAACTAACTCCTCTGGAACTCGAAGACGGGACAATTATTCATCTTGAAGCCAAAGAAGATGTTGAAGTCTCTCCCACTTCCACTCCCAGTTCCTCAGAAACACAGGAACTAACCCGTGATGATTTACAAAAAGGTGCAAAAAGCTTGAATAAAGCTCAAATTTCGCAAGGCTTCAAGGGAGTCGAACGCACAATACGAGCTTACACCCATTACACACTCAACGCTTTTCGCCAAGTAGCCAACGCCAATATTAACAAAGTCACCCTGGAATTTGGTATGAAAGTAGGCGGTAAAGCTGGCATCCCCTACATTACCGAAGGAACCGCCGAAAGCAACCTCAAGATTACAGTGGAATGTTCTTTCCCTAGCAACCAGAACTCTCCCCCACCTCGTCCTCAAAGTTGAAAGTGTTGGCAGAGCAATGGCACTACATTATCAAACCACCGCAGTTGCGCTCCGCTCCAGGCATTGGTTTTACTGGCTGCTAACATAGCTCTGCCGTATTTTTTACCCAATGGGGTGAGTTTTCGCTCCCTTGACCCCGATTGACTAACCTAGCTTGCTCACCTTAACCTATTTCTTCAGAGCCCCCATTTTTTAATATAAACTTGCAACATATTCCCCATAACCATTATAAGGAAGCGTCGGGAGTTTTTCCCAGGACAAATCAGGTCCTTTACTGATAAATTTTTCTGTCGCTTGTGACCAACGAGGGTGAGGCTTATTAGGATTCACATTTGCCTCAAAACCATATTCGTAAGAGTCTATTGTATTCCAGTAGGTGGCTGGCTGTGTTTCTACAAACTCAACTTTGACAATCGATTTAGCTCCCTTGAAGCCATATTTCCACGGTAACACTGCACGAATTGGTGCACCGTGCTGCTTCGGTAAGATATGACCGTAGATACCAACAGCAAAAAAGGCTAATTCGTTTGCCATTTCCTCAATACGTAAGCCTTCTGTGTAAGGCCAAGGTAAAGAACCAACGTGTAACCCAGGGCCAGGGGTAATTTTGGAGTCGTAAAATGAAGTAAATCGCACAAATTTGGCTTTGGAAGTTGGTTCCACCGTAGCTATCAACGACTTCATGGGGAAGCCAATCCAAGGTAGCACCATGGACCATGCTTCAACACAGCGGAAGCGGTAGATACGTTCCTCCAGAGGAAATTTTTTCCTGAGGTCATCTAGATCGTAAATGCGAGGATTATTCACCAAACCCGTCACTTCTACCTTCCAGTCTTCCGTGGGCAAATTCTGCGCTTTAGACCAAATTGATTTGTTACCACCAAATTCATAAAAGTTATTGTACCTTCCAGCTAACAACTCATCTGCGATTGGTCGGTTAACTTCTGCAAAGGCTGAATTAGTCTCCACTGGTTTTAAACTAGCTGTATCCAAAGATGTTACCAGTGCCTTCTTGGATTCGGAGGATTGTTCACAACCTACAATTGGTATGATGCTTGCTCCTAAAGTAGCACCAACTAAGGTTTTAAGAAGACGACGCCGATTGAAGTAAGCAGCTTCTGAGGTTACTTGTGACTCTGGTATCTCCCAGGATTGGGGCTGGCGGATAATTGTCATTGGATACAAATCTATAGCAATAAAGGTTCAATTTTGAGACTCACAAAATAGTGTATAATTACTAAAAATAAACTGCCAACTATTGAGTCATACTCTATAGAATGAATAAAACAATCATTTGTGTTTAATTTTGCCGATATTAAGTAAAAACACTTAAAATGGTTTTAAACCTAGGAGAAAGAGAATGTTACGTAAAACATTAGTTGTCTTAGGAATTGGAGCAATAGTCACAGGTTTACCACCCATTGCCCAAGGGCAGTCAGAGCTACCGTCTGACCGCAACGCTGGCTCAGTTACTCTATCTGGTGAATCCCTTACCACAGTTGAGGGTCGCTCAGCAGAGGAGTTCTTCAAAAAAACATCCGAAGTTGAACCGGGTAATGGTACTGAACAGTATCAATCTTTGTCAGATACTTTTCAGCCGATTACAGGGGTGAACCTAATTTATGGAAATCCCATCGAATTTGAAGACGAATACGAATTATTTAAACCATCTGGAGACGTTAATAATACTCAAAGAGTAAATGTTGAGCTTCCCTTAGGAGATTAACCTGTCCTGGCTTGGATAGATGGCGCTCCCTGCCCCTTTTAGGCAATTTTTGGGAAAAAATGTACCTGCCGTAGTGGCGTGACACAGCTAAAATGTTGGAATAAGTAGGTTGGGTGGAGCGATAGCGTAACCCAACACCGGCGTATATTCTGTTGGGTTTCACTTCGTTACACCCAACCTACCTTTTTAGTCGTGTCACGCCACTAGAGCTGGACATTTATTTTTTAACCGTAGCTTGGGACTAAACCCCAGTCAAATTATCTGGATCAATACCCTGCGATTGCCTTTGTCATTCTGAACGGAGCGATAGCGTA
This sequence comes from Caldora sp., assembly GCA_965222765.1. GTDB lineage: Bacteria > Cyanobacteriota > Cyanobacteriia > Cyanobacteriales > Coleofasciculaceae > Caldora. The sequence continues at coordinate 26,043 of CBDCVG010000059.1, forward strand.
GTTAAGAATCTCACCAGATGCTAACGTTTCACTGAGTCTGCCCTCGAAGAATCTAGGGGGAGCAAGATGCCCCCACTACAGATATTTTGGCAACTTAGGACTTACGCACTCAACTGTCATGCTGAGGTGATAGTGAAGCATCTGGGCCGTTTGGAGATCCTTCGCTACCGCTCAGGATGACATTATTCCGTGACGGTGCGTAAGTCCTAAACTTTGGGATGTTTCGTTGAAGTCAGATAGATGCTGAGTTAGCTAAGTAAACTTGAGAAACTAATATCATCTATCGAAGAACAGATGATATTAGTTTCTTGGATCTAACTTGAACAAGGTTCAGCCAACTAATCCTGAGCGGAGAGCTCGAACAGCTGCTTGAGTGCGGTCATCTGCACAGAGCTTATTCAAGATATTACGAACGTGGGTTTTGACAGTTCCCACTGTGATGTATAGCTTCTCAGCAATCACTGCATTGCTACAACCATCAACAATCAGTTGCAAAACCTCTAATTCTCGTTCAGTTAAAGGGTAAGCTTCAATCAGTTGGCTATACTCAGGTTCTGCCGCATTAATTGTCACAGTTTTCATTGGTCCTGTGGCTGTAGTGCTCACCTCGCTTGACTTGGCTTGCTTGAGAACAACTCCAGCGATCGCCGGATCAATCCATGCATTACCTTCACTCGTGACATGTAGCGCTTCTAGCAGATTATCAAAACTGATATTTTTCATACAGTAAGAATCAGCACCAGCAGCGAAAGCCGCCATCACAGCTTCTTCATTATCCTGCAAAGTGAGAACTAGAATCTTGGTTGTGTCTGGATTATCGGCTGCAATATCTTCCTTGAATTGCTTTGTCAATTCAATGCCGTCCATGTCAGGAAGACCGAGATCAACTATACCGATATCTGGTCTAGTAGTCTCGAGTAATTTCAGACCGTCAGCAGCGTTAGCAGCCTCACCGACAAATTCAATTTCACTACGCTGTTGTAGCGCTGTTCTAATCCCGACCCTAGTAAGGTCGTGGTCTTCAATGAGAGCAACGCGAATTTTACTCATCATTAACGTCCAGGGTATAACATTTTGTAACTTTTACATAGAAAATTTAGGAAGTTTTAGCTCATAAGAGTGAAGTATTTCTACCCATTGGTAGTAGTAGAGATTGTTGCACTTCGGATAGATTCTGAATAATAGAGTCTATTTTTGAGACTTCCTTTACTTTTGGCTGAGATTCAAGCCAACTTTCAGACATCTTGAGCTATTGGCTAAGGAGTTAAGTTTTTTGAACATAACCCCTAAGGAATACCATTTTTGCTCACAAGTTGCCTGTATAAGGCTACTGCTGCGAATTTGTACACCTCTTCCAATACCTTGAGGAATGTCTGGAAGCAAGTAAAGTGAGACCTTGTTGTACTATGGCAACCATTCTTTAAATTATTGTGCTTATACAAGATAACCTCATAATCACCTATTTTAACCGGCACTGGTATGACTAGTGCAGCGCGGCGGAAATAACGCACCAGTTTGAGATCGATAGAATCCTTACTCTATAAGCATTCTTAATTCTTCATTCTTAATTCTTCATTCCGCACAGCGGTACTAGGCTTCCTTATATAGGCTGTAAATTACAATCTAGAAACACTTTTGGAGCCCCTAGGCAGCAATTACGGCAAATGTCCAGACTTCAATTCTATCACGGCAACTCAAGTCTCAATGTAATTCAAACCAAGTAAAGCAGAAAGCAAGCCTAATTGCTTAATTTATACAAAAAAGATTAAACAGATGGACTCCTCTCAAACTTCGCTAACTTGGTTTAGGCAACCAACGGCTCTGTCCGTTCGCTGGCGAGGCACTTTAATTATCTCGATCCCAGTTGTTTGTTTGTTGGCTTTAATTTTGGCCATTGCTGGGTTGCGCTCTCAAACTAGAGAGCGTCGAGTAGAAGCGCAACAGAGTCGGCAAACTATTATAGAGGCTAATCGCTTAATGAAAGGGTTACTCAGTGCCGAAACCAGCGTGCGAGGTTACTTAATTACTAGGCGTGAAGAATTTTTGGAGCCTTATTCACAAGCAAAAGAACTCCTACCTGAGTCCCTTAATTCTCTCAGTGTTCAAGTACAAGCTAATCCGGTACAGCATCAGCAAATCCGAGAGATTTCAACTCTAGCACAAGAGCAAATCAAGCTTTTAGAGGAGATTCTTCAGACGAGTGAAGCAACTCCGAGTAGACAAGTTACATCATCCTCTTTAATTGAGCAGTTGCAAAAAAGCCAGTTACTAATGGATGATCTACGAGATAAAATCGAGGAATTTTTCGAGAAAGAAGAACGAGCAGGAAGGAATCACGAAGCGCAAGTCCTCTATTGGCAGGAACTAACCAATGGATTACAGTGGTTCGCTTTAGCTGTAGGTTTAGTGGGCTTAGTTGCTGCTTTGTACCTCTTTCATAAGTTAGACAGAGAGCTAGCACAGCAAGCAAGCAACTTGCGAGAAAGTAACCTATATATGCAAGCAGTTTTCGACAATGTCGTTGATGGCATTCTCATCCTTAATGAGCAAGGCTATATTCAGTTTGCTAATGCTGCTAGTGTCCAAATCTTTGGCTATCAACCAGATGAACTCAAAAACATGCATCTGCAAATACTGTTTGCCCAACCACTGACCAATGATAGTGGTCAAACGATGAATTTTATAGTTGGTAAGAACCAAAACAAACTCAAGCGTCAGCAGGAAACAATTGGGAATCACAAAGAAGGCAAAACTTTTCCCATGGAGTTTGCCATTAGCAAAATGCAGTTAGACAATGAGCCCTACTCAAGCACAAGCCTTCCCAAAAAGGAAAGTTGGGTAACCATTGAAACCAACTCTTCAATGAAAACAGAGCAATCGCTGTTCATTGCCATCGTACGCGATATCAGCGATCGTAAGCAGTCCCAAGAAACCTTGCTCAAACAAGCCCAACTGCTTGATTTAGCCAATGACACAATTATGGTGCGCGATCTCAATGATAAGATTACCTATTGGAATCAAGGGGCTCAACGATTGTATGGCTGGACAGCAGAAGAAGCAGTAGGTAATTCTGCCCGCGCCCTCCTAAAAACTGAACTACCTCTAGCATCAAAGGCAATTAGACATGTCTTATTCCAAGATGGTTACTGGAACGGTGAATTGGTACATTCTCGGCGTGATGGAACCCGTGTTCCTGTTGCTAGCGGGTGGACATTGCAACGAGACGAGAAAGGTCAGCCCATAGCTTACCTAGAGATTAACCAAGATATCACTCAACGCAAGCAAGCAGAGGCTGCATTGCGTAGGAGCGAGAAATTGTATCGCACCCTAGCCCAAAATTTTCCGAATGGAGCAGTATTTCTGTTTGATCATGACCTGCGATACAACATTGCTCAAGGATCTGGATTAGCCCAACTGAATCTTGAGAGTAATGCTCTTACAGGGAAAACGATTTCAGAGGCATGGCCTCCCGAAACAGCTCAATTACTTGAGCCAATTTATAGTGCTGCTTTAACAGGCAAAGCTACTGTCACGGAAATACCATTTGCTGATCGTATTTACTGTGTACATGTGCTACCCGTAACTAATGAATACCAAGAAGTATTTTGTGGTATGTCAATGACCCAAGATATTACCCAAAGCAAACGCAATGAAGTGGCGCTGCAATCCCGCGCCCAGGAACTAGCTCAAATGACAAAAGCGCTGGAGGAAACCACAACAATTTTGGAGAAGAAAAACTCTGAACTTGACCAATTTGCCTATATTGTCTCTCACGATCTAAAAGCTCCTTTGCGAGCGATCGCTAACCTTTCTCAGTGGATTGAAGAAGACTTACAAGATCATTTGACAGAAGAAACACGACACCAAATGGACTTGCTTAGAGGACGTGTGCAGCGAATGGAAGCTCTAATCAATGGTCTGTTGCAGTACTCCCGTGCAGGACGTCTTCAAAGCGAATTAGAATTAGTTGATATAGAGGCATTACTGAAGTTAGTGATCGACTCTTTAGCTCCACCACCAACATTTACTATTGATGTGATGCCAGGAATGCCGAAGTTCATCACAGAACGATTACCCCTCACACAAGTATTTGCTAACTTAATTAGTAATGGCATTAAACACAATCACAGTCCTGATGGAAAAATTGTAATTTTAGTAACAGAAACGATTGATTTTTACGAATTTTCTATTGCCGATAATGGACCTGGAATTGCTCCAGAATTTCATGAAAAAATTTTTGTGATGTTTCAAACTTTGGAAGCAAGAGACCAGGTAGAAAACACCGGAGTAGGTTTAGCAATTGTCAAAAAAATTATTGAAGATAAAGGAGGAAAAATTTCTGTAGAATCTCAGCGATCGCAGGGAGCAACGTTTCGCTTTACCTGGCCTAAGCAATTGATGGAACAGGCAGCTTAGTGATGGAAAATAAAGAAACTAGTCTTTTACTCATCGATGACGACGAAGTCGATGTAATGACATTAAAAAGGGCACTGAAACAAAATAATATTACTAATCCACTTTATATTGCCACAAATGGTCTTGAGGCGTTAGAAATGTTACGAGGTAATACTATGCCCAAGCTGATACCTGGGGATCGAAAACTAGTTTTACTTGACCTCAATATGCCCAAAATGGGAGGTATTGAGTTTCTCCGGGAGTTAAGGGCTGACCCTAACCTTAGAGGTATTCCAGTAATTGTGCTGACCACCTCTAATGAGGATCGAGATATAGTAGAAGCTTATAAACTCAATGTCGCAGGGTATATTATCAAACCGGTAATTTTTAAGAAATTTGTCGAAGCAATAGAGACTCTTAACAAATATTGGATGCTTAGTGAAATGCCCTGAAAGGAGTTGAAGCTTAAGCAGCGGTGCATCTCATCTCTAGAAATCAGTAATGGTTAATAGCTAATGGCAATGTTGGCGTAACATCCCCCACATCGCTCATGAGCAGTAATTAGCCATTAGCAATAGACAAAAAGCTAATTATGGAAGAGATTATCAGAATCCTGGTTGTGGAAGATGATGAAGTTGACCGCATGGCAGTGCGCCGCGCTCTCAAGAAAGCTGGGTTATTAGTAGAAATGGCAGAAGCAATTGACTGCCACAGTGCGATGGAAGCTCTCGCTCCCTGGACAGTAGTGTTTGAGGAGCAAGAGGCAACAGCAGTATTGGCATCCTCCCTTGGAGCCAAATACTCTGATGGAATGCTGCACTCAAGTGCGATCGCCGAAGGCGCAGCGAAGCTGTTCGCAACAAAACATCCCAAAGGGCAGCAGAGTCAAAGGAGCGAGGTAAAGCTAATTCCTTCCCATTACCCTAATACGACTCTGAATCCCACAAACTTTGACTGTGTTTTACTTGACTATCGACTGCCTGATGGCGACGGACTAACCTTAGTTAAAACAGTTCGTAAGGCTGGGATTAAAGTACCTTTGATTGTACTAACTGGTCAGGGAGACGAGCAAATAGCTGTCGATCTGATGAAAGCTGGAGCATCAGACTATCTACCTAAAAGTAAAGTTTCACCAGAAACTCTCTCTCGCAGCCTACGCCATGCTGTTCGCATCTTTCGAGCAGAAACGGAAGCCGAATTGGCAACTCAGCGGCTGCGGGAAAGTGAAGAACGCTACCGCCTAGTATTAGAAGGTTCAAACGACGGGATTTGGGATTGGGACATTGTTACCCAGGAAATTTATTGCAATGACCGCCTTTACGACATTATTGGTTTATCCCCTAGCGATCGCAAAATTACCTCTGAGTTATTTTTTGAGCGGCTGCATCCAGAGGATCAAGCTAGAGTTAAACAGGCAGTAGATGCTCACCTACAAGATCTTGTTGAACTTGATTTAGAATTTAGACTGTTACATACTTCTGGGGAATATCGCTATTGTATTGCTCGCGGTAAAGCTCAGCGAGATGCTCAAGGAAATCCTCTGCGGATGTCTGGTGTAGTCAGCGACATTACCCAACGTAAGCGAGCTGAAGAATCCCTAAGATTTCTGGCTGAAGCAAGTACTTTACTTTCTGCTTCCCTTGATTACCAAACCACTTTAGAAAACCTGGCAAAGTTGGCAGTACCTCGTCTTGCTGACTGGTGCGCCATCGATGTAGTAAGACCAGACTTAACTTACTCTCGTCTTGCTGTTGCCCATGTTAACCCAGAAAAAGAAAAGTTAGTCTGGGAGTTGCAGCGTCGTTACCCTCCCCAAGGGGATGAAGACTACGGTTATCCCAAGGTTTTACGTACAGGTGAATCCTATGCCTGTTTTGATGTGAGCGATGAATTTCTAGCTACTGTTGCGCGAGCTCCAGGACATCTGAGCCTGTTCAGGCAATTAAACCATAAATCTTACATCTGTGTTCCCTTACAAGTAGGAGATAAAACCCTAGGCTCGATTTCTTTTGTCTGGAGTGAATCAAGACGTCGTTACACTCAAGCAGATTTAGAGCTGGCTGAGGATTTGGCTCGCCGTGCTGCCTTAGCAACAGAAAATGCGCGGCTCTACCGTGAGGCACAGGAAGCAAGTGAGAGTCTGCGGCAGGTAGTTGCTATTCTAGACCAACAGCAACAGCAACTGAGAACCTTACAACAACTAACGAATCTCCTCAACCAGCGCCTAACCAACCTACCATGTCTGTTACGGGAGATGGTGGGAGCTTTAGTAAAAACAATTCCCGGTGCCCAGTTTTGTTTTATCATGCTCAAAAATCCGCAATGCAACGGGCTCTTATTGAGTGTGACTGCTGGAATCGGTACAGAAAAACTGCGGCTTGAAGATGCCTTTCCCCCTTCAGAAGGTTTACTGGCTGAGGTTTTTGTGACTGGCAAATCTCAATTGATTCAACGCCAAGATGGGGACTCACCCCATCTAGAGGATGTTCCCGCTGCGATGTACTCTGTAACCATTGAATCAGTACAGGCAGGGCGTCTAGGAGTACTAGCAATTGGTAATTGGCATAATCCTAATGCTTTTGACTCTGAAGATCAAAAGTTGCTAGTGGCTGTGGGTGAACAAGCAGCAATCGCGATTGATAACGCCCGTATGATTAGAGCTTTGGAGGAACAGGAGACCCGTTTAGAATTTCAGAACGAGATGCTGGCTCAACAGAACCAGGAACTAGAAAGTCAGCGACAACAGGTTCTGCGACAGAATGAGGAACTAGAGAACCAGCGACAGCAAGTCTTGTTGCAGAATCTACAACTTTTAGAAGCAGCACGATTGAAATCTCAGTTTCTGGCCACGATGTCTCATGAACTGCGGACGCCAATGAACGCTGTTATTGGCTTTTCTCAGCTGCTATTGCGTCAGCGCCAGAGTTCACTAGTACCCCAACAAGTAGATATGGTAGAGCGGATTCTCAATAATGGCAAAAATTTGTTAACACTAATTAATGAAATTCTTGACCTCTCTAAAATCGAGGCTGGACGTCTGGAACTAAAACTAGAAACCTTTAACTTAGTAAAACTCTTAAGAGCAACACTGGGAGAACTCCGCTCTCTTGCTGATCAAAAGCACTTGGAGTTGGATATCCAAGCTGATTTACAAAACCCCAATGTGAGCAATGACAGCGTTCGCCTACGGCAAATTTTAGTCAATCTCCTTTCCAATGCCATTAAATTTACTGAATGTGGCAAGGTACAGGTGAAAGTGAAAGAAATTTCCTCAGAGCGATTAGCAATTATTGTCAAAGATACAGGGATTGGTATTGCTCAAAATGATTTGGAGCATATTTTTGAAGAGTTTCGGCAAATCGATCAGACAACTACTAGAAAATACTCTGGTACTGGCTTAGGGCTAGCAATTACAGAGTCACTAGTACAATTGATGAATGGAAAAATTACTGTTGAGAGTGAAATTGGTCAGGGTTCAACTTTCTGCATTGAATTGCCTCGAGAAGTTCCAGCTGATACTCCTTGCAAATTTTCGCAGTTTGCTAGACCTGTCACTGATATTAAAGCTTCCCTTTCAACTCCAGCCTGTAATTATAAACTCAATTATTGTACCAGGTTAAAAGCTAGTACTCAAGATTGCTCTGTTTTATCTGAGTCCGTCAAAGGGTCTGGGATTGGGAATAAAATTCTTTATTAAGTTAGGTTTTAGGTAATGTGATTTTTAAGTTACTTTCTCTCGATAAACAAGGGAGCAGGGAGTAGTGAGTGTTTCTTACATTCATAGCAGCCTTTGAGGTCGCCTGTGATAACAAATCCGGATAATTGCCTATACAAATGGTTCTGTAGGCAAAATCTTTAATTATTACCACCTCAAACCTGACATATAAGTCAAAATTGACACTGTAAATGTTGACATTGTCAAACTGTTGGTCTAATTTCATAATGGAAGTAAGTTCCGAGCGGATTGCAATGGAAGCGCTCAAGCGAGACATCATAAGAAAAGGAGATCTTCCTGTCATGCTCGCCATTATGCCCGACGGAGATATTGTTCACAGTAGACTCACTCGGCTTTATCAGAAACCGTACAAGTGGCTTTGTGAAAGAAAAGCCAACAGCAATGAATGCGCCTGGATTACGATGAAAGCGCTCAAGCGAGACATCATAAGAACTTACTATCAGTACAAAACCACAATAAAGGAGATCTTCCTGTCATGCTTGCCAGGTACATGGGGAAGAGCTTAGAGCAAGCTATCAAGGATTCTGGTGATAGAGGCTCTGTGGATTGGACTGCTTTGAATCTGGAGTTCGATAGATTAGCACAGAAAACTTGGATGGGCTACCGGAAGTCGATGGTTTTTTGATTTCCAAAAACGAACCGTGTCACGCATTACTTGTTGGATAAAGATGGTGAACAGCAAGCATATTCAACAGCTGTTACTTCACTTTCGTTGAGGGACTCTTGCCATGACTAATGCCATGACTAACAACGTTCTTGCAATCAAACCGTGCATCTGATATGGATCACTCCCGTTCCGATCCACTGGCTTTGCTTATGGTAAGCGAGCTTGTTTCAGAGCTTTTGGGAGAAGAGTTTCGAGTGGAACTCCTTCAACAGGCACGTAATAAATGTGGTATGACCCAGGCTGAAGCAGCTACAGTCATTGATGCTGCACGTACTACTATGGTTGCGATCGATAAGCTTAATTTTCAATGGGAAGCTTTAACTAGAGAGTTCCTTGTACTAGACGAAATCATAGATCGGAGCGTTGTTGCAGAAAACTTACTGCCTGCTGACATGCAAAATCGTTTGATCAACCTCTATCAGACTTATATTGCCGAAGCCGTGGGATACTGTAGAATCCAAGATTGCAGCTGAGCTGTTGGATAAAGACGGCGAACAGCAGGCATATTCAACAGATGTTACTTCACTTTCGTTGAGGGACTCTCGCTATGACTAACAACGTTCTTGACAACATTAATATAGGTCGATTGGGGGAACTTCTTCAACAAGCACGTAATCAATGTGGTATGACCCAGGCCGATGCAGCTAAAGTCATTGATGTTGCACGTACTACTATGGTTGCCATCGAGAAAGGGGAGCGCCGCCTCAAGCCAACTGAACTGATTAAACTTGCCCGTGCTTACGGACGAGCCGTCAGCAATTTTGTTCAACAACGCCCAGTAGTGCAACCTTTCCAGGTTCAGTTCCGAGCAGCCTACCGACGAAATGAAGCAGAAGAGCAGCATATTGAGCCTGTTATTCTGTGTCTAGAGGAATTATGCCGGAATTACCTGGAACTTGAGGAGATTATGGATGCACCACTCCCACAGAATTATCCTCAAGATTATGATGTGATTGGTATGCCTATAGAGACTGCTGCGGAGAGCATAGCGATCGCAGAACGTCACCGACTTGGACTTGGAGATGGCCCTATTCCTCTTCTCCGAGACATCTTAGAGCAGAGTGTAGGACTTCGCACCTTTTACCTAAAAATGCCACCAAAATATTCAGGGGTGTACAGCTATAATGAACAACTCGGTGGGTGCATAGCAATTAATGCCAACCACCCTGAAGAGCGATGGCGTTGGTCACTGGCTCATGAATACCTTCACTTTCTTGCCCATCGACGTCAGCCTGTACTTCGACTATGAGGAACAATATCGAAGAAAGCCAGAGAGTGAACGATTAGCTGATACCTTCCCAGACTATTTTTTGATGCCGACAAGTGGCTTACTGAAACGGTTCAATGATATGTATCAGGCGCATGGCAAGTTCACTCCAACTAATTTATTTACTTTAGCTCACTACTATGGTGTATCCATTAAAGCCCTTGTTAATCGATTAGAAACAATGAAGCTTCTACCATCTGGAACTTGGGAGAGGTTACGCGATCGTGGATTGAAAGTGAGAAAAGTACAGGAGGAACTTGGTCTAGAAGAAATTCCACAGCGCACTGATATGATTCCAATTCACTACCAGCACCTTGCCATTGAAGCTCTAGATCAGGGGCTTATTACTGAAGGTCGCTTCGCAGATTTCCTAAACGTTGATCGTCTAGAAGCTCGTCGCATTGCAGAGGTATTGCGAGAGTATTCCAGTGGAATAACGGAGGAAACTACTAATTTAGATCTGCGCCAAGCACTGAAATGATGGGAGATTAGATCAAGTTATGAAAATTGCTCACTCCCACATTCTTCTCGATGCCTGCTGTGTCTTCAACTTGTGCGCTTCGGATAATCTTCTGGCGATCTTGAAAACTATTCCTGCTCAGGTTTTCGTTACCAAGGTTGTAGAAGAGTGCGAGTCAATTTCGCTCCGACGCCTTGAGGGCAAGGATAACGAGGGGGCAACTCAGTTTGAGGAAGCTATTGCACAAGGACTACTGGAAGTTGTTGATTTTAAGTCAGAAGAAGAAGCAGAAACTTTTGTAAACTACGTCTTTGAGCTTGGGGATGATGGTGAGTCTGCAACCTTCGCAATCGCTATTCATCGCGGCTGGGCGATCGCAACTGATGACAAAAAGGCGATCTCGTTTTTTCAAAAGCAGGCACCACACCTCCAGATTTTATCAACCCCAGAAATAATCAAGCATTGGTCGGAGGAAACAAATCTTGATTTATTGACACTACGTGATTCGCTCAATCCTATTCGGGAGAAAGCACGGTATTTACCACCTAATAGCCACTTTTTACAAAGTTGGTGGAAAAGTGCAATGAATTAAGCTCATCCCACGTACTTTAGTCGTGGGATTTCGCGTTATTTGTTGTTGGTTGTTAGTTGTTTGTCAAGAAAAACTTTCTAACAAATAACTTGCCAACCAAGCGGCGGGCGGCTATCCCTCCCATCCCTAGAAGGAATGGGCTTCCCGCCGCTTTCGGTGAGGTTAAGTCAATGTTTCTGAAGTCAACATTCTCTAAAATTTCCAAATAGAGAGTATTAGTTTTCTTTCGTAATTCCAACTAAAATATTTACCAATTCTTCTAAATTTCCAGGAATTGAATACAAAGCAATATCTTGGGTAATTGTTTGTTGGGTGACATTGAGGATACCAAACTGCCAGCCATTCCCAATAGTCACTGCACCGTAAAATGTATCTTGTTCTTCTATCTTAGACAAAGCAATCAACTCAACTGCCATTTGAGTAAAACCCCTCGTCATGTCATCATTTTTGGCTTCAACAACAAGGAGATTTTGGGTTGAGCGCAACAGGTAATCTAGATTGCCTTTAAGCCAATTATTAACATTCAAAGGATATTCAATTCTCAACTGACAATTGCAGTAGGTTGCAACTTCCATGAGTATCGGAGCAACTAAAATTTCTCTCCTTGCCATTTCGCTGGTGAGGCTGACTAAGGGTAGAATTTTTTCAAGACGCTGGCGTAACTCTGGCAGTCGCTCGAATGGTTCTGTTGTTTTCGGTAGAGATAATTGCGATCGCATGAGTCCATAGCCAAGTTCAGCTAGAATCTCATCGGGTTCATAAGGCATCTCAAAGTAGGAACGAAATGTATAGGATTGTCCTTCTTGCAGAATGGGCCGTTTGCTCATGGCGATCGCAGTAATCACTAATAGTTTGGAAAACTGGGATACTCGTTTTGGGTGTCTTCTAGATTACCTTGCTGTTGGAAAGAGTCATTGTCCTCTAAAAAAGGATCTTGATTGAAAAAAGAAGGGGAGTTTTCAACTGTTTGGGGAGGTATCCCTTCTCCAGAACTCGATTCTAGTGCTGCTCTAGTTGCAGGACCAGCAATTCCATCAACTTGTAGTCCCTTGGCTTTCTGGAATGCTATTACAGCTGCTTCAGTGAAAGAGCCATAGTATCCAGTAATTGGACCGTTATAGTAACCACTCGTCTGCATGTTTCTTTGGAGAGAAGCAACTAGAGAACTTCTTTCTCCTCTCTTGAGCAGGAGAACAGGGTTATCTATATCCTGACTCTCCTCATAGATGCTAGCCTCACTTTGGAGCTGATATTGGGGTGTATCCTCCTTCAAAGATACCAGTGCTGATTGAGTAGCTGAACCAGCAATCCCATCAATAACTAGTCCTTGAGCGTTCTGGAATTTAATTACTGCTTCTTCCGTCAAAGAACCGTAAAATCCTGTGACTGGTCCTTCGTAGTAACCGTTGGCTTTGAGATTTTCCTGGAGAGAGGTAACTTCAGTACCGCTATCTCCTTTGTTCAGGGCTAAAGCTGGGCTAGCGGTACTCAAAACAGTCATCACAGCAAGACATGAGAGTGAAATCAAGACCCAATTTAGAAGCTTAGGCTGCTTTAACTCCTGGAGTATCGTTAAACTGTAGTATCCGTTGGCTTCTGATTCTAGATTTGCAGATGTTTGCTCTGTTGCCGTTAGATGAAAATAAGCTAGTGTTTCCATTGTTCTGTATCTAATTGCGATCATTTACCATAAATTTGGCATAATTTCTGTACCAGTGGCAAAGATTCTTGGGTTTTACTAGAGAAAAGTCTTTGTATGATTAGCTTTCCAATACCTCTAGCCTATATCACTCTGAAGAAACACACTCAGCCGCAAGGGGGTTGGCCGAAGCATTTAGAAAGGTATACACCGGTTCTATATGCTGAAATTATCGCCCAAATGCTTCGCCCCTACTGCTCCCCAAAGTGTTTCTCAATTTCAAGATGTTGTTGGCGAATCGATATGGGCTCTGACCCCTCCCCAAACCCCTCCCCAAACCCCCCCAAACCCCTCCCCACCTCTCCCTAACCCTCTCCTTGTAGGAGAGGGAAAAGGAATAAATTTGTTGGGGGAGAGGGGCTTTCCGGCTCCCCCTTCCCTTGCAGGGAAGGGGGCTGGGGGGTTAGGTTAAGGGATGAGGGACAAAGCACGAAAAGTCTTACTAATTCAGCAATTGAGCAAGGTGGGGGGTTTCACCCACTCTTAATTCGCCAACAGTATCTTTCAAGTCAGGGGCTCGGAGGTATTCCTAAGGTAACCAGAAATCTGGCAAGACAGTATCGCCGAAACTGCGTATGCTTCGATTAAGACTCCGAGCTAGCTCGATATGTGGTTCATCAGGCTCTACTGGTATGATATCGGCTTTCTCTCCATCTCCCAAGTACTCAATTACCAAGTTGGCTGCCTCCAAACCAGTAACATAAGCCTTCTCCTGGGACCAAGAGCCATGACGATTGATAATCCAATCGCCACTCAGAAAGACATTGTTAAAACATGTCTGTGCTGGCAGCAGATACTGGTAACTTCCGGGGAAGAAGTGAGTCACACCTTGGGATACCCGGATAATACTGCTATCGATGACTTTTGCTTGTCGGAAATCAGGGACGCAAGTGGCTAATTTCTCATGAACCATCGACACAATAGCTTCGTCACTCAAAGACAGCAATTGATTCCCATGATAAAAATCTGCTTCAACCACACTACCTGATTCGTCTCGGTACTCGTCTTGCAAGGTATTCAAGTCAAAAAATGTCGAGCCAGTGGTAGCACTGAAGCCAAAACAGGCATTGGAAGGACGGGGAATGTGAACTTTATGATCAAACCACAGTCGGGTTGCCAGAACATCAATGCCTCCTAAATTCATGAGATTCTGGAATTCCTGGCGACTTTGCAAGGTGGAGCTATTGCGAACAAGCTGCTTCATACCATTGATATTGATGGCGAAGACAACTGCATCGCTAGGAAAAATTTCATCATTGGTAACAACCCCTGTTGCCCTACCATCGCTATCTATGAGGATATCCCGAACTCGTTGGTTAGTCAGTACTCTTCCTCCAACTTTCTCAATGCGTTCCACCCAGGGCTTAAAAATCATCTCCCCAACTGTGCCCCGGCACCAAACTACGTCAAAATCCGGTTGGTGAGACAAAATAAAGTAGTAAAGCATTCCTAAGGCGGCTGCAGCTGAACATTGCTCTCCTGGTGCAAATAAGCCTACTAATAACATTGGCTCAAAGGATTCCCGATAGAGTCGTGCTGAAACGCCGAAGTCTTTGAACAGTTCGCGGGCAGTTATTTTGTCATAGCGCTGCCATGCCTCGTCAGAATTATCAAAATCTACTACTGCGTAGAGTAGGGGTAGAGCAGAAAGGCGATCGATCAATGGCAATCGCTTAAATTTAGTATACAGAAAGGTTCCTAGTGGGGTGGGTAGTCGGGGCAAATCTTGAAAAATTGGTGACTCAGCTTCCAAGCCTGCTGGAGAGTATTGGCAAGAACGGGTGAAAGGGGTAAAGGGATTTAGTCCCAATTGTTGCACTAGAGTAAAAATATTCTTGTAGGGATACCAGAAGCCATGAATACCCCCTTCAACGGAGTTTCCCTCTGATGTCTTCCAACCTGCCACCAAGCCACCAGGATAGGGTCCAGCTTCTAAGAGGGTTACCGCATAGCCTTGTTGCGCTAAGTGATAGGTTGCTCCTAATCCTGCCCAACCAGCACCAACAACGGTTACCCGTTTTTGTTCTGACGCTTCTGACATCCTATACCTCGCAATTTTCTTGTTTTGGGTTAGCTTAACAGTGAGAAGCCTAGCTCCACAAAACAACAGATATTGTTAAATAGCAAATTGTTAAATAGCAAGTTGTCATATAATGTTCTGGTAATAACGGATAATTTTAATTTACTAAAATCCAATGTATGTAGTGTATTTAAAAGTTATTTAACTTGACAAAGTTATCCTAATTGTTTAGTTGATTAATTAAATTTAAGTTAAAATTTTCTTCTAATTTTTCAGTCACAGAATGCCAGAAACCGGAGTGTAGAAAATTGAAAACGATAATGCCAAACCAGGTTGATAGTGATCGCTCGTTTGCCTTAGAAACAGCGTGGCAAAGCTACGGCCAACTCAAGACGAAAGCTTCAGAGGTTTTTCGACTATACCAAAATCTAAGATTGCAAGCGATCGCTTTTTCTCTACTTGCCATCTTACTAGCAGTGATTGTCAGTACTCAGAGCGACTTGATCACAATTTTAATGGAAAAAGTACTCACAGTTAGTTTGGTGTTAATTTCGATTGTCACCTTAGTGATATTTGCCATCAGTAGTAAATTTCAACAGGGACAGTACTGGCAGGTACTCAATGCTGGTGCTGAAGAAATTAGAAAAGAGATTTATCTGTATCGAACGCTACTGCTAGGACAAGAAAGCCGTCACCAATGGCTCAATGAACGGGTAACAGCAATTCAATGTCAGGTAATGGAGAGTATTGGTGGCAATCTTGTCCTCAAACCCTACACGGGTACTATTCCACCCGAAGCAGAACAACCCG
Source organism: Caldora sp. (assembly GCA_965222765.1). Lineage (GTDB taxonomy): Bacteria > Cyanobacteriota > Cyanobacteriia > Cyanobacteriales > Coleofasciculaceae > Caldora. The sequence continues at coordinate 41,689 of CBDCVG010000059.1, forward strand.
ACAGTGATTCGGGTTTTGCTGATTTGCTAGCAGATGACTACCTGCACTATCGTTTAGAAGCACAACAACAAGCGTCTTCTCAAGAACTGAACAAACTACACGTTACCCGAACTCGCTTACAGATTGGGATTTTTCTGTTGGGTGGCATCAGTGCTTTTTTACCTGTACTGAGTATCAATCATAGCATTTGGGTTGCTTTTACCCTGGCTTTGGCAACAGCATTAACCCTCTGGTTAGAACTTTGCCGATTAGACGAACGAGTTAACCAATACAACCAACTCATTCTTTCTCTCAATATTATTCGCGATCGCTGGCAAAGTTTCACCCCGCAAGACCGCACAGGAGATGAATTTTTCCAACTTGTAGTCGCTACTGAAAAAGTACTCTCGAGCCAGTACAACCCAACCGTTGCTCAAATGCGTCAAGCAGTAGCACAACTGCAAAAAACGACTAGCGATTTGTTGGTTGAAATCCTGGATAAACCGGCGCCAGAAGCGATTAATAGAGCCTTACTACCCCAACCCCAAACTGAAGCAGAAACTGAAGCAGAAGTTCTAACTGCCGAAGTCGAAATTATTCCCGAAACAACGGTGATTTTAGAGGAAGTTCAACCCATCAAAGAGGAACCGGAAAAAACTATCCAAAAAGGATTACCTCATGCCTTTGTAGTTATGCCTTTTGGTCGTAAACAAGGACGTGACGGGTTCTGGATCGATTTCAATAGCATTTATCAAAACTTAATTAAACCAGCCTTAGAAGAGGCTGGGTTTGAACCGTTTCGCGCTGATGAAGAAAGTGTTAGCGGCGATATCTTAACCGATATGTTTCAAGAACTTTTGCTAGCAGATTTAGTGCTAACAGATCTGAGCATTGATAATGCCAATGTTTTTTATGAATTGGGGGTTCGCCACGCCTTACGCAAGCGAGGACTGGTTCACATTCAGTGTGGTAGAGCTTATCTACCTTATGACATTTTCAATGTTCGCGCTCTTCCTTATCACTGCGATGACAATGGTTGCCCCGATCCCCGATATTTAGAAAAAGACAAGCAGGCAATTATCAAAATGATCCGTGCAACTTGGGAATCTGATGAAAATCGCATTCACAGCCCCATTTTTCAATTACTCACGGGTCTTTGTGAACCAGACCGCAAAGCCCTACAAACACCCCTAGCTACAGGTTACTGGCTAGAGTATCAAAAGTGGCAAGAGCGGATACATATTGCTGAGCGACAAAAGCGGATTGGTGATGTGCTGTTGTTAACGGAAGAAGTAACCAATCCCTTGATTAAATGCGAAGCGATCGCAGAAGCTGGTAAATCCTTAAAGAATTTGGGAAATTCGGCTCTTGCCCTTAAGGAATATCGACAAGGGCTGAAAATTGAGTCGAGCAATATAGAGTTTCGACGGGAGGAGGCATTTCATCTAGCCAAACTGAGGCAATTTGATGAAGCGATTGTGAAATTGGAAGCATTACTGCAAGATGAACCTCATGATATTGAAGCTTTATCATACCTAGCGGATATTTACACAGAAGTTTGGCTCAATGAATGGACAGATATAGCAGATGAGCAGGAGCGTTTAAAGACTGCTTATGAATCGGATCACTTGCTCAAAAAATCTATTGAGACTTTCCTCAAAGCTTACCGTCTTAATCAAATTGATTACAAATCAGGTATTAGGACTTTTGTCTTGTTAGCAGTCCTAGAGCATCTATCAGAGCAATTTGAAACCGATACCGATCCAGAAGAAGATGCTCTCAGACAACAGTTGCCCCTACTTAAAGGTTCCATCCAGTTTGGTTTGGAAAGCGTTATCAAAAAAGATGAAAATGATTTTTGGGCTTTTGTTGCTCTAGGACATTTAGTAATCTGCACAGCTCCAGATCCAAAACAGGTGACAAGAGCCTATAAAAAGGCACTGACTCTACTGTGGAAAAATAAATTTGCCTTACAAACTACACTCACTCAACTAAAGTTACTCGAAGCGCTGAAATTCCGTTTAGACTACGTTCAAGCTGGCATTGCCATCCTTCAGGAGGAGCTAAATAGAATTATCCGCCAAGAAGAAGTTACGGCTTCTTCTACAGATCGTGAACCGTCACAAGTTATCCTCTTTTCCGGTCACATGATCGACTCTCCTACCCGTCCCAAACCCCGTTTCCCAGCAGATATGGAAGACGAGGCTTGCCAGAAAATTAAAGAGGTACTCGATAAGTTAAATACCGATTCTGATGCTTTAGCGATCGTTCCAGGAATCGCTTGTGGAGGAGATATTTTATTTATTGAAGACTGTTTGCTCCGCAACATCAAAGTTGAAATTTTTCTCCCCTTTGAACCGGCTCAGTTTATTATCGATTCGGTTAGCTTTGCTGGTGATAACTGGGTGAAGCGGTTCTACACGATTCAAAATCATCCGAATGTCACGATTCACTTGCAACTTGAGCGGTTGGGTAAGGTACCAGAAGGAGATAATCCTTACGAGCGCAACAATCGCTGGGCGCTCTATTCAACCTTAATGTATGGGATAGAAAAGGTGAGTTTAGTTGTATTGTGGAATGGTAAGGGGGGTGATGCTCCTGGTGGTACGGGTGATATGGTGCAACAGGTGCGTCAATTTGGTGGAGTTGTTGAACATATCGATACCACGAAGTTTGATTACTGGAAAACTTTGACATCCTCCCAAAGCTGAAGCCACCTTAAGAGAAGCTTTGGATCGCGATGAAGGTTTTGTGTTAGCCGAACAGTGCTTATAATCTGATATTGATTTTTTAGTATAACAGATACGGAAAAATCTGACTTTCCGACTTTATGATCCTACTTTTACGACTGATGCGGCTGGGTGAAATGAATTAATATCGAAATGTGGGGAGTCGGTAAGAATTACATCTAAAATTAAGTTCCAAAATGATTAAAAGCGCGAAATATGCCTGACAAACTACGCTTACTCAACTGAAGTTACTCGAAGCTATGAAATTCCGTTCCAATTATATTAAAGCTGGCATTACTATTCTTCAGGAAGAGCTAAATAGCATTACCTATAAAGAGACAGTTTTGGCTTCTTCTACAGAGCACGAACCTTTACAAGTTATCCTCTTTTCTGGTCACATGATCGACTCTCCTAACCGTCCTAAACCCCGTTTTCCACCAAAGATGGAAGACGAGGCTCGCCGGAAAATCAAGGAGGTACTCGATAAGTTAAATCCGGATTCTGATGCTTTAGCGATCGTTCCAGGAATTGCTTGTGGAGGAGATATTTTATTTATTGAAGACTGTTTGCTCCGCAACATCAAAGTTGAAATTTTTCTCCCCTTTGAACCTACTGAGTTTATTCTCAATTCCGTTAGCTTTGCTGGTGAGAATTGGGTCAAGCGGTTCTACGCTATTCAAAATCATCCTAATGTTACAATTCACCTGCAACTTGAGCACCTGGGGAAAACGCCAGAAGGAGATAATCCTTATGAGCGCAACAATCGCTGGGCGCTCTATTCAACCTTAATGTATGGGATAGAAAGGATAAGTTTAGTTGTATTGTGGAATGGTAAGGGAGGTAATGCCCCTGGTGGTACGGGCGATATGGTGCAACAGGTGCGTCAATTTGGTGTAGTTGTTGAACATATCGATACCACGAAGTTTGATTACTGGAAAACTTTGACATCCTCCCAAAGCTGAAGGAATACCTAATACCTAACAAATTGCAAGGAGCTTGGCATGTCTGTCCATGAAAAAGTGAACAAAAAAACTGGACCATATAAACTTCTGGCTCTTGATGGTGGGGGCATCCGTGGAGTAATGACTCTGGAGGTGTTAGCTAAAATTGAAGCTACCTTAAGAGAAGCTTTGGGTCGTGACGAGAGTTTTGTCTTAGCTGATTACTTTGATTATATTGCAGGTACAAGTACAGGGGCAATCATTGCTACTGCTCTATCCTTGGGTTGGTCTGTAGAAAAGATTCAAGGATTTTATAAGGATAGTGGCGAAGCGATGTTTGATAAAGCTTTCTTGCTCAAACGCGCTACACGATATAAGTACGGAGATGAAAAACTCTCCAATAAACTCAAGGATGCGGGAGTATTTGGAGAGAAAACAACCTTCGGGAGCGAGAAGCTGAAAACCCTCCTGATGCTGGTAATGCGCAATGTCAACACAGATTCTCCTTGGCCTGTTTCCAATAACCCGAAAGCAAAGTTCAACGATCCCAACCTACCAGACTCTAACTTGAAGCTTCCCCTGTGGCAGCTAGTTCGAGCCAGTACCGCTGCTCCCACCTTCTTTCCACCGGAGACAGTTAAGTTAGGTAGCAATGAGTTTATCTTTGTCGATGGCGGTATAACTCCCTTTAATAACCCAGCCTTCCAACTCTTTCTGATGGCTACCCTTGAACCCTATCAACTAATGTGGCCCACAGGTGAGGACAACATGCTTTTGGTGTCAGTTGGGACTGGTTTAACCCCTAATATCAATTTAGAACTGAAAACTCGCAAAATGCACACAGCCTACAATGCTATAACTATTCCGGGCGCACTGATGCTAGCTTCCCAGACTCAACAAGACTTGCTGTGTCGTATTTTCGGCAAGTGTGTGTCAGGAGATCCGATTGATGGGGAGGTGGGTGATCTGTTGGGGGCAAAAGGACCCCTAGAATCAAAGCTGTTCACCTATATGCGCTATGATGCTGAACTAAGTAATGAGGGATTGAAGAAGTTAGGTGTAGCAGATAGTGTTCAACTAGAGCATGTTCAAAACATGGATTCGGTAGAGTATATGGATGAGCTAGAACTGATCGGAAAAGCGATCGCTAAAAAAGTAAAACCGGAACATTTTGCTAAGTTTTTGCAATAACCTTAGTTATAGCAACCAAATTTGGCTAATTAGGGCTTGCTGCAAAAGTGTGGAAACTATACCAGACAAAGCTTTCAAGCATTTTATACCTTGCACCGTAAGTCAAAAATCCCTAACACCTACCACCTCTTTCCCTTACCTACCACCTACCACCTACCACCTAACACCTATTCAAACCCGAAAGTTACGACTTATTCAGCAAGCCCTAATTAGTTGTTTTACCGTCGCCGGAGGTGAGTTTGAGCGGCTTCTCATCACGGTGAGGCAGAGCTTCTTTACGAGATTCCCCATTAGCATTGTTCGTAGAAGATAAGTTCTTTGGGGCTTTTGATTCACTTACAGTTCGAGGCGAAGAGGAAGTATTTTGCCCTTGGTTTTCTTGCTGTTGTTTTTCTTGGTTGGTGTTTTGTTTAACTAGCTCTGTGATAACGTGCAAGTCTTCTTGGAGAAAATTTTCAACCCGGAAAGCGAAGGTAGTATAGCCTTGTCGGTGATCCGAGCACTCTTGATAATAACCACTTAATTGAAAGAATTCCCACGCCTCACTTTTTAAACACTCAGCTGTTTTCCGGTATTGAGTGTGTTTATCACCAAAATGAAAATACTCCTCAACTGAGGCGCTGACAGCAACTACCTGGCTAATTCCAAAGGCAAGCCAGAAAATATCTTTTCTGAATTGGTTGTCATTGTAGTTCAGACTTACCAAAGGTGGAATGAGTACGCCGCCAACGATGGTTGCTAGGCGGAGGCGGTTTGACCATTTACGTGCGCTTTCAGCTTTGCCTTCAAACCATAATAGCTGATCTAGCCAGCGAGATTTCATAAAGCGCTTCTGTAAATCTGGGAGTTCTAGCTGATCAATCAGTTCCGCGAATTCTTGTTTTAAGTATTCCCGATAAGAATTTTTCTTTGCCATTTTGCAAGCCTCGTTTCACCCTGCGTTGAATTGTTCTTGCGATCGCTCTGTAATTTGCCAAAGTTCTGATTTTTTGTGAGCGATTTAAAATACTGGAGTTTAGATTATCACAAATTCACTCAATTGGGGACTTGTACACAACTTCTCCAAAAATAACAATCCGACTTTTACGAGTTTATGATCCGACTTTTCTTACTGATCGAGTTGGAGAAAAGAGTCAAAATATAAATATGAAAAGCGGTGATATCTCTGCTTGAATAGCATCTACTAAAATATGGAGATTTTTCCTAGTGCAGCGGGCATGGAAATAACCCACCAGGAGAGAGAGCGATAGAATCCTTACTTTATAAGCATTCTTAATTCTTAATTCTTAATTCTTAATTCCGCGCAGCGGTACTAGTCTCCACTGATGACTCTTGGCTTGGTGCAGATATATAAATAATCATGCAATTTTTTGACGCTTTCATCTCTTATGGACGAGCTGATAGTAAAGCTTTTGCTACCAAACTTCAAGCTCACTTGGCTGAACAAGGACTCAATGTCTGGTTTGACTTCAATGATATTCCTCTAGGAGTAGACTTCCAGAATCAAATTGATGATGGTATTGAGAAGTCACGTAACTTTCTGTTTATCATCGCACCCCATTCAATCAATTCCCTCTATTGCCGCAAAGAAATTGAGCTGGCGATTAAGTGTCATAAACGCATTATTCCCCTACTCCACGTTGAGCAGATTAGTCAGGAAACCTGGCAACAGAGAAACCCCAATGGCACAGCTGAGGATTGGGAGGCATACAAAGCCAAAGGATTGCATTCGAGTTTTCCCAACATGCACCCTACGATTGGCAAAATCAACTGGGTGTATTTTCGTGAGGGAATCGATGACTTTGACAAATCCTTAGCCGACTTAATTAAGTTACTCGGTTGTCATACTGATTATGTCGAACAGCATACCCGATTTTTAGTCAAAGCTCTGGAATGGGAGCGCCATCAAAGACAAACAAGATATCTGTTAACTGGAGAAGAGAGACAGCAGGCTACTTCTTGGCTCAAGATACACTTTAAAGAGGAGCAACCCCCTTGTACTCCTAGTGATTTGCATTGCGAATACATCACTGAATGCATCAAGAATGGCAATAACTTGATGACTCAGGTGTTCCTCTCCTATGCCAATGAGGATAGGAAGACAATGGAGAAGATTCGCAACAGTCTCAGACGAGAAAGTATTACGGTGTGGACGAATCTCACGGATATTCAAACTGGGGAAGCATTTGGGGAGGCAATTAACCGAGGTATTGAACAAGCAGATAACTTGGTTTACCTCCTTTCTCCTGAATCAATTAACTCTACTTACTGTCAACAAGAATTAGACTTAGCTCTATCCCTCAACAAGCGGATTATACCAGTGCTGGTGCGGGAAACTGAGCCCAATACAATACCGGATGTGTTGCGGCAGTTACAGTATATTGACTTGACGGATAATGTTAAGGAAGAGGATTACCTGCTTGATGAAAGCCAACTGTTGAAGATTTTGCAAGAGGATGAGGCTTACTACAACGAGCATAAAATGCTGTTGACGAAGGCGCTTAAGTGGAAGCAACACGAAAATCCTAGTATTCTGCTGCGAGGGTATAACCTCAGGAGTGCCGAAAGTTGGTTGAAGCTAGCGCTCAAGAGAAAACAGCATCCACCTACACAGTTACAAGAAGCATTTATTGCCGAAAGCCTGCGGCAACCCCCCTTAGAATCGTTGGATGTCTTTATTTCCTACTCCCGTGCGGACTCAGACTTAGCGAGAAAGCTCAATGATAGCTTACAGATGCAGGGGAAAACCACTTGGTTTGATCAAGAAAGTATTGCTGTTGCCTCAGATACAGATGTTCAGCAGGAGATTAATCAGGGGATTAAAGCCTGTGACAATTTTGTGTTTATTCTCTCACCCCGTTCAGTGAATTCCCCTGATTGTAAGGAGCAAGTCGAGTATGCCACTTCGTTGAATAAGCGCTTTGTGATAGTGCTGCATCGGCAGGTAAATCCAGCAGATGTGTATCCTGAGTTAGCCAACGTACAGCAGATTGATTTTAATCAAAAAGATTTTAATGCCAATTTTAATGAATTGGTGAGAACTCTGGATCTAGACAGAGAACACGTCCATAGTCATACTAAATGGTTGCAAAGAGCGATTGAATGGGAGCAAAAAGGTAAAAATAGTGACTTGCTGTTGCGAGGAACTGAATTTGTCATTGCTCAAGACTGGTTGCAAGGAGCTGAGCAAGAAAAGAAAACACCTATCCCCACTCCTTTGCAGCAGGAATATATTCGTCAGAGTCAAGAGGCAATCGAGGCTGAAATCACAAGGGAAAAGCATCGAGTTGTGGTTTTAAAATCTATGGTGAGTGTGATAACTGTACTCTTTCTTGCAGCATGTGGCATGAGTGTATTTGCGTTTCAACAAAAGCGAGAAGCAGAAAAAAATTTAGCAGATCAAGTTGATGCTTTGAGCCGATACTCAAAAACCCTGGTAGCATCAAAACAAAATATCGATGCTCTGATTGAAGGAATTAGAGCCGGGAAACAACTAATAAGTAAATCTAATGATAATAAAAAAATATCTCAGCAGGTAGAGAAAGCATTAAGGGAATCGCTTTACGATGCCATAGAATCACAGCGTCTAGGAGGACAAGGGACTTCTGTTATTAAGTTCAGTCCGGATCATAAAACGATAGCTACTGTTGAGAACGATGGGCAAGTCAAGCTGTGGAATTTTAACAATAAAGATAATAAAGCAAAACCTCTCTCCGACGAGCAAGAGTTTACAGACATCTTTTTCAGTCCTGGGGATGGTGAGATAATTGCTACTCTCAGTAACGATAAAGTTGTCCAACTCTGGAACCAGGAAGGTGAGGAACTGGCATCTCTTTTCCAAGAGGACAATGTTTCGCATGTAGAGTTGAGTCCTGACGGTAATTTAGTTGCTACCTTTAGTGGAGAGGACGACTGGATTGGCAAACTCTGGAAGCTTGAGGAAGGGACACTCAAACGCTTAATTTCTAATGAGAAATTTAATTATGCGAGCTTAAGTCCAGATGGTAAGATTGCCACTTACAATTGGGAAGAAGGTAAAATCAAATTGTGGCAATTTAATGGTAATGAACTGAAGGAATGGAATCCTTTACCCCCTAATGAGAAGTTTGATGACTTATCTTTATACCCTAGTACTAAGATAATTATGACCTGGAATCTAGATGAAAATACGGTCAAATATTGGAACCTTGAAGGGAAAGAAATTAAATTCTCAATTTCGGCAAAAGAACTTGGGCAAGACTCTCTTATATCAGAAATTAGCTCCGAAGGCAAGATGCTTGCTACCTTTGAGAAAGATAAAGATAAGGAAGTAAAACTTTGGTATAGCGATGGTACAAAGCCGAAAACCTTATCCCATGAAGCAGAAATAGCAGGAGTCTGGTTTAGTCCCAATAACCAGATAATTGCCACTGCTAGTAAAGATACAATGGTCAAACTCTGGAACCAGGAAGGTGAGGAAATATCAACCTTGCCGAGCCATAGCAAGCCAGTCTATAACGTGACTTTCAGCCAAGATAGTAAAATCATTGCGACTACCAGTTATGACAAGACTGTAAAACTCTGGAACCACAAGGGCAATAAGCTTAAAACTCTTTACCCAAAGATTGCAGTTGATCAGGTTCACTTTAACTCAGATAATAAGACTGTCGCTACTTTGGATGAGAATAACATTGTCAAACTCTGGAACATTGACAATAGCGATCGCCAATTTTTAGATCAGAAGGCTCCAGTAGATAGTGTCAGTTTTAGTACTAACAACAAACTAATTGTCACCTCTAGTTCGTCTGGGGGCAACCCAAGTGCTAAACTCTGGAACTTAGAGGGCGAACAGAGCAAACTCTTACCTCCTAAAGAGAAGTTCGATAATATAGAGTTTAGCCCTGACGGCAAGCTGATTGTCACCTCTCGTTCGTCTGGGAACAACCCAAAGATTCAACTCTGGAGGGTAAAGGATAAAAAACTCCAACCCCTACTCCCTAAGGAGAAGTTCGATAAGGTAGAATTTAGCCCTGGCGGCAAGCTGATTGTCACCTCTAGTTCATTTGGGAACAACCCAACAACTCAACTCTGGAGTGTAGAGGATAAAAAACTTCAACCTCTACTCCCTAACGAGAAGTTCGATAAGGTAGAATTTAGCCCCGACGGCAAACTGATGGCTATTTTCAGTAACAATGATGACAAAACCACCATCAAACTGTGGAAGCCTAACGAAGATAAGAGTCCCATCTGCTTTATTACCCTTGCTAACAAGCCATTCCCTGAGGTAAAGTTCAGTTCCAATGGTAAATTGATGGCTATCTCTGGTAGCTTTGAAGACAAGCAAACAGCTAAACTCTGGAACTTGGAGGACAAAGAAAGCAAACTTTTACTTACTGAAGAAAAGTTCGAGCAAGTGGAATTTAGTCCCGATGGTAAGCTGATGGCTATTCTTAGTAAGAATAATGACAAGACTACCATTAAAATCTTCAGCTGGGAGGGGGAACACCCCAAATTATTATATGATACAGAGCAGTTCGATCAAGTGGAATTCAGCCCCAACGGCAAGCTAATAGCTATCTTCAGTGATAATGAGAAAAAGACCGGAATCGAATTGTTGAAGCGCGAGGGTATAGAACTCACACCATTGACTATCAAGGACTTTGATAACGAACAGTTCAATGAGGTAGAATTCAGTCCCGACAGCCAATTGATGGTAACCTCTACTTCGTCTTGGGAAGACTCGTGGGAGGAGCACAAACTCTGGATTGTAGATAGTCGTGATGCTCAAAAACCCCAACTTCAACCAATTAACGAGCAATTCTACGGGGTGGTATTCAGCTTTGATAGTACATTGATTGCTACTTTTGATGGCAGTAACACCGTTCAACTCTGGAATCGAAACAACGAAGAACTTGCTAGCATAGACTTTAAAGATTCCATCAATAACCTGGATTTTAGCCCTGACAACAAGCAACTCGCCATTACCAGTGATAGCAACACGGTGGTTTTGTGGGATTTGGAACGACGAGCTGAATGGAAAGAGTTGCCAAACAAAGACCTAAAGAAGTTAGTTGAAGAAGGGTGTGATAAGGTAAAAAATTATCTGAAGCGCAAAAAGAATAACGATAAAGATCTCTGCGACAATATTGAGAAGAATAAAGTAAGATAGCTCTGATATAGGTGTTCCTTCTTTTATAAGCAACAAGAGGCAAGGAATTAGCCCGAAGATAGGGGCGCACTGACGTGCATTGGTGTCAACTTAAAGTGAAATCCTTCTTATAAAAAACACAATTAATATTATTAAAACACAAATTATTTATTTTTCGGAGAGGTCTAATAAAACCCTACTTTTCTGGAAGATTACATAAGCCAAAAGCGAATAGCGATCGCAAACTCTGCCAAAGCGAATAGCGATCGCAAACTCTGTCAAGGATATTTATAGGACAAATCGAGCTCTTTCAGCTTGCCTCTTTCTCAGAAACCTCTTCTTTAACATCACTATTAACTGGTGTAACCGAATTAGCGGAAACAACAGCTCCCATATCTAACTTCTCCCGCACCTGTCGATCAATATTCTGAGCAAATTCAGAGTTTTCTTTGAGATACTGAACAGTATTATCGCGACCTTGAGCAATATTATCACCGTTGTAGCTATACCAGGCTCCCTTACGAGTAATTACCTCAGTTTGTTCAGCTAAATCAACCAAACATCCTAACCGAGAAATACCTTGTCCAAAGATAATGTCAAACTCCGCAATCCGGAAAGGAGGTGCAACTTTATTTTTTGCTACTTTGACTTTGGCACGGATACCATATTCTCCTTCACTACCCCTTTTCAAAGTTTGAATCCGACGAATATCCAAGCGAACCGAACAATAAAACTTGAGAGCATTACCACCAGTCGTGACTTCTGGATTACCGTAAGAGATGCCAATTTTTTGTCGCAGCTGATTCAGGAAAATGACAGTGCAGCCAGATTTACCAATATTACCAGCAATTTTGCGCAGAGCTTTACTCATTAAACGCGCCTGCAAACCCACCTGAGTATCCCCCATTTCCCCTTCAATTTCCGCACGAGGAACCAAAGCTGCTACTGAGTCAATAACAACAATATCCACTGCAGCAGATCGCACTAATTGATCTACAATCTCTAAAGCCGCTTCACCAGTATCAGGTTGAGAAACTAGGAGATTTTCAATATCAACCCCTAAAACTGCAGAATAGGTAGGATCAAGGGCATGTTCTGCATCGACAAAAGCTGCAACACCTCCAGTTTTTTGTACTTCTGCTACTGCATGGAGAGCTAGAGTTGTCTTACCAGAACTCTCTGGACCATAAATCTCAATAATACGCCCTTTCGGCAAACCGCCGCCCAAAGCTAAATCCAGGGTAATTGCTCCACTGGATATGGTTTCTACCCTCATGCGGCTGGCATCTCCCAAGCGCATGATTGAGCCTTTACCAAAGTTGCGCTCAATTTGTTTGAGCACCATGTTTAGGGCTTTTTCCTTTTCCGGGCTGTTGGTGATTGGGGTAGCCATTAATGCTTAAAGAAATCTGTTGGGGTGTGCTGGTATTCTTTCCCAATTCTAGCGCTCACACGCGGTTCCGTGACAGGCAAAATTATCCTTTTTACCAAATCCTGAAATCCTTTCTGGACAAGGAATAGAATCCTTACTCTCTAAGCATTCTTAATTCTTAATTCTTAATTCTTAATTCTGCGCAGCAGTACTAGTGAAGCATCTGGGTCGCTTGGAGATCCTTCGCTATCGCTCAGGATGACATAATTCTGTTACGGTGCGTAAGTCCTAGGACAGACAAATAATCCCTCTCATCCTTTATAATATCGCTCTTGGAACTAATGACTTCACCTGTGCTCAATTCTCTCATACCAGACTCAACTCTGTCCGTTGCTGGCTTAACCGAGTATATTCAGGAGTTGTTACAACAAGATGAGCAACTTCTGCAGGTTTGGGTGATTGGGGAAGTCTCCAGTACCAGCCAACATCGGAGTGGGATGTTTTTCACGCTTCAAGATCCCCATTCTAAGGCTTCGATTCAGTGTGTAGCTTGGAGTTCCCAACTGAGTAAGTTATCACAGCTACCAACAACGGGAGAACAGTTGCTGGTTTTGGGTAGTATTCGGGTTTATCCTCAGCGAGGACAGTACCAGCTGAATGTCTGGCAGGCATTGCCAGCAGGAGAGGGATTACAGGCACTGCGGGAGCGCCAGCTGCGCCAACGACTCCAAGCAGAAGGACTATTTGATGAAGAACGCAAACGTCCCCTGAGTACTCATCCTCAAATCATTGCCGTTGTCACCTCCCCCCAAGCAGCAGCCTGGGGTGATATTCAACGCACCCTCCGGCAGAGATATCCTGGTTTGCAGGTTTTGTTATCACCAGCTCAAGTGCAGGGAGAATTAGCACCAACATCAATTGTAGAGGCAATTGAACGGGTTGAGGGAGATGGAAGAGCCGAACTGCTGATTTTAGCCCGAGGGGGTGGAGCTTCTGAAGATTTGGCTTGTTTTAATGATGAACGGGTAGTGCGAGCGATCGCTCAATGTTCAATTCCCATATTGACAGGAATTGGTCATCAACGGGATGAATCTCTAGCAGATCTAGTGGCTGATAAATGTGCTCACACACCCACGGCAGCCGCAGAACTCGCCGTACCGGAACTGATGAGTTTGATTGCAGAACATCGACAACGGCAATTTGTTTTGAAAGAGTCGGTGAAACAAATTATCGAAGTATCTAATACTCAATTGCAACAGTTGCAAGGACGCTTGCAACGGCTACAAATTGACCGACAATTACAACAAGAAAAAAAAGCGATCGCTTGGAAGCGTCAACAACTAATTCAGGCAACCTCCCAACATCTTAGTCAAGCTAGCCAGCACTGCCAACTACTACAGCAAAAGCTAACTACCCTTGATCCCAATCATGTTCTAAAAAGAGGTTATGCAGTAGTGCGATCCGCAGACGGTAAGATCGCTCGCCAAGCTGCTGATTTAGTTCCAGGAGAGGAACTACAGATTCAGTTAGAACAGGGTGAAGTTAAGGTGATGATTACAAAAATTGTAACTTCCGAAAACTTTTAGTTTTCGCTTACTGCTAATAGCTGGCGGTTAATTCCTTTCAATAAACAAGGCAGGAGTCTCCAGGGCAGGAGACACCAAGGAAGAGGATTTGACTTGTTTATTTCATTCATACCGAAAAGTGCAAGGAATAATGAGCCAAAGGATACAAAAAAAATTCACAAGTTTAAAGAGGATTGAAAGCCCTGTCTAGTATAGCTCTCTTCTGTCAAACCGGGTTGAAACGTTGATTTTACGTTGGCTGTAATGCCGGAAATTCGTGGAAATATCCCAGAGTGACAGAAGAGAGATAGCTTCCAGCTCATGTAAGAACCCATAAATAGGGCTTACTGAATAAGTGTGTAAGCCATGCCAGACAAGGGTTTCAACTACCCTGCAATCGAAATAAGTGCAAAGGTTTTTGAGCCTATCGATGCAATTTCCTTGCACCGCAAGTAGAAAATCCCTAACACCTACTACCTCCAACCTCACCTACCACCTACCACCTACCACCTAACACCTATTCAAACCCGAAAGTTACGACTTATTCAGCAAACCCTAAATATTGTAGACAAAAAGTACTTTTGTACTCTTGCAACAAGGAATGAAAAAGTTACCTCAATCAAGTTTTAAATAATCTGTGCCGAATAGATATAAAAATTTACAACCACTTAGGTTATCAAAAGATTAAGCAGCAATTAGACTGGAGTTAAGTTTTGGTTAACCTAAATTTAATCTACCCATGAAAGCGTCTGTAGATTCTCGATTTCAAATCCCTGATATTCCTGCGAAAAGAGATGACTTCAACCTTGAGCAACTGAAGCAAGATCTTTCTAAACCTTTGACTCAAGCTTTAGATGATCAAGCATCTGTTGGAGAAATCTCACTGCTTTGTCCACTCAAGCCAGTCATGGACGATTCGGCGAAACTTCTAGTTAAAGATACGGCAGGGCATCCGATTGCTGTAGTTTTGTGTTCCTCACCAGTAACTCCTGGGTTAGTGGCACGAGGGATGGAACGTACCCGCTTAGTCAAGCAAGCTCTCGGTTCAGATATAGGACAAGTTGTCCTTGATCCCTTGCTTGAGGGTGAGATAAATGGACTTAGTTATGCTGTTCTGCCCCATTGTCAGCCTCTAAGTCGTTCGCGGCTGATGTGGCCTGTTCAACGTGTATTGTTATCTCCTCATGTGTTCCAATGGTTGAGTCGAGTGACAGAGGTTACGGCTACTACAGTACACCCTGAACAGGTAGAACCAGATTTTATGGTGCCACTGAAGTACTTGGCCCAATTAGAGGCAATAACTGAAAGGGTTAGGGCTGGAGCGCGGCAGGCGATGAATCGTCTCAGTGACGGTAAGTGGTCTCCTCGTCATGTGGTAATGCACAATGATTTGTGGAAAGGTAACATCCTTCTCGATCATCGCAATGTCAGCGGATTCGGAAAAGAATTATCCACAGAACGTTTTATCATCATCGATTGGATGGGCGCAATGGTTCAAGGATATGCCATGTACGATTTGATTCGGCTTGCCCAATCACTTAAGTTAGAGGGAAGGCAACTGCGTAAGCATGTCATTACCCATTGCCGATTCTTAGGTTGCGATTTCATTGATGCTCGCAGTCATTTGTTGGCAGCACTAGGCTACCTGAGTATGCACTTGGAACATTTCCCTTTGCCCAGATTTGTCCAGATGGCTGATTCTTGTTGGGAGAAAATTGAGCAAATTAAAGAATAAATCTACAGTTTGTAACTGCTCTTAGATGGAGAGTTGATCGAATACAAGGCTAACACCCTAGGAATGCTTGTAATTTGGCTTACACATCTAAGTACAACAATTTTGACAATAACGCAGTCCGAAATACCAAAGATGGTTTGTCTGCAACCAGGGAAATTAGACTTTTTTCAGCAAATTTGGAACTAGATAACTCCAGTCAAATGCGAAGCATTTAACTGGAGCTATTTACACGAGTATATATTTGACTAGGGTTAACTAACGATGACAGAGAATAATCTTGCCATTTCCGAACCTATTTTTCTCGCTGGTGCCCAGCGTTCTGGCACGACACTTCTGAGGATCATGCTTCGTCACCATCCTAAGATAGCTTGGTGTAATCCATTTAAGCATGCAGTTGATCAGATACCTGCTTATGGAGACTGGCCACAGCTCGATCAGTATTATCAAAGGTTAGAAGCAGAGCCCAAATTTTTGGAGACTGGTCTTACTATTGATCACAGCTTGAATTACCCTGAACTAGTTAATAGTTTTTTGCTCCAGGAGCGTGAGCGCCAAGGGAAACAGCTAGTCGGCGCCACAGTTCACCATTACTTTGATCGGGCACTTCGGATTTGGCCCAACGCCCGTTTCATCTATGTAGTGCGCGATGGAAGAGATGTGGCTCGTTCAGGCATAGCTCTGGGTTGGGCAGGCAATTTTTGGACAGCGGTCGAACCTTGGATTTATGCTGAACGATTATGGAAACAAAACCGTGAGATGATCCCACCTGAGCAGCGAATTGAAATCACTTATGAAGAACTAATTTCTGAACCAATCAAGACACTGACGCACCTATGTAATTTTATTGGTGTACCTTACGACCGGGCAATGCTCACTTATCCCCA
The DNA here is from genome assembly GCA_965222765.1 of Caldora sp. Classification (GTDB taxonomy): domain Bacteria; phylum Cyanobacteriota; class Cyanobacteriia; order Cyanobacteriales; family Coleofasciculaceae; genus Caldora. The sequence goes on from CBDCVG010000059.1 coordinate 58,212, forward strand.
GACAAGTACTTACGGTTTACCAGATCCAAAATTGATTGGACAATGGCGACGTAAATTGTCTGATCAAGAAATTCAGTTAGCTGAAGCACGAATTGCGGATATGTTGCTGGAGCGTGGGTATGAACTGAGTGGTCTACCAATACTCACAGTTACCCCAACAATGGAGAAAAGACTGAGGTTACAAGACTGGTGGGCCCGTGTGCAGTTCAGAATGCAGCGCAATGGTTTGCCCCTATTTCTGGCGGATTACTTGTCGCGACGTCTTGGCTTCACGCAATGGCAAAAGCAGATTCAATGGAAAACTCATGAGATTCATAAATCTTACATCAAGTAGTTGCTACAGCTAGATAAGTAGGTAGGTATTGGTTATTAGTCATTGGTTATTGGTAAGGGTTGGAACTTTATTTAGGTCTAATATATTTGAAAATAACTTAAAAATCACATTACCTAACACCTAACACCTAAGTTTGGTTACCCAACTTCTTTGTCTTCTCCTCCAGTTCCTTTTCTCTTTGTTTCAATTCTTCTTCCAAGGTTTCAATTCGTTCACGACGGGCTTCCATTTCTAGGCGCTGACGGGTCAAGTTTTGACTTTGCAAAGTTAAGTCTTGTCGCCATTGTTCTGTGCGCTCAGCTTCTTCCTTTAAGAAAGTTGGAGTAACGCCAGTAGTTAAGTATTGCTCTACCACCTCCAACACCCAGTCTTTGGCAGGTTGGATATTCAGGATCTCTTGGTTTTCAGAAAGATCTACCAAAACCAACAAACCTTCGTTTGCAGCAATCTCGTTGTAGGCAATAGCAGAGTTCATCGCCCCCTGCTCTGCCAACAGGGAGTTTTGTTCAGTAAGTGGAACATTTTCTGGGTCGATTAATTCCCAGCAAGTCTCAGATTGTTGGCGAGCCAGCAATCTTAGTTCCAATTCACCAGCATTCTCATTTTTTTTGACTTGAGCCAGGTTTAACATTGCCTGTCAGTTTTTTGGGTTTGTTAGTGGCTAGAAGCTCCTCAAGGATTTTTGGCAAGTCGATTAAGGCGACTTCTCAAAATTTCCTCTTGCTGTTGGGCTTCAGCTAAAGCCTTTTTCGCCCCTTGTACCACGGCATCCGGGGCTTTGCTGACAAAATTAGGATTGCCTAGACGTCCGGTGAGGGATTTGACTTCTGCTTCTACTTTGCTCAGGCTGTTTTCTAGCTTAGTGCGCAAAGCGTCTACATCGACAACACCGGTAAGGGGTATCAGAATCTCAACAGTACCAAAAACACCTGCCATCGTTGTCTTTAGTTCATTCTCCAGCACTGGAGTGATGGTTAATGTCTCCACTTTACCTAAATCTTGGATGTAGGACTTCCCAAACTCAAGGATTTGACGTTCGCTACGGTTCCCAGTTTGTAGAATAACTGGCACTTTCACCCCCTGCTTGACATCAGCGTCAGCCCTGAGGTTACGGATAGTACGGATTGTACCAATCAATAGCTCGAATTGTTGCTCGAGTTCTGGGTCAATTAGGGGGGATGAGTCACTAGCATTTTGTGGTTTACCGTTGTGAAGTTTGGAGATAAATACTTCTGGATAGGGTTGCACTGCCAGAAATTCCCCAGATGTTTGGGTTAGAGTCTGCCAAATTTCTTCGGTGATATGGGGCATAAAAGGATGGAGCAGTTTGAGGATGCCTTCGAGTACGTAGGCAAGAGTTTGCTGGGCTAATTGCCGGGAAGGATTTTTTACGTCCTCCCACAACCGGGATTTCACTAGTTCAATATACCAGTCACAAAAGTCACCCCAGATGAATTCGTAAAGTCCTTTGGCAGCTTCTCCTAAACCATCAACATCTAAATAATCCCTAGTTTGTCCTACCACTTGCTCGAAGCGAGAGAGAATCCAGCGATCGCTTAATTCTAATTTTTGTAGATTATCTAGGGGGGAACCCAGCTGTTGGGGAGTCTTCCCATCCAAATTTAGCATGACAAACCGGGCGGCATTCCATAGCTTGTTAGCAAAATTGCGTGCTGCTTCTACTGAGGAGGATTCATCCGTCTTGCGATTATACTCCAAGCGAATATCTTGACCAGCTCCTGCAACTTCCTTAATCAGGCTATACCTTAGGGCATCAGTACCATATTTGTCGATCAGCAATAGGGGATCAATGCCATTACCAGCAGTTTTGGACATCTTTTTACCATTTTCATCCAGTACCAAGCCGTGGATGTAGACGGATTTGAAGGGTATCTGATCAGTGAAATGTCCTGCCATCATCGTCATCCTAGCAACCCAGAAGAAAATGATATCAAAACCGGTCACTAGGGTGGCGTTGGGATAGTAGGTTTTGAGGTCTACTGTTTCTTCCGGCCAACCCATAGTTGAGAAGGGCCACAAACCAGAAGAAAACCAGGTATCCAGGACATCAGTGTCTTGTTCTAGCTTGACATTTTCGCCAAATTGTGAAATAGCTTTTTGTTTCGCTTCTTCCTGATTATGGGCAACAATAAATGGTGTTGTTGCAGTGATTTCCCCATTAGTTTCACTCACTACATACCAGGCAGGAATTTGATGTCCCCACCACAGTTGACGGGAGATACACCAGTCTTTTAGCTTTACCAGCCAATCTCGGTAGACTTTCCGCCAGCGTTCTGGGATAAACTCTGGGGAGTGTTGCTGGTCGAGGGAATTGAGAGCAGGGTCAGCTAAAGGGCGAATTTTTACAAACCATTGGGTAGAGATGAGGGGTTCGATGGGGACTTTGCCGCGATCGCTATAGGGTACGGTATGTTTATAGTCCTCTACCTTCACTAGGACACCATCAGCTTCTAGCTGCTTTACTAGTTTCTTCCTAGCTTCAAATCGGTCTTGCCCTTGAAAAGAACCAGCATTTTCATTGAGAGTGCCATCCTTATTCATAATATTGATGAATGGCAGATTGTGGCGCTGTCCCATCTCAAAATCATTGGGGTCATGAGCTGGAGTCACCTTCACACAACCTGTGCCAAATTCCGGATCCACCAACTCATCGGCAAAAATTGGAATTTCCCGCGCCGAAATCGGTAATGTCACCGTTTTGCCAATCAAATTTTGGTAACGTTCATCAGTAGGATTTACCGCTACTCCTGTATCCCCTAACATGGTTTCCGGTCGAGTTGTTGCCACTTCCACATAACTGCTGCCATCGGTGAGGGGATAACGGATGTGCCACAGATGCCCCTCTACTTCCTTATTTTCCACCTCCACATCAGAGACAGCAGACTCAGAAGCTGGGCACCAATTCACCATGTACTCGCCTCGGTAAATTAGTCCTTCCTCATAAAGCCGGACAAAGGCTTCTTTTACTGCCTTCGATAAGCCTTCATCTAGGGTAAACCTTTCCCGCGACCAATCTACGGAAACACCCAAGCGTCGTAGTTGATTGACTATATTGCCTTTGGATTGAGCCTTCCACTGCCAAGCTCTTTCGAGAAACTTCTCCCGTCCCAAGTCAAAGCGAGTTTTACCTTCTGCTGTTAGCTGCTTTTCGAGCATGGTATGTACTGCAATACTGGCATGGTCGGTTCCCGGTAACCACAGGGTATTGCAACCTTTCATCCGGTGGTAGCGTACCAGAGTGTCAATTAAGGCAGCCTCGAAGGCGTGACCCATGTGTAAGCTACCAGTAACATTGGGTGGGGGTATAACAATGCTGTAGGGTTCACCACTGTGATTTGGGTCAGCTTTAAAGACTTGGTGTTCTTCCCAAGACTTTTGCCACTTGGCTTCGCTGGTGGTGGCATCGTATTTAGTTGGCAGGGCAGGAGTGGTTGCGGTCATGCAAGAGATATTAAATCAGGATTAGTTTACCTAAATAAATTTTGCCATAGTGTAGGAGTGGGTATTTAGGACTATCTCAGAAATCCTTGGAGTAATGACCAGATATTTGCATTATTCTGTATACTGCCTCCTGTGCAGTATTTAATTACTACATCCTTATTCATTCGCTGGCTCTACTCAACCCTCCGGAATATTGAGACGATAGTTTTATTGAATATTGCTATAATCTACCCCTTGAGTTGTATCTCTACCATATAACTGTGTGGTGAGACCAGTTATAGTTTCTAGAGTTTTCCTAACTTGGGGTGAGGTAATGGTATTGAGGGGTACACCTAACTGCTTTGCTACCCCTGCGGCTACTCCTGCTCCTTGTCCTTGGTAAATATTCACTGTCTGAATACGCCCTACTGATACAGCCATACCCACGTAGCCAGAAGAGCGACCAACAATTGCTAAATTGTTCACATCTCTTCCCAAAGTATTTTCTATGCCGAAATTATAGATGGGAATCGGTGGTATTCTGATTGACAAACCATTAACCCCCCCTCTTAAATCAAAATTGTAAGAGAAACTGCCGATTGAATTTTCTGGTGTTGTTCCCCCTTTGATAATTTCTTGTCCTGTTAAAGGATTGATAACATCTCTAATACTCAATGTGTGTCTGATATAAATTTCCTGGGGAATAATTACTCTAACATCTTCTTTTCCAGAAAGTTCCCGTAACCAAGCCTCAAATGCGACTAGCTCCTCCTTCATTTCCTGGGTTGGCCTGCGACCATTCTCTTCTATCTCAATCAGCTGGTTGACTTGGTACTTAAAAAGAAGACCATTCCAGGATAAAGAATTATCTGGTAATAGGCAAATATTGCTTCTATCTAAAAAGAATCCTTCCAAGCTAAAAGGCAGATGACGGTGGAGTTGGTAGGCTGCACCAAAAGCTATACTTTTGTGATAATAACCATCAGCTGACGAGTGGTAAAGAGGTGTTCTAAAATTGCTGAGCCAGAATCTTGCACCTTCTGGATCTTCATTATCTCTAATACTAGTCTCTATTTGACTCATCAGGTCGCTATTGTCGAAGATTTTCTGTTCTATTGCTCTTAATTCGGAGATAGTCAAACCAGTAATCAGGGGTACAATTGAAACTGATAAAGTTTCATTAGCTAGTTCAGGACTTTGGGATTCATAACCTCGATAATAAGCCAAACCAGCTTTTCTGGCTAATTCAGCATCTTGAGTAGCGTCAATGTAGGAATCTGCTTGGAGGCGAATATTACTTTGTTGGACATCAACATATTGGATAGTTTGATTTTCTATGTGGGGAATGAGAGGAGATTCGTTGATAATACTCACTCCTGCTTCTGCTAACATTTCTTGCATCGCTTGCTCGGCTCTGTCAGCTGCTAAGCAAGAGACTACAACATTAGCTCTTTTTAAAAAATCACGAAAACATTGGGCAACTGGTTGGTTGTACCAATTGGTTTTATCATAATCTAGAAAAGCTAAGCCTCCTCTGGTTAATAAGCCACCCAATGGTTCATTAGCTGCATTAGAGCGTACTAAGGCAACTTTTCCTTCATCACCTAAAGTCTTCTTTGCCCAAATAGCAGCACATATTCCTTGTAATTCATCTCCGTAAACTACTACATCAAAGTTTTTCGTTATTATAGGTGCTGAAGAGTGATTGTTAGGGTTATTTGTGTCTGTATCAGCATCTTGTTGTGAATTGATAATAGTTTGGAATAGTTGTCCAAAGGAATCAGTAGTACTACCAATTATTAAGGCTATTAAGACAACCATTATAAATCCTAAAATCTTGAAATTATAGGTCATATAGTTAGGTGTTAGGTGTTAGGTAATGGAATTGTTGACTTGTTTTTTAAAGAAAGCGAGCAGCTGGAATTAAAGAAAGCGAGCAAGATGCTCCCACTACTATCGTTGGTGTAACTTTGGGATGCTCCCGAAGGGAAGAAAGCTTGTATAGAATTTCAACCTCTCCCAATTCTAAATTCTAAATTCTAAATTCTAAATTTCTTTATTTAATATTGCTATAATCCATTCCTTGAGTTGTATCCCGACCATAGAATTGGGTAGTAAGCCCAGTTAAAATCTCTAGAGTATCTTTGACTTCCAAAGAAGTAATAGTATTGAGGGGTGTATCCGAAAGAGTGGAGATACCAGCTGCCACTCCTACGCCTTGTCCTTGGTAAACATTCACTGTCTGAATTCTACCTACTGATACCGCCATACCCACATAGCCAGAAGAGCGACTGACAATTGCTAAATTATTCACCTTACTCGCTAAAGTATGCTCTATGCCAAAATTAAATATTGGCAGGGATGGTACTTTACCAGATAAACCCTTAACTCCCCCTCTTAAATCAAACTCGTAAGAAAAACTACCGATAGAATTTTTAGGTAAAGTCCCTCCTTGAATAATTTCTTTACCAGTTAAAGGATCGATAACATCTTTAACACTTAATGTATGCCTGATATAGATTTCTGGTGGTATAATAACTTGGATATTGTCTTTGCCTGCAATTTCTTGCAACCAAGCCTCAAAATTTGCCATTTCCGTAATCATTTCCTCAGTTGGTTTGAACCCACTTGCCTCTATTTGCCTTAGTTGAGCAACTGAATATTTAAACAGGAGACCATTCAAAGACAAAGAATCTTCCTTAAGAACACAAATATTACTTTTATCAAAAAAGAAGCCATCTAAGTTAAAAGGATGATTATAATCTAGATGATAAGCTGCTCCTAAGGCTATACTGCGATTAAAATAGCCATCCAGATAAGCTTGATACATAGGTGAGTAAAAGTTTTTTAACCAAAAACTTGCCAATGCTGGATTTTGCTGCTCTTTGATACTTGTTTCAATGTTCCCCATCAGCTCGGCATCATTAATAATCTTTTGTTCAAGCGATCGCAATTCATTGATGCTGAGACCAGTTATGATGGGAACAAGAGAAGCTGATAAAGTTTGATTGCGCAGTTCAGGATTTTGAGATTCGTATCCTTGATAGTAAGGTAAACCCGCTTCTCTAGCTAATTGAGCATCCTGAGTAGCGTCGATATAGGAATCGGCTTTCAATCGAATATTGCTTTCCTTGACATCAACATATTGAATTTCTTGATTAGTAACATAAGGAATAAGAGAAGAGCCAGAAATAATTTTAACTCCCGCTTCAGCTAGCATTTCTTTGAGAGCTTGATCAGTATTATTAGCTTCTACGCAAGCTTCAACAACATTAGCTTTTTTTAAAAAGTTACGGAAACATTGGGCAGCTGGTTGATTATACCAATTGGTTTTATCAAAATCCAGATAAGCTAAACCTCCCCGTGTAAGGAGTCCTCCTAACTGTTCATCCGCTGCATTAGGACGAATTAAGGCAACTCTACCATTATCACCTAAGGTTCTCTTAGCCCAGATAGCTGCACATATTCCTGGTAATTCGTCTCCATAGATCAAAACATCGAAGTATTCAGATATGGGAATTTCTGGGGAATTATTATTGTTATTGCTAATTTGATTAGTTAGTTTAGCAAGAGCAGGGAAGGTTTTTCGTAGATTATCAAAGTTACTGCCAAAAATAAAAGCCATAATAATGGCTAAACCACAAGTTAATAGTTTTAAGTTATAGGGCATATAATTAGGTGTTAGGTGTTAGGTGTTAGGTGTTAGGGGGTGAATCAAATTTACAGTGGACGTTTTTTCACCTCATCCGGTATTCGGTTTGAGTTCTTGAAGATAGGACTTACACAAAGCGTCCATTTGTAGTGGACTGATAAGCTAATCACCTAAGTTATCCTAATTGACTCCACCAGCCAGAGGCAATGGGAACTCCTTGGAGATGCTTAACTTGCTCAAAAGTCATTAAATAAATCCAAGCAAGAATTGGCATTTCCCTGGCTAGATTATAAACTTCAATTTGGTAACGATTATATTCGTTCTCTGCTGGTGCTCGGTGAGAGTCATAATCTTCTAATGTATCCAAAACGCTTAACATAGTTGGATCAGCGAAAGTCAGCAAATAACCTTGCACTGGATTTTCTCCTGGTATCATAGCCGGATAGCCCAAAGGTAGAGCAAAAAGTTCACCAAAAGCGATCGCTTTTTTCGCTTCGACTACCTTACCAGCACAGTACAAGTTGTAATTGACTTCCCCTGGTTTCAATGTGCCGTAAACAAAAACCCTAAAAGTATTTGTTCTCATTACCTAACACCTAATACCTAATACCTAACACCTTTTATTTAGCAGGGTAAGAGCATCTCAATCAACCTTGACAAAAGGAATACGGATTGGTTGTTGTATATCCAAAGTCCAACCTGTCAGCTTTTAGACCTTCTTCAAAGCTCGTTCCAACCCAAAAGCTCTGCCACTTGGTGAGCCAGATTCATAGACTTGAAAGGTTTAGGAATGACCCCTGTCACACCTAGTTGAGCAAATCGACGCTGATCAATGGACTGTACCTTAGCTGTTAGCAAAATCACAGGGATTTGCTCAGTTGCTGGGTTAGCTTGTAACTTTTGAAAGGTAGCGATGCCGTCTATATCGGGCATCATCACATCTAGGAGAATAGCATCTGGTTGTTGAGCTTCGGCTAACAGTAATCCTTCACTAGCTGAACCAGCAGTTGATACTTGCCAACCCCCCACGAGTTCCAGAGCGAGTTGAGCTACCTCTTGGATATCTTCTTCATCATCAATAATTAGAATGTGTTTAGCTGTCACGGTTGTTGTCTCTCTTTTTGTGTCGAATAATCCGATTGAGTAAGTTAATCACTCGCTGCTCGAATTCTTCTGGTGTAATGCGACTTTTAGTCAAAAACAGAGTCTGTCCTAACTTTAACCTTTCTCGGTCGGAGTTATCCAAGTCTTGGGAGGTGTAAACTACCAGTGGAACTTGATACAAACGATTATGCTGTCGCAGCCAGTCTACTACCGCAAAGCCATCATATTCTGGCAGTACCAAGTCGAGTACAAGCAAATCTGGTAACAGGCGCTGGCTCAATTGAATAGCTTCCCTTCCCGTCTGAGCATGATAGATCTCAATGCCGTAGCGCTCAAAGACAGCAATGAGCACTTTTGCAAGATCTATGTCGTCTTCTATAACCAGAACTCTGATATTTCTATTTTGCTCGGTTAATGCTCGTTCCAGAGCTTGGAGCAGTAATTTTTCATCTGGAGGTTTAGTAATCCAATCGTTTACTTTAGGATGGTCTAATTCTCTGGCATCTGGGAATAAACCGCTGAGGATGATGACGGGAATATCTTTGGTATTCACCTGCTCTTTTAGGGCGGCTAAAGTTTCCCAGCCATTCATTCCGGGCATCATTAGGTTAAGGAGAATCGCATCAGGTAACTTTTGTGCTGCTTGCTTTACTGTCTCCTCACCAGAACCTACGGTCATTGCCTGGTAACCTTGTTGTTCTAGCTTGGCTTTGACTACAGTACGAACGGAAGAGTCATCATCACACATTAATACTAAAGGAGCAGTCGATTCAGGAGGGAGAATAACCTGCTCTTCCTGGAGTACTGGCAAAGAAAAGCAGAAAGTGCTGCCTACTCCTAAAGTGCTTTGAGCCCAAATTTGACCTTCATGATGCTGTACAATGCTGCGACAGACAGCTAAACCTAAACCAGTGCCTCCTTTTTTGCGGGAGTCAGAGGCATCAACTTGTTGAAAGCGTCCAAAGATGGTTTCAATTTTATCAGCTGGGATACCTCGCCCTTGATCACGAATTTGAAATAATACGGTTAGTTGTTCCCCCTCAGTTACCCGTTCCAAGTTATCTGTTATTGGGGAAAATTGACCATTAATCAGTTCTGCAGTTAACCAGACGGTTCTACCGTCTGGTGAAAATTTAATGGCGTTACTGAGTAAGTTAGTTAAAACTTGGATAATGCGGTCTGGATCAACCCACAACCTGGCTGATAGGGGAGAAACTGATAAACTTACCCTTGCTGTCTGGGCCATATTCCGTATGACATCCACTGAAGCACTCATCAATTGCTCTACATTGCACATTTGTTTAGTCATTGTGACTTTGCCAGACTCGATGCGTTCAATATCCAGGATGTCGTTGATTAAACGTACCAAACGCTCTGCATTATTAGCAGCAATGTTGAGCATCCGTTGACCCTGTTCCGGTTGGGTATTAAGTACACCATTGGCAAGTAAATCCAGAGCACCGAGAATGGAAGTTAGGGGAGTGCGTAATTCATGGCTAACTACCGAAATAAACTCATCTTTTAGCCTTTCTACTTCCCGGCGATCGCTAATGTCAAATACTGAACCGATATAGCCAGCAAAACTACCATCTGGTAGAAATCTTGGTGTTCCTTGATCTAAAACCCAGCGATATTCGCCATCGGCACGTTTTAAACGATACTCCCTGTGGAAATCCTCGCGATTGTCCAATGTACTACTATAAGTATCCTGAACAGACTGCCAATCTTCTGGATGAACACCCTCCGTCCAACCATTACCAGTTTCTTGCTCTAGAGTCCTGCCAGTAAAGTCTAACCAACTCTGATTGAAAAATGTATACTGCCCATTGGTATCAGATATCCACAGTAATACCGGGGCACTATCTGCCATAGTGCGAAATCGCCCTTCACTCTCTCTTAGAGCTTCGACAAGCTGGCTTTGGGCCAAGGCGATGCCTACCTGATTAGCTAGTTGTTGCAGGAGTTCAATTTCAGAGCTAGTCCAATGCCGAGGATGGGAACATTGATGAACAATCACCAGACCCCAAAGTTCTTCTTTATGTAGAATTGGTACCACTAGTTTGGACTTGACATTGAACTGACGCAAGAACTCAATCAAACAGGATGTTACATCAGCGTTGTCTACATCAGGAAGTTGATAAATCCGACCCTGGCGATAATTTTGGATGTATTCTGAGCTGAAACAGTCATCATTAATTCCCTGAGCCAGTACAGAAGAGTAACCAGGAACCACGGCCTCTTGCATCACAGTTCCTCCTGTACCATCAGACCAAAAACGGAAGATTATCACTCGATCAGCCTGGAGAAATCTTTGTACTTCAGTAACCGTAGTTTGGAGAATTTCTTGTAATTGCAAAGAACGGCGAATCTTGAGGGTTAGTTCGGCAAATAATTGCGATCGCAGATTTTGATGCTGTAATTCGGCTTCTGCTTGTTGGCGCTCACTCATTTCACGAGCTAACTGTTGGGTTTGCCGTCGAGCTGTTTGAGCTAGATAAACCACTCCTGCTAGTAACAGAGCTGTTATCAGCCCCCCTACCAACACAACTTCGGGGAGTAGAGATTGCTCCTCAGTAAGTAAGGCACTAGTCGGCCAAACTTTTATCCGCCAGCTAACGCCGTTAAAATTAACTGTTGTCTGGTGATGCCATTTAGCCTCCAGTTTCCTGCTGATACCAGAACAATCACGGCAGTAGATTTCTTCACTACCATCGAAAATAGCGATCGCGTATCCTGGTGCAAGATGATTGTCCAAAAGGGTATCGAGTAATGGCTGAAGGCGGAAAACCCCCAAAATGAAACCGTCAAAGGAGGAAGCTTGGCTTGCTTTTCCTGCTACTGTGTTACTTTTGTTCTTGAGGAAAAGAGGGACATATACTAGAAAACCTTTATCCCCTTGGACTAGGGTAACTGTACGGGTAACTGTTACAGCCTGACGCTTCCGAGCCCTTTCCAATGCAATGCGCCGTCGCTCCTCAAATGCTAGATTAAGGTCTTGAGCTGCTTCATTTCCAGCTAAAGGAACTATCCAACGGACATAAAAGGAGGAATCTATCCATTCGATCGCCTGAAAACCAGGATAGTCTTGGATGTAATTTTTGGCGTCTGCATACCATTGAGCTTGAGGAGTTCCACCCTGAAGTTCCCAACGCCTTCCCATCCGCACCAAAGACAAGATGCGATTTTGAATTTGTCCTGTGACTTGCTGCTTAACACTTGTTGTTGCAAATTCTCCCTTCCTTTGAATCTGCGTACTTTCTTGAGCAGCTAGCGCTTGCCAGAGAAACAGAGTTAATCCTGAGATACTAACGCCAACCAATACTGGTAGCGATCGCTTTTGCCAAAGCTTAGTTGTTTGCAGTATCCTCAAACTCAACATAATCAGTCAGCAATACCAATTCCCCATTCCCAAACAACAAACAACAAATAACAAAGGACAATTCTCAATTTTCAATTTTCAATTTTCAATAACTGAGGATTCTGTTGATTAACTGCTCGTTCAAGTTCCTGGCGCATTGCCGCCACTAATTCCGCGAGACGCTCCCTTTGCTTCGGACTTAGTGGCATCTTAGCTTCAAATAGTTGCTCCATTTCTTGAGCAAGATGGGAGCCTTCGTCAAAATCAAACATACCTAGTGAACCTGCCAGCTTGTGAGCCTCCTGTTGTGCCTGTTGTCGCAAGGATTCATCAAGATCATCTTTCAGCATAGCAGTAGTTGCTTGCTCAATCACTGCCACTCGGTTAGTGAACTTTTCTTGAACCCGTTGCCAAACATTAATGGCTGTTTCGATAGCTTGCTGCTCTAAATCAGGGGACAACTGCTTTGGCTTTTTGGTTACTTTGCTTTTGCTTCTTGGTTGTTGTGGTTCTAATGCTTTGAGACGGTAACCGATACCGTAGACTGTTTCAATCGGATCTTCAGATAATCCTGCTACTTTAAGTTTCCGCCGCAATCCCTTAATATGGGCTGTCACAGTCTCCTCTCCAGGCAATTCCTCAAATGACCACAAGTGTTCTAAAATTGCATCGCGACTAAATACCCGGTTCTTATAGCGGAGAAAAAGTTCTAATAAACCATACTCTTTTGGTGTCAAATGAATAGGCTGACCGTTATAGGTAACTTCACAGGCACTAGGGTCAAGATACAAGTTACGCCACTCCAAGATAGGAGGTAAGCTGGAACTCCCCCGACGCAATAAAGCGCGAATACGAGCAAACAATTCATTTCCGTCAAAAGGCTTCGTTACATAATCGTCTGCTCCAGCATCCAAACCCATGACTTTATCAGAACTACTGTTTTGAGCAGTTAACAGGAGAATAGGTATCCGCAACCCTTGGGATCTCAACCGTCGGCAAAGGGTTATGCCATCGAGTTTGGGTAGATTGACATCTAGCAAGATTAGGTCATAAGTAAAGGCATCCACTAATTCCCAGCCTGCTTGACCATCGGCAGCAACGTCAATGGCATAGTTTTGATCAGTGAGGTTTTTGACAAGCGCTTCGACAACTAGCTCATCATCTTCTACTAGTAAAATTCTCATGGCGGTTAATTACCGCTTTGTTTTCAATGGTTGACTGAACACAAAAACTATGCCTCTCACACTAAACCAACTCTAAAGAACTATTTGCAGCCTAGCTTGATTTGGGTCGTCATTGGGGAGAAGCTTTGTAAATTTATACACAAGTTTTTCAAACTTATATCAAGTCAGCTTGCGCTCTTGGGCAATTTCGATATTTCGCAAAGCAGGTCAATCAAGAGGAATTATGTCATCCTGAGCGTTAGCGAAGGATCTCTCAAACGACCGGTGATGCTTCACTATCACCTCAGCATGACACTTGAGTGCGTAAATATCAATGACGAAAATCCTCTATATTCCCCTAGATGAACGACCCTGCAATTTATACTATCCCCAGATAATTGCCCGTCTCAAAGATGAATTAGAATTGGTTGTTCCTCCTGTCGAACTTTTAGGGAGCAAGAAACAACCCGCGAATATTAGTCACCTTTGGGATTGGGTAAAGGCAAAGAGTGCGATATGTCACTCAGCAATTTTATCAATTGAAATGCTGGTTTACGGAGGGTTACTGCCGTCCCGCCTTCATCAAGATTCTGTAGAGCAGCTGACGGAAAATCTCAACCAAATTCGCCTCCTTAAGCAAAATAATCCTGAACTCCAAATCTTGGCAAGCAATCTGATTATGCGAACCCCAGCCTACAATAGTAGTGAAGAGGAGCCGAGTTATTACGAAGAATTTGGAGAAGCAATTTTTCATTGGGGGTGGTTTCAGGATAAGCAACATCGAGAAGGACTCACTCCCCAAGAGAAGGAAAAATTGGCTCAGGTTGAGAGGGAACTACCCCAAGCCTATTTGCAAGATTACCGCACCCGTCGCCAACGGAACCGGGAAATTAATCAAAGAGTAATCAATCTAGTTGAGAAAGGTATCATCTCTTTTCTCTCGATTCCCCAAGACGACTGTGCCAAGTATGGCTTTACCGCAATCGATCAACAACAGATTGTCCTCAGAATCATTGAGAAACGCTTGCAAAGGCGTATTCACTTGTACCCAGGTGCAGATGAAGTTGGTTGTACTTTGCTTGCCAGAGCCTATTCTCAGCTTAAAGGATTACGAAGAAAGATTTATCTGTTATACAGCTCCGTTAATTCTGAAACCATTATCCCTTTATATGAAGACCGTCCGCTAGGAGAAAGCTTTAAAGTCTCATATCCTAGCAGCGGGAGCGCAAATTGTCCCATCTCCTCAAGCAGCTGACTTCGTGCTAGCCGTCAACACGCCAGGTAAGAGGATGCAGGAAGCCTGGGATAATCCTATTAAAGATCTCACCTATACTAGCGATCGCAATCTCCGCTTTTTTGTCGATTGCATTGAAACTTTCCTAGCTGAAGGGAAACCGGTTGCAATTGCGGATGTAGCCTTTGCGAATGGGGGGGAAACAGAACTGGTACAGTTACTTGATGATGCTACTGTATGGGAGCAGCTCCTAGCTTACGCTGGTTGGAATACGAGTTGTAACACTATTGGAACAGTACTGGCAACTTCTATTGTGGGAGTCGATAGTTGCGATCGCCAAGCTATTGACTACAACAAAATCTATCACTTATTGGATGGATGGGCTTACCAAACAGTCGTTCGTATGGATATGGTAAAGCATTATCTGCCAACGATCGGTGCATCATATTACGACTTCAACGGCAAGGAAGCGCAAATTAACCAGGAGATGGAACGCAGAATCTTAGCTGCTTGGGTACAGCTAATGCGCCAGTCTTTCTCTGAATGGAAATTGGAAATGAAGGTTTTTTCACCATGGCACAGGATGTTTGAAATCGCTCTTGATTTAGCGATCGTAGCTAGTGCAAGAAGGCAGAAGGCAGAAGGCAGGAGGGAAGAAAGCTTGTAGGGTAAGCTTTTTAAGCTTTTGTCGCTGGTGGGTTATTTCCGCTGCGCTGCACTAGGCATAGCTAATGACAAATAACAAAGCGGCGGGCAGCATTTCTCCCATCCCTTGCAGGAATAGGCTTCTCGCCGCTTTCGCTTAGAGAATTTGTTCATGACGAGCAGATTAACTAGTTAGAACTTGATAAAAATGCCTCAATCTGGCTCTAAAACTAGTTTTTGTTCATAATCTATTAACAAAAGTTACGAATTTACAAAATGGATATGTTGTCAATTCTTTTTCACGATTTGTAATATAGAACCATAGCAGTTGACTCGTTTACTGCTACCTAGCCCTAAAAACCGAGGCTTGTGTAACCAATTCGCTATATCTAGTTATCTAGGAGTTAGCTATGTCTCAGCCCATCCAACTGTCCATGGAACAGCAGTTTAGCCTGCGTTCCTTTGAAACTCAGGTTCAGAAAATGAGCCATGAGCAAGCTCAGGACTTTCTAATTCAGCTCTATGAGCAAATGATGGTGCGCGAAAACATGTACAAGGAGTTTCTGAAGCACGAATGGGGTATCGGCTCAAAACCTCAGTTTGAGTTGTAATAACCCTAACATAGGTAGTGAGCGACCTCCGTCTCTTGCTTAGTTCCGCACAGGAAAGGAGCTGGGGATGCAGGGGCGTTAACTCCAATAGTGTTGAGCTATTATGGGGTTGATATTATTGGATTTTGATATATCTAGTGCAGCCTGGCAGAAATAGCCCACCAGTTTGATATCGAGAGAATCCTTACTCTATAAGCATTTTGAATTTTGAATGCAAGAATTTTTAATTCCGCGCAGCAGTACTAGTTCAATGATGGGAGATCAACAGGTGCAAGTTTCTTTCCCTGAGTACCAATGCTCGTAGGTTCATCACTGTTAGCCCATTGACGATAATCTAACAACAGCTGATGCATCAATCTTCCTTTAATTCTCGCTAAAACACTTTTGAGCAATCCATTACCTGTAGTTTCTAAAACTGGTGCAGGAGTCAGGGAAAAAGGAAATGGCACATCAACACTCACTTGTAAATCCGCTTTGCCTTTAAGTCGAGTAACTCCCTGCTTACGTATCGGATAAAGTTTTCCTTTGAGTTTGAGGGCAAAGCGTTGATTAATATAGTCCAATCCCTTAATCTCGCAACCTACAGAAGTTAGATGGACTGTACCTTCAGCATCTGCCCACACTTTCAAATCTACTATTGGTTGAAATGTTAGTGACAGAAAATGCAACGGGCGCATTTTGAGTCGAAAACAGTCTTGACTTAGTTGCTTGATCAGACTGGGATCTGCGATCGCGTACACTAGGCGTTGAGGCTGACGTAGGTAGTGCTGAATAGGAACGGGTTGTTCCAGCACAGTGATTTCTATAGATTGAGATGCAAGAAACTGGCTGGTCATAAAAATCAATTCCGTCAACTGATAATTTTTTTAACTATTCTTAATTTTATTTTAAAAATTGCCAAAATAATTAAGGTTTGGTGAAACAGTCTGGTGGTAATGGGAGGGAAACTTATAGCGCTTCCACTGGCAGGATGCCAGTTCCACAATCAGCATGCCAGTTCTACAATCAAGATGTGAACATTAGTTACCGGTTGCCTACTCCCTCTTCCCTTCTGCCTCCTGCCTCCTGCCTTCTGCCTTATTTCTTAAAAGTAAGTAGCAATTCATTTGTCCCTTGCCCTTAACCTGAACCGAGCCACGGTCTTGAAACAAATAGTGATGTTTTAGCTGTTGGTAGGTTGTTTCAGATACTTGAATACCACCGGGAATACCGTGAGATTCCATACGACTAGCAATATTTACTGTATCACCCCACAAGTCGTAAACGAACTTTTTTTTACCAATGATACCTGCAACTACTGGACCTGTATTAATTCCAATACGAATACTCAAAGCATTGCCCGTCTCTTGAGAAAATCGCTTAATTGCCTCTTGCATATCTATTGCCATTGCAGCCATTGCAGCTGCATGATCCGGTTTTTCCTCCGGTAAACCTCCCACCACCATGTAGGCATCCCCAATCGTCTTGATTTTTTCTAAATTATGTTTTTCTGTCAACTGATCAAACTCAGAAAAAATTATATTGAGAATCCCTA
Organism: Caldora sp.; assembly: GCA_965222765.1. Lineage (GTDB taxonomy): Bacteria > Cyanobacteriota > Cyanobacteriia > Cyanobacteriales > Coleofasciculaceae > Caldora. The sequence continues at coordinate 75,288 of CBDCVG010000059.1, forward strand.
CTAATTCTTCTGGAGAAATTTGAGCTGCTAACTCGGTAAAGCCAACAATATCAGCAAACAGTACTGTCACCGCTGGAAAACTATCAGCAATTTTACCTTCCTCCTGCTTTAATCTCTCAGCAATTGATTTAGGTAAAATATTTAGCAGTAGGCGTTCTGAGTTTTTCTTTTCTAGAGCTAATCTTTTTAAAGCAAAGACAAATTGTTTAGCAACTGTTCCCGCTGCTAGTACTGATATGATCAGCGCTACCACCAGTACTATTTTCGCTGCCTGGATAATCAGATCTATAGTATAGTCAGCCTGCTCAACTTCCGACTCGAGCAGAGCAATCAGTTGTTGGGATACTTGGTGTGACTTTTCATCAAAATCATCAAGCTGATCCTGAATTTCTTGATCGAACTTGACTATCTCTGTAACAGCAGATTTGTACTTATCTAGATAACCTAAAATTTCAGAACGCTGAGTAGCATCTAACTTTGAACTGATGAGGATAAGATTCCGCAGTCTTCGTGATGCTTCAGACATTGATTGCATTTTGTTCTGATCGCGGGTCGAGAGATATTCCTTTTCTGAGGACTGCATTTCTAGATAGGTAAGCATCAAGTCTGGCTCATCAGCTAGTTCTAATCTTTCCTTCAACATTTGTGCATTATCTTTGAGCTTGGCTAGCTCACCCACATCATCAATACCCAACTGACTTACTTTCCCAACAGTTTCATTGAAACTACGGGAATAATTTTCTACCATTGCCACATAGTCTAGGTAACTTTGGCGCAATTCAGTACTGATATCAGTATCTTTAATTAACTCTTGTAAGTCATCTCCAACTAAGAATACTTTCTCAATTTGATTGCGGTGTTGTTGACGATAATTATTAATGGCATCACTAGAAACACTTGTAGCTAACCAGTTGAGAAAAAACTGTCTTTCGATGCGAGTTGCATTCTCTAATTCTGAATCCATCTCAAACACAAGTCTTTTAACTCTCGTGCTAGTTAAAATCGCATATTTCATCTGATGGCTCACGTTATTCATCGAAAATAAGCCAATCAGAGCCACAATTACCATTAACAAGAGTAAGGTAATAAATGCTAAGTTAAATTTAGTAGTGATGCTTAGTTTGCGTCGAGTTAAAGTTAAATACTTCCATAAATTCATTGTAAATTAACGAAAAGGCATTAGGTGTTAGGTGTTAGGTATTAGGTATTAGGTATTAGGTATTAGGTATTAGGTGTTAGGTGTTAGGTATTAGGTGTTAGGTATTAGGTATTAGGTATTAGGTGTTAGGTGTTAGGGGTATAGAAAAATATCGAGCCTAACACCTCATTTCAACCTGGTATGTCCAGTTGGAAGTTGATTGCTATTTTATGCACTACAACTGTTCAATCATAATCTCCTCCGGAACCATAACGCCATGTTTCTAGCTGACGGTGATAGTAATATTTTGGTAAAGGTGGTAGCTTTCCTAAAGGTTGCTTGATTAGCTGTGCCAAGGGAGACAAGCCTGTGTAAACTCCCAAATTGAGGTAATGAACTAACCAATCTGATAGGGTGGTTAGTCCGACTTGAGGAATCACCGGTATCACCAGTCCCCGGTTTAGTCACAGAGGTTAACAATAGGGTTTTGGAGAGTCCGGAAAACTGGACAACGTCTTGTAGAAATGGCTTTAGTACATCATCTCCGAGTTGGGACATTGCCTGAAAGACGCCGGTGAGTAACTCATTGATTTGATTGGGAGCCAACTGTTGTTCAATACCAACACTCATGGCTCTCTGAAACATCCAAGTTACTCCAATGTTGGGTTGATAGGGTTGGAGCTGTGCTAGAGCATTTCTGGTTAAGACGTCAGCTTGAAGAGCTTCATTCGTGCCTACTGTCAAACGCTTCAGATGACGCACCATTGAGCCAAACCCACCAAAGCTTACAGGAGATTGACTGCCACTGCTGTCCCCTACTGGTAAAATACGGTTCCAAGGTATTCTAATGGGACTTTGGCGGTAGGAGGGAAAGAAGCCGAATAGCACCCGCTGAAAGTCGATTTCGGATAATTCTACACCTTGGTACTCTGGTAACAGGCGTAGGTACTCTTCGCAGAAAAACTCTAAGCTCGGACGTTCGGGGTGAGCATCTAGGTAAGTAAATAAATAAGTAGTTCTGCCATCTCTTGCTGGAAATGCCTCCCAAAAGTATTGGCATTGATTGAGAATCGGCGTGAAGGAGACAATGAGATCACCTGTTTCATTTTCAGGATAACCTTGAGCACAGCTACCAACCACTAAGCAAACACCCTCTGGTTTACTCCCCTGTCTTGCTTGCTTGACAATTGGGGAAAAATGTCCCATCGCATCGATAAGTAACCTAGTTTTCAAGCCACCTGCGGCTTCTACTAAAACGCCATCGGGATGAATCACTGCTCCCTCGAAGGTGGTTTTTTCCAGTAGTTGGCCTCCAGCTGCCAAAAATTTGGCTTTCAGGGTATCTAAAAGAAATACCGGATCAATACCGATATTGAGTACATCTTGTACCCAGAAATCTGACCCTTGGTAAAAGCTGATGCGAGCTGGGTTATACTCAGTTGCGATCGCTTGTTGTAATTGTGCTTCTGAAAGCAGTTCTAGTTCTAAAAATACTTCTAGTTCCTTGCGGGAAATATTCCACTCTTGCTCCCTACCCCGCAAAATCCCCCTTTCAATCAAAGCGACTCGCCAACCCTGCTGTTGTAGAGCAGCACCCAGCATAATTCCCAATGTGCCGCCACAGATGACTACATCCCAATCAATGCTTCCCAAAGATTCTGAGCTTTCTTGAATCACTCGGGGAACTGTTGCCGTGTCTTGTCGTAAAGCTTGCCAGAATTTATCAGCACTTCGCAGGCGTTTGAGGACATCCCCAGGTAATTGGGAGAGAATTTGTTCAGTTTGGCTCATTGGCGGCTCTTTTTGGTCAGATGCTCCCTCTACATCCTAATCCCCAGAGGTCTTGAGCGTCAGCTTATCCTGCGATCGTACTCATTGATGTTGGGTTTTGTTCCTCAACCCAACCTACATTTTAGCCATTTTTTATAAATTATAAATTCTACATTTTAAATTCTACATTTGTTCACTTTCCCTCCAGTTCTAATAAGAAAAAACCCAACACACTAAGGTATACAATTAGAGCGAACAAAACTAAAACAAAAGGTGGATCAAGGAATACAGGGATGCCGTTATCTATTAAAAGATTTGGTAGAAAACCTTGGTAACAGATACTGTCGCCACAAACATCGTAGTTAAACAAAATCACAAACCCTTGCAGACCAATAATATAAGGAATGAAACTTTTTTTCAATTGAACTATTGTTCGCTTTCCTTGAGTACGAACGATTCCACGGACAAGCAAGCCAATGGCACTAGCAGTATAGTACAAGCCCACTATCATGATAAATACAAAAAATGTCACCCAGCCACCAGAGGTAGAAAAAAATAGATGCAAACTAATAGTGGAATAAATTACATACAAAATGAACAACGCCCAAATGTTAATTCTAATCATTAGGGATTTATCGCTTTTAAGTTGAGAAATATGTTTATTGTTTTGCATCCTGGTTCGATTAAAAACTGTGTAAACAATAGTAGAATATAAGTCCTGACTATCAAATTATTGCTCAGTGATGCTAATTTTTTAGTAACCACAGAGTCACAGAGTTCACAGAGATGAGGAAACGAGGAAACCCAGAGAAAGTTAGTTTTCCTTCGTCACCTCTTTTCCCGTTACCCTGTATTTTGTTTTTTGGTATTAATTGTTCAGATAGATGGAGGCTTAGATCGCCCTGATTTTCGGTGATCTAGACTCAAGCAATTTCATCAATAATGGATTTGGTATCACCCTGCATTTAAGACTCATTGATGTGTTAATGACAATTGCACCCAATGTTGAAAAAGCTAAGTAATTTTTAGTTGCACCAACTACCGAAGATGGTAGTGCATTTCCCTGTTCTCAGCGTATGCTATTACTTACGTGCCAAGTTACAGCCATCCGGAGGCATATATATCTTCGGAATTAAAATGATACCTCAGCTAGACTATATTTAGCCATGAAGAATGTATAAAATATTACTCCAAGCTAAATTTATTTAAATAAAAGCTATTTTTTCGTAGAATTCGCTACTTACTCTAGGTTTTCTACTTTAAGCTAGCAATAACTTAAATTTAAGAGATTTATTGAGTATTTATGTACTGGTTAGTAATCTGAGTCAAAGGGACACTTCTGGGATGTCAGCCAAATTCAGTAGCCAGTCTTTGCTACTAACTGCTGGACTTTCCGAAGTTCGGTGACAACGAACTGCAAAATTACAATCGCGGCATCTACCAGTGGATAGTTCTACTTGCGGAAATGGCTCTCCTTTCTCATAGCATTGCTGCCACTCTGTCAACCAGATTAATTGTTGAGTTAAATGCTGTCGAGTTTGCTCGTGTTGTGCTTGATTATACCTGAACTTCAGACTTTGGGGACCAGACTGAGACTTGACAAACCAGTAACTCATTGAAATTTGTTCTGGTAAGTAATCGCTGGTTTCCGCCAAAATATAAAGATATAGTCGTGTCTGCCAATCTTGGGCTAACCATTGACGATCTTTTGGTTGAGGATAGGTTTTCCAGTCAATAATTTCTGCACAACTCTTGTCTTCGATCAATAAATCGTAAATAACAGTTAGTAAATAACCCTGGAAGCTCAAAGTACGACAGTGCTCTGATTCTCGAAAAGTTTGAGGAGCTTTGGTTAAAATCTCTGGAGCAGCATTCACCAAAGCAGTAACCCAATGTTGCAGTTGAGCATCTTCCCTCACCAGGGATTCTACTGGTAATCCTAGTTCCCTTTGTTGCATTATTAGGTGAAAGCGACTACCCCAAGTAAGATGCTCTTGTTGTTCTGGAGATACATGTGTCCCCAATTGCTCAAGGTAAATATGTTGAAACTTGCGAGGACAGGTTTTCAGGAGGTTCAATTGACCTTGAGATAAGCGAGTTAAGGGTATTTCATGATTCATAATACTCTTGAGAAACAAGGCTCGGAGGCAGGAGGCAGAAGGCAGAAGGCAGAAGGCGAGGGAAGAGAGGAGGCAAGAGTTAGAAGAAGTAGAGGGAAGCACTAACCTAACACCTAACACCTAATTTTTGCTCAGAACAAACACACTCCCTTCGTTACCGCGTCCAATGCGTAGATCTTGATCGAGATAAGTGATATCTAGCCAGCCTTGTTGATTGCGATTCTGAATACTAAAGTCAAGACCAAGAAATTTTTTACCAGTTTCAATTTGCGTAATAAAATCATTAGGAGACTGATAGCCGATTAAGCGTTGCAAACCAACAATATATCGCTCAAAATTAACATTAACTCGGCGTTCAGAAACGGTCTCAAATGTAGCACAAACGCTGACTAAGCCTTCGAGATAGGGAAGAGCAGAAAATTCAGCAATGTTGTAAATTTTGGCATCTGAGGTACGCACACATTGGTAGATGGAACGAAGTTGTGCTAAAGGAAACTGATCGAGGTTTAATAGACCTTTACTGGTAGTATAAAGCAGACGCCAGTTCCCTTCTAATAGGTCAGTTGCTTCAAGAGGTTTAGGAGTCGGGTTAAGATCTTCAAACTGAGCAATTGTTGAGAGAATAGCGACTTTCTCCGTTTCGGTTGCCAACAAGCCGCGATTCTTGCCTGCGATCGCTTCTAATAATTCTGCTTTGCTAATCATCCTAATTCCTTAATTATTTTGTTATCCTATCTGTACACAAATTCTTAAATTACTAGCACAATCTTGCCATGTACAATCCTTCTTTGCGTGAACAACCTCGTGATCATCAAGCTGAAGTCATTCCCCTCAACCAGCATACCTCTCTTTTAAATTGGTTAGAATCTCAAGGTCGCCTCTTGGCTCGTGAGTCCCAAGATGAAATGTTAATTGAGGGTGAAGAAGAAATCTCTGAACTAATGGATGTTGAAGATACTGGCTATGATGACGATGATGAGGATGGGCTGGACGATGAATAATTTCAACACTAATTAGGCATCAAGCATGAAGTATTGGGAGTAATTTGCTGCTAAGCAATCCTTTCACCAACAACTAACAACCTGCTAACATTTGTACCCCCATCCAAAGAGGGATGGGGATGAGTTATGCTTGTTTCATCACTTGTAACAGAGATGTTAAAGCTTGGTCTTCATGGGGATTAACCTGTCGATCAAGCATTGCAATACTAACTGCTTTAGGAAGAGCGATTGCCGCAAGATCTGGTTCTAGTCCTTCCAACAGATTTTCAAGGGATTGGGGGACTTTGAGTGCAGAGCGAATACCTAGCAACATTTGTTCATCTAAGCCTAAAGCTTGTAGTTGCGGATAGATAGTATCCCAGTTTACTGCTACCTCTGGGTCCCCCACTTGAATTAGGTAGGCTAGTAACCGTTGCAGCTTAGTCTGCTGTTTCGGTGATATCTGAGGCGGAGCTAGTTGTGAGAACTTGGCATCTCTTTTTATGTTGTTAAGGTTGTTGACAATTTTGTGCCAATCATGGGAGTCACAGGCTTCTGGTTTACCTACAGTTAGAGAAATGCGAATATTCTGCTGATCACAAGCATCTAGATGAGTGACTTCAGCCTGTACACCGAGGAAACTTAACCATTGAGCAACTGTTGAAATTAAGGTAGAACGGGTTGCTTGAGAATTAGCCAACAAGCGAATTTGCGTGTGAACCATAGGGCGCACGATTTGTGAAAGCATAAGCCAAAAGCACAGACTAAGCAGGATAGAGTATCAATTTAACTCACCCTAGAATAAGTGACAGCTCCCGACGCTAAATCGAAGATTAGGCAACTACCAAGTTTTGTTCGACAACTTGAACCAGTTGTGATGTCCAGTGCTGGACAAGTTCAACACTAATAGCTTCTACCATCACACGGATAACTGGTTCCGTACCAGAAGCACGCACCAGAATTCTTCCTTGGTCTCCCATTGCTGATTGACCTTGAGCGATCGCATTTTTGAGAGCATCACATTCTTCCCACTGCAGGCGGCGCTCTCGGTCTTCTACCCGGACATTGTGCAGCAACTGTGGGTAGGTGTGGAAACTTTGGTCTACTAGCTTAGTTAAAGAAACACCTGATTGGCGTACCAAAGATGCCAAATGTAAGGCAGTCAACAAACCATCACCAGTGAAACTGTAGTGGTGGCAGAGAATATGTCCTGATTGCTCACCCCCTAACATTGCCCCAGTTTCTAGCATTTGAGCCTGAACATATCGGTCTCCCACTTTGGTGCGCATAAATTTGCCACCCAACTGTTGCCAAGCACGCTCAAAGCCCAAATTTGCCATAACTGTTGCAACAATCAAATCTTCCGGCAGTTTACCAGCCTGACGTAAAGTTTGACCCCAGAAATAGAGAATATAATCTCCATCTACAACTCGACCCTGCCTATCTACGGCCATAACCCGGTCAGCATCACCATCAAAAGCAAAGCCGATATCTGCTGAATGTTCCTGTACAGCTGCAATGAGGGTCTGGAGGTGAGTCGAGCCACAATTGACATTAATGCGATCGCCATCTGCTTGGTTGTGCAAGCAGATTACTTCTGCTCCCAAGTCAGCAAACACTTGCTCTGCTATCTGCACACAAGCTCCCCAAGCCAAATCGAGTACAATCCGCATACCTCGTAAATCTGTCCCTGATTTCAGAGGAGTATGCAATGATTGAACATAATCCGCGATTAACTCAGGTCTGGGATAATGCTTACCCCAAGCATTGGTGGCTAGAGCATTAGGAGCCAAACCTCTTAAACCCTGTTCAATTTTCTTTTGCAACGCCGTTGAGAGCTTCGTGCCTTGTGAGCTAAAAAACTTAATGCCATTGTCTTCTGGAGGATTATGACTTGCAGAAATCATTACCCCCCCTATTGCTTCAGTGGTAGCAGTGAGATAAGCAACGCCAGGAGTTGGGCATAATCCTAAATTCCACACTTCCAACCCGGCAGATGTCAGACCCGCAGCCAAGGCCATTGCTAACATATCACCTGAGTTGCGAGAGTCTTGTCCCATAATCACTGGACCAAGTGCTGATGCTTCCTCACGCAATACTTGACCTGCCCAAAAACCAACTTTTAATGCTAAATCTGCACTTAGCAGTTCTCCTGCTCGTCCCCGGATACCATCGGTGCCAAACAAGGCAGTTTTCGGTAGTACCAGTGGATGATTTGTAAGATTGAGATCTTTTGACGAGTTCTGCTGACGTCTGTAGGATTGCTCAACAAAAGCCAAATCCTGAGTTCGTATAGGGGATGTAACCATAATCTAATTTTCCTCACACAACCACACACTCATAGTGGAGGATGATAACACTTTCTTCCACCAATGGATTTACCCGTCTTTACAAGGGGAGTAGACTATTGCAGCTCAGCGGCAATAACCCAGCAGTTTAAGATCGATAGAATCCTTACTCGATAAGAATTCTTAATTCTTAATTCTTAATTCCGCGCAGCGGTACTAGCTTAGCCAGGAAGAGAGGTCTCTTTGGATTAAATCTTGTAGTTTGAGGATATCTTCACGATAAAGGGCTACAAGTTGCTGGCGGTCTTCTGATGCAAGTCGAGCTTGTTGCTTATCTTTTGAATTTATCTTTATTAAACTAGAACGAATACTCTCCTTGAGAGTAGGTGGCAATAAATATTGCAGGATAGAAGATACAATTGTTTTAGGTCGGTTTTTTTTTCGTAAAAGAGTATTAACAAATTTAATTTTAGGTACTTGTGCTACCTGATATTTTTTAGAAGTATCAGGACAAAAATGATCGTCTACTCCAATAAATTGATACATATCCTGCATTAAAGCTACTGGATTATGACATAAATCATCATAGAGATATATTTTAATTTGTTCCTTGCTAAAGGTATCAAAATAATGTTTTAGGGGAGTATAATAAAAACCCTTTCTGATAGTAAAAGATGAATTTGCTTTAAATTTTATCTGTTCCGCTAAGCTTCTGCCGTTACCAATCCTATCCCGGATGTGCATGAGGTAATCAGAGTGGGCTCTTTCTGCTGGATTCCTTAGTATAGCAATCATTTTAGCCTGAGGCAAATAACGTTGTATTAGTCCAGCTGAGGATGGATAATGAAACAGATAATTAGGAGAAGCTTCTCCGATGGCAATTTCATCTTTTACATCTTGGAAAAGTTGACAATATTTTTCAAATGTATCAATTTTACTTTTTTTTCTTTTGTTTCTTGGATCAGGAGGGATGTTACTCCAATCTTTTTCTAAAAAATTTGTTTCCTTCACTGGGCTCATATAAATTTGAGGATGTTGCTTTAAGTATTGATAAATGGAAGTTGTTCCTGCCTTCTGAACACCTATGATGAGAAAGGTTGGTAGTCGCATCAATTTTTTCCTGAACCTCACTATCAATATATGTATATCTTGCTTCAAAAACCCCCATCTGACAACAATTTTTCCATCGTTTCCCAGTTGATTTCTTGCTGAAGATAATGAGGTTCACTTGGGTTGTAGGGACTAGCAACTCGATCTATCTTGATAATCTTTGCCTGTGGTGGTAAAACTGGCACATCTGGGTCAAAAGACGTTGATCTCATCAAAGAGCTAGAAAAGCCTTTATAAATTGCAATCTGGTCTTCAATACTGGCAATTTCAGCAGTGACAATTAAGACTTCCTGCGGATGCTTAATCGTGTATTGCTCTAAACGCCTTCCAATGGAGTCAGTCATGGTTAATTTTTCATTTTGGATTTTTTTTCAATTGACCAATTTTATTGTTCCATTGCTGAGCGTCCCTGCTTACCCAAGCGAATTAAGACGAAATAGCTTAAGTAAAGGACATAAAAAATTAGTCCCACCACACCAAGAAAACCCCAAACTCCGGGTTCAAACCTCTCCGTAAGAAACCATTCTCTAAATACTAAAGGTGCTTCTGTCCAAACTTGGCAGAAAGTCGTTTTTATTGCCCCTGAAACAAACGCACAGCGCAGAAAAGGAATACTTGCGATCGCAACCAAGGTACAGTAGATGGTAATTGCCCAACGCCACGAGGTTAGTGCTAACTTGAGGGAACTTTGGGGCTGATCATCAATTTCGTCATTTAAATCAACCCAAAACCACAGAGAGATGGGGATCAAGATATAAGCACATAGACTGGAAACAAAACCAATTGGCCAAGCAGCAATCAAAATAAAAACAGTAATTGCTAGGAGACTCGCCACTCGCCAGTAAATGATCAATAGGCGAACCATTGCCTCCTTTTTTTTGATAAGAGCCCAAATGATTAGAGTGGAGGGGATGAAAACCATAAACAATAGTGCTAACCGATAGTCTGTCCAAACCAAGGCTCTAAGAATTTCATCTTGCATTGCTTGTTGCCGAATTTACTTTTATCTATGTTATTCCAGTATTTACAGAATATGCTGCCTCCTGGGAGGCTGGGCAAAAAAACAAGCAGCTGAAAACCTCTTTGAGGGACTTCCAACTGCTTAGTTGATTTAGTTGTTGCATCGATGATGCAAGAAGAAAGCATCTGGTAGAGGCTTTAGGAGGGAAACATCCGGGATAATTGCTAAGAGAACCAATAAGTGCTCCGTTCAAGAGAAAGGGGGACTCGCGTTAGCACCAATCCCCTGTGGCTGAATGTGTTTCTTAAGAGCTATTGTAATTTAGTCTTCGTACACCCGACACTCATTGGCTTCAGGATTTTCGTCGCAATAGACTTCGAGGGAGTTTTTCTTCGGAGCGCTTTGGTTTTGATGTGATGCCTCAGCTTGTAGTTCTTCTACTGTATCCCAGGCAACAGCACACTCGGGGGAAGTTGCGCCTTCGAGATCACAAACATTACGAGCTTGTTCACGCTCTTGTTCGATTTTTGCGTCGATGTTATTGCTCATTGCTCTCCTTTTATGATTTTTGTATCAAGTACACTCAACTTCTTAACGCTGATTCCCAGAATAGGGCGTTAAGTTTATCAGCAGATTAGCTAACACCCTATCTACCTAGTTGTACGCTTCAAACTTCCTGTGGCCAGGATAGGTATCACCGTACTAACTTTGTATAGCGTAAAACAGCACATTTTTGACAAGATTACTCTTTATTTTTTAAGATTTTGCCGAATTAGGCTAATTATTGCTTAGTTTTTTGTAAACCTAGCACCCTAATAAGTATATTAACTTATATAAAGACACAATTGTGTGCCAAGTTAGGAAAAATTTGTTGGTTGACTTCCCTTGAGAGTTACAGTGTTGGAGTTATCATAAGGCTTTGAGTACTTGTAAATCCCCTCAATAAGCACTGGTGTTGGTAGTGAGTGTAGGTAAATGTGATGGCGAATCCAATTAAATGGGCAAATGCCTTATCAACCCGTCCGTCTCTAGAGGCGGCAGTCACGGAAGTTGTAGATCGTGTGGGAGGGTTATTACCAATGCCCGCCGATTTGGGTTTGGTGTTCATCTCTTCTGCCTACGCTAGTGAATATTCTCGCCTAATGCCTTTACTACAAGAGCACTTATCGGTGCGGATGCTAATTGGCTGTGGTGGAAGTGGCATCATCGGCATGAACGCTCAGGGTAAAGCACAGGAAGTAGAGGAAGCACCGGCTCTAAGCCTCAGTATAGCTCATCTGCCTGATGTCAGCGTCCGTGCTTTTCATTTAGCTGCCGAAGATTTGCCGGACTTAGATAGTCCCCCAGATGCTTGGGTGAACCTAATTGGTGTCTCACCTCAAGAGCAACCTCACTTTATTTTGTTAGCTGATCCTTTTTCTTCTAGTATTAATGACTTACTCGAAGGGCTAGATTTTGCTTACCCAGGTTCTAATAAAGTAGGAGGGCTAGCAAGTGCTAATGGAATGGGGGTTCAGAGTGGCTTGTTTTATTTCTGTGACCAAACACCGCAGGCTAAGTCTCTCCATAGAGAAGGTACAGTCGGGATTGCTTTGAGCGGCAACATTGTTTTAGAAACGATTGTGGCTCAAGGTTGTCGTCCCATTGGTCAAACTTATCGGGTAACCAAAGGCGAACGGAATATTTTGCTGGAATTGTCAGAACAAGAAGCGATGGGAGACATAACTACTGATGAGCAGTCCCGTCCTCCTTTAGTCGTACTGCGAGATGTAATTCAAAACCTGAGTGAGGAAGATCGGCAGCTGGCGCAAAATTCTCTTTTTATCGGTATTGCTAGAGATGAGTTTAAGCAACAGTTGGGTCATGGAGACTTTCTCATCCGCAATATGTTGGGAGTAGACCCCAGAGTTGGAGCGATCGCTATTGGAGATCGTGTCAGGCAGGGTCAACGCATCCAGTTCCATCTCAGAGATGCCCGTACTTCTAAGGAAGACTTAGAATTCCTTCTTCAGTGCCGCGAACAAAGAACTGCTAACACAGCAGATGCGTCTGGTGCTTTAATGTTCTCCTGTTTAGGGCGAGGAGAAGGACTCTACGGAGAGTCTGATTTTGAGTCCCAATTGTTCCATCAATATCTGAGCAACATTCCCCTAGGTGGCTTTTTCTGTAATGGAGAGATTGGACCAGTGGGTGGTAGCACTTTTCTGCACGGCTACACTTCAGTTTTTGGTATTTGCCGTCAACTTTAGTTCCCTTTTGGTGTCACTTTACCGCTGTATCCAGGATGCAAATACCCTATTAAACCGTCATTAGCTTTGGCATCGTGAAAAGCCCAACCTACTACCTTATCTCCAGGCTTTAGTTGGCAGTGTTGTACATCTCCAGAAGGGATAAAGTACAGACCTGATTCTGAATTACACAGCAATAGGCTATCACCTTTTTTCACACAAGTTCCCTGAACTAATGTTGGCTGGAACTTTCGTAGCTGCTTGGGAATGTAAGTTTTTTTGCCGATGCCAGCTTGTGCTCTGGCTCTAGCTGCTTCATAGCCATCAAGACAGTCGAAATGCTTACTTTCTGTTTCCCAATTACCTTTGATTGGGGCGTTGAAGTAAATCTTGACTAAAAAGTAGTATCTCCGGAACTCATAAGAGTAAACGTAATACCAGGGATTGATTGCCTTAGCTTGAGCCAGGTTAATCAATACACCCGAACTACTTTGAAAATATGAAGAAAGCATAATTTGAGAACTTTGACTAACTCGAAGGTGTTTATTGAAACCCTAAGAGATGTTGAAAGTTCTATACTAACTGAGTTTTTTGTACAAGCACGGGATATGACTAGTACCGCTGCGCGGAATTAAGAATTAATAATTAATAATTAAGAATACTTATAGAGTAAGAATTCTATCGATAGAATTAGCTAAGGTTCATCCAAATTGCATACCTTCACAAACCCCAAAAAGCTATTAACAAAAAATGATAAATTTATTATCTTTCTCAAGGTAGATAGTAAATTGATTTTGGCTATATTTTATTTTTAAATTACACTACGTTACTATCAGTTACGCATTTATACTGATTGAAAACTCGATAAATTACTACGTATTTATACGGAAGTAAATTAAGGTTAAATAACGTAAAATTGGGCAATAGTTTACTACGATAATCAATATATTACTAATCAATAGTACATAGCTACTGCTCCCGAATGTTTAGTATCAGGAGATACATTTTCGGGAGAATTTGTCTTTGAGATGATCAAGGGATGAAAATATTTCTTCTCTTGTACTTATGCTTAAACCAGAGGCAATTTTCTCAGATATTTAGGAGTTGTAGCAGTCTAAGTCCTGAAAATTATCAACTAGCAAATGAGAGTACATCCTCGTATTGGCAAGCGAGCCACCAACTCAGTTGTTTATCAAGTTGGTGATTACTTACGCCAACAATTACACTATTTCAATCCTCGCCGATACCTTTCAGTTCAATTAGGACTGGCAATCGCTGGATTAGCACTATTTTTGTCTACTTTAACTAGCGTTACCATCAGTTACCATCTAAGTGATAAAATTACAGTTAAGGCTGGACAGTCTTTGCTACAAATGTCTCATAGCCTGACTGAATTTCTCGATGGAGGAATGTTTGAGCGTTACCACGAAATTCAGATGGTTGCTACTCTTCCAAGCATTCGCTCTGGTAATACACCAATAACTCAGAAGCGAATGCTTTTGGAGAAACTCCAGAAGACTTATCCTGATTATGCTTGGATTGGACTAACTAATCTCCAAGGTAAGGTGATTGCTAGTACAGATGGACTGTTAGAAGGTCACAATATCTCTGCAAAAGACTGGTTTCAAGCAGCAAAAGAGGGAACCTATGTGGGTGATGTTCACGAAGTAAAGTGGCTAGCAAAACTTCTCCCTAATGAAACCGGAGAGCCATTGAGATTTATAGATCTGGCTACACCAATATTCGACAACCAGGGAAAGTTAGAGGGAGTTTTGGGAGCTCATCTTTCCTGGGAATGGGCAAAAAAGATGCAAGCAGATTTACTACAATCTCAGCAAAAAAAAGAGCAAGTAGAAGGGCTAATTATAGCTAAGGATGGCACAGTACTCTTAGGACCGCCCCAGTTACAGTTTCAAAAGCTGAACCTCAAAAGTCTTCAGATGGCTGACACCCGAAAACCTAGCTATCAGGTGGAAACTTGGTCAAATGGCAATCAATATCTCATTGGCTTGGCTAGTACTGAAGGATTCAGAGACTATCCTGGATTGGGTTGGCGGGTTCTAACGCGGCAGCCAACTGGGATTGCTTTTGCTACAGTTAGGGAGCTTCGACAAGACTTTTTTGAGTGGGGATTCATCCTGAGTATACTTTTTGCCACTCTAGTTTGCATGGTGAGTGAGCAGATTACTTCTCCCTTGGTAGACATCACAGCAGTAGCTGAACGCATTCGCCTAGGTGATACCACAGTGAAAATTCCGGTAAAGTCTGGGAAAAATGAGGTGGCAAAGCTCTCTGTATCTCTCAATCGGCTTGTTAGTACTCTGACTAAGCAGGAGCAAACTCTACAAATTACGAATCAAAAATTGCAACAACAGTTGCGAGAGCGACAAAAAACAGAGAAATCTTTGAGAGAGAGTCAGCAGCGATTTCGTCAAATTGCGGAGAACATCCAAGAAATTTTCTGGATTGCTTCCTTTAAGTTTAATCAATTGCTTTACATTAGTCCGGCTTACGAGAAAATTTTTGGTCATTCCTGTGATCTTCTCTACCAAGATCCTACTTCTTGGCTACAGTTTGTTCATCCCCAAGATCGTATAAATTTAAAGAAAGTACTAGACATACACCAGAAAAAAGCAAAAAAAATCGACATTAAGTTCAGGATTGTGCGACCAAATGGAGCTGTTCGTTGGCTTTGGTGTCAAGCTTTTCCAGTTAAAGATGAGTGGAATAATTTCTACAGGAGTACGGGGGTTTTGGTCGATATTACCCAACAGAAGCGAGCTGAAGATTTAGAGAAGCAAAAAATCACTCTAGAACACGAAATTGCCCTCCGTGAGCAAGCTGAAGCAGAAATCCGTCGGTCACTAGAACAGGAAAAAGAACTCAACGAGTTTAAGTCTCGTTTCATCTCTATGGCTTCCCATGAATTTCGTACTCCTCTGACCACAATCATATCTTCTGCTGAACTCCTGGAATATGCTGATATTAATTCAATTCAAAAAAAGAAAGAAAAGCACATCGCAAGAATTAAAAATTCTACTAAAAGAATGATTGAAATGTTAGAAGAATTTCTTTTAATAGAAAAAGGAGAAGCAGGCAAAATCGAGTTAAAGAAAGTTTCTTTAGACCTGAAACAATTTTGCTTTGAATTAGTAGAACAAATACAACAAAGTGTAGAAAAAGATTGCCAAATAAATTATGTTATTCAAGGACAAAATCGCTCAGTTGATTTAGATGAAAAATGCTTGCAGCACATCTTGTTAAACTTGCTCTCTAATGCTGTCAAATATTCTTCCGAGTGCAGTACCGTAGATTTTATCCTCACTTTTCAAGATACAGAAGTGGTATTCCAAGTAAAAGATCAAGGGATTGGCATTCCTCCTCAAGACAAAAAGCGCCTGTTTGAAGGTTTCCATCGAGCTGAAAATGTCGGCACAATTCCTGGTACGGGACTTGGGTTAGTAATTGTTAAGCAATTTGTAGATTTGCACCAAGGTCGGATTGCTGTAGAAAGTGAGGTTGGAATAGGTACAACTTTTACAGTTACTTTACCCGTATAGTTTGCTTTTTATTTGTTATTTTTTTGTGCTGCTATCATGAAAAAAGTATTAGTCATAGAAGATGAAGAACTACTCCGAGATAACTTAATAGAAATTCTGGAAGATGAAGAATTTGAAGTGATTGATGCGGACAATGGTCATCGAGGTATTGAATTAGCGATCGCAGAAAGACCAGATTTGATTTTGTGCGATGTGATGATGCCAGGTTTAGATGGTTATGGTGTCTTGAAAATCCTGAGTCAAGACCCCACAATGGCAGCGATTTCCTTTATTTTTTTGACAGCAAAAGCCACTAAAGACGATTTTCGTCAAGGTATGGAACTAGGTGCAGATGACTATCTTACTAAACCATTCACTAAACCTGAACTGCTCAAAGCGATTGCTAGTAGACTCGAAAAAAAAACTGCTGAACAACAGCGCTATAAAACTCTGCAAGAGTTCTATAATATTGAACTTAAACATGCCAAAGAACAACTCAATTACCTGAGTCGCTACGATCATCTAACTAACCTTCCAAATCGTTTGGCACTAAGGGAACTATTTAGGCAGGTAAAATCTATAGAAATCGGGAGGAAACAGTTAATCACCATTTTGTGTCTGAGTTTAGATAGATTCTCCCAAGTCAATGAAAACCTAGGATATGAATTTGGGGACTTGTTACTTAAGGCTGTTGCTCAAAGAATGCAAGCCTGTGTTAGCTTACCAGACAAAGTTGTTCGCCTAGATGCAGATCAATTCGCCATTATCTTAGTAACAACTCAGCATAAAAAAGATGCCGTAACAATCGCCCAGACAATTCTGGAAAACCTCTCCCAAACCTTTAATTTATCAGGTCAAGAAGTCTTCATCACTGCCAGCATTGGTATCGCACTCTATCCCCGTGATGGTAGGCTGATTGAACGACTGCTCAAAAATGCAAATCTAGCTATGGTTCAGGCTAAGCATCAAGGAGGCAATCAATATCAATTTTACTCCGTAGCTTTCCATATTGGTTTCTCTGATCGTCTAGCTCTACAAACTAGTTTACGCTATGCCTTAGAAAGAGAAGAACTCGAAGTTCATTATCAACCCATAGTCACTCTTAAGACAGGGCGAATTGTTGGTACTGAAGCTTTAGTACGTTGGCGGCATCCGAAAAAGGGAATGATTTTACCAAGTAAGCTGACTGCCGTTGCAGAAGAAACCGGTTTGATTGTCCCAATTGGAGAATGGTTATTGGAAAAAGCCTGTCAACAAGTTCAAATCTGGCACAATAGTGGTTTTGAATTTTTAAGGTTAGCAGTAAACCTTTCAGGTAGGCAATTCAATCAAATGGAATTGCGGCAAAAAATAGTTCAGATTATTGGTAACACAGGTTTTCATTCTCGATGTTTAGAATTAGAGCTAAATGAAAGCATACTGGTGCAAAACGTTGAAGTAGCAATTAGAAGATTAAATGGCTTAAAGAACCTAGGTCTCCAAATCGCGATCGATGATTTTGGCACAGGCTATTCTTCTTTGGGCTATTTGCAACAGTTTCCTTTCGATATTCTAAGGATAGACCAGTCCTTTATCCACAATCTTGCAGATAAGACTAACCAAGCACCGATTACTAAGGCAATTATTGAAATGGCAAAAAACCTTAATCTTAGAGTAATTGCCAAGGGGGTTGAATCTCCCAGTCAACTATCTTTTATTTATCGACATCAGTGTGATGAAATGCAAGGCTACCTGTTCAACCGCCCAGTTCCAGCTCCTGAGTTTGAGGAACTTTTAAAGAGTAGGAAACGTTTACCGCTCCCCTTTCAGCTAAAGTTTAATCAGTTATAGTTAAATTACTGCTCAACTCCGTTGAGAAGGAAAGCAACGTAAACGTGACCCTGCAATTTTTTTGTCCCTATTTGGATAGTGAGGTTGAGCTAACACAGGAACGGGAAAGACATATTCTTGAACGACATCCGGATTTGCCTGCTAGATATCAGGAACTCATCGCCAATACTTTGGCTAATCCCGAAGAGGTTCGATGTGATGTAAGGTTTGAGAATACACTCCTCTTTTCACTATGGTACCCTACTATCCGCAAAGGTAGATATATAGTAGTAGCTGTAGTTACTGACACCATTCCTGAACAACGAAACTGGGTTGTAACCGCTTACATGGCTCGAAAGGTAACTCAAGGAGAAGTGATATGGAAGCAAAATTAAGCTTTGAATATGACCGCGAAGGAGACATTTTTTACATCAATAAATGTCAACCTTATGCAGAGCAAGAATCAGAAGAAGTTGATTATGGTATTGTTGCTCGTCTCAGTCCTTCTACAGGGGAAATTGAGAACCTAGAGATTTTGTTTTTCTCAAAGCGATTGTTAGAGAAAACACTAGTTGAGTTACCGATAATTGCTGATTTGCGCCTTGCAGGAGCGACCTAATTTAGCTTGTAAGCTGAAGCAATAGGAAAATGCGATCGCCTATTTTTTTTCAATTTTCAAAGGCTCTCCTATCAAAGTGAATGCTGCCCAATTTCTAGGTTGAGGATATTGTTTTTTTGTCGTAAGCATTGCTTGCCGTAGCGCCTGTGCCTTATCTGATGTCTGTTGCAGTTGGCGATAAAACTCCGTCATTAAAGATGAGGTGGGGGCATCTGGAACTGCCCAAAGGGAGACAACTACACTGGGAACACCAGTGGCAATGAAGGCGCGAGATAGTCCTACCACTCCTTCCCCTGTAATTCTACCTCGTCCGGTATCGCAGGCACTCAGAACTACTAGTTCAGTATTGTTGAGCTGCAAATCCAGAATTTCTTTAGCTGTGAGAAAACCATCATCATCACCGCTGGGCGCAAGGGCGATTGCCCCTGGAAAGGATACCCGGAGTACTTCTTCATTAGCCAGAACCTGTTCTGCAGGGACTCCCCCAATAAAGACATTAGAACCAATTGTAATTGCTCCGGGTGTGATAAAGACACCACTTTCCCTTGCACTAGGCACATTGGCATCAGAGGTTGGACCAAATTCCTGTAAATTGTTATCCAGATCCAGCAATCCGTGAGTGGCGAGATGAATGATCCGCTGCTGGGGCATCGAACTTACTACAGCTGCTTTCGTTGCCTGGCTTCCTGTGAGGGGTTGAGTATTAAGGAGAGAAGCAACGGCGAGGGCTTCCTGTTCCGCACCCGGTAGACTACTGAGTTGTTGGGGGGGATTATCTCCTTGGGCTGGTAGTGTCGGCATGGTAGGATTACCAACTACTAGTAGGTTTTGATTCCCAGACCCTTGAAGGCGTTGCTTTTGTTGTTGGGTTAAGGCTAAAACCTGAATCGAAGGGGCAGATAATAGGGTATGTTTTTCAATGAGATGCTTGCCACTGGAGTCTGTTAAAGCGGCAAAAGGTACTAAAAACAGTGCCTCTTGGGGAACAAAGGTAACACGATCGCTCGGATTTTGGGGTAAGAGATCCGCAATGGGCGTAATTAGCAGTTGATAAAGCTGTTTTAATTCGTAGGGGGAAGTATTAACAATATTTGTCCTGGCATCATTAGCTTCAACTACCACAATCCCTCGTCCTCTTACCCCCAAACTTCTAGTTCTCGCTTGAGTTACTAGTTCAGTTAAGGTTTTTTCTGGCAACTGCCGCAAGTCAACTTGACGAAAGGAAATAATGCCATTGGGCTGTACTACCCAAATATACAAGTCAGTGTCATCCCTAGGCTCATTGCCAAACACCCGGAGTTCACTACCGACTAGGGAATATTCAACAATCGTGGAGTTGGTAGCTTGGGCAATCTGTTGAATCCGCTCAACGGTAGGGGGAGGGGTGGGGGTGGAGCCGGAATTTTCGACAAACTGCTCCACTAGGGAGCGCGCCCGACTTTGTTCGGCTACTAGCAGTGCTTCTTCTGGTTTGTTCTGAGCAACTAAAACTTTTTGTAGCAACCGATAGCTATAAGCTTGCTGTTCTAATAGAGTAATTTTATTAAGATCTTCATCTTGTAATGCCCGAATCTCTTCCCAACCAACAATTGCTTGTTTTAAAGCTTCTTCTGCTTGCTGGAGTTCACCAGAAAGAAAGAAAGCTAAAGCCAGATTACTTAGGGCTGGGCTCAGAGCTGGGGTAAAATCTTCTTCTGTGTTGGCTGCAACTAATTGCTCAAAAATAGCGATCGCTTGGGGGTAATCTTCCATTAACAGGTAAGCTTTTGCCATACCTTGTAATGCTGTTTCGGAAGAACCTAGATCAAAGTCTTGATAAATTTCCAGCGCCTGTCGATAAGATTCCAGAGCCGCTTGATATTCTTGCCGGTCAAGCTGCTCATCACCCTGTAAAATAAGCTGAAGAGCTGCTTCTGCTGCCTCCTGAACAGACTCAAATTCAGCAGCAATTAGCGTTTTTTGGTTGAAGCTATTGGATACTAAATCCTGAGCTGTAACAGGAACCTCTAAAGCTGGGGTAAGAGTAACAAGAATTGCTAGAAAGGCACTCAGTCGGATTTTTTTCAGTTGCATGATGGAGATTAAGGGTGCTTCAGGCGGGCTCTTTAACTATTTCGGTGATATCTGTATATAGCGTTTGTTGAATAACAGAGAGCGCACCTCGGTGCCCCTCTACCCCAAATTTAACACTACATCTCCTTTGACAATAGCCTGAGAGTCTTCTGGACAAAAAGAAAACATAAATTCTGAAGGAGTTTCTTTCTATGGAGCCAACTCAAGATACCTATGATGCCGCAATAGGTTGCTTACTGGGAGCTTTGGTAGGAGATGCTGCCGGAGCAACCCTAGAATTCTTGGGACGCCAACCTACTCAGAAGGAAGTTAATCGTGCCATGATGATGCCTGGAGGTGGCATTTGGCAAGTTGCTCCTGGACAAATTACTGATGATGGGGAACTGACTCTCTGTTTAGCTCAAGCGCTAGCCCAAAGCCAAAGTTTTGAGATTGAAACCGTTGCTCAAAATTATGCCCGATGGGTGGCATCCAAGCCTTTTGATATCGGCTCTACCACTGCTTCTTCTTTGGGTTCCTATTCTCAGTCTCGGTGGCAGGAAGTGTTGGAGCAGGAGGGATATGCAGCGGTAATGACTCAAGCAGCAGCTCAAAGATGTATGAAGTCTAAAGCCAATGGTTCTCTCATGAGAATCTCGCCTTTAGGAATTTGGGGTTATCAATTCAGTAATGAAGAATTGGCGAGATTTGCTCAACAAGATTCTCGTCTTTCTCACCCTAACCTCAGTTGCTGCTATGCTGTTGCCTGTTACACGATCGCTATTGCCAGCTTGATTAGAGAACCCGGCGATCGTAAAAAAGCCTTCGATTCTGCTAAAAGTTGGTTAGAATTACAAGCTAAGAGAGTTCAGAATAAGGAATTTGCTTGTAACCAGGGTCAAGAAGAAGTTCTCAGTTGGTTGCAAGATGCAGAAAATAACCTCAATATTGGCTATCATCCTCATGCAGGCTTCGTCAAAATTGCTTTTACCCATGCTTTTCGGCATTTACTGTTAGGTTCTGATTATGTTGAAGCTATTGGGGAAACTCTTAGCGGTGGTGGTGATACGGATACTAATGCCTGTATTGTTGGTGGACTAATTGGTGCAGCTTGCGGGGCGAAGGAGATTCCTGAAGAAATGACACAACCGGTTCTCAATTGTGATACTCAACAAGGGGCCAATCCTCGACCCCAATTTTTAAGCACAACTCAAGTGCAGTTATTGATCAAGAATTTCATGGGAAAATTGTTTGATTAACCTTGGTTTTAAACTCCTCCTTGACAAGGGGGCATCCCAAAAGTGAAGCTCCAAAAATTTTAAACTACTATGTCAGAAGCGCAATTATCAATTGCTCAACACTACCACGAACGGACAAAATATGACCCAGAGACAATTGCCAACAAAAATAAGAGACTAGATTGGGGGAATCAGCCTGTACCTTTTAAAGAATATAAAGTTGGAGCCAACTTTGATCTCAAGCCTTATTTGCAGGAAGACTCCCAGGCTGCTGATGAAACGGATCAAACCTGGCAACGGCTTTCCCAGCTGCTATTTTTAAGCTATGGCGTAACAGCAATGTTACCTACCATGATGGGACCACCATTGTATTTGAGAACGGCTCCCTCCGCTGGTGGACTATACCCAGCTGAAGTTTATCTAATTTCCCGTGGCACTCCCTTATTACCAACAGGACTCTATAACTATCAATGTCGTACCCATTCTTTAGTACATTTTTGGGAGAATGAAGTTTGGTCAGCATTACAAGAAGCTTGTTTCTGGCATCCGGCCTTAGAAAAAACCCAATTAGCAATTATCACTACAGCAATTTTTTGGCGCTCAGCATGGCGCTATGAAGACCGAGCGTACCGACGGATTTTTCTGGATACTGGTCATTTACTAGGTAATATTGAGCTAGCTGGTGCCCTAACTAGTTATCGTCCTCACTTAATTGGCGGCTTTGCTGATGACAAAATCAATGATCTACTTTTTCTGGACTCAGAACTCGAAGGTGCGATCGCAGTAATTCCTTTAGCAGATCAACTTGATGAACAACAGAATTTATCCCCTTATCCTACTGCCTTACCTTCGGCTACTCAAATAGACTACCCCAAAGTGGCAGATGGGGAATTACTGGGTTATTTGCATCGCGCCACCCAAATAGGGGCAAGTAGGAATTGGCAAGTTGAGGAGGATAACTCAAGCGCTCAGTTAAGGGAAGAACAACTAGAGGATAAATATAACTTTCCTTTCTGTGATAAAGTCTCAACTGCTACCAATCCGGTTGATTGGAGAGGAAGCTCCTCTGAAAATCTACCTCTAGCGGGACTGAAAAACACAATTCTCAAACGACGCTCTACCCGTGCTTATAATGGAGCCAATCTGACATTAGAAGAACTAAAAGCTTTATTAGACTTCTCTTACCAACCCCAGCATTACCTTGAACAGGGTTTAGGTAGTTCACCAGATTACTTTGATTTGAGTTTAATAGAAACCTTTATTGCAGTTTCTGGGGTAGACGACCTAGAAGAAGGTTGTTACTATTATGCACCCAAAGCCCAAGAATTGCGGCAGATTCGCTTTAAAAACTTCCGACAGGAATTATACTACTTGTGTTTAGGTCAAGAGTTGGGTAGAGATGCAGCAGCAGTGGTATTTCATACTGCTGATTTAGGTAAGGCAATTGCTCAAGAAGGCGATCGTGCCTACCGTTACCTTCACATGGATGCAGGGCATCTCGGGCAACGGATTAATTTAGCAGCAATCCACCTCGATTTAGGAGTGAGCGGTATTGGTGGCTTCTTTGATAACCAGGTGAATGAAGTTTTGGGCATTCCTCCTGATGAAGCTGTGCTGTATATCACCACTCTAGGTCGTCCTAGAAGACCTTAGCACTCTCTATCTATCTCTGGTGAGATAAAAAAAATAAATATGAGTAAAGTCCTCAGACTAAGAGCATACTTAAGTATGTTGCAGCCAGCGAATAGCTATGGCAATTAATGTACATTAAGATTTCTGGGCAACATTTGCACAAAGCCAGGTAGGTAGTTATGTCCACAGTTCTAGTGGTAGAAGATAGTCCAACACAGCAGAAGATGATTGCAGATCTCCTAAGAAGGAATGGGATAAGTGTAATTGTTGCTGATAATGGAATCGAAGCACTGGAGCAAGTCAAAGAACAAAATCTTGACCTTGTGGTTCTTGACATTGTCTTGCCCAAGATGAACGGTTACGAAGTCTGTCGCCGGATAAAATCTGACTCCAAAACTCAAAACCTTGCAGTAGTAATGTGTTCGGCTAAAAAAGAAGAGTTTGACCGCTACTGGGGTATGAAGCAAGGTGCTGATGCTTACATTGTCAAGCCTTTCCAGCCTCAAGAGCTGCTACTTAAAATTAGACAGTTTCTGCCAAAACATTGAAATACAATCTTTAAGGGAGCAGCAGTCAAAGAAGCGTCAACCCACCGAAAGTACGTTCAGTGATAGCGCTGTTTGACTAGTGGGAATCCTCACGCCTTTTAGGCTGAGGAGGATATCAATTGCTTAACATCTGGGAAACTTCTGGATTATATAACCGCAGATAGTTCCAATAGTTAGCAAATACATTCTCTACATAACCCTTAGTTTCTGGAAAGGGAATCTCTTCAATAAAAGCATCTGGATCACTGAAGCCATACTTTTTAACCCATTTGCTCACATTACCAGGACCAGCATTGTAACTAGCAAGAGCTAACAGAGAGTTATTATCATATTCCTTGTGGGTAAAATCCAAAAACCAAGTGCCCAGTCGGATATTGTCACTAGGTTTTTCTACGTCGTATTCCTGCAAATCAATGTTCTGGGCAACCCACTTGCCAGTCTCAGGCATTACCTGCATCAAACCTACAGCACCAACAGCTGAGCGAATTTGCTTCTCAAACCTTGATTCCTGTCGAATAAGAGCAGTAACAAGGAAGGGATTGAGTTGACGTTGGGCTGACCATTGGATAATCTCTTCTTTGTAGGGTATAGGAAACAGAGCGTGCCAGTAAGCTGGTGATTGCCGCAATTCTTGCCATTGAGCTATCTCTTGAGGTTCCTCTCGCTGACTCAGAAACCAAACTTGATTGATAGCTCTGAGATTATCCCCCATTTCCAACAGGAGCAGACCATTGGTAAATTGCTCGGTAACAGTTAGCTCCTTGAAGGGCTCTAATTCTGCCTGCCAGAGAGTCCAAGCAGATGTGTCTTGACCCAGTCGATACAGTTCTTTTAATGTATCAGAACCAGCTGGTAGTAATGGTCGGATTTTGGGAACCATTACCTCCGGTTGCAAATCCCGAACAGTCGTAAAATTACCCACATTCCAGCCTAACAATCCAGCAGCCCGCCATGCGTAATAAGACTCTGGATATTGAGCCAGCACATGTTCATAGGCGGCTTGGGCATCTTCCGAACGTTCTAACTGAGTTGCCCATTTACCAACCCAAAAAGCAGCTTTGGGAGCGAGACTACTATCAGGATTGTTGGTGGTGATGGGCTGTGCCCATTTCCATGCTTCTTCTATCTTGCCCTCTGTAGCTTTTTTCTGGGCTACTTCCCATCGATATTCAGCAGCAGCATCAGAACTTCCATATTCGGTTAAGACAAACTGACGATTTTGAGTAGCGGAGGTTTTGCTTCCCAAAGTATCCAAAATTTCGGCTTTGGAGAGCAAGGCTTCTGGAGCTTCCTTAAGAAATTTTTTGATAACTTGATCTAGGTATTCTACAGCCTCTTTTGGCTCAGAGATAGCGGCTAGCCGCCTCAAACCTAAACCCGTTTCCTCCGCATCTGGGAATTCCTCGATTAGTTGTTTATAAGCAGCTATAGTCTTGAGCTTTTGTTTCCCCAGTTGCAATCCTCGTGCCTCACGATAAGCATTTTTTGGAGTGCGGGGAGCTTTAGCATAAGCTTCACCAGCTTTACGATACTCTCCGGTTTCCCAGTAACCAAAAGCGATCGCTTCCCAATCTTCTGGGGTTAGTTGCTCCGGGTACTTATCAACCAAGCGATCTCGCATACTACCTACTCCATTGGCTTCTGGAGCATTTTTGACCATAAATAATAGTAAATTTGGCTGATTGGGATTTTCATCAAGTCGAGAGCGCACCATTTCTTGGGTACGGGGATGATGGGGAAAATTTGCGATCGCTTGCTCCCAATATTCGGGGTTTGTTTTACCCAAACCATACAAAGCCTCTGCTGCTGTTGGCTGATCCGAATAGTTTTCGAGCATCTCTTCCCAGACTTTAATCGCTTCTGTTCGCTCCCCGATCAATTCATAAGCTTGGGAGCGTTTGAAGAGAATGTGAGCTGCTAAAACTCGATAATCTGATTCCAATCCTTCCAGCCAAGTGAGGGCTGGTTCTCCCTGCTGTTGTTGAATCGAATCTGATGCTAGCAAATACCGAGCGCGATATTGGTCAAATGATTTACCTCCAGAGGCAATTTCTTCTAGTTGGGAAGCTCTTTCCTCAAAGGACAAAGGTACTAGAGGAAGAACGGCTGATTTTTCATCTTCCTTGGTTGGATCCAACAGATTAGTTGTTTGGGTGGCTTTAATCCATTTTTCTAGTACACCTGTCTTTCTGAGTGCGAACAAAGATGAACCCAGTAGTACACACAGTACTATCCCGATACCCAATACCAAAGTAATTTGATTTTTCCGTACCTTTTGCATTAATCCTCGTTTGATCCAACCACAACCTTATCTATTTTCACCGAAATCGGGGAACGCATTGGGGTAAGTTCAAATCCCCTCATTTAGAATTTAGAATTTAGAATTTAGAATTTAGAATTATTATTTGGGAGCCCCTTTCTCATAACCAATTCCCCACCAGCACAAAAGGTGCCCAGTAAATCGGATGCTGAAACTCAGGGTTTTGCAGCAGTTCTACTTGAGCGCGGCGCAAAGCTTCAGCTTTAGAAATTGTCGGATCAGCTAACTCCTGATAAAACTGAATCATGAGATCTGCTGTTGCTTGATCATCAACTACCCATAAAGTTGCCAACGTACTCCGTGCTCCGGCTTTGACTGCCACGCCAGCTAATCCTAGAGCCGCTCGTTTGTCTCCAGTTGCTGTTTGACAAGCGCTGAGAACTAGCAGTTCAATTACACCTCTACCAGTTTCTTCCCTCGCCTGTAGCAGGTTGCTCAATTGGTTAATATTGAGGCGGTCATCCCAAGTGAGAATGAAGGTATCTTCTAAATTGGAGCTAAACTGACCGTGGGTTGCTAAGTGAACTACAGGGAAAGGATTAGCATCGATGTCATTTTGTACAGCTGGGGTGGTAAAGTCTTCATTGAGTAGTAGTTCACCCGGTAGCTGCAATTGGGCTAATTCCTTCTCTACATTGGGAAGGGCAGAAAATGCTTGACGAGCTTCAGAAAGTCCACCTTTAAGGGCAGAGAGTTTCCCTCTTTCCAGGGATTTGGGGTTTAGGAGTTGTAAACCGGGAGTCAGAGCGATCGCATATTTTTCAACTAGGAACTGCTCACCGTCATGTAAGACTGCCATCGGTAGATTTAATAATGGGCCATCCAGCACAAAGACGAGAGTTTTGGCTTCACTGGCGGTAATGTCTGCTTCTACAGGTTGAATTAACCATTGATACACTTCTTGAGCCAGTTTTAACCCTTCTGGGGAAAGAGGTTGGTTCCGCTTCGGACCGCGAATAGTTCCGGTTGGTATAATTGTTGCTCTAGCACCAATGGTTTGTTGCCGCAGTTCCTCTAAGATGTTTTCAATCTCCTCTTGAGGTAATGGAGTTGTGTAATGACGCAAGGGGGCACCTGGTAGAGACAAAACTACCTCTAATCGGTCTTCAAAAACAATTGGGTAAATAACAGCAGCCTGTTGATCTACTTCATCAATTAGCACTGGAGTGGCATTCAAACAGTTTTCTCGAAAGAAGTTGATCAATTCTGCTTGCTGGAGAGATTCAATTACTTGACGAGCTGTCTCTAAATCTTTTTGATTAGGTTCAGTACCTTCTGGGGATGTCAACAGCAATTTTACCAACTCGCGATAGACTGGTTCTACACTCTCTCGAAAAGAGAATTGAACATCAGAGTTAACACTAACTAGGTCACTGCGTAAGGATTCCAGAGTTTGGATAGCAGCAGTGTAAGAGGCGATCGCTCCTTTTCGTTTTCCCTGCTGTTTAAGTAAACGTCCCAACTGCCACTGCCAACTGTAGGCAATATCTGGAGCACTAATTGCTTGGGCGATAATTAGAGCTTCTTCTGTCAGTTTTTGAGCTTCTTGCCATTGCTGAGTTTTTTCGTAGAGGTTACCTAGTTGACCAAGGGCGTAAGATTCTACTCTAGGATCTTGAATTTCCTCAGCTTGTTGCACTGCAATTGCCAGTTGTTCAGCAACTACTTGAGCAGTGCCTCCTTGCTCAATCCCCAGTTTCATCAGAGAGCGAGCAAAGTTAATTCGAGCATCAGCAGCAGTACGGGAAGCGGGTAGTTGGGCAATCTGTATTTGAATTTCCCCTACTAAAGGTTGAGCTGCTGTAGTTAACTGGTTTTGTCTGTCTACCAAGAGACTAAACAAATTCAGCTGAGCTTGAATTTTAGTAGTTGGGGATATGAGTTGGGTATCAGCAGCCTTTTGGTAGTAGTCGAAAGCTTGTTGGGTTTTAGCTTGAGCTTCGCTAGAGTTTCCTAAAGCCTCTTGGGTTTTAGCTTGCGCTTTGGCAGTATTCCCTAAACCCAAAAGAGCAGCACTAATATCTTCAGGAGACTGCAAACCTTGAGCAATAGCCAGACTTTCTGCTAAAACCTCCTGAGACTCATTAAGGTCACCCACTAAGCGTAAGATATTAGCAAGACTACGTAAGGCGATCGCTTTACTCTGGGAATCTGGTTGTGTTTCCAGTGTTACGTTAACCTCTCGAAGGGTTTCCAAGGCTCGGCGGTAAAGTCCAGACGCTTGTAGAGCTTGAGCTTGATTGATTTGGCTTTTAAGCAAACCCTCCTGATCCGCTGTTTGGCGATAGATAACAGTAGCAGCCTCGAAGCTTTCCCAGGCTGATTCTGGTTGTCCTTGAGCTAAGTATATTTGTCCTTGAATATCAAAGGCTGCCCCTTGGAGTTTTCTATAATTATTGGTACTATCTGTTTGCAGGAGTTCCAAACCCCTAGAAATAGCTTCTTGAGCCTTACTCCACTCTCCTAGTTGTTTGTAAGCTAAAGCAAGATTACTCAACGCCATTCCTTGCCTGAGAGAATCTCCTTCCTTATTGAAGCCTTCAGCTGCTTGTTGCAAAGCCTCTGCAGCCTTCGAGAAGCGCCCTTGTTCATAAAGTCTTCTACCTTCTTCCACTAGGGTTCTAGGATTCGCTCCTTGAACAACAGTTAATGGGGCAGCGGTTTTAGCAACAACCGGCAATCTTTCTCCGTCCAAGAACCAAGTCAATCCTTGGCTAAGGCAGAAAGAAAAGAGGAAAAGTAATAAGTAGTACCACATTGTTAATTGTTAATTGTTAATTGTTAATTGTTAAGAGAAGATTGAAGAAAGACACTTTTTTTCAGTAATTACTAGATTACTATCGATAATAAATTGATAAAAAACAGCTAAAATTCATAATTCACACTAAAATAAAATCCTTCATCCTGGGCATTAGTACCCCTGTCGTCAAGGTCAATTAGAGGAACACCATAATCGAGGCGTAGGTTTAGGTGTGGTAGAGGTTGCCAGATGATACCCAAACCCACACCAGCTAAAAATCGCTGCCCTGGTAATTGGTTAGGATTATCTGAGTCATTCCAGACCAAACCTGTATCAAAAAAAGGAGCTAGCTGAAAAGTGGCTATACCACCTTCATCCCGCTCTAGAGTAATGCGATCTTCGATAGAAAAGCGAAAACCATTATCTCCTGCCCGAATGTTTTGTCGGTAACCTCTTAAAGATTGACCACCGCCAATGACAAATTGTTGGGAAGGTACTAAGCTATCAGGAGTTAGTTGGATATCGGCTCCGACAATTAACAAGTTATTCTCATTGATTACTTGTACCCGCTGAATTTGACCTAACCAGCTGACAAACTGACCATCAGGAGTCGGTTCAGGATTGTCCGTAGCATTAAACAAATCAGTACCAAAACTCAAGAGCGATCGCAAGGACCAAGCTCCCCTGGCATCACGGCGCAGATAGTCTTGTCCAAACTTAATCACACTGGTGGTGGTGACTCCTTCTGAGTTGGCGCCAGGACTAACAGGCAAGATATCTCCCAGTAGAGCTTTACTTCTCTGGTAAGCAAAACCCATCGAAAGAGCTAATTCTTCACGAGGGCTGCGTATCAATGGCTGTCGGAAACTAGCTTCATACAGCTGTGATTCTCCCTGAATATCAAAAAAGCTGAAACCAGACTCAACCACTTCATTACGATTCAAAGAAGTTCTTAGTTGTATCGTGCCATTCATGGGATTGACTGGCAGTCGATAACTGATGTCCCCAACATCGGAGCCACTTCTGGTGGTGTGGTAGTAGGAAGCAGAAATTCGATCCCCATTCCCGGTAAGGTTAAGATAAGACAATCTAAGCCCCAATCTTTCAGAACCAACACTCGGTGGCGAATAATTATCAATGCCTACACTACCCTCAAAAGGGTCAGTTTCCGCTATACGCACAATCAGAATACTTTTTCCTTGTTGGCTTCCCACTCGCAGACTGGCTTCAATATTTTCAAACAAGGGGTCAGTTCGTAACAAACGCAGTTGGTCTTCTAAATCAGCCGTATTGAGAGGTGTCCCGGCTCCGAGCTGTACTCTACTGCGGATATAGTCAGGATTGATGCGAGTGTTTCCCTCAATTTTAATTTCTTCTAAACTCCCCTCCAAGATACGAATTTCTAAGACACCTTTCTCAATCGGTTGGTCTACCAAAATCGCCCTAGAAGTGATATAGCCTTGCTCCAGATACAGCTGAGTAATCTTATCTGCAACTTCTCTGAATTGTTTGAGAGTGAGAAAACGACCTTCAAAGGGTTGAACTATAGCATTTAAACTGCTCAGGAGTAAAAATACTACTGCCAATTACTTCAATTTTCTGCACTTGAACTGTCTGGGAGTCCGTATCGGTTGATTCGGGAGGGGGAGGAGGTGATTGAACCGGTTCTGTTGGTTCTAAATCTGGTATTGGTTCTGGAGTTGGAGCAGGTTGTGGGAAGCGGTCTTCGTTTGGATTAGGTTGTAGAATCTCTGAAGGAACAGATGGGTTTTGTGCTTGTAGGAATGTTTGGTGAATCAGATTGGGTAAAGAGTCTGGTGTCGATGCTGGCAATTGCTCAACAGGCATCAGCAAAGCTGATTGTTTATCTTTTGGACTTTTGGGGTTATTGACTTGGTCTGTAGACACTTTAGCCATTTGTTGCCAAGAAGACAGAGTTCCTGCTTTAGCACAGGGACTCTGAAAGAACATTACCGAAGGAGTACCGTTACTAGTAATTTCTAAACAAAACAGTGCAATTGTCCAAAAAAGACGCTTGGTAAGTTTACTGTTGATTAAAACTTCACACCAAAGTGATCCCATCTTTAAGCCCATTCGGTCTGTTATTCTCCTTCAGTCAATTTGTGTAGGACTTTGGGTGACAACCAACCACTCTTTGGCAATAGTCAATTTTTCCTACATGTCTGTAACAAATATCTCTCTTTTTTTGGATATTTATGCAAGCAGTCCAATACAAGGAAGTAAATTTACCCAAAAAGTTTCCCTAGATATAGATTGTTTTAATTTTACTCCGAAGCTGTGAGAGTTTCATTCCTTCAAAACCCGTTCTGCTTGTTGAGGTTGATTTCTGTCCACTTGTGAGGTGATACTCAATCCGGTTTTACGACCCCCATTTTGAGCAAACCTCGAAAACCCTGTATAGACGTGCCATGGCGCGTCTCTACAATGTGGGATATAACGGGCGTAGGAAAGGATTATTTGGTATAAGTCCTAGATATTTTGCGTGAGATTAGTCCCATTCATTCAATTCTGGCAAAAAAAGCCCCCGAAAGTAAGTGGGGGCAACAGGTAGAAGTATGAAGGATGAAGTCTCCAATAAATTTCTGGTCAATCTTGATTAATCTAGTGATAGACTCCTTTCATCCTTCTTTTAGGCCAGCCATTCTAGAACCGCATCTTCTTTAGTATTGGTATTACGAGATGGCGTCTCGCGATTGAATTTCATATGGATAGAACGAGTTTGCTCACCATCTGCTGCTACTGCCATGATGGGGTAGTCAATCAAACCATCTTGGAAGGACATCTGGAAGCGGAAAGTACCATCAGGGTTGAGTTGGACAGGACGTCCGCCAATGGTAACTTTAGCATCAGGTTCGGTTGCACCATAGACAATTAACTCAGCATCAGCAACCAACCAGAACTTGCGAGGGCGCATTGGAGGCATGGAAGCGGAGAAACCAACACCGGACATGCCTACACCAGACATGTTCAAACCAGACATTGTTGGTACAGCCCACATCCCCACACCGGAGGGGAAGACATAGGAGCTGATTGCTTGTTCGGGAGCCATAGAGCCTGGAACGTGATGCATGGAACCAAAAAGAGAACCAGCAATACGCTGAGCTTCAGCAGATTGAGCCATGTCAAAAATTTCCCCGTAGATCGGGTTGTCTGCTGCACCCGCACCTGCCATGCGTCTGCTGGGAGGAACAAGTTCGAGGAAGGTTTTACCACGCAGTTCTTCTTCCCAACTGACAGTGATGAATTGATCGTCAACCCAGTCACTAGGGTAGACGGGAGGAACATGTACTTGTGCAGAGCGAGCTAGAACCAACCAACGTCCATCAGCACAGCGATAACCGATATCCACAATATAATCGCGATCGCTCACAGGTATGGGCAGATACCATTCTCTTGCTAGCTCATCAGTAGGATATTCCTGAATGCTATGAGGGCTTTGGTAGTCAAGATTGACATCGGTGGCATCATAAATCCGCAAAGCTAGCTGTTGTCCTCCCTGACTCCGCAAGCTTTCCTTATGCTCATTGGGAATATCCCAATAAGTGTAAGCCCATTGCGGATCACGGGGCATCAAGACAATCCGACTTTCACCGTAGCCTTCGGGTAAGTCAGCTAAACCCTCATCTACAGAAGCAAGGGTAGCACCTTCGCGATCTTCTTGACCTAATTCAAACTTTGCTGCTTCCACTTCCGGTTGTGCCTCCACTGTACGAGATAGGGTGTTCGAGATGTTTGTATGTTGTACGTTTTGAATTTCCGCTAGCAATTGCGCCTTGCGCATCCGACTGTAACGGGAGATGCCGTATTCACTAGCGACTTTGCGTAGTTGCCGCAAAGTCATTTCTTCTAAGGGTGGACGTTCTTTTGCCATAAGTATGCTCTCCAATAATTAGGATTGAAGGTATTTAACGCCTGATGAATTCAAGATTTTGGTCGTCGGGCAACACATCCAATGGTTCAGAGGAAGCAAACTTTCAACTTGAGTTAATCACCGGCTTTGACTGGGATTTTCAGTCGATCATCTGCAGTGCGCAGTGGTGGTACTTTAAGCTTGAGAGCCTTAGTAGCACGCTTGCTAATAGAGATGACTGGGAGTGGATCACCGTTCATACAAGTATCTGGTAGCGATCCAGCCTCTAATGATTTAGTGAAATGCCAAAAGTTAGCATTTCTTTGGGATCAACTATTAATATATGTAACGAAAATCTTCGGGTTAGATCAAGGGGTCAATGAGTTGATTTTTGGTCAATTGACGAATTTATAGGCTTGCTGGGGATCGTTATGTCATGATTGCATAACATTTGCTCTTGCGGGGATCAGAGTTTCTTCGGCTTGTGTTGGGTTAGTGAAGCCCCCAAAGTCAAAATTTGATGACAAATCAAACCAAATCCATCTTGAGAACTGGAGTTTTTAGACCAAGACTTCTAAATCCCACCTCAATCCTGAAAAAGAAAAACTACGGGTTCCAGCCTAGACTTGGTTTAGCTAGATTCGGAGATCAGACTGTTCGCTTTACCCCTGATTCGGTGCTAACTGGCAACATCCCTATGGTTCCGATCCCAAAAAGCCGGATGAGGGGGCTTTGCATTCGTTTAGTCACCCTGCCTGCCTAAGTGCCATTCGGCTATATCAGTTATAATAAATGTATTGACAAACGTATATATTTTAATTTATTGTGAAAATACAGGTAACTGGTTTTGATTGGGATACAGGCAACAGAGAGAAGATCCAAAAACACGGTATGACTATTGGTGATATCGAAGAATTTTTTCGTTCTCACATTCGTTCCGTTACTCCTGATATAAAACATTCCGAAAGTGAAGCTCGTTTCCTTGCTGTAGGTATTATGCCGCCAAATGATCGCCCTGTTTTTGTGGCTTTCACTATGCGTGGTGATTTGATTAGACCAATTTCAGCTCGTTATATGCACGAAAAAGAAGCGAAACTATATAAGCAAAATGAACAAAATGACACTTCCAAAGATGACTACTGACAAGGAAGCTGAAAGCCTTCTTGAGCGTGATCTATCAGAATACCTTGAACCTGAAGCTTTTCGGGAGAACTTCGTTCCTACTTCATTTGAATTTCTCCCTAAAGATACGACAATCAACCTTCGTATTTCTACTGAACTCTTGAGCGCAATTAAGGCATTGGCTAAAAAAAATGGGGTGGCATACCAGAAGTTTGTCAGGCAGGTGCTTGAAAGAGCTGTAAGTGTAAAAGAGAACATTTAGAGCTGATCTCAATCAATCCCTGGTCAAACCCACATGGCTACCCAGAAAAACCATAACTACTCATTGATCCCTAGCGAAAGCTGGGGGTTTTTTGGTGAGGTGATGAAGTAGATCCCAAAACTGAAATTAGATCCGACAATTCAATCGTAAGCAGTTGATCCAGATTAGCCAACATATAAATTAGCCAAAATATAATCTTCAGCACAACTGAGGGTCACAAATAAAGATCTTGATGTTAAGCGCTCAAGATCCATTCCACAATCTTGCAGATAGAGTAAATAGGGCTTGCTGCATAAATGTGGAAGCTATGCCAGACTTTGCTTTCAATCATTTTTTTCGAGCCCAAGTGCAAGGAAATGGTATCTTTTTCAGGCAAAAGAGTTTGCAATGCTAAATCGGCGCAAGCTCCCCAGTCTGGAAGTTCTAATGGGTGTGTGGATAGATAAGCCCAGTGAGCTAAGGTAAAAGCAATTGTTGTCCTCGCCTGCCCAGGTCACATACTTGGCGACCATCTGCTAATTTACGATTGTAGCGCACCCCAATAATGGCAGCATAACGACGTTTCCCCACACCCTTAAGGAAGGCAGCACTGCCGAAGGCCGTATCAGCGAGTATGATCACCTGTAGCCAAGGCCTTCTCCCCTTTGCTGTATAGTTATTGAGTTGGTATGCTGTCGGCATCAAGCTTATCAGACTGTAGACTAGGGTTTGGGCGTGTACAAGAATGGTTTCCACTGTTCTTGCATCTTTTCTATTACTTCACGCCTTTTTCTCTCATCAATTGGTATCCACAACAAGACGAGCATTTGTACTGGTGCAAGATCTGAGTATAATTAATGTGAATTAGGGTCAGTGCTTGCAAGACTTAACAGTTAATAGACACTTACATCTTTAATAAACCACTGACCTTCTTGGCGCACTAAGTCATACCGTACTCGCAAATTTTCATCATAGGATTCAGCTTGGCTCAGTTGACCATTTTGAAAGAAAGAGCCAACTTCCTTAACAGCGGCATCTACCGTAGCTTGATCTGGATTAGCATCACTGGTATTAACTGAGTTAACTTCAACTTCGTGCTGGTACTGCCAGTAAGAACCACTTTGCTTGGTTTCTTCAGCACGTTGCTGCCAAGTAGACAAACTCGGATTCACTAAGATTTTAGCTAATTGCTCAACTTGGTGTTCTGTACCAAGAGCACTATTTTTGATAGACAGCCAAGTTTGAATCACTTGCTTAGCGGTTTCCTCTGTCAAAGGACCTTCTAGAGCACTTATTTGACTGTCTGGCTCAGGAATTTCTACGGGAGGCTGCTCTAACTCTACTTGTGCTTGCTCTCCCTCTAGTTCCGGTGTCCTGCGTCCCATTAAAGGTCCAATCAGAACTAGACCAAGGACTCCCAATCCTATCAGAACAAGGAGGGTAGGTAATAGTGAACGCTTATTTTTTGAGAAAGGCTTAGATTTCCTAGATATCAGTTGCAGATTGCCAGGTGTTAGACTATCGAGACTTTCCCCACCACTAGATGGCTCTGGAACTACGGAACTCTTTCCTGTAGAACTACTTCTTTGTTGACGCTGTTGATGTTGTGGCTTTTCTGTAGGGAAGCCTGTTACTTTCGAGTCTTTTACCGTTGGTGTCGGAGCAATCCTTTGAGCTGTGGGCATATTTGAGACGCCTGATACTGCTGAATGCTCGGCAGTATTACCCAAGTTTGTAGTCCTACTAGCTGTAACAGTAGCAGGCTCACGTGTCAACTGTGAAGCAATAGTTACTGGTTCATTAATATTTAGTGGCAATTTGTTTGTTGTTAAGGTTTTGTTACCAGTAGCTCCCCCTGAGGGTACTGTAGTTACATAGGCTTTTTTTTGAGATTCCACAACGGCCCATTCATTATCCGCTTCCCCTGTTGAATCTGACATATTTTCTAAATATGCCTGGACCTGTTCATCTGCAAAGTATTCTTTTAAAGATGCCTTTTGGTCAGCTAGGTCTCGGAAATGGGTAAATACCGAATTTTGTAACCAACGCTCTCCGTAGAGGCACAATCCTGGTAATAAGTCTGGAGCTCCTTGAGAATGTTCACGAATAAAGGCAAGAGGCTCGTACTCCTGACTCAGCTCTAGTGCTTTACTTGCTTCTTCTGTTTGACCTAAGAGTAGGGCACATACTGCTTGTTCTAGATGGACGTCCTGACGTTTGCTCAAGCGCATCAGTAGTTGTTTGCCACGAGCAATTAAGCCAGGTTGTCTTTGGGCAAATCCCCTTGCTAGTAAGGCGTACACTGCTAAGTAAGTGGCAACAGCTGAAGGACGACGAGCTTCTGTTTCAAACAGAGTTTGCTGTTCCGCAGCACTCAGATAACCCCGCAACTGCTGCATAAAGCGGAGAAAGTCATCAATTCCTAATCCTGACTGATCATCACCATTACCATCAATTCCTCCACGCTCCTGTAGTATATCTTGCAGCAAGCCTAAGCCATTGCGCCTTTCACTAATATTTTCGTCGGGTAGGGCTAATAGTTCCAGAATACGATAAGGACGAAGTTTGTAGAGATCTACCTGAATTTCTCCTCGGACACTGGGAAATAAACCTTCTGTTAGAAGTAATTCTTGACCTGTCTCTAGGGAAGTAGCCGCATTTTCATAGTGGCCCTGCTGCCACTGCTCTCGACCAAGTTCCAAGCAGCCCAGTGCTAGAGTTAAAATAATGTCAGCTCTAATTAACTGTGGATCCCCTAAGCGTCCCTTATCCAAGCTAATGCTGTTGCTACCAGTTAGATAAGGTTGCCCTAGTTTCAGTACTAGTTCGTATTCCCCAAGTTCTTGAAGGATAAGTAGTACGCCAACAAATTGCTCATCTTTGATTTCGATACTGGGGGTATGGGAGTCTACATTAGAGTTAGTCACGACTCCCTGACTAGAGCGGTTCACTCCTAATGCTTGCTCTGGATCTTGGTCATAAGTTTTGGTCAAAAAATTATTATCATAGGCAGAGCGCTGTTCAGACTCAGAAAGAATCTCGTAGGCTTCGTCTAGGAGTTGTTTTCGAGAGGCGATCGCTGCTTCGGAATACTCTCGGCGCGGCAATTGCAAGGTGCGATCGCGATAGGCTTGGCTAATTTGTTCAGCAGTAGCCTGGATCGGTAATCCTAAAATTCGGTAGTAATCGAGCGGAATTCGCACAGTCTACTTTCCCAGTACAGAGCAACTGATTTAACATATATTAGCCAACAGCCTACTAACTAGAGCTACTGTAGTTACTGAACTGTCAACTCCATAACAAAAGCAACTTAGACTATTCTTTAGCTTCTGGTTGCTTTCATCTGCTACTAATTCTAGCAATGTTTGCAGGTTATTCTCATAATTGTTACCGCAAGGATACTACTAAACCGATGGTTCAGGAACGAACTTTACCCAATTTTAAAATTGCTTCCGGCACGATCACCAAAGAAGAAGGATTACTCCTATACGAAGATATGATGCTGGGGCGCTTGTTTGAGGACAAATGCGCTGAGATGTATTACCGGGGCAAAATGTTTGGTTTTGTCCACCTTTACAATGGTCAAGAAGCAGTGTCAACTGGTGTGATTAAGGCAATGCGTCCAGATGAGGATTTTGTCTGCAGCACCTATCGCGATCATGTTCATGCTTTGAGTGCGGGAGTGCCAGCACGGGAGGTGATAGCAGAGTTATTCGGCAAAGCGACTGGTTGTAGCAAAGGGCGTGGTGGTTCGATGCACCTGTTTTCAGCTCAACATAATTTGTTGGGAGGTTATGCTTTTGTTGCGGAAGGAATTCCTGTTGCTACAGGTGCTGCTTTTCAAAGCAAATATAGACGAGAGGCTTTGAGAAATAGCAATGCAGATCAAGTAACTGCTTGCTTTTTTGGTGACGGAGCCTGCAATAACGGTCAGTTTTTTGAATGTTTGAATATGGCAGCCCTTTGGAAACTGCCAATTATTTATGTTGTCGAGAACAATAAGTGGGCCATCGGGATGGCTCATGAGCGAGCAACATCCCAGCCGGAGATTTACAAAAAGGCCAGTGTATTTGGTATGGCTGGCGTAGAAGTAGACGGAATGGATGTTATAGCAGTACGATCTGTAGCTCAAGAAGCGATCGCTCGTGCTCGTGCTGGAGAAGGTCCTACCCTAATTGAAGCTCTTACCTATCGCTTCCGAGGTCATTCTTTAGCTGATCCCGATGAACTTCGATCCCAAGAAGAGAAAGAATTTTGGTTCACTCGCGATCCCATCCAAAAATTGACCGCTTACCTCACAGAACATAATCTCGCAGACTCTGAGGAACTCCAGACAATCAAGCAAAAAATTCAGGATGTTATTAATGAGGCTGTTGAGTTTGCAGAATCAAGTCCTGAACCTGATCCTAGTGAGTTACGCCGCTACATTTTTGCTGAGGATTAATTAAAATAATTGAGCCAGAGGAGAGGTCGATCCTCTGGTCTTCCCTAGGGATAAAGTCCTTTGATTCTATATTTTTTTTTATATGTTAAGATAATTTAATGTTTAATCAAAACATCATATATATAGGCAAGGTAATATCAACTAAGTTGAGACTAAATTATTTACTTCAGGGGGAGACCCAAAAGACTGAATTTGGTATTTAACGAGATTGGCAAGATCTTGGAGTTGGGCTATTGCTTCTGCACCTTCAAGCTTCATGAGTTCTCTATCATCTCGCATTTCAGTCCATGTAATACCATAATCTGACACCAAAAATCTAATCAGATGGTTATCTCCTAAACTAACCATAAAAGAGGCACTATTCATTTGACCGCCACAGGTATAGCAGGAAGCTAAATAGCCTCTTTTTTCTAGGACAACTGCCAAGGCTTGAAGATTCATCACCAAATCTTGGACAAATTGACGGTGTTGCTCTGCAAGTCTTACAAACATATTTATACTCCAAACACTAAACTAAAATTTCTCTTCTTTATCACTGCTTCATGAGCTAAACATCTGATTGGGTCAGATGTCTCTTCGGCATAGGCAAATCCTTTAAAGTTAGGATTTATCCAGACTGTTTAGCAGCTCATTACTAGCTTAACCTGCTCAAGAGTTCTAGTGATGTATCAGTAACAACACTCAGTAAAACTTTCCTGCATCCTATATCTTAATTATTTTTTTAGGTTCTACCTAAAGATGGACTTACAGGTTAATATAAGCGTCTGGAAAGAGTTAATTTAATAGGTAAGATTATTTTTGAAAGGGTTGAAGTAACAAGTTTTCAGACATTGTCAAATATATCCAGCTTACTTAACCAGGCACTGAGCAACTCAGCAATTAAAAAACTCATCAGCCAAACATCTAAAGATAATGAAAGTCTATATATTCATAACAAATTGTACTCATAATTTAAATAAAACCCCAGATACAGCTTTATGTTATACCTGGGGAAATATTATTTCTGAGTAGCAGCAAGATATCGAGTTACAGGTTTTGGATTCGGTATTTTTGCAACAATGAGATACTCTTGCAATTAACCTGGCTGGTTGAAGATGCTAATAGACTTGCCACCAACCAAATGCCGGTCCAATAAACCGGATTGTCAGCCATGAGATCACAACAAGACCAATACCAATCCAAGCACCTCTAGTCGTCCATTTGACAAATTGCTCCCCTTGACTTTTGGTAATCGGGAGCCAGGGAAAAATATTTTGCTCTTTACCGTACTGCTCTCCAAGTGCGGTTTTACGACGTTTGGCTTCACCCATGATCAATTGCCTTGACTAGATGCAACTGATCATAACGCTGTTGGTGCTAACTCGTCGCAGTATTATCCATTCTTAATACTTGATCCTAAAACCAGTGGTCACCGCTTTTTGTGGGGACTCCTACTCTAAACCAACTCGGATCTAAATAGTTAATCCGCGCAAAGGGACTGAGAACACACAGGACTTGACTACCATAACTGCGATGATTCACCCGGTTGTCTAGGAGAGCAACAATACCTTGGGATTCTCTTACTGGCGTAATCGCTCGTTGTAATTCCCTCAAAGCAACAGGTAAAAGATACAAGCGAAACCAATCTAAGCGTTTTTGCTTATAAAAAGCTACTCGGCCAGCAACCAGAGGATTTTCTAGGGAAGGAATCGGTAAAGTAGCAATAATCAGCAGTTGAGGGGCTGGGAATTCAGCCTGGTGACATCGCCAGAATTCCCAGCCAGTGACGAGGATACCGTTGTCATCCAAATTTGATTTTTCTACCTGTACCCGTGAACCTAATTCGGCAGCTAAAACTGTTCCTACCTGAACCTTAAGATGTATATCGCCCACTAAGATAACTACCAGACCTTGGGTATTAGTACTAAGACTTAGGAGGTAGCGAACTTGCTGAATCAAAGCATATTGAAATCGTGAATTGTTGGGCATCGGCAGCCCATCGGGCAAATATAGTTGAATCTGTTCGTTGTGTCGGCTGGGGGAGAACTTCAAGCAAGTCAAATCTCCCAATCCCATCTGTTGGCGGTAACAAGATGCGCTTTTATCCAAGTCCAGTGCCGAGCCAATTAGCACTACTGGCTGCATAGACCAAATTGGCTTGAGAACTGTTGCTACCTCTACTGGTCTACAGTACAAAGAAAAATAACCTTGCGATCGCGCAATCGCTGCCCACACCAGCTCACTTGAGCTTTGCCAGCATTGCCAAAAATGTTTCCACGCTTTTGGTAAATAGCGGTAGTGATCCACACCTTCAGGTTTTCCTAATACGACATCATTAGTATTTAGCTTCCTACTGAGATTTCGCTGTTCCCGTGCCCCTAAGGCTTCAAATAGCTGCTGCAAGATATCTTGTTCTTTCGCCTCCAACAGACAGCACTCATAAGAGTTAGGTGGGTGCTGAAATACAGCTTTAGTAAGCCTTACACGGACATCCCGAATCCAATCTGCTTGTTGTGGACAAGCTAGCATCAGTTCATCCCAGTCTCCTGGCCCAATACAGGCTTGGAGTTGATCACAAGTCCATTCTTCCAAGTCATCAGCACCATCAATCAAGGTAGGAATACCAGAGGGAAACCAAGCTTTCCCGAACAACCGGTCAGTGAGCCAAGATTCTGGAGAAGTAATCAGCAATCCACAGAACTGCTCATCCGGAAAACTGTCTCCTCGGTAAATTGCTTTATCAGAACCAATCCATTGTTGCAAACGGGGAATTTCGACCCGCAGCAACCACTGCTGTATTGATACAGGAGCCACCAAAATCACTGGTCCAGACCAGATTAGTGCCGGTAGCAGGTAACTCAAACGATATTGTATATCGGTGCTTCCTGTCTGAATCAAGGCAGGACGCCCTAACCGCAAGGCTCGCGCTACCAACCTTGCCATCGTCAAATGATGAGGCCAGCTTGGTTGACCTTGCTCTCTTAGAAAAGCACGCAGAGAAGAATGGACTTCTACCTCAATCACAAATCAGTAGCGCCTGAACGCCCCCAGAACTTGACACTAGCAGTTAATTAACCTTGCTTTTGCTCAACTAGAGCAATCTTTGGTAACAATGACGCCATTTCAATTATGCCAGTCCTAGATCTGCTCCAGACAAAATATTGAGGTGTGGAAGATTTAGTAAGGGCTCGGTACAATATGCTCCTAGTAGAGCACGGCGGAAATAACCCAACAGTTTGAGATCGATAGAATCCTTACTCTATAAGTATTCTTAATTCTTAATTCTTAATTCCGCGCAGCGGTACTAGTATTTCCTGTTACTTATATTTTAGTGATATTTGAATCTTAAGAATCCACTGGATTTTTCTATGAATATTGGCATTGTAGGACTAGGGCTGATTGGTGGATCGCTAGCGTTGGACTTGAGAGCACTGGGTCACCAGATTTGGGGAGTCTCTCGCCAAGAGCGAACTTGTCAACTAGCTATTGAGCGTGGTGTGGTCGATTATGCCAGTGTCAATCTGAAGTTACTAGCAAAAGTAGATGTAGTCTTTATTTGTACACCAATCGCTGCGATCGCGCCAACTGTGCAGCAGTTAATTCCCTATCTGTCTCCAGAAACCATACTTACCGATGTTGGCTCAGTGAAACAGGCGGTAGTTGAGCAAGTTGCTCCCCTTTGGTCTAATTTTGTGGGAGGACATCCGATGTCAGGAACAGCAGATAGTGGTATTGAGGCTGCTCAGTCAAATCTATTTGCTGGTAACCCTTATGTGTTAACACCGGTTGAGACAACTCCATCAACAGCTGTAGAAATTGTCGAAGAGATTGTGCGATCGCTCACTCCACAAGTTTATTTATGTTGTCCTGAAGAGCATGACCGAGCAGTGGCTTGGATTTCTCACCTACCGGTGATGGTTAGTGCTAACTTGATTGATGCCTGTATGAGTGAGACTGACCCAGCCGTGTTAAAGTTAGCACAACAATTAAGCAGTTCTGGCTTTCGAGATACCAGTCGCGTTGGAGGAGGCAACCCAGAGTTGGGAGTAATGATGGCCCGTTACAATCGGGAAGCACTGTTGCGATCGCTCACCTCATATCGCCACAACCTCGACCAACTTATTGAAGTCGTTGAATGCCAAGATTGGCAGGTTTTAGACAAAAAACTCCAGCAAACTCAGTTGCACCGTCCGGAATTTCTCTGTTAGCTGAGTAATTATTAAATATAAGTCACAAGACACAATAACCAAATTTAGAGATTTTACGCCATCGCAACACTGCTGTCACCAAGACGTCACAGTGAACGTCTATCTTAATAATTGTAGTACTTACAGGGAATGACAAACAACAAATAACAAATAACAAACAACAAACAACAAACAACAAACAACAAATGAAAAAAGCAGCAACCTATTTATCTCTACTATTGCTAGGAACTGGTGT
This sequence comes from Caldora sp., assembly GCA_965222765.1. Lineage (GTDB taxonomy): Bacteria > Cyanobacteriota > Cyanobacteriia > Cyanobacteriales > Coleofasciculaceae > Caldora. Next base: position 118,480 of record CBDCVG010000059.1, read on the forward strand.
TATCTTTTCTGGTGGCTATTTACTCGCTCGTAACTCACCTTTTTCAGCAGAGTCTACTTCTCAAAGTTCTTCTGGTGTCTTAGCCGCAACTTCAGCTACCAAACCTCTGTTGAATCAAGACTCCAACTTTATCACTAACGTTGTTGAACAAGTCGGACCAGCTGTCGTAAGGATTAATGCTTCTAGAACGGTTAGTAGTCAACTTCCTGATGGTTTTAATGAGCCATTCCACCGCTTTTTTGGCTCCCAATCCCCTCAACGACCAGCACAACGAGTAGAACAGGGTACAGGTAGTGGTTTTATTATCAACAAAGATGGTCAGCTTCTCACCAATGCCCACGTTGTTGATGGTGCTGATACTGTGGAGGTAGTTCTCAAGGATGGTCGTCACTTTGAAGGCAAGGTGATCGGAACTGACTCCCTGACAGATGTTGCCGTAGTCAAAATTGAAGGAGATAATCTCCCCAGCGTTGCTCTTGGCGATTCCGAGCAACTGAGGTCTGGAGAATGGGCGATCGCGATTGGTAATCCCCTTGGCTTGGATAATACAGTAACTACTGGTATCATCAGCGCCACTGGTCGTTCTAGTTCTCAGGTAGGTGTTGAAGATAAGCGAGTCGAATTTATTCAAACCGACGCTGCTATCAATCCTGGTAACTCTGGAGGACCTTTGCTTAATGCCTCCGGTGAAGTGATTGGTATGAACACGGCAGTTATTCAGGGAGCTCAAGGTTTAGGCTTTTCGATTCCCATCAATACTGCTCGACAGATTGCTCAACAGTTGATTACTCAGGGTAAGGTGGAACATCCTTATCTAGGTATCCAGATGATGACTTTGACCCCAGAATTGACAGAACAGCTTAATCGCAGAACTGGTTTCAGGATAGACGACTCCGAAGGTGTGTTAATTGCCCAAGTAGTACCCAATTCACCAGCTGATAGAGCTGGACTCCGTGAGGGCGATATTATCACCAAAATCGAGGGTAAGTCAGTTAAAGAGGCAGGTGATCTCCAAAAGTCTGTACAAAATTCTCAGGTAGGCGGCAACTTACAGCTAGAGTTGCGCCGCGATCGCCAAGATATTAAGGTAACAGTGAAGCCTGGTGCTTTTCCTACTCAAAGGCACTCATCCAACAATAGGTAAGAGAAAAAAGGCAGAAGGCAGGAGGCAGAAGGCAGGAGGCAGAAGTCTCCAAGGGAAGTTGACTTGTTTCTTATCTTCTTTTTCGACGCTTTATTTTACCCTGTTGCCTGGGGTGAGCGAAATTTTGGTTGGAATTTCAATTCTCCGCGTCTGGTGCGTCTGCTTACTCATTTCCCCAATCTTTTTTTTCGCTCACCTCTGTGGAAAATTCCCTAACACCTATGGCAACCCGAAAATTACGACTTATACAGCAAGCTCTATTTAGGGCTTGCTGTATAAGTGTGGAAACTATACCATACTTTGCTTTCAAGCATTTTATGCCTTGCCAGGTGCAAGGTTTTTGTATCTTTTGGCTCAATTTCCTTGCACCGTAAGTGGAAAATCCCTAACACCTAACACCTCCAACCTCACCTACCACCTACCACCTACCACCTAACACCTAACACCTATTCAAACCCGAAAGTTACGACTTATTCAGCAAACCCTATTTATCGCCGTTCCAGCCAACTAGACAAATTTTCTAGACTGTTGAAGTCTAAAAAATCTTCTCCTAAACTTTCCAAATCTTCAATAGATAAGCCTTCAACTTGGCTACTTATTGCTGCCGGAATTTCTCCAAAACGCTTTTTAAGTAAACGCATAACTAGAGCGAGCGCTTCAGTTAGTCTGCCTTCTTCTTTTCCTTCTTCTTTTCCTTCTTCTTTTCCTTCTTTTTTCCCTTCTTCTTTTGCATAACTAATCCGCCCTTTCTCATCTTGCAACATCATCCCTCTGCGATCGACTATTTCTAATTCTGCTACTGTCATTTTCGCTTGATTGGCAAGATTTAAAGCTAGTTCTATCTCTGATACTTCTCCCAAACCATCAGGGATCGTATCTAAACTGGCAGCTTCTTTGATAAAATAAATCCACTTATCTGTTAAGCTCTTTGACTCTGAGAGAGTTTTCTTAAATTTCGGCAATTCTACAAAAATTAGCTGCAATTCTTCGTCGAGAAATTTAAATTTTTTCTTTTTCTCATGAAAGACAAATTGACTGATTACCTCTTGAGTGTTTTTGAAAAGGCGAAAATCTGTAATTGTCACGGCGATCGTTGGATTGAGAAGAGGGTAATCTTCTCCTGTTACTAACTGATTAGCATAAGTTTTTGCCAAGTTGTAAGCCACTCGTTTGTTAAAGGCAGTCATCGAGGCTATTTGCATTTCAATGACGACAATTGATCCATTCGACAAAACAGCTTTGATGTCTAAATAAGTCTCTTTTAAGCTCAGTACCTGACCGGGATTATAGGGGTTGATAATAGTTAAAGATTGAATAACTTTTTCTCCCCCATAAATTATCGCATTGAGAAAGCTGATTAAGATGTCTTTGCTTTGTTCTGAGCCAAATATTTTTTTGAAGGCATAATCGACCTTGGGGCTGATAAATTTCATTATTTCCTCCCTTTTTAGCCTGAAATTATGGGAAATATTTTAATTTTATCACAAATGACAATACCTCTTATTAACTATCAGCTATCAACTATCAGCTGTCATGATATTGGATAAAGGCTGTAAACTAAATTGGAGCCAAAGTTGTCTTAGGAATCTCACGCGAATAACGATGACAGTTGTTACCCTTCCAGAGATTATGAATCCGGCCTTTGAAAATAGGTACGGTGTTCCTGCATTTAATGCTGTCGATGATATTACAATGGATGGTTTGATTAAGGGAGCCCAGAAGTCTAGATCCCCCTTAATTATTCAAATCTCAGTTAAAACCATTAAATTCTGGGGAGCTAAAGTGATCCAGGAGATGTTTAGTAACATGGCTGAGCGAGTCTCTGTACCTGTAACGCTCCACTTGGATCATTGTCCTGAACCTGAGGTAGCCAAAGAATGTCTTCGGTTGGGCTGGAACTCAGTACTGTTTGATGGCTCCGATTTTTCTTTTGAAGAAAACTTTCGGACTACCCAAGAAATTACCAAATATGCTGCTCAGTACGGTTCTCATGTAGAAGGGGAAGTGGTGGCAGTGGCTGGGGTTGAAGATGATCTGGGTAGCGATACAGAAGGGCAACTGATACCCGTTGAAAAAGCGATCGCTTTTGTCAAGGAAACTGGTATTTACTGCTATGCGCCTGCCATCGGCACAGCACACGGTTTTTATAAGGCTACGCCAGAAATTCGCTACGATCGCATGCAACAGTTAGTGGAGGCTACTAATACTCCAATGGTATTGCATGGCGGTAGTGGGCTAACAGATGATGTTTTTGAACGGTTGATTGCTCTTGGCACTGCTAAGGTGAATATCTCAACTGCACTCAAGCAAGGCTATGCCGATAGCTTCCGCACATACCTTGAAGAGCGCCCAACAGAATATAACCCCCTGAAATTGATTGGAGCTGTGCACAGTGACGTTATCCAATTGGCGCAGCACTACTTTAAATTGTTTGGTAGTGAAGGAAAAGCATGAAAAAAGCACTGATCTTTGATTGTGATGGCGTGCTGGCGGATACCGAGCGAGATGGGCATTTAGTTGCCTTTAACCAAATGTGGCGGGAACAGGGTGTAGATTGGCAGTGGAGCCTTGCTCAATATGCTCAGAAGGTAAAGATTGGCGGTGGCAAAGAGCGAATGTTCAGCTTGGGGCAAGATAATGATTTTCGAGCTGTGTACTCTGTCCCAGAATCGGAGGAAGCATGGTGGAATATTGTCAGAGGCTGGCACCAGCGCAAAAGTGCAATTTATAAAGAGTTGATCGCTTCGGGGGCAATACCGGGGCGTCCTGGTATTAAACGGCTAACGGAGGCAGCTTTGGCAAATGGTTGGCTCATAGCAGTTTGTTCTACTTCTGCGATCGCTTCTGTAAAAGCGGTGTTAGATCAGGTTATGGGAGTCGAACTGGCTAGTCAATTCGCCGGGGTTTTTGCTGGGGATATGGTCAAAGCCAAAAAACCTGCCCCAGATGTCTACAATCTAGCTGTTGCCAAATTAAAATTAGACCCTGCCAACTGTTTAGTAGTAGAAGACTCGCGGAATGGATTGCTGGCTGCTGTTGCAGCAGAGATGACCTGTATCGTGACTTATAATGATTTGACCAAGGATGAGGATTTCAGTGAAGCTGCGATCGTGCTGTCGGATTTTGGAGAACCTGGTAACGAGTCGATTAATATCGCCCAAAACCGTAGTGATGCTAAACCGGAGTGTTACTTTACTGTGGATGATCTCGAACAGGTTCTGGCTTATTCTCGGACATAGCTAACTCAAAACTTGTTACTTGATTATGCGATCGCATAATAAGCGAAACCCAAGGCAGCAGACCCGGTGTTGGGTTTCGCTTTTGGTTTTGCTCCAGAGATGATAGGTTAAATCCTAACAACGCTTCACCCAACCTATGAGATCATTGAGCGAGCTTTCTCTTGATATTGCCTTTATTTTTTGATATTATTTTTTTCATAATGGGAAAAGTGTGCGCCCATATATAAGGCTTCCTGAAAAAGTCGTAGCTCTCGGTTGCCATAGGTATTAGGTGTTAGGGAATTTCCCACGAAGGTGCAATTCTTAATTCTTAATTCTTAATTCTTAATTCTCTCCCCAGTCTCCCTGAACCGTAAACGCTGCCCAGTAATAGGGAGACTGCCAATTCTGGGACTTCCACATTTCCAGTTGTGCTGCTCTCAGGGCAGATATCGGATTTTGCCCCTCGTTGAGCATCTTTTGGTAAAACTTCCCCATCACCTCTGAGGTGGCAACATCGTTAACACTCCACAAACTCACCACCACTCGCCGCGCACCTGCATACATAAAGCCTCTTGTCAATCCAACTAAGCCTTCTCCTTTCACTTCTTTCCCTAATCCGGTTTCGCAGGCACTCAATACTACCAATTCTGCAGGCAAGTTGAGGTTGAAGATATCGTGGAGGCGCAAGAAGCCATCTTGGGATTTGCCCTGTTGATCATATAAAGATAGCACTACACCGGATAATTCAGGATTGATGGGGTCGAGTAAGCCGTGGGTGGCAAGGTGGATAATTTGATATTGGGATAAATTGGGGTCAGTGGCGGTGGTGCGAGAGGCTTTAAAGTCCAAAGCTTGCAGACTTTGGGTTTCTGGGACGAGGGCTAGTATTTCCTCGGCTTCAGTGCGAGTATATTCTAGTCGGTCAAATACGCTAGCACTTTCCCCTAAACCTAAGTTACGAGCAGCACGAGTTAAGGCAGAGATGTTCAGTGTTTCAGGGGTTGCTTGGGGTGGAGTGCCATCAATACGAGAGTCGTTGTCATTGAATATGGGGTCAGCTATAACAGCGACGGTTTTAGCTACAGGTGAACGGTTTTCTAATTGTCGTCTTTGAATGGCAACGGTTGAGGCGGAGGGGAGGGTGATGATTTCGTGTTGGACTAATAATGGGGTGTGATTATTGGCTGGGTTGGTATTCTTGACTCGGTTGGGATTTAAATCTGGGTTGGTATCGCTTACCAGCCTGGGATTGAAATCCCAGTCTAATAGCTGAAGTTGGTTTAAACCGACTGTAAATTGCGGATAATGAGTCCGTTTCAACGGACTTTCGCTATTAGCCAAGAAATTGATTTCTTGGTGGGATGGCGGGAAGAACGAAAATCTTCCCGAATCATTGATTTGTCGATGATGCGAAGGGTAAGGTTTGTGCTCATTGACTGGTTTCGTATCGGTTACCCGCCTGGGATTGAAATCCCAGTCTAATAGCTGAAGTCGGTTTAAACCGACTGTAAATTGCGGAGAATGAGTCCGTTTAAACGGACTTTCGCTATGAGCCAAGAAATTGATTTCTTGGTGAGTTAACGGTAGGAACGACAATTTTTCCGCATCATTAATTTCCCCCTCAGACGAAGAGGAAACAGAGATCTTGCTTTTCCCAGGAATCGGCAGCGCTGCAAAGGGAATCGATTGCAAGGCTCCATCGGGGACAATTAGTAAACGTTTATTACCCAATTGATTCATCACCGGAGCCAGAAGCATCTGACTCAGGGGCAATCCAGTTTCGAGATTGGCTCCACTATCTTGAGTCATCGATTCCCGGAAGGTTTGGGCGGCGGCTTCTATTTCACTGCGTTTGGGGAGTACATAACTGGTGATGCTATTTTTGCTGACTGCCCAGAGGTAACTACTCTCTTCGCCCAGGGAATATTCTAAAAGTAGGGTATTATCATCGAGTACCTGTTGTTGAATCTGTTGTAAGTTTAAAGGTTCGGGATATTTGAGATCAGCGTAGCGGGGACTGGTAACCCGGATTTGGGCTTCGAGTTGGTTGAGTTGAGTGAGAACAGTATCGATTTTTTGTTTAATGTCATCAACTTCTTTTTGGGTATACTGAGTACTCAACAGTTCATACTTGCGATGCTCAAGAGCGTTGAGTTGTTGTTGGAGCGTGCGCTCTTGTTCTAGGAGTTTGGGGTCAACCCCTTGGCGGATATTGGCATTGGCTTCGGTGAGGAGTTCTATAAGACTACGAGCGCGAGACCGTTCGCTGGCGTGGAGAGCGAGGGCATCGTATCCTTGATTGGGGTTTTGTTGATGCAGTTGCATCAGTAGGTCAATGTAGAACTCGTAATATCCGATTTTTTGCACTTCGGCGAAGTAGGAAGCGCGAAGTTCTTGGGAGCCAATTTTGGTGCGGAGGTTTTCAACAATGGTGATGGCACTATCCTGAAGGGTTAAGGCTTCTTTCAGGTTGCCTTGGCTGCGTTGTAAGAAGGCGACGTTATTGAGAGTAGTGGCTTCCCCCTCTCGATTTCCCACTGCCCGTGATAGGGACAAACCTTGGTTGTAGAATTCCAACGCTTTATCCTTTTCTCCTAAATCGTCGTAGACAGCGCCAAGATTATTGAGAGTAGTGGCTTCCATCCCTCGATTCCCCACCGCCCGTAATAGGGGCAGAGCTTGGTTGAAGAACTCCAGAGCTTTCTGCTTTTCTTCCAAATCGTTGTAGACATAGCCTATATTATTGAGAGTAGTGGCTTCCCCTCCTCGATCCCCCACCGCCTGAGATAGGGGCAGAGCTTGGTTGTAGAATTCCAAGGCTTTCTGCTTTTCTCCTAATGAGTCGTAGACTCTGCCAATATTATTGAGAGTAGCAGCTTCCCCTCCTCGATCCTCCACCGCTTGAGATAGGGGCAGAGCTTGGTTGTAGAATTCCAAAGCCTGCTGTTTTTCTCCTAATGAGGAGTAGACTAAACCAAGATTATTGAGAGTAGTGGCTTCCACCCCTCGATTCCTCACCGCCTGAGATAGGGGCAGAGCTTGGTTGTAGAATTCCAAAGCCTGCTGCTTTTCTCCTAATGAGTCGTAGACTCTGCCTATATTATTGAGAGTAATGGCTTCCCCCCCTCGATCCCCCACCGCTTGAGATAGGGGCAGAGCTTGGTTGTAGAATTTCAAGGCTTTTTGCTTTTCTCCCAATGAGTCGTAGACTCTGCCTATATTATTGAGAGTAGTGGCTTCCCCCCCTCGATCCCCCACTGCCCGAGATAGGGGCAGAGCTTGGTTGTAGAATTCCAATGCCTGCTGCTTTTCTCCCAATGAGTCGTAGACATGGCCAATATTATTAAGAGTAGTAGCTTCCCCTCCTCGATCCCCCACCGCCTTTAATAGGGGCAAAGCTTGGTTGAGGAAATCCAAGGCTTTCTGCTTTTCTCCTAATGAGTCGTAGACTCTGCCTATATTATTGAGAGTAGTAGCTTCCCCTCCTCGATCCCCCACCACCCGTAATAGGGGCAAAGCTTGGTTGTAGAATTCCAAGGCTTTCTGCTTTTCTCCTAATGAGTTGTAGACTCTGCCAAGATTATTGAGAGTAGCAGCTTCCCCCCCTCGATTCCCCACCGCCCGTATTAGGGGCAAAGCTTGGTTGTAGAATTCCAATGCCTTCTGTTTTTCTCCCAATGAGTCGTAGACAACGCCAAGATTATTGAGAGTATTCGCTTCTCCTCCTCGATCCCTCACCGCCCGTCTTAGGAGCAAAGCTTGGTTGTAGAATTCCAAGGCTTTCTGCTTTTCTCCCAATGAGTCGTAGACAAAGCCAAGATTATTGAGAGTAGTGGCTTCCCCTCCTCGATCCCCCACCGCCCGTCTTAGGAGCAAAGCTTGGTTGTAGAATTCCAAGGCTTTCTGCTTTTCTCCTAATGAGTCGTAGACAAAGCCAAGATTATTGAGAGTAGTGGCTTCCCATCTTCGATCCCCTACTGCCTGATATAGGGATAAAGCTTGGTTGTAGAATTCCAAGGCTTTCTGCTTTTCTCCTAATAAGTCGTAGACTAAGCCAAGGGCAAGGAAACATCGAGCTTCTGAGCTTTTGTTACTTGCTTGACGATAAAGAATGGCAGCTTGTTCAAATTTAGGAATTGCCTGTCGCAGAGATTCTGCTGTTCCTTGCTGAAAGAGTTGGATCGCTTCTTGATAGAGTTGGAATGCTTCTTTATAAACTTGTTCAGCCGCATCAGAGTTGACTGGCTGTTGAGCTATCAAGGGTTGAGGTATCGCCATCACCAACTGCGGCAACAACCCCACAGTGGTTATCCCTGAAAGGCAGATAAGTTTGAATAATGCTAATACCAATTGGTTCTGAGTCTTTTGTCCCTTCTGCTTTTTACCCATCACAGCACATCGCTAATATTCAATAATGTTGATTTCGCTATCAGCATCCGCGATCGCACTTCACACCGGACAAAACCTACCAATACCTAAGACATCATACTTTTGATAGTCTACCAAAGATTTTCAGGTTAGTTTTGCAATCACGTTTTTAGGCATCAGGGCGATTGCCAATTATGGGGAAGATACCGAGGGCGGGTTTTGTTAGATAAGTTATCGTCTATGGGGGGAATTGACTAGCTAAACCCGCCCCTACGAGGTAATTTATTCAATGCAATTTACCAAAGGTTTTCGGGTTTGGTGTATTATTACGATTGCTTACAGCACCAGCTTGCACTGAGCGCCTATCGCAGATTATGGAAAGGATACGAAGGAGCGATCGCATTTCATCATAATTTGCCTGGAAAGAGCTAAAACTCCAAGAGTTGAGAACAGGCAAAGCTTACCATCAGTGCTAGAGTAAAAGTAAATTTCGCTCACATGCTCCCCATCGAACCATGCAAGCTACACAACAACGATACTACTCGACCGAGGAATATCTAGCACTGGAGGAAGCTGCTGAGGATAAAAGCGAATATATTGACGGTGAAATCTTTCCCATGGCAGGTGGCTCTACTAATCATAATCGGATTGCTGGCAATTTTTATGCCGCGTTAAATTTTGCTTTCAAACATGAGGATTACGATGTTTTTATGAGTGATGTGCGCTTGTGGATACCGAAGCGGCGCATCTATACCTATCCTGATGTGATGTTAGTGGCTGGAAAACCGGAGTATTATAATAATCGCACCGATACGATTACTAATCCTCAATTGATTATCGAGGTTTTGTCACCGTCAACCAAGGGATACGATAAGAGTAAAAAGTTTGAAGGATACCGCACGATTCCGACGTTTCAGGAATATTTGTTAATTGACCAAACCCGGATATATATCGAACATTATCAGAAGACGGATGATAAGCGATGGTTGTTTAGCGATTATGATGAATCTGATGTTACTATACGTCTAGCTTCGGTATCGTTGGAAATTCCTATCTCAGATATCTATAATAAGGTAAATTTTGAGCAGGTGGATGGGGGAATTACACCTGATGAAGGAGAGGTTTAAAAGACGCGGGGACGCGGGGACACGGAGAAATGAATTTTCATGCATGGTGGTGAAATTTTTTCATCGGGAGGAGCCTTGGAGCCTTTTTCCCACCAAAGTATAAGTAGACACGTTTAAAACTGTAGGTTGGGTGGAACGAAGTGCAACTCAACGCAGCACACTCCATTGTTGGGTTACGCTATCGCTTCACCCAACCTACGCCTGATTGAATCATGACATCAAATCCATCTCTCAAAATTAGGTGTTAGGTGGTAGTTGTAGGGTGTGTTAGCGTAGCGGATGCTGGTGGCGAAATTAACATTCCGAAATATTGGCAACAGAACGAAGGTTTTTGAAGCCCCCCAGCCCCCAATTCTGGGGGAGCCCGGACTCAAAGTCCTCCAGAATTGGGGGATTTAGGGGGCTTCCAGTCGCTTTACGACATTACGAAATATTTCGCCAGCAGCGTCGCGTAGCGGACACTGGTGGCGAAATTAACATTCCGAAATATTGGCAACAGAACGAAGGTTTTTGAAGCCCCCCAGCCCCCAATTCTGGGGGAGCCCGGACTCAAAGTCCCCCAGAATTGGGGGATTTAGGGGGCATTCAGCAGCTGAGATATATTACGAAACATTTCGCCAGCAGCATCCGTAGCGTAACGCACCATTGCTGCTATATATGATGTAGCTGCATAAGTCCTGAGGTATACGGATGACAGACTGATCAATAAATTGTCTTGCTTGACAGTAGTCCAGGTTATAAATCCAGTAGATATCATTGGATTAATTGACGGATATGTTAACTGATACAGAAATAAACCTCAAGGGCATAGAAGCGCTAATTAATGCCTTAGTAAATCCAAGAAATGGTGCATTACGCTATCGCTAACAGCACCCTACTGCACTACTGCACTGCGTTTTCCAGGCTCAGCTAGCACATAGAGTAGTGCGAGCATCTTGCTCGCGTTTGATCTCCAATGAGCAAGATGTTTACGTCTACGCGCACACTACGCGATCGCATTTTACCCCATCAACTGCAACGCCATTCCTGCCGTTACCGCTTGCTCAATTCTTAAGTGGTCACACAAAATTAATTGTATATTTACTCTTGAGTTATATTTCTTATGGTGTCTGGCATCTAACTCTTGCCGCTCCTCACGAAATGCCCAATTAATTTTGTTTAGGTACTTACCTGTGCCACTAACCCATCACGAGAAATAACCCTCACTTTTCCTGCCCCCTTTATCGCAGTAAATAAGTAAAATAATTTTAGCAAAAAATAATAGCAAACACAACCAATCCCCTGAAGATAAAAGGAGACAAATATGCCCCAAAGTAGTTTGGAGAATATCGAGCTTGTCGTGCGAACAATTGCTCAAACATCCATTGATAACGAAAAGTATTTTACCGAGTTGGACGGTGTTGTCGGTGATGGCGACTTCGGCATCTCCCTAGCCAGCGGCTTTAGTGTCATTTTGGAACAATGGGACACCCTTGATCATAGTAGCGGTGAGAGTTTTTTGCTTGGGTGCGCCAAAATTATCTCCAGAAATATCGGTGGTACTTCCGGCTCAATCTGGCGTGCTGCTTTTCGGAATGCTGGCAAGAGCATTAGTGGCAAAGAAACCCTGACTGGTGAAGATGTAGTGACTATGTTCCGCAGTGTGGCGGACGGAATTATGGATCGCGGTGGAGCGAATTTAGGTGACAAAACGTTACTTGATGCCTTAGTGCCAGCTGTAGATACCTTTGAGAAAACTATCAAGAATGGCAGCAATACTCAGCAAGCAGTTGATGCAGCCGCCAAAGCAGCGCGAGAACAGGCAGAAGTAAGTAAAGCTTGGGTTGCCAAGCGAGGTCGGGCATCCTACACTGGCGAACGGAGTAAAGATACTTATGATCCTGGTGCAGTAGCAGTGGCGACAATGGCTGAGAATGTCGCCACTGCCTGGGCAAAATCTTGAGTGTGGGGAGTGTAGGAGGTATGAGGATAAAGAGTGAGCGATTACCTAGTAGTATTGGGCTGTGAGCAAGTCTACTACAGGTACAAAAACCTAACACCTAACACCTAACAAATGTCTCAAGCAAATCAACCATCAGAAAAACCCAGCGCCATAAATCTTGTCTTTGTCGGTTTCATTGCTGTCGCCATTCTTTTTGCCGGTTATACAGGCAAAATGGAAGAGATTACTCAAGCCAGTTTTGAGTCAGCCAAAACCGCAGTCAATCTGGCGATTGGTTTAATTGGCGTGATGGCGCTTTGGCTAGGTTTGGTGCGGGTACTAGAAGCCGGAGGATTAATGTACACTCTGGCTAATATCCTTAAACCCTTGATGGTTAAGCTGTTTCCTGATGTACCACCCACCCATCCAGCAATGGGGGCAATGATCCTCAATATTTCTGCTAATATGCTGGGGCTGGGAAATGCTGCTACTCCTTTTGGCATCAAGGCAATGGTTGAACTCAACAAGCTTAATCCCCTCAAGGGGACTGCTACCAATGCCATGTGCTTGTTTCTAGCTATCAATACCTCCAGTGTTGCTTTGTTTCCCTTGGGAGTCATTGGTGTGAGAGCCGCCGCCAATAGTAGTAATCCTGCTGCTATTTACCTTCCTACCTTATTAGCTACCATTTGTTCTACTGTTGTCGGAGTCTCGGTTGCTTCTTGGTTGGGTAGAAGAGCTAAGCGATCGCTTGAATCTGGCTCACAGGAGGTTGAATCTGTCAATGAGTCGTCCCCAGAGGAAGGGGAGATAGACAGCAGCGACAATCAAGTTGAAGAATCCGATTATTCTCACCTTCTCTATCCCACTGGTAAAGGTTCTCAAATTATTGCTTGGTCATTTCTGCTCGGTTTTGCTGGCACCATAGTCTATGGTGTGATTCGCAGTGACAATCTAGGGGATTTCTTTAACCAAGATTTTATTTCTCATTGGCTGATGCCCATCTTGATGCTACTGATTATTACCTACGGAGTCGGGCGAGGGGTAAAAGTCTATGAAGCTGTCACCGAAGGAGCCAAGCAGGGTTTTGATATTGCTATTCGTATTATTCCCTTTTTAGTTGCCATTCTGGTTGCTATTGGGATGTTTCGTGCTTCTGGTGCGATGGAAATAGTCTCTAACTTACTTAGTCCCTTAACTAATTTAATTGGTATGCCTGCGGAAGTCTTACCTATGGCAATACTGCGCCCCCTTTCTGGTGGTGGAGCTTTTGGCATCATGAGTGAGTTAGTTGAGCGTTCACCGGATTCCTATAGTGCCTTTGTTGCTTCTACGATGATGGGGAGTACGGAAACAACTTTTTATGTTCTTGCTGTGTATTTTGGCGCAGTTGGCATTACGAGCATTCGCCATGCTCTTGTCGCAGCGCTTCTTGCCGATGCTACAGGACTTCTAGCTGCTTGTATCTTGTCCAGTTTATTCTGGGTTGGTTAACATTTTCCGCCTGACTTGTAAGTAAGGAACAGGCAAAAGGCAACAGTCAACAGTCAAAGGAAAAAAATCAATGAAGAAGTTTGTTAATGATCCCAAACAATTTGTTCCCGAAATGTTGAAGGGAATTTTGCTAGCTAATCCTGGTAAGGTCAAATACGTAGGTGACTACAACCTGATCATGCGCGCTGATGCTCCCAATGATAATAAAGTCTCGATCATTCAGGGCTCCGGCTCCGGTCATGAACCGGCTCATGTGATGATTGTGGGCAAGGGGATGCTTGACGGTGCTTGTCCTGGTGATGTCTTTGCTGCTCCTCCGATTGATTATGTGATTGAGTCGTCGAAACTACTCAACTCAGCCAAAGGTGTGCTGCATATTGTTAACAACTATACTGGCGATCGCGCTGCTTTTCGTGATGCTGCCGAAGAATTGGAAGATGAAGGGATTACCGTAAAAACTATTTTTGTGGATGATGATGTTGCTGTTAAAGACAGCCTCTACACTGTAGGTCGCCGTGGCGTGGCTGGCAACTTTTTTGTGATCAAAGCGGTTGGCGCAGCAGCAGAAAAAGGTGCTTCGTTAGATGAGTTGGTAGCTCTGGGTAATCGAGTTAATGATGTCATCCGCTCGATGGGGATGGCTTTGAGCGGCTGCACACCTCCAGCTAAAGGTGCTCCCATTTTCACCCTAGCCGAGGATGAAATCGAGATGGGTGTGGGTATTCACGGTGAACCAGGCAGGGCGCGTCAAAAACTAGCTAGCGCTAATGAAATGGTCGATCAGATGTTGGAAGCAATTCTAACCGATTCCAAGCCGATATCAGAAACTGAAACAGCTGCTCCCATCTTTAATAGTGGGGATGAAGTGGCTCTGATGATCAATGGTTTGGGTGGTACGCCAATTTCTGAGCTGTATTTGTTGTATGGTTATGCTCACGAACAATTGGAAGCGAAGGGCATCAAAGTGTGGCGCAGCTACGTGGGGGAATACTGCACTTCGTTGGAAATGGCGGGGATGTCAATTACCTTATGCAAGGTGAATGATGAGTTGAAAGAGTTATTACTAGCACCAGCAGAGATTCCCATTCGAGTTTTTTAGAGACAACAACCAAGAAACCGGGTTTCTTTGAGTTTTCTTTGCTTGTTAACCAAAATTATTGCAGAAACCCGGTTTCTGAACTGTCCCAAGTTAGAAAAAACTTATCCTGCCACCCAATTTTCTAAACTCAACCCTTCAACTCTCAACAAATCGCGATCGTTAGAAACCACTGTTAAATTTTTAACAATAGCCGTTGCCGCAATTAAAATATCTTCTGTTTGAATTGGCAAACCCTTTAATCTGAGTTGCGCATGAATTTCGGCTGCTTTTTCTAAAATTTCCAAATCATCTAATAAAATAATTTGATTATTCAGACAAAAATATTCAAATCTTTCTCTTTGTTTCGGGGAGTTAACGGCTAAAAATCCTCTTCTAATTTCAAAATAAGTAATACAACTAATAAAAGTTATCTTTTTTTGGGATTTAAGGTTTTCAACCTTTTCATTGATTTGACGATTATTTTTAAGTAATAAAGAAACAATATTGGTATCTAATAAGTAACTCATATTTTTATTTGCGTTTAATCGCATCATCGAAAATTGCCATTTGTTCAGGAGTAAAACTTGCACCAATTTGTGACAATAATTTTATTGACATTATCCCACTACAACGTTCTTTTAAATCGCTTTCTGATATTGTTTGAAATTCTTCAATAGATAAATTTTTCTGAAACACTTGGGCTAAATGGTCAACCATCTCTGTATAATCAAGATCCTCTTTAAATAACGGTCGTTCTTCCATCAAAATAGCAACCACTTGCTCAATTCTCTGAATTATTGATTGTTGGGTAACATCATTGGATAACATATTGACAACCTCCGAATAAATAATGAGGGATAAAGCTGACGGTTCGATCGATTGCAGTACTTCTTTAATCTTAACATATTTAACTAGATGAGATAATCGCGGTTTCAATTGACAGTCAAGAACTCATTTTTAACAACATATATCCCTTGGTAATTTCCAGAACACACCTGTATGAAAATTTCTAATCAAGAACTGGATTTATTAAAAGATAAAGCCCAACAAGCTTTAACAAAAGCCTATGCTCCCTATTCCAAGTTTCGAGTGGGAGCAGCGATATTAACTGATGAAGGTAATATATTTACTGGTTGTAATATTGAAAATTCTTCATATTGTCTAACAATTTGTGCTGAACGAGCAGCAGTTGCTTCGGCTCTCGCCAATGAAGGTGGTGAAATAATGAAGATCCGGGCAATCGTCATTGTTACTGAGCCGGAAAAACCCTGTGCTCCTTGTGGTGCTTGTAGACAAGTTTTATCTGAGTTTGGCTTGGAAGCAATTGTTTTTTTTCAGGGACAAGATAACAAAATCAAAGAACTAACAGTAGGAGAACTTCTACCAGAAGCATTTGAATTCACTATTTAGATATACTTAATCAATGGACAATGGACAATAGAAGCTCATTTTCCTTGCACCGTCGTGGGAAATTCTCATTCCACCTACCGCCTAACACCTTTTAACTTCACATTTATCAGTACGGCATTAGTCATATCAGCATGACTCAAGTTAGCATTAGTGAGATCAGTTGAGATGAGATAAGCATTACTCAAATCAGCATTAGTGAGATCAGCCTGCCTTAAATTCGTACCAGTCAAATCAGCATTTGCTAGTTTAGCTAAACTCAGTCCTGCACCTACTAAATTAGCTCCAGAGAGATTGGCACCAATTAAGGCAGCAACAGTAAGATTGGAACCCTTGAGGTTTGCACCAGTTAGGTTAGCGTAAATTAAGCTAGCACCGGCTAAGTTTGCATTGGTGAGTTCAGCACGTCTTAAATCAGCATGAGTGAGGTTGGCACCAGAGAGATTTGCTTCTCTCAAGTCGGTATTACTCAAGAGTGCATCTGATAATTCAGCTCCACTGAGATCACATCCGACACAGACTCCTGTTCGCCGTAATTGCTCCAAGTGGACTGGATTCAGAGCTTGAGCAGTTTTTGGCAGGCTCAAGGAGGTTAGGAAAATAGCAAGAGTCAGTAAAAACTGGTGTTTAACAAACTTCATCAAAATACTCCCCTTGAACCTATTACCATCAAGCACTAGATCAAAATACTCTACAGATTAATTGTGATGGACATTCTCGAAATTCTCAAGCAAGACTATCAACGGTTTCCTGCTGATCAAACTTACAGTATCTATGCCAAGGATGTTTTGTTTAAAGATCCCCTCAATCAATTCTGTGGAATCGAACGCTACCAGCAAATGATTGCCTTTATCAATACCTGGTTTAAAGCTCCTAAACTCGAACTTCACAATATTGAACGCTCCGGGGACACTATTGAAACCAAATGGACACTAAATTGGACAACACCATTACCTTGGCAGCCTCGGATTGCCATTCCTGGTTGGAGTGAACTCAAGCTTAATGATGAGGAGCTGATTGTTTCCCACATTGATTATTGGGACTGTTCACCCTTTGATGTGCTGAAGCAACACTTTTTTCCAGCACAAACAAGATAGGTATTAGACAAACGACATTTTCGGTAGAATTGGATTTAGTGGATGCCTCATATCCTTAGCGAAGCCAAGGAGCCCCTGTGCGCGGTGTTCGTAAAGCAATTTCCCCTGTGAATCGAACAAAAAGGTTCCCCCTCGCTGTGTAAGATAAGCTGCATTTGGCACATAGGTATTCCAGTGACTTAAAACCTCTGTCATATTCCGCAATCGCAGGGTTGCCAGTTCAAAGGGTCGCTGAAAACCTTTGCCACCTGCTAGCTTGAAGAATGAGCCTTTGATAGGAGGAAGTAGTACAGTTCGCACAATCTCCTCATCATCGAACAACTGGGGAGCCTGACGATCGCCCCAATAGCCCCGAAATACTTCAGCTAGAGTACCAGGACTACCAATACCTGCACACATCAGCAACAGGTTCAAGTAAGCATTGAGAGTTGTTGAGAATCCTGATACCTTGAGCGATAGTCCTGAATACAAATCAAGTTGGTGGTGCAGCTGTGCAGTGGGAGAAACAAACAGGCAATCGCCAGAAAATCCTGTGTAGCCGCAGAATTGCTTACCAGAAGAGCGATCACCGATACCAACAGCTCGTATGACTATCCCCTCATCCTGCAACTGTTTTGTCTCTCGTTGAAGCCACCAGGCATATTCAAGACTATCGAAATCTCCTAATTGGGGCAAGACAAGTAGCAGTAGGCGAGTCGCTGACTCACAACCCTTCAAAAGCGGCATGATAGCTCCATCACTTACCCGCTGGCACTGAGTCTGATTGAAAATTGCGTAAGGATTCATGGGCTCTGGAGTTTAGACTATCAGTATCATACGCAACTTGATGTAGTTAGGTTAGACATTGCTGGAACTCCATAGTAGGAATAATACCAATCGATAAAACGAGGAATTCCTTCTTCAATGGGGGTGCTTGGTTTAAAACCGACATCTCTTGTCAATTCTTCAATATCAGCATAGGTTTCGAGTAGGTCTCCTAGTTGAAGAGGAAGCAAATTTTTCTTTGCTTTCATACCCAGGCAATCCTCTAAAACATCAATGAAGTGCAGTAATTCTACTGGTTGATTATTACCAATATTGTAAAGTTTGTAAGGGGCAAGAGTTTCCCAATTAACTTGCTGGTTCAAAGAGTTACTATTCTTTTGTGGCGGTCGCTCTAGAACCTTAATTACTCCATCAATAACATCATCAATGTAGGTAAAATCTCGGCGCATTTTTCCATAGTTATAGACATCGATGGATTGCCCTTCTAGAATAGCTTGAGTGAACCGAAACATTGCCATATCTGGACGTCCCCAAGGACCGTAAACACTGAAAAAGCGTAGACCGGTAGTGGATATACTATACAAATGACTATAGGCATGTGCCATTAGTTCATTCGCTTTTTTGGTCGCTCCGTATAAACTGACAGGGTAATCTACCTTATCTTTAGTCGAAAAGAAAATGTTTTTATTGGCTCCATACACTGAACTTGATGAAGCATAAACTAAGTGACTAACCCTCTCCTGCCGACAGCCTTCTAGAATATTCATGAACCCAACTAGGTTGCTATCTACATAAGCATGAGGATTTTCTAGAGAGTAATGTACTCCTGGTTGACCTGCTAAATTAATTACTTGTTCTGGCTGGTAGTAGGCAAATAATTCAGCTACAATCAAGCGATCAACTATATCTAGCTTGTGAAAATGGAAATTGGCGTAATTTTGCAACTGAGCCAAGCGGTTTTTTTTTAAACTGACATCATAGTAACTATTTAGGTTATCGATACCAATAACAGTTTTTCCTTGACTCAGTAGTTCCAGACAAAGGTGAAAGCCAATAAAACCCGCTGCACCAGTAACTAAAGTATTGTTCATCTTAGCAAGTCCTTTGATTTGTTGTTACAATTACGAATTAGTATCACTTAGCAGTTATCATTTACACCTCTTGAAAATTGATAAGACTTTTACCATTTTTCCCTTCCTTATCGCCAATTGATGTTTTTTTAAACAACCTAAATAGGATTGTAATAGCAGTGAGTGAAGTAACGGTTTAGTTGCCGTTCTGCTGACAAGAGCATTTGCTCCAGCCAAGGGTTGCATTGCCCAAGAGAGAGATTGTGAAGGAGAGGTTGAAGGAATACTTGATGGCGTCGTTTTCCTAAACTTTTATACAACTGTGTAATGTATCCTTGGTCTTGTTTGAGGTTCCATTTAGCTGTGAAATGTTCCAAACTAGAAACTTCCCAAGCATCACTCCATCGAACCATAAAATAGGGAATATCTGACAACTCAAAGGGAGGTCCTGATACATAGGTAACAACAGCAGTTGGCTCAAAGTAAATAGTTCCCCCAAATTGAGCTACGCTCAGACAAAAATCGATATCTTCCCGTGTACTCAGCAATCCTTCATCAAGGGAACCAGTTTTATCGAAGATGGAAGTGCGGACTAACATACAGTGGAAGTGTGCCAACTTAGATTGCTGCTGTTTGAGTTGCGTTTGAACTTCAGCAATGGGGGAGTTGAGGAAATGGAGCTTTTCATGCAACTTGCGCTTAATTTTGTCTCCCTTAACTTGCAAATAAATCCAGGCTTCACCACCGGCTAAATGTATCGTTTCCTGCAAGTTATTACAAATGCAGGTAAGGGGAGAGACAACTGTTGCTTCTGTCTGTTGTGCACATCGCATCAATTTTTCTAACCAACCGGGAGCAACATCAATATCGTTATCAATGAAGACAACATACTCAGTTTCAACTTGGTGCAAGCCGAGGTTTCTTGCCTGATTGGAACAGAGATAGTAATCAGTTCTAATTAACTCAAATCCTTTTTCCTGGGCTTGTACTTCCAAGTAGTGTTTAATGTGCGGTGGGGAGCCACCATCTACATAAATGAGAGAGAATGGGTAGCTTGTGTGCTCATAAATGCTTTCTAGGGATTGGCGAGTATAGCTAAAACGCTCATGAGGTGAGACAACAATGGTAACTTGTGGTTTAGTCATAATTATTAGTGCTTTTACTCTTCATTATTGACATTGTTTTTTAACTACGTATTTAAGTTTAAATTCAACTCTCATTTGATATTAAGCAAGCCCTAAATAATGTTGTTATAACACAAAATAATAGCATTAAAATTTAGGAGGCAGATACAACATAAAAAATAGCAAAAGTATTAAAGAGTAGAGAATGGAAGCAAATCAAACGACATTTGATAGTTGTTGCTACCTCCGCTTCTCCCACTACTCCTGTTTACTTTCCAATGACTTGATTTATCTCGGGAATGCATTTTAAGTGAATAGCTGGGAACAATGCGCTGTAAAAGTTTTGCTAGTAAGGTACTTGCGGCGGTGGGTGGACCAGTGGTGATGTAATAGAAGCCAGCTTCAGTTAGAATTTCTGGGTCGAGGAAATTGCGACCATCAACTAATACAGGCGTCTTCATCAGTTTGGCGAGTTTGGCATAGTCCAGGTTGTAAAATTGTAGCCAGTCCGTTACTAATACCAAAGCATCACAATTGTGAGCAAGTTGTTCTGGTTCAGTCACGATTGTGACATTGACTGGCATAGGATCCTTACTAGCGTAAGCAACAATCGGATCATAAGCTTTGATTTTGGCATCAAACTGACTGAGTTGCTCAATCAGCTCCAAGATCGAAGTGTCACACATATTATCAGTGTATGGATTGAAAGTTAGACCCAGTAAACCAATGTTTTTGTCCTTTAGGGTTTCGAGGGCTTGCTGAAGTTTTTCCACAACCACCAGGCATTGGTGTTGGTTCTTACCAACCGTAGCTTGTAGGAGTTGGGCATCATAGCCATAGTCATCAGCTATATTAATCAGAGCAGAGAGATCTTTGGGAAAATAAGAACCACCCCAACCCATACCAGCTTGTAAAAGTTTGTTGCCAATCCAGGAATCAAGTCCAATGCCTTTGGCAACATGGTTAACGTTAGCACCAACGCGATCGCAAATATTGGCTACTTCATTGATAAAGCTGATTTTGGTTGCTAGGGAAGCATTAGCTGCATAGTGAATCACCTCTGCTGAATTCAGGTCGGTGATAAGCACATTTACTGGAGGTAAGGTAGGATCCGCAGCAATTTGCCGCTCAATGATTGGAGCATACAGTTCTTGCATAATCGTGATTGCTTGCTTACTGTTGCTACCTAGAATAATTCGCTCTGGATTGAAGGTATCGTAGACTGCTAAGCCTTCCCGCAAAAATTCCGGATTGCTGACGATATCAAACTCGGTATTAACTTCCTCTTGATGCTCTGCCAACTTATCTAAGATCAATTGGTGTACCCAATCTCCTGAACCAATAGGCACAGTAGATTTATTCACAATCACTTTATATCCGCTATTGAGGTGAGCTCCAATCCCACAAGCAACAGCCTGAATGTACCGAGTGTCACTTTCTCCCTTGGGTAAGGGTGGAGTATCCACCGCAATAAATATTACTTGACCATGATTTATACCAGCTTGAAAGTCTTTTGTGAACTCAAGTTTTCCAGACTGCATTGTCGATTGCATAATTGCTGAGAGTCCTGGTTCATAAATAGGAGATTTTCCAGACTGCATCAAAGCAATTTTGACTTCATTGTTATCTACACAGATAACGTGGTGTCCAATATATGCTAAGCAAGCACCGGTTACTAGACCAACATATCCAGTACCTATAACACAAACACGCATAGAAATAATTCTCCAGCAATTAATAAAAATTAATAATTCATTCACTATGAGCAATTGCCCACAGTAGATTAATGAAAATATTCCTACCCTTGCTTACTTTACTTAGCCTGTTTTCTTGACCTATTTTTATACAAGGGCTCGGAAAGAATTGAACTGAGCCGACTTGCAAATATCGGGAACAGTACTTTGTGTTTCCATCTGTAGAATCGCAAGTCGCCATGAACTGTTCATGAAGCTTTTATGAGAAAAGTTTCATGATAAGGGTCGCAGCAAATTTTGATCTCCCTTTAGAAAGAGTGTTTAGAGGGACTAGTACCGTTGCGCGGAATTAAGAATTAAGAATTAAAAATGCTTATAGAGTAAGGTCACTAAATTCGTGATATCTAGTAATAGGGGTTTTTGATAAAATAACAGCTTAAAACCTTGGTCTGCATTTTAGACCAAATTAATCAATTATCAATTATCCATTATCAATTATCCATTGATAAGTTAACTACCTATTCCTGGTATTAAGTTGCTCCCTAAACGCTTCAGAGCACGGTTGGCAACCTCAGAGTAACTTAATTTACCGCACATAAGTTTGAATATCACCTGAGTAGAGTTAGGACGCTTAACACCGACTTTGTAGCCAACTTCGGGAATTTTGTAAAAGGTTTGTGCTAGACGTTTGGCCCACGCCATATCGCTGCCCCATTCCTCATTCATAACCTGAGTATACTTTTCTAGGGCATCTCCCTCACCACCAATTGCACAGTTAATTGCCTCAGCTGCCTTCAAACCACTAAAGATAGAGGGACGAATTCCCTCTGCTGTAAACGGATCTACTACACAAGCAGCTTCCCCTGCCAAAATAGCATTTTGTGTGTGTAGGGGTTGGTAACCATCCCAAAGGCAAAGAGGATGACCATACTGTTTATAGGCTTTGAGATCAACGCCAAACTGCTGACTATACTCAGCCACCATACCTTTGAGGTTTTGCGCTCCACCACCCCGGAACATCCCAATGCCAAGCGAGTAGCCCCCTGCTTTGGGAAAATTCCAAATGTAACCATTTTTGACCATACCAAAGTCAAAGTGAATTATAGGTTCGTTGGTAGAAGGTGCAGGAGTCTCGGACTCTAAGGCTCCCCCCATACTTCGTTTGCGTTTCTTGAAGCCTAGCCATCTGGCCATTGGTCCTTTCCCGCCGTCAGCAGCAATGAGATAACGACCGCTAAAAGATTCATTAGCTGTGTTTACTTGCCAGTGATCGCTTTTAAACTCAATGCCAGTAACTTCCGTTTGTTCTTGCAGTTGAGCTCCTTGTTTTTGCGCTTGCTGGACTAAAAAGTGGTCGAAAACATTTCGCATTACCATCCAGATTGGTTCTGGTGTTTCCATTTCCACTTCTACTGGATCACCCATTTTCCAGGTGTAACGAATTT
The DNA here is from genome assembly GCA_965222765.1 of Caldora sp. Lineage (GTDB taxonomy): Bacteria > Cyanobacteriota > Cyanobacteriia > Cyanobacteriales > Coleofasciculaceae > Caldora. The sequence goes on from CBDCVG010000059.1 coordinate 141,435, forward strand.
TATTTGCCTTTACAGATATGGCAGGGGTAAAGTCAAAGTCAAACCATTCTTGCACTATAGGTGAAACCCCTCCACCACAAGGCTTATACCGGGGTAAGGATTCTTTTTCCACCACTAGAACCGAGTGCCCACGCTTGGCGAGGTGATAAGCGGCTGTACCACCAGCAGGACCAGCACCAACGATTATACAGTCAAACATTTTGCTTCAATTTTCTCTAGTCATTATCGCGAGGATAGCACAGGGTCACAAGCTCCGTCTTTTAAGAAACACCCTCAAAGCTAATGGCTAATAGCTAATCTCTGAAGAAACACCCAGTCTCCAAGTCAGGACTTACGCATCTACACCACATATAGAGTTAAAGGTGCGTTACGCTACGCTAACACACCCTACAAATAGAGGCTTTGTGTAAGTCCTGAGAGTACTGGTAAAGCTTGTCCTAGATAATGACTATCGGTAGAAGTTTCGTTTAATATCAGTAGATTGATAAGGGTAGGTTGACGCAAGAGGCTTGCTATGTAATAGCTTCATTCCTTGAAAACCTGCCCTTATGATGTGCGTTTATTTATGCTTACCTACTTATTCAGTTTGTTTGGGATAGCTTAAGCTATTATGCATTTAAACTATGATATATATCAACAAAAAAGATTGCTAATCATAGGGTATAAAATTTGGTGAATCACAATTTAAATGCGTCTTAGCTTAGAATCTATTTTTAAGGTAAGGTAGCTTCCAGCTTGCTACCGTCAACATCTAAGTGACTATATAAAATATATCGCTCACTGTTGCTCATAATTTCTAGATGCTTGGGGTTAAATGTATAAGTAGTACCGCGAATCTGACATTCAAGAGCAGTCGCTCTATTGTCAGAGCAGACAATGTGTCCCTGGCTAGCTTCTGTAACATCAAAGCTCAAAAACTGCTTGGGTTGATAATCGATGGAAATGATTGCGGATGAAACAGCTTTCGATGGTTGGTAGATAGTTGCTGACATTTTTTTACGGTATAAAAACTTCTGAGTGTTTAGTTTAAGCTTAGTGTCTATTGTTTGTCAGTAATTACAATTACTGACAGTTACCTAAATTTAAGTTATATTGTAGATTTGTATTTATACTTTGTCAGTGAAATTATGGATAAGGACATCAGATTATAAAGTGTTCATAAACATTATAAAGTGTTAATGAACAGACTTGACAAAGTATAGGAGGTATATTGTTTATATTTGAGAGACATTGGCAAAGAACAAACAACGACTCGATAAGTTATTAGTAGACTTAGAGCTCTGCTCATCCCGACAGTTAGCGCAGCGACTGATTCGTGCTGGCGAAGTGAGGGTGAATCAGCAAGTAGTTGATAAGCCAGGAACTGAGGTAAAGACAACTGCTGAAATTCAAATTAAGGAGAAGCCACCTTATGTTTCTCGAGGGGGTGAAAAGCTGGCTAAAGCTCTTGAAGTGTTTGGAATTTCTGTAGAAGGACGAACTTGTCTGGATGGTGGTATTTCTACTGGTGGTTTTACGGACTGTTTACTACAAGCTGGAGCAAAACGAGTTTACGGGATTGATGTCGGTTATGGACAAGTTGCTTGGAGTCTGCGGAATGATCAGCGAGTGGTTTTGAAAGAACGCACGAATCTGCGCTATCTTCAACCGGCTGATTTGTATGGTGACTTAGTTGATAATTCCGTTGATTATTCCTTGGGAAATGCTCAAGCCGTATATCCTGATTTGGGAGTTGTGGATATTTCTTTTATTTCTCTGACGAAAGTTCTTGATGCCTTGTGGCAACTGCTTACTCGCTCCCGTGAATTAGTGTTGTTGGTGAAGCCACAGTTTGAAGTGGGACGTGAGCGTGTTGGCAAAAAAGGAGTGGTGCGAGATCCTAATGATCAGGCAAAAGCGATCGCACGAGTATTACAAGCTGCACAGCAACGAGGTTGGCTATATAAGGGCTTAACTTGGTCACCAATTACTGGACCGGCTGGTAATATTGAATATCTGCTTTGGCTAGGAATTGATAGTGACCAACAGCCTCCTGATTTAGCTAGAATTCAAAAAATTACAAACTCCGCCTTAAAGACTAGAGTTTAAACATATTCTGTCACTCTAGAAAGAAAAGTTTTATTTGCGTAAACATTATGAAACAGACAGCTCAGCAGACAAAGTTTGCTGCCAAAATTAAAAAATGGGTTGAAGCAGCTCAACAACTTCGCACCCAAAATATTAGGCTTGCACTACCAATCACTCGACTGACTAGCATCAAAAGCCTTTGTCAAGATGACATCGCCGCGAAAAAGTTTGCTCTCCATTTTTCAAAACAGGTTGAGCAGCAAATCAACACTGACTCTTCTAGCAACACCCTCAGTCCTGAAGAATGGGAAACTCACAAAACTGTTATTGCTGATGGGATTGAGATGATGGAACGCTACCTGGAAACTCCCACTCATGAAGGCAAGCAATTTTTTGGGAGGTTATTGAAACAGATAAATGACTTGCAAGGAGATGATATACGCAAAGTCCATTGGTCTACCGTGCATTTTGTCCGCAGCGGTTATCTGCTTAAACTTGAGTATGCTCTGCGCTGTTTTGTTGAGCCAGATTTTCCTGCCTGGGCTTATAAATTGGCTAGAGAACTTGTGGAAGACTATGAACCTCAATATGGCACAGGTTTGATTCCATCCTCTGCTCCTATGCTGTTGGAAATTGCTGAGTTTTGGTGTCAATACTATTTGGGACACAATCTGACACAGAAGTTTCCCCAACTAATGAAAGAAGATAGATAAACACTCAAAAAGCCTCATCATATATCACTGGAGAGCTCCCCAGGAGAGCTGAGCTCCCCCAATTCCCTAGTTTCTCGAGAGTATCAGGGTTACAGAGCTTATTCACTTTGCTTTCTAGCCGACTTGTCGCCCCCCCAGCTTAGGTAAGATTTCCTCCTTAGCCCGCTGAACATCTTCCGGGAAATCGATCTCTATCCAAGGCACACCAGTTATGTCTTCGTACCCAAATTCCTCGGGAGTATCCAGGAGCAGATCTCGGATGGCATCTTCATAAGGTTCTTCCTGGAGTCCTTGGATAACATAGTGTTCAGTACGACTAACTAGACGGCTAGCAATTGTGCTAGAAAAGCGAAAGAATCCTACGGATTCACCACAGAAATCATAGATAAGCTCTGGGGAGACTTGTTTGCGAAACTCCAGCAACTGACCATTTTTGACACACAGCTTGACAGGTTCCTCTCCCGGTTCAAAATCCCGATCCAGTAAAAAGCAGTTTCGGATATCAGTATTTACCAGTTGCTCAAGCAGGCGATAATCGTACAAGACATCGGCATCCATCAATAATAGGTCATCGACTGCTGCCAGATGCTCTCTTGATGTCCAAAGACTAATGATACTTCCCCTATGGTAATCAGGGTTGTAAACAGTAGTTACCCAATCTTGAGCACCAACTGCCTCAATTTTCTCTTGGATTTTGGTAGCTTGGTAACCCACAACGATCGCTACTTCGCCAATTTGGCAATGATGCAGGCACTCCAAATGCCTTTCTAGTAATGATTTGCCGTTGAACTTGAGTAAACATTTGGGTTGATCAAGTCCGTCCTTACCTAAGCGATTTCCAACGCCAGCAGCTAGTATAATTGCCTTCATCATCAACTCATAAGAGAATTTCTTGATAGTTCATGGAGAATTAAAATCTAAAAAACATTTTTATAAGCTTGCCAGACTTGATGAACAAAACAACTCAATTGCCTGGGTGCATCTAGGTTGTTTACATAGGGAGCATCTGGGTTATTCAACTGTCCTAACAGAGAAATCACCTCGGTATCCAGAGCTAATCTAAATAAACTTGCAGGCCATAGTAAATCTGAACCCTGGCGTAAGTCGTATAAAGTTAACTGTTCTGGTGATGACAGGGGTAAAGATTGATTGTCTGCTGGTATTACCAGCATCAAAGGACGCACCCAACAAACCTGCCGCGATGAGACAATTTCAATAACTTCGGCGTATAAACAGGTATGTTCATGCTCTAAACAAACAATCTGGCGAGGCTGAAACTCTTGGGCCGAACCGATTGGGACTTGCTTCACTATAGAAAAAATACGTTAGAGCAGGTTATTTTTCAGATACTAGGAACTAATTTAATCCTACCAGCATCCATCTCCGACATTAATAATTCAAGAGCTTCGTAATCAACATCCGAGATATAACCTAGGCGGCTCAGTTCATTATTAATTTGGTTTTCTATATCTGGAGTTAGTTGCCTAATATAAAGTGTTTTCTCTACTAGCTGACGAATTACACCTGTACTATTCACAGTTATTTACCTATAAAAGTTCTATACTTGTAATTATCGAATGAATCTATAGCTAATGTGTTGACTGAAGTTCAGTACATTAAGTGATCTTAATCACTATATGAATGGGGCTCAATTGTTAGTTAACTTTCTCTATTTAATTTGGACTATGCCCTTGGAATGGTTAAGAATGTTGTCAGAGCGTTAACTTACCTGAAAAACTAAATTTCTTCCTGATGATAGTTTTTAAAACTTGTAAATTAAGGTATGATAGCCAGTCCATCCTATAAAATACTCCTAAGTAGGGACAAGTTAGATAGTCAGGGTCTTCCCCGACTCCAGAATGACAGCAGTTGCGCCCTTGGAGAATTCTCAAGAAATTGAATTACTAGAACTTAGATTATTGGTAAATGCTTACAAAGCGAGGTGGTGAACACTTCGCTACTTTAGTCAATAATTGGTGTTAATATAGCATCTAAACTATAAAAAGTCAAAGAATTTCAGTATACCTATACACATTTTTTTTACAAAAAAACTAAAAAAATTAAAAAACTATAATCTATTGATGAATATGCTGCAAAATCGTGCTATTTGGGGATTTACTCCGTAAATTCACTTAGGTGTTTTAAGGAACTCCCTGTCTATCTATTTTTAGTAAATTAAGTATGAGGAGCAACTATGTCAAATGCAATCAGGGATTCACAAATAAGCATTATTCAACCTTCTGGTCATGTTAACGCCTCTAATGCTGTTGAGTTTCAACTTCAGCTGACAAAAGCCATGGTGTCAGAAGATCATTCGGTTTTGTTGGTTGATATGCATCAGGTAGAATCTCTTGACAGTGCTGGCTTGATGGCATTAGTTTCTGTTCTGAGCCTGGCTCAAAGTCTACACCGGCGTTTTAGTCTTTGCTGTGTAGCTCCTTCGATTAGAATCATTTTCGAGCTAACTCAGTTAGATAAAGCCTTTGAGATTTTTGATAGTCGTGATGCTTTTGCTGCCACAATTACCTAAAGGTGTTAGGTGTTAGATGTTAGGTGTTAGGTAGAGAGGTTAGACTGATGTCCTTCTTGGGTGTTCTTACAAAAGAGATAAGTAAGCCAGCACGTTATCTAGGTAACGAGTTGGGGGCGGTACACAAACCTTGGGAAGCTGCCAGGGTGCGCTGGGTTTTAACTTATCCAGAAATTTATGAAGTGGGTGCTTCTAATTTGGGTCATGTTATTCTTTACAACATCTTGAATACCCAGCCCAGGCAATTGTGCGATCGTGCTTATTTACCTGCGCCAGATTTAGCAGCTAAACTACGGGCAACGCAAACACCTCTATTTGCAGTAGAAAATCAGCGATCGCTCACTGATTTTGATATTTTGGGTTTTAGTCTCAGCTATGAGTTAGGAGCAACCAATATTCTGGAGATGCTGGATTTGGCAGGAATTCCTCTGACTTGGAGAGAAAGGCAAGAGGAGCCGGGGAGATTTCCTCATAACCAATCCCCATTTCCCTTAATCTTTGCTGGGGGACAAACTGCTACTTCTAATCCTGAACCCTATGCTGACTTTTTTGATTTTATTGCTTTAGGAGACGGGGAAGAACTGCTGCCGGAGATTGGTTTGGTTTTAGAGGAAGGTAAGGCAGCAGGTTTGAGTAGAGAAGAATTACTGCTGGATTTGGCACAAGTTCCAGGAGTGTACGTACCCCAATTCTACGATACAGCAGAGGATGGCTCAGTTCATCCCCTCCGCCCTGATGTGCCAGCAAGGATTCTGCGGCGGGTGGCAACACCGATTCCTGCTTACTCTATTGGACTGGTGCCTTACATTGAGACAGTACATGATCGGCTCAAAATTGAAGTAAGACGAGGTTGTACTCGCGGTTGTCGCTTCTGTCAGCCAGGAATGCTCACTCGTCCGGCACGGGATGTGGATGGAGAGCAGGTGGTGGAGGCGATTGAAGAGGGGATGCGTGCGACTGGCTACAATGAGTTTTCCCTGCTATCCCTGAGTTGTTCCGACTACCTTGCACTACCAGCAGTGGGGATGGAAATCAAAAATCGTCTCAAGGATGAAAATATTTCCTTATCCTTGCCTAGCCAGCGGGTAGACCGTTTTGATGAAAACATTGCTAATATTTTAGGCGGCATACGGCAGAGTGGCTTGACTTTTGCTCCAGAAGCCGGAACTCAGAGGCTGCGGGACATTATTAATAAAGGACTGACTAATGAAGAACTGCTGCGAGGGGTAAAAACTGCCTATGAACAGGGCTGGGATAAGGTCAAGCTTTACTTTATGATTGGTCTACCAGGGGAGACGGATGTCGATGTGTTGGGAATTGCTGAAACTCTCAGCTGGTTGAAACAGAAATGCCAAGCTCATGGCAAGAAATCCCTCAAGTTCAATATCACGATTTCCAACTTTACCCCCAAGCCTCATACTCCTTTCCAGTGGCATTCAGTTTCGACAGCAGAGTTTGAGCGCAAGCAGCAGTTACTCAGACAGGCATTTCGTCGAATGAAAGGCATCAAGGTGAACTATACTGATGTCCGGATTTCTGCGATGGAAAACTTTGTCGGACGGGGAGACAGACGCTTGGCTGCTGTAGTTCGCCGTGCTTGGGAATTAGGTGCAGGGATGGACTCTTGGATGGAAAGCTTAGATAAAGCCTTTGCTGCTTGGGAGCAAGCGATCGCAGAATCTGGATTAACCTGGAAATATCGGCAAGTAGAGAAGGGTGAGTGGAATGTTTTTCAGGAAAGGCAGAAGATTTTCACTGATAATGATGGGGATTTTCAACCACCATTACCAATACTGCCTATAGAGGTTCTTGAAGAGAACCCTGCAAAGAAGCTTGATGAAGTACCTTCTGCCTCCTGCCTCCTGCCTCCTGCCTTACAAGTTGATGCTCCGTTACCCTGGGATCATATTGATACAGGAATTGATAAGAACTGGCTCAAAGCCGACTTGGAAAGAGCTTTAGCCGCAGCAACGGTGCCTGATTGCTCCTTTGATGGTTGTTCCCATTGCGGTGTCTGTGGTACTGACTTTGGTCATAACATCGTTATTCCAGCACAGCCAATTCCTCAATTTGATGGTCACTTCAAACCAGATACTACCAAAGTTCAGCGATTGCGGGTATGGTTTGGTAAGGGAGGAGATATGGTGTTGTTAGGTCATCTGGATCTAGCCCGTTTATTTGACCGTGCTGTCAGAAGGGCATCCCTACCGATTACTTTCAGTGGTGGCTTTAGCCCTAATCCCCGGATCAGCATTGCTAATGCCTTACCTTTGGGAGCTTCTAGCAGTGGTGAGATTGTAGATTTTGAACTAACTCAGCAGCTGGATAGGAAAGAATTTCAACAACGGTTAGCATCCCAACTACCTCCAAATATTCCAATTTATGAGGTTGAGGAAGTTGAGTTAAAGGCTCCTGCGGCTACCCAGCTCTTGGCAAGAGCTGAGTATTTGATCCAGGTGGCTGCTGAAGATACTTGTGTTGAACAGTGGCAAGATTGGGTGGAGCAAGTTAAGGCAACTGAAGCTATCTGGTGGGAAAAAACTACGAAGTCAGGTAAGAAGAAACAGGTAAATTTGCGCGATTGGTTGTTTGAGTTGGAGGTAGGAGGCAGAAGGCAGGAGGTTCTTACAAGTAATCAAGGGGATAAACCAGCATTTCCAGATTCATTGGTTGTTCTCCGCTATGTAGGTAGCTGCCGTAATGACGGAACAATGTTGCGACCAGAGCATTTAGTTTATATGCTGGAGCAAGTCTTACAGCGAGAGTTTCAGTTGTTGCACACTCATCGGCAACGGTTAATTTTAGGGGATGGGTGAACCACAGAGCCACAGAGAGCAGAGAGTGCAGAATCAGAGTGTCTACTGATAGAAGAAATCCATTCAAGCCTTTTGAGCCATCTCTGATTAAGAGTTTTCTCCGTGGAAGGGATATTTTGTCAGTGGAACTTTTCCTAACTGGTAAAGGCAACACTAACTACAAACTCATCTTGAGTGATGGCAAAATATACGTTCTGCGTCTCTACAGTCGTGGGAGTGCGGAACGGGAAACCTACGTTATGAGCCTGGTTCAAGGAGTGGTTCCAGTTCCCTTGGAAATCGCTCGCGGGGAAACTTGGTCTGTTTTTTCCTATTTGGAGGGAGAGCTCCTGGAAAAGGTTCCAGAGTATTCTAGTGTTGCGGCTGAAGCGATCGCAAAAATATCTTCAGTGGTGTTGGAATCACCTGGATGGATTAATGCAGATGGCTCTATCTCACCGTTTTCCTTTGGAGGGATATATAGCGTTTCTAAATGAGACATGAAAAAGCATCATATTTTTCAATATTAGGAAAATTGAATAACTTAAGGTCAACCAAAAGTTTAAATAAACGCTTAATAATATTGAAGTTTTTACAAAAACGATGACACCTTCTCAGTAAGTTTTTTAGTTGTAACCAAACTGCCTCAATCGGATTTTCTTCCGGAGCATTCGGAGCAAATAGTTCACAGATTACTTTCCACTCTGACTCTGTTAAATCTTGATTCACACAGCCAAGTAATTCACGCATTTCTTGCCCTTTGTGATAGCTTGCACCATCCCAAATAATTAGTATTTGTCTTTCTTCTTCTTTCTTTTTCGCTTCTTTTTGATTGATTTTGATTAGCTCTTTCACGAAATTAACTGTGCTTTCTCCATTTCCTGCTGGGTATTCACTCACTATTAAATCTGGCTCAAATAAGTTTAATGCTCCATAATATGTTTGACGATTCTTTTCATTATTAATTGGTATTTTTAGCCGTTTTTTACTACCTCCCCATCCATGACTTATTAGATCTCCTTCTAATAAATGAACTTCGTCAATTGCATACACTACAATCTTTCCCGCTTTTATCTTCTCTATTATTCCTTCTAGTTTTGACTTAATTTCCTTATTTCTCTTCTTCACTAATTCTGGGTCTTTCCTTGGGTTCTTTTTTTGTGCTTTTTGCCAACTTATTTTGGCTTCTGACAGCAATTCATAATAGCTTGACTGTGATTTAAACACGACATCATATTGTTCTATCAAGTAACATTCTAATTCTGACAAATCCCAATACTCTTGTTCTTTTAGCCAGTATAATCTTCAATCATCGCGATCGCATTTGCAATGCCATCTTCTTGCTGTAGCTTTTCAGCCAGTGCTTTAGCATTTTGGACAATTATACTCGGGTTCGTTGTCACTTCTCGAATAGCCGTAGCCAAAGTCTCAATCGTTAATTTCTTCTGTGGAATCGGTTCACTACCCACTCCCAAAGCATAAACTCGCTGTCCCCAAAATGGTTGATCACCAAAGAAAGGACAGATAATTGTTGGACAACCTGCTCGTAAGCCAGCGGCAGTGGTAACCAGCTCCCCCATGGTGTACTACCGCTGCCATCTTCGGGAACAACCAATTGTGGGGAGCCTGATCAATTTTGCAAATCGTCTTTGGTAAGTCATCTGTGCTTAATCCCCCCCAGCCAGTGGCAATAATACCTCGTACCTTTGCCTGTTGTAAGGCAGCAATTACAATTCTCGTTAACCGCTCTGGATTACGCCCTGCCATACTACCAAACCCAACATAGACAGGGGGACTCCCTTCATTCAGGAAGTCTTGTAACTCTTTAGGGGGTTGCCATGTATCCTGTTGGTCTAAAAACCAGTAGCCAGTGGCTACTACATTATCAGGCCAATCCCGTTGAGTTCCGGGGCTATTTTTGAGCGACTGTAACAATGCTAACTACTCGGAGCTTCTTGTCTTTTTTTTGACTTTCCACAGGATACTGGTGTCGCTAAAATATCAATTATATTTTGGCATTGTTTGGGACAGATGATGCTCTCATTCGCCATGTCAGAAACGACTAGGTTAGTACCGGCTGAGTAGAATGCCATCCCAAACTCTATTGACTAAGCCTGATATGTCTAAAGGTTCTGTTGTATTCCAGGCTCCTAACTGCCAGATGGGAAAACCCATATTTGGATGTTCTGCCGTTGGTACCAGCATTGGTAAAGGTATTGCCATGATTACAGGAATACCTAACTTTTCGGCAAAATGAGGTCCTCCATAGGCTTTGGGATGGAAGATACCTCAAGTCAGGATTGGCAGCTTGGGCAGTATTCCAGCTATCGCTAAGCATCCGATGTTGCATCGGAGCCACTTGTTGAGACAATCTGCGCGTCGCTTTGATGACTTCCCACAGGTTAGTCACATTTTCCATCAGATCCCGACCTTGCGGGTTAACGAATCCATCAGCTGCATCATCTCATCGTTCATGTAACCGTAGATTCAAGCCAGCAGTATCCTGTGAGGGAAGGGGGATTCAGAAAGCCCCTCGGGCACTGGTACAAAGGGTAACTTTATGTCCTGCGGTTGTTAAGCCTAAGTGCCCACAGGCTACATTAGGGTTGGACATCTCCTCGTGAACCGAGGGTAATATTTCAAGATGGTGTCATGGCATCTAACTCTTGCCGCTCATTAAGCAAATGCCCAGATTACTTCAATTATAGATACTTCAAGGGTAACCATATGAAATAAAACTATTGAAATCAACGATACTTTGCTATTGTGTGCCAATTAACTTGCAGCAGAGCGCTAGCAGACTCTCAACAGAATACTGGAAGTTGCACTGCGATTAGTCCTTGGATGCTAATACTAAACCTAAAACTCCCTTTAATGTCCGCTAGCATAGCTTTCGTGGCCATGGATTGCGATCGCAGTCTTACTGAAGGCATAACTGAACTATGATACGAGAGCAAATTTATGAGGGACAATGGGGATAATTGCGGTAGATACGAACATTCCTCCCTTTGTATTTTCCAAAATGGGATACTCCCCGATAAAAAAATGAAATTGAGATTTTTAGCAACAGCAATGCTGTTAACCACAATGGGATTAGCCCCGGCTCGTCCTAGTTTTTCACAAACTGATCTCAATGCTCAGTTGAATCAAGCTCTATGCGCCCAAAACTGGGCACAAGCAATCGATATTGTCGAACAAATGAAGGTGGCTGCACCTGAGTATGCTGGAGAACTGACAGTATATATGAGTCAACTCCAAGGTTTACTTCAGTCTAAAACAACATTTTCGGACTGGGATACAGGTTGTTCTCCGAGTACTAGCAATAGCTCACCGGCTCCTAGCAATACTTCACCGGCTACTAGCAGTACTTCACCGGTTCCTAGCAATACTTCACCGGTTCCTAGCAGTACTTCACCGGCTCCTAGCAATACTTCACCGACACCTGGTGACATCTCTCAGCAACCCAGCAATGTTTATCCACCACAGTTAATACAGGATTTCATGGAGGGTTGTGTTGAGGCTGGGGGAGCAGGTAGCCAACCAATTTGCACCTGTGCTATTGAGCAGATTCAGAAAAAGTATGACCTTGGAGAGTTCCTGGAAATCAGTGGTGATTTACTTAATGGTGGACCGATACCAGAACAATTAGTTAAAATTGCCCAGTCTTGTGTGCTCAGCAGTTAAAGGTAGCATTATCCCATAACTTTTGAATCGGTTTGTTTTGAGACTTTGAATTTATGCGATCGCATAAATTCAAAGGCAGAAGGCAATAAAGCTTGTAGGGTAAGCTTTTTAAGCTGTTTTCACGCTTTGGGTTATCTAGCTCCGCTAGATTAAACCAAACATAATTGAGAGAACACCCAGAATTGAATGACTCAAAGTTACACTGGCTAGATTTCTATACCTATCATAATGAATATTCCAAAGAATACCTAATCTGTCAAACTGCTTGAATAGCTCATTGTCTGTTAATCAACTCAAGTTATGGAAGGTGCTAAGTACCGTTCGACAACGAATGGGTAGGGCGAGCACGTTTCTCGTAACTGGCAAGATGCCAGTTCCACAATTGATACTCCACACCCCACACCCTCACTCCGAAGGAGTGTTTCTCAAGAGCAATTAGCAATTAGCCAGAGTATTTCTTAAGAGATTACTGTTGCTTGAGAATTACTAAGGTAATATCATCAAACACTTTTTGTGTACCAATAAACTCTTGGACATCATCGATTACTGCTTGTTTAATCTCTTGAGCAGTCCCCTGCCAATTTTGACTAATAATCTCACAGAATCGCTCCATTCCATATTGTTTTTTCTCTAGATTGAAAGCTTCGGGAATACCATCGGTATAAAGAACTATACCATCACCTGAATGTAACTCTACCGTGGTTTGGTCAATGAAATCGGCAATATCATCATCTATGCCGATGGGCAAACCTAAATCCATCATATCAATCCGCTCAATCTGATGTCCTTCTGAGCGAACCACCAGGGTTTCTTCATGTTGTCCACTGATACTCACGATACCTTCCGAGTAATTTAAAATAGCTAGGGTGAGATTTCTCTCAGAGTTCATCCGTTGCACGTTGTGATAAATGGTGCGATTCAGGGTATCCAAAAATCTAACTGGATTAGTTTCCTTAATTTCTTGGAGAGTACGAACAGCAGTTTGGGTCATTAACATTAAAATGCCACTTTCTAAACCATGTCCCGTGACATCACCAATACCAATAGTTACGACTCCGTCACTATCAAGAACATCGTAATAATCGCCGCCGACTTCATCAGCCGGTTGCATATAACCAACAATATCAATATTGGCAATCTCTGCTAATTCTTCTGGTGGAGGTAGAACCATGGACTGAATTTGTTTAGCCACATCCAATTCAGCACCCATGCGCTTGATGTTCAATAGTGATTCCTGAAGAACTTTATTTTTTTCTTCTAATTCAGTCATTAACTGTTCACGGCTTTTTTGTGCTAAAATAACTTTAGCTTCTCTAATTCGTTGCTCTGTTAGCAATCCGTTATTTTTTAAGAAATAATCAGCTTTAATTTGATAATGCTTATTTTCAGATATCAACAAGTTTACTTGATTAAAAAAGGTATAAATTAGATTAGGGATAGGAATTTGATTTTTTGTTGTAAAAATAATTGATAATTCTGGAAGATGACCCTGAAGTTCTAATTGAATACTCAGAACAGGATTTATCGCAGAATCAATCAGTAAGCGGTTCATTTGAGAGGTTATAGTACTTAATCGAGTAGCAATAATTTCATCTCCCGTTAAAAGTTTTACCAGCCGCCAAACATTCTGGCGTATATCATTAAGATAAGATTGATCATTGAGTTGAACCTTTCCTAAATGAACCATCGGCGTATCATTTACCTAAATTATGATTTATACTTTAAAGCGATACAAGTTGCATCGTCATATTTCTTGCCAAAAAGTCGGATCAAGTTTTTGGCAATTTTCATGGCATCATCAACCAAAATTAGAGGGTATTCTTCTAGACTGAAATGCTCTTTAATGCCATCTGTATAAAAAAGAATTATATCAGATTTAGTCAACTGAAGATTTTGCTCAACCGGGTGGCGAATATGACTACCAACAATACCATCCGTTGAATAAAGTCTTTTGGTACAATTTTTTTGATCTTGCCGACGGAATATTTTAAAGACAGTATTGCCAACCCCTGTATAGGATAACTGCTTGGTTTCTAAATTCAAAACACCTAATCCTACCGCTGCGCCTAAACCACCTTTGAGTTGTTCATGAAGACGAAGCATGGTATTGCAAACATCATTGTCCCAAGTGTTTTGCAAGTAATCTTTGGCAGTACGAGCAACAAGATTGGCATTCTTGCCATGTCCAAGTCCATCAACGATCGCAACTAATAATAATTGTTCTTGTTGTTCAACGATGGCAATATCTCCACTAACCCGCTCACCTAGACAGGGTCTATTTGAATAAAAATAATCTATTTGCTCTAGCATAGCATTTCAAACCCTGACTAATGACAAATAACAAATGACAAATGACAAATGACGATTTACAACCATTGCCTGATAACAACCTCTGTCCCTACATTCACTTCAGAATTAATTTCAAACTCATCCATTAAGCGTTTAACTCCTGGTAAACCCAGTCCTAAAGTGCCACTAGAACTAAAATCATCTTGCATCGCCTGCTCAAGATCAGCAATACCTGGACCGCGATCTTTGACAAGAATCTCAATACCTGTCCGTTTTTCGTCGGTAATCGGAACAATAACCACTTCACCAGAGCTTGCATACTTTAAAATATTGCGGACTAATTCCGATACTGCTGTAGAAATCATTTGGCAGTGATAGTCATCAAATCCTAAACGATTAGCTGTTTGTTTGCTTGCCATAATCGCTCGGATGGTATCGGCTTCAACTCGTATGTGAATCTGGCTTCTTTGTTGATGTATCATAGAAATTATTTGCCGCTAGATTGTGAGCGCAAAACATCAATTAAGACGAAAGCATCATCAAGATTCAAGACAGCATGAATGCCGTCGATATTGGCATCCAAATCAACTAAGGCAGAAATTACTCCCGGTTTTAAGCCTGAAATAATTGTCCTTGCTCCCATTATTTCTACCATATCAATAATTTTTCTCAACTCAGTAAAATCAGTGAAATCTATGATGTCTACCCCTGAGACATCAAGAATAACTCCACTAGCTCCACTACTATGTAATTTCTCCAATAAATCCTGACAGAGTTGTTGCAACAATTCTGGCGTTAAATTAATCTGAATTGAAGCAACTACACAATTATGGGATATTTGCAAAGGGATTTGTTGCTGATTTAATTGAGTCATAAGTAGGCGGAAAAAAACAGAACTATGTTAAGAAACTTAAATAGCGGTCAAACCTTTACTAATGACCAATGACGAGCTTCACCAGTTAACTTTAATGTTGCCGATCTACTTACCCTATGATCATTCTATGCCAACAATTTTGAGATTTTGACGCTGAAAAGCTTTATTTAAAGCATCCATCATGGTCGAAGTCGTGTTGACTGTACCCACATCAATGCCCAATTGTACAATCGTTTGGGCGATCGCTGGAGAAAGTCCCGAGATAGTTGATTCACAGCCCATTAGTCGAGTTGCCTTGGTAATTTTGATCAAGTAATTAGCAACAGCAGTATCGATCACTGCTACTCCACTAATATCAAGGATAAATTCTTTGGCCTGAGTTTTAGCGATCATTCCTAGGACAGAATTCATAATATCTTGAGACCGTTTAGAATCAACAATACCAACCACAGGTAAGAGGAGAATTCCCTGCCAAATTTCTGTGACTGGGGTTGACATCTCCAGCAATGCCTTACTTTGTCCAGAAATTAGCTCATTCATCATGTAGGTGAACATTTCACAGACAATACCGGCATCTAAATGCAACTGTTTGGCAATGGCATCGGACATCTTCATTTGTTCATTTTCTGCAAGATCTTGTTTTTGCACCATGTCACTGAACAGTTGATCAAAAATGCTCATCCCGGCGAAAAAGACTGTCATCGATAAGCCAATTCTGGCATGAGTTTCTCCGATTATACGACGCTGTTTAACATAGTCTTCATTAATATCACCGGTCATAAACTCTTGCCAGTAGTTATGTTGTTTATGCCGAACATGGTTGAGAATTCTTTTGTCCGAGAAAAATTGCTCATATTCTGCTTGAGTTTCCAACCACTTATACCAACTACTGACTATTTCTTCGACTTGCGGCAACATTAGAGAGCCTGATCTCTTGATCAAACTTAGATCTGTGTCATCTATTTTGTATAGTCCTTGCAAAACTTTGGCACTGCGGTGATCGACAGCAGGAATATCGTAATTATTTTCTGATAAATCCATAGTTGTAATGCTCAATATGTTTATTTTTAGATGATTAATTTAAAAGGGGAATAGGTCGCTAAGATTGTCACCTTCTTTTGACATTAACCATTGGCTTATCTCCATAATCCATAAGATAGAATACCATTGGCTTGCACTTTTTAACCATTAATACCTAATATTTAAAATATTTTGCATTTAAATTGTGATATTAATATTGATTTAAAAAGTGAATTATAGGCTATTTTTTTTTAGAAAATGCTAGTTTAAATACGTCCTAAACTCCTGGACTCTGACAATCTTCTTTGAGATGGCGCATAATCTCTCGATGAATATCACTATTGACTCGAATGCCTCGTCCCCCATCTTCTAGACGGATATCATCGACATAGTAGTTGAGGATAAATTGGATATAGGTGTATCCTTCGTAATGAACTACCCCTTCCATTCTTACTTTAGGCTCCTGCCATGCACTGCGGGCTTGTTTGAAGCCATTGCGTAACCATTCTACTAGAATTTTTACATAATCATCTAATCGGGTTTCTTCATGAAGTGGATGCATAATTTTTTGATGCAACTTCTGAACACGCCGCTTGAGGAGTTCTATTTTGCGCTCCCAAATTTCTGGCAGCACATATTCATCTTGATCCACCACATTGGGATCTCTTAACCAAGCTCGATACCATTGGCGCACCAAATTGATTAAGGAATCTGAATCTTGGCTTTCTTCAAGAGCAAAGGATGCTTGAACTTGCTGTAGCTTCAACAACGAACTTCTGCGGCTACCAGACTGATGGATCGCCGTCAAACCGATTGATTCAAGCACATCGTTAAATTCTTGTTGAACGGTTTCTATTTCTTCTTGGGTTAACCCTCCTTCTTCCACAAACTGAAGAGTAATAATCAGAGCTTCTAGAGATTGTTCAATCTCTTCTAGTTTTTCATTGACTTCATTTTCGGCGAGTAAGCGTTTCTTGCCATTTTCTTTTTTAGAGACAAAGTCATCGGCAATATCTGTCCAGTCATAATACCGTTCCAAACAGTCCAATTTGGTTTCAATATCTCCCAGAGTATCGGGATGAGCTTGAATGATCTCCTGCATCACTTTTTTAGCCTGTTCTAGATCACATTTGGGGGTTAACTCAATAGTTGTTAAAAAATGAACAGGCTCAATCGGACGACTCAGATTAGTGATTTTCTGGCTTTGCATCACACTGTTAGGGATATACACCTCTGTGTGAGTTTCAAACATATAGAAACGAGTCACACGCACCCCAATTTTTCGGAGGGTGCCTAGTTGACTTTGATCGCCACTTTCACTTTCAATCCGGAGTACATCTCCAAACTGAAAGGGACTATCTAACAGTAAGACAATACCACTGAAAAAGTTAGCCAGAATATCCTTGACTGCAAAACCAATAACAAACGCACCACCGCCCAAAGTTAACCAGGCTCCAGTCAAATCTAGACCAAAACACAATTGGAGGATAGCAGAACCACCCATCAAGACAATTACTACTGGGATCACACCTTCTAGTAAAGGAATCAAGACATCATCCCACATCGCTTCTGTAGTTGCGGCATACTCCTTCAGGTAGTAGACCAAAACTTGTTTAAATAGCTGTAGTGACCAATAACTGATTGCAATAACAATGCCACCAATGAACAGTCGATCTAACCAAACAACAGTGGCTAAGCTTACTGTATTTTTGGCAGTAATTTTAAGACAAGTCAGTACTAATATAGCTAAAGTAGGATAAGCAGAAACGTTTAGCGTGACCAGGGGAATGTCACTTTCAAATTTGCGAAATAGCGATCGCAAAAGATAAAACAAGATGACATATAGAAGTGTCGCCCCAATAAGCTTAATTACAAGATCAACAAGGACATATAGTGCTTCTTGTAGTATTTCTTGAAGTTGAATGGGAAATAGGTCAAGCAGCATAACTTCTCCCTAAATCTCTTTTGTGCTCATTCGCTGGAGAAAATATGGTATTTTATCAGCAAAGAATCATCTTAGTGAGGTGTATTCTAAAATATTATTCACAAATTGACAATGGATAATGAATAATGTATAATTACCTTTCCTTAAAAGAAGAGGATTGAAATCAAGGAAAATCTTTTTTTATTTCTTCGTAAACAAAGAAGTATTAGACCAAATTTATCAATTATCAATTATCAATTATCAATTATCAATTATCAATTATCAATTGTCCATTGATAACCTATTCCATATCTAGCCTCAGGCTGGGAAGAAACTTCTGGAGATTTTTTAAAGACTTGCCCTGCCAAGGCATGTCATTGGAGCCTAAAATTACTAACTGAATGTCCTTTTTTTTGCGCAAGCCCAGCACAAATTTAGACAACATACTAATGCCCGAACTATTGAGAAATGCCAATCCTTTGAGGTCAATTGTTATCTCCTCAGGAGAGCCATCAGTAATTTCACTGAGTAGCTCATTAATAGGGGCGTATTCTTTCGGACCTCCCAACGCTAACTCCCCTTGAAAACTGACCGAGACTGAATCCGCATCATACCGAACGACGTAGTCTTCACCTTTGATTTCCTGAGTACTCATGGGGCTGAACTTCCTTTTGCATGGTTTGACTGGGATTAATCGGAACTACTTGACTGATTAGGATCTGTAATCCATCTACAGCAAGAGTTTTATTGTTATATATTACATGATTCATATCATTTGATACTTTGTTACCATTCAAATGAACTAAATTTAGACACTCACCTGAGCCATGGTAGTCACTACGATAATTTCTGGCGCTGACTTGAGTGCCTCAAACTTCCAGCCTAGTCTAGCTTGGTAATCATTGATCATGGTTAGAAAACCCAAACCAGACATTTGAGCATTTTCGTCCTCAACACTGGCTTCAACTTGCTGTATATAAAACTCCTCTGGATCACAAGCTAACAGAGTTTGGATAAACACTTGAAACTTCTGGGCACTGTTTCGATCAATGCTATTCTTGGTGAACATAGCCACAATCAGATCCGCAGCATCTAAAAAATGAACACCAAGTTTGACCTTGCTGCTAGAGGTTTCTAGATTAAATTTCATCGCATTTTCCAACAGCTCATTGGCGATATAACTGACTGCTCCTTTTATTTCTTTAATTCGCTTTTCTTCCTCAGGATTATCTTTATCTAAAGGCAAAAAATTCCCAATATAGTCAGCCATAAAATGAGCTGAAAGTCGTTGATTTCGCCATCGCTTCTTGATCCGCTCAGACGTAGGTGTAAAACTGAGTTCTAAGGAATCATGATTGGGGGGAAATGCTTGAATAAAGTCGCCAAAAGTCTGATTCATAGGATATTATCCCCGATTTAGTATGACAGTTGAGGGTGCCGAATATCGGATAGACAATCGCAGTGGGATAATCTCAAATCGAAAAAAACTGTAGGAGTACAGCAATGTTGTACTCCTACAATTAAACCTGGATTAGTGATTTGGGAAGTGCTCAAAGCACTAACCTTATCCCAACAATGCCTTAGCTTTAGCTAGCACATTATCCACTGTGTAGCCAAACTTCTCCATCGCAACACCACCAGGAGCAGAAGCACCAAAATGATCAATACTGATTATGTCACCTTCAGAACCCAGGTAACGATGCCAACCAAAGCTTGAGGCAGCTTCTACTGCTAACCGTTTGGTAACTGTCTTAGGTAATACAGATTCCCGATAGGATTCATCCTGCTCATCAAAAAGTTCCCAGCTAGGCATTGAGACAACCCGAACCTTCTTCCCTTCAGCAGTCAATTTTTCTGCTGCTTGGACACAAAGTGATACTTCAGAGCCGGTACCAATCAAAATAATCTCGGGAGTACCATCACTATCAGAAAGGATATAAGCTCCCTTAGTTACTGCTTCAATTGAACTACCATCCAAGTTAGGCAAACCTTGTCGTGTTAGTGCCAAAAGAGTTGGACGCTTGCGGTTTTCAATCGCCACTTTATAAGCACCAGAGGTTTCATTACCATCAGCAGGACGAATCACCACTAAGTTAGGGATTGCCCGGAGGGAAGGAATGGTTTCAATTGGTTGGTGAGTAGGACCATCTTCTCCAAGAGCAACTGAGTCGTGAGTCATAATGTAGATGACACCAGCCTCAGAAAGAGCTGAGAGACGAATTGCTGCTCGCATGTAGTCAGCAAAAACCAAGAAAGTGGCACAGTAGCTAATTAGACCGGAATTATGCAAGGCAATGCCATTGGAAATAGCTCCCATGCCATGCTCTCGTACTCCGAAGCGGAGGTTTCGGTTTTCGTATTGTCCTTTTTGGAAGTCCCCAGAGACTTTCAATAAGGTAAGGTTGGAGGGAGCCAAGTCAGCAGAACCACCAATTAGTTCTGGTAAAACTGGAGCCAGAGCATTGAGAGTTGTCTCTGAATGCTTGCGAGTAGCGACTCCTTTGTCAGCAGGGGTATATGTAGGCAGAACTTTCTCCCATCCTTCCGGTAAAGTACCACTGGTAGTCCGCTCAAATTCGGCTGCTTCTTGGGGATACTTAGTTTTATATTGAGCTAAAGTATTATTCCATTCGGCTTCATAGTTTGCACCCCGCTCAACTGCCTTACGGAAGTGATTGAGAGCATCCTCTGGTACTACGAAAGGTTCATATTCCCAACCCAACTCTTTACCGAGTAGCTGCCACTTCTTCACCACCGAGAGCAGCACCATGAACACCGTGAGTATCTCTTTTATTGGGAGAGCCGTAGCCAATGATAGTGCGGACTTTGATCATCGAGGGTTTGTCCGTAACCTTCTTGGCTTCTTCGATCGCAGCATGAACTGCTTGGAGCTTCGTGTCTTCGTCGAGATTAGGATTATCTACAGTAATAACATGCCAGCCATAGGCTTCAAAAGCGCTTGCCCACATCTTCGGTGAAAGCAAGCTCAGTGTGACCATCAATGGAGATATGGTTATCATCATACAGAGCAATTAACTTACCCAAGCCCAAGTGACCTGCTAGGGAGCAAGCTTCCCCAGAGACACCTTCCATATTGCAACCATCACCTAGAATGACATAGGTGTAGTGATCCACAAGTGTGCAGTCTGGCTTATTGTATTTGGCAGCTAGGTGCGCTTCTGCCATGGCTAGCCCAACACCGTTGGCAATTCCTTGTCCCAAGGGACCGGTGGTAACTTCTACCCCTTTAGTCTCGAAGTTTTCCGGGGTGTCCCGGGGTCTTGGAACCCCATTGCCGGAATTGCTTCAGGTCTTCAATGGTTACATCATCGTAGCCTGTCAAGTGGAGCAAAGCATACTGTAACATACAGCCATGACCTGCTGACAAGACAAAGCGATCGCGGTTGAACCAACTAGGATTTTTCGGGTTGAACCGCATGAAGCGATCCCAAAGCACAAATGCCATCGGAGCTGCCCCCATTGGCAGACCCTGGATGACCAGACTTTGCCTTTTCTACAGCGTCAATTGCTAGAAAGCGGATTGAGTTAATGCAAAGTTCTTCGAGAGATTGGGTTGCAACGGCCATAATTTCTATTGAATGACTCTGGTGAACTAAGGTTTAAAGCTAGATTTTGTTTGAATTAGAACTCGATGGCTCTCGGTCGCCCAAAGGTTATATACACATCATCCCATTACCGGGATCGATGGGCAAGATTGAGGATTGGGAGTTGAAAAAGTATGAATAATGAAAGGTATAAGAAATGATGAAGGGTTGAGAATTGTTGTTTGTCCTTTGTCCTTTGTTGTTTGGGAATCGGTAATCGGGAATTGGGAATTGCTCTCCCTCTCTTCCTCATCTCCGTGTCTCCCTTGTCTCTCTATCTCCCCCAGCTTCCTCCGCTCCCATGGCTCTGAAGCAGAGGGGCTTCAGAGCCATGGGATATTTTTGTCTTTGGAAGTTCCTTATTGCCTGTATTTCCTGAATACTAGGGTTACATTGTGACCACCAAATCCAAAAGAATTTGATAGAGCCACTTCTACTGTCTGCTGACGACTCTGGTTTGGTACGTAATCGAGGTCACAATCTGGGTCTGGGTTTTGTAAGTTAATCGTCGGAGGAATTTTATCATTGGCCACTGCCATAACTGTGGCCACAGCTTCAATACCTCCTGAGCCACCCAACAGATGACCTGTCATTGATTTGGTGGAACTAACTGCCAGTTTGTAAGCCTGTTTACCTAGAGCTTTTTTAATGGCAGTGGTTTCAGTAGAATCGTTGGCTGGAGTACTAGTACCGTGGGCATTAATATAGCTCACCTGCTCGCTGTTCAAACCGGCATCCTTCATTGCCAGCTGGATAGCTCTGGTTGCACCTTCTCCCTTTGGTACTGGCTTTGTCATGTGATAGGCATCACAGGTCATGCCGTAGCCCACTATTTCAGCATAAATCCGGGCTCCACGAGTGAGAGCGTGTTCTAGTTCTTCGATTAGGAGAATACCAGAGCCTTCCCCCATAACAAAGCCATCGCGATCGCGATCAAAGGGACGACAAGCTGTCTCAGGGCTCTCATTGCGAGTGGACAAAGCTCGTGCCGCCGCAAAACCAGCAACACCCAAAGGAGTAATCGCAGCTTCAGTTCCACCACAAATCATTGCTTGGGCATAGCCCCGCTGTACCAAGCGAAAGGCATCCCCTATCGCATGAGAACCAGCAGCACAGGCAGTTACGGTACAACTATTAGGTCCCTTGGCACCAGTATGAATTGCCGTTTGACCTGCGGCCATGTTGGCAATCATCATCGGAATCATAAACGGGCTACACTTAGACGGTCCTCTTGTCAAGTAGATTGCTTGCTGGTCTTCTAAGACCTTAAGACCACCGATCCCCGTACCAATCATTACACCTACCTGTTCGGCGTTCAGTTCATTGATCACAAACTCCCCATCAGCAAAAGCCTGTTTGCTCGCAGAAACCCCAAATTGGGCAAAGCGATCCATACGCTTTGCCTCCTTACGTGTCATATACTCATGGGGGTCGTAGCCTTTTACCTCACCGGCAATGCAACAATCGTGCTGGGAAGCGTCAAATAAAGTAATTTCCCCAATCCCATTGCGTCCACTCAACAACCCTTCCCAATAGTCACCCAGGGTATTTCCTAGCGGTGTAATCGCGCCGAGACCTGTAACAACGACGCGCTTGTGTTCAAAGTTAGTCATGATGCCTAGTAAAACAGGGCTTACACACCCATAATGCTCCAACTACTGATGAAATAGCTCGTTAAGCAGGAGCTTCTAATTTTTGCGAAATGTGCTCTACAGCAGCTCCGACAGTAGTAATTTGTTCAGCTGCTTCGTCAGGAATTTCGATATCGAACTCTTCTTCTAGAGCCATTACCAGTTCGACTGTATCTAGGGAGTCTGCCTGTAGATCACTAGAAAAGTTGGCTTCAGGCGTTATCTTTTCGTCTTCAACATCCAGTTGATCTGCAACTATTTTCTTCACTTTATCGAAGATCTCTTGGTTCATAAAACTATTCCTCAACCTGATCACTAAAACTTGGTCAGCAGTTTTACCTGGCTGGCTCTAAGCACTTTCCATATTATCCGAAAGAGGGAGCATTGAGAATTTAGAATTTAGAATTTAGAATTTAGAATTTAGAATCAATCCACACCTGTGAGTCTCTCTGAAACAGAACTGTATGGAATGTCATCATTTCTTCGCAATCCCCAAATACTGGTGAAGACTTGTCTGCACTTGTTGATAGAGAGTTGGATCTTCCCCTTTTAGTCCAATCAAGCTATAAAGCTTCACCAAATTTTCTTGTCGCCCTTTGAGCTGATACTCGCCCATTGGCACAACTTCAACCTCATCCTGCACGAGTTGGTAGAGGGACTCGGTTATCAGAATATCAGTCCCCAGTTTCCCTGTAAGTCCCTCAACTCGACTAGCAACATTGACCGCATCTCCGATTACTGCATATTCCCGCCGGCGATAGGAGCCAATATCCCCAGCGATTAATTCCCCAAAGTTGATGCCAATACCGTTAAAGAATAGTTCTTGACCTTGTTCTTGCCATTGTGCTTGCAATTCTACCAATGCCTGCCGCATACCGAGAGCAGCTCGAATCGCTCGAATCGCATCATTTTTTTCTCCGTGGGAAATGGGAGAGCCAAATTCCGCCATCACTGCATCACCGATAAACTTATCCAAAGTGCCTCCCTCTGTCAAAATTGCTTCTACCATGGCATTGAGGTAGGTGTTGAGTTGCTCTACCAATTGCTCAGGCTCTAGCTTCAGAGACAGAGTAGTAAAACCCCGAATATCGGAAAATAGAATAGTTGCTCTAAGTTTGCGCCCTTTGAGCAGTGCTTGAAAATCATCGGCATGTTGTGTGAGAATTTCGTTGACAATCGGGGCTGCAACGTAACGCCCTAGGGTGCGGTAAAGGCGTAATCTCTCTAACTGTTCTCTAATCGCTCCTGTTGCCAAGCAAGAAATTCCAGTTAAGGCGATCGCAACTATTGGTACAGCTGTAGGTAAAATTAGTCCACCGTAAGTAAAACTTATATAACCAACTGCTCCCCAAGCAACTGCTATCCCTAAAGCTCCCAACAATTGTGCTACGGGTCTTTTGAGAAAATTACTGAGCAAGACTCCCGTGCCTGCTACTCCCAAAAATACTAACAGTCCTCGTAGTAATTTATTAGGTAAGGCTTGAGCGATCGCACGTCCTTCCATTAAAGTTGCGATCGCATTGGCATGGAGTTCAATTCCTGGCAGAGTATCTGAAAAGGGGGTGCGCTTTAAGTCCTGTAAAGAATCTGCTGTTGCTCCAATTAACACCATTTTGTCCTTAAAAGTCTGGTCTCTCAGATGAACTTCCCAGTTAGTAGGATCAAGGACGTGCCAAAATGATACTTGCTGAAAAGTGCAGGGAGGGCCATAGAAAAAAATATCCCTCCCTGGGGATGACTGTGAATTGATTTTTGCGGCTTTTAATGTAGCTTCAGCAAAGGAGGGTATTTCCTGTTGTGCTAATCCTAGAGGGCGAAGTACCTGCTGATCATAGTCATTAGCTAACTCATAGATTCTCCCATCCAAGTCGATGGGGAAATTCACTAAACCCAAAGTTTTGGGATCAGCTTGAAAAATCGGATTCGGAGAAATTAGCTGAGCTTGTTGAACTTCTTCGGTACCAAAAGATTCAAAGCTAGTGGCAAGAATTATTTGCTCCCGATAGCGTTGTAGCAGCTGTTGCAGCTGCTGATCATCTTCTGCTCCATAGCTGCTAGGCAGATCTAAAATTACATCCACTGAAACGGATTTTGCACCAGCAGTAAGTAACTTTTCAATTACCTCAGCATAAGCAGTACGCTGCCAAGGCCAAGCTTGAATCGGTTCTAGTTCGGGATAACGCTCTGGGTCAGCTTGATAGAATTCTCCCTGAGCGAGGGAGTCTTGATCAATTTCTAGGATAACGATATCCTCAGGAGGTGCAATCTGACCCCGTAACCTAAAAAATAAGACCTGAGCCTGACGTTCCATTCGTTGCACTATACCCAGGTTAACTCCAGTAGCGAACCCTCCTGAAATTGCCCAGAAGCCAATCAGCAGGTAACCTAGGTTAGTTAGATTAAGTGATCGCCAAAGGTTACGACCACCTTTGGGAAGATTAAATCTCGTTGTTGCTTGGCTTTTACGATCAGTATTGGATTCCATCAGTACCTGGTTGATTCCTTGCTTTCAGGTTAGCCTTTGCGACTGTTTCAAGTCTCAAGCCAGGAATCACAAGAAGCTTAAATTTAATCACCCGCCTGTGTTATACAGGCGGGTGATGGGTAAATATATAGCTATCGGTATAGAAGTTGGAGCTTTGCTAAGGAGTGTCAGCTCATTTGTCTTTGATTTAATTATGACCTGTTTTTAAGAGGGTGTAACTCCTGTTGGGTGAAGAGTTGATGAAGCCAAGGGTAAAGAATTGATGAAGCAGCATTAGCTCTAACGTAGGGCTTGGGAGAACGATAAGTAAATACAGAGATGCGGGGACGCGGGGACGCGGAGAATTGAATGCCCACCCAAAATTTCGTTCACCCCCTACAAGATACTACAAGGTATGCGATCGCTCCTGTTGATTATTCACCATCACCTCTAGTACAGCGAGCCGATAAAATAGAAAGTGCTACATTTGGCACAGAAACTGGTACTATGGTTCAGCAACTTCAAGCAACCGCCGTTACTCCTGATTGGCTCTATCCTGAAAGCGATGGGTTACCTTTGTCTGACAATACTATTCAGTTTCGCCTAATTACCACCCTTCAGGGGGGCATTGATTCCCTATTCGCCGATGACCCTAATATTTTTGTCGCCGGAGATTTACTTTGGTATCCGGTAGAAGCTGTCGAAGGTGTAGCTGAAAGTCAAGCACCGGATGTGATGGTGGTCTTTGGTCGTCCTAAAGGAGATCGACGCTCCTACAAGCAATTTACTGAAGATAATATAGCACCATCTGTAGTCTTTGAAATCCTCTCCAAGAGTAACACCAGCAAAGAGATGGAGGCAAAATTTAACTTCTATGAGCGTCATGGAGTAGAGGAATATTATCTGTATGATCCAGCAAAAAATGTACTAAAGGGGTGGTTAAAAAAGGACAAGCGGTTGATACCGATTGCCTTGATGGAAGGTTGGAGCAGTCCGAGGCTGGGTTGCCGATTCGAGACAGCGAAGGGCTCACTGGAACTGTATAGACCGGATGGGCAAAGGATGGAGACCTATGTGGAAACTTCAAAACGTGCCGAACAAGAAGCTCAACGTGCCGAACAAGAAGCTCAACGTGCTCAACAAGAAGCTCAACGTGCTCAACAAGAAGCTCAACGTGCTCAACAAGAAGCTCAACGTGCTCAACAAGAAGCTCAACGTGCTCAACAAGAAGCTCAACGTGCTCAACAAGAAACTCAACGTGCTCAACAAGAAGCTCAACGTGCCGAACAAGAAGCTCAACGTGCCGAACAAGAAGCCAAAGCAAGGCGTGATGCAATTCCTCGACTTTTAGCGTTGGGGTTGAGTGTGGAGCAAGTGGCACAAGCCCTCAACCTATCAGTCGAGGAAGTTAATCAGAGCGACTAGTACCGCTGCGCGGAATTAAGAATTAAGAATTAATAATGCTTATAGAGTAAGCATTCTATCGATTTCTCTCCTGGTGGGTTATTTCCTCCGCGCTGCACTAGATCGCAGTGCATTAGGTAGGTTGGGTTAGCTTTCTTCGTAACCCAACACAAATGATCTTGTAGGTTGGGTTTCTTTGCCTCAACCCAACCTACAAGATTATTGAGCGAATTGATAAAATAGAAAGTGCTACATTTGGCACAGAAACTGGTACTATGGTTCAGCAACTTCAAGCAACCGCCGTTACTCCTGATTGGCTCTATCCTGAAAGCGATGGATTACCTTTGTCTGACAATACTATTCAGTTTCGCCTAATTACCACCCTTCAGGGGGGCATTGATTCCCTATTCGCCGATGACCCTAATATTTTTGTCGCCGGAGATTTACTTTGGTATCCGGTAGAAGCTGTCGAAGGTGTAGCTGAAAGTCAAGCACCGGATGTGATGGTGGTCTTTGGTCGTCCTAAAGGAGATCGACGTTCCTACAAGCAATTCACTGAAGATAATATAGCACCATCTGTAGTTTTTGAAATCCTCTCCAAGAGTAACACCAGCAAAGAGATGGAGGCAAAATTTAATTTCTATGAGCGTCATGGAGTAGAGGAATATTATCTGTATGATCCAGCAAAAAATGTACTAAAGGGGTGGTTAAAAAAGGACAATCGGTTGATACCGATTGCCTTGATGGAAGGTTGGAGCAGTCCGAGGCTGGGTTGCCGATTCGAGACTGCGAAGGGCTCACTGGAACTGTATAGACCGGATGGGCAACGGATGGAGACCTATGTGGAAACTTCAAAACGTGCTCAACAAGAAACTCAACGTGCCGAACAAGAAGCCAAAGCAAGGCGTGATGCAATTCCTCGACTCTTAGCGTTGGGGTTGAGTGTGGAGCAAGTGGCACAAGCCCTCAACCTGTCAGTCGAGGAAGTTAATCAGAGCGACTAGTACCGCTGCGCGGAATTAAGAATTAAAAATTAAGAATGCTTATAGAGTAAGGATTCTATCGCTCTCTTTCCTGGTGGGTTATTTCTAAGGAAAAAGGCAGTAAGCCCTAAGATGTAAGTACTCACTCCACTGCCCCTATCTCTTCATTTCTTACTTGCTTCGGCTTGAGCTCGGTCAGCTTAAAACTTGAGATATAGTCGTAGAGTAGCTTAAATTAACTTTACGAAAGCAACTAAATTATATACCATTGCTAATTAATGCTTCATAATTTTCAGAAAACCTTAACCTTGTTTAGAAAAAATTTAGAATCACCCATTATAATCGGTACAGGATTCTTGATATTCCTCAATGAGTTCTTATTAAACTTTAACAAACACACTCAGTGGAAACTCTTTAGTGATGCCCCGGATACTTGTAATCGACGATGACTCTGCAATATCAGAATTAGTCTCCGTCAATCTGGAGCTAGCTGGTTATGATGTTAGTCAGGCCAGTGATGGCATCAAGGGTCAGGCATTAGCTGTGCAACTACAGCCAGACCTGATCCTGCTCGACTTGATGCTGCCGAAGGTAGATGGATTTACTGTTTGCCAGAGGCTCCGTCGAGATGAGCGCACCACTGATATTCCGGTACTGATGTTGACAGCTCTGGGTCAAACCCAAGATAAAGTCGAAGGCTTGAATGCTGGTGCGGATGACTACATGACTAAGCCTTTTGAACTTGAAGAAATGCTAGCACGAGTGCGAGCCTTGCTAAGACGCACAGACCGCATTCCTCAAGCAGCAAAACACTCGGAAATTCTGAGCTATGGTCCATTGACCCTAGTACCAGAAAGGTTTGAGTGTATTTGGTTTGATAAAACGGTTAAACTGACTCACTTGGAGTTTGAATTACTGCACTGCTTACTCCAACGTCACGGTCAAACGGTTTCTCCTAGTGAAATTCTCAAAGAGGTTTGGGGTTATGACCCAGATGATGATATTGAAACCATACGGGTACATATCCGTCATTTGAGGACGAAACTAGAGCCTGACCCACGCCATCCTTGTTATATCAAAACGGTGTATGGTGCTGGTTACTGTTTAGAATTACCTAGTAGTGCTGAGTCAACCGTAGATGTTGATTCACCCCGTGCTGGTTAGGTAAAGTACTGAACTGTTTCAGCTAAAATAGGGCAATAGGTAGTGGCGTGACACGACTAAAACTGTAGGTTGGGTTGAACAATAGTGAAACCCAACATTCTTATTACTGGCGCTGGGTTTTGTTCCTTTCCTCAACCCAACCTACACCTAATATCATGTCGGCATAATTGCCCATAATAAAAATTTCTCCGCGTCTCCGCATCCCCGCGTCCCCGTGTTAGCCTTCACTATGGGTCTTAAACCTGAGATGATATAAGACACCAAATTAGCTGTGTCACACCAATAGTCGCGTGACACAGCTAATTTGGTGGCTTAGAAACCGGTTGGGGAATTTAGAATTTAGAATTTAGAATTTACGAATGTAGTGCGAGCGTCTCGCTCGCGATCAATCAGTCACCCCGCGAGCAAGATGCTCGCACTATTCCCTCATTTTAGGTGTGTCGCGCCACTATAGCAGTTACTCAAATGCGATCGTGTTTAAAAATTACTTGTGTTGCTGGTGAAGCGATGAAACGCCAATGCCATGGCTCATAACTAACTCCTTGATGATTGTTTTGCGGAAATGACATTTCAAATCCAAATTCTTTACCGTGAACGCTCAACCATTTAAACGCATCAGTTTTGGCAAATTTATCTCTAATATCTTGTTTCGGAAAATGACCATCTGTTAAGTCAAGAGCATAGCCTGTATGGTGTTCGCTGTAGCCTGGTGGTGCGCTTACTTTAGCAGCCGCTTCTGGCGAGCCTAATCGCTGAATTTGAGCTTTGAATAGTTTTTCTTGATCCGCAATACTACGAAAACAGGATACTGGGACAATCCATACACCTTCATCTCGTGCGGCATAGATTAATTTCATTAGTGCTAATGCTGCTTCTGGTAATAGTTTTTCATATCTCTGATACTCTTGTTGAGCATAACTGCCAATGACAATCATTTGATTAACATCTCCCTCTTGATAAGGAAAATGTCCCAACTTAGTTTTACCTGATGCTCTAATTGACGGTGTGGTAACTGAGGGTATTAGTGAGGGAGTTATCTTGACTTTTTGGGAAAGTGTTGGGGTCGTAGTTGGAAATACAATTGGTTGCTTTGGTTTAATAAATAGGATAAATGCATATATATTTATTACGATTCCTATGGTAATTAAGATTAGGGGTATGACAAAACGTAGCCAAGGAGATAGCTTGTTTCTAAATTTCATTAAGTTATACAGCTTTACACTGAATATAATTTGTGTTAGTTAGCTTGAATTTGATATTAATTCTTTATTTCTTCGGAGTTGGCTATTTTAAAACTGCCATTTTCCCATTGTAAAGTCCAACGATATACACCCGTACTAAGTCCACTATTCGTTGGATCGATTCCACCATTAATATGAAGGGTTCGATCTTGAGCAACCTTTGTTTCAATAATTATTTGATTACCTTTACTATAAAACTTTCCACCAGCTTCGACTGCAGCTCCTCCGTATGTGTAGTAAGCGTTATATTTGATTAGCCATTCAACTGATCCTTTCTGTCTTTCTAAATATTCATTTATTGTATATTTTTCGAGAATTTGAAAGTCATAAGAAGGTCCAAGTACTTCAGATTTAGTCAGTAGCCAGGATTGAATTACATTAACAGCATCTGGCTTAGTAATAATAGTACCATCAGAAGTTTTAACAAATTCTGGAACACTAATAACAGGATTATCGTTGACGGTAATATCAATACTTTTGCTAGTACCATTTTTACCGTCATTAGCTATAACATTGAGGGAGTCTTCACCATAGTAATCTTGATTACCTCGGTAAATTATTCCATTAGAATCAGCTAATATATTATTGATTTTGGCAATATCTCCTGTGAGAGTGACTGTATTAGTTTTGTTGTTTTTGATATCATTACCACGTAGTCCTTCAGGTAAATTATCTTTTATAGTAAGTATACCGTTAGCAACGCTGAGGGTAATAGTGATATTTTTGCTGCTAGGACTGCTAATGCTAATTCCATTAATTGATAGATTGGTATTTTGATTGACAATTTTGCTACTGGGAACATTAACAATAGGAGGAGGATTGAGAGACTTGACAGTGATGTTAATATTTTGGCTAACGGGTTGCAGATTTTGATCAGAGGGTGGATATATTAAACCTTTCTCAGTATTATTGATATTCACAGAAAGTGCCAGGGAATCTTCGCCAGTAAAATTTTGATTTCCTTTGTAGGTAATACTATTGGTATCAGCTAGGGTAGTATTAATTTCAGTAACAGTACCAGTTAAAGTAACTTTTGAGGTTTTATTATTAGTAATAGCATCAGCAGTTAAACCGTTAGAGACATCAGGTTTAACAGATATCGCACCATTATTAACTTCAAGAGTGACAGTGACGTTTTGACTCTCAGCAGCGGTTAGGCTAATATCAGTAATAGCCAAGTCAGTATTTTCATTAACAGTGGTAGCACTAGGAACATTAATTTTTAGATTATCAGTGTTGGGAATAATATGAATATTTTCTGTCAAAGTATTGCTGATACCACCATCGCCATCAGTAAGTTGAAACTCGACGGTACGCTTCCCGATAGTGGGATTTTTTGAGATGTTGCTATAGGCAATTTTTCGTACCACAGCTTGGACTATTTCACGGTTAGCATTGGCATTAAAGGTGATTACTAGGGGTTGTGCTTCTTTACCACCCTCAAAACTGCCAATGATAGTATCTCCATAGGTGATATTATTGCTATCTACGCCAATATCATTTGTATCTGTACCTTGATTGCGAATACTAAGGATATCATCAGGTGTGCCACTTGTCGTAAATTTCACGGTTAGGTTGCCTGCTTCAAAGTCAGGAGAGTATAAATCGTCTACATTGGCAAGCTCAAGTATAATGATACAGTTATTATCTTCTACACAATCTGAAATCTCAGGTTTTATTACAATTTCTTCGTGCCTGAGTTTATGTACCAAAATGGCAGAAGCACTTCCTGTTGTAACTAGTATCAATCCTGCAATTAACAAACTCCATTCAGATAATTTAATGCTACGCTTTAATAGCTTGGAGATAATTTTAATCTCATCATTGTTAATACTATCCCATCTGTCTAAAATAAAATTAGTTGTATCTTTAGATTTTTTATACTGTTGGTTGGCTTCAGGTAATAATCCACTGATAATTTTTCTGTAGCGTTGAGCTTCATTTCCTTGTCTTAAGGTGACAAAAAATGCCACTAAATTAGCGTTAATATAAGTGATAGGATTAGTTATTTGGTCTAAAGTTTTCATAATTATTTTCCTGGAGCCTCAGCACAGACAAAATAGCTGTGCTACTAATAATGAATTGATGTGGATTGGGATGAAATTGTGATATATGTTTGTAAATTTGTCCCTATGAGTTCATTTAATTTCGTTAGCAAAAGCTACTAAAGCCTGGATTGCAGTTTGCTGTGCTGGGACTTTATTTTCAAGTTTAGCCCAATTTTTCATAGCTTCTTCTATAGGAGTCAGTGGACGTTTTTCTGGCTTTTTCCAAACTTGATACTTCCTTCTTTTAAAAATAACTTTTCTCGCCTCAATATCGGAAACATTACCATTAATATGAACTCGCTCTTCTAGATATATTTCAGTTATACTTTCAACAAGTTCTTTCTGTTCCTCTTTGGTCAAATAAAATAACACATCAGGTAATTGAGAGGCAATTTGTTCAAAATATCGTCGTGTTAAGCAGCAAATTGCAAATACAACAGCTTTACGGACAAAAGGGTGCTTCTCTTGTTTCAGAATTTCCGCTAAATTAGTTAAGGCATCCTTCTGGGTAATGTGAGAGTTTATTTCGTAGGGAATTAGTCCGTAACTGAGTGCTGTAGTTGTCAGTAAAGCATCATCTTTAGTGATTTTTTCTTTATCAACTGGGCTAGGACGGGATTTTACTTCTTTGTACCAATCATCAAGGGTTTGCTTAACTTGCTGGCTATTTTGGGGATAGATATAAGCCTCGGCAAAAGTCAAAGCGATGGCGTGACTTAAGCTGGGAAGTAACTTAGAATTAAACCAATATGTCTCCCTCTGTGTTAAATCCTTTAGTATTTGGCGTATTCGTTGATCTTGGAAATGTAAAGGTGCTGTGTGTAATAGCGTATGGTAAGCAAAGTAAAAATGGACTAAATGTAGTCGGCTTTCCAACAATTCTTCCAACCAGTTATAGAACTCGTTTGAAAGTTGATCTGTTCCATAATATTCGTAAATTGTTTCACCAATAGCAACTGCGACAGTAGCTCCGATATAATCTCCTACTATTGTCTTACCTTTGGTGTAATAATCTTGTGATTCTCTTTTTTGATCAGAAGTACTCTCGATGATATCCTTTAGCCAAGTAATAATAGCCACGAGTAAATTTTTAGAATTTTCTGATTCGCTTTTTTGTTTGTTTTCAGCACTTTCTTCTGATTTCTCTGCCTCCTCCCATCGCCATGGTTCATTCTCACTCTCTTTTTTCAAAGCAATGTCATAAAATTTTTGGATAATTCTGAAGAGGTTTTGCTGATTAGCAGGATACCATTTTGCAATAACACTGGCTGCAACTTGTCGTACTTGTGAGTCTTTATTCGCAGCTAACCTTAATAAAGGTCCTTCAACAGCACTAAATGCACTAGTTGAAACTAAACCGATATCAGTAAGTGTTTCACTGATGACGCGGCGTAGCTTTTCCCTTCGCATTGAATCGCCGTACAATTCCCATTTATTTTTATTGTAGTAATCCTCTTCTACTACTGACTCTTCAACCAAATCTACTAATATATCTAAAGCAGTGACAATCTGTCTGCGGTGGCTTTCCCATGCTACTTTAAATAATAGCTGACGATTTTCAAGGGAGAGTATTTTAATAGAGCGAAGGTCAATTTTATAATTCTTAGTTTTTACTACTTTAAAATCATCTGGTTTACTTTCATATAAACTATTTTTATCAAGAGCAAAATACTGGTCTTGAAGTTGTTCTAAGTCGCTGTAATCTAGGGACCTCAAGGATGGATCTCGTTTTTGCCAGACTTCCTGAACTACTCTTTCCAGTGCTGCAAATAATTGGTCTTCAAACAACCCATTAAAGAAACTTAATCCTAGTGCTAGTAGTTGTTCCCGTCCATCCAGAATGCCATAGTACAACTTTCTGATAAATTGCTCATCATTTTTAGCAATTTTAATGAGTGTGTCAACTCTTAGAGATTTATTTTCAACTACATCTTCAGTACTTTGTTCATTTAATTGCTCTACTCCTTGACGAAATAGTTCTACAAAATGGCTAATGTTTGCAGGCGTAGACAATTTTTGTGCCACTGATTGAAGTGACATTCTCTCTTCTGTTAAATAAGGAGTCAGTTCCGATAACAAGCTATATTTATTGAGTTGTTCGGTGAGTTCCCGTAATAAACCATCGGAGTCAGAGATATCTTGAAAACTGATCCTTGGAAAAAATCCTCTAGCTTTTTTCTCTAAATGCCAACTAGTGAAACTTTTATCTGTGCTAACTACAACATAATGTTGATTTAGTTCTTTGGCGGTTTTATGAGTTTTCCTGAGCCAATCAAAACCCACATCTTTAGCTTCAACCTCGGTTAAAATGAAAATCGTGGGAGACTTAGATTTGTTGAATTCTATATCCATGTTCAACAATCTACGGTTCCATTGCTTGATAGTTAACCTGTTCTCACCTGAGTTGGGTTTTGATATCTGTTTATTCTTAGCTAAAAGAAAAGCTAGATACAAAGCTAGCTCATTTTTACTAACTTCTAAATCACCTCCTAATACTAGCAGTCTCTCTGTTTCAATTATTTTCAGGAGATAGTCCAGTTTAAGATTGCGGCTGTCTCTAAAGCGGGACTCTAATTCTGCGATAGTTATTTCGACAAATGCTCCTTTAGAATCACCATAATAGTTATATACTCGCGCATTTTCTCCAAAAGCAGCTCCATACACTGATTCATTAAACTCAAAGTCGCTTTTAGCCATGTCTAAGACTGCCAAACAAGAATTTTAATTTATTTAACTAGGCTGGACTTTCAGCCATAAGTTAAAATTATGGCTGAAGATTTTTTAATCCTTACGCAACTGTCACAACAAAAGTGTAAGAACGAATTAGTAATAAGTGATTTATCTTCTAATTTATGTCCATTTGTTGTTGACTTTAGGATTCTTCCCAAAAGCAGAACCTTTAACTTCGTCATTAAAAGTGTAAGTATCTCCGTTTGTAGTGCCAGAGTTATCGGGAATTACCCCTGCTTTCTTAAGTTGCTCTACTAAATCACCTAGTTTTTTCGCAAACTCCTCATCTTCAGTCATTTGTGTCACT
This sequence comes from Caldora sp., assembly GCA_965222765.1. Classification (GTDB taxonomy): domain Bacteria; phylum Cyanobacteriota; class Cyanobacteriia; order Cyanobacteriales; family Coleofasciculaceae; genus Caldora. The sequence goes on from CBDCVG010000059.1 coordinate 176,908, forward strand.
AATTCTCCCTCTACTATTTTAATGTTTTGTTTTGTTTGTTGTTTTTCAGCTCGTGTCAGTAATCCTAATGTTCCTGCTGCTTGTAACTTCTCACGGATAGCAGTTATTAGTTTAGTTCCCAATTCTCCACCAGCTTTTTGAAACGCTCCGGTCAACATCCAACCTGCGATCGCGCTAGCTGTAGCTGTTATTATTTCCATCTATAAAAATCTCTATAATTGAAATCGAGTTAAGCATATCTACACTATAGCAATCCTTTTTTAGAAGAAAAAAAATGCTACAAATTAAGTATAAAAATTCTGTTTAATCAAGCTATGGGACTGTGGACAAAAAAAATGCGTAATTATACGCATTTTTCTATGTAACTTTTATAATAATTTACTCAATGCTGCACAAATCGGTTTTTCCAACAGTGGTGGTTGCTTAATTAAGTTGAAATAACCAGCTTTTACCTCATCCAATAGCTGGAGTTGCCAATCAGTTAATTGGGTTTCTAGCAAGGATAGCAACCCAATATTAGCATTTCTCCCCAAGAAACCTGGTTTCTGGATCGGTGTTCTAGTTACTCAAAATTCTCCAGCAGCTTCTCCTGAAGGTAACTCTGCTTCTGGGATACGAAGTTCTTCCACCATTTCCTGGATCTCTGGTGGTGGTGGTGGGGTAAGGCGAGAGACGACTAAGGTAACGATCAAGTTGATAATCATGCCTAGGGTACCTATTCCTTCGGCAGAAACCCCAAAGAACCAGGGTTGCATACCGCCGAATTTAACTCCAATAATGTAAAAGGCAGTAAAAGTTAAGCCTGTTACCATTCCTGCGATCGCACCTTCTTTATTAGTACGTTTGTCAAATATTCCCAAAATAATCGCCGGAAAGAAGCTAGCAGCTGCTAAACCAAAAGCAAAGGCTACTACTTGACCAACAAATCCTGGTGGATTGATGCCAAAGAAACCGGCAATCACTAAACCGAATCCTACCATTACCCGACCGATGAACACTCGTTGAGTTTCTGAAGCTTCTGGATTAACCAGGCGATAGTAGACATCGTGGGCGAAGGAACTAGAAATTACTAGTAGTAAACCTGAAGCTGTGGATAAAGCTGCGGCTAAACCTCCAGCTGCAACTAGGGCAATTACCCAAGGTGCTAATTTTGCTACTTCCGGGGTAGAAAGGACAATAATGTCACGATCAATCTTAATTTCGTTGGTTTCCTCCTCTGGTGTTAACTGAAAGCGCCCATCATTGTTCTTATCTTCAAAAGCCAACAACCCAGTATTTTCCCATTTGGATGCCCAATCTAGCTGACGCACTTCTTCAATTGTCTGGTTGTGTAGGGAGTCAATCAAGTTGTAGCGGGCAAACATCGATAGGGCTGGGGCAGTAGTATAAAGGATGGCGATGAATAGCAGTGCCCAACCAGCAGAAAACCGAGCTGCACGTACATTAGGAACGGTATAAAAGCGTACAATCACATGGGGTAAACCCGCTGTTCCCACCATTAGGGCAATAGTGATGAACAGTACGTCCAGCATTGACTTATTGGCAAAGGGTTGAGTATATTCGGCAAAACCGAGGTCAACTTGAACTTGATTGAGTTTGTCAGCAATGTCACTGAAGGTAAAGGCTAATTGGGGGATAGGATTGTCTGTTAGGAGGAGGGAAATTGCGATCGCAGGAATCAGGTAGGCGATAATCAAGACACAATACTGTGCTACCTGAGTCCAGGTAATTCCTTTCATGCCTCCCAGGATGGCAAAAAAGCCTACAATTACCATACCGATAATCACACCAGTTTCGACGGGAACCTGGAGAAAGCGACTGAAGACAATCCCCACACCCCGCATTTGTCCCGCCACATAGGTGAGGGAAACGAAGATAGCAGCAACTACTGCTACCAAACGGGCAACATTAGAGTAATAGCGATCGCCAACAAAGTCAGGTACGGTATATTTACCAAACTTCCGTAGGTAGGGAGCTAGCAACAGTGCTAGTAGTACATAGCCCCCAGTCCAACCCATCAGATAGATTGAGCCATCATAGCCCAAAAAAGAAATTAACCCTGCCATGGAGATAAACGAAGCCGCTGACATCCAATCAGCAGCAGTTGCTGCACCGTTAGCAATCGGGGGAACCCCCTTACCAGCAACAAAAAAGCCAGAACTATCCTTAACTCGCGATCGCCAACCAATATAGATGTACAACAAGAAAGATAGACCGACAAACAAAGTTGTCCAAACTTCAACTGCCATGATTTCTCCCTATTTTCTGATGTTGTACTTGCGATCTAACTTATCCATTTGGATAGCGTAGATAAAAATCAGGGCTACAAAAACAATAATTGAGCCTTGCTGAGCAATCCAGAAGCCCAGAGGTACGCCGCCAAGGCGCACCCCATTCAACACTGTGACTAATAAAATACCGAAGATCAGGGAAACTAGTGCCCAGATAATTAAAAGATTACGGATTAAAGCGATATTGGCACGCCAGTATAAGCGGCGGTTATTTTCATCCATTTGTTTGTTAAGTGAATACTCAAAGTTAAAAGGCAAGGATTCAGAATCGCATAAATCAGTTTATCAGTCAAATGGCGCAAATTTTGCGATACAATTTTAGTTATTATCCCGAAGATATTATTAATTAGAGTTTAAAAAATAAAAATATTTAAAAAATCCTTATTGCCTAACACCTAATACCTAACACCTAATATCTAATACCTAACACCTAATATCTAATACCTAAACTGTATGACAAGTACTGCCAAAAAACTGCATTTTCTTCCTTTACCTCCTGGTAAATTTGGCTTGCCCTTGATTGGAGAAACTATCAGCTTTTTAATGGATGGTAATTTTGCTAAAAAGCGGTTAGCTAAGTACGGATCAGTTTTCAAAACCAAGATCTTTGGTAATCCCACTGTAATAATGGTAGGTGCAGAAGCTAATCAGTTCTTATTCCAAAACGAAAATAAGTATGTTGTTGCTACTTGGCCCAAAAGTACTAGCACATTACTTGGACCGGCCTCTCTTTCAGTCCAAACCGGCAGTTTTCACCAAAAGCGTCGTAAATTGCTTTCCCAGGCTTTTCAACCTAGAGCGCTAGTTAGCTATATACCGACAATGGAGCGCATTACCACTAAATATCTGGAGAAATGGCAGAGCTTGGGCTGCTTAACTTGGTATCCGGAACTCAGAGACTATACTTTTGATATTGCCAGTACCTTACTGGTCGGTACTGAAGAAGATTATCAGACAATTCTGGGTAAACTATTTGAAACCTGGTGTGGTGGTTTATTCACTATTCCCATAGCCCTACCTTGGACAAATTTTGGTAAAGCATTAAAGGCTAGGGAAGGAATACTCAAAGAAATTGAAAATATTGTCTGCCAACGGCAAAAACAGCAGAACCCTGGGGATGATGCCCTAGGAATTTTGTTACAAGCTCAGGATGAGGAAGGCAATAGCCTCAGCTTAACCGAACTAAAAGATCAAGTACTTTTATTATTGTTTGCTGGTCACGAGACTTTAACATCCGCGATCGCTTCTTTTTGTCTCCTGATAGCTCAGCATCCTCAGGTTTTTACTCGTCTTTGTGCAGAACAAGAGCAGTTCGATCACTCCCAACCTCTGAGTATAGAAGAGCTCAAACAGATGGTCTATTTAGAGCAAGTTCTCAAGGAAGTTTTGCGACTTATTCCCCCAGTAGGTGGTGGTTTTCGTAAAGTAATTCAAGATTGCGAGTTTAAGGGCTATTTAATTCCTAAAGGCTGGACTCTGCAATACCAGATTAATGAAACTCATAAAGATACTAGTATCTATAACCAGCAGGAAGTTTTTGACCCGGAGCGTTTTGCTCCAGAACGAACAGAAGATAAACAGAAAAATTTTGGTTATATTCCCTTTGGTGGGGGTTTACGAGAATGTTTAGGTAGAGAGTTTGCGAAGCTGGAAATGAAAATTTTTGCGGCACTGCTGGTGCGTAATTATAAATGGGAGTTGCTACCAGAGCAGGATTTATCAATGATGGTTATGCCCACTCCTCATCCTCGGGATGGCTTGAAGGTTAATATATATAAGTTTTAGGTTTTAGGGGACAACAGGTAAGTTTATGGTAAAAACACTCAGGGCACAAAACATTTCCTTAAATGACTTAGTAGATTGTCTTTTTGAAACTGATGCAAGACGAAACAACTAAATATGCAGAATCAGAGCGATTCTCGCTTTATAGCAAAAATGGTTTATCTACAGTCTTGAGTATCTTAAAGCGTATGGCTCAATTAACCAGCCAATCGTCATAGCCTTTTTATCTTCGATTGATGGCGATGATCAACTATTACCGCAATGTTTTCCCTAGCCAGAGGAAGCAGGAGTAGAATCTCATTGATTTACCAACTCTTATGATTTGGGGTGAGGAGGATACCGCTTTGGGTAAAGAGTTGATCTACGGGACGCAAGAATTTGTCAGAAATTTTAAAATCCGCTCATTCCAAATTGCAGTCACTGAGTACAGCAGGAACAGCCGGAGTTAGTTAATTGGTACATGCAAGATTGTCTGGCAGGTTAAGCTCATCCACAGTAAATGCACTATTTATTCGATTCCCACAGCTTCATCTGTTAAATGTAAGAGAATAGACTCTTTCTTCATTGCGTCGTGGTTATGGAATTGCTTCACCCGCTCTCCTATTCCTTATAAGGGATAGTTATTCTTGCCTGAGTCTAGTAAATTTATGCAGGATGGTTACACAATTGCTTACCGAAGGACAGCTGTGCATCCCACTCATCTAAGGAAAAACCCTTAATTCCCTCCTCAAACAATAATTGTGCATCCCACTCATCTAAGAAGAAACTTCCCTGCCACTCCTCGAACAGTAATTGTGCGTTCCACTCATCAAAAGAAAAACTCCCATGCCACTCCTCGAAGGATAGCTGTGCGTCTGTGTCTTCAAAGGATTGATTATCGTCCCACTCCCAGCCTGAGAGTTCCACGTCCCAGTAATCTAAAAAGTCGAGATTTGATGATATATCTATTGTTGCTAGTACTGTCATGACCAATTAAAAGATAGGTTTGGTGTTAACTATGGGTATTTAGCTTTGTTACCCTTTTATCTTCACTTATTTTTCCGAGCAATACCGAAATCTAATACCTAAAAACAAGTGAAAATTCTCATGTAAGTTTGTGAGTAATTGATTGTTTTGAAGTGAGGTATTAGCAAATAATTTGTGATTTCAATCAACTTTCTTGGTGACTCCTATCACAATTGCCCCAATCTAAGCTACAATAGTAAACAAGAGAAAGTGAAAGTAGGTACTAATACTGGGAATTTACTCATTTTTCTCAAGCTAAAGTCGTTAAAATTGTGAAGTCAAAAGAGCGAATATGGGTATCTTCACCATTAGTGGTTGAGTATCCTTGCTGACAGTACTTTATTATCGACATATAACTATGTAGATTTGCATGTCTACATGAAACCCTCATGAAACTTTTATGAGAAAAATTTCATGATTGGGATTGCAGCAAATTTTGAATTCCTGTTGGTTCGGGTGAGCGAAATTTTGATTGGAACTTCTAGGGAAGTATCCTCTCAAATCATTAGTTCTCCTTTGTTTCCCTATCTCCCCATCTACCTATCTCCCTATCTCCCCACCCTTTTTTTCGCTCATCCGTAGGGGTGGGTAATGGGATAATTTCGGGATTTACATCAGTGATTCTCAGGTAAAGTCCGCCCTTTGGTTCTGACGAGAAACATTAGACAATTGCGTATTTCTGCATCTGTTAGTACGGTATATACTACCAATAAATCAAAGTCAAGTAATGGCAATTAAAATTAATATTAAATTGTGCTTATTTACACAGCTTTACGCTACTAGTGCAGTGCGGTGGCAATAAGTAACCAGTTAAAAAAGGTTAAAAAGCTTCTACAGTAAGCTTTCTTCCCTTCTGCCTTCTTGTACTAGGCTGAAGATGGGGGCTGACCGACCAAGTGCATCGAAAATCAAATGAAATTTGAGACTTATGAGTATTAAAGACAAACCTCAACCGCCTCGCAATCGTCAGATTGCCAATATTCTGTTTGTGCTGGCGGGTTTATTCTTACTAGCAAACCTGTTGTTACCAAATTTGTTTAGCCCCCAAATTCCTAGGGTGCCCTATAGTCTGTTTATTGAGCAGGTGTCGGATGGACAAGTTAGCAGTGCTTATGTGGGACAGGAGCAAATTCGCTATCAGCTTAAAGGTGAGGATAACCAGCCAGGACAAATACTCTCTACTAATCCAATCTTCGATCTAGAACTACCTAAAAAGTTAGAGAATAATGGGGTGGAGTTTGCTGCTGCTCCACCACCTAAAAGAAGCTGGTTTAGCAATATCTTGGGTTGGGTGATACCACCATTAATTTTCGTGGGAATTTGGCAATTGTTCATCGGCCGTGGTATGGGTGGTGGTCCCCAAGGAGCCCTTTCTATCAGTAAGAGTAAGGCTAAAGTCTATGTAGAAGACGAATCCACCAAAATCACTTTTGCTAATGTGGCTGGAGTGGAAGAAGCCAAGACTGAGTTGGTGGAAATTGTCGAGTTCCTTAAATCCCCCCAACGTTATACCAAAATTGGGGCGCGGATTCCCAAAGGGGTACTATTAGTAGGTCCTCCGGGAACTGGTAAAACTCTGCTGGCGAAAGCTGTAGCAGGAGAAGCCGGTGTGCCATTCTTCAGCATTTCTGGTTCTGAGTTTGTGGAATTGTTTGTCGGTGCTGGTGCAGCAAGAGTGCGGGATTTATTTGAGCAAGCGAAAAAGAAAGCTCCTTGTATTATCTTCATCGATGAGTTGGATGCGATCGGCAAGTCTCGTGCCAGTGGTGGTTTTGTCGGCGGTAACGATGAACGGGAACAGACTCTTAATCAGTTGCTGACAGAAATGGATGGTTTTGCCGCTGGGGATGCTACGGTGATCGTGCTAGCTGCTACTAACCGTCCGGAAAGCTTAGACCCGGCACTATTACGACCAGGACGCTTTGACCGACAGGTATTGGTAGACCGTCCGGACTTATCCGGTCGTTTAGCAATCTTAGAAATCTATGCTCAGAAAGTAAAGTTGGGTAGTGATATCGATCTAAAAGCGATCGCTACTCGTACTCCTGGCTTTGCTGGTGCTGATTTGGCAAACTTAGTAAATGAAGCGGCACTATTGGCAGCACGCAATCGCCAGGAAACTGTATCCCAGGCAGACTTTGCTGAAGCAATTGAGCGAGTAGTAGCAGGTTTAGAAAAGAAAAGCCGTGTTCTCAATGATAAGGAGAAAAAGATTGTCGCTTACCATGAAGTAGGTCATGCTCTGGTTGGTGCAGCGATGCCGGGAGGGAGTGATGTTGCCAAGATTTCTATTGTACCCCGTGGCATGGCAGCACTTGGCTACACCCTGCAACTGCCTACTGAAGACCGATTTTTGCTCAATGAGGCGGAATTGCGGGGACAAATTGCCACTTTGCTAGGTGGACGTTCCGCAGAAGAAGTTGTCTTCGGTAGTATTACTACAGGTGCTGCTAATGACTTGCAAAGAGCAACTGATTTAGCAGAACAAATGGTTACCACCTACGGTATGAGCGAGGTTCTAGGACCTCTGGCTTACGAGAAAGGACAACAAAATGACTTCCTTGGTAATGGTATGGCAATGAATCCCCGCCGGATGGTGAGTGATGAAACTGCTAAAGCTATTGATGAGGAAGTAAAGGGAATTGTGGAAACTGCTCATCAGCAGGCTTTAGATATTCTCAAGCAGAATCGGGAGCTACTCGAAAAGATTGCTCAGCAAATCTTAGAAACTGAGGTAATTGAAGGTGAGGAACTCCAACAACTGCTTAGTCAAGCGCAGCCTGTTAACAAGGCTACGGTTGCAGTTTAGCGTTTCCGAATCTTAACCCTGGGCTAAAGCACGGGGGATTTCGTGTTATTTGTTATTTGTTGTTAGTTGTTGGTTTTTTGTAAAGAAATCAAATAACAAATAACCAATAACTAACAACCAAGCGGCGGGCAGCTATCCCTTCCATCCCTTAAAGGAATGAGCTTCCCGCCGCTTTCTATCAATAAACTTGAACAACTTTGCTCTCACCCATTGCTGCTGACTGGCGTGCGGTATCTCCCACCTTGAGCGCATACACACTTTCTGCTGGAGATACATACAAAGGCGTACCTTTAATTAAGTGATCTAAGACCATATTGGTATCTTTAACAAATAAACCACGCTTGCCTGCAACTTCAATGGATATTCTTTCTTCTCCCCGAATGAGAGTCCCTTGTTGACCTTCAAATACTAAAGTACCTTCTTCTCCATGAACCTCAAAGTTTCTTAACCCCTGCCAGAAACGATCCCCTTTGCCATAAGTAACTTCTGCAATGAGACTATTACTAAAGCGCAATTGAGCAGTACATAAACAAGCACTGTAATAGTCTGATAGATTCCAAAACCGAGACTGACAGCTTACAGAGGCGACATCACCAAATAAATTAGTAAATCGGTGAATGTGAGGAAGAGCCGCGTTGAACGGAAAACCAAATAGTTCTGGATGGTAACTCCACCGCTTCGGCGCAGGGTGCTTGGGCACAATAGTAATGTAACGGGCATAAAAGGGATTGCCAATCTTTGGTAACCATTGCCTTAGTGCTTGGTGCAAGCCTCCCAACAACTCAATATGTTCTACATGAAGGAGTTTGCTTTTGGACTGAGCAAGGGCAATTAACGATTCTGCTTCTGTGGGGTCTAGAGAGAGAGGATATTCAATAACTACATCCTTTCCTGCTTCAAGAGTAGCGCGAGCTATCTTACCATGATCCCGATTGATGGTACAAATAAACACCAAATCTATATTAGGATGCTCCACCACTTGTTGCCAGGAATCTACTGCTAAGGTTTTGTGGGTTTGAGCAAATTGTTGGGTTGTTTCTGGTGTGTAACCACTGACAGCGATTAAATGAGAACGGGAATCTGCTTGCAATGTCTGGGCTCGTTGATTCGCTACATACCCAGTACCGATAATACCAGCTTGGATGGGGAGAGTAATGTTGGTCATTGGTTGAAGAGGAGCAAACTTTCCTGGCTTCTACTAGTGCTGGCCAAGTTTATCATTTGCAGGTGAATATCTCCAGCCAAGAGGTTGCCATTCTTCAAGTATTTGATTTGCCTGGTATGGCTCAAGGAAGTAATTGGGAGTAAATTATTTGGTAAAGTTGAGCCAAATAATTTACTCCCTAAGTCAAGACGGATTTAAATTGGTTAGTCCTAATCTCTGCGTCTTTTGATCAGCAGTACCTATCGTAGGGTGTGTTAGCGAAGCGTAACGCATCACATTACGGGTACAGTTATTTTCAAAAATCGCCTAAAACTCTGATTTAGATATCACCAAAAGCAATAAATGTGAAACCACAATCAACTGGCCTATCCGGTGATGAAGTTACACAAACGAAGTGGTATGAACTACTGTCAACAATAGCAACCGACTTGTTAAAAGTTTCCCACTCATTGCCATAAATTGTACAGATAACTGCTGGAGGTGGTGCAAACGGTTGTTGGAACTCGATGAGGTAGGTCCCTTCCCAAATCTTGCGGACATTGAAGCCTTCACCAAACCACTGCTTACCGTCTGGATGGACACCACCGTAGACGTGCTGAACTGTTTTTCCAGCTGAATCTTGAATAATTGCCATAACGCACTCCTACTAGATTTACAGTATTTATTTAGAGATCACCAAAAGCGATAAAGGTAAAACCACAATCAACTGGTCTCTCCGGTGATGAAGTGACGCAGATAAAGTGCTGTGGAGTAACTTCAATAATGGCAACCGACTTATCAAAAGTCTGCCACTCATGACCGTTAACTGTGCAGACAGGAGCTGGGATTGGTCCAAAAGGTCGATCAAAATCTATTACATAGGTTCCCTCTTTAATTTTGTGGCTTTTGAAGCCTTCACCAAACCAGACTTTACCATCTGGACTAACACCACCGTAGATATGCTGATGTTTCTCGGAAAATATAGCCATGAAGAACCATTTTAAAATTAACTTTCTTCACAATATAAGGTGAGGAAAAAATCGGCAAGTGTTTTTTGATTTTTAAATTAATAATTATTAATTTCCCCTGATTGTTTATTAATTTTTCCTGTCCAATGTGTGTTATAGGGTGGAAAAAATTCTTGTTCCTCCTGCCTCGGAGCCCTCTGACTTCTGACTTGAAAGTAGGGAGTAGGGAGTAAGGAGTGGGGAGCAGAGAAGAGTCTACTTTCATGCATGGTGGTGAAAAAAATTTTTCATCGGGACTGCCTTCTAACGCTCATTACTTAAAATTGTCCAGTTGACTATACACTTGTCCACCATCCCAACTAGACTTGATAAAAGTAGCTAGAGCATCAAGGAAGCCTAGAGTATAAAAAATAGCACGGCTGATGATTTTGAAGGGGGAACGGCTTTTGTTGCAAGGAGGGTTTCCTAAGACATGACAATCAAACAAACGACTAAACAAGCGGAACTGCTCAACGAACGTAAGATTTTTTAGCCCCATCAGGAAATGGTTGTGATAGAAAGTCAATTGGTATTGTAGCGATCGCGTACTAAGATCATGACAGCCTCCAGTTTCTTCCCCTAAATGCACCAAATTAGCATCAGGGTCATACCAAATTTCGTAACCTGTGCTGCGCAATCGCAAACAAAAATCAGATTCCTCCCGCACTGCGCTACCCCGAAACCGTTCATCAAATTCCAAACCATATTTCGTAAAAATTTCCCGACGGAAGGACATATTACAACCCCTGGCTGAAATGACGCGCTGAGGTTTGACTGTATGTACTAAGTCAAGGTAATACCAAGCAATTCCAGGATCCATTGCCTCCGAGGGCAAATCCTCAATTGTATAAGGTGCATCTCCTTGGTTTGTCTTCTGAGAATCCTGTAACTTCATTCGATCAAAAACCCGCCCTGCAACTGCTCCAACTTCGCTGCGTTGGTAGTTACGAGCATGAGCTTTTAAATACCCCACAGGCATTTTTACATCATCATCGATAAACAGAATAATTTCTCCTGAAGCTCTTCTTACCCCATAATTCCGCGCTCCAGGCAAACTTGCCCAGTCAACACGGAACCAGCTAATCTTTCCCTCAGCAGCCAACTTTTCCAAACAGGCTTGGGTTTGAGGTTCATGGTTCAGAGTTTGATCAACCACCAAAACCTCAAAAGCAGGATAGTCTTGTTTTAGTAAGTCTTCAAGAGTATCCCGCAAGGGTTCTTCCCGTTCGTAAGTAGGGATAATTACTGAAATCAATGGCCAGTTCACAATAGTTTGTTATTTGTTGTTTGTTGTTTGTTGTTTGTTGTTTGTTGTTTGGAATTGAGACTTATTCTCCCTCCTCTTCTTTGTCCTCCTTGTCTCCTCTTCTCCCCCAGCTCTCATTACCCATATAAATGAAGAATGTAGAATGCAGCTTGGGTAGAAAATAAATTCTTAATTCTTAATTCTTAATTCTTAATTCCCCACTACCCAGATGCTTTAGCTGCTGCTCGCTTTCTCGCTGCCTTTGCCTTTTGTTTCTTGTTAGATTCAATTTCTAAACTAGCTCTTAGTTTCTCCTGTTCCTGCTTGTCTATTTCCGGCAACTTGAGAATAACACCTGCAAAAAACCAGTAGTATACTGCCACTGGGTCTGTATCCAAAGGGTACCAGTAGGGAAAGTAACTGATAAACAAGACAAAAACCCAAAAACTGGCTCCTATGCTCCTTAAACTTTTGTCACGAACTGAGCGGTACTCCTGGAAAGTGATCATTGTTAAACGAGTACAGAGGGCCAAAAATGCTAACACACCAAAGTAACCTATTTCATAGATAAGCTTTGGGTGAAAAGTTTCAACCAACTTGGTTCTACCGAAAATGCGGGTAGAATTAGTAGCTCGTCCTAAACCTTTCCCGAAAATGCCCGGTTGTTCATTGATTGCCCACTGAAATTGATGCTGGATGAAGGCAGTGGGAGGTGAAGCTTCCCAGCGTCCGACGAAACTGTCGATCCTCTCCTGAACAATACCTGGATTATTGGTAATTACAATTCCCATTACTAATGCCAGTCCTACTCCAATTGGGATAAATCGTTTGAGATTAGCTACCTGAACCAGTGAGAACCGCCAAAATTATAATTAAGATTGGTACTAAGGCAAGGGCAATTCTTTGACCAGAGATTGCTGCATTGACAAAGATTAAGGCGATACCACCTAACCCAGCAGTTCGCCAGAATAAGGAAGGATCGCAAAAAGCATTAACAAAAGCAAAAGTGCTATTGGAAAATTAGGAACCAAGCCCAGTGCCAAGGGGAGACAAACGTTCCTGGTAAACGTATCACTCCTTGTGAGGGACTGTAAAGTAGAGCACCACCGACTAAACACTTAGCATCTAGGGTTGCCTTAAACAAGCCTTCTCCTGTGAGATGATCTGTACCAGCACACCTACCACTAGTCAGCATTGAGTATTGTAATAAGCCTAGGACACAGCAAGCGATCGCCAGTACTAGATGCAGGCGACTACAAAAAAGCAACTGCTTTTTATTCTCAATAAAATAGTAGCCACAAAAGATCAGGGGAACGTACCCCACCAAAACTTTGAGACCCAAAATTCCCTGTACAAAAGGTTGTCCTGGTTGCTTTCCAGACATTTGTAAGGAACCGTTGGCCAGAAGTAGCGTGATTAGGGATAATCCCAATAGAATACCCAGAACAGGCATTAACTTTTTAGGAATCAGGATTGATTTTCCTTGCTTGCGACACTCCTGAACTAAACCCAGGAGAGCAGGAAGATAAAAAATATCTTTAGCAAGTTGAAATAAAGCGTTTCCACTGCCTATCCAGTAGGTGACAGTACCACTGAAAGGAACATAGATTAGAAAAGCCCACAGTGCTTGTCGAGGATAGCTACAGGATAAAACTAAACAGGGGACTCCCAATGCCACAACTAAACCAGCTTTGGGTTCAACCATCATTCCTACAGGTACACCCACCGCTAGAGCAAAGAATACGCAGAAAGCGGTTATACCCATCAGCTTTTGGCGAGCTTCCCTGGCTTTACGCTTTTGGATTGATCGCTCTTTTCTGCTGAGGACTGGAGTTTCAGTCTTAGACTGCTTTTTTGATTTCTGCTTTGATTTTGACTTTAAGCGTGGCATGGTGGTGGAGCCAGATCAAGTCCACATGAAAAATTCATAGAATATCCGAATGTCATAATCAGAAAATGGGATACTCCCTAGAAAATTGCAATACTAGTCAACAACAAACATTCTAAGATGCTTACCCATTGGAGACAATCTCTAACCAAGAGTGCTGGACTATTGGCTATTTTAACCATTGTACTGGCGTGACACACCTAAAAATGTAGAATAGATATTGTGGGAAAAGCCTAAATTGACAAGAAATTAAGCGATTTCCTAAACCACCATTTTAGGTGTGTCGGTCCAGTACTGGCGGCGACACGACTAAAAAGGTAGGTTGGGTGTAACGAAGTGAAACCCAACAGAATATATGCCGGTGTTGGGTTACGCTATCGCTCCACCCAACCTACTTATTCCACTATTTTAGCTGTGTCGCGCCAGTACAGAGTTTCTCGGTTAGTCAATGTATTCATCAAACCCCCTCAATTAGATAATTATAGTTGATTTTCCAAACCCATTTGTCAAGATTGTCGTGTCCGAGGTTTGTGTACTAGTTCCCCGTCAGATCCTCCTAATGTCAAGCACAATGCATTAAGGACTATGACTTATTGTTACTGCATATTTCGCTAGTAGCGTCGCACAGGGTAACGCACCACATTGTGGATACAATCATTGTCAAAAATCGCCTTAATTAGTGGACATTAAGCTCTCAGCAATGGTAAATAGTAACTGTTCACTGGTAACTTGACATTGGTGCTAAGCATCCCATTTTAGTAAATTTTGTGAGTAGTAGCACAAAATTATTTTTATAAGCTAATGCGCATTTAAATTTAATATTTAATCAACTTTCAATAAAAACTCAATCCTTTGATTAAAGGGATGTTTGACTATTGCTTTATTTTGGCAAATATCTAAATTAGATGCACAAAAGTTGACTATTGCATTATATTTCCTCTTCCCTCTCCGATGCAAGTGCCCGAAGTCCGGTTGTCACCCCTTTAAGTTTGTATATTTCCTTAACTCTCCCAATCTATTTCTCAAACTTGCCATAATTACCTATGAAATTCTCCAGAAGAATTTTTAATCAAAATGGTGCTTTGCTACTTCTAAGTAGTTCTATATCTCCGTTACTTATTAAGGAAGTTCGCCAGAGGTTTGGAGATGATGAAGTTCGAGTAGCAAAAGCCAAAAATCTTAATTTGATCAACAAGATTGACACCAACCTACCTCCAGAAACTGAACTTTTAGTTCCGAGTTATCTAGGCAATGATCAGAGGAGATTTTATGGTAGAGGCATACCTCAAGGATTAAATCTGATTAATAAATTTAATCTAGGAAGTGGAAAAACTAACGTCTTTGGTTCAATTCAAGTATGGGCTGGTGCAGGATGGACAGGACAACCGGCTATTATCAAAGACCAGGAGAAGCTTTATCTAATTATTGGAGCCTATGATCATCATTTAAGAAAAATTGACCTAGCAAACAATCAAGAAGTTTGGCGGTATAAATTTGACGATGTCATTAAAGGATCATCCACCGTTTATATCCAACCAGCAGCAAGTGAACCAAATCGAGTTGTAATCTTACAAGGAAGTAGACTAGGTTTCAACAATTCCCATCAATCAAATCAACCAGTACCTAGTTTTAGAGCTATTTCCTTCAGAACTGGTCAAGAACTGTGGCGACTTAATATTAGAAAAACCGATAGTTATAGCAGAGATAACGATAGTAGTGCTATAGATTTGGGAAATGGTCTCATCTTTAATGTGGGTGAGAATGCTATTGGCTATTTTCTCAATAGTTATACTGGTGCTGCCAAAACCAAGGAAAATATGCTCCAGCCAGAAGTACTTGCCGAAGTTCAGCTTTATCAAGCGGAAGATGTACCAAGACATCGGCGCAATCTCGTAGCAGAGTCATCGCCAGCTAGATTAAATGATCTAATTTTTGTGGCTGCTGGTTCTGGGCATTTTTATGGAATTAGTATTACAACTCGTAAAATTGTCTGGGACTTCTATGTTGGCTCTGATTTAGATGGAACTATTGCTATTTCCAAAGATGAAAAACTTTTTTGTGCAGTTGAGAAACAGTACATCCCTGGTAATGGTGGTGTCTTAAAACTCGATCCAAGCAAGCCTCCAGCTGAATCAGTAGATTGGTTTTTACCTACTAGCAACACCGGATTTGCTAAATGGAAAGGGGGCATTATTAGCTCAGTAGCTTTGAATGATGAATATCGCTCCGAAGAATTACCTGCCTTGTTCGCCACCAATGCTATAGATGGTAATCTTTATATTGGTTCCCAAACAATGACTACTGGTACAAAAGTAAAAGGACCATTACTACAAAAATCTTACGATACACCTTTAGTTGTCTTTAAACAAAGGGTAGGGCCATCCATTTCTACGCCAATTTTCACTGATGGCAATCGACTAGTCACAGCAGGATATGATGGAATTTACCTGTTTCAGCTCTATTTTGATCCAGCTCAACCTGATGAACCAAATATTTTGCTTAATGAGCGTGGAGATCCTTGGCGTTTAGTGGTTGAGCAAGTGGGTAGGTTTATGCCTGGGGGATCTTTTGAATCTACGCCAGTTGTTTGGGATGGCTTAATTAGAATTTGTTCTAAGGATGGATTTATGTACACTTTGGGTTAAATTGTGCCCAAGAAAATAGTGAAATGGGATATTTTTGATGTGTAAGTCCCTTAGCATGGCGATAAATAGGGTATTTCAAGATGAATATTTCATCAGTTACAAAAACGCAATCCCAAATCGAGAACCTTGCTGCAACTCAAGCAAAACCAGAACTATCAGTAGTTGTACCTATTTACAATGAGGTGGAGAGTCTGCCTCAATTGATAGAAGCGATCGCGTCTGTATTAACATCTGCTCAGCTGAGCTATGAATTGATTTGCGTAGATGATGGCTCTATTGATGGCTCTGCTCAACTGCTCAAAGAACAGGTTCTTGCCTATCCTAACTTGCGAGCAGTGCTGCTACGGCGTAACTATGGTCAAACCGCAGCAATGGCAGCAGGGTTTGACTATGCAAGAGGTGACGCTATTGTTACTTTGGATGGTGACTTGCAAAATGATCCAGTTGATATTCCTCTGTTGCTCGCCAAGCTCTCCGAAGGCTACGATCTAGTCAGTGGCTGGCGTAAAAACCGTCAAGATAAGGCTTTGACTCGTTTACTGCCTTCCCTAATTGCCAACTGGTTGATTGGGCAAATCACTGGGGTAAAACTCCATGATTACGGCTGCTCCCTAAAAGCTTATCGCTCAGAATTAGTTGCTGATATGAACCTCTACGGTGAGTTACATCGGTTTTTGCCTGCTCTGGCTTTTATTGAAGGGGCAAGAATTACGGAATTACCTGTGCATCATCATGCTCGCCGTCATGGCAAAAGTAAGTATGGATTAGGACGAACCTTCCGGGTAGTGATGGATTTGCTCACTGTCTTTTTTATGAAAAAGTTCTTGACGCGGCCGATGCATGTCTTTGGGTTGCTGGGTATTATCTCCCTGACTCTAGGAGTAGGCTTAGGACTTTATCTAACTATTCTCAAGCTAGGTCTTGGTCAAAGTATTGGCGATCGCCCCTTGCTGATTTTAGCAGTAGTTTTGGTCTTAACTGGTGTACAGCTCTTGAGCTTTGGTCTGTTAGGGGAGCTACTAATGCGTACCTACCACGAATCTCAGGGGCGTCCCATCTATAGAGTGAGGGAAGTAGTAGAAATAAATGTTAAGAATAGTAAAGAGGATGGATAAAACTCCCCTCAATGTTTCGCCGGGGTACTCAGCAAGTGAAGATTTTTCGGGAGCTGGAAGCATCACAAAGTCGAAATTTACTGACTCTGTTTATTACTGGTTTGCTGTTTTGGTCAAGTGTAGCTTCTATGTTACCAACTATGCCCCAATACATTGAGGATATAGGGGGTACAAAGCAGCAGATAGGACTAGTAATCAGTTGCTTTAGCATCGGTCTAATATTGTTTAGAACCATACTAGGACGTTTGGCAGACCAGCGCAGCCGCAAGCTGGTGTTGCTGATTGGTACAGGTATTGCTGCGATCGCACCTTTGTGCTACTTGTTGGTGGACTCGATTGGTATGTTAATGCTAATTCGGGGATTCCACGGTATTAGCCTCGCCGCTTTTACCACCGGCTATCTAGCGCTGGTAGCGGATTTATCCCCAGTGGATAAGCGGGGTGAGTTACTTGGTTACATGAGTTTAGTCACACCGATTGGTTTGGGACTTGGTCCTGCCCTAGGAGGCTTTCTCCAAGCTTTAGTCAGCTATACAGCCTTATTTCTGGCTATTTCAGGTTTGGGTTGGCTGAGTTGGCTTTTTGCCAGCTTGGTTAAGGAGCCTCGAAGAGTCCAACTATCTGACTCTGGAGCAGAAGAAGTGGCTTCTAGCCGTCCTTGGCAGCTAGTAAGCAGTCCCCGTATGCGGGTTCCTGCCTTAGTACTACTCTTAGTTGGTTTAAGTTTTGGAGGCTTAATTACCTTTCTCCCTTTGTTCATCAGAGAAACTGGCGTCAACTTAAATTCTGGGTTGTATTTTACCACTGCCGCGATCGCTAGTTTTATTATACGCCTGTTAACCGGTCCTGCATCTGACCGCTATGGGCGAGGCATCTTTATTACTGTCTCTCTAATCAGCTATGGGCTAGCAATGCTAATGTTATCCCAGGCTCAAAGTCCCCAAGCATTTTTGCTGGCGGGGGTAATGCAAGGAATTGGCTCAGGAACCATACTCTCAATTATGATTGCCTTGGTTTCCGATCGTTCTTTGTCCACGGAAAGAGGTATGGTTTACTCAGTATGTTTAAGTGGGTTTGATTTAGGCGGAGCGATCGCTCCACCGGTCTTTGGTTTGTTTGCTGAGTTGCTAGATTACCAAGGCATTTTCTATCTGTCTACTGTTCTGTCATTCCTAGCACTGATAATTTTCCTCACTCAATCTAGCAAGAATCTCTCCCACTCTCTGCGGTTTGCCACAGGGCGCGAACGGGATATTTATGCTGTAGACAAGGGATTTTAGTTGACGCTCATCCACCCAATTGCTACGCAATATGGAATGAGTGAATTATCCCTCGATTAGCTCCCAGATTTTTTCCATTATGCAAGGGTTTTGAGTCCATTTGATTCAATTTTCACTGCACTTGACAAGGTGAAAATTGATTTAATCGTTCTACTAGCGCGACACACCTAAAACTGTAGGTTGGGTGTAACGAAGTGAAACCCAACACCGGAATATAGAACCCATTTGGGATCTATCTAGCCATTTGCCAGTCTTTTGAGCATCAGTCGGACAAAACAAAGATTAATCTTGGTCATTATCTGGGGATAAACTTTTTTCAACTCTTCTTCCAATTTTTTAGGATGATATCCGTTGTCAAGAAGGATGGTTATTTTGGGAATATTGACAGGTTTAGATTTGAAATAATCAATATTATTTGAGAGCATTTCAATAATTTCCCACTCTTTATCTGTCAAACTGCTTGAATAGCTCATTGTCTGTTAATCAACTCAAGTTATGGAAGGTGCTAAGTACCGTTCGACAACGAACGGGTAGGGCGAGCACGCAATTCGAGTAAGTCTGTATTTAATAGCCAGTATCTTGGATTATTATACTGGAGAGTGTAAAGATACCAAATGGGTTCTATATGCAGCAAGAAATTGAAAATTCAAGATAAAATGAGAAAAACCCAGAGAGAAGTTGTCATTGCTTACATAGGGTTGCTGTTAGCTGTAGCAGCTACGGCATGTACTCCAGTGCTAATACGAATTAGCGAAGGGGTTATGAGTCCAGTTGCCACAATATTTAATCGTGTCTGGATTGTGGTACTGATTTTGGGGTTGTGGAATTTTGGAAGCTTTCTAAGGTCTCAATTGACAAGCTCTAGGTCCCTTCGAGTAGGCTTTGGCTCTCGACCCCCATTGTTGCTTCTGGGCTTAATCTGTACAGCTTTACCATGTCAGCTTTTCTGGGCATGGTCTCTCAGTAAAACTAGTGTTGCAAACTCAGAAGTGCTACATAGTTTTACACCAGTATTTACTACATTAATTGGTTGGTTATTTCTACAGAAATCATTTGATAGATTATTTTTACTAGGGGTATTAATAACTGTTGGAGGCTCTATTCTGTTAGTGGGAAATGATTATTCTACTGCACCCGAGAAACTCATTGGTGATGCTCTAGCTTTGATTTCCGCTTTATTTTGGGCATTATACCTCATCTTGTTAAAAAGAATTCAGTCACAAATGGAGCCTATAGAAATTGTCGGCTATATTAATTTTGGTTCAGCCATTTTTATGTCCATTTTGCTCTACTTTATTGGTACAGATGGACCTATCTTTCCTTATTCTTTAAACGATTGGCTAATTGAGTTTGCCCTAGGTGCATTGGGCATACTTTCACAAGTGCTTATACTCCGTAGTATGAAAGTATTTTCACCAGGGCTAGTTGCAACGGTCTTACTACTCAACCCGATTGTTACTGCTCTTCTGGCGTATCTTATTTTTTCAGAGTTTCTTAGTTTCCTCGATTGGTTAGCTATGTTCATTGTCATTACTGGCATATATCTCACTTCCTTAGGAAAGGTCAAACAGAAAAATAGACATCTGTCTGAGCTGGATTGATTTTCTAATAACACAAGAAACAACGATGTTCATATAACTGCTCATCAAGCACCCAGAAGTTGGAAAAGAGCAATCAGATCACGAATATTCCACCTTACAACCAGAGAATTAACTGGCAGATTTTATTTGACATAGGTAATAAAGCCATAGCTCTGTTTCCATAACAGGGGCATCCATTTCTAAAACCCTTTCTTTACTTTTCCACGGATAAATTTCGACGTGGCTAAAATCTTGAGACAGATCTTTCAACTGCTGCGCCGCCCGAATATAGTACGTATCCAAACGAAATAGATGAGATTCATCGCGAACAATGAGATAGTCAGCATCTGCTACCATTTGTCGATTTAATGAGCGATTGAACAACCAAAACAAACCAAGAGCAACCAAATTCGTATAGATTTTAATGGGATTGATGCTAAGTTGTTTTTGCCAGGTCAGCCCTTTTTCTAAGGTCTGGAGATTATGACTAGAAAAGAAAAAATAACAGCCTTGCTTTCCTACCCGTTTAACTTCTGCAAAGATCTTGAGCCGATCTTTATGGGAAACATAGTCAATTCCGTTATAGCTAAATAAAATAAAGTCAAATGAGTTGTCATCAAACTGACTCATATCCCTAGCATCGCAAACTTCAAAGCTCATAGGATACTCAGAGTCTTTAAATCTTTGCTGACATGCAGCAATCATTTTAGATGAATAGTCAATGCCAACATACTGTTTGACTAGGGGAGCAAAATACAGAGTCGTGCGACCACCGCCTATGCCTATATCTAGCATTTTCATAGTCGCCAGTTGTGGTCGAAGTCGTTCTAGAATTGCGATTTCTGCGGGCTGTAGCCAGTCAAGCCGTGCATAATAGTTAACAATACTAGTGGCAGTATATGTAGTTTTGTTTCTACTTTCGCCCATGACAGTAGTATACAGCAATTATGCTAGTCGTCTATAGTCACCAGTGAATACAAAGTGAACTACCTGGCGATCGCTAGCCTGCTTTCCATAAATTGCTGGTTGTTGTTGTAAACTCAGGCAAAATAACAGATTCAATGCGATCGCGGGCATTACCTGTGTCTAGATTAAGTTAAGATTTATATTTATTCAAGTTAGGAATATCAATCTATGAATCTTGTTTTAGAGCGTGAGACACCACCTCTATATAAAGATAAAACGGGAGCAATTCGTGTAGGGAACTCAAAAGTTTTACTAGAGACTGTAATTAGAGCCTTTCAAGATGGAGCGTCTCCTGAGTCTATTGTTCATCGGTACTCAACCCTTTCCTTGTCGGATGTCTACAACACAATTGGTTATTATCTTCGGCATCAAGATGCTGTGGAGATCTACTTGAGCCAGAGAGAGCAGTTAGCTGAATCTGTACGGCAACGTTTATCCAGCATTCAGCCCGATCTCAGCCTTATTCGTTCACGTTTACTATCTCGACAGAATTTGCAGCAATAGATATAGTCATTCCAGTTTAGACTGATACAAAATTTTGGGTGTAAATCTTGCTGTAAAAGGTTTTTGACGGAAAAAATGTTTTATTCTTATGTGAAATGACTATATGTTGAGCTTATTAAGCGATGAAAACTTTAATGGTGATATAGTTCGGGGGCTATTTTTACGACAACCCAATCTTGATTTAGTACGAGTTCAGGATGTAGGTTTACAAGAAGTAGATGATCCTACAATTCCCCCTTGTTCAAGAGTAGAATGAGTCAAGAGCGAAACAGCCAATAACTCATCGCTTAAATAATGAGTTCCCCCCAGCCACCACAACCACCGAAAACGCTGCTTGGTCAACTGACACAGGCGGTACAGACAATTCAGGCAAAAGTTAACATCCAGTCCCTTGCCCTCAAGCCTAATGCTAGAGTGCCAGAGATCTGGGTACAAGATGCTAATGCAGATAAAGCTGAAATTTATCCGTTACTCGGGGGATCGTTACCTACTC
>CBDCVG010000060.1:0-15049 GCA_965222765.1 Caldora sp.
AAAAAGCTTGAGA
Source organism: Caldora sp. (assembly GCA_965222765.1). Taxonomy (GTDB): domain Bacteria; phylum Cyanobacteriota; class Cyanobacteriia; order Cyanobacteriales; family Coleofasciculaceae; genus Caldora. The sequence goes on from CBDCVG010000060.1 coordinate 14, forward strand.
AGAGTTGCCACCTGTAGTTGCAACACTTCCACTTTCAATTGGAGTTGTACTAAAAACCCCATCAACTATTGAGCTACCCTCTCCAAAATCACAGTCGCAATTAAAGTTCTGCAACGGTATCTGAGTAGTCAGAGAATTTAACCCTAAACCTTCGGAGCCAGAATCATCAAAACTAAAGCTACCTTTTAAAGTTCTATTAATCTTCTCTGGAAGCATTATAGTAACTGGCACACCAGGGACAGTAGGTGCAGGGCTGAATAAAGTAGTTAATAAATCTCCTTCTACATTTATTTCAAACTCTCCATTGATAGTCCTAGCACTTACCAAAGTAGCAAAACCTACTGATGTAATAGAAATCAAGGTAGAACCAATAGTTGCTGTTAATAGCTTATTCATTAGGCTGTTAAATAATTCAAGTCCTCTAACAGACAAAGAACAACAAAATATCTCTGTGTAACTTTTGATAATAAGTCACTATCCGGAAGCTTTCCGTGAAGGATTTGATGAAGTAGAGAGTAAATTATTTAAAGTTTTGGTAAATAGTTTTGTATCAACAAAATACTTTTGTACTAAAAATATTGATACGGATTTCTAAGAAAAACCTTGAGGTTTCTTTTTGTATTTCTTTTTCTTACTTAACCCAGATTCTATAACAGAAAGCTCTATAGAGTCTTCTAATTCTTTATAGACCCTTCTTGAATCAGTATTCCAAGAAGAGTTTATCAATAGCTATAAACTATATGCATCAAGCCTTGTAGCTTCTGATAAATACCCCTTGAATATACTCAACAAGAGTAATTTATCAGAAGCACTTGGTAAGTAACAGGTATAAAAAATCTATATGTCGAAACTCACATAATCCATATGAACCCAATAGCGCTTACCACCACTCTTGAGGAGACCCCACTGCCTGTCTGCGCTAATTGAGTGAAGTATTGCTCGGTCTCCAGAGTAGTAATACCCTACTGGCGTATTCCCTACTGTTGATGGGATTCTACGCTGAGCAACATGGTCTGCTCTGATGAGAACTCTTGAACCTTTTTCAGGGACAAGTGTAGCCAGTAGAAAAAGACAAGATATCACTAGCTACAATTGATGGAATGTCATTATTAATAAAAGCTCTGTACACGTCAGTTGTCTCAACATAGTGCAATTTATTACAAGTCAACCTTGTTAATTCTTCAGCGTAGGCATATCCTTCTATTGACAAAAGCTGAGCAAATGCCGTGTTGTTATTCCTCAGGTAGTTTTCAAAGTCACTTCTCAATAGAGCTTTTGCTGATGCAGCATTACTAACCACAGCTAGTACTGTAGCTAGACTTAAACCGAATTGCTTTAAGTTACCCATAAGTAGTATCTCTTTAGATTTATTTAATATTTCTAGTACTATAGCTAGCAACAGAATTGCTCACAGAATCTTTATAGTTTCGGGGAAATAATATTAATTTGATTTCATAGCTGTGGTAGAGGCACTCTGCGATCCGTATTAGCACTAATAAGATAAGTACAAAATACCTTCATTGAAGACTGTTTCTTAGACTACTTTATCAATCACTGGAACATCTACAGTATATTGCTTGCAGCAATTGATAAATACCCCTATAATATACACCAAAAGGACTATTATCAGGAACGAAGCAAGTAAAATTTCAAGCTCAACACAAACTCAAAGGGAAGTTCTCAGATAAACTTTTCCTCTCTCTGATGAAATCAATTTCGTGGGGTCGTATCTGGCGTCCACCTAATTCTGGATGACGAGCATGAAAAACTGCATCAGTAGCAGCACTGATGGCTTCACTATAAATTCCTGGATAATAACCATAAGATTCATCTATACAAGGCATTTGTGTCCAGACCAATTCGTCTCTCAAAGCTTCTCTAATAGCTAGCCATTCTTTTTTGTATTGATGTTGATGAGGTTGAATTGCTCTGTCTTCCATGTGTGGATATATCCACCAGAAAAATGCATCAGTCCATGAATTTAATTCTGATGAAGGTATGAAACCATAGCTTTTAGTTTGTTGACTTTGAGCTATAGAAACAGGAGCTAGTACAGTAAGATTGGTTACTACTGTTAAAGCAGTAGCTGCTATAGCTGACAAAAGTTTGGAGGGCATAAGGGATAGTACTATTATTTCTTTTGGGACTATCCTGGTTTACCTTTTTGTAGAATAAAGTTTTTGTAACAAAATCTTCATGAAAGAGAATTTGTACTAACGTTGTGAGACACAATTACCAAAATAAGCACTCTTTAAAACAGTATTTAAAAGAGTCTACTTAATATATTTTAAGACAATAGGAAAGCCTCATTCAAAATTCATTCCAGAGCAAGTTCTTGACGCAATACCTCATCTGCAACACTGTTTTTTATCCAATAATCAAGCAGTATCCTCTTCTTACGCTTGGCTCTAGTAGTAAGAGGTTTGAGCTCCCTCTCCCCAACCTGATTGGTAAGTTTCCTCCCAGGATTCGATTTCGTGGGGAAATGCTTTGCTAAACTCAATAGTTAGTGTCCGTTCCAGCTCTGGATAAGTAAGGGTATAAGACATAAGTTGAGGATTCCCTGCAAGTGCTTTGAGTTCCGCCGTTGCTGATTGAGTAGTCCAAGAAAGATGACGTAACCGCTGAAACATAGTACCTGGAATCAGTTGTAGCTTACCTGTAGGAAGATCATCAGGATTGAGGCGAATTGTTGTCCATAGCTCGTCTTCAGGTATGGCTCCATCAAGCGAAAGAGTCTTATCACCATCGCTTTCAAAATAGGAATTCTGTTGAATGCGGTAACCTTTATCGTTAAGATTCATCTGTACAAAAGTATGACCGCACCACTCCTGAGATGAAGTAGTTATTTTCATTGTTTGTGGGTTTGTCTTGCGCTGTACAGGAGTAAACACCGAAGTCATCATCGAATAGGGGTAGATACCTGTGTTGAAGTTCTTGGTGAGATTCAGTTTCATCACATTGACGCTGTCATCTCCAGCTTGGGCAGGATTATCCAATTTAACTTGCTTGCTACGGGAAAAATCTTCGGTAACAAAAATTAAAACAGCATTACCTTGACGGATTTCTCCGTAGCGTGCTTGTTCGAGAATGTAGCTAGTCAACTCAGCTTTTCCTTTGTACCAATAGGCGCTAAAGGCATCAGTAACCGGACCTATAAGTTTCGCCTCAGATATGTTTTTTTGAGAAACTGTAGTAGCTACAGGTTCAGCAGTTGAATCCGTGGTAACTGTACCACAACCAGTTAAAGTACATAAGACACAGGAGAGAAGCAGTAATATTCGTAATTGGCTTTTCATAATCTTCCTCTTTATTGTTAAGATCTGGTAATTTTTTTAAGTTAGATAACTGCAATTCTCAAATCGCCATTTTGTAGGAGCAGGTTTAATGAAATATTCCTATTTTATTTCTTCTGGTCTATTTATTAATATCCAAGAGTATGTTAGGATTTTCCCTCATTTAGTAAAAAAATATCTATTAATTTATCAATGATTCAACTTGAGCTTCCCCGTCAGAAAATAGACAAGTCTAATCTGACTCCAATTTTGACCCTCTGTGCTGCTTTACTTGCTGTATCCTTTGCTCCCATCTTCATTCGCTTTAGCGAGACGGAGTTAGGAGCAAACGGAACAGTTTTCAACCGCATGTTTATCTTTGTCATATTTTTTGGTATCGGTGGAGCTATTCGTAACAAACGTTCTGCTCCTCAAGAAGTTAGAAAGCAAGAAACTATAACTACCCAGCAGTGGATTTTGCTCGTTGTTGTCGGCATCATTTCTGTGACTACCTTAGTACTCTGGGCAATTTCTCTGCAATATACCAGTGTAGCTAAGTCTATGCTGCTTAATAACCTAACTCCTGTATTCACTTGCTTGGGGGGATGGTTATTTTTCAACACACGCTTCGACAAGAAGTTTATAATTGGGATGTTAATTGCCTTGTCTGGAGCGATCGCATTAGGACTTGAAGATCTCCACGGTGCAGAAGGACATCTAATAGGAGATATTTATGCGTTATTGTCCGCTGTGTTTTTGGGAGGATACTTTCTAGTAGTAGAGCAGCTACGCAATCGCTTTTGTGCCATGACTATCTTACTATGGCGTTGTGCGATCGGTAGTGTATTACTTATTCCTATTGTTCTGTTAACCGAAGGTCAACTATTTCCCACCACCTGGTTACCTTGGTTAGCAGTGATTGGATTAGGCATCATCTCAGAAGGTTTTGGTCAACGTCTACTAGCAGATTGTATGGATAAATTATCCTCTAGTTTTATCTCTCTGTTTTTGCTCCTTGAGCCAATCGTCAGCGCCATCTTAGCTTGGGTTATCTTTGCTGAGAGTCTCAGTCCCACAACTGGGTTAGGATTTGTTGTAGTTCTCACAGGAATTTACCTTGCTCAATCCAGTAAATCTGCAACCAAAGAATGCGCTGCTTAATAATATAGTAGGTGTTAGGTGTTAGGTGTTAGGTAGTAGGTAATTTTTCAAGAAGGTATAAGGTTTTTGCCTCAATGATCTCAAAAACCTTGCACCGTCAGTCGAAAATCCCTAACACCTACCACCTCTTTCCCTTACCTACCACCTGCCACCTACCACCTACCACCTATTCAAACCCGAAAATTACGACTTATGCAGCAACCCCTACTTATACATCAAACCCTAGCTTGACTGAGTAGTCAGTAACTCAGCTGGCAAGCGCTTGAAGGCAAGCCTTTCATTCTCAACATCTACAAAGATAGTGTCACCATCGTTAAACTCACTGCGGAGGATACCCTTGGCAATTTGGGTTTCGAGTTCCCGCTGAATCGCTCGCTTGAGGGGACGTGCACCAAAGACTGGATCATAACCCAATTCCGCGAGAAATTCGATCGCACTTTCGGAGAGCTTTAGGGACATTTTACGCTCTGCTAGCCGTTTTTCTAAACGTTGGGTTTGCAGCTGGACAATATAGCGCAATTGGTCTTTTTGCAAGGCATGGAAGATAATCACCTCATCAATGCGGTTGAGGAACTCTGGACGGAAACTCGTACGCATGGCTTCCATTACCCGATTCCGCATCTCATCGTACTGGGAGTCATCACCCACAACATCCAGGATATACTGAGAACCGATGTTGCTGGTCATAATAATTACACTGTTCTTGAAGTCTACAGTATGACCCTGAGCATCGGTAACGCGACCATCATCCAGGATTTGCAGCATGACATTGAAAACATCAGCGTGTGCTTTCTCTATTTCGTCGAAAAGAATCACGGCATAAGGACGCCTACGGATAGCCTCTGTTAATTGTCCCCCTTCTTCGTAACCAACGTATCCTGGAGGAGCACCAATCAATCGTGAGACGGTGTGCTTTTCCATATACTCAGACATATCAATCCGCACCATTGCGTCTTCGGTGTCGAAGAGATAGGTAGCAAGAGCTTTAGCTAGTTCCGTCTTGCCAACACCAGTGGGACCGAGGAAAATAAAGCTAGCAGTGGGACGGTTGGGATCAGCTAAACCAGCACGCGATCGCTGAATGGCATCGGCAACCGCAGTAACGGCTTCATTTTGTCCTACTACCCGTTTATGCAGTTCTTCTTCTAAGTGCAGCAGCTTTTCTTTCTCTGATTCCACTAGCTTGCTGATGGGTATTCCCGTCCATTTAGAAATAATCTCGGCAATATCAGCTTCCGTAACTTCCTCCCGCAACAGGGACTTACCACTAGTTTGGGTAGCACTCAGTTGAGATTCCGCTGCTTGTAGAGATTTTTGTAACTGTGCTAATTTCCCATGTTTCAGCTCTGCAAGCCGGTTGAGGTCGTAATCTCGCTCCGCTTGCTGAATTTCTACATTGATGCGGTCAATCTCTTCTTTTATACCCTGAATGCGGTCAATTACACCTTTTTCTGATTGCCACTGAGCATTTAAAGTTCTTTGCTCTTCCTTGAGATCAGCAAGTTCTTTTTCTCGTCTTTCCAATCGCTCTAGAGAAGCCGGATTACTTTCTTTCTGCAAGGATAACTTCTCCATTTCCAGTTGGAGAATTTTGCGATCGATTTCATCAAGTTCTTCTGGTTTGGAGGTAATCTCCATTTTTAGCCTTGCTGCGGCTTCATCTACTAAATCAATAGCTTTATCTGGCAAAAAGCGATCGCTAATATAGCGGGTGGATAAGGTTGCTGCTGCTACTAAGGAATTATCAGAAATCTTAACCCCGTGGTGGACTTCGTAGCGCTCTTTGAGACCCCGCAAGATGGAGATGGTATCTTCTACAGTGGGTTGGTCAATATATACTTGCTGGAATCTACGCTCTAGAGCTGCATCTTTTTCCACATACTTGCGGTACTCATCCAAAGTGGTAGCACCGATACAACGCAATTCACCCCGCGCTAACATTGGTTTGAGCAGGTTACCAGCATCCATTGAACCTTGAGTCGCACCAGCACCAACTACAGTATGAATTTCATCAATGAATAAGATAACTTGACCCTGGGAGTCAGTAACTTCTTTGAGTACTGCTTTGAGGCGTTCTTCAAATTCACCCCGGAACTTCGCTCCAGCAATCAAAGCACCCATATCCAGGGCAATCAAGCGCCTATCCTTGAGGGATTGAGGTACATCGCCTGCTACAATCCGTTGTGCTAATCCTTCTGCGATCGCAGTTTTGCCAACCCCTGGTTCTCCAATTAATACGGGGTTATTCTTGGTGCGGCGGGAGAGGATTTGTATTGTGCGGCGAATTTCATCATCCCGTCCAATCACCGGGTCAAGTTTCCCTTCCCGGGCTGCCTCTGTCAAGTCCCGTCCATATTTTTCTAGTGCTTCGTATTTGCCTTCTGGATTTTGATCCGTCACTTTCTGGCCCCCTCGAATCTGCGCAATCGTGCTTTTAAGCTTCTTTTCATTCAGTTTAAATTCTTGGAAGAGAGCTTTGCCAAAGCGATTATCTTTAAGATACGCCAGAATCAAGTGCTCAATGGAGATATATTCGTCTTTGTAGTCTTTACGATAAGATTCTGCCCTATCCAAGAGAGTGTCCAGGCTACGTCCAAGATAGATCGATTCGCTGCTACCGGAAACTTTGGGCTTGCTCTGGATAAAGTCTTCTGTCGCTTGTCGCAGTCGCGGCACTGATACTTCAGCTTTATTGAAAATACTCGTAGCTAGTCCTTGTTGATCTAGCAATGCTTGCATCAAATGTTCGCTCTCAATCTGCTGTTGCTGAGCTGCTTTAGCCATATCTGGAGTGCGAGCGATCGCTTCCCAAGCTTTTTCTGTAAATTGGTTAGGGTTATTTGGTTGCATAGAAATTCCTTTAGTTATTGATTGGTTCTAACTAAAGACATTCTAAAAACTCCAGTGCGATCGCCTAGATCGGTGTTTACCTATTCCTTGTGGGGTATTGCCGTCCTTTTTTATCTTCATTAACAGCTAATTTTTCCTAAGCTCCCGTTAACCCTACAGGTATAACGGGAGAAAGTGACTTAGTACAATTGAGCTACACTTGATTAACTACTGACGGCTGCAAATTAGCTTTAATGCTACCTACCGTTGACCCGGTTCCATTTTCCGGTAGGGGACGACGTATATCAATCAAGCTAATTGCACCGCTGACAGTTTCAGGGAGAATTACCACTAAACCACCGATGGCAGCCTCATCTAGTCCAGTATTAATTGCATCTGTCTCTTTGAGGATAACTTCATAGCGGCAATCAGGCTTTTGTTTAATGATTCCCTGAGAAATTAACTCTGCTGCACTTCCACTAGGACGTCCTCGTAAGTCCTCATCTTCTTTGATGATAATCCGGTCAAAGATTTTGGCTGAAAGTCTGCCTAATTCAATAAAGTCTTCATCCCGGCGATCGCCAGGACCTCCAACTATCCCAATCCGCTCTCCTGGCCAATTGCGGACAAAACCTCCTAGTGCTTCATAACTAGCAGCATTGTGGGCATAATCCACTAGAGCATGGTAGCGACCAAGATTAAACAAATTCATCCGTCCTGGAGTCTGTTCTACGGAAGCACGGAAGGTAGTCAAAGCAGCTCTAATTGCCTCAATCGGCACTCCCTGAGCAAAGGCAGCGAGACTTGCTGCTAGGGCATTAGCAATCATGAATGGTGCCAATCCCGACATAGTTACCGGCACATGTACTGCTTCTTCAATCCGTAAAGTCCAATCCCCTCTGAGAATCGATAGGTAGCCGTTTTCATAAACTGCTGCCAAACCACCCTGCCGTATGTGATCTTGCACCACCTCATTCTCTGGATTCATGGAAAAATAAGCTACATGACCCTTCACTTGCTTTGCCATTGCTGTTACCAGAGGATCGTCCGCGTTAAGGACAGCATAGCCATTAGGACTAACTGATTCTGCTAATACACCCTTGAGGGCTGCCATCTGTTCTATGGTGTTTATATCTCCGATTCCCAAGTGATCGGCTGCGACATTTAAGATTACCCCCACATCGCAACGATCAAAAGCCAAGCCAGAACGCAGGATACCACCACGGGCAGTTTCCAAAACTGCCACTTCCACTGTAGGGTCTTTGAGAATTACCTGAGCGCTTTGAGGTCCGGTAGTATCCCCTTTTTCCACCAAATGTTCATCTATATAAATGCCATCGGTGGTGGTATAACCCACAACTTGTTCGGTTTGCCGATAGATATGGGCAATCAAACGGGTAGTAGTAGTTTTACCATTAGTCCCAGTGATTGCCACAATCGGAATACGGCTAGGTTGCCCGGGAGGGAATAGCATTTCCATTACTGGTGCTGCTACATTTCGAGGTAAGCCTTGACTAGGACAAACATGCATTCGGAAGCCAGGAGCAGCGTTTACTTCTACTACTACCCCATCTACTTCCCGTAACGGCTTAGTGATATCGGGGGTAACAATATCAATCCCTGCAATATCCAAACCGATGATTTTCGCTACCCGCTCTGCTAACCAGATATTTTCCGGGTGGATATCATCGGTGCGATCTATAGCTATACCTCCTGTACTGAGGTTGGCAGTGGCTCGCAAGTAACACCATGTACCCTCTTTTAACACCGTATTTAGGCTGTAGCCTTGACGTTTCAACAGACTCATGCTGGTTTGGTCGATCACTATTTTGGTGAGGACATTATCATGTCCTTCGCCGCGATTGGGATCGCGATTGGTTTCCTCAATCAATTCCTCAATAGTAGACTTGCCATTTCCTACCACATGAGCAGGAATGCGTTCGGCAACCGCCACCAATTTGCCATTAACCACTAAAACCCGGTGATCAGTGCCGCGATAGTACCGTTCGACAATTACAGAGCGGGAGATTTTTCTGGCAGTATCATAAGCTTTGTCGGCTTCTTCCCAATTCTGGATATCAATAGTAATGCCTCTACCATGATTGCCATTCAATGGCTTTAAGACAATCGGGTAACCCCCTACATCTTCAATGGCTGTTTCTAAATCATCTAGGTACTGAATTACTGTGCCGCGCGGTACAGGGATACCCGCATCCCGCAAAGTTAATTTCGTACCCTCTTTATCACAGGCTAGCTCAACCCCCAAAATCCCAGAGTGGTCACTCAAAGTTGCCTGAATGCGCTTTTGGTAGCAACCATAGCCTAGCTGAATCATGGCTCTGGCACTCAGAGCCATCCAGGGTATATCTCTAGCTTCAGCTTCTTTTACCAATGCTTCTGTACTTGGACCTAAAGCAGCATCCTGGTGCAATTCATTTAAATCTTTGAGGTCTTGATCTAATTCTTTTTGGGGATAAGTACCAGTATCCACAATGCTACGACACAGGCGAACTGCTGCTCTGGTAGCATAACGACCAGCTTGTTCATCAGCGTATTCAATTACTACCTGATATACTCCTGGTGTCGCTGTTTCCCTAGTGCGACCAAAGCCCACTTGCCTACCGGCTAGTTCTTGCAGCTCCAGAGCCACATGTTCGATGATGTGCCCCATCATCGTACCTTGATTCACGCGACTAAGGAAACCACCCCGGATGCCAGGAGAACAAAAGTGCTCTTCCAGACTGGGTAAGACCTCAACTAGTCCGTTGTAAAAGCCAGGAATCTCATTGGAGGGCTTGTTTGCCAGTTCCTCTAAATCAAGACGCATAACAATAAGTTTGTGGCGTCGAATACTCCAATAGTTGGGACCGCGTAATGTCTGGATTTTCAGAATTCTCATAGCCGATGACCGGGGATGATTGTCAAGATGTACTTCAGGAAGTTGAAAGGAGTGATTGTCACACTCAGGGAGTGCAGCAACAAAACACAGGATATGTAAAGTATATTTAAAGTTTTTTATTATAAATCAATAATTTTGCTTAATCGTTAAGTCACGACTCCTGTGAAGTTGTCAGGTTAACTAGTTTCCCGCGTTGAAAAGCTCTTAAACTGTTCATGGAGAACAGTTTTCTTCTACATTCCCAGTGATAGTGTCAAAAATAAAGTCCAAATTAAACGCTATGCGCTTCTCAGCGCACAACGAAATTAGGAAAATTGCCCCTCCCTAGTCCCTAGGTTCCAATTAGACACCATGGTCTATTGCTCACAATAGGAGGAATAAAAAGACTTTGACTCAAAATTGTTGGGTCATGAGGGAGCGGTTGTGTATATGGTAGCGATCGCCATGACAGAGAATATGCACCCGGAGATTATGTAAACTAATGGGATCTTTAGCACCAATATAAGACTCATTGGTATAAGACATTTCTCCTGGATCAATGATTGTTACAGTGCCTTTGCCCATCACATGCAACAAACCATCTTTTTCACATAAGGCACAGGTATCTTCATCAATACCTACTCCTAACAAGTTAGGATTAGCAGCTATAGCACTCATCAGACGTGCCATACGATTGCGATTGTGAAAATGTTGATCGACGATTAATTCAGGGATGATCCCTAATCCTGTTGCCATTTCTACTAGAGAGCGATTGGGAGATTCACCGCTACCGCCACCACCAATCATCTGGTGACCCATAACTGCTGCACCAGCGCTAGTACCTGCTAGAGTAATTTCGCCCAGATGCACTCGCTGTAGGAGCTTTTCCATCACAGGCGTTTCTGCGAGTAAGCCACACAATCGCAACTGATCGCCACCAGTCAGGAAGACGCCAGTGCACTGGGCGATATACTCCAGCATTGAGGGATCAGCCCCTTGGACGCGATCACGGATATCTAGTACCCTAATTTCTTGGGCTCCCATATCAGTAAAAATTCGGTGATAACGTTCACCAATCAGTGCTGGTTCTCTTGACGCTGAGGGAATAATCGCAATGCGACTTTCCCCTGATCCAGAACGGTAAAAAAAATTGTGCAGGATCTCGCGTCCATGAATCTTGTCTTCAGCACCACCTATTACAAGAACAGCAGTCTTAGTAGATTTAGGCATTCTCGTTCCTGGAAATTGAGATTCTAACTGGAGCATCATATCGATTTTTGGTATGAGGTGATTCAAGTGCTTAAGTTTTGGCTATTGCTTGGAATGCTACTGTAATATAATTTCTGAACTTGGCTCAACCATTCAGGAAACTGTAACTTATTCCGCACTACAGATTGAAGCCATTCTTTAGCAGAAACCAAGAGAGTTTCTCTGATATTATAAGACACTGTTTTTAATATTCATCCCTTAGGGGGATGTCAATGTGCTGTGATAAATTTCCCATTACCCTGAGCTATGGTTGAGATGTGATAGCCAAATCATGAGAAAGCAAAATGTGTAGCATAATTGTGATATAAAAATAGCACATACTGAACCTGTTTAATTAATACCTTGTGCGCTTTGATATTGTTACACTGTTTCCTGATTTTTTTACCTCTCCCCTAAACTCAGGGTTAATCGGTAAAGCACTGGCTAAGCAAATTGCTCAGGTTTATTTAGTCAATCCTCGCGACTTTGCTACTGATAAACACCGGAGAGTTGATGATGAACCCTACGGTGGTGGTGTGGGAATGTTGATGAAACCAGAGCCAATTTTTGCGGCAGTGGAGTCATTACCGACTTTGCCTAGGCGGGAAGTTATCCTCATGACGCCTCAGGGACAACCTTTAAACCAAAACTTACTAAGGGAGCTGGCAATAAGCTACGACCAACTGGTAGTGATTTGTGGACATTATGAAGGGGTCGATGAGCGAGTATTGCATTTAGTCACTCGTGAAGTGTCTTTGGGAGATTTTATCTTGACCTGTGGGGAAATTCCAGCCCTAGCACTAATTAATGGTGTGGTGAGATTATTGCCAGGAACCGTAGGCAAAGTAGAGTCCCTCAAAGCCGAAAGTTTTGAAGCTGGATTGTTAGATTATCCCCAATATACCCGACCAGCAGAGTATCGGGAATGGAAGGTTCCAGATGTCTTGTTGTCAGGAAATCATGCCGAAATTGCCCGCTGGCGCAAAGAACAGCAAATTCAGAGAACACAGGAGCGTCGTCCCGACTTATATGAAGCTTGGCTCAGAGCAAATAACTAATACTCTTAAGTTGCACATTTTATAATCCTTATACAGCAAGGGTTTGAGAAATAACGAAAAATGTGCAACTTTCATCTATTGCTAGTGGCAATCGCCGCTAGCCAGGGGCTGAGAACTAGCAAATTTAGATTGAGGGGATTCTGGCATCAAATGCCCCACTGCTTGCTTGACAAAACTCTGCAAAAATAATTGCCGTTGATTTTGCTGGAAAACCTGTTGCAGTTTCTGCCCTAAACGCTCCAGATTGAATGGTTGCCCAGTCGGCGTATTGGTACTTTCTTCCTGCTCTTGGAAGTACTCAATTAGACTTAAACCTCCCAATCTGGTGAGATAAGCAGCACTAACACCTTGTAAAGCCCCCCCAGCAACGTAGGTGAAAGTATTGCTTTTAAGAATACTACTAATGGTTTGGGTAGAAAGCTCTACTAAACCCAGCTTAAGCATCAAACTACCCAAGGTTTTAGCTGCTGCTTGAGCTTGCTGTAGAGAAAACTTTTGCTGGTAAATTTCTCCTAGTTCTGCTATCAACTGGACACTGACAGCACCTGTTGCCAGTAAATCTAGTGCGGGAACTGGGTTGGCAAAAGCAGCAGCAGCAGCAATCCACTGACATTGCTCAATCACAGGTAGGGCGCGATGGCGCTTGAGCTGATTTAGCGCTGTTTTTGTCTCTGCTTTAATCAACTCTGCTTTCCTAATCGTAGTTGCCCACACCAATTGTTGTCCTTCTTGGATCAAAATTTGACTTAATCGCTCACACAGGAATGTCAGTGCAGGAGATTGTGGTTCTAGCCATTCTTTAACTGAAGCATCTGGCTGATGCTGGCGCACTTTCACTGGTGCAGGAGAAGCACTAATCCCTACCACATCTTCTGCTGCCAAAATCTCTGCTACTTGCTTTCGTAAATGTTCTAATATGGTTGCTCGTTCTGTAGGTAAATATTGGTCTTGTTTGTTAAATACTAAAATTGTGCGTAGATTAGCTGCTCTCAATTGCTTTAAGGTTTGAAACTCGGTGTCAGTCAAATCCCCAGCTGTGACAAATAGCACTAAATCAGAGCGTAAAGCGTTAGTTAAGATAGGAGTATCGGCAAGGGCAATTTCTTGAGCAGTGCCTTCTGCCTCAACTCTGGTATCACTACTGACAAATAAAGCTGGTGCCTCTTGCAAGCTAAGGCTGTGTTGCTGTTGGGATATCCAGTTGGATTCGAGTACTTGCCGCAAAGTAGTTTTACCAAAACCTTTACCACCAGTAACTACTAGTTGTATTTCTGCCCGTTCTAACTCAGGGGTAAGGTGGGTAACTTGTTGTCGCAATGGGGTAACAGTATCTAGATCATCTGCCTCAGTTTCTAGCTGGTTAATTGCTGTTTCTACTTGAGCGATCGCTTGTTTCACTGCCTCCTGATCTATAGGTAGTGATACTGGTGACAACTCGATTTTAGGGGAAGTTTTCCTCCCAAACAACCAGATAACTGTAGCAATAGCGATCGTCCCTAATATCCCCCACTCGCTTACATCTGCTACTGAGTCTTGGACAAGATCTAACATCCACAGTCCAAAAGATAGACCAATTCCCCCGACTAAAATTGGTCGCCTGATCTTAACAGCCATCTCTGTCTCCCAAAGCTAATCTTGCCACAACTAACTTAATTATTCATAAAAAGCGACGGGGAAGCCAACTCCTTAAAGGGGTTGGAGGAAATGTCGCCCCGCTGCTTAGTCATTAGTACAAATGAAACTTGACAAAGGACGCGAAATCCCACGTAATGCAAGTCGTGGGATGAGCTTAAATATCTCCCCCCAACTACAAAACCCTGCAAACATTTTGCTTGCAGGGCTTGCTGTCCTATTAATTTGGTGGCGGGAGGCGGATTTGAACCACCGACCTTCGGGTTATGCTTACCAACTACAACTTTCGTTGCCTGGATGTTCCAGTTTGTGGTCTGGACTGTCCCTTCACCCTCGGCTTAACCGCTAGGGTGCTTGCCTAACCAGTCTCTACACCTTCTCCATTTACTGGAGCTTGGCTCGGGATTGCCTCACTATGGGGGTTTCCCCGAATTTGACAAGTAAACACACGAAAATTTCTTTACGTGCCGCCCTCAGCAGGATTTAACTTCATAGTTAACCTGATTGTTGAGCCCGACGAGCTACCAGACTGCTCTATCCCGCGTCGCTTTACTTACTATAACTCTTATTTGCCCAAAATAGCAACTTTATTTACTTATTCCATGAAGGATTCTGGCTGAGATAGAGGAGATGAAGATAATGGCAATTGTCCAAAGCATTATAGTGCAGGCAGATGGCTGTTTTCTAAGATTTGACGTAGTTCGGGTATGCTTTGACAATCTCCCGCCCAGAAGATGGGAGATTGTCAAAGCATTGATAACTCACCTATGACCTCTAAACGCTTAAACTCACTAAGTCTCATAAAAGTTTCCGCCAGGGTTTCTGCGATCGCAGGACTAATCCAGCCCATTTGCTTGAGTATTTGGATGGCAACAGCATACTTGGCTCGTTTGCCTCCATCCATCACTTTAATTGCTAAACCCAGACCTTCTCCCACACGACCGATACATTGAAC